>DAIUFP010000078.1:0-3280 GCA_036844565.1 Gemmatimonadaceae bacterium | reverse complement strand
CACCTCGTTGAAGAGGTGTTGCCACGACCGATTGAATCCACCCAGTTGGCGGAAAGATCGGAAAAATGCGGATTTCGGACCTGGAAATCGGAAAGGCTCGGAGCATCGCTCGACCTATGGCACCAGTGCGCGCGCACGTACCCCAGGGCTTCGCGCGAAAGTTCACGTCGACCAGCCCAAGCTGAGCGAAGAGTGGCAGGATCGATTCAGGCGGCACGGGGAACGACGCCATATCGAAGTCGGTGAACGTGATCTGGAAGACGCCAGCGAGCTTCGCATTGTCGGCGATCTGCATCTGTCGGCGGATGTAGCGCGCCTGCAGATCCGGCGTCGAGCTGACGCCGGTCACCGAGCCCGATGTCCAGCCGCCTTCGACGACGAGCATCGGGAGCACGCTGCCCGTGACGAGACGGGAGTAGTAGTCGAGTGGAATCTCTTCGGGTGTCGCGAAGCCGCTGAGGTATGGATAGGACGACAGGCCGAGCGCCTGGATGAACGGAAAGTCAGTGCGGTCGCGGTCGATGCCGACGTAGCTCCCGCCCCCGATCGATCGTGGCGACGAGCGGCAACGCGCGCTGCTGATAGAGCTGGGAGATCGGATACTGGTCGCGACGTATCAGGAATGGCGGGCTCGTGTCGGCGAGCAGCGACGCCCACGGCACGTCGACCACCATCCGCGCCGCATCGCCGTGCCGGCTGATGGAGTCGATGGTTTGCAGGACCTCCGGAATCGTGAGATGCGGCGGCAGGGAGGAGAATCCCATGCGATAGGTGCGTGTCGCACTGTCGACGGGATCCGTCCCCGTCGCCGCGCAGCTTCCCACGGCCACGCACAGCGCAACTCCTCGAAGGATCGTCGTGACGTTCATGTTCACCTCACCGCAGCCGAAACCTCAATAGCGCAGACGCTCGAGGTATGTGATGCTCTTCGGCACGTTGATGACGGGGTCGGGGGTCTCGTCCTCGAGATAGTAGTACTGGAGCCCGTCCTTTCTTGCCGCGGCCATTACGTCGGCCCAGTTCACCTGTCCTTCACCAATGACCGCCTGTTGTTCCGCCGGCAGTCCACCTGAAAGTGAGCCGCGAGCCACACCGGTTTTCATGTCCTTGATGTGCATCAGCTTGTAGCGGCCGGGATACTTCCGGATCATCGCGGCGGGATCGACGCCCGGCAGGAATGCCCACAGCACATCCATCTCGAACGACACCAGCGATGGATCCGTCTCACGGATGATCAGGTCCATCAACGTGCCATCGCGATAGGGCACCGGCTCGTAGCCGTGATTGTGGTAAAAGAACGTGAGCCCCGCGTCTTTCATCGTGCGGCCAAACTGGTTGAAGTCCGAGATCGCCCTGCGCGCATCAGCTTCCGTGAACGCACCCGTATGCGGATACCACGCAAGGCCGACGTACTTCGCGCCGAGTGCCTTCGCGTTCGCGATGACGACCTCGGGTGTTTTCTTGAGGTCGTCGTAGCCGACGTGCATCGACGTGACCTGGAGCCCGGCGCTCCGCACGGCGTCGCCGAAACGTTCGACCGGCATCCCGTACAGTCCTGCTGTCTCGACATGCGTAACGCCCATGTTGCGGGTCATGCGCAGCATGCCTGTCGGATCGGTCTTCGCCATGTCGCGAAAGCTCCAGAGCTGCACACCCATTGCCACACGTGCATCGCCGCCGATCGTTGCCTGATGCGGGCCACTCATCGGCATGGCATCCGAGGTCGCCGCGTTGGGCGTCTGTGCGCTCTGACATGCCGACGCTGCGGCCAGAAGCGCGAGAGCGAGGGTGCGAACGTTGAACGATTTCATTTGACTCCACGTTGAAGGGAGGGTCGCCACAAGACCTTCGACGGAAGCGACATGCCCTAACCTCCCCGTCATCCTGGAACCCGTCAAGCGCACGGCACAATGGGCAGCCGTCAATCGTCGACGATCGCGAGGCGAAAGCGGCCAACCAGAGCTACTCTTGTATGCCGCCAGGAATCTCGAGCGCATTCATCTTTCGCCGTCACCGTATGCCCATGCGACTTCTCGTTCTTTCCAGCCTTCTCGCCGTCGTCGCGTTTCCGCGGACGCCAACCTCGCACACCGACGGAGCCGCGGTCGCGCCATGCACCACAGCCACTGCCGCGTGCCAGCAGTGGGTCACGTACGGCAGCGGACCGGCGCGCTCGATGGTGTATTCCACCCATTCGCTCGACGCGCCGAACAGCGCCGTCACGCGCGCACTGATCATGGTTCACGGGGCTGGCCGCAACGCCGATCACTACTTCGCGACGGCCACGGCCGCGGGATTTCTTGCCGGTGCGCTCGACAACACCGTCATCATCTCGCCGCGCCTCATCGCCGCACCTGACACGGCGCACACGAATGAAGTCGTGTGGCCGAACGGGAGCAACAGTTGGCGCTCTGGCGGAATCTCGCCGTCGAATCCGACGCTCACGTCGTTCGACTTCATCGACGAGCTGGTGCGAAAGCTCGCCGACAAGCGAACCTTTCCGAACCTCACGAAGATCGTCGTCGCGGGCCACTCCGCCGGCGGGCAGGTGGTCACACGCTACGAGATGGCCAACAAGGTTCACGACACGAAGGGTGTCAGCATCACCTACGTTGTCGCGAATCCGTCGAGCTATGCGTGGCCGGCGGCGGTGAGGCCCGTCCCCACCGGCGACGCAGACCTCGCCGGCGCCGACAGGGAGGCACTCGGCGCCGATGGCGAGAAGCTGCACACGAACTTCACGTTCGGCGCGTTCGACGCCGCGAAGCTGCCGACGTACAACCGGTGGCCCGCGGGTCTCGAGGGTCGCGTTGGCTATGCGGCGCCGATGACCGACGCGCAGCTGTTGAAGCAACTTGCGCAGCGTCCCACCACCTATCTCTTCGGACAGGTCGACGTGCTGCCACTCGGTGGATTCGACGCGTCGCCAACGGCGATGGCACAAGGCCCGACGCGGCGTGCACGCGGCGAGGCGTTCTTCAAGTACATCACCGAGACGCTGCATGCCAACGCGACGGCGATCATCGTACCGGAGTGTGGGCACAATGATCGGTGCATATTCACGACCGACATCGTATTGCCGGTGATCTTTCCACGGTAGAGCGAAGCCTACCCGGAAACTGCGACGACAGTTGGCGGAAAGATCGGACAAAGCGGACATCGGACCTGGATGTCGGAACGAGCATTGAACATCCGATATCCAGGTCCGAAATCCGCTCGTTCCGTAAGTCCGCCAACTGGGTGGATTCAATCGGTCGTGGCAACACCTCTTCAACGAGGT
>DAIUFP010000077.1:0-3645 GCA_036844565.1 Gemmatimonadaceae bacterium | reverse complement strand
TCTGGCTCATCGATGCCCGCAGGAATCCGAACGACTTTCCAGAGCTCACCGAGTCGACCTTTGCACGCATGACGTGCTCGATGCGCAGGCACTCGGGCGACAGGCCCGTCGTCAAAGCGGTGCATGTCACACACGCCGATCCGGGCTACCGCGCCGAGTATGAGCGGATTTTTTGCGTGCCGGTGGTGTTCGGAAGCAACATGAACGCCATGCGGATCGACGAGGCGTTGCTGTCGAGCTTCCAATTTCCGACATCGCCACGGTATGTGACCGGGGTCATGAGGGACCACGCGGAAGTTCTCCTTCAGAGGCTGGAGAGCTCACAATCGACGCGCGACCGCGTCGAAAAGCTGTTGACTCCGCTCCTGCACACCGGGGAAGTGAGCATGAGCGGAATCGCCGGCAATCTCTGTTGCAGTCGCCAGACGCTCTTTCGCAAGTTGAGGCTGGAGGGCGTGACCTTCGAACAGGTGCTGGATGAGCTTCGCCACGGGCTGGCGCTCAATTACCTCAACGCGAACAAGGCTTCGGTGAAAGAGACGGCACGTCTGGTTGGGTATTCCGACCCGGCGGCCTTCTCGCGCGCATTCAAGCGGTGGACCGGATCCAATCCGCGCATGTATGTCTCGCCGCGAACGGATCGGCACCCCATTGGACGCTCTTCTCATTCCTGAGGCGCCGGATTCGACTATCGGGCCGATGACCTGTTCAGGACTGCAGCGGCGCGTATGAGCGTCTTGAACGCATCCTCATCTATCTCATCACCCTCATGGAGTCCTCAGCTCACTGCTCTCTTCACGAGGGCGCCAATCCTTGCCTCGTCGGCGGCGGTCAACTCCTTCAGCGCGAAGGTGGTCGGCCACATGTGGCCTTCGTCAAGGGTCGCCTTGTCGCTGAAGCCGAGCGTAGCGTACCTCGCCTTGAACTTCTGCGCGGCTTGGAAGAAGCAGACGACGTTGCCGTCCTTGGCATACGCGGGCATCCCGTACCAGAGTTTGGGCGAAAGCCCTGGTGCGCTGGCTTTGATGATTGCATGAATCCGCTCGCCCATGGCGCGATCCGGCGCCGGCATCGCGGCGATTTTCTCGAGCACGGCGCTTTCCTCGTCCGCCTTCTCTGCGCGCGGGCCGGGGCGCGCGGCGGCCTTCAGCTCCTGGACGCGCTCCTGCATCGCTGCTCGTTCCTCGTCCGTGAATCCCGTGGACGCCTTGCCGAGCGCGGTGGTGCTCTTGGCGAATTTCTGCGTGCCCTTCTTTGCTGGTTTCTTTGAAGTCATAGCGTCCGCTGCATGATGTGGTTAGGTGGTGTTCCGTGAATCGCCGCGATGTTCCCGCACCTCGTAGCGAAGGTCCACCATGCCGCTCTTGTAGGCTTTGACCTCCGCGAGATGGAGGGGGATGTCTCTGTCGAGCTTATCGAAGAATGGGATCCCATCACCAATCAAGATCGGCAGGATCGAATAGCGAACTTCGTCGGCCAGCCCGCGACGGAGGCATTCGGCAGAGACGACGCCGCCTCCAACAAACCAGATGGTACGGAACGTGGGCCGTAGGTGCCCATTCACGAACCGCGCGAGATCGCCCGAGTGGAACTCGACGGTATCCCGGATGCGCGGTAGATCGCGACTCGTGAGGACGAAGGTGGGTTTGTCTCCGTACGACCACCCGAATCCCTGGGCTTCGAAACGAAGCGCGGTTTCATAGGTTCGCGATCCCATCACGTAGCAGTCGATCGTCTCGAGGAACGCCTCGACGAATCCTGGGTCCATGGTGTCCCCGCCTGCGAATTCGTCCGAGATTTCGAGCCAGTCGACGCGCCCGTCCCTTCGAGCGATGAAGCCGTCCAGGCTCGCCGCCATGTGGATCGTTACGTGAGAATCAGGATTCGCCATGGTTTCGTCCCGATGTCGAGTGCGACGGCCGGCAACACGGCGCCGCCGCGGTCTTTGCCGAGGGGCATCGCATCGATCTGCGGCCCGTCGATCGGTAGGCCGTCAGCAACTACGAGTTTTCACTCAATCTGACGCCCGCTGACCGTGATGATGCGTAACTGCCCAAGCGTGTCAACGTCCGCGCGACGATAAGTCTGTTGGGCAGAACTCCGAGTGCCGGCGAGGGCCATTGCAATGCAGACGATGACCGGCACTCTGAACACGTGGTTGCCACTCCTCGAAGGATGTTTCTCGTCATGTGCCTGGGAGCGGCATGGCGATGACGATCTTGCCCTTCGCGTGCCCCTGTTCCACATATGCCATCGCATCGAGCGTCTCGTCGAAAGGGAACGTGCGGTCGAGTACCGGACGCAGCGCGCCCGCATCATAGAGAGCGGCCAACGTCTTCAGTTGCTCGCCATCGGCCCGCATGAAGAAGAACGAGTAGCGCACGCCCAGCGTCCTGGCCTGCGCCCGGACCTTTCGGCTCATCAGTACCATCACGGGCTTCAGTAGTGGTCGGCCAATTTGCTCGGCGAACGCAGCGTCCGGCGGGCCGACAACGCTGATCGCCAGGCCGCCAGGTTTGAGCACGGTCAGCGACTTCGCGAGGTTGTCGCCACCAAGAGAGTCGAGCACGACGTCGTAGCCGGAGAGCAACTCGGCGAAGTCTGCCTTCGTGTAGTCGATGACTTCGTTTGCGCCGAGGTCGCGCACCCTCTCCTCGTCGTTCCCGTGCGCGGTTGTGGCAACGTATGCGCCGAGGTGCTTGGCGAGCTGGATGACTGTCGATCCTAGTCCGCCAGCGCCGGCGTGAACGAAGACCTTCTGCCCCGGCTCGACCCGCGCGAGGTCGACCAGCGCCTGCCACGCAGCAAGCGCCACCAGCGGGACCGCTGCAGACTCTTCCATCGTGAGTGAGTTCGGCTTGATGGCGATGTCCGCGTGGTCGATGGCAATGTATTCCGCGAAGGCCCCGATACGCAGGTCGCGAGGTCGGGCGTAGATCTCGTCGCCGACTTCGTAGTCCCGCACCTCGGCCCCGACCCGCGACACGACGCCCGCGAGGTCGTGTCCGAGCACGAACGGCGTCTTGTACTTCAGGAGCAGCTTGAGCTCGCCGTCGCGTACCATCTTATCCAGCGGGTTTATGCTGGCAGCACGCACCCGGACCAGGACGTCACGAGGCCCGATGATGGGATCTGGCACTTCGGCGGCGCGCAGTCCGCTTTTGCCAAATTTCGCGACGACGAATGCCTTCATAACAGACCGCCCGTTGTGCGACGATGTGTGGGCTCTGGGTTGTGGTCGATGCTACGCTCAAGCGGCAAGCCACTCGGCTCGTCGCCCGCACATGCCGTGCACAGCAGCGGGTCTTCGATGCCTTCCGCACCGAGTACAACGAGATCCGCCCACACGAATTCTTGGAGATGGCCACACCGGCGTCGCGGTATAGCGTGTCGCCGCGTCCGTACCCCACGCGCGCACCCGCACTTGAGTATCCCGGACACTTCCTGGTGAAGAAGGTCACGACCGGGGGGACGTTCCGCCTGCATCACAAGCTGCTGTACATCGCAAATGCGCTCGTGGATCAACACATCGGGCTTGAAGACACAGACGATGGGATCTGGTGAACTACTTCAACACTGTGCTCATTGCGACGCTAGACGAGCGCGAGTACATCATACGTGGCTAACCCAAAGTGTTACCCATGC
>DAIUFP010000076.1:0-3719 GCA_036844565.1 Gemmatimonadaceae bacterium | reverse complement strand
CCTATGGCGCAATCGGCGCCCTCCTCGGCCACGATGTCACGCACTTCGTCGACGTGCTCGGAGCGGAGTACGATGTCGACGGCGGGATGCACCACTGGTGGACCGCCGAGGACAGCGTGCGCCTCGATGCACTGGCCGAGCCGTTGGTGGATCAGTTCAACGGCTACCAACCCTTTCCGAGCGCGAACGTGAACGGCAAGCTGACCCGCACGGAGAACATGGCCGACCTCGGAGGCCTCACCGCAGCCTTCGACGCCTACCGCCTTACGCTCGGCAAGAAGGCCACCGACAAGGAGTACGTTCGGCAGCACGACCGCGAGTTCTTCATCGGCTTCGCGCAGAGCTTTCGCACCAAGATCGGCGACGCCGCGATGCGCACGCAGCTCGCGAGCGACCACGCGCCCGAGATGTATCGCGTCGCCACCGTTCGCAACCTCGATGCATGGTACGGCGCGTTCGACGTGCAGCCGGGCCAGCGGTTGTACGTCGAGCCAAGAGCGCGGGTAAGGATCTGGTAGCGTCCGACGAACAAGTGGGCGCTTTCTCGTGATCATCCTGGGTGCACGCGTTCGGGCCATTGCGCCGCTACCGCTCTGGACATTCGCGCCGCCGCCGCTAAATCAGAGCTGTGCGTTCGCTGGCCGGGAATCGGAGCTCGATTGCAGCGGAGGGAATGGCGATGCCTGCTCCAAGCGGTCTTCCCGGTCGCATTCAGTCGTGCGTTGCCATGGTCGCGTGGCTGACGTTGATGTCGACGGGACTCAACGGTCAGCGTCCGCCCGCGCTGCCGAAGGTGCCGTTCGGGCATCGGCCATGTCGTTCGCTGTCGTCGGGCGACCAGGCCGCCGTGGAGATGGCCGGTCCCGTCGTCGCCAAGCCCGATCGCGCGCCAGCCACCTTACCGTTCGACAACGTGTGCACGTATCTCCGCGGTGAGACCAGGCATGCCCAGGTCGGCTATCGAACCAAGGCCGACTACGATCTGAACAAGAAGGGAAACCGGAGCACCGACCATCAGGCTCCGGGTAATCTTCCAGGCGCGTTCTACGACAAGCAGGCCGGCCTCTGGTTCGCCAAGAATGGCTACTACGTAGTCGTCTCGGGGCGAAGCGACCTGAAGCAACCGGTGGCGCGCGTGATCGCCGCGAAGCTCTGACTGGATTCCACATCGACTGAGGGTAGCGAATCTCATCATGATCACATCACGCGTCTCTCGTTTCGAATCGGCGAATCGTTCAGGCGTGGCGCGCCACGGATTGGGAAGAGGGACTCTACTCCATCGCTCGCTTCGATCTCGCGGGGCAACAACGGACCATCCTGACCTTCGATCATACCGTCTTGCCGATAGGGCAGGGCGCGCACCTGGTCGAGGGCTGGTACGCGAACTACTGGACACCGATGAAGAAGCACCTCGGCTGAGGCGTAGGCCGGGGTGCACCACACGTTGACTCTTGTCCAGCCCTCACACCCCATCCTTCATGCCCAACGTCCTCGCGCGCTTCACCATCATTGTCCTCGCCGCAGCCTGCGCCTCACCCTCGCCTCCTTCGAACGTCGCGACAATTTCGGCAGCCGACTCCGCGGCCCGAGATGCTGCGGCGCACAGTGCTCACGCGAACTATGTACGGGTGATCAACTCCAACAACATCGACTCCCTGACGTCGATGTTCACGGAGGATGTGGTATTCCTGGCAGCTAATGACAAGCCGATCGTCGGCAAGGCGGCGGTACGCGCGTGGGCGGATGCCTACTACAAGGCGTTCAGGACAAAGTGGGACAAGCCGGTGCAGGAGTTCGTGGTGTCGGGTGACTACGCCTTCGAACGCTACAGCTACACGTCCACCGACACGCCGGTCGGCGGCGGCAAGAATGTCGTCGATACGGGGTGGGGTCTTGTCGTCTATCATCGCGACGCCGATGGCGCATGGCGCGTGGCGCGCGACGCCTTTGGTCCTGATCACCCGCCGGCCGCGAAGTAGCGACGGTGTTTACCCAACGGGAGGCAGCATGACCGATCGTCGCGATTTCCTTCGCTTCATTGCCGGGAGCCCATTGCTCGCCGCGGTCGGGCTCGACGCGTACATTCTTCGCGACCTCGCCTCAGCTTCTCCACGACGCGCGGCGACAGCGTTCTCGCTCGCTCAGCGGGCGTTGCAGGGACCGTCGACCATTCGCACCGCGCGCGAAGCCCTGGATGTTTTTGACTTCGAGCCAGTGGCTCGCCAGAAGATTCCAGTTGGGCATTGGGCCTACCTGGCTTCCGGCACCGATGACGATGGCACCATTCGCGCGAATCGCGACGGGTTCGATCGCTGGGCACTGAAACCGCGACGGCTGGTCGACGTGCAAAAGATAGATGCGAGCGTCACGTTGATCGGTACGCGGTATCCCACACCAATCGTCATCAACCCTGTGGGAAGTCAGAAGGCGTTTCATCCGCTAGGCGAAATAGCGGTCGCGCGCGCAGCGAAAGCCAAAGATCATTTGCAAGTGCTGTCGACGGTTGCCACGACCTCGATCGAGGATGCGATCGCCGCTCGTGGTGCAACGGTTTGGTTTCAACTCTACTATCAACCCGACTGGGCGAGAACCAGGCAAATGGTGGAGCGCGCCGAACGTGCGGGGAGCGCGGCGGTGGTGTTCACCGTTGACTTGAATAGCGGGAGCAACCGCGAGACGATGATTCGCGGCGCCCGTCTCGACACTCGCACCTGTACGAATTGCCATCTCGGCGGCGCGCCGATTCCTGGCATCAAAGGGGGAAGTGTCGGGGACAACAGGCGCAAGCCAAATCTCAACGGCTACCCCGCGTTGACACCGATTCCGGAAGTTGGAACGCCGTCGTGGGAATTCATCGATCGTCTCAAGTCTGCGACGAAGATGAAAGTCTGGATCAAGGGCATTGTCACGCGCGAAGACGCCGAAATTGCCGTGCAGCACGGCGTCGATGGATTGTTCGTTTCCAATCACGGCGGTCGCGCCGAGAATTCGTTGCGTGCGACGATCACGTCGCTTCCGGAAGTTGTCGAAGGTGTTGCGGGCCGTGTCCCAATTATCTGTGATGGTGGGTTTCGTCGCGGGACCGATGTGTTCAAGGCAATGGCGCTTGGTGCATCGTCCATCGGTATCGGCCGTCCATACATCTGGGGACTCGGCGCCTTCGGTCAGGAGGGCGTCGAGATGGTGCTCACGTTGCTGCGAAACGAATTCGAGCTCGTGATGAAGCAAATGGGAACGACATCCATTGCTGCCATTACGCGGAATTTCGTCGTTGCGCGCGGGTAGGCCGATTGCACTTGACGGAGCTCGCCATAAAGTGTATATAGCCATTTAGCTATGTACACTCAACTCGCCTCCGACACACTCAGCGCCATCTTCGGCGCCCTGGCCGACCCCACCCGGCGAGCCATCCTCGATCGGCTCAGCACCGGCGTGCGATCGGTTACCGAGCTGGCCGAGCCGTTCGAGATGAGCCAGCCCTCGATCTCCAAGCATCTCAAGGTGTTGGAAAAGGCCGGGCTGGTGGTGCGCGGCAGGGATGCGCAGTGGCGCCCCCGCGCTCTCGAGGCATCGCCGCTCGCGGAGGCAGACGCGTACCTGGAGAAGTTCCGGAAGCTCTGGGAAGAACGGCTCGATCGGCTGGAGCTCTACCTCAGGGAGCTCCAGTCCAAACCAACAACCAATCCGTGACCCGTATGCAAACGACCTTCGCTCGGATC
>DAIUFP010000075.1:0-3878 GCA_036844565.1 Gemmatimonadaceae bacterium | reverse complement strand
GTATTTTAGGAACATTAATAAGACTATATTACGTCATTATAGCGTCATTACAGCCACTTCTTCATTCTTTAGATATCACGATCGACGTCAGGTCACTCGACCCACTTTTGGGCCACAGAATTAGCACATCGCTCTTGGAGTCCGCGAAGTAGTACAACGCACGCTTGCCGCTCGCCGACACCCGCCGAGCGCCTGTATCCTCTGCGCCATGGGCCCGGTAGAATGAGTCGACGCGCTCGAACGGGTCTGGGGTCACGTAGGTCATCGACGCCTCGAGGCCCGTGCTCTTCTCGACCAACGCCTGCGGTGTGTCGCGTTTCGCGCCCGGATAGATCGGGGGTCCGGGCGCCAGGATCAGCAGCGCAACGGAAAGAGCGAATCGGCCGACGGTTGTAGACATGTTCATCTCTAGCTGTGAGAGCCCTGCGCAGCACGTGCTTCCCATGCGAAGTTTCCTTACAGAACTGCCCGGCCGCGAGAGGGTATCATAAAGTGCAGCAATAGCTCGTCTCTCAAACTATTCATAGCGACAACATGGCATTCTCGAATCCAGCATTTTCTGAAAGCGCAATCGCGCGCGCTCGCGCCGAGGGCGGCACGGGCATCATGACCGTTGCGGGCGCGGCGTGGAAGTCGTTCGCGCTCGTCCTCCTGGCCGCTGCGAGCGCCGGATACACGTGGTACCAGATTCTCCAGCTTCCCGATCGCGACGTTACCGGCGCCATCTTTGGCGGCGCGATCGCGGCATTGATCGTGGCCATCATCACCACGTTCAAGCCGAATCTCGCCCGAATAACCGCGCCGATCTACGCCGTGCTCGAGGGCATTGCGCTCGGCGGGATCTCGTTCATCTACGAAGCGCAGTTCAAGGGCATTCCCCTCATCGCCGTGGGTCTCACCTTCGGCGTCGCACTCGCCATGCTCGCGCTCTACGCGACGCGCATCATCAGGGTTACCGACCGGCTACGCAGCGTGATCATCGGCGCGACCGTCGGAATCTTTTTCTTCTATCTGATCACGCTGGTCCTTGGCTTCTTCCACATCCAGATGCCGGGAGTATTCGGATTCGGATGGGCAGGGCTGCTGTTCAGCTCCGCGGTCGTGATCGTCGCGGCGATGAACCTTCTCCTCAACTTCGACACGATCGAGCGCAACGCCGGCTCGGCCCCACAGCAGATGGAGTGGTACGCCGCATTCGGAATGCTCGTCACCCTCGTGTGGCTCTACCTGGAGCTGCTGCGCTGGGCCTCGATCGTCTTCGGCGGACGCCGCCGGTAGCAGCGTTCCGCCGGTCACGCCGGCGGAACGTCTTTCTCCACCACGAGTGTATAGCGGGCGGTGAGGGCCGCGATCGCGCCGATCGCGACCCACACCGGCATCAACACCGCTCCCACCACGCCGATGCTCAGAGGAATCTCGAGCAGCGAGTGCCCCTGCTCGTTCTTGATGATGATCCGGCGGACGTTGCCCTCGTGCACGATCTCCTTCACGCGCGACAGCAGATGCTGCCCGTCGATCTTGTACTCTTCCGTAGCCATCGTATCCTCCGAATGGTTGCGCGTCGACCCGAGGCGATAATCGTCCCGAAAATCGTGAACAGTGCGAACCGGTGCAATGTGGTGAAATTCACTACGCACGCATGAGACCACTTGTTACGACGGGGACGCTGGGCCGTTGAAGCGCGCCCTTCTCGCATTCGACGCGTTCGTGATCGCTCCGCGCGCACACGCCGCCACGCTCTTCTCTTGAGCCTCCCGGGGGGTTCCCCCGGCCGCCTGCTCGGCTGGAACCGATGTCGGCCCCTGGGTAAGTTGCAACATGCCAAAAAGCATTGCCCTTTCAGCCTCGCGCTGGCTGGCCGTGGGAGCCGCCGCGCTGACGATGGCCGTCTCTGGTGTGGATGCCCAGTCCGGCAGCACGTCCACGAAAGCGCAAGTGAAAGTCGTCATGCTCGACCTCGCGTTTTACGGTAAGCGTGCCAACGATCTCATGCCGAACGATTCGGCCATGGCGATGACGGCAACGGGCATCATGCGCGCCGGACTGACGAACAAGCCCGGGATCATCTTCGTGGATTCCGCCACCGTCGCCAAGACGGTATCCGGCTCGAAGGCGATGGCGCTCGTGCAGGACGTCCCGTGCAACGTCGTCGTCGCGTGCGCGCGCGAAGTCGGCAAGGAGCTCGGCGCCGACTGGGTCGTGATGGGAAAGATCAGCAAGACCAGTGACCTGATCTGGATTTTCAGCGGTGAGCTCATAAACGTGGCGAGCGGCAAGCTCGTGCTCGACGATTCGTACGAGCTGAAGGGAGTCGCGTCGGACATGGTCCCGAAGGGCGCCGAGGTCTTCGCGCGGCGCGTGGCGAAGAAGGTGACGAGTGCCGACAGCACTGTCGTGCAGTGAGTCGACCGCAGACCGCGCAACGCGCGGGCTGAGAGCAAGTACATGACGCGAACCGCCGTCGTACTTCTGAGCGGCGGCCTGGATTCAGCGACCGTGCTGGCTATCGCGCGGAGCGAAGGGTTCGAGATCATCGCGCTCAGCTTTCGTTACGGACAGCGTCATGGCATCGAGATCACCGCCGCTCAGTCGATCGCGCGGAAGGCCGGGGTGCTCCGTCACGTCGTGGTCGACATCGATCTTCGCGTCTTCGGCGCCTCGGCGCTCACGAGCGAGCTCGCGGTGCCGAAGGGCCGATCCGCCGCCGAGATGTCGCACGGGATCCCGATTACCTACGTCCCGGCGCGCAACACGATCTTTCTCTCGTATGCGCTGGCGCTGGCCGAGGTGAGCATGGCGGACAATATCTACATGGGCGTGAACGCGCTCGACTACAGTGGGTATCCCGACTGCCGCCCCGAGTACATCGAGGCGTTCGAGCAGATGGCCAATCTCGCGACCAAGGCGGGCGTCGAGGGGCGGCATCTTACCATCCACACCCCGCTGATGCACCAGACGAAGGGCGAGATCATCGTGCGCGGGATGAAGCTCGGTGTCGACTACGCCGCGACGCTGTCGTGCTACGATCCCGATGCGAGCGGCGCGGCGTGCGGACAGTGCGACTCCTGCCAACTGCGGCTGAAAGGATTCCTGGACGCAGGCGTGAGCGATCCCGTGCGCTACCGTTCGCAGGCAGCGGTCACATGACGTACGCGGTGAAGGAGATTTTCTTCACGCTGCAGGGCGAGGGCGCCAACACCGGCCGTCCGGCGGTATTCTGTCGTTTCGCCGGGTGCAATCTGTGGACGGGCCGCGAAGCCGATCGTGCGGATGCGACATGCCAATTCTGCGACACGGATTTCGTCGGCGTCGATGGACCAGGCGGCGGCAAGTTCGAAACGGCCGACGCGCTTGCGCGCGCGGTCGCGGAAAAGTGGCCGGCGAACGTTTCGCCGCGCGCGCGAAAGCTCGTGGTCTGCACCGGCGGAGAGCCGCTGCTACAGCTGGACGCGGGCGTCGTGATCGCACTGCACACGCACGGATTCGAGATCGCGGTCGAGACGAACGGCACGCAGCTTCCGCCGGACGGCATCGACTGGATCTGCGTGAGTCCTAAGGCGGCCGCCCCACTCGTGCTGACGCGCGGGAACGAGCTCAAGCTCGTCTACCCGCAGCAGGGCGGCGAGCCGGAGCGCTTCGCCGATCTTGACTTCCAGCAATTCTTCCTGCAGCCGATGGACGGACCCGATCGCGAGCGCAATACCGAGCTCGCACTCTCCTACTGTCTGTCTCATCCGCAGTGGCGGTTGAGCATCCAGACGCACAAGCTGTTGGGGATTCCGTGATCGATAGCGGCATGGAGGGCACGCGCGGCGGCCTCAATGAGGAGCGCATCGCCGAGATGGAGGTGTTCAAGAGCTTCAGCATCGAGGCGGCGC
>DAIUFP010000074.1:0-4293 GCA_036844565.1 Gemmatimonadaceae bacterium | reverse complement strand
GGCGGTGGTGGTGGAACAGCAGTAGATGTGAAACGCGCAGCCCGCCGGTGCATCCCGGCGAGCTGCGCGCTCACTGTTGCAGAACCCGATCGGCTTACGGCGCCGGGCAGGGGTTGGGGTCATTGGGATTGCGGAAGCGGCTAATGCCGGCGCCGCTCACCGCGTCGCCGCCGTGCTGGAGCTGCTCGGCGCTCGAGGGCGTGTTCGTGTTGGTATTCTCCTCGGCAGAGCCGTAGAAGAGTCGCCCCGGAATCTCATTGCCGTACGTCGGATTCGGGAAAGCTCGCAGGGCCGGAATGCACGTGCGCTTGTAGTCGTTCCAGACTTCGATGTTCTGAAAGAGCGCCACGTATTTTTCGGTCATGATCGACTGCAACGTCGCCGGAATCAGAGTAAGGCCATTGCTCGACCGCTCCTGATCCAGAAAAGGCTGAGCCGCTGCCGCGCCATGGAGAACGAAGTTCGCCTCGGCGAGGATGAGTGAGTTTTCATCGCTCGTGACGACCGGCTGGGAAAAACCGGGGTCATCTCGAACTCCCTTCAGCCCCGAAAGTCCATTCGGGCCGGCGCTACCGTTGATGTCGGCGCCGCCGTAGAGGCCGTTCGGAGTCTTGCCGAAGTACTGCGGGCGCCGTGGATCGTTCTGCGCATTCATGATGTTTACGAGCGTCGCGCCGGCCACGATGTCATCGCCGAAGCCCGAATTCACCTGGAACTGATACCACACGTTCCGCTCGAACGTGGCCGTCGTGTGGAAGGTCTTGAAGTCGCCGGCATGCGTTGCAATTCCATTCGTGGCAGCGGCGATGGCATCCTGATACTTGCCCGTCCCTCGCGCTTCCACCTGATGCAGATCGTAGCGCGCCTTGAGCGTGTACGCTGCGGCTGTCCACTTCGCGACGTCACCGCCATAGACGAAGTCGTTCGCCCCCGGGCCCGGACCTGCGCCGGCCAGATCGGTGATCGCCTGATCGAGCTTGGCCTCGACATCGTCGTAGACCTGCAGCTGCGGATCGAAGTGCGGGTGCGCCACGTCACCTGCCGCCTCGCGATAGGGAATGTCTCCCCAAACGTCCGCGGCCGTGCCGATGACGAGCGCCTCCCATACCTCGGCGATGCCCTTGTATTGCAAGTCGCCGGCAGCATCGCTGCGCTGCTCGATCGTCTTGATGTCGAGGAGTCCGCCAGCGCCGAAGACTCCGGCAAATTCCGCGTTCGCGGTCGCATTCGTGATCGTGTACTCACTCTCCTGCGTCACGAACCGGCCACCCACTCCCTGACACTGTTGCATGAAGAGGCACGTCAGGAAGGCGAGATTCCCCTCCTGCGTGATGAACTGCCCTGCCTGCACTGCCGTGAACAACTGCGCCGTGGTCGCATTCGCCGGATTGTTCGGATCCGTCGACGCAGTCTTGTCGGTGAGAAAGCTCGTGCACGCCGCGGCGGACGCCGCCAACGACACGGCTCCCGCGAGCATCAATGACTTTCGCATTGCGAGTCCTCCGGTCGGTTAGCGGTTGAGTCCGAGTGTGATGACGAACGAGCGGCTCTGCGGCTGATTGAAGTAGTCGAGGCCGAGCGAGTGTCCTGTCGCACCGCCGAGGTTTGTCTCGGGATCGTAGCCGGTGTACTTGGTCCACGTATGGAGATTGCGACCAGCAAGCCGGACATCGACGCTGCTGAATCCGAGGTGGTTCTTCACGAAGGGCGTGTCGAAGGTGTAGCCGATGGAGATCTCACGCAGCTTCGCGTAGCCGCCGTCCTCATTGAACGCTTCATTGTTGCCGGCGAAGAACAGCGGGCCCTCGGAATACCAGTTGGCACCGATCGGCACCGCGATTCCGGCGCCCGGCCCGGCGACGGGTCCATCGTACCAGCCGCCCTGGCCAAAGGTCTTCAGGTTGCCGCTGCACACGGTGTTGCCATCTACGTCGAACGTGCAGTCAGCCCGTTGCTCGGTAGTCTTGTGCGTGCCGTAGGCCGTGAGTGCGCCGCGGGTTCCATTGTTTATGACACCGCCGTGCTTGATGTCGAGCAACGCCGAGACGGAGACTTTTCTGAATTGCAGGGACGTGTGAAGGCTACCCGTCCACTTCGGATTGGGATCGCCGATGATGCGCTGGTTGGGATCGAGCACCGGGAAACCATCGGGGCCGATATACAGAGCTCCCTTGGGCTTGCCCGCACATACCGACGCGAGGTCCACGTTCGCGACCACCGCACCCTCGCCATCGGGACTGATTCCGCATTTCGCGAAGCCGAAGTCGTACATCACGCCGATCGGCTGCCCCTTGATCGCTACCTCCTGCGGGGTGGTATACGTGGGATCGAGCTGTACGAAGGTGGCGCCAAGCAGATCGAGTACCGTGCTGCGGTTCCTCGCCCATTGAGCGCCGACTTCCCACGTGAAGTCCTTCCTCGTCACGGGACGCACGTTGGCCGTCAGTTCGAGACCGGTATTCCGGAATTTTGCGCCCTGCTGCACCTGCTGAAAATATCCGGACGATGGCGCGAGCTGCTGCGTCAGAATCACGTTGCTCGTGGTTGCGTGGTAGTACGTGACGCCCAGATCCGCCTTGTCCTTGAAGAACCCGAAGTCGGCGCCGCCCTCGAACTCGCGTGTGCGCTCGGGCAGCAGACTCGCCGTGGCCTTCGTGATGCTCGACGCGAGGCCACCGAATCCACCATACGTCGGCGTGAGTGCAACGCCCTGCGCGATTGTCGCAAAGGCGACGCTCGAGTAGGTCTGCGTCGTGAGATACGGCACCGGCTCCTGCCCGGCCTCACCGTACGCCGCGCGCAGTTTGCTGAAGGACACTCCCGGAATCGGAAGCACCTTGGAGAACGTCCACGATGCGCTCGCTTTCGGGAACCACGCACGAAGATGATTTCTGTCGTACGTCGACGAGCCATCGTTTCGAAGTGCGGCGGTGAGATAGAGCTGATCGAAGAGGTCGGTAGTCAGCTGTCCGAAGAAGCCGACGTTACGGATCTCCTGCACGGCATCGATGGTCGGATCGCGCGTAACAGTATTGGCGAGATTGAATGGCTCCGGCGCGACCAGCGTGCGTCCAACATCGGACAGTTGACGATAATTTCGGTCGTCGAGTGTGCTGCCGAGCGTGAAGGTGCCCGCGAAGCTCGGGCTGAAGGTGTGAGACGCCGTCGCGCTCAGATTCTGATTGACCTCGTAGTTGATGATCTTTCCTTCTGTGATACGGCCGACGTTCTCGCCACCCGTGCCAGCGGAGCCCTGTGGTGCGCCTTCGAGACGCTCGTCGGCGTAGTAGTCTCCGCCCAGCACGTAGTTGAGCTTCAGCCAGTCTGTCGCCGAGAAGTTGGAGGTCAGATTTCCGAACACGCGACCGAGCTGCGAATTGTGGATGCCTTCGTTCAGCGTCCAGAACGGGTTGTTCCAGCCACGGTCCGCAGTGACATCGGCTGCTGTGGGATGCTGGAAGCGGAAGGTGATCTGACCGTTCGGGCCCTTGTAGTTGGCGTTGTTCCAGTTCGGCGGCGTGCGCAGCAATCCGAGCTGCAGCCCGTCGGTGGTGTTTCCGCGCTCGACATAATTTCCGCGCGCGTCCGCGAAGGAGATGTTTCCGCCGACGTCGAGACGGTCGGTCAGCTTCTGCGTGGCCTTGAGGCGAATCGTGGACCGCTGATAGTTGTTGTTCGGTCCCTCGAATACGCCGCGATCGTAGAGGTACGCACCGCTGAGGAAGAACGAGGTGCGGTCGTTGCCGCCGGACACCGAGAGATTGTTGTCGGTCGTGTGGCCGGTGACGAACGCCTCGTTGGCGTGGTCGTACACCTTCTCGCCGGTAACCGTGAGATCGGGACCCCAGCTATAGCGGCACAGGGCGTTGCTGATGTTGTCGCACGCCGTGGGATCGGGATTCCCATCCGCATCGGCATTCAACGCCTGGGGCGACTGGCCGTAGTATCCCTGGCCAAACCTCGTCTGGAGCGGATACGTCCTGTTGACGTCATCGAACGACAGCTTGCTCTGGGCGGAGTAGCGCGTCGCACCCGCCTGGCCGCTCTTCGTCGTGATGAGAATGACGCCCTGTCCTGCGCGCGCGCCGTAGAGCGCCCCCGCGGCCGCGCCCTTCAGGATTTCGATGTTCTCGATGTCGTTCGGGTTGATGTCCGAGGCGCGGTTCGCCTGCGCCGTTCCTTCGATCTCGCCCGACAACAATCCATCGTTCGGATTGAAGTTCGTCGTCGAGATGCTGCTGTTGTCGATCGGCACGCCATCCACGACGAACAATGGCTGGCTGTTTCCCGATG
>DAIUFP010000073.1:0-4877 GCA_036844565.1 Gemmatimonadaceae bacterium | reverse complement strand
GCTCGCGGCCGTCGCGCTGCTCAACCAGATCGGCTGCATGTCGATGCCGGCCTCAACGCACAGCGCGCCAGCCGTGGCGCGCGGCGTAGCTCGCGCGCCGTTCGGCCGAACATCGGACGGACGGCCCGTGGAGCTGTTCACACTCACGAACACTCACGGCATCGAGCTGCGGACGACGAACTACGGCGGGATCCTTGTCTCGCTGAAGACGCCGGACCGCTCGGGGCGGCTCGACGACATCGTTCTCGGCTACGACAGCCTGAGCGGCTATCTCCGGGAGACCCCGTACTTCGGTGCAATCGTCGGCCGCTTCGGCAACCGCATCGCCCGGGGGCGGTTCACGCTCGACGGAACGACCCACCACCTCGCCACCAACAACGGTCCGAACCACCTGCACGGTGGACTCAAGGGGTTCGACAAGGTCCTCTGGAACGCCGAGCCGTTCCGGAATGAAGGCGGCGTCGGCGTCGTGTTCGACTACACGAGCGCGGACATGGAGGAGGGCTATCCGGGGATCCTGCGCGTCCGCGTCACGTACACGCTCACGGACCAGAATCAACTGATCGTCGACTATCAGGCCACAACCAGCAAGCCGACGCCGGTCAATCTCACGCAACACAGCTACTGGAATCTCGCTGGTGACGGCAGGCGTGACATTCTCGCGCACGAGCTCACCATCAACGCCGACTTCATGACACCGGTGGACTCAACGCTCATCCCGACCGGTGAGATCTCCCCCGTCGCCGGCACACCCTTCGATTTTCGGAATCCGATGGCGATAGGCGCACGCATCGACCAGCGGCAGTACACGCAGATTCGCTACGGCGGCGGCTACGACCACAACTTCGTCCTCAACCGCAGCGGCGCCGCGGCGGACGGGCTGTTGCACGCCGCGCGCGTTGCCGAGCCGACGACGGGGCGCACGCTGGACGTCTTCACGACCGAGCCGGGGATGCAATTCTACTCCGGGAACTTCCTCGACGGCAGCATCACAGGAAAGGCGGGTCACGTCTATCGTTACCGCTACGGGTTGGTCCTGGAGACTCAACATTTTCCCGACTCGCCCAACCATCCGAACTTCCCGTCCACCATCCTGCGCCCGGGTCAGCAGTACCGCACGCGTACCGTCTTCGCGTTCGGGGTGACGCGCTGATGAACACGCCGATGAAGCGGCTCATCGCCGCGCTGCCGTTGCTTCCTGGCGCAAGTTGCGGGCTGCGCCTCCTCCGGCGCCGCCCCGCGCGTGCAACCCGCGGCGATGCAGATCGGGCCGCCTGGGCCGGCGGCCCTGGGGGTACGGCCTCGGCATCGGGGTGATCGAAGACATCGGCGCTAGTGAAAGGATCGGCGCCGCGATTCCATGTGGTATCCCTGCTTCCCCTGAGACATTCGGCTGGACTGGGAGCTACGCCACAAACTCTTGGGCTGATCCCGTAGAGCACTTAGTAATCGTTGCACTTGCTCAGCGGTTCCCAGCGAACACCGCGCGCCTCTGGGACCAGGTTCAGACACTCGTGTACCAGAGCATCGTTCGCTTGTACAAATGAGTCAATGCCGGTCGTGGCACAGCCACATTATTCGAAGTGTAGGCCGGTTAGGAGCGAAATTCTTGTGAAATCAGGTGGACAACCTCACTCCCAACGGGCACGAGTCTCATTGGTCTCGGGGGCCGTTGCGGTGCTAAGCGCCACTCCTGCTCCGAGAGCAGGAGGCGGGCGACCTCTCGCTTGATGGGCGTGAGGCGCAAGAGGTCGACGGTCCTGTCAGCCGCGGCGTTCCTTTTAGTGGTCGCCTATCCCGCTGACAACGGTCGCGCTTGCTTCGGTGGAACCGCGACAATGGCTGCGCCGCTTTAGGGTTTCAGCCGGTCGCAGAACGTCGCGGTAGTCGTGGACCAACGTTGGTGGCCCGCCTCCTTCAAGGAGCGCGACCGCGACTCATACGCAGGGACGTCGAACTCGAGGGACCGGCCTCCGCGAAGCTTGACATTCAAGGATCGGTTGCCATGTTCGCGCATGACCCTCGTTTCCTCGTACGCGCTGAGCGGTGCCCTCTTGCTCGGCACCAGCGTCGCGCTTCTCTCGGCCAGCACGGTGCACGCACAGGCCGCCGCGACTCGAACTGCAGTCCACGCGGAGTCGATCCCGCTCCCGGAGCACCCGCGTCCGGATTTTGAACGCCCCGAGTGGATAAACCTGAACGGGCACTGGCGGTTCAAGTTTGACGCGGCTGACAAGGGGGAGCGGGCGGGGTGGTTCACCGGCGCGCTCGCGGCGTCGCACTCCATACTCGTCCCCTTCTCGTGGGGAGCACCGCTGTCCGGTGTGCCCGACAGCGCGGACATCGGCTGGTACCAGCGCACTGTGAACGTGCCGAAGAGCTGGCGCGGCAAACGCGTTTTCCTCGTGGTGGGTGCATCCGATTGGCGTACCTCCGTCTGGCTGAACGACGTCAAGCTGGGTGAGCATCAGGGGGGCTACACGCCGTTCTCGATGGAACTCACGTCGAACGTGAAGTACGGATCCGCGCAGCGCATCACCATGCGCGTGGACGACGCGCCACACCCGTTCAAGCTCGAAGGGAAGCAAGGGTACGGGAAGGCACGAGGGATGTGGCAGACCGTGTACCTGGAGGCACGCGGCACCGATCCGCTCGAGTACGTCCACTTCACCCCGAACATCACGAAGGGGCGCGTGGCGGTCGAGGCGCAACTGCGCGACCCGGCGCCTAATGCGATGACGCTGCGACTGGGCTTCACGCGCGGGGGTGATTCGCCCACCGCGATGCAGATGGCGCTCCCCGCGGCTGTCGTGCAGCGCGTCGCGCGTGGCGCGCGCCAGGTGCGTTTCGAGGTTGCCGTTCCCGATGCGCGGCTCTGGTCGCCGGACGATCCGTATCTGTACTACGTCGCCGCTACGTTACGCGGCGACGGCATGGTTGCTGACAGTGTGGACACGTACTTCGGGATGCGTGAGATCTCGGTGGTGATGCTTCCCGGCACCACCATCCCGTACGTCGCCCTGAACGGCAAACCCATCTACCTGCAACTGTCGCTGGACCAGGCGTATCACCCGCGCGGGTTCTACACCTTCCCCACCGACTCCGCGCTCCGCAACGAGATCCTTCAGGCGCGGCAGATCGGGCTGACAGGACTGCGCGAGCACATCAAGATCGAGGCGCCACGCAAGCTGTATTGGGCAGACCGGCTCGGCGTCCTGATCATGGCCGACGTCCCGAACTGGTGGGGTCCGCCCGATTCGGCCGCGTTCAGCGAGCACGATTACGCCATGCGCCAGATGATCGAGCGCGACTACAACCATCCAGCCATCTTCTCGTGGGTTGCGTACAACGAGGCGTGGGGGCTGCACACGAAGGTTAACGGGAAGGACACGTACCTGCCGGCCACGCAGAAGCGCGTAGTCGAGAGCGTTCGTCTCGCGAAGCAGCTCGACCCCACGCGGTTGGTGGAGGACAATTCACCGTGCTGCGGCAATGGCCACACCGTCACCGACCTCAATTCGTGGCACAACTACCTGCCCGGATGGGAGTGGGAGAATCATCTTCGCATCATCGACGACAGCACGCGCGCCGGGTCGCCGTGGAACTTCGAGCGCGGATACTCGCAGGCGCAGCAGCCGATGCTCAACTCCGAGTTCGGCAACGTGTGGGGCTACCGAGGATCCACGGGCGACGTGGACTGGAGCTGGGACTACCACCTCGCCGTCAATGCATTTCGCCGGCACCCCAAGCTCGCCGGCTGGCTTTACACCGAGCTGGATGACGTGATCAACGAGTGGAACGGCTACTGGCGCGCCGACCGCACGAAAAAAGAGACGGGGCTCGGCGAGTTGGTGGACGGCATGTCGCTCCGCGACCTGCACGCGCCACTGTATGTGGCCGTGGGAACCGGAATGAGTGAGGCGGCGCGCCCGGGCGAGGTTGTTCAGGTGCCGCTGTATGCATCGTTCCTTTCGGACAGCCGTGCGTACGGCGATTCGCTCACGCTGCGCTTCGAGCTCTCCGGGTGGAACGCGCTTGGTGAGCGAAAGACGTACGCGACCTCCGCCCGACGGCTGCCTTTCCGTCCATGGTTGTCCGAACCGCTTGCGCCACTCGCGATCACGATGCCGAACGAGGCCGCGGTTGTCGTGCTCGCGACGCGACTCGAAGACGCCGCCGGAACCGTGCTGCAGCGGAACTTCACGACCTTCGTCGTGGAGGGCGACACAGCGAGCGAGATGCAGCTCTCCGACGGACGACGCGCCCGACTCGCGCGCGTGAGCCCGGCGGCGTACCGCACCGCACGCTGGTCGATGAAGACGTGGGCGGTGATGGATAGCCTCAAGGTGAACGGCGCCGGCGCCGGATTCTTCGAGTACCGGATTCCCTGGCCGCACGATCTCGAGCTGGCCGATGTAGTTGAGGGCGCGTTCATCGTAGAAGCGTCGGCGAAGCGGCTGCTGGGCAAGGACCGCGACACGACGGTGCGCGACAACGGCGACTACATGCGGGGCGGTGGCCTACAGGACCCCGGCCGGAACCGCAACGCATACCCCATGACAGGCGTGACGCCGTTCCCGAGTGCCGTCACCGTGCGTGTGAATGGCGAGCTGGCCGGCCACTACGAGCTTGCCGATGACCCTGCGGATCATCGTGGCATTCTCTCCTGGTACTCGCAGAAGCGGGATGGCTATCTGCGCGAAGCGGGCTCCTACGGCCAACTGCTTCGGGTACCACTTCCGGTCGCGGCGCTCGCGAGGGCGGCGCAGGCAGGCGAGGTCGTGATCCGGCTCGAGGTGGACGATGCGCTTCCTGGCGGTCTCGCCATCTACGGGTCACGGTTCGGACGGTATCCGGTTGACCCGACGGTCGCGTTC
>DAIUFP010000072.1:0-5211 GCA_036844565.1 Gemmatimonadaceae bacterium | reverse complement strand
CCCGGCGGTCCAAGTGGTAAACTTGCTCGCACAGCGCCTCGATCGAAAGTCACCCGCCGAACGCGCCCGATATCGCTGATGTGCCCCTGCGAGCACGCGCGAGGAATGGTCCTCATGGATGTCGAAGGCCCGCCTGCCGAGTCGGCGGAAGACGTAAGCACACCAGCCAGTCCGTTCAGCGAAATCCTCGTGCCGAACGCGATTGCATTTGTGGCAGCACTGGCGCGCGCGTTTGCTCCCCGAATGAGCAGACTACTCGACGCGCGCGCGCAGCGGCGGCAACGCTGGAGTGCTGGCGAGCCGCTTGCGTTCAGGGCCGACACGGCGGCGATCCGGGAGGGTGAGTGGCGTGTGGCGTCGATACCGGCGGATCTCCGGCGGCGCATCGTCGAGATCACAGGACCCGTCGACCGCAAGATGATCATCAACGCGCTCAACTCCGGCGCTGACGTCTTCCTCGCGGATTTCGAGGACGCCACCGCTCCGAGTTGGAGAAATCTGGTGCAGGGCCAGCTGAATCTCCGCGACGCCATACGCCGCACGATTACGTTCGTCGATTCGACGAGCGGCAAGCACTACGCCCTTCGTGACAAGGTGGCCACGTTGATGGTGCGTCCGCGCGGGCTTCACCTTTCGGAGCCGCATGTGAGAGTGGATGGAGAAGCCGTCCCGGGCTGCCTCTTCGACGCGGGCATGTACCTCTTTCACAACGCGCACGCTCTGATCGAGCGCAACACTGGTCCCTACTTCTACCTGCCAAAGCTCGAATCGGCGGAAGAGGCCGAGCTGTGGAATGACGTCTTCAGTGCGTCAGAGAACGCGCTGGGCATCGCGCGTGGGACGATCAAGGCGACGGTGCTCATCGAGACGCTTCCTGCGGTGTTCCAGATGCACGAGATCCTGCATGCATTGCGAGAGCACGCCGTCGGCCTCAACTGCGGTCGTTGGGACTACATCTTTAGCTTCATCAAGACACGCCGCCATGACCCGGCGGCCGTCCTGCCGGATCGCTCGCAGGTCAGCATGACTCAGCCGTGCATGCGCGCGTACACACAGTTGTTGATACGGACCTGCCACGGCCGCGGCGCGTTCGCGATGGGCGGAATGGCCGCGCAGATCCCGGTCAAGAACAATCCCGCTGCTGACGCAGTCGCACTGAGCCGCGTGCGAGCTGACAAAGCGCGCGAAGTGACTGAGGGACACGACGGAACCTGGGTGGCGCATCCCGCGCTCGTAGCCGTTGCACGCGAAGCGTTCGCGGCGCAGATGACGGGTGACAACCAGCTCGACGTGATGCGGAAGGACGTGGAAGTCACCGCGGAGAATCTATTGGAAACTCCGTCTGGCATCGTGACGGAAGCAGGACTTCGTCTGAACATCCGCGTGGGCATTCAATACATCGAGGCGTGGCTGCGAGGGAGCGGTGCAGTGCCGCTCTACCATTTAATGGAGGATGCGGCCACCGCCGAGATCTCACGCGCTCAGGTCTGGCAGTGGATACATCATCGCGCGCAGCTGGAGGACTCCACGGTCGTCACGCGCGAGCTCGTCGAGCGGTTCATCGAGAGTGAGCTCGTCCGCATCGCGTTCGAGATTGGCGCCACTCGCATGCAGGAGGGGCGGTTCGCCGATGCCACTGCGCTCTTCCTCCAGACGGCGACCGAAACACCGCTCGTGGAATTCCTGACGCTCGCCGCGTATCCGTTACTCGATCAGGATGGCCCGACAGTTGTCGTGAGCGTCTGAGTCATGTGACGGGTGGCCACACGTTGCGCCCACTCGGCGTCGACCGGATGTGCAGGACCTACGATCCTGCGGGAGCGTGGAAGGAGCCGGTTCTCCGACCGCCGGGAGGTTGCAAGGCGCTCTCTAAAAGTCTACATCGACTGGCGACGCCAAGAATAGGAGATGCTGATGCTTTCGAACCGATCAATTCCAGCGAGCACGGTCATGCCGGTACTGCCGTATTCGAACGTGCGTGAGGCGATCGACTGGCTGTCCGACGTCTTCGGCTTTACGGTGCGATTGAGGATTGCCAACCACCGCGCGCAGCTGAACGTCGGCGATGGGGCCATGGTAGTGACGGAGCGGCCGTCTGGTGATGGCGGCGAGTGCGCTGGATTGGTTTTGGTGCGCGTGGACGATGTCGATCGGCATCACCAGCACGCTCGCGGGCGCGGCGCACGTATCGTTCGCGTGCCGGCGGATCAGCCGTATGGCGAGCGGCAATACACCGTCGCGGATATCGGTGGACACCAGTGGACCTTCTCGCAATCGATAGCGGATGTGGCGCCGGAGGAGTGGGGAGGTGTTTCCGGTCGACTTTGAGGGGGGCCGAAGAATGGGCAACGCGATCAATTCAACGCCGTGCTCGATGTTGCGAAACGATGATCACTTCGCTACACGGTCGCTCACAGAACTCGGTGGCTGACTGTAGATCACGATCCCGGCGCACGCACCCGGGAATGAGCGATAGCCGAGTCTCGTCCACGCGAGCGAGGACCGATAATAGCCGTCGATAATTTCGTTCACGACGTGTCGGCGCATCCTATACCGGCGGAGGTAACGAGGACTGATGGCGAGCCGGAGGACGTCGCCCCGAGACGCAGCCGACAGTTGGTAGGCCACAACGCCTTCGAGCAGAGCCCCCACCACGACGGCGGCTTCGGGCCCCGAGAGCTGCGCGAAGGGGAAGTGGTCGCCGTACTTCCTCCGGCTTTCGTCATCCAGCAGCGACAACGCGCGCCGAAACTCGTGGGCGTACCCAGGACCCGTGCCGGCACGCCACCGCAAATGGTCGAGAACGACTGCGCGGGCTGGCTCGCCGGAGTCGGAGGGCAACACGGCACGTGCGAGCTTTAGGAGCCCGGCCTCTTCCGCTCCATCGAGCTTTGAAATTCCTTGGGAAGATTCCACCCCCAAAATCGATTCTCGGGCTCCTTTGCCAAGTGACGTCGAGAGCAGCCGGTCCTTCAGCCGCTTGCTATCCAGGAGCAACAGGCCAATCCCTCCCACCATCGCGACGGCCGCCACCGCCAGGAACCTCCGCCGCCTCATTGCAGCGCTCCTGTGCGACTCGCGCTCACCAGATGGTCGCCCAAGCGTAGCGCGAGGGCTGCGATCGTGAGCGTTGGATTCGCGAGGCCGCTGGTGGTGAAGGCCCCCGAACCGACCAGGTAGAGGTTCGGCACGTCGTGGCAGCGCAAATCCCTGTCGACGACGCTCCGCGACGCATCGGATCCCATTCGGCACGTGCCCGCCGGATGGGCCATGAGGCCGACGTTCGGGTCAGCCGTGATGCCGGTGGCGCCGAAGGCCTGCAGAATCTGGGCGTGCACCTGCTGAGCGGCGTGGACGCCTGCAACTTCGTACTCGCTGAGGGACAGGCTGATGCGGGGGGCAGCCAATCCATGGTAATCGCGCAGCTCCGGGTCGAGGTCCACGGAATTCCGCGCGTACGAGAGCATGTCGATCGGGGATTCCACTGTCACCGTGTGGCCGAATTCGGTCGTCACCAGTCGGTCGAGCCGATCTCCCCACAAACTCGATGAGCGAGCGATTTCAGCCGGCGACGGGCCGCACTCCGGGCGGAAGATGATCGAAAAGGCGGAGCGATGCGCGCGCTCCGGCGAATTCCAGAATTGATTGCTGGTGGCGGTCCAAAACGAGATTCGGTGAGCGTAGCTCGGACCTGTAACGTTGCCGCTGCTGTAGCAGATCGGGTGCTCCCGGAATCCCTTCCCAACCAACCCCGACCGGTTCGCGAGGCCGTCGCGCCACTCGCGACCGGAGGAAAGCAGAAGCAGACGCGGAGTTTCAATACCGCCCCCGGCGACGACGAATACCGTCGCCTCGATGGCGCGTTCCACCCGATCGAGACCAGCGTACACCGCGCGACGCACGCGCCCGCGCTCATCCGGTTCCAGACGCAGCACCGTCGCCTGCTCGATCACTCGGCCGTGGGCGCTCTGATCGATTTCCGGCACGTGCGTCAAGTCAACGCTTGCTTTCGCTCCCGTGGGACAGATCGTACACGTGGCGCAGCCGAGGCATTGGCTGCGACCTCCGTATGGCTTCGAGTTCCGGGCCTGCGGAATCGGGCTGAATCGCAGCCCCAATGGCTCCGCCGCCTTCATCAGCAGCTGGTCCATGTAGTTGTAAGGAAGCGGCGGAAGCGGATACGGTGCGCTGCGGGGCGAGGCGAAAGGATCGACTCCACCTGCCACGCCCAGCTCGTGTTCCGCCCGCACGTAGTGAGGCTCGAGCTCCGGGTAGTCGAGCGGCCAATCCTCGGCGAGTCCATAGGTGCTTCGCATTCGGAAGTCGTTCGCGTGCAGGCGTGGCGTTTCCGCCTGCCAGTGGAGCGAGGAGCCCCCGACGCCCCGCACTCGCATTGTGTTGAGCTGGTAGTCGAGAGCACCCGCGCTCGAGTATACGTCGAGGCTCTCCGGCTGCCTCAGCCAGGGATCGATGCCCCGCAGATAGTCACGTTGAGCCTGTGGTCGAAGGGCAAACGGATAACGGGGGCCGGACTCCAGCACAGCGACGCTGATGCCGTTGCGCACGAGGGCGGCTCCGAGCATCGCTCCCGCCGGGCCACTGCCGACGATGCAGACGTCCACCGGTTCGGGGCGCACTGGCGTTCCGGTCATGCTGGGCACGGCAACGGACGGTTGACAGGGAAGGAAACTTCCAAGCGAGTGCGGGAGGAACGTCCTAGTTGCCTCGGGAAGTCTCGGGCGCCGGTGGACGCAATCAACGAGCGTGAATATGGTGTCTGCGTGCGGAGAAAGTATAGCGATGAAGTTCGGCACCACGCAGAAAAGATCCACGTTTTCGCGCGTTACGATCCTCAACCCCACCGGGCTCCACTGAATTGCAGGGACCGAGGTGCCAAACGGAACCACTCTGTGTGCGTACTCTTTCCGACGATGTTTCCGACTTCTTTTCTCTTGTTCTATTCGCTGTTCGCACTCACGGTATTCGCGGGTACGCTGGTGGTGGCCCTGGAGAGCTGGTAGCTGATCGAGCAATCCCTCCTGCGCCGGAATCGAATCGTTCAATACGGGTGAGTGCGGGTGTGAGCCGCGTGGCGAAGCTTGAGGAAGCCTAATCGGAACACTAGGTTACGGATTCTGGCGCGGTAGCCAAGTGGTAAGGCAGCGGTCTGCAAAACCGCTATTCGCCGGTTCGATTCCGGCTCGCGCCTCT
>DAIUFP010000071.1:0-5251 GCA_036844565.1 Gemmatimonadaceae bacterium | reverse complement strand
CCAAGCAGCCCTATGAAGTTCCCACACTTCGCTGCAATGGAGATGTGGTGGAGCAGACACACGCCACTAAGGTCCTGAGCATCGAATTGGATACCAGTCCGCGGTTTCCGGTGGGCAGCGTAGGATTCGGTGTCTGACACGATCGCTCGCTGAACCCACCGACCAGACGCGCATCGGTGCGCGACGCTTGCGTCGTAAGCGAAGGCGCCGATGCCGATGACGTTAGATCAAAGGTTGGCTCATTTACATCGGAGGCACGTATGAACACGACCAAGCAGCCCTATGAAGTTCCCACACTTCGCTGCAATGGAGATGTGGTGGAGCACACGCACGCTCATCTCGTCAAGAACATCGAAGCCGATGGCACTCCGCGGTCCGTGATGGGCAGCGTAGGATTCGGTGTCTGACACGTTGACGCGCTGAACCCCACCGGCCAGACGCGCATCGTCGCCGTGCGCGCTTCGCAACGCGGATCGCGCACGGCACCAGCTCTTCCACTTTTCCAGAGCGAAGAAGATCGATCAAATGATGGCCTATTCTCAATGGAGGCACGTATGAACACGACCAAGCAGCCCTATGAGGCTCCTACGCTTCGCTGCAGTGGAGATGTAGTGGAGCGCACGCACGCCTGTGTCATCCGCAACCTTGAGACCGATGCATGCCCGCGCTCCGTAATCGGCAGTGTAGGATTTGGTGTCTGACGCGATAACGCGTTGAACCCCACCGGCCAGACGCGCATCGTCGCTGTGCGCCGAGGCAGTCGCCGTCCCCAGGCGGCCGACGACTGCTACGGCGCACGGCGTTTGCTCGCGCCCAGGATGAGTCCCGGTCGTCAATCCGAATCGCTCACGGCGCACTCTCGACATCTCGTGGCGAGCGATGCATTTCCGCCGTGGCAGCAGGCATTGTTTGCGACAGCCATTCTTCGATTCGTGCCCACATGTCGCGTACGTTGCCGGGCGATTGGATGACGTGCTCCTCGCCGACGTAGCGCACGAGCCGTGCGCGCTTGCCCAACCGGTAGAGAGCCATGAAGAACTCCTCGGCCTGCTCGGGGCCCTCGAAATCCAGGTCGCCTTGCATGATCATCACCGGCGTTTCGACGCGATCGGCGTATATCACAGGGCTGTTCACGAGGTAGCGCCAGAGGTTCGCCCAGGGCGATGCGCCTAGACGATCCTGCCCCGCCTCCATCATCTTCGGATTGGCGAGGGAAACCTGTGCGTCGTCGCGGTAGCGGTCCCACGGACGCAGCGCACCGTACTGACTCAGTTTGTCGCTCTGCACCGCCAGCGCGATCGCAGTTCGGAAGCGCTTCGTCTGTGTTACCAGACCCAGCGTCGAGTATCCTCCAAAGCTCTGTCCCATGACGGCCACGCGGTTGGGATCGGCAATCCCGAGCGCCACGAGGCGGTCGACGGCCGGCAGCACGCCGTTCGTGAGCTGTTGCAACACGTCGCTTCCGCCAGATGGCAGTGTTCCGTTCACTAATTGAGGCAACACATTTCTTCCGCTTAGTTGCCCTGGCCCGAGCGGCATCGAGGGACAGAGCACGACGTAGCCGCGTGCCGCGAGCAGCGCGAGGTTGAGCGAACTAGCGCTGAGAGGGTTGGCAGGGGCGCCAACGGTGTCCGAATACACGTCACCGGCGTATACCCATGTCACGACAGGGTATCGTCTTCCAGATGAGTAGGGCGTCGGAAGCACGACGACCGCATCGAGTGAGTCGCCGTTCTCGCTCCGGTAGCGAATTAGCATCTTCCGCGGTTGCGCCAACTGCGGCACCCAAGCGTTCACACTCAGGAGCTCATGCTCGCCAGACTGACTCACGAGCGCAATTGCGCGATTGCGTTGCTCGACGATCGCCGCTCGCGGTCCAGGGAGGTACCCTTTGACGCTCCACCCCGCGCGCAGCGCGCCAATGCGCGCGAGTTGCAGCGAATCTCCAGTGAGCCTCGCGGCGTACAACATGTCGTCCGCTCCGGCCCGATACGAGACGACGAGATCGAGCGCGCGCGGTAAACCCGACGACGGCAGTGACCAGACGGTGTGCAATGGCCTATCATCCAGTCGTTGCGGCAAGAGCGCCCTCGTGCGCCCACTCCGAATGTCGACTGACCAGACCTGCTGCTCGCCAACGGCGTAGGCCGCGGAGCCCCGGGACTCAGCAACGAGTGCCTGCGGTGCGGTGGCAAGGCCCGCTGTAAAATTCCGCGATGGCGCTCCGGCCGCTGCCGCCCACCAGCCCTCTCCTCCCTCGGTATCTCGCGCGTGAATGATCGGCGTACCATTCGCGCTCCATATCGCGTCGAGGCACTCCCACGACTGTTGCGTGGACGATGATGTGGATCTCGAATCCGATGCGCTCGGGAAGGTGAGCGACGCGCCAGCGTCATGCGCGCTCGCATCAATGATGAACGCGCATGGCGACGTAGCGGGAGCGCCGGTCCGCCGGCCCACAACGGTCAGCGCGTGTCCATCCGGCGCCCACCTGATCACGGGCGCGCTGGACCACCCGGCATCCTCTCCGCTAAACTCGCCAATCCAGCGTGCACCCGCCTCACGCGCAAGATCGACCAGTCCGACGCGATAACGAGCCATGCTCCGCGTGAGACCTTGCCCGGCGACAGGCGGCTCGAGTCGGGAGGTGATCACTGCGAAAGTGCGACCCGTTGGTGACAGCGCAACGCTCCGCTGCCCCGACGTCGTCGGATCTCGAGGCACCGTGGCGAGCGTCATACTCGAGCGCGCACGCACGTTGATCGCTACGAAATCCTCCGTCGACAGATACGGGGGGACGGAGTCAGGGTAGCTCTCGAGCACACTCGCAGTGGCTACGGCACCTCCCGAGCGTACGATTGCCCACCCATGCGTTGCCCGCTGTTCCATCTCGCCGAAAGGGTCGAAGCGTGCGTCGGCGCCAGCTGGGAGCAACGGCACGATGAGCGTCGAGTCATCGCTCCACGTGAGCGGGTGGAATGGAGCTGGCTCATCGTTGTGGGTAACCCAGATGTCGATCGCACGTTGGTTCGCAGCGTGAGGCTCACTGTCCCCGATCGCCCACACATACGCCCGCACGGCGTCGCCGCCCTTAGTAGAGAGCATCGCGAGATGCACACCATCCGGCGACCACACCGGCTCCCAGTACCCCGCGCCGTCGTGCGATCCATCCGTGATCCGAAACGCCGTCCCGCCGTCGGTGCGCGCGATCCAGATGTCTCCCCGGGCATTGTCCTGTAGCCACGGCATGGGGTACCGCTCGTGCACACCTCGCGGGCGCTGCACGACAATCGCCACGTACTTGCCGCTCGGCGATGGGGCGACGGCCCCAATCCCCTCGAGCCGCAGTAGCGCATCGACCGTGAATGGAGCGCCGGCATTCGATTGTGCAGATCCGCGGGCAGCGGCCAAACACGCCAGGAGTGACGCCACGCGGATGCAGCGACGGCGTACACGTGCACGGCCTACCATCGCGCTTTCACGCCGAGCACGGTCAGGCGTCCGTAGACCGCGCTGATGTTGTCGACCTCGAACCGATACGAGTTGGTGAGGTTGTCGACCCGAAGGAAGACATTCACGGATCGTGTGATGTCGCGTGCCACCTGCGCGTTCAGCTTCACGTTCGACGGATAGTCGATGATGAATGACCGCGCCGGTGCGCCCGATGATGCGCCGCCGAAGAGATCACTGAAGTACGCGATCTCATCGTAGTTTCGAAACGATCCGATGTAGGTCAGCCCCGCGCTCACCTGCGTACGGCCGGCGGCCAGCGCCGCCGTGAGCCCTCCCGACGACCGCGGGATGAGCAGCAGGCGATCGCCAACGTGATATTGACCCGAGTTGTCACCGAGCAGGCCGGGATCGACCTTCTGCACGATGCTGTTGAAGATCGAATACGTGCCGGTCACGGAGAGACGGCCGAAGGAGGTCGTCCCCTGAAATTCCCAGCCGGTGTTCTTGATCCGACCGACGTTCGCGTTGCGGTAGACCGTGAGTGTGTCGCCGGGGGCGCTCACGGTCACGGTGGAGATGAGATCGTCGACGCGCTGGTTGTAATAGGTGGCCTGAACCGACGCTCGCTTCCCGAAGTAGAGCTCCAAACCGGCGTCGTACCCGCTCTGGCGCTCCGGTCCGAGATCCGGGTTCGCGAGCTGTTCGCTAAACGGCAGATTCAGGGTGTTGGCGCCCTTCTGGAGCGGCAACGGCGCCCGAATTGCCTTTCCGTACGACGCGCGCACCTTGTAGCTCACCTGATTCGCCGCGCTGCCGGCGTAGGAGACGCCCACGCGCGGCGCAACTGCGGTCCCGTACCCTCCGCCGAAGTTGTCGTTGCGGTCGCCGCGCACGCCGGCGGTGACGAACAGCGCATTCGCAATTCCGAGTTGTTCCTGCGCGAAGAAGCCCGTGTTCGCGTAGAGGTATTTGATGAGGGTGGCCCCCGGTGCGAACGTCCCGTCGGCGTGCTCTCTCGCGGATTGCGCGGTCTCGTGCGTCTGCCAGTGATCGATGCCGACCGTGAGAGTCGAGGCGAGCGCCGATCCGAGCTTGGTTTCTATAGTGCTGTTGTAACCGACCGAGGCGCGCGAGCGCTGGAATTCGCCGTACGAACGCATGGTGTCGCTCGGCGAGGTCAGGCGGGGCTGCGTTTGATCGCGCGGATTGTCGTAGCCGTCGTAGCCCAGCACCAGGCGGTTCGTCCACCAGGAGGTCGTCTGGTGCGTGAGATTCAGGCCGTAGGTGCCGTCGGTGCGTGTCTCGTCCGGATAGAACGGTGTCGTGAAGAATGCGTCGGCCCCCGTGTGCCAGTGCCCGTCGCGAATCTGGTTCACGAAGTACGGGTCGAGCGGCGCGAGGTCGTAGACGCGATGCGAGTACTGTCCGCTCAGCGCCACGTGCAATGCACCGACGGTCGAGCTCACGCTCCCCGAATAGACGGCGCGCTGGGACTTGTACTCGGGCGCCCATGCGCCCGTGCTGGTGTACGACACGTGCGTCGCGTACGAGAGCACGCTATCGCCACCGTCGATTCCCAGCGAGTGGTCCTGGTGCGCGGTTGCTCCGCTCCACTGGCTCTGCAGTCCACCCGCAGCTACCTGCGCAGTAATCTCCGGATGGGTGAGGCCGCCCGAGCCCTTCTTCGTGAAGACCTGTATCACTCCAGCCATCGCCCCCGCGCCGTAGAGCGTGGACGCCTGGGGGCCGCGCGTGATCTCGATGTGATCGATGGTGTTGGGGTCGATCTGTGACAGCG
>DAIUFP010000070.1:0-5528 GCA_036844565.1 Gemmatimonadaceae bacterium | reverse complement strand
ACTGCCGTTCGGTAACCAGTTGTCCTTCATCGACTTATAGTTGGACAGTACTGATTACAGTTATTACATGAAAAACGTCGAGCTCAAGGTCGCGCGCATTGGCAACTCTCGCGGCGTGAGGCTTCCTGCGGCGACCCTGGAACGCTACCGCATCGGCGATAGCGTCGTCATGGAGGAGCGGAGTGAAGGCATCCTGCTCCGTCCTCGCCGCTCCGCCGGCCCGAAGCTGTCATGGGAAGACACGGCCCTGGCGATGTCCGCGGAGCCAGGGAACTGGAGCGCTTGGGACCCGACGCTTTCTGACGGGCTCGACACGCTTCCATGGGAGCCAGTGAGGGCGAAGCGCGTCGCGGAGTCAAAGCGACGTTCTCCGGCGAAGACTCCGCGCGCCTCGAAGCAATGAAGCGCTATGAGGTCCGATGGGCAGATCTCGAGCCCACCCAAGGCTCCGAGATGGCCAAGACGAGGCCGGTCGTCATCGTGAGCCTCGATGTCCTGAATGCTCGCCTTCAGACCGTGACGGTGTGTCCCCTCACCACCCAGCGTCACCCTACGTGGCGTACCCGCGTGACGGTGCGAGTGGCGAAGCGACAGGCCGAGATCGCGGTGGACCAGATTCGCACCATCAGCAAGGCGCGGCTCGGGAAGAAACGTGGCGCGCTTACACCCGCCGATGCGAGCGCGCTCCGACGACTGATCACGGAGATGTACGGCGAATAAGCGAGTCGCCCCCGCTGTCGTTATCTCAGGCCTTGGTGAGACCGTTGCCGGAGATCTCGAGCGTGTACACGTAGTCGCCGCGCCGTCGCTCCGGGAGCTTCACGTGCAACGCCTGTCCGTCGCGCGTCTGCTCGAGGGCGTCCGGCGCGCCGAGCAGCGTGACGCGTTCGACCTGTCCCGGAGCGTGCCGTGACCCGAGCGCAAGTGACTTGATCGCGAGCTGGCCATTATCGGGCCAGGCAAGCGCGAACGCGTACACCTTGCCGCCTTTCTGCACGAAGCGGAAGTCTTCCGCGGTGTATGGCCTGTTCTGTCCCTCGTTGAATCCCTGCGCGCGGATCGGCGGCTGCGCTTGCGTTGACGGCCCCTCGCCGTACACCGACCACGGCCGGCTCGCGTAGATCGCGGAGCCGTTCGCGCGCATCCAGCGCCCGAAGTCGGCGATGAACGAGATCTCGTCGTCGTCCGGCGCGCCGGATCCGGGCAGCGGCACGTTCAGCATCAGGTTGCCATTCTTGCTCACGATGTCCACGAGCATCTGCGCCACCATCCGTGCCGACTTGTATCCGTGCCTCGCAAAGAGCGGACGTGAGTAATGCCATTCCCCGATGCACGTGTCGGTCTGCCAGGGCAGCGGCAGGACATCCGTGGCAACACCGCGCTCGATGTCCCACACCATGCACTTGCGCTGCTCCTCGGTCAGCACCTTTCCCGTGATCACACCCTCGAGGCGTCCGCCGTTCTTGCGCAGGCTGCGGTTATAGAAGTTCGCGGCGATGCGGAGACCGACGTCGCTGATCGGATGCAGGGGAAGCCCGGTGTCGTCGAAGTACACGAGGTCCGGGTCGTGCTGCTCGATGAGATCCATCGTGCGGGCGTAGAAGCGCTCGCAGTAGGCCTTGTCAGGCACACTGCTCCCCTCGGCGGCGTTCCATTCCCATTGGAGTCGCTTGCCCGGAACGTGGCGCTGTTCGTAGAGATCCTGCGGGTCGAGCCCATCCCACCACTGTCCCTTTCCCTGTGCGCGCGTGAGCTTGCCGTCGTAGGCCACGCCGGCGTACGGCCCGTCCTTGTCGGCCCCCTGCGCGACCTCAAACCAGCTCCATGCGTGGGCGGCATGCACCGACACGGCGAACTTCATCCCCGCGCGCCGCGTGGCCCGCGCCCACCCACCGACGAGATCCTTCCTCGGACCCACGTGCACCGAGTTCCACGACTGATGCCGGGAGTTCCAGAGATCCATGTTGTCGTGATGGTTCGCGAGCGCCATGAAGTACTGGGCGCCAGTCTGCTGGTAGAGCGCGAGGAGCTCGTCCGGATGCCATGCCTCGGCGCGCCACTGTCGGATGACATCCTTGAAGCCGACCTTCGATGGATGGCCGTATCGCGCGACGTGGTCGATGTAGTCGCGGCTCCCCTGCTCGTACATTTGCCGCGCGTACCAGTCGCCCTGCTCGGGGACACACTGCGGGCCCCAGTGTGCCCACATGCCGAACTTCGCGTCGCGAAACCAGTCGGGCGTCTGGAACTGGCTGAGCGACGCCCACGTGGGTTGAAAGTCCTCGAAGCGCGACGCTGGCCGTGCGAGCCGTTGGATCTTCGGCATGGTGAGACCGGCGACAGCGAGAGCCGTGGTCTGGAGAAACTCGCGGCGCGAAGGGGACATATGCTCCTGATGGTCGGATGTTCTCCTTGAAGAACGTATTGCCGCGTTGACTGTGTGCCATCGCGAGCCCGGGTGTCAAGCAGCACCGAAATGTACGGCGAATGAGCCAGCTCGGTCTGGGCCCAGGTGGCGATGTGTCCGCTCTTCTTCAGGCGGTGGTCGATCGTATATTGTCCTCGAAAGGCGATACGAATTCGCGCTCGAGTCGATGGCCGCCACCACCACGCCCTGAAATCTCCTGCCGCGTTGGCGATGGCGTGAACGGAAGTCCTCTCCCTCCCACCCCAGACCCGGAATCGAGCAAAATGAAAAAGATTCTCGCCGTGCTCGTGCTCCTCACCCTCAGCGCGCGTCCAGTCGCGGCGCAGGGCACCAGCGTCGTCGGCCAATGGAAGGCGGAGTTCGACACGCAGATCGGCCTGCAGATTGGTTTGGTGATACGTTCCACGCAACGCGCACGCACTTCACATCGGATTCATCTTGCTCGCGCGCGGCCGTTGGAATCGATACACGGAGTACGGTTGTCTCTATACCTCGCTTTCGCCCGAGGGTGCGCGGGCTGAGTACGCGAAGGAGCTACGCCGGATCGGCATTGACGCTGAGGCGGATCAGCCGAAAGATCTGGTGTCGTTGACCGTGGGCGTCGCGCGTGTGCTCGACCTCACCGATGCACATCGGCGAAAGCACTTTGGCATCACGTTGGAGACGTTGACCGGCGACGCCGAGGACGATTTGGAGAGTTGCCGAACCGTCGCCGACATCGCGCGTCTCGAAGGATACGACGCGATTCTGTCGCCGTCTGCGGCGCTCGACGTCTGTCGGAATCTCAATTTATACATCGATGGCCGAGCGGATCATTTGCGACTCATGGATGGGCCGGATCGAATCCCGCTGGATTACGAACCCTGACTGCGGCCCCGCCGAGCGGCGATACTGCGTTCTCGAAGGTCGACCACGACAAGATCGCATTCCCCAGAGAGCGTCTCTGGTGGAGCTCGAAGCGACTGGCACACTCTCGCGCGCTTTTCATCCTGGGCGCGCATCGTCACGACTCCTGTCGTGGAGCACATTGAGCGCGAAAAAGGCATCAACTCGAAGTCGCCGGCCGCCAAGCCCCGCCGCGCTCGATGCGCTCATTGAGGAGGCCATCATCGATGCCAACGGCATGTCCGAGGAGCGGGTCGGCTTCTACACAATGCTCGAAGAGCATCTCGCTGTGCCGTTCGACGTCGAGCTTCTTGGCGTCACTGTAACCGTCGAACGCATCGAAATGACCGATGACGAGCGGATCGTCGCGGTGTGTCGGCGTGGTCGGTTTCGGCAGGCAATCTCGATTGTGGACTTGCCGATGCCGACGCGCCTACCGCCGGGTGCCGAGTGGATCGCTGCATACGGGCGCTGGGCGCGCTGGCAATAGCCGCTCACGCCTGTCAACGAGTGAGCGACGTCCGAAATAACCGATCGTCATTTCCGATTCCGACGTCGCGATGCCTTCGCGAGCTTTCGCTTCGCCTTTTGCTTCGCGCGTGACGGGCCACGCGGCGCTCCCGCGTTGCCCACGGTGCGACGCATTGCACGGTCGCCTTCGTCACGGGTTCCTGAGTCGTTGCCCGGGCCCAACGACCGCTGCTCCGTGTACCTCTCAAAGTAGCTCCGCCTTGGCGACGTTCGGCTGGTCAGCAATCCAAGCTCGGTCTGCACGTCTTCCCAATCTCCCACGAGCAACTCGTCGACGCGCCCAGCGTTCATCGCTCGCCCGATCGCCTCGGCATGGACGACTGCGTCGAGATCCAGCAAGGCCGAAACGAGCAGACCGTTGAATCCGATGTCCTGGTCCGCAAAGCCCTCAAGCTGTGTGGCGATAGCCGATGCGCATTCCTCAGACACGTCCGAGTCATTGACGCCGATCGCCGCAATGGCCTCAGCAATCGACCCGCGCACAAATGGATTGATATCGGTCCGGCGAAGCGCCTGAAATAGCGCGGGCAGCGCGTCCGGACCGATCCGCGCCATCACTTTGGGAACGTCCTGAAATAGGTAGTCGTCGGCCAGCTCGGCGTGCAATTCGATCAATGGAGCAACTGCTTCGACCGCACGAAGCTGCGCAAGGGCGCGCCACGCATGCACCGGAGAGAAGTACTCGGCCGGCGTTGACGAGCGGTGGAGTCTCACGTCGACCATCATCGCGATGAGCGTCCGGATATCCGCGCTGGTGATGCCGAGCGTTCCGTACTCTATCCACGCGGACACGTCGGCGGCCGGTGTTCCCAGTGTGAGCAGCGTGTCCACGGGGGCTGAATACGACACGGGTGCAGCGGATTCGCGTATCACGCGATCCGCTGGAGCACATTGTCGACGGCGCCGCGGCTGCCCAGATCCAGGACATCCGCTGGAGTCCAGACACCGAACGGGGCTTTGTTGGCGATTCGGGAGCTGATGGCGTCCCGGAGCTTGTTCTCTGCCATGTCCGAAACATGTACTCAGACTTCGGACAAAACGCCAGATAAGGGGTCTGTCATACGTGTAAACGCCATTCGGAGGACCTGCTGTTGTTGATTCGTTGCAAGTTGCTGTTGCGTGGTCGCCACCAGATCAGCCGTGAGCTTCACATACGTCTTCGTTCCTCGCCACAGGACGAATGCCAGGAAGGCTTGCGCAAGCGAAAACCGATTCGAAACGACGAGGTCAAACGTTCCGGATTCAGGGAGCTTCTGTTCGATCGCCGTCACGGTCTGAGGACCAGCCGCGACGATCGCCGAGCCCTGCGCTTCCGGGCTATTCCTCCAGTTGATGAAGTCTGAAGGTGGGCAAGGACGGCGGCTCTTGGGCCGTGCGGGGCTACCACCCAGGAGCGCCGGGCCTCAGCTGCGTGATGTATGTGGGAGCAACGAACCCTGCGCCCGAACTCCGAACGGAACGTCAAGCCAAAAAGCCGGGAGACGGCCAGCCCGTCTGCGACGATCCCCAGCCGTAGCCCCTATTCGTATCCTTTGCGTCCTGCACACAAACTGCACAGTTGCATGAAAAAGGGCGACCCGCAGTGGGTCGCCCTCTCTTGTAAGCCATTGCAAAATATAGCTCTATGAATAATCGGGACGGCGGGATTTGAACCCGCGACCCCCTGAACCCCATTCAGGTGCGC
>DAIUFP010000069.1:0-5835 GCA_036844565.1 Gemmatimonadaceae bacterium | reverse complement strand
TGATCACGGCGACGTCGGTCGTCGGATCGCGACCGATCACCTTCGCCTTGAACACACGCTTGTCCAGGAGCGTCACCGTGAGCTTGTCAGCGTCCGCAACGACGTGGTTGTTCGTGAGAATGTATCCATCTGCAGTGACCAGGAAGCCGGAGCCGCTCCCTTCCATCGGCTGCTGTTGCTGCTGCCGGGGGTCGAACTGCTTGAAGAAGTCTTCCATGCCGGGCGGGACCTGCTGCTGCCCGCGCGGGTTCTTGATCGGGCGCGCCTGACGCTCCATTTGAATCGAGACGACGGCCGGGGTCACGTGCTCGGCGATCGCGACGAACGCGTTGCTCGCCTCAGTGACCTGCTGCACCGCCGCCTGCGGAGGCTTCGCGCCGCCGCCAGCCTGCTGTGCGTATCCGAATGGGGTGAGGTTGAAGCCGGCCGCGACTACCAACCCACCAATGAACGCAACGGCGGCGACGATGCCGACCGTCATGCGTGTAGAAAAACGAGACGCCATTGCAAATCCCAACCGTGTAAAGGGTTGTCCGTACTACACCACGCGTCGCCGGCAAGTTTCGTTGCCGGCGGCGTGGGTGCTGGATCCATGGTTATTTCTTTTCTTCGTCCACGATCTCGTAGTCAGCGTCGACCACGTTATCGGATCCCTTCGGGTTCGCCTGGGCGCTCGCCGTCGCCGCTTCGTCCGTGGCGGTGGTTCCCGCGTCCTGCTCCCCCTGTGCATACAACGACTGACCCGCCTCGCTGTAAACGCGGCTCAGCTCTTCCTGAGCGTTGCGGATCTCGCTCAGGTCGTCCGTCCGGAGCGCCTTGCGCGCCCGATCGACCGCCGCCTCGAGCTTGGACTTGAGCTCCGCGCTGAGCTTGTCGGACCACTCCTTCGCGTTCTTCTCGACCTCGTACGTGAGGCTGTCGAGGCGATTGCGCGTGTCGATCTCCTCGCGCTTGCTCTTGTCCGCATCCGCATTCTGCTCGGCGTCCTTCACCATTTTCTGGATGTCGCTCTCCGAGAGCCCGCTCGACGCCTCGATCCGGATCTTCTGCTCCTTCCCGGTCGCCTTGTCCTTCGCGGTCACGTGCAGAATGCCGTTCGCGTCGATGTCGAAGGTGACCTCGACCTGCGGCATGCCGCGCTGTGCCGGCGGAATGCCGGTGAGCTGGAACTTGCCGATGGTCTTGTTGCCGGAGGCGAGCTCGCGCTCACCCTGCAGCACATGGATCTCGACCGTGGTCTGGTTGTCCTCCGCCGTCGAGAACACCTCGGACTTCTTGGTCGGGATGGTCGTGTTCCGCGGAATGAGCACCGTGGTCACGCCGCCCAACGTCTCGATGCCGAGCGAGAGCGGGTTCACGTCGAGGAGCAGCACGTCCTTCTGCTCGCCGGTGAGCACCGCACCCTGAATTGCCGCGCCGATCGCGACGACCTCGTCCGGGTTGACGCCCTTGTGGGGCTCCTTCTTGAAGAAGTCCTTCACGATCTGCTGCACCTTCGGAATGCGCGTCGACCCGCCGACGAGAATCACCTCGTCGACTTCCTCGGGCTTCATGCCGGCATCCTTGAGCGCCTGCTGCATGGGCGGGATCGTGCGCTGGATGAGATCGTCCACCAGCTGCTCGAACTTCGCACGCGTCAGCGAATAGTTCAGGTGCTTCGGACCGCTCTGGTCCGCCGTGATGAACGGCAGATTGATGTCGGTCTGCTGAGTGCCGGACAGCTCCATCTTCGCCTTCTCGCCGGCCTCCTTCAGGCGCTGGAGCGCCATCGGATCCTTCGAGAGGTCGATCGCCTGATCCCTCTTGAACTCGGCCACGAGCCAGTCGATCACGCGCTGGTCGAAGTCGTCTCCGCCCAAGTGCGTGTCACCGTTGGTGGACTTCACCTCGAACTGGCGCGAGCCTTCCACATCGTAGAGCTCGAGCACGGAGATGTCATAAGTGCCACCGCCGAGATCGAACACCGCGACCTTCTCGTCCTTCTTTTTGTCGAGGCCGTACGCGAGCGCGGCAGCCGTAGGCTCGTTGATGATGCGCAGCACGTCGAGTCCCGCGACGCGCCCGGCGTCCTTGGTCGCCTGACGTTGCGAATCGTTGAAATATGCGGGCACGGTGACGACCGCCTTTTCGACCTTGTGGCCGAGGTAGTCCTCAGCGGTCTGCTTCATTTTCTGAAGGATCATCGCGGAGATCTCGGGCGCCGAGTAGCGCTTGCCCCCGACCTCGATCATGGCGACGTCGTTCGGACCGGAAGCGACCTTGTAGGGCACGCGCTTTATCTCTTCCTGAACCTCGGAGATCTTGCGGCCCATGAAGCGCTTGATAGAGAATATCGTGTTCTGCGGGTTCGTGACGGCCTGGCGCTTTGCGACCTGGCCAACCAGCCGCTCGCCGTCCTTGGTGAAGGCGACGACGGATGGGGTGACACGCCCGCCTTCCGAATTTGGAATGACGACCGGATCTCCGCCTTCCATGACGGCGACGACGGAGTTCGTCGTGCCCAGATCAATACCAATTACCTTTTCGGCCATGACAAGCCTCGAATTTTGTGTGAAAGCGTAGGAGCGGAAGCTGTAGCTCCCCTCGGCCTCTGCTGAACCTTACCCGCGCACGGAATGTTCTGGCAATTGAGGTGCCTGTGATATGAGCCTTTTTGACAGGTTATAGGCGAGCGGCGGACGGTATGTCTGTTACTGTGGCGTGTTTAGCGTCTTTCATCGCTGCCGCTGAGTACGCCTTTAAGGCATAGGAGACTAGATGATCCCGTTGGGCGACGACATCCAGCCACCTCGCAAGCCGGTGATGACGTATCTGCTTCTGGCAGTGACCTGGGCGGTGTGGCTGCTCGTGCAACAGGGCGGCTTCGACCCTCAGGTAGTCGCGCAGACCGTCTGCAACTTCGGAATGGTGCCCGGCGAGATCACGCATCGCGCCGCAATCGGCTTCGAGGTTCCCATCGGGCCCGGCATGGCGTGCGTGATCGACAACGATCGGATCAATGCGCTTACGCCGCTGCTCTCGATTTTTCTCCACGGTGGATGGGGCCACATCATTGGCAACTCGATCTACCTGCTCGTGTTCGGGAAGAACGTCGAAGGAAGCATGGGTGCGATGCGCTTCCTGGTGTTCTACCTCGTGTGCGGGCTGGTGGCCGCGGCGTCGCACATCGTGGTGAACCCGACGTCCGCAGTGCCGACCGTCGGAGCATCGGGCGCGATCTCCGGCGTCCTCGGCGGATATCTCCTTCTGTTCCCGCACGCGCGCATCCGGATGTACTTCCCGCCCATCTTTTTCTTCTCGATTCCGGCGGTGCTGGTGCTGCTGTTCTGGTTCGGAGAGCAGCTCCTCGCCGGGCTTCCGCAACTCTCCGCCGTCGACAGGGATGTGATGGGGGGCGTCGCGGTGTGGGCGCACGTCGGCGGCTTTCTCGCGGGCGCGCTGCTCGTTCGCCTGTTCACGAAGCCAGCTCCGCCAACACCGCAATTCGTAAATATCTAGGGGTTGGCCGAGGAGGCGGGAGACACGTAGCTTCCCTGTCACGATTGCGTAGCCACCCCCACCGGATAGATCGATAGCCGTGCGGCTCATTCCACGCGACACCGCGTTCTTCGAGATGTTCTCCGATCTCGCCAAGCACGCCACGACCTCGGCCACCCTCCTCCACGATCTCTTCGCCGACCCCGTCCATCTCGAGCGCTTCGTGGCCGAGATCAAGGAGGTCGAGCATCAGGCGGACAACATCACGCGCGACGTGATCAATCGCATCGACAAGTCGTTCGTCACTCCGATCGACCGCGAGGACATCCACCTGCTCGTGTCGCAGCTTGACAACGTCGTGGATCTCATCGATGGCACGGCCCGGCGGGCGGCGATGTTCCACATCACCGAGGTGAAGGAGCCCGCCAAGCGCCTCTGCGATGTGCTTCTCGAGGCGACTCGGTCGATCGAGAGCGCGGTGATGAACATGCGCGACTCGAAGCACGTCGTGATGCGCGGGCGCGAGATCAAGCTGAAGGAAGAGGAGGGCGATGCGCTGTATCACCAGGCGGTGGGGTCGCTGTTCGCAGGAGCTCCCGATCCGCTGGAAGTGATCAAGTGGAAGGAGCTCTACGACACGCTGGAGCGGGCGCTCGACCAGTGCGAGGACGTGGCCAACGTGCTCGAGAGCATCGCGTTGAAGCACGCGTAGATCGTGGTCACGTACATCGTCGCGATCGTGGCCGTCGCGTTCCTGTTCGATTTCAGCAATGGCTTCCACGACTCGGCGAACTCCATCGCGACGGTCGTCGGCACACGCGTGCTCAAGCCGCTGCAGGCCGTGGTGTGGGCCGCCTTTTTCAACTTCGCGGCGGCGTTCATCGTCGGCACCGCGGTGGCGAAAGCGGTGTTCACCGGCTTCGTTCCGCCGGCGATCGTCGATCCCAACGTGATTCTCGCCGGGCTGCTCGGCGCGATCGCGTGGAACATCGTCACGTGGAGCATCGGGTTGCCGTCGAGCTCATCGCACGCGCTCATCGGCGCGTACGCCGGAGCCGCGATGGCGAAGGCGGGGCTCGGCGGGCTGGTGCTCGCCAACGGCAAGTGGCCGACGACGCTGCTCTTCATCGTGCTGTCGCCGGTGATCGGCGCCATGCTGGGCTTCATGTTGATGACGGCGGTGTACTGGATCTTCCAGAAGATGCCGCCGTCACGCGTCGATCGTTTTTTCCGTGGCGCGCAGCTATTGAGCTCGGCGCTCTTTTCCTTGTCGCACGGGGCGAACGATGCGCAGAAGACGATGGGGATCATCGTCGGACTGCTCGTCGCGAGCAAGAGCTCGTTCGTGGGAGCGACCGGCTGGATGCATCACATGTACCTCGAGAACGGAAACTCGATTCCGCCGTGGGTGGAGATGGGGGCGTACAGCGCGATCTCGCTCGGCACGTTGTTCGGTGGATGGCGCATCGTGCACACGATGGGGAATCGCATCACGAAGCTCCGGCCCGTGGGCGGATTCTGCGCGGAGACCGGCGGCGCGCTGAGCATCCTGCTCGCGACGACGCTCGGAATTCCCGTGAGCACCACGCACGCGATCACGGGCGCGATCGTGGGCGTCGGCGCGACGACGCGGCTGTCCGCGGTGCGGTGGGGGATCGCGACCAGGATCGTCTGGGCGTGGATCCTCACCCTTCCAGCGGCCGCGGCCATGGCCGCGCTGTGCTGGCTGGTGCTGCGGGCGGTTCATCCGCTGTAATCGGGGGCGAAGGAAGGGCGAAACGATGTAACGGATCGCCCGTGACCGATTCGTGACGCTCCCGCCCGCGCTATCATCCCTATACTGTGAGACTGTGTTCATACTTGCCGTCCGTGCGCTGCGCGGGCGGTTTGCTTTCGGCAATGACGAATGTCCGACCTGATGCTGACGCCACAGCTCTACATCAATCGTGAGCTGAGCTGGCTGGAGTTCAATTCGAGGGTGCTCCACGAAGCGTTCGACGTGCGGAATCCGCTGCTCGAGCGCCTGAAGTTCGCGGCAATCTTCAGTACGAACCTCGACGAGTTCTACATGGTGCGTGTCGCCGGACTTCGCCGCCAGCTCGCGGCGAACGTCACCGTGACCGCGCCCGATGGTCTTTCGCCGCAGGACCAGCTCGACGCCATCGCCCTTCGCGTGCGACAGCTGCTCGCGCAGCAGCAGCGGCTTCTTCACGAGCAGCTGCTCCCGGCACTGACGGAGCGAGGCGTCCGGCTCGTCACCTTCGAGGAAGAGCTGACGACCAGCGAGTTGAAGCGACTCGATGAGTACTTCGAGAAGCAGGTGTATCCGGTGCTCACGCCGCTGGCGGTCGATCCGGG
>DAIUFP010000068.1:0-6130 GCA_036844565.1 Gemmatimonadaceae bacterium | reverse complement strand
ACCTCGTTGAAGAGGTGTTGCCACGACCGATTGAATCCACCCAGTTGGCGGACTTCGGAAAAATGCGGACATCGGATACAGACATCAGATGTCCGTCCGACGTCCGGGTCCGATGTCCGTACCTTTCCGATGTCCGCCAACTGACGTCGCCGTTGACCGGCGCAAAGCAGCTTCACCTTGACGAGAATTGTGAGCATGCCTGATTTGTCTCGCGTACTTCGTTTCACGTTTTGCGCCACGATGGGTCTCGCGTCCATCCTCCCCGCACAGACAATCGGTGCCGCGGGGCGCGCGAGCGCCCGCGTGTACCGCCAGCAGAACGAGTCCGAGATTCTCCAGGAATTCTCGACACTGCTGGCGCTCCCGAACCTTGCGAGCGACTCCGTCGGCATCCGCCGGAATGCGGATCACCTCATCACGATGCTCGCCGCGCGCGGCTTTACGAACACTCGGCTCCTGACCGTGCCGGGCGGTCCGCCCGCAGTGTACGGCGAGCTGCCTGTTGCAGGCGCGACGCGAACGTTGGTGCTTTACGCACACTACGACGGCCAACCGCTCGACCCGAAGCAGTGGACGTCGCCACCGTGGTCTCCGGTCCTCCGCGACAAGGAACCCAATCAGGGCGGCAAGGTGATTCCGCTACCGGCCCATGGTGAGCGCGCCAATCCCGAAGCGCGACTCTACGCACGGTCGGCCGGCGACGACAAGGCATCGATCATGGCGATCCTCGCCGCCGTCGATGCGATGCGCGCGTCGAAGACGGCGCAGTCGGTGAACCTCAAGGTCTTCTTCGAGGGAGAGGAAGAGGCGAGCTCGCAACACCTGCGACAGATCCTCGAGCGCTATGCCCCGCAGCTCAAGGGCGACGCGTGGCTCTTCTGCGACGGGCCCGTTCACCAGAGCGGTCGGCAGCAGGTGCTCTTCGGCAATCGCGGCGTCACGGGCTTCGAGCTCACGATCTACGGAGCGACGCGCGCGCTGCACAGCGGCCACTACGGCAACTGGGCGCCGAATCCCGGCGTCATGCTGGCAAACCTCGTCGCCAGCATGCGCGACGATGACGGACACATCAAAGTCGCCGGCTACTACGACGACATGCGCCCGATCACGGCCGCCGAGCACAAGGCGGCTGCCGAGCTCCCGAAGTTCGACCCGGAGCTTCGCAAGGCGCTCGGGCTCTCCCGCACGGAGGCGAACGACGCACTGCTCGCCGAGCGCATCATGCTGCCCGCGTTCAATCTGCGCGGAATGCGCGTCGGTGGCGTGCGTGAGACCGGCTCCAACACGATCGCGAGCGAGGCCTATGCGTCGTTCGACCTGCGGCTCGTCCCCGGGCAGATGCCTGCGCACGTGCAGCAGCTCGTCGAGGCCCACATTCGGAAGCAGGGATACTGGATCACGCACGACAGCGTCACCGTCGCCATGCGTCTCGCGCATCCGAAGGTCGCTCGGATCGAGTGGACCGAAGGCTACCCGGCGTCGCGCGCACCGATGGACGGCCCCTTCGGCAAGGCCGTGATCGCCGCCTTGCGCGACGGGGCGACGGAGGCGCCGCTCGCGATTCCCACGTCGGGCGCCACTGGCCCGACCTACCTGTTCGAGCAGGTGCTCAAGGTGCCAATGATTCACCTGCCCATCGCCAACTACGACGACAACCAGCACGCGGCAGACGAGAATCTCCGTCTGCAAAATCTCTGGGACGGCATCGAGACGTATTCCGCGCTGCTGGCTGGAATCGGGCGGACGTGGGGCGCGGCGACCGTTCCATGAGGTGATCGGAACCTTTCTCCGCAGTAGTACTTCGTACTTTGTATACTGAGGTACCGGGTACTTAGTCCTGTGGTATGGGCTTGTCCGAAGGCCGGAGTGAGCGCGTAGGAAGGGCCGGAAACAAACGCTGAGCGGTCATCCATCGTACATGGTGGTATGCGATGCTCCCTCATGCTCTTCCTGACGCTCATCCTGGCCGCCGCCCCCGCGCGCGCCCAAGTCGGCGCCACCACCGATATCATCACGGGCACCGTTGTCGGCCCCGACAACCGCCCAATTGCCGGCGCCACGGTCGAGGTCACCTCGGTTGAAACGGAGGTAACGCGCCGGAAGACGACGAACGATCAGGGCAAGTACACACTGCTCTTCCCGGACGGTGGCGGCCAATACCGCATCACCGTAAAACATCTCGGGATGCTCCCCGTCACGTTCTCCGTCGTCAAGCAGGCGGACGAAGACCGGCTCGTCGCCGACGCGAAGATGACCGCCGGCGTCGCGACACTCGAGGCCAACCGCACGACCGCGACTCGCGCGCCGATCGCCAACGATCGGCCGACCGCTGGCTCGCTGGAAAAGGATCTCACAGGCGCCATGCTGATGCGCCTGCCGATCGATCCGAGCGACCTCAACGCCATCGCCGCGCTTGCGCCTGGCGTCGTCAGCATCGCGGGGACGGACAGCACCGCCGCGGGATTCTCCGTCGCCGGCCAACGGCCGGACCAAAATCAAATCACGCTCGACGGACTCTCATTCGGCGGAGCCGGCGTCCCGGCTGAAGCGGTCAGAAGCACGCGCGTCATCACGAACACCTACGATGTGAGCCGAGGGCAGTTCACCGGCGGCCAGGTGGCGACGACGACGAGGGGCGGCACCAACATCGCGAACGGATCATTCGGCTACGGCATCCACGACCCGGCGCTCGAGTTCACGTCAGCCGCCGACACGGCGGGCACCGGCGCATTCTCTGGAGCCTACACGCGCAATCAACTCAGCGGCGGCGTCGGCGGCGCATTCGTGCGCGACAAGGCGTTCTGGTTCGTCTCCCTGCAGGTGAATCGCCAGACGAGCGCGCTCCAATCGCTCCTCAGCGCTGACCCGCTTGCACTCCAACGGCTCGGCGTTCAATCAGATTCGGCGGCGCGATTCCTCGGCCTGCTCACCGGCTACAACGTCCCGCTCAACCTCGACGGCATTCCGCCGAGCCGCCTGACCGACAATGCGACGAGCATCGCGCGCTTCGATTATCACATCAATGAAGATCATTCGCTGACGGCGCGCGTGAACTGGGCCGGCTCTCGCGCCGACAACTTCCGCAGCGACCAGCTCGGCATTCCGCCACTCGGTGGCGACCGCGGAACGTCGTCCGGCGGCGTGATGGTATCGCTGGCCTCCACACTCTTCGATCAGTTCGTGAACGAAGGACGTGCCTACTACGAGCGGAGCCACCAGTCGGCCGATCCGTACTATGAAGGTCCGGAAGGGCGCGTGCGAGTGTCGTCGCTGTTGAGCGACGGCGTCGTCGGCGTGAGCTCGCTCAACTTCGGTGGCAATCCGGCACTGCCCACGTCGAGCCTCAATGACCAGCTCGAGCTCACCGACGAAATATCCTGGATCGGTAGTAGCGGGCATCGCCTCAAGCTCGGACTCCTGCTCAATGTGAGCGACATCTCGCAGTACTCTTCAACCAACCGCGACGGAACGTTCACGTTCAACTCGCTCGCGGACTTCGCATCGAACCAACCTGCGCAATACACACGGCTCTTTTCGCCGAGTGCCCGGTCGACGAGCGCGTGGAACAGCGCGATCTACCTCGGTGACAGTTGGCGCAAGAGTGCCGCGTGGCAGTTCGTCTACGGCGCTCGCGTCGAGGAATCGCAGTATCGCGGCGCGCCCGCATCGAATCCCGCCGTCGAGTCGGAATTCGGCCACAGTACATCCGACTTCCCGTCGGAACTCCACGTCAGCCCGCGACTCGGCTTCACCTGGATCATCGGTGCGCAGAATCGCGTGAACGGCGTTGATCAGGCGCCCGCCCAGGGCGGTGGCGGGCGCGGTGGACGCGGCGGCGCCGGCGGCGGTGGTGGTGGCGGTGGACGCGGCGGCGGGCGTGCGGCCGCTGTGCTCGGCGGCGTGAACAGCTTTGGTGTACTCCGCGGCGGCATTGGTGAATTTCGCGGCAAGGTGCCAACGAGTCTCTTCAGCTCTGCCATCAATGCAACAGGATTGCCCACCGGCGAAACGCAGCTGGTCTGCGTTGGAAGCGCGGTGCCGGTGCCGGATTGGTCGCTCTACCAGAGCGATCCCTCGTCGCTGCCCACCACGTGTCTCGATGGGACCGGGCCGGGCCAGGCGTTCTCGAACACGCGCTCGAACGTGACGCTGTTCGACTCGACGTTCACCGCACCTCGCGCGTGGCGCGGCTCACTCGGCTTCCAGAAGCGACTCGGCCTCCGCTACAGCGCGAGCATCGATGGCTCGTATGCGCTCGGCACGAACCTCTACGGCATCACGGACTTGAACCTGAATGCGACGCCGCAGTTCCTGCTCGCGTCAGAGGGGGGAAGGCCTGTGTACGTGCCGGCAAATTCGATCATACCGACCACCGGTGCCGTCAGCGTGCTCGGCTCCCGGAAGCTGAGTGATCTCGCGCACGTGTACGAGATTGGCTCGTATCTCGAATCGCGCACGGCTCAGGTGACGACGACGTTCAATGGCGTCAGCCTCGCGAACCTCATCTGGAGACTCTCGTACACGTACCAGAACGCACGCGATCAATCGTCGTTCTCGGGTGGCTCGCCCTCGGGTGGGTTCTCGTCGCCGACGACGGCGGGTGATCCCAACCTGATCACGTGGTCGCGGAGCAATCTCGGTCGTGCGCACAACATCCAGGGAACGATGACCTGGATGGCGAAGTCGTGGCTCGACCTCACGTCCGTGATGGGCTTCAGCTCGGGTGCACCGTACACGCCGCTCGTCGGCAGCGACATCAATGGCGACGGCGCGCGGAACGATCGCGCCTACATCTTCAATCCGGCGACCGCGCCGGATTCCGCACTCGTGAATGGCATGACGCGCCTGCTCGCAGAGGCGCCCGCGAAGGCGCGCAGCTGCCTGCTATCGCAGATGGGTACGGTCGCGGGACGCAACACCTGCATAGGCGACTGGACGCCGCGTCTCGACTTCCAGGCGAACCTGCGTCCGAATCTTGGAGGCATCATCCAGCAGCGCCTGCAGCTTCAAGTGCAGCTCGTGAATCCGCTCACGGGGCTCGACCAGCTGCTGCATGGCTCCAACAACCTGAGTGGCTGGGGACAGACGAGTCGAGTCGATCCGAACCTGCTGTTCGTCCGCGGGTTTGATTCGTCGGATCCGGCGAAGCCGCGATTCGTCTATCAGGTCAACGAGCGTTTCGGCAACAACCCGGCGACTCGCTCCGCCGCGTTCAATCCGTTCCAGATCGCGTTTACGGGCCGGCTCCAGGTCGGGCCCGACATGCAGCGCGACCGGACGCAGGCGATGCTGCGCGCGATCACCGGTCGCGCCAGGGCGGCTGGCGGTGCGGTCGACGTGAAGAACATCATCAGTCGCGTCGCGCCGAACCCTGCGACGACGCTTCGCGGTTTCGCCGACTCACTGCATCTCGATCTTACGGCGCAGCAGCTCGCGAGTGTGGACTCGATCGGTGTGGCACTGGAGACGAAGGATTCGGTGCTCGTCAACGAGCTGCAGGTGCATCTCGATTCGGCGGGTGGCGACATCCGTCAGGCGTTCCCACAGATCCAGCCGGCGCTTCAGCTCGCGCGCAACAACTACGTCGCGGCGGTGAAGTCGATGCAGGCCGTTCTCACGCCTGCGCAGTGGGCGCTGCTGCCGGAGTGGTTCCGCAACCCCACCACGAATGCAAACGGTGGTGGCAGGGGGGGAGCAGGTGGTGGTGCTCGCGGCGCGCGGCCGCCAGGTGGATCTGAGTAGGCTGTCAAAACTCTCGAACGGCGACTGACTTGAACTGCAACTGACTTGAACGGCGACTGACTTGAACCGCAACTGACTTGAACCGCAACTGACTTGAACCGCAACTGACTGTTATACGCTTCCTACACGCGCACGACTCCTCAGAATCCTTGACTTGTATACGAACGCGACCTCCAACTGATCTGGGCGAATCGGTCGAATAAGACGTTTGCAGTCATTCGGAACAGCACGAATTCGTTTTGACTCTTCACTTACAGATGTTTTTGAGCCCCTACTACCAACGCTTTCATCCGCCCGATTCGTTCAATCCGTTGGTGGTGGCGTGGCGAAGCCAGGGGTAAGTCCCGGGTCTAGTTGAAATTCAGGTGGTGCCTCAGTACTAGAGTGT
>DAIUFP010000067.1:0-6594 GCA_036844565.1 Gemmatimonadaceae bacterium | reverse complement strand
CGCCGTGAAGTTCACGCCCGTGGGCGGGCGCATCGGGCTGACCGTCGCCGCGCCGAAGGACGAAGACGTGGTGCGATTCACCGTGTGGGATACCGGCATCGGCATCGCGCCGGCCGACCAGCGGCGGTTGTTTCACGCCTTTACGCAGCTCGACTCGGGGTTGAGCCGGGACCAGGAGGGCACCGGACTGGGCCTGGCGCTGGTGGCGAAGCTGGTGGAGTTGCACGGCGGCAGCGTGGCGCTGGAGAGCGAGCCGGGCCACGGCAGCCGCTTCATCGTGACGCTGCCGCGGATTGCGGCCGCGCCGGGACCCGCCGTCGCGCCGGCGCCGCTTGACGACACGGATCGCCGGAGCTACCGCCGCGTGCTCATCATCGAGGACGACCCCACGGCGGGCGCCATGCTCGTGAAGTACCTCACGGAGCTGGGCCTCAGCAGCGCGGTGTGTTTGCGCGGCGGGGAGGCGGTGGAGGCGGTGGTGCGCGAGCGGCCGGACGTCATCCTGCTGGACATCCGGCTGCCCGGCGAGAGCGGCTGGGTGGTGCTCGCCCGGCTCAAGGAGCATCCCGGCACGCGGGACATCCCCGTCGTCGTCGTCTCCGTGGTGGATGCGCCGGAGAAGTCGCGGGCGCTCGGCGCGGTGGCACATTTCACCAAGCCGGTCACCCGCGCGCAGCTCGCGGACTTCTTCCAGCGGTCGGCGGTGGCGCCATCGCGACGCGTGGCGCGCCCCACGCCCGCGCCCAGCGCGACCGGCCCGCTCCTCCTCCTGGCGGAGGACAACGCGGCGAACGTCCAGACCATCGGGGGCTACCTCGAGGACAAGGGTTACGCGCTGCTGTACGCGAGGAACGGCCTCGAGGCCGTGCAGCTCGCGCACGCACGGCAGCCCGCGCTCATCCTGATGGACATCCAGATGCCGGTGATGGACGGCTTGACGGCCATCCGGGAAATCCGGGCGGATGCGTCCATGCAGGATCTCCCCATCATCGCGCTCACGGCGCTGGCAATGGCCGGCGACCGCGAGCGCTGCCTCGCCGCGGGCGCGACGGAGTACCTGAGCAAGCCGGTCAACTTGAAAGGTCTCGCGGCGCTGGTGTCCCGGCTCGTGCCGCAGACCGGGGTCGCGGTGATCGGATGAACACCCGCACCGCGATCCTCATCGTGGACGACGTCGAGGCAAATCGTCAGACGCTCGTCGAGCTTCTCGCGGCTGAAGATTACTTGCTCGTCGAAGCCGGCGACGGATCGGAGGCGCTGGCGCTGGCCATCGAATCCTCGCCCGACCTCGTCCTGCTGGACGTGATGATGCCGGGGATGGACGGCTTTGAAGTCTGCCGCCGCCTTCGCGCCGACGCGCGGTTGGCCGAGGTGCCCGTCATCATGGTCACCGCGTTGGACGATCAGGCCTCGCGGCTTGCCGGCATCGAGGCGGGCGCGGACGACTTTGTCACGAAACCGTTCAACCGGTTGGAACTCCGTGCCCGCGTGCGTTCGATCACGCGCTTGAACCGGTACCGACGCCTGCACGAGCAACGTGCGCAGTTCCAGTGGGTCGTCGATCATGCCCGCGACGGCTATGTGTGCGTGAACGCTGCGGATGAAATCGTCTACTCGAACGCCTGCGCGCGGCTCTGGCTGGCGCCGAGTGGCGAAGGGCCGGACACGTTCCTTGACGCCGCGCGCCGCACCTTTGCGCTGCAACCCGCGGAACACTGGCGGGGCTGGCCCGTGATTCCTCCCGAAACCGTGAGCGACGTGCGCTTGCTGGTGCGCGCCGAGACACCGCAGGCCCGTGCGTTCTTCCTCGACGTGTCCGTGTACGACAATCCCGGCGGGCGGCTGCTCCGGTTACGCGACGTGACGGAGCACATGGCCACTCACCGCGACCAGCGGTCGTTTCAGAAGATGGTGTCGCACAAGCTTCGTACACCACTCAATGCGCTGCACGGGAGCCTGGCGGTGCTGGGCAAACCGGTCACTGATCTGCCGCCGAAACTCGCCGCATTCGTCGCGATGGCATTGGGCGGCGCGAAGCGGCTCACCGGCGCCGTGGACGATGTGCTCCGTTTTGCGGAGGTCTCGAAGCTGCACGGCGGCACCGGCTTCGCGCTCGGCGGACTGGACGAAGCGGTGCAGGTTGCGGCCTCCAGCGTCGGAATCGAATCTTGCCGCGTGAATGTGGCGCCGGAGGCTGCGCGTCTGGCCCTGACGTGGCCGAGCGCGGCGGTCGAGTGGGTGCTGGTGGAGTTGCTGGAGAACGCGAAGAAGTTTCACCCGCGCCACGCGCCGGCTGTGGAGGTCTCCGCGCGATCGGACGGCAGCGACCATGTGATCCTGACCGTGAGCGACGACGGCATGGCCCTCTCGTCCGAGCAGCGTGCGATGGCCGTGCAGCCTTATTTCCAGGGCGAAAAAACCTTCACCGGCGAAGCGCCCGGGATGGGACTGGGGCTCGCGTCAGTGGCGTCGCTCGCCTGGCAGGCGGGCGGCTCGTGCCACCTGCGCAACCGCGCGGACGGACCCGGCGTGGCGGTGGAGATCCGTTTGCCGGTGCAGCACGTCGCCCTACAGCCGCGCCCTTCCGCTTCGCGAGGTCTCGAATGACCGCACCCGCTGAGCCAGCGCGGCAACCTCGGCGTGCCGGCCGGGTCCTGGTCGTGGACGACCACGCGGCCAACCGCCTCCTGCTGCGGGAACTGCTCGAAGCCGACGGACACGAAGTGGTCGAGGTAGCCGATGGCGCCACCGCGCTCGAACTTGCCAGCGCACACCCGCCGGACGTCGTGTTGCTGGACGTGCAGATGCCCGGGCTCGACGGGTTCGAGGTGTGCCGCCGCCTCAAGGCGGGCAGGGAGACAGCCGCCATCCCGGTGGTGCTCGTCACGGCGCTCGACGCGCGCGACGATCGCATCGCGGGAATCCGAGCCGGTGCGGACGACTTCCTGACCAAGCCGATCGACCGGACCGAAGTCAAGCTCCGGGTGCGGAACGCCGTCGCCGCACACTCATTGTTCCTCGAGTCGCTGACCCAGTATCGCAAGCTTCAGGAACTGGAGGCGATGCGGGATTCGCTGGTACACCTGGTGGTGCACGACCTCCGGTCTCCCCTCAGCGTGGTGCTCGCGAGCCTCGAACTCCTGCAGCTGGGCGCGGACGGGCTCGGCGCCGATACGGCCGAGTTCGTGGCGGACGCGCTGGAGTGCACACGCCGAATGTCGGACATGGTGAGCGACATGCTCGACGTGAGCCGCATGGAGGAACAGAAGCTTCCGCTGGTGCTGGAGCAACTCGACCTCAATGAGGTCATCGCCGCGGCGGCCCGCGTCGTCGCGCACTCCAGCGTGCGCGTGGTGCACGTCGGCGCGTCGATGCCAGTGCCGGCGCGCTGCGATCGCAAACTGGTGTTGCGCGTGATTGCCAACCTCGTGGACAATGCGGTCAAGTTCAGCCCGCCAGAGGGCACGGTGAGCGTGTTGGCCACGACCACCGAGCGTGGCGCGACTGTCAAGGTGTTCGACGCCGGACCGGGGATCCCGCCGGAGGCGCGGTCGATGATCTTCGACAAGTTCGGACAGGTGCGCGGGGTCCAACAGTCCAGTCGGTCCAGTGGCCTCGGGCTCACGTTCTGCAAGCTCGCCGTCGAGGCGCACGGCGGCGTGATCGGCGTCGAGAGCGACGGCAGGACCGGCAGCGAGTTCTGGTTTTCGATTCCGCCGCGAGGTTTCGAATGACCGCACCCGGTGAGCCGGCACTGCAACCTCAGCGCACCGGCCGCGTCCTGGTCGTGGACGACCACGCGGCCAACCGCCTCCTGCTGCGGGAACTGCTCGAAGCCGACGGACACGAAGTGGTCGAGGTAGCCGATGGCGCCACCGCGCTCGAACTTGCCAGCGCACACCCGCCGGACGTCGTGTTGCTGGACGTGCAGATGCCCGGGCTCGACGGGTTCGAGGTGTGCCGCCGCCTCAAGGCGGGCGCGGCAACAGCCGCGATCCCGGTGGTGCTCATCACGGCGCTCGACGGGCGCGCCGATCGCATTGCGGGAATCCGCGCCGGTGCGGACGACTTCCTGACCAAGCCCGTCGACCGGACCGAAGTCAAGCTCCGGGTGCGGAACACCATCGCCGCACACTCGTTGTTCCTCGAGTCGCGGCGTGCCGAAGACGCGATACGGCAACTCCACGATGAATTGGAGACGCGTGTGCAGGAACGCACCGCTGAACTGGCGGCGGCAAAAGAACAAGTCGAACAGCAACTTTCTCGCATCAAGTCACTGCGGGCCATTGACCTGGCCATCCTCGGCACTACGGACTTGCGGTTGGCACTCAAGACCGTTTTGGAAGAAACCGCTTCCCGTCTACAGGCTGAGATCGGCGCCGTTTTCCTTCTCAATCCCCAGACCCTGATGCTCGAGCTTTCCTCCGTCATCGGCAATCGCCGTCGAGACACGGAACGCGTCACGGTGCGCCTGGGCGACGGGATATCGGGCCGGGCCGCGCTCGAGCGCCGCACTATCATGGCTCCCAATCTCGCCGATGTCGCCATGGAGTCCGCCGCCCCCGTGCGAGCCGCCGTATCCGCGGAGAGCATCCGTGCCGGATATGCGACACCGCTCATCGTGAAGGGGAAAGTCATTGGAGCGCTCAGCGTAGGATTTCGATCTTCGTTCAACGCCGACCAGGACTGGCTCGATTTTTTTGAAGCACTCGCCGGTCAGGCCGCGATGGCCATTGACAGTGCAAAGACCCTTGAAGCGTTGCAACGCTCGAATGTTGATCTGGCGTTGGCGTATGACACGACGATCGAAGGCTGGTCCCGCGCGCTGGATTTGCGCGACGAGGAAACGGAAGGCCATAGTCAGCGCGTGACGGAAATGGCTATCGCGCTGGGGCGGCTGGCGGCCATGAGCGACGCCGAGTTGGTACACGTGAAACGTGGTGCGCTGCTGCACGACATGGGCAAGCTGGGCATTCCCGATGCGATCCTGCTCAAGCCGGGCAAGCTCACCGAGGACGAATGGGCGATCATGCGCAAGCATCCCGCGTATGCCTATGAGTTGCTCTCGCCAACCGCATATTTGCGCCCATCGTTGGACATTCCATACTGTCATCATGAAAAGTGGGATGGGAGCGGCTATCCTCGCGGTCTGAGCGGTGAGCACATTCCATTGGCGGCACGTCTCTTTGCGGTTGCGGACGTATGCGACGCACTCCGCGCCAACCGTCCCTATCGTAAAGGTTGGCCGGAGGAAAAGATCCGTGAGCATATCAGCGCATTGGCCGGAACGCATTTTGATCCAAGGGCAGTAGAGCTATTCGATCAGTTGATGCGTGGAAACGCCCATGGGCATGCGGTTTAGGACGCCCGAGAATACTGGCGCTCGTGAGTTGGTTCGGCTCTACAGCCCGCGTTACCGGCGTGCTGCCGTTCCAGGCGAGTTCGCCTTTCGCGACATAGCCGAGGCCGGATTGCGCCTCGCCGTTTCCTGTCTGTTTCGCTCGCTCGCGCATAAACCGTTCACGGCGGAGTCACGGGGCCAGAAGGTTCGTGAGGTGCTCGATGCGAATTAGGTCGTTCTCCCAGATCGAGGAGCCCAAACGCATTTCAGTTCACGCTTTCGCTAACCGGAGCTTCAGATGGAAGAGTTAGCTCGCTGGGCGGCTTGCGCTGCCGAAGACGTCGCCGCGCGCGACGCGCTGCTTCAGGACAACCTGAGCCTCGTCCATTACGTGGCGAAGCAGTTGAGCCGCAGCCTCTCCGCCGATACGGACCCCGACGAGATGGTGAACAGCGGGACCTTCGGGCTGATAGCCGCCCTGGAGTCGTTCGACGCCAGCCGAGGACTCGCATTCAGCACCTACGCCGTCCCGCGCATCCGCGGCGCCATCCTCGACGAGCTCCGCCGCCAGGATCACGTCCCCCGCTCCATTCGCCGCAAGACGCGCGCGATCGCGCATGCGCGTGAGGCGCTCATGCATGCACTCGGCCGCGCTCCGCGCGAGGCAGAAGTCGCCGCGCAGCTCTGCATCGGCATCGACACGCTGTGGCGCTGGCAAACCGAGATGGAGCGCGCCGTGCCGCTCTCCCTCAGCGCGGGCGATAGCGAGAATGAGCGCGCCGGCCCCTCGCCGATCGAGTTCCTTCGCGCGACAGGCGCCTCGCCCGACGACAGGCTCCTGATGGAAGAGCAGGTCTCCTCGCTTCGCGAGGCCATTCTCGCGCTGAAGGATCAGCAGCGCACGGTGCTGTCGCTCTACTACTTCGAGGAGCTGAACGTCCAGGCGATCGCCGAAGTGCTCGGCGTCAGCGAGTCACGCGTCTCGCAGATCCGCTCGAAGGCGCTATCGCAGCTGCGGCAGATCATGACGCCGCTGAAGGTCGACCTGAGCGGATCGTGTCCACCAGCCGAGCGTTTGTCGAAAGCGACCGTTTATTTCCTCCGTTCCTGCAGCGGCTCCTCGCGCGCGATGGTTTCTCGGCGGTGAAAGGCACGACCGACGCGAGCGAGGCCATGGAAAGCGCTAGGAAGCGAGCATCGCACTGGACGATGATGCATCGGTGGCGAGAGCCGACGTCTCAATCGAGGGCGCT
>DAIUFP010000066.1:2494-6637 GCA_036844565.1 Gemmatimonadaceae bacterium | reverse complement strand
TATCCTCGCTGCGGTTGCCCGTCCCTGCATCACGAAACGGAGTCTCCTCGTTATCGAAGGCGAGTTGAAACAATGACGCTTCAACAGTGTCGTTCGCCGCGTCCACTGGAGGCACAATGAGGTCGACGACGCACTTGCACGGCACGAGATGGCTGATGGTCGGCGCGCTCCTCGCCGCCGTCAGCGCGATCTCCGCATCACCAGCACTCGCGATGGTCCTCCGCGGCGGTGATTCGACAGTCGTCGTGGATCGATCCCTGGGCGACGGCCAGAGCGTGAAGGAGGCCTATCGAGCATACGTTGCGTCGATCCAGGGTGGTTCGCGCGCAACTGCCGCGAGCTACGCGGTGAAGCGCGTCAAACTGATCCCCGCGTTCGCGCGCAAGTACGGGCTACGGTGCTCGGCCTGCCATACAGTCTGGCCCGAGTTGAACAGCTTCGGACAGCAGTTCCGCGACAATGGGTACCAGTTGCGAAACGAGAAGGACTCACCGATTGCGCAGAGCAACGGCTATATCCCACTCACGATTCGCGTGACGCCTCAGTTTCACGTCGAGCACGCCACCAAGCAGCTCGTCGATGCAGTGCCCGGTGACGGTGAAAGTGGACAGGTGGAGCGAAACCTCACCTCCCACGGCTTCGATCTTTCGGGAATCGATATCTGGACCGCCGGCACACTGTGGAAGAACGTGTCCTTCGTCGTACTCCTCTCCGGTGACAACCTCGGCTCGTTCGGCTTCGAAGCGATGCACGTCCGCTTCGACAACCTTGGGGACAGCCCGTGGCTGAACCTCAAGGTCGGAAAGTTCGAGCTCGACAATCTGATCTCCGAGAAGCGCTTCCTCTTTCTCTCGGGCAACGGCGGCTCGTATCAGTCATATCACTTCTCCGCGCCTGGAAGCTCCGTCGATTTCGGCATGGGCGACAATCAGATCGGGGCCGAGCTTTCGGGACATTCGCTGAACAGCTACACGCGCTATAGCGCCGCATTGCTGACATCGAGCGACGGAGACCCGAGCTCGGCGAACTTCAGCAGCTACGACGCCAACTTCAACGTCAGCCAAGCCTTCGATGGCGGAAAGATGGGAGTCGAGCGACTGGGACTGTACGCCTATGTCGGTGAGCGCCCGACCAGCTACCAGACCTCCGGCGGCGAGGAGATTCCCGGCACGGGGTCCAATCGAAAGATGTTTTATCGAGCCGGGGTTTCGGGCGACTTTTTCCTCCACAAGCTCGAGTTTCTGCCCCTCTACCTGCACGGCAACGACAACGCATATCTCGCATCCAGCACGCCGAGCAATGAACCCCTCCTCGACGGGGCTCGAGATGCCTCGTGGAATGGCGGGTTTCTCGAGACCCACTATTACATCAATCAGCAGCTCGTCCTCTTGCAGCGTGTCGAGGCGATACGAATGCAACAGCAGGCGTTCACTGATACGCCGCATACCCTCGGCAACGTCGATGCCTACACCTTTGGCACGCGTTGGTATCCATTCATGTTCAGCCGGGCCGGTCTCGCAGTGCACGGCGAATACTCGTTGGTCAAGACCGTGAGCCCGGGACAACTCCCGTCGGACGGATCCACCGTGAATATCTGGACGAGCAGTCTGCTCTTCGCGTTCGACTTTGATTTCTGATCCTATCAGGAGGCGTGTCATGAGTCGAGTCGCTCGCCAGATCGCTTCAATCGCCGCCCTTGGAGTCGTCGCCAGCCTCCTCGCGGCCGCGGATGGCTTCGCCCAGAGCGTGCACGGGCTGCCGAGGGAAGGCCGCGGTGGCGACACCAAAGTGAATACGCGTGTCGGGCGCCCCGCGGTCGGGAAGGAGGAGTACACGCGGTACTGCGCTGGCTGCCACGGTGACCGCGGCGATGGCTTGGGGGAGAACGCGCAGTGGATCGATCCCAAGCCGCGTGACTTCACGCAGGCGGTGTTCAAGTGCCGATCGACGCCGAGCGGCACGCTTCCGACGGACCAGGACATCATCAACACGATTCGTCGCGGCATCGTGAACTCGAACATGCCGCAGTGGCGTCCCCTGCCCGATCAGATGACCGCCGACCTGCTGTCGTACATCAAGACATTCTCGCCGAGATGGAAAACCGAGAAGCCGGGCGCGCCCGTTCAAGTTCCGGCCGAGACGCCGGTGACGACGGAAAGCATTCTGGCGGGGCGCGCGATGTTTCAGAAGTTCGAGTGCTGGAAGTGCCACGGCACGGAAGGGCGCGGCGACGGCCCGTCCGCCGCCGCTCTGACCGACAGCAAGGACCAACCCATCCATCCGCTCGATTTCACGACCAGCACGCGGTTCAAGTGCGGAACGACAAACGCGGACCTGTATCGCGTATTCATGACGGGACTCGATGGCACACCCATGGCCTCGTTCGCCGACAACATTAAGGGCGATCAGGGATGGGATCTCGTGCACTACCTCCGCACGCTGCAACCGGTACGCACGCCGGAAGCCACGTTGTGGAAGACGTGGCTGGCCACGCACGCCGGTGAGCTCAAGCCGATTGGGCCTGAGACGGGCGGACGCTGATCATTTCTGTTTCTCTTTCTCTGAGGGTGGTGTTTCAATGCGCATGAAACTCACTGCCAGCATCGCGCTGGTTGCTGTTGCCACGATGGCCCTCGCGCCGATCGCCCGGCCGAACGCCGGCGGAACGGTAGCCGGGAAGGTCACGTTCACCGGCACGCCTCCGAAGATGAAGCCGATCGACATGGCGAAGGAGCCGTCCTGCGCGAAAGAACACCCGACACCCGTGATGAACGAGAGCGTCGTCACCGGCGAGGGCAATGCGCTCGGCGACGTCGTCGTCTACATATCTGCCGGAGGTCCGGCGACCACGACGCCAACATCTCCGGCAGCGTTCGATCAGAAGGGATGTCAATACATCCCGCATGTGCTGGCCTTGCAGGCCGGGCAGCAGCTCGTGGTCAAGAACGACGATCAGACTTCGCACAACATCCATCCGATGTCGAAGGTGAACCCGGAGTGGAATAAATCGCAGCCGCCCGGCGCACCGCCGATTCAGACCTCGTACGAAAAGCCGGAATTCATTCCGGTGAAGTGCAACGTCCATCCCTGGATGCATGGCTACTTCGCCGTGCTCAACACCTCGCACTCGGTGGTGACGGGGAACGATGGAACGTTCAGCCTCAGCGGGCTTCCCCCGGGCAAATACACGGTCACGGCGTGGCAGGAACGTTTCGGCACGCAGAGCCAGGAAGTCACGATCGCCGGCACCGAAACCGCAAAGCTCGACTTCGTGCTGAAGGCCACCGAATACTGAGCGGACAGGGGCCAGGCGCGCCTTGCCTGGCCTCCCGCTCCCTTCCTCACGTTCGTCGCGTTCTCTCGCCCGGCGATCCCAACATTCGGAGTCGAAACGACCGTGGGCAAATTGTTCGCAGGGGCCGTGGCAGTCATCGCGCTGGTTTCGACTGGCGTGTTCGTCTCGCACACGTGGTGGCTTCCACCCGATCTCACCGCGCTGGGGCTCAAGATCGACAGCCAGATCTTCGAGACGATGATCTTCACGGGCACGCTCTTCGTCGCGTCGCAGCTGGCGCTCGCAGCGTTCGTGTTTCAGTCGAGTGGGCGGACGAGCGAGATACGGTTTTTCCCTGGCGGCCCGATGCCGATGGTCGCCCTGGCAACGGTCATCGTCGGGCTCGAGGTGCTGACCCTCATCTTCGTGGGAACGAAGGTCTGGGCAAACATCTTTCTGGCGCCGGCCGAGGCGAACGCGGTGCAGGTCGATGTGCAGGCGGGGCAGTTTGCATTCTACTTTCGCTACCCGGGTCCCGACGGGAAATTCGGCGTCCCTCATCCCGAGAAAATCGATGAGGGAAACGGCAATTTCGTCGGACTTGATCCGCAGAACGATACCGCTGCGCGCGACGATATCGTGTCCGCGAGCCTCGTCGTGCCGGTCGACCGGGCGGTCGTTCTGACGATGCACTCGAAGGACGTCGGACACTCGCTCTTCATCCCCCAACTGCGATTGCAGCAGGACTTCGTGCCGGGACTCATCATCCCCGTGCATTTCACGGCGACCGGGGTGACGAAAACCGAGATCGTATGCACGCAGCTGTGCGGACTCGGTCACTACAACATGCGGGCGTACCTCGAAGTGTT
>DAIUFP010000066.1:0-2484 GCA_036844565.1 Gemmatimonadaceae bacterium | reverse complement strand
TGTTGTCGAAAGATGATTACGCGAAGTGGCTCGCGGATCAGGCGGGCCAGTAGCCCGCCAGCTCACTCGCCTGTCGCACCGCGTACGCGCGCCTCGCTGTCTTACGAACCCTCATTCCCATGGATACTGTGTCGGCGTCATTGACCGAGCACTCGCCAGCCGCTCACGATCACCACGTCGCGCCCGAAGGCTTCATTTGGAAGTATGTGTTCAGCCTCGACCACAAGGTGATCGGCAAGCAATACCTCGGCCTCGGGCTCGTCGCCGTGCTGACCGGGATGGTCCTGTCGTGGATCATGCGATACCACCTCGCATTCCCGGACAAGCCCGTTCCACTCGTCGGGCTCATCGCGCCGACGTTCGCTGCGGGAGGCGTCATCACGCCCGAGTTCTATCTGCAGCTGATGACGATGCACGGCACGATCATGGTGTTCTTCGTGCTGACCACGGCGCCGTTCGCCGGATTCGGCAATTTCATCCTGCCGCTCCAAATCGGCGCGGAGGACATGGCCTTTCCACGCTTCAACATGATGTCGTTCTGGGTCACGTTCGTCGCGTTCGTGGTGCTCGTCGCGGCGTTTTTCGTCCCTGACGGACCACCGCTGTCCGGATGGACCGCGTATGCGCCGCTCAGCGCCGTCGGCAAAGCCGCGGGACCGGGGCAGGGGCTCGGCCAGACGCTCTGGGTGATCTCGATCGGGATCTTCTGCATCGGGCAGTTGCTTGGCTCACTCAACTTCATTGCGACGACGCTCGATCTGCGGACGAAGGGAATGACACTGGCGCGCCTCCCGTACTCCACGTGGGCGTGGTTCATCACCGCGATGATCGGATTGATCGCCTTCTCCGTGCTGCTTCCCGCGTGCGTGCTGCTGCTGCTCGACCGCGTGGCCGGCACCAGCTTCTTCATCCCCGCGGGGCTGGTGGTGAGCGATGCGCTGCAGCCGCACTCGGGCGGCTCGCCTCTCTTGTGGCAGCACCTGTTCTGGTTCTTCGGACATCCCGAGGTCTATATCGCAATCGTTCCCGGCTTCGGGATCGTGTCGACGATACTCCCCGTCGTTTGCCGCAAGCCCCATCTCGGTCCGCGCGTACTCATTGGCTGCCTGCTCGCGATCGCGGGGTTGAGCTACATGGTGTGGGGGCATCACATGTTCCTGAGCGGAATGAGCCCCATGTCGGCGACTCTCTTCTCGGTGCCGACGCTCATCATCACCATCCCTGCGACCATCATCACGCTGCTGTGGATCGGCACGATCTACGGATCCAGGTTGCGGCTCTCGACCGCGGGGCTGTTCTGTCTTGGTTTCGTCTCGGTATTCGTCACCGGAGGGCTGAGCGGATTTTTCCTCGCGCAGCCCTCCATCGATACGTACCTGCACGGCACCTACTTCGTGGTCGGCCACTTCCACTTCGTCATGGGTGTGGCGGCGATGTTCGGCATATTCGCCGGCACGTATTTCTGGTTCCCCAAAATGGTCGGCCGGATGATGAACGAAACGCTCGGCCGGTGGCATTTCGCGCTCACCTTCCTCGGCGTCTACGCCACGTTCATGCCGATGCACTGGCTTGGACTCGAGGGCAACGTTCGCCGCTACTCATCGTTTCCGGCCGACTACATGCACGGATCGCTCGTGCTCCACCGATTCATCACGTTCGCGGCGTTATTTCTCGGGGCCTCCCAGCTGATCTTTCTCGTGAATCTGCTCTGGAGCCGGCTGCGCGGTCCGGTCGCGCTCGACAATCCGTGGGAGGCGACGACGCTCGAGTGGAGCACCACCTCGCCACCGCCGTTCGACAACTTCGGCGGTGTGCATCCGGTGGTGTGGCACGGGCCGAACGAATACGCCGTCGCGGGCCCGCGTGGTGACTACGTCGTGCAGACCGATCCGCCGACTGCCGCGCCGGCGGTGGCGTAATCATGCTCAAGAGCATGGCGCCATCGTCGGCAACACGCACCGGTGTGTGGGTCGGCATCGGGGCGATCACCATGTCGTTCGCCGCGTACACGAGCGCCATGGTGGTCAGGCAGGGGTCTTACCCCGAATGGCCACACTTCACACTGCCGCCGCTGCTGTATTGGAATACGCTGGTGCTCGCGGTGAGCAGTGGAACCCTCGAGCTCGCGCGTCGCCGCATCGGCGGCCCATTCGACCGGCTCGGACGCGCCGACGCGTTGTCGGATTCCGAGCTGCGCGAGCGGCTGCTCTGGCTGCGAGTGACACTCGCGCTGGGGGTGGTCTTTCTCGCGGGACAATACCTCGCGTGGCGCAGCCTCGCGGTGCAGGGCGTGTTGCTCGCAACGAGTCCGAGCAGCTCGTTCTTCTACGTGTTGACGGCGGTGCACGCGATTCACCTGCTTGGCGGACTTGGCGCTCTCCTTTACGCGCTTCGCTGCTTCCGGGTGGACGATGGCCCGCGCCCAATCGACGTGTTGAGCGCGGTCGCGTTGTACTGGCACTTCATGGCCGTACTGTGGGTGTA
>DAIUFP010000065.1:0-7698 GCA_036844565.1 Gemmatimonadaceae bacterium | reverse complement strand
GCGTGGCTTGTGCACAACAACCGCAGAGCCGTCAGTCAACTGCTATCAGCGTCAGCTTCTGATGTCGGTTCCTCTGTTGGCTGTCGGCTCGCGTGGCTTGTGCACAACAACCGCAGAGCCGTCAGTCAACTGCTATCAGCGTCAGCTTCTGATGTCGGTTCCTCTGTTGGCTGTCGGCTCGCGTGGCTTGTGCACAACAACCGCAGAGCCGTCAGTCAACTGCTATCAGCGTCAGCTTCTGATGTCGGTTCCTCTGTTGGCTGTCGGCTCGCGTGGCTTGTGCACAACAACCGCAGAGCCGTCAGTCAACTGCTATCAGCGTCAGTTTCCAGTTGAGGCAGGGCCATTCTGATACTCGGTACTCACTGGTCACTGATGCTGAGGGCTGAAAACTGAGGACTCTGCGGTTGCTTTGCACATTGAATGGAGGTCCACCACGAAAATGCTGGCCGCCTGTTCAGCAGTAGTGGCGCGCAGGCCACGATGGTATTACTGCGCGGCCGCCAGTCGGTGTGTGAGGTAGTTCACCACCACCTCGGGCGCCTCCTCGTGGGGGAAGTGGCACGTGCCCTCGATCTTCACCACTCGCACGAACGCGCCGAGTGATTCGAGAGTGGCAATCTCCTCGGCGCTCGGGCTGGCGGGGCACTTGAGGGCGCCGATCAACATCGTCACGGGCACCTTCACGCGCGCGATGACGGGCGCAAGACGCTCCGGTTCCTCGGATTGCCCCAGGCGTGTCGCCAAGCCCACGACGGCGCCCATGTACGCGAGCGGCGTGTCGGTGTATGCGTGCGCCGCGGCGTCGTCGAGCCATTCGCTCTTCCCGGTGTTCTCGCGAATGCCCGCAACGATCCGCCGTCGCACGAAGCTCTTGCCGCCCGGTACGTGAGCGACGAGCATCGCAAGGCGCATGGACGACGAGAAAACGGGACTGTGGTTGCCCGCCAACGCGCCGACGTTCAGCAGGAAGAGCTCGGATACCCTGGCGGGCCAGTTTGACGCGAGCCTGAGGGCGACGCCACCACCGTGCGCGTGTCCGACGACGCGCGCCGCCCTCACTCCGCGCAGGTCGAGCTGCGCATTCACCCTGCGGGCGAGCGCGTCGAAGGAGACGTCGGCCGAATCGATCGACATGAGGTATGGATCGATGATCACGACACGATGGCCGAGCAGCAGCAAGCGACGCTCGATACCGCGATAGCCGGCGAGGCCGCCGAGCACTCCGCTGAGAAGGACGTACGTCTCGCCATTCGCTCGCACATCGCCACGCATGGAGATCCAGAGCGAATCGGGAACCTGAGCGGCGACGCACGCGGGCGTGCCGAGCGCGGTCACGAGGACGAGCGCCGAGCTGCGGAGCAGTCGTCGAAAAGGTTCAGTCAACATGAAGAACGTACTTGGTACGTTGTACTTGGTACCCGGAATGGCATAGCGGCTCCGGGGAACAGTGGAAAGAGTCAATCTCCACGCCTGCTCCGCTACTGCATACCGAGTACGACCCTGGGAAAATAGCGTCCACCGTTCCCCGTGAGTTGTATGCCATTCCCGGTACAAGGTACACCGTACCCGGTACGCTCTTCCGTCGGTTGTCAGTGCCCCCATCTCCGCAACGATGTCAGCGCGGAGCGGGCGCCCGGTCAGGCGGATCGAAGGGCAGGCCCGGAATGGTGAGGAAGTTCAGCGACTGCACCAGGCTCTTTCCATTCGAGGTAAGACGCCGCACCACGACCATGTTCTGCACGTACCAGTCGCCGGCACGCGTGTTCAGGTCCGTGTAGGTCACGCCGTGGTAGCCCGACGACGAGTGAATGATCTCGCCGCTGCCCACATAGATGGCCACGTGCGAGATCGCCTCGCCCGGCTCGGCGAAGAGGATGATGTCGCCAGGGACCATGGCCCCGAAGTCGAGTGGAACGCCCTGTCCCGCCCGCGACTGTTCGCGCGAGGTGCGCGGAAGCTGGATTCCCTGCTTGCCGAACACCCACTTCGTGAAACCCGAGCAGTCGAATCCCGACTGCGGCGTGTTGCCGCCCCACGTGTACTTCACGCCGACGTACTGATCGGCGGTGCCGAGGACGCGTGACGCGGTGGCCGTCGCTTTGGGCGAATTGGGGATGGTGCGCGTCCGCGATGAGGAGCCGCTCGAGGACCCGGTCGAGGTCGATCCGTGTGTGCCGATCGCCTCACCAGCGAGTATGACGCTGTTGAGGATTGTCGATGGCGAGACGCCGAACGTTCCCTGCGCGCACCCTGAAACCAGGAGCAATGCGATTGCGGACGCGAACCTTGGCTGGACGTGCGTACTCCGGGTCATGCCCGCTTAAAGGCAGCTTTGGCGCCACGATTGTTTATTGCGCCAAGTCGTTTGTCGTCATGACCTTAGGATCTCGGTCAACACACCCCGCGACGCCAAGTGTCCGCTTTGGGCGACACGTCTCCGCCTTGCGGTGAGGACAGACTGGCGCCCCACTCACGGCCGCTCGGACGAAATGGCGATCTTGAAGCCGTCCGGATCGGCGACGCGAAACACGCGCGCTCCCCACGGCATGTCCATCGGCTCGGACTCGAGGCTGCCGCCCCGCGTCTTGATGCGTGCGGCGAGCTCGTCGATGTTCTGGGCGGTCTCGATCTGGAGCGAGCATCCAATTCCCTTCGTGCGCTCCCAGCCTTTCGCACCGTCGTCCTGGCCGAGGAGGATGCGTACGTCACCAGCCTTGAGTGATGCGGCCTGGAACTTTCCGTCCCGCTCGTACTTCTCGCTCAGCGTGAAGCCGATCACGTCGCAGTACCACGCGAGGCTCTTGGTGAGGTCGTTGACGGTAAATGATGCGGCCAGACTGCGGCCGCGAAATGACTCCGGCTTGGCGCGCTCGGGGGAGTTCGTGGAGGTTTCGGGCATTGGCGTCTCCGGTGTGGGGCGTTCTTCGGTTCGGCCCACTAATTAGCGTGTTCTGTCGGCGGGTGGTAAGTGCGGCGTAGGTGATAGTTCTGAGTTGGTCGTGGGCAACGCGAATCTGGCGAATCTTCTGGAATCATCGCGAATTGCTCCTCGCGCGTTTATTGCCACCAACGCCTTTGGTGGTGAGGCGCAGGTAGCCATGCGCTCGGAGCGATTCGCGTGGATTCGCCTGATTCGAAAGATTCGCGCGACCAACGAACGACGTCGTCTCTCCTTCCTATTTGCAATAGGGAGGCGGGGTATGTAGATTATACCCGGTGGGGGTAATCCCGGGAGACGCCGTGGCAGCAACAATCGAGACGATTCGAATACCCGTCACCGGGATGACGTGCGCCGCGTGCCAATCGCGTGTGCAGCGCACGCTCCAGAAGCAGCCGGGTGTCGACGATGCTGTCGTCAACCTCATGATGCACAACGCCACGGTCACGTATCACCCCGAGGCGATCTCTCCAGAACGACTGGTGACCGCCATCCGCGATTCCGGCTACGGTGCGGAGCTCGCATCGCCGGACCAGACTGCGTTCGAGGAGCAGGAGGCACGAGAAGCCGAGCAGTCGACGGAATTTCTTCAGCTTCGCAGCAAGGCCGTGGTGACAGGGCTTGTTGGCGTCGTGGCGATGATCGTTTCGATGCCACTCATGGGCCGCAGTGCGATGGCAACTGGACACGAGGCCGCAGCCGCGGATCCGTTCATCCATTGGGCCATGCGCGTCCTCGACCCACCGATGCGCGCCGCGCTGCCATGGCTCTATGCCATTTCCGCGCAAACCCTGACGCTGTTGCTGCTCGCGGCGACGGTGTTCGTCATGCTCTGGTCGGGACGACAATTCTATACACGAGCCTGGGCCGCCTTCCGCCACCACTCGGCGGACATGAACACGCTGGTTGCGGTGGGGACCGGCTCCGCGTTCGTGTACTCACTGTTTGCAACGATCGCACCCGGGTTCTTCGTGAGTCGAGGGGTCGCGGCGGACGTGTACTACGAGGCGGTGATCGTGATCATCGCGTTCGTGCTGACGGGGAATGCGTTCGAGGCACGCGCGAAGACGCAGACGTCGAACGCACTCCGGTTGCTCGTACGGCTCCAGCCGAAGACGGCGCGCGTCATTCGTAAGTCTGGCGATGAGATCGAGCTTCCAGTCGAGCAGGTGATTCGCGGCGACGTGGTGCTGGTGCGACCGGGCGAACGCATTCCGGTCGACGGCACGGTCGTTTCGGGCGAGAGTGCGGTCGACGAGTCGATGCTCACCGGCGAGTCGCTGCCCGTGCACAAGGTGGCTGGCGATCGCGTCATCGGCGGCACTGTAAACCGCACGGGAGCATTCGAGTACACCGCCACGACAGTGGGAACGGACAGTATGCTCTCGCAGATCGTAAGATTGATGCGGGACGCCCAGGGCTCGCGCGCGCCCATCCAGCATCTCGCCGACCGGATCAGCGGTGTGTTCGTGCCGGTAGTGATCGGGCTTGCAGTGCTGACGCTCATCACCTGGCTTGTCGTGGGGCAGATGGCGGGAATGAATGCTCCCGTCGTTCATGCCTTCGCGGCGGCGCTCGCGGTGCTCATCATCGCGTGTCCGTGCGCCATGGGGCTGGCGATCCCCACCGCCGTCATGGTGTCCACGGGGAAGGGCGCGACGCTCGGCGTATTGATCAAGGGCGGTGAGGCACTGCAACGGGCTGGCGATGTGACGACTGTCGTGCTCGACAAGACCGGAACGGTGACGGAAGGCCGACCTGCGGTCACCGATGTGCTGGAAGTGTCTGGGAGTCGATCGCGAGAGGAGCTGTTGATTCTCGCCGCATCGCTGGAATCACGGAGCGAACACCCGTTGGCCGAGGCGATCGTGCGGCATGCCAGGGAACTGTCGCTTGATGTGAGTGCTCCGGCCGCGTTTCAGTCGGTGACGGGACGGGGAGCGATCGGGACGGTGAGTGGTGCGCTAGTCGCGGTCGGCAATCAGACGCTCATGCGAGAGCAGCAGATCGACGTCAGTGCTCTTGCTGCCGATGCCGAACGTCTCGCAGCGGAGGGCAAGACGCCGATGTACGTCGCCGTGGACGGCGCTATCGCGGGCGTGATTGCGGTGGCGGATCCGATCAGGTCGAGCTCGCGTGCGCAGGTCACGCGGCTCCGGGCGATGGGACTCGACGTGGTGATGCTGACGGGAGACAACCAACGGACCGCTGACGCGATCGCGCGGTCGGCGGGTATCACGGAGGTCGTCGCAGGTGTCCTGCCGGAGGGGAAGGTTGACGAGATCGCTCGACTGCAGCGCGAAGGTAAGGTCGTGGCGATGGTGGGCGACGGAGTGAACGATGCGCCGGCATTGGCGCGAGCGGATGTCGGCATGGCGGTCGGCGGAGGCGCCGACATTGCCGTCGATGCGGCTGACGTTGTGCTGATGCGTGGTGACCTCAAGGGCGCTGCGGATGCGATCGCACTCTCACGAACGACGATGCGGACGATGAAGCAGAATCTCTTCTGGGCGTTCGCGTACAACGTGATCGGCATTCCGATCGCCGCGGGAGTGCTGTATCCGGCATTCGGGGTACTGCTCAGCCCTGTGCTGGCGAGTGCGGCGATGGCATTCAGTTCGGTGAGCGTCGTTGGAAATAGCCTGAGGCTGCGGCATGCGAAAATCTCTTGACTTCAGGCCAATGCGAATCTTGCTCGGCATCCATTGGCGGTGCGCCCGATGTGTGCAAAGCAACCACGGCCGATCTCCGTCGCGAGTCGCGCATAGATAGGTCCTTGCGCCCGATGTGTGCAAAGCAACCGCAGAGCTCTCAGTTAACGGCTATCTGCATCAGTAATGAGTAAAGCGGAAGAGCGATTTTACGCTCGACTGGAAACTGACGCTGATGGCTGTCGACGGACAACTCTGCGGTTGTTGTGCACATTGAACGGCAATCGAGTTCTCGCCGCCGAGATGACAGTTTTCAGTGGGTTATTTCTTTGGGTCGAGGATATCATGAAAACACGCGCTACTCCAGCGAGTCAGGATCTCCCGAGAAAGGCCTGCGGGTGCGGTGTGAGGGACGAAGGGGCGACAGCGCGGCACGCGGTCGCCGTCGATCCAAAGATCAAGGACCGCAACCAGAAGCGCCTGCGACGCATCGAGGGGCAGGTTCGCGGATTACAGAAGATGGTCGACGAAGATCGCTATTGCGCGGACATCCTCACCCAGATCTCATCCGTGCACGAGGCGTTGCGCGCCGTTGGAAGGGAACTCATGCGCAATCACCTGAAGCACTGTGCGTCTACGGCTATTCGCTCGAGCGAGACCGACGCTGAAGCGATGTACGACGAGCTCGTCGAGATGATGTACAAGCATAGCCGCTAACTGTCTTCAGACCATGCGATTCCTGCGTCGCGCACCCCGCTCGGAGCCGTGGTTTTCCTGCGCCTGCGCGTAAGTTCGTTCCGGGATGTCACGGCGCAGAGGGACGCCGAGGACAAGGTGCGCTCGAGCGAGGCACAGTATCGCTCGCTCTTCGAACGAAACGGATCGGTGCAGCTCATCGTCGACGGTGGTGCATCGCCAGCACTATCGCGCCGATGGCGAGCTACGCGAAGTGGAGATCTACGCCAGCCCAATGAGCAGCGGCGGCAGGACACTCCTCCACGCGATCATCATCGACGTCACCGCCTGGATGGAGGCGGAGAAGGGACGTCGCCGGCTCGCTGCCATCCTCGACCAGACGCCGGAGTCGTCGGGATGTTCGATGCAGAAGGCCAACTCTTCTACGCGAACCGTGCCGGACGTCTCATGATGGGTCTTCCTGCCGTTGCCGAGATGACTGATGGCGGCGCGATGACGGATATCCCCCGTGACGCCATCCGCCAAGGCCACGAAGGCAATGATGCGGATCGCGTCTTGAACGAGGCCACCGTAGTTGCGTCAGCCACCGGTCAGTGGACCGGCGAAACGCACATCCGCGGACCACTCGGCCGCTCGTTGACGATGCACCAGAGCGACGAGCTGCTGGCCGCTCGCGACGCATCGGAGCAGGCGAATGCGGCGAAGTCGCAATTCCTCGCGCACATGAGCCACGAGCTGAGGACGCCGCTCACCGCGATCATCGGATTCTCACGCGTGCTCGAGGTCAGCCAGGTCGATGTGGGCGCACTGGCGGTCGACGTGATTGCCGACCTGGATGGACGCGAACGCAGCCCTGGTGTGGAGTTGCGCGCCGACGTGCCACCTGATGCGGCGATGCTCGCGGCGGACGCGACGAAGCTGCGTCAGGTGCCGGTGAACCTGGTCGGCAACGCTCTGAAATTCACGCTCGAGGGCAGTGTGGTCGTCGCGCTGGAGACGAATGCGGACGGATCGCCGAAAAGCATGACGGTGACGGATACCGGCGTGGGCATCGCGCCAGAGCACCAGGCGTCGGTGTTCGAGCCGTTTGCGCAGGAGGACACGACGATCTCGCGCCGATTCGGCGGAACGGGACTGGGCCTCGCGATCTCGAAGCGCTATTGCGAGATGATGGGGTTCTCGCTCACGCTCGAGAGTGAGGTGGGACGGGGATCTGTCTTCCGGATATGCTTTGGACGGGAAACGGGAGGATAGGAGGATAGGATGATAGGACTGCTGAGCTTTCCTATCCTCCTATCCTCCTATCCTCCTATCCTCCTATCCTCCTATCCTCCTATCCTCCCACTTTTCGCCTGGCTATGTTGTCGGCGGATGATAGTGTCCCCTCGAAACGCGGATAGAACTGTCCCC
>DAIUFP010000064.1:0-7862 GCA_036844565.1 Gemmatimonadaceae bacterium | reverse complement strand
CGCCCGTTGGAACGGAGGCGACGATGGCTCCATAATGCGCCGACGAAGGAGTCGCATCGATCACGGCGAGAAAGTCGCTCGCCTTGCCCGCGGAATCTCCCGCCCACAGGAACAGGTACGAGGGCTTGCGTGCGGAGGAGCCAATCGTGACGGCGGACAGGATCGCGACAATCGGGATGAGCGCTCGACGCACGGTATCTCCGCTATGGGATGAGGATCGACACAGGCGCTGCGGCGACACGTCGATCGATCGAGTCGCTCCGCATGGTGCTACAAGGTGATCCCAATGTCGATGGGAATGAAGTGGATCGCCTTCGTGCTTCCGGTGCCGTCCACTGCGTGCCCATGACTCACGAGGTGGTACCGGCTCTCGATGAACAACGTGTAGCCGGTGAGCCGGGCGCGAATGCCCACGCCGCCATTCCATCCGAACTTGGTCGTGGATTCCGTGAAGGTGCTGTCCGTTCCCCCAAGCACGTTCCCCGGCGTCGTGAAGTTGCGACCGCGCAGATTGTAGAGGCCCACGCCGCCAATGACGTAGAAATTCGACGCGGACGGCTTGCCGAACGTCCACTCGAAATCCGCCGTGCCGTCGATAATCCGAAGATCCGTGCGCTGGCTCCCGGCGTCGGGAAACGATCGCGTCTTTCCCGCGAGCTGATGCCACTGACCGTCGAGCCGAAAGCTGAGCGGGAACGCTGGAGCTCCGAGTGCGATGAGCACGCCCGCGTTCCACCCTCGATTGGCGATATCGGTGAAATCCGAGCCGCGCGGGAAGGTCGCGCCACCCATGATGCCGAGGCGAGCGGGCTTTGCTGTGGAGGCCTGGGACGGAAGAGGTGCAGCTCCCGCGAGCGTCAGTGCGACCACGAACGCGAGTGCGACGCAGGACGTGCGCTTCATGGAGTCGCTCCGATGGGGAATCCATCGAACATAGCGGTGTGTCGCTCGGAACAACGAGCTCGCACGTCGCGCGCGTCGTGCTTGCAGCAGCGCCCGCACCGTGTCGGGCAGAAAGTTGAGCGGCCCCGCCCACGCCGGTCGGTCCGAGTGGGCTGCGCGCAGCAGATTCAGTCGCTCAATGCCGGTGCGTTCCATGATCCATTTCGTGTTGGCGATCGCCCTGCCGCTCGACGTGCGCGGCGCCCTCGCGATTGTGGATGCGAGACCCACTTGTGAGGAGTGGACCTTCCGCCAGGCCGCGGATTTCTTCGCTCGTGTGAGCGGCTTCACCCGGGAGGCCGCAGATGTGGCGGTGGCTGACATAGCTATGAATCCCGAGTTCGCGATCGCTTGTGAAGCGGGGCGCATGCAGCTCAAGCAGTTGCTGGCGGCGTACCACCAAAGAACCGCTGGTGATGGGTCGCCTCTTGACTTCCACGATGGGCTGCTCTGGTATTGCTCGGCACCCTTTGCGATCGTCGGCTCCGAGCTGCTTACGGATCTGGATAGGTCGGCCAGCGCGGTACGCGCTGCCGCCAACTACTGAACCCTCACGATTTGCCCGACCTAGTCTGACGAATCCATAGGCCATGAACGGCTTCGCGCGTCGCCTCCGCCCCGTGTGACATCTCGACGGCTGCGGGCCGATGCTGCCTCACCCGAGAGGTGCCATGTCCGCGTCCACGATGTTCGCGATGGATCCGTGACCCGAAATCGAGCGTGAGGGCCGGCGACCTGATCGGCGCGAGGCCCGAGCTGCTCGCGACCCCGCCGGGGCCAACGCGCGTCCGATGGAGCGTCCTCGCGCTATTCATCGTGATGGGCTTCGTCGCCTACCTGCTGCGGACGAACATGTCAGTGGCCGGTGTGCGGATGAGGGAAGACTTGCACCTCAGTCAGCTCCAGTTGGGAGTGGTGCTGGCCGCGTTCGCCTGGGGCTACGCCATCTGTCAGTTACCGGCCGGCGTGCTCGGTAGCCGGCTTGGTGGACGGCGCACTTTGGCGCTCGCCGCCGCGCTGTGGGGTGTGTTGAACGTGTTCGTGGCGATCGTCCCCGGACCGGCCGTCGCATCCACTCTTGTGATCGTGGCCACGCTCGTGGCGGCCCGCTTCCTAATGGGAGTGGCGCAAGCGCCACTCTTTCCGGTGGGATCGGGCGAGACGATCCAACGATGGTTTCCGGTGAGGGGATGGGCCCTCCCCAATGGGTTGAGTAACACGGGGCTCACATTCGGCGCCGCGGCTACGGGCCCGGTCATCGCCTGGCTGATGGAGCGCGCGGGGTGGCGCGCTTCGTTCGCGATCACGGCACCAGCGGGGTTGGTCATCGCCGCCTGGTGGTGGTGGTACGTTCGCGATGTTCCTGCCGAACACCGTGCCGTGAACATAAGCGAGGTCGCGCTGATCGATGCGCATCGTCCGCCGGCATCTCCATCCGCTCCAGCGCGGGGCGAGTGGAAGGCGGTGCTCGCGAATCGAAACGTTCTCCTCATGACCGCGAGCGCCTTCGCCAACAACTACGTGTTCTACTTCTTCTTTAACTGGTTGTATCTCTATCTCGTCGAAGTCCTAAAGTTCGAAGTGCTCGCGGGTGGCTACTTCGCCGCGGCCCCGTGGATTGCCGGCGCGGTCGGCGCCACGATGGGCGGCTTCGTCTGCGACCACCTGACCCAGCGGATCGGCATCACCCGTGCGTGCCGCACGATCCTGATCGTGGGTTCCCTGCCGATGGCCGGATGCATCCTGGTCGCCGCCAGCGCCCGCAGCCCGTACGTCGCCGTCGTCTTCCTGTCCCTTTGCCTGGCGTCTCAGCAGTTCACCGACAGCTCATTCTGGGCCGCCACAACCTCGGTGGCGGGGCGCCAAGCCGCCCCAGCTTGCGGCGTGATGAACTTTGGTGCCAACGCATCCGGTGGCGTCGGTGCACTCTTGGTGCCGATCGTGGCACGTACCCTTGGCTGGCCGGCGGCGCTGGCGACGGCCGCCATCGCCGCGTTAATCGGCGGTATCCTCTGGCTCTGGATCAGCGCCGATCCGCCGCCTCCGGCATAGGCGGAAGAGTAGAGCCGCTGTCATGCGGCACGCGTCGCACTACCGCGAGATGAGGCACGCCGATGTTGCCGATTCGATGAGCACTATTCTGCGCCATTCACCTGTTCAAGTAGGAGTGTCTTGGGAGGTGATCGTCGATGTCTCGCTCGACAAAGGCTTGAGCGTGGCGGGACTGGTCGGGACGGCGTTAGTGCGCAAGTTGGCCGGCAAGGCCGTCCCCGTGCTCCGTAGCGGCTGCGGCAAACTTTTTTCCCCGTCGTCGAAGGGATGGCGCTTTTGTGAGGATTGTCGGGCGACTTCCCATCGTCCAACTCGAGCCAGACCTCACCCGAAATCACGTACTCGAAATCGACGGAGTCGGTCGTGTGCATTCCCGGGTTCTCGGCCTCCAGATGAGCGGCCAGGCCGGGCAACTTGTCCTCGACTTCAACAAGGGCGAGCTGCATGTCGAGATCCTTCGGAAGGGCCACCGAGTCGGGTGCGAGGGTAAAGAGGCCGAATCGAAAACGTCCAACCGGGGGGAAGTAGCCGGCGCGGTGGGAGGCGATCCCGCGTTGGGAAATGTCGGCGCTTCGTCGGCGCCCCACAGTCGGCAGAACTCCGTGCCGGGCATCAGATCCAGCGTGATCGCATCAACCTCGGAGTCGCCCGCCACCGTCGCTTTGCCCGCGGCGGTGTGGCCCGTAACTACGCGACGAACTTTCATGCAACCGCTCCCTCTGCGTGCTCTGTGATCCCCACCGTTTATCGCCTCGAGCTACGCTGCAATCGAATACGACAAGGCCCGATCCTTCGAGTCTCTCATTCAGTCGAGTCCGAGACCGTAAAGCTTCGACGCGTTCGTGCGCAGTACCATCGTCGCAATCTCTTCGGCCCGACTGCGACTGACTTCGCCGTTCCTGATCATATCCGTCAATGCGATGACGAGAGCGGTTCTGCCGTTCCTCGCCGAGATCCATGCCGAGAGCTCCCAACCCATGTCGGGGCCAAGGCCGAACGCGTCGGAGCCGAACATCACCTTTTCGGGATATTGGGTGAGCCACGCTCTCAGGACCTCGGACAGTTTCGCCGGAGTGTAGGCGAGTGTCATCATCGACATGTCTGCGTAGACGTTCGGCTTCCACAGCATTGCGGTGGTGTGCGAAGCAAAGATTCCGCCACCATGGATGATGACGAAGTTCGTCTTGCTCAAGGTCGGGTCGTTGAACGCTGATTCGAGCAGGAGCGGGTCGGCGCCGGTTACGCTGTACGCGTTGCCGAACGCCTCGAAGGAATGGATGTGGACAGCCATGCCAAGCCGGCCAGCTTCGCGCGCGACGTAACGAAACAGGAAATCCTGGAGCGTCTTGTATTCGGCATGGGACGGCTCGCCGCCGCGTGAATACTTCTCGTAGATGTCACTTGCTGCCGCACGTGACGCTTCGCCGAAATCGAGTGACCGGAGGTATGCCGCCTCGAACTTGACGGCAACGCATCCGGCTCTCCGCTGTGACTCGAGCGTCGGCGTTACGACTGTCGTGAGATATGACTCGAGTGTCGCTGGCGCCCTGGAGAGCTTGAGATTTGTCAGGTATCGGCGAAAGAGCTTCGCTTCCAGTGGATACAGCTTCTCCCGGTCGGGCGACATCGCAGCTTCCGCCTTGTTCGACAGCGGGAGAAGCAGTGCATCGACGTACGACACCCATCGAAAGCGCGGCGTTGGTAAACCGGGACCCATTTCGATACGGTTTGCGAGCAGGACTTCGGTGCCGACCTGATCGAGAATCCACGTGGGGAAGTTGTTGCCCTCTCTCTTCGACACGCTCTGCACAGAGGCCCGCAGGTCCTTCATGTGCGCGTCGCTGAAGTCTGCGTGCCGATAGTTGTAAAGGGCCTTTGATGCCGCGAGCCAGACCGGATTGTCGGGCCGCAACAGAACCGGCAGCTCCGACGGAATCCCGTCGAGCGGCAGTGCGTCGGCGTCAGAATCTCCGGGAGCGACGCTGTTGGCGTGGCTGTGGTTGTCTACCGCGCGAATATTCGCGATGAAAGCGGACAGCGCCGGGTCGGCTCGTGACTGCGCAGCCGCAACCGTAGGCAGCGAGGCGCAGGCCAACACCGCGGCGCAATAGAGAACCAAAGTCGGGGGCTTCCGGACGATCAATAACCTCCCTGTCGCGAGTTGAAGGCCAAGCTTTTTCGCGTCACTCGCGGGTTGCTTCGATGTCTCGCGCCTACTTCTTGGAGGCAGGGATCGGCGTACTCATTTCCGCCATGAGCTTCCATCGGCCGTCCATTTTCTTCCAGACGTTGAGATAAGCAGAGGTCTCATTGGATGCCTTCCCGCCGGGCGGCGTTAGGGTCACGGAGAAGGTCCCGTGATCGAATGCCATGGAGCCATCATTGGAAAACGTGACCGGGCCGGCGTTGATCTTCGGATTGGTCATGGTCGACTTCACCATCTTTGTGTATTCGGCCCGAATCTGATCGGTTCCGCTCGCCGGCGCTCCAAATCCGTAGGATACGGCCTCGGGAGCGTAGTATGTCATCAGCGAATCGACGTTCTTCGCCATGACATCACGCATCCAGGCGGAATCGGATGTGAGGATCGCGCGGACGTCCGCGGAATGGTCGGTCGTCCCAGCGGCTGGTGCTGATGCGGCCACAGTATCGGCGGCGGTGTCGCTCGCCTTTTTTGCACAACCGGTGATGATGCAAGAGAACGCAATGACTTCTGCGAGAAGCATTGTACGGTTCTGCATGGAAGCCCCTTGGGAAATGGTGAACGCGGCTTGTGGCTGAGTATGAGGCGGAAGGTCATTTGTCGAGAGTTGCGTGCACCATCGTTCCCTTCATTCACTGCGCCCGTCGCATGCAGGCAGGTGAACCATTGGAGCTCGGATGCAACGCAAAGGCCTCGGGATTTCGCCCGAGGCCCCGATCATCGTTTAGTGATTCATGCTAGCGTGAGGCACCTGCAGTTTCGGCCTGAGGTACGCCTGAGGGGCGGGCAAACCCCTCCCGGTTTTCGACCGGGAAGTACTCATTGCGGCTGATGCGCCCAATGAGGGGCTCCAGCAGATTGCGTAGCTCGTCGACCGAAGCGGCCTCCCAGATGCATACGGCGCGCGTTCCATCGGGAGTGGGGAACGTGTGGTGGAGCTTGATCTTCGGCGAGATGGTGGACGGGTCAGCCGCGTTCCAGAAGGCGGCCGGCTCGGAGATCGTGTGCTGGATCATGATGTACATGAGTCCCCCCGAGTGATGGAAGTTGTTGGCGGATGCTGTAGATGGGACTGTTCTCGAGGGATGTCAAGTCGCGAGGCGAGTGCCACCTCCGTTTTCTTAGTCGGCCACTTCTTGGTCAGCGAGCACAAAAAAGGACTCTCGACAAGTGCGAGAGCCCTTCGTCTATCTTCTTCTCTATCTCTCAACGCTTTGCCAGGTCCATGTACTGCTCGGCTATGGGTTGCTCACGAAGCGCGGCGGTGTAGCGGTGTCACCAAAAACCCAGGCCGTCAGGTAGGCCAGTTTCAGGATTTTCGCCATCTTCGTGTAGTTGATCTTATCGGCAGTATCCGTGATGTGATGGTAGTCGGGGTGGAATCCCGTGAACCACCAGAGAGCGGGAACGTTCTTGAGTACGAACGGAAACTGATCGCTGCGGAAAAAGATGTTGAGCGCCGATTCGTGATCGAAGCGATCGTCCAGCACAAGCCCTACCGCCGCATTCTGCGCCACGACCACCCGCTTGTAGTCTGGGCTGTACCTGGCGCCGATCAGGTTGAGCCGATTGCCGGTCTCCTTCGGAATATCGATCAGTCCGTCCGTTTGCGGTGTGGGCACTTCGTCGCGGCCGATCATGTCAAAGTTCAACATCGCACGCGTGGTGGCGAGATCACCGACCGGGTGCGCTGCAAGGAAGTACGCGCCGAGCAGCCCCCGCTCCTCGGCGGCAAACGAAATGAACAGGACCGAGCGCTTCGGTTTGGCCGGGTTCGCGTGGAACGCGCGCGCAAGAGCGACGACGCCCACCGTGCCGGACCCATTGTCATCGGCACCGTGCCACACCCCTTCGGCCGCCATTCCGTCGTGATCGTGGTGGCTACTGATGATGATCGTTTCACGGCGCAGCGCGGGGGAACTGCCTTCCAGCAGGCCACCGACGTTGTAGGTGATCCCTTCCTTGGCGTACTGGCTGCGCAAGTGGATCGAGAGGTCGGTATTCGGAAGCGGGCGTGACTGGGGCTTGAGATCGCGGTCGATGATCTCCTGCGCGCGAGCGGGCGTGATCTCGAGAGTCTTCATCAACTCCCGCGCGGCGCTGTCGGACACCAGGAGAATCGGGATGTTGAGCGTGTCCTGCTGAAGCGCCTGTGACGGCGGTGGAAGCGAGCGAGTCGCCGAGCCCCCGATGCGCAAGACGCGCTGCGCGTTGGAGAGATGCGTGCGATTTGGCTCGGGGACCACAAGCAGTGCAACCGCCCCCCGAGACTGCGCGGCGAGTGCCTTCACTCGGTTGGTGGCGTGGCGCGTGTTGCCGGTGCCGTTGAAGACCGATCGAGGATTGCTCTCCTGCGGCTCGTGCTCGAACACGAGAACGATCTTGCCTTTTGTGTCGATTCCCGCGTAGTCATCGTAGCCTAACTCCGGCGCGCTGACGCCAAATCCAGCGAAGACAACGGGCGCCGTGATGTCTACCGGACGCTTGAAGCCGCCGGAAATGTCGGCCCAGGGGAATTTTTGTTCGCTGCCGCTGCGGCGGAGGACGATGCTCGACCGTGCCGCGTCCGCACGATACTCGACAACCGGCACCGGCTGGACGTAGCTGTTACCGAACGCTGGCTTGAGTCCCGCCTTCTTGAACTCCGACGCAATCCACTCGATCG
>DAIUFP010000063.1:0-7987 GCA_036844565.1 Gemmatimonadaceae bacterium | reverse complement strand
GATGAACGGAAGGATCCCTCTGAGGCGACCGATGCGGCGCTCCGCTACCTGAGCGACCTGCACACGCGATTCGGCTCCTGGTACCTCGCGGCGGCGGCGTACAACTCCGGTGCCGGAACGGTGTCGAAGGCGCTGAAGAAGGTAACCGGCAAGACGCAGGGCACAGACGAGGACTTCTTCCGCATTCTCCCAGCGCTGCCACGCGAAACGCAGGACTACGTACCGAAGCTCATCGCCTCGGCACGGGTGGGTAGCAACCCAGGGCAGTACGGACTCGACCAAACCGGCGTGGCATCAGCGAACTAACGCTTAGGACATGGGTACCAACTAGCCGGAGGTACAACATGCGCCCATTCGTTGCATCATCGGCCCGCAGGGTCGGGCTCGCAGCTCTCCTCGCCGTCTCCACGGCCCTCTCGGCGGCCGCGCTTCCGGTTCGAATTCCGCCGGCACGCTCCACCACCGACGTCACCGAGTCAGACGTCACCGAATCCAACAAGAAGGTCGGAATGGCCTATGGCGCACTCGTCGCCATGTGGACCACCGACTTCAAGCAACTCGGCACCAGCTTCACGGCGCCGGGCATCGCACGCTATCGCGGCAACGTGCGCACGCAGTGCGGCATCATGCAGGCGAACAACGCGCAGTACTGTCCGCAACTGAACACGATCTTCTTCGACGAAGTCTTCGTGGCTCGCCAGAGCAAGGCCGCGGCGAACGAGCTGGGCACCGACGGCGACATGGCCGCTGTTGGCATCATCGCACACGAGATGGGACACGCCGTCGCAATGCAGCTCGGAGAAGCGTCACGCATTCCGTACGAGAACGAAGCGAAGGCCGACTGCCTGGCTGGTGCGTTCACACAGCAGACGTCGAAGGACGGCAGTCTCGAGAAGGGCGACCTCGAAGAGGCGTTCTTCGGGTTGGCCGCCGCCGGCGACCCGACTCCACAGTTTACGGGCTACGAACAGGTCGACGCGCGCATCGCACGACGCGCGCAGTTCATGGGGCACGGTACGCGCGAGCAGCGGTTGGCCAACTTCAAGGCGGGCTTCAACGGTGGCGCAGGGGCCTGTCTCGCGGCGTTCCGCTAAGGGTAATTCAGTAGCAACTGGCACTCGTGCTGGTGCGTCTTGGCAACAGCAACAGCATTTTACCGCAGAGGACGCAGAGGAAAAGCAAAAGCCGCAGAGGGCGCAGAGGACTGCTTTGAGAAAATCAAAAGCGTTCCTCCGCGTCCTCTGCGGCCGTTTCGGTTCTCTGCGTCCTCTGCGGTAAAGCGCTTTTACAGGAGACGGTGTCGCGTCGCGGCTATATATCCTGACTCACGTGAGGAACTCGTGCAGCAACAAGTGAAAGTGATGCACCCCGTTCTCACGTAGCGCCGAGTAGCGTCCGCGGTCGTAGATGCGCGAGCGAAGGTTGCGCTGCACGATCTCGCAGATCTCGACGTCCTCGTCCTGGATCTCGTCGCTGAAGGCGAGCAGCTTCGTCCACTGTGCGTCCGTGGTATGATCGGCGGGAGGATTGGCCGAGTACCACTCGAAGACGACCTTGCAGCGGTCGTGCGCGGTGGGGATGACGATGTTCGTCTGCATCTGCCCCATGTAGATGTTGAGCATCATGTTCGGGAAGAGCCAGACGTAAAGTGCTTCGGCCACGTCCGTCTTCGCCGGATCGTAGCGACGCTCGGCGGCGTTGCCACCGTGCATCTCGCGGAGTGGCGCGTGCTGGATGGAGAAGTAGCGATGCGGCTCGACCTTGTAGTTGTCGTAGTCGAGCTCCTTGTGGAGCCCCGGATGAATGACCGGGACGTGATAGCCCTCGAGATAGTTGTCGACGTAGATCTTCCAGTTGCAGGCGATGTCCCATTCCTTGCGCATCACGTAGCGCATGGACTCGCAGTGGAACGGGGCCACGCGCGCCGGGATGTCCTCGAGCACCTCGAGCAGCGGAGGCGCCTTTCCGTCGAGGTTCGCGAAGACGAGCGGTCCCCACGTCGCGATCTGGATGGGGACGAGATGCATCTCCGCGGTATTGAAGTTCTGCACGCCCTCCATCTCCGGCGCATGCAGAAGCGTTCCGTCGAGCCCGTACGTCCAGCCGTGGTAGCGGCACTGGAGCGTCTTGCGACGGCCGCATCCCGAGGCGACGGGACCGGCGCGGTGCAGGCACACATTATAGAAGCCGCGAAGCTGCTGCGCGTCACGAAGAATGACGATGGCGTCGTTGCCGACCTGCGCGGTGATGAAGTCGCCGTGCATGGCGAGTTGCTCCACTCGCCCCACGAGCTGCCACGTGTGCGCGAAGATCCGCTCGCGCTCCAGCTCGAGATAGACGGGATCGTTGTAGAGACGCGCGGGAATGGTGGCGGCGCGCTCGATGTTCGGGTCGAACGGAAAGACGAGAGACATGGTTCGGGGCTCGGGACTGCATCAAAGGTCGTCCCGATTCCCGGGAGGGGATAGTCCTTGTCGTGCGTTCACTTGCGACGGTGGGGCGATGTCGTCATCGTGAGCGATGCCCGCCCTCGACTTTGTCGTTCGACATGCATCCGTCGCTGACGTCGACACTATTGCGCGCCACCGCGCGGAGATGTTCCGCGACATCCATGGGTTGGATGATGCGCGCTGCGCCGTGCTGGCTCTCCCGTCGAGGCGGTGAACATGAAGCACGCGGCAGCTATCCTCGCGACCGTGCTCGTACTCGCGGCAGTCAATGGGAGTCAGGAGCGCGTAACTGACGGGCGATGGGTAATGCTCGGCGTTCCGATCGCGTACGTGTTCAGCGGGGATTCTGTCGAGATGGTGATGTATCCGCCCCAGGCTCCGCTCATGACCTATCGTGTGAAGCGCGACAGCATCGAGACGGACGCAGCGGAGAACCGCCGCGTTCAGGCGTTCTCGGTTAGGGGCGACACACTTCGACTGTGGTTTGGCGATCGCGTCGTGGTCTATCGTCGGCTCGGTTCCCCCGTCGCATCCAGCCGAGGCCTCAAGGGCACCTGGCACTCGCTCGACGGAAGCGGCATCTCGGTCCTCACCTTCCGGTCCGACGGGCAACTCGTGCTGGAGGTGGAAGCGCCCACGCAGATGCGCTTGCATGGGGACACACTGGATACGACGGCAGGCGGCCAATCGCTTCGCAGCGTACTTCAGCGCTCCGGAGACACAATCACCATCCTGCCGTTTGCCGGCGACAAGCTGCCCGCGGGTGCTACGCCGCAGAAAATCGTGCGGCGGCCGTGGAGCTGCTTTGGCCTGGCGGAGATGGATCTCTCCGCCGTGGAGTGTCGGTAGGCGCCATCCGCTCGCCGAGTTTCAGGGCTTCCGGCTTCAATGATGTGGGCGCATATCTCGGATTCGCTGCTGCTCGCCTCGCCCACGCCGGACGGGATTGTCATGCGCCGCCATCTCTCGACTCTGATCATCGCGGCTGGACTCGTCGCGTGCGCTTCTGCTGATGTCCGCGCTCAGCGCCACATCACCACGCCGAAGGAGGCATTGGGCGCCAACTTCGGCGACGACTACTTCCTCGCGAACTACTCGCAACTCTCCACGTACTGGCACACGCTCGCACGTGAGTCGAATCGCATCGTCCTGAAGGAGATCGGCAAGACGGCCGAAGGACGTCCGCATCTGATGGCGATCGTGACGTCGCCGGAGAATCAGAAGCGTCTCGCGCACTATCAGGACATCTCCGCGCGTCTTGCGCGCGCCGAGGGGCTGACGGACGAGCAGGCGCGGCGGTTGGCGAAGGAGGGAAAGGCGGTAGTGTGGATCGACGGCGGACTGCACGCGACGGAAACGGTGGGCGCGCAGCAGCTCGGCCAGATGGTCTACGACATGGTGAGCGGCAACGATGACGAGACGCGGCGCATTCTCGACGACGTCATCATCCTCTTCGTGCACGCCAATCCGGACGGCAACGAGCTTGTGGCCAACTGGTACATGCGCAATCCCGATCCGAAGCAGCGGTCGCTGGCGCAATTGCCGCGTCTGTACCAGAAGTACATCGGGCATGATGACAATCGCGACTTCTTCATGTCCACGCAGGCGGAGACCGAAAACGAGAATCGTGTGTTGTACCACGAGTGGTTTCCGCAGGTGCTCTACAATCATCACCAGAGCGGTCCGCTCGGCACCGTCGTGTATTCGCCACCACTGCGTGATCCGTACAACTACAACCTGGATCCGGTGCTGGTGCTCGGTCTTCAATCGCTCGGTGCCGCGATGCATACGCGGTTGGCGATCGAGGGGAAGGGTGGCGCGACGATGCGGTCGGGCGGTCCGTATGACGGATGGTGGAACGGAGGCATCCGCAACACGGCTACTTTCCACAATACGATTGCTATGCTCACGGAGATCATCGGCAGTCCTACGCCGATGCGCATTCCGCTCGTGCTTGCGCGGCAGATTCCATCGGGCGACCTCGCGCTGCCAATCGCGCCGCAGGAGTGGCATTTCCGCCAGTCGATCGGCTATTCGATCTCGCTGGATCGTGCGGTGCTTGACTACGCGTCGCGCATGCGCGAGAACCTGCTCTTCAACATCTACAAGATGGGGAAGAGCTCGATCGAGCGCGGTAGTCGCGATACGTGGACCGCAAATCCGCGGCGCGATGCGGCAGTTGCGAACGCGGTTTCGTCGACGGACGATTCCGTGAAGTGGGCGGCGATGAAAGCGCCGGACCTTCGCGATGCGCGCGGATACATCATCCCGAGCGATCAGCCCGACTTTCCGACCGCGACGAAGTTCATCAACGCGCTTCGCGAGACTGGCATCACTGTCGAGCGTGCGACGAGCGGCTTCAGCGTGGCGGGCAAGCAGTACCCTGCGGGCTCGTATGTGGTGCATACGGCACAGGCGTTTCGCACGCACGTGCTGGACATGTTCGAGCCGCAGGTGCACCCCGATGTCTTTCCATTTCCGGGATCGTCGCCAACGCCGCCTTACGACAATGCGGGATGGACACTCGCGTTCCAGATGGGTGTGCAGTTCGACCGCGTTCTCGATGGATTCAGCGGGCTCTTTGAGAAGCTGCCCATGTGGAATGTTGCGCCACCGGCGGGTCGAGTGGTTGCAACGAGCGGAGCGGTCGGCATTGTCACCAGCAATCGCGTGAATGATTCGTATATCGCGCTCAACCGCATGCTGAAGGCGGGGCAGGACGTCGTGCGCTTGGCAACGCCGATGGTCTTGGGTGGGGTGACATATCCGTCGGGCTCCTTCTATGTCCGCTCGACACCGGCTGCGCTCGCAAGCGTGCAGGCAAGCGCCACGCAGCTCGGCGTGAGCTTCACCGGTACTACCGCTACCCCTTCGGTCGACGCCGTGAAGCTGCGCACGCCACGCATCGGATTGTGGGATATGTATGGCGGCTCGATTCCGGCCGGTTGGACGCGATGGATTCTCGAGCAGTTCGAGTTTCCATTCGAGCGCGTGTTCGCTCCGGCACTCGACAGGGGCGGTCTGAACGCGAAGTACGACGTGCTCGTGTTCGTCGATGGTGCTATTCCCGGAGCGAGCGGCGGGCGTCGTGGCGGTGGTGGTGCGGCAGCCATGGACAGTGTGATTCCTCTCCTGCCGGCAGAGTATGCCGAGCAGGTGGGTCGCGTCACGGTGGCGAAGACGCTGCCGAATATTCGTCGGTTCCTTGAGAATGGCGGGACGGTGATCGCCATCGGGTCATCCGCAACGAACCTCTCGGCGTTCCTCGGCTTGCCGATCGAGAGTCAGCTGATTGAGAACGGCGCTCCGATTCCGCGCACAAAGCTCTACATCCCTGGCTCGGTGCTCTCCGCGCGCCTTGATACCTCGAATGTGATTGCGAGCGGGATGGCGGAGCATACCGACGTCTTCTTCGACGACAGCCCGGTGTTCAAGCTTGGCGCCGATGCGGCGGCGAAGGGAGTGAAGACGATTGCGTGGTTCGACAGCAAGACGCCGCTGCGAAGCGGATGGGCGTGGGGACAGGCCTATCTCGAGAATGGTGTCGTTGCTGCCGAGGCGAACGTCGGAAAGGGAAAGGTGATTCTGTTTGGGCCTGAGATTCTCCAGCGCGCACAGCCACATGGAACGTTCAAGTTTCTGTTCAATGGACTCTATTCGTCCGTGTTGGACAGATAACTCGTGTGCGTTATTGCGGTGCGGAAAGCGGCCTGCGTCGCCGTGCCATTCTTCATCATTTCCCTGCGCGTGCGAGTTTACGCGTGTGCTGTCGGCATGTGCTGGTGGTGTCGGCGTGTGTTTGATGGTGTGGTGTGCGTGTGGACTCTGAGTTCGACTCGCGGCGCAGTGATACGGGTGGCGACGGTGTGATGATTCCTTCGCGCCGCATCTGCTGGAGGATGGGTACGACATCCGGACGCTACAGGAACTCCTGGGTCATACCGATGTCGGAGCGACGATGATCCATACCCATGTGCTCAGTCGAGGCGGGCTGGGCGTTCGGAGTCCAGCCGATCGACTGTTCGGCGGTTAACGGATATTGCTGCGCGGCTTGCGGGGCAGTTAGAACGGGGGGTAGGATGTGGTGCAGCAGAACAGGAAGTTATGCAGCAACAGGAGCGCCTTGAAAGCATCGCGACGCGCAGGCCGGGCACGCGCCCTGGCGCATCGGCGATCTCCTGGGTCATCCCCTCACTGAAGTAATCGTTGCCGCGAGCTCCACTGATGTTGACGAACGTCGTCACGCCGATGGATCGACCCAGCACTGTTGCCGCCACCTCCGGGCGCCGCACACGCCACAGGCCGACTGCGATTGCCGCCACCAGAATTGTCAGAGCGTACAGTGCGTGGTTTGCGCGGCCGACATCGTCCCACTGGCCATGGAATCCATCGTCGCGAGGATCTCCTCGACGGACTGCAGCCGCCTAACCATAGTTGATACCGACGGCCATGTTTATAGTAGCGGCTGCTGCGCCGCCGCATTTTATGGAATGGCCGCGCATTTCCCGTTGCCCACAGGAGGAGCCTTTGAATCGGATCATGCGATGCGCCCTTGGGGTGGTCAGCCTCGCCGTGTTCGGCTGTCAGGGAGTGCCACCAGCGCCGAAGAGTTTGGACACGCGCACGCCGGTCGCGCTCCCGCCGGAGGCCGTCGAGGCTGTGCGACTCGAAATGCGCACGATGTTGACCTCGGTGGACGCGCTGCATCGAGCCCTCGCGACCCAGGACACGGCCCTCGCGCGACGGGCGGCGGTTGCCTCGGGTCTGGCGGCGGCCGCGGATCCTGCACTTGAGCCGCTGCTCCCGGCAGAGTTCCTGCGGCTTGGCATCACGACCCATTCCGCGTTCGACTCCCTGGCGGTCTCACTCAGCGCGCGCGCACCGATCGATACGATGCTCACCAGGCTCTCGCGCATCACGTCGAACTGCGTTGCGTGTCATGCCATCTATCGTCTGGTCCCCGCGGTCGCGCCGCCCGTTTCTTAGAGGGCCGCATAACGAAACAGAGATTCTTGCCGCGCGTAGCCGCGGCAAAATCTGCTGTTGAACGCAATCCGCCGGTGACGGGCCACGAGATGCTCGCCTCTTGGACTTTCAATCGCGGGCGCTCTCCCCGACGACAGGAATTCTCCGGCGGAGCCGTTCCGTGGGCGGTGCGGTGGCAGCGACCCGCCACGCAGAAACCCCAGGGCACACGCGGATTCGCCGCACCCATGCCCCTTCAGAGTGCGGCGCGCACACATATGACGCGCGATCCTTGGCCCCGCTTGCCGTGGATGTGGAGCAGCGTGCGGTCACTGTCCACGTCCGGTACCTGCAGACGAAGGCTTCCGTAAGACGGAGCCCGCAGGCGTAGATCGTGGTGAGGCACACGCGGTACGCGTCGATCCGCACGGCGTTGAGAATCCGCCACACCTCGTCACGGCTTAAGACGACGGGGAGTTTCTTTTCGCCCTTGGGGCGCGCGATGTCGAGCACGGTCCACGGCCGCACGAGCGTGTGCTGAGAGAAGACCTTGATGCCGCAGGGGGCGATGG
>DAIUFP010000062.1:0-8392 GCA_036844565.1 Gemmatimonadaceae bacterium | reverse complement strand
GGCCCTTTCCGACTGATATCGGTAGAACTCACGACGCCAGAAGCGGAATACAGACGGCGGATGACAGACCCTGCAAGAAAACGGGCTCGCCATATTAGCGAGCCCGTTCGCATTCAACCAGCTACTCGCTACATCAGGCGATCGTCGGCACCGTGAACGGCGCGCGGTACTTCTTCGTCAGCATCGCGTTCGCCACCGCGGCCTTCGAGCCGATGAAGCGCTCGGTCTTCGTATCGATGGCGAGCGGCATGCCAAGCGTCAGCGGCGTCTTGGAGAGATCGACGTTGTTCGCGTGCAGGTGCTCGATCATGCGGCCGTTCGCTTCGTTGAGCACTGAATCCGACTTCACCGCATCGGCGATCTCGCCTTGCTGGGCCGCATGGCCGAGCCGATGCGAGATATTGCCGAGGTGGCACAGGGAGCTGGAGTCGGCGACTTCGGAGATCGGGCCGTAGAGGTCACTCATCTTTCGGCTCTGAATGACGTCGATGAAGTTCTGCATGTGGCGGTCTTTGCCCTTGAACTCCTTGATGGTCTTGCCCGTCTTGTCGACCGCCGTCGCGGTGAAGTAGTTCGGAACGATCATGCTGCCGCCTTCGCAGTCGATGACGTTGCCGATGTCGACGCCACGGTACTTGTCCATGTCGCCGCCGCCACCGCCCTGCATGGCGCGCGGATCACCGCCCGCATCGGCCGTGCCCGACTTCTTCGGTAGACCACGCACCTCGAAGATCAGCGGTGCCTTGGCGTAGTCGTGAATGACGATCTGCGTGTTCGGCGTCTCCGCGTCATCGACATAGCCGAGGCGTCCGCCGACGCTCAGTGAGTGGCGCGGGAAGCCGGACTCGCCCAGGAACCACCGGGCAACGTCCATCTGGTGGATGCCCTGGTTGCCGACGTCGCCGTTGCCGTACTCGTAGAACCAATGCCACTCGTAGTGCACCGTGCCGTTGGCCTTCGTGTTGCGATGGGGCGCGATGAGCGCCGCCGGACCGGTCCAGAGGTCGTAATTCATCGTGGCGGGAGGCAGCTGGGGGCCTCCGCAGAGACCAATGCTGTTGCGGCGCTTGTAGCAGAAGCCGCGCGACGCGATGATCTTGCCGAGGTTGCCGCCCTGCACGTACGCCACCGCTTCGCGGAGTCCTTCACCCGAACGAATCTGCGTTCCGGCCTGCACGACGCGACCGTACTTCTTCGCCGCGGCGACGACCTGGTTGCTCTCCCAGATGGTGTGCGAGACGGGCTTCTCGAGGTACACGTCCTTGCCCGCCTGCATCGCCCAGACGGCCGCCAACGTGTGCCAGTGATTCGGCGTGGCGATGGTGACCGCGTCGATGTCCTTCGACGCGAACATGTCGCGCATGTCGGCGTACGTCTTGAGGTCAGTGAGCTTGGAGCCGATCGCGTTCGCCTTCGTCTTGTCGAGCACCGCGGAATCCGGATCGCAGAGTGCAACGATGCGGACGCCCTTGATGCGCGAGAGGCTCTGGAGGTGGCTCTGGCCTCGGCCGTTGAGTCCAATGATGCCGACGCGGAGATCGGCGTTGGACCCCATGATCTGGCCCCAGGACTTGGCCGGCATGGCTGCACCAGCAGCGACCACTGCCGAGGTCTTGAGGAAGGTACGACGAGAGAGTGGGCTCATGAGGAGGGGATGAACGTGGTGAGGATGCGGCGGGATGCGTCGGCCCAAGTCATTCGGCGGGGGCACGCGGAACCTGCATTTAGTTCGTCTAACGTGCAAGATCGAAATTACGTTGAAGCCGCCGAGTGCGCTTCGGGCGGTACCGGTCATTGACGCCCGAGTGACCAAATCGCACGTTCCCGGCGCCGGCACGCCGAGCGGCACGCCGAGCGGCGAAGCCGCGGGCCGTCGCACACCGCAAGCGGCGAGACAGCCGCCATCGCTCACCAGCAGCAACCTGATCATCCAACATGGAGTCGAGATGTCCGACATGACTCGCCGGCAGGCGGTGGGCGCGCTTGGCGCCCTGGCCGCAGCCAGCACCCTCGCGCCCGGAGCCGCCCGCGCGTTGGGAATCCCAGCATCGAGCTCGGCGGGGCGGCTCAATCATTCGATCTCGCGCTGGTGCTACGGCAAGATCCCGATCGACGAGCTGTGCGAGAGCGCGAAGGCCATCGGCTACAAGTCGGTGGAGCTTCTCGACGAGAAGGATTGGCGCGTGCCGGCGCAGCACGGAATGGTCTGCGCGATGGCCAATGGATTCGGGACGATTCCCGTCGGCTTCAACCGGCCGAACCAGCACGACAAGCTCGTTGCGGACGGCGAGCGCATGATTCCGCTCGCGGCGGCGGCGAAGGTGCCCAACATCGTGTGCTTCAGCGGCAACCGCGGCGGCATGTCCGACGGCGAGGGCGTCACCAATTGCGTCGCCGGGTTGAAGCGACTGACGCCGCTCGCGGAACAGCACGGCGTGACGCTCTGTCTCGAGCTGTTGAACAGCAAGGTGGATCACCACGATTATCAGGCTGACCACACGACTTTCGGCGCAGCAGTGGTGAAAGGGGTTGGCTCACCGCGCCTCAAGCTGCTCTTCGACATATACCATATGCAGATCATGGAAGGCGACATCATCCGCACGATTCGCGACAACTACGCCTCCATCGGGCACTTCCATACGGGTGGCGTGCCGGGCCGCCACGAGATCGACGAGACGCAGGAATTGAACTGGCGCGCGGTGATGACCGCGATCGCCGACCTGGGATTCACGGGCTACGTCGCGCAGGAGTTCGTGCCGGTGCGCGATCCGCTCACGTCCATGAAGCAGGCCTTCGACATCTGCAACGTCTGATGCCGTCGTGACATCCTTCAGCCAACGATACATGCGCCGAGTGGGAACGTTGTGTGTGACCGCCCTGCTGGGCGCGATGTCGCTGTCGCTCGCCTGCACTTCGACGCCGGCGACTTTGGTCAACGCCGCGGCAACGACGAGCACCGCCAGTCGCAGCTCGTCCGGATCGCATGGCATGGTGGTCTCGGCGAGTGCGATCGCGAGCGACGTCGGGCGCAATGTGCTTGCCGCCGGTGGAAATGCGGTGGATGCAGCCGTCGCAACGGCGTTCGCCCTGGCGGTGACGTATCCGGTGGCGGGCAACATCGGCGGCGGCGGATTCATGGTGATTCGCATGCCGGACGGTCGCGCCACCACAATCGATTTTCGCGAGACGGCGCCCGCCGCGGCCAGTGCGACGATGTTCACCGATTCGAGCGGCGCGTATTCGGCGCGCATTCATCACAGCAGCCTGCTCTCGGTCGGCGTGCCGGGCACGGTGGCGGGCTTTTCGCTGGCGCAGCGCAAGTATGGTCGCTCCGACTGGAAGCGGCTTGTCGATCCCGCGGTGCAGCTCGCGAGTGAGGGGTTTGATGTGCCGGCCGGTCTCGCGCGTTCGTTGGCCGGTGCGTCGAAGTATCTCGGCGTCTTTCCCGCGAGCGTCGCCGCGTATTACCGCAATGGCGTGCCCTATGGTGCCGGCGAGCATTTTCGCCAGCGGGATCTCGCGGCCGCGTTGACGCGCATTCGCGACGCTGGCCAGGACGGATTCTATCGCGGCGAAACAGCGCGGTTACTCGCAGCGGAGATGCGTCGTGACGGTGGCTTGATCACCGAGGCCGATCTTGCTGGATATGTCGCCAAGGAGCGCGCCCCGATTCGCGGCACGTATCGCGGCTACGAGATCATCTCCATGCCTCCGCCGAGCTCCGGCGGCGTCGCCATGGTGGAGATGTTGAACATCCTCGAGGGCTACGACCTCGCGGCGGCCGGACACAATTCGCCGCGGTATGTGCATCTCGTCGTCGAAGCGATGCGACGTGCCTTTCTCGACCGCGCCCGCTATCTCGGTGATCCGGACTTCACGCAGGCGCCCATCGAGCGCCTCACGAGCAAGGCATACGCGGCAACGTTACGCTCGATGATCCTGGATGATCGCGCATCACCTTCGATGCCATCACAGGTCGCGGAGGCACACGAGAGCGACCAGACGACGCACTTCTCCGTCGTCGATGCGGACGGCATGGCGGTCTCGGTGACGTACACGCTCGAGAACGGATATGGACTTGGTGCGGTCGTTCCCGGAGCTGGCTTCCTGCTCAACAACGAGATGGGCGACTTCAACGGCAAGGCCGGTCTCACCGATACGACCGGATTGATCGGCACCGACGCGAACCTGGCGAAGCCGGGCAAGCGGATGCTGTCGAGCATGACGCCGACGATCATCGCGAAGGACGGCAAGCTGGTTGCCGTCGTGGGAAGCCCGGGTGGCCGCACGATCATCAATACCGTGCTTCAGGTCGTGCTCAATCTCATCGACGGACAGATGGGCATTCAGGCCGCGGTGAACGCGCCGCGCTTCCACCACCAGTGGTTGCCCGATGTGCTCTTCACTGAACGCGATGCACTGCCGGCGGCGACCGTCGCCTCACTCGAGGCGATGGGCTACCACCTTCGAGCAGGTGGAGTGCAGGGCACAGCGCATTCGATCTTCGTCGATGCATCCGGCGCACGTGTGGGCGCCGCGGACCCGCGCGATTCGGACGCCGGAGCTTCGGGCTACTGAGCGCGGTGCAGGTTCACTTCAACGTGGCGAGCCGCGCCGCGCCCGCGGCCACGACGCGCTCGCGGGCCTTGGCGATAGAGGCCATGGTTTCTGGAGATGAGCCGCCGGTCTCAACATCGGCGATCGTCGCGAGCGACTTGTCGTAGTAGTCGGTCCAGGTCTGGAGAATTTCCCGCTCCTTCACCGCGCCGCCGCCTGCAGCGATTGCGGCGCGTGACAGCGCGACCTCAACATCGAGCCGAGCGATGGCGGCGCGCTCGAGGTCATCGACGACGGCTCGCGCGGTGGCGCCATCGGCCGTCGTGAGCACGAGCGCCGAAACAAGCGCGGAGATGCCGACGTTCTGGAGCGTTGCGGCGGAGACCTTGTCGATGCGGTCGCCGTCGGTGTGGTAGTACTGATCGGTGAAGTGCCAGAAGAGGACGCCCGGCTTCTTGAACGTCAGGAACGGCGTGTGATCGCTGCCGCCTTCGAAGGGATTCGTGCGGACGACCCAACCATTCGTCGCCGCCTGTTCAAGGCATCGCGCGAGCAGGAAGTCGTTGAAGTAGTGGGGAACGATCTGGTCCTTGGTGAGCGCGCTGCCGCCCCACTCACTGTGGTGATCGTCGCCTCGCGTCCACACCGCTGATGGATCGGGCATTTTCTCGATGAGAAAAGTGCCGCCCGTCTTCTGGGTGTCCTCGCCGACCATGTCGAGGCTCAGTCCCCAGTGCACGCCGCGTGTGCGGACCGAGTCGTCCGCGAGGAAGTTGCGCGTCTGCGCGATCTCGTTGCCGAAGAGCATGGTGATGGTGCGGCGCGGGACGGCGGCACCGTTCTTCGAGAGTACCGCCAGTACACGCGCAATCTCCGCGAGTGCGCCGACGCCTGACGCGTTGTCATTCGCGCCGGGCTCCTGCACGTGCGCGCTGAACACGAAGCGCTCGTCTGCGTGATCAGTCCCGCGCACTTCTGCCACAACCGTGCGCTCGAGAGATGGAAACAGTCGCGTCTTCGCCATGGCGCGCACGCGCACAGGGCCCTTCGCGAGCGCGGCGCGAAGAGAATCGAGGGCGCCGCGCGAGATGGGCATGCCCCACGCCTTGCGAACCGTGTCGAGTGGAATGGACGAGAATTGAATGGAGCTGCGGTTGATCTCCGGCTTCGTGTAGGCAGGCATGCGATACGCGAGAACGCCGATCGCGCCGCGCCTCTGCACCGCCTCCATGAAGAGCTGGCCGATGCCCGCCTCCGCCAGCACGATCTTGCCCGCGAGTGACGCATGATCCAGCTCCGCCGCCGTTCCCTTCCCTGCGTCAACGACCTCCGCGACCACGCCCGAATCGGGAGTGGAATACGAGTTGATCGCCAGCATGTTGAGATTGCCGCGCAGGGCGAGCAGCGGAGTGCGATCGCCGACGATCGTGAGCGATGCGTCCTGGAGATCCCAGGCAAGGCCGCGAATGGGGCGACGCTCCACGCGGTACACGAGGCGTGTCGTCTTCGTGGCGGAGTCTTCGGGGACGTAGCCAGCCGCGCGCAGCTGGCTCACCACGCGGTCGATGCTCGCGTCGAACGCGGTATTGCCGGGCCAACGAAACCAGCCGCCCATATAAGCCACCAGCTCCTTCGCACGCTCGCCCGAGTACTCGGAGCGGACGAGGCGGAAGTATTTATCGATTGCTGGCGCGGGTGTCCGCGGAGCCTGCCCGAAGGCCGGACGGCTGATGGCGAACAGCGAGACAACGCAGAGCGCGCGAAGAACACGAGACGAATGGGAAGTCGGCATGCACCAAAGCTAGGTGCAGGCGATGTCCTGTCCATGCACGCTCGTCACTGCGTGCGCGCGTGGCAGTCCCACGGCGTGCTCGCCGGCGGGTCAGGACAATGACGCAGGCTCCTCGAGTGGCAGTCCTTCCCCCCGGTGCACATCCGGCAATCGGAAGGCCGCCACAGGCCGTAGTCGTCGTGCGCGACGGACTCGACCACCATTCCCTTCGTCGCCAAGAGCTCCGTGCCCACATTTCCGAGTAGCGGCGCGCGCTAAGCACTAGACCCGCGCCCTATGGCGCGCAGCAGACGACCGGGTTCCATGCCGGGCAAGCGCTCGGCGTGTCACGAGCGACAGTGGGTGCTAGGCCCTGCGGCTCTCGGAGTATATCAGCGTTCCGACATGCCCAACCGCACTTCATTCCACGTTCTTTTCGTCAGGGCCTTGTGACGGCTTACACTAACCCACTAGGTCGCTCCAACAGAGACTCTGGTAAACGCCACGGGGCCGCGTTAAGGGTCCTGCAGCGCGATGCAGGCGTCCGACTTCGTCAAATAGCAAGTTTTGCCAACCCCGGCGGGAGTGGCGCACCAAGGCTGATGGCAGTCTCAGTCACGGCTATGCCGACCCCGAAGCCTGAAATAAAGCTCCCTCGAAATTGATTGGTCCCAACGCGGATGCCCCACGGCGCAATCTGACACTCCGGCAACGCTAGGTCTATACCGGTGAGCATCTTCTCCTTCGGATTGTAAGTGTAGAGTTCCTTGCCGTCGCGTAGAACGACAATTCCGTCAATGCGGGGCACAAATGCCGTGCCAGCTGCCGGCCTATCCGCTACAATTTCAGGCTTCGCACGCTCTCCGCCGAGATAGATAACGGAAATGCGACCCTTCCGATCTTGAATGACTGCTCGTTGTCCCCACAGCAATGGGACTTGAACATCCTCGAAAACCTGGCTGCCCATACGAAGGTTCATGCTTGTCCCTCGATCATTTCACGAAGCTCCGACATCCCGTCATCCTCATCAGCAGTTCGGGGCAGATATCCGACAGCAGTCACAGTTAGGCTACTGGGAGAAAAAGAGTGGCCACTCAAGCGGATTGCGTCCAGGTCAGCTTGTATGACTTTGCCAGACACCTGTGTCACTTCTAAATCAGCCTCAAGGTCACCTGCGTCCGTGGTTACCATGAAGTGAAGGGTGCCTGTAATGTATCCATCTACGTCGGTCACAAATTGGAGACGGTCCACGTGCGCGCTAGTCGGGGCTATCGGCAACGGCAAGCCCGCTCCGCGCATGGCGTCCCAAACGGAGCTGAGAATCTCCTGACTGAGGGCTCCTGCCGGGCTCTCACGGCCAACGAATACCAGGGCCTCATCCACGGTTCGCGCACGGAGTAGTCCACTATCGGTGGCCTCACCATTTCCCCGTTCGTGCATATGCACCTCGTCCCTGCTAATCAAGATCGCCTTGCCATCTCTCTTAGCGATGCGAAGCGCGACTGCCCAAATAACAAGATCGCGCATTTCGTCCGACTTTATCGCGGGAGGGTGAGGAGGGAGACGCAACGCAGCGCGCTCTTCGGCATTCCTGTAGTCTTCTAGCGTGGGGTCCACTAGCTCTACTTGAATACCTGTAGCCCTCAGCGCCGATACGAGGTCTCCGGTCGACACTAGGCTGCGGGAGTCCACGTCATAGTTGTGGATGCCATACCGCTCCAGTAGTGCGATGGCACCATCGAGGGCTGCGACGCCCTCTTCAACGAGCCGACGTTGATGGCGTTGGTCCTCGAGAAGGGTTGTACGAGGTATCACTATTAGCGCCCCGGACGCAGCTGCATCACGGCAGAACCGCTCCAAGTGCGCAGGCAGCCCGGCGGCCGAAGGTCGATCCGTGTGAACAATGTCCGAGTTCAGAACGATTCGCATGTAGTTGGGTGTCCGTACGCGAGGCGTCAATATCCAACACTACTGCCCTGCATATCACGTTAACACTTCGACGTTCATAGAGGGGAGTGTCCCTCGCCTAGTTGACATTCAGGCGATGCCTCGGTGATGCGGCTT
>DAIUFP010000061.1:0-9123 GCA_036844565.1 Gemmatimonadaceae bacterium | reverse complement strand
CAAGGGGACACTTCTATCCGCTCCGGGAAGGGGACATTTCTATCCGCGCTTGACAGGCTGGCCGACGCGTTCTGTCAACATTCGGTGTGATGTGCTACACTGGCGCGAGTCGGCGAAGCTCACAAGGGATGTGACGCGATGGGTTTGCTGGGATTCGATTCACTCGATGCGTTGCGGGCCTCGTTGACCGCGAGGCTCGGCCGGGAACTCCCCGGTCGCGAGTCCCCCGAGGAGATCGGGCCCGTGATCGACCGGCTCCTGCTCGACGAATCGCGCTATAACGAGCGCCGCATCGGAGCACTGCGAGTCTCTCTCTCGACGGTGTTCCTCGGACTCGCGGTCACTTCCGGGAGATTCGGTGGCGTGGGCGTCGCTCCTTCGACGCTACTTGCCGCCGTCGTGTGGTGTGGCGCATCGACAGTGCTTTACGTCGCGCTTCGGCGAGGCTGGTACCGGATCTGGCTTCGGCGCGTCGCGCCCCTTGCGGATACGACCGCGATTGTGCTGGGTGCGGCACTCGCAGCCCGCAGCGCGGAGACGCCACAGGGGTCACACGTGGCGATCGCCGCGAACGTGTCGCTCCTGTGCGGGTTCCTCGTGTTCACCGGCGCGCTACGCATGACGAGGGTGGCGACACGACTCAGCTCGGGACTCGCCGTATTCGCGTTTCTCGCGGCCGCCGTGATCGCGCACCTCTCGCTGATGCCAACGGTCGGGATCGTGGCCGGTCTGCTTGCGTCGAGCGCGTTCGCTGGCCGCGTGACAGAGGCGATCCGGCGCGTGATCGTCACGGAGGTGAGTCGCTTGACGATGGAGCGGCAGGTGGATCGCGCGAATGCGCAGGCGGCTGAGGCGCGGGTCGCGAGTGTGACAAGAGAGGAAGTGCTGCGCATCGTTGCGCACGATTTGCGGAATCCGCTCGGTACCATTCTCATGTCGGCGGACCTCTTGAGTGAACCGTTCCTGACCGAAGAGCTGCGTGCAAAACAAGCCGCAGTGGTCAAGCGCACGGGTGCGCGAATGAATCGGTTGATTCAGGACCTGTTGAATGTCGCCCGCATTGACACGGGTGGTCTGTCGGCTGAAATGAAACCGATTGCGCCGGCGCAACTCATCGCGAATGCCATGGAGTTGATGCAGCCGTTGGCGGCGGCGAAATCCCTGGAGCTTGTGAATGCCGTGACGGAAGGGATGCCTGACGTGAACGCGGATGCGGAACGGATTGGTCAGGTGTTTTCCAATCTGATCGGGAATGCCATCAAGTTCACTCCGTCAGGGGGCCGAATCACGTTGGGCGCGGCGTTGGCGGACGGGCGCGCGTGGTTCAGCGTGACGGACACAGGACCGGGGATCCCGCCAGAGCAGGTCGCGAGAGTATTCGGGCCGTTCTGGCAGGCGCGGCGAGCGGATAACCGGGGGATCGGACTCGGATTGACGATCGCAAAAGGGATCGTGGAGGCGCATCAGGGGAAGATCGAGGTGGACAGCGAGGTCGGTGTGGGGACGACGTTTTCCTTCTCGCTCACGATCGGGGGCGTGCACTGAGCTCCTGTAGTGGTGATCAACTCCAATACCTCTTCACTGCGTCGACCAGCCCGGAGTATCGTGAGCGGCGTCATCGCCTTCGAAGTATCTGGCGTCCCAGACCCCCAGAAGTTGCTGCGCCGAATCTTCCTGCGCTCGTAGGGCGCAGAAGTGATCAGTCGTTGGATTGGCGATGCCACGAACGCGCGCGCCGACTCCCCTCCTTCGGAGATGACGCCGTCAACGGTGGACCGGCGGCGGCGGATGTCGCATTATCTCTACGCACGGCGATTTCGCGGCTGCGCGGCAGCGTGCCGCGGCTCGTGCACACACTCGGGAGTGTCGCGTGCCACTGTCGGCGGGAACGACGTTCGGACCGTATCAGATCAGCGACCAACTCGGCGCGGGCGGAATGGGCGTCGTCTATCGCGCCCACGACAGTCGGCTCCAGCGTGACGTCGCCATCAAGGTCCTGCCCGCCGACACACTGGGCGACGAGAGCACTCGTGCACGCTTTCGGCGGGAGGCATTGGCGCTCGCGAAGCTGAGCCACCCGAACATCGCGACGCTGTTCGACGTGGGCGAGCAGGATGACGTCTCCTACCTCGTCATGGAGTGCGTTGCGGGCGAATCACTCGCATCCTTGCTGGAGCGAGGCCCGCTGCCGATTCGTGACGTACTGGCGCTCGGAATCGAGATCGCGGGCGCACTCGACGAGGCGCACGGACAGGGCATCGTCCATCGCGATCTCAAGCCGGCGAACGTGATGGTGACGCCGAAAGGGCACGCCAAGGTGCTCGACTTTGGTTTGGCGAAGCTCATCGCTCCATCCGTCACGGGCGGCGGTCTTTCGCACACGGACACAATCGGCGTCGTCGGGACGCTCTTCTACATGTCGCCCGAACAGGCGAACGGCGAATCGATCGACGGCCGGACCGATGTATGGAGCCTGGGCGTCCTGTTGTATGAAGCACTGACGGGATCACCGCCATTTCGAGCGCACTCGGCGCTCGCGATACTCCACGCCATTTCCGAAGGCGCGCCGGCGCCAATCACGGACCAGCGCCCCGAGGTGCCGAGCGGGCTCGCATCCATCGTGATGCGTGCGTTGGCGAAGCAACCCGATGATCGATATCAGTCAGCGGCGGCAATGCAGCGCGAGCTGTCGTCCGTGCTTGCGGGGCTCGATGCGCCGGCGGTCGCACCGCGAGCGGCGTTGCGGACGTGGCTCGTCGCGGGCGTCGTCGTCCTCATCGCGACGCTCGTCATTGGCGGGTTCCTTGTCCAACGTTCCGAGCGACGCCACTGGGCCCGAGAGCAGGCGATTCCGGAGGCCGCGCGCACTGCCCTCGATCGTCCCCTCGCAGCATTCCTGCTGCTCCAGCGAGCGCAGAAGTACCTCCCGGCCGATTCGCAGGTCACGGATCTCCTGCGTGCGTCCACGACACGCGTGTCGGTCCTGTCGTCGCCGTCGGGCGCATCGATCGAGGTCCAGGACTACGCGGGTGACAGTACCTGGTATCGGCTCGGTGTAACGCCCCTCGCCGCCGTGATTCCGCGCGGCTACCTGCGCTGGCGGGTGATCCTGCCGGGACGCAAGCCCGTCATCGCGGCGCCGCTGACCTCGAACACCATGCACTTCGCCCTTGATTCCATGCGTGGTGCACCGCCGGGGATGGTGTACGTGCCGGGTCACGGGTGGGCGGATTTCATCGCGTTCGTCGGCTGGGTGGGGCCATTCACGCTGCCGTCCTTCTATCTCGACCGGTTCGAGGTCACCAATCGCGCGTATCAACAATTCGTCGACGCGGGTGGATACGAGAAGCCCGTGTACTGGACGGAGAAGTTCGCGCGCGAAGGTCGCGAGATACCGTGGACGGATGCCATGCGGCTCCTGCGCGACAGTACATCGCGTCCGGGCCCGTCTACGTGGAAGGCAGGACATTACCCGGAAGGTCGCGCGGATTATCCCGTGTCCGGCGTGAGCTGGTACGAGGCGGCGGCGTACGCGCGATGGGCCGGGAAGTCCCTTCCCGCGATGGCACAGTGGTATTACGCCGCGCCGCCGGACGTCGCAGGGTCCACCGTGAGGGAGAGCAACATCACGCGGCAGGGACTCGCCCCAGTGGGAGCCTTCCGCGGCGTGGGTCCCTTCGGCACGCACGACATGGCCGGCAACGTTCGCGAGTGGGTCGCCACGCCACTCGACGCGGATCGTCGCCTCATCCTCGGCGCATCCTGGGCGTCACCGTCGTATCTGTATAGCGAGCCCGAGGCACTGTCCGCCTTCGACCGTTCCACCGTGAACGGCTTTCGCTGTGTTCGGAACATCCAGGCGGTGCCTGCCGCAGCGCTCGCGCCCATCACGCCGTTCGAGCGGGACTTCACGAAGACCACGCCGGCGACCGATGCCGTCTTCAATGCGTATCGCCTCCTGTACGCATACGACAGGACTGCGCTCGACGCACGTGTCGATCGCGTCGTCCATGAAGGCGCAGACTGGCGTGAAGAGCGCGTCAGCTTCGCCGCGGCCTACGGTGGTGAGCGGGTGATCGCCTACCTCTTCGTGCCGAAGCACGTGAAGGCGCCGTATCAGGCCGTCGTCTTCTTTCCGAGCGCGCGGGTACTCGACCTGTCGAGCAGCGCGGCGCTCGGGGACACTGCCTTCTTCGATTACGTCGTCCAGAGCGGGCGCGCGGTGCTGTACCCGGTCTATCAGGACACCTACGAACGGCGCGTGCGTTTCACGCTTCCCGGCGCATCGCAGGAGATGAAGCTCACCGTCGAGCGGTACAAGGATCTCGCGCGATCGCTCGACTATCTCGCCACGCGAGCGGACATCGACACGTCGAAGCTCGCGTATCTCGGCGTCAGCATGGGTGCGGCGGAGGGCGTGATCTACACCACGCTGCTCCAGGATCGACTGAAGACGGACATCTTCCTCGATGGCGGCTTCTTCCTCGATCCGCCTGCCGCGGGTCGCGACCAGGCGGATTTCGCGCCGCGCCTCAAGCTACCCGTGCTGATGGTGAATGGGCGCTACGACTTTTCGTTCTCGCTCGATCGCGCCCAGCGGCCACTCTTCCGCATGCTCGGCACGCCTGACGCCGACAAGCGGCACGTATTGCTCGAGACGCCGCACGACGTGAGTGCTCGGCGGCCCGAGCTCACCAAGGAGGTGCTGGCGTGGCTCGACCATTATCTGGGGCCAGTGCGACTCCGCTAGCGTCGGACCTTTCGCGAGTCAGTACACTGCGCCGGTCGCGTGACGAGGCGGCCCCTGCATACCACAATCGCGCCGCACGCATGCGGCGCGATCTGAAGAAATGAGAACTGGGGCGGCAGGACTCGAACCTGCAACTTCCTGATTAACAGTTATGGGGCGAAGGGGCGACCGTCCTGCAATCTGCGCCAAGTCACTGCGACATCCGTGCGTGCTGCGGCTTAGCGTAAAGCACCGGTCGGCGGGACATGCGTTGGGACTTGGGGGAGAATCTGGTAGTGCCACGCTCTGCACGATCACAGCGGACTTGGTCAGGCTGTCGTGCAGAGCGCACCTGTCGCGCGTTCCAGCCACGCGCCTACCCTCGCACGGCATCGGTCATAGCGATCCTTGGAAACCGCCCCACCCGGCCACCGCGCACCTTGATTTTTGGTTCAGCCTGTACACCGCATTCGTCAATGCTGTTGTAGTTCAATGATAATGTCCCCTTGAGAGTTCAGTAGAACTGTCCCCATGCATCCCCTCCTCAAAAGGAGGGTGCGTGGAGCGAACAGCAATGAGTCTCAAGGACGTAAAGCGATGGGCGGTCATGCGACGTGTGCGGGATGAGGCGCTGTCGCTCGGTGAGGCGGCGGTGATCCTCGGCGTGAGTTACCGACAGAGCAAGCGGATCTGGCAGCGCGTGCGGACCCAGGGCCAGAAGGGACTGGTGCACGCCACGGTGGGTCGGCGATCGAACCGCGCGCATCCCGAGGCGCTGCGCACGCAAGCGATGGCGCTGATCACCGAACATTTCAGCGGGACCGAGCAGGGCATCGGCCAGCGGTTCGGTCCGACGCTCGCGGCCGAACACCTGGCGGCGGAGTATGGGCTCACCATTGCCGTGCCGACGCTGCGGCGGTGGATGCTGGCCGAGCGGCTCTGGTCGCGCGTGCGCAAATCGAAGCGGGCGCACCGGCGTCGTGCGCGACGGGCGCATTTCGGGGAGCTCGTGCAGATGGACGGCAGTTTCCATGCGTGGCTCGAGGACCGCGCGCCGGTGGACTGTTTGTTCACGATGATCGACGATGCGACGAGCCACACGCTCGGGCAATTCACCGGCGAAGAGACGACGTGGGGCGCGGCGGCGCTGCTGGAGCGGTGGATCGCCCTGCATGGGGTGCCCCAGGCGCTCTACGTGGATGCGAAGACGGTCTTTGTGCGGCAGGCGACGGTGAACGAGCTCGCGGCCGGCATCGCGCCAGTAACACAGTTTGGACGCATGTGCGCGAAGCTCGGGATTCGCGTGATCGTGGCGACGACGCCCGAAGCGAAGGGGCGCGTCGAACGCGTGCATGGCACGAATCAGGATCGCTTGGTGAAGCAGCTGCGGCGACGCGGGATCACCACGTATGCCGCGGCCAATCAGTTTCTGCTCGACGACTACTGGCCGGCGCACAACGCACGTTTCACCGTCGTCCCCGCGGAAGCCGCCGACTTTCACTTGCCGTTGCCGCCGCGGTTCAATCGCGCGCACGTCTTCTGTTTGGAAGAACAGCGCGTGGTGGGGAACGATTGGGTGGTGCGCTACGCGCATCGCGCGCTCCAGATTCGGCCGACGGCGCGCGCGAAGCGCCACACGGGCCCGAAGGCTCGCATCCTCGTGCGCGAGACCGCGGCGGGCGAGCTCCTGCTCGTCGCGCGCGCGCCGGCCGGCGAGGAACACGTGCTGGAGTGGGAGCCGCTGGTCGCCCCTCCCGGGCGGGCCGCCCAGGCGGCGATTCCCGCTGCGCCGGTCGTGCGCACGCCGACCCCGCCCGCTGGCTACACGCGCTCTGGCAAACCGCTCAGCGCGAAGCAAATGGAGGTGCGGGCGCGCTGGAGCGAGTCCGTGAGCACCCACATGCAACGTAAAGAGGCGCAGCGCGCCACTCGGAATGCAGCCGCTGGATGACCTCAGTGAACCCCCACGAACAGTCACCCTTCAACAGGGGACATTTCTACTGAACTAAAAACGGGGACATTTCTATTGAACGTTGACAACCGCATTCGTCAATGCTTGACACCGGATACGGCGAACTCCACTTTGGCCCCCGATATTGAAAGTTGGAGCAGTGTGCCCATCGTCGCGACCGACGTCGCCGTGTACTTCTGCGATCCCAAGAGTCCGTGGCAGCGCGGAACCAACGAGAACACGAACGGACTGCTGCGCCAATACTTTCCCGACGGGACGGATCTGTCCGTGTGCACCCAACGTGCGTTAAACCGGATCGCCCAGGAGCTCAACACGCGTCCGCGGAAAACCCTCGGCTTCCGCACGCCCGCGGCTATGCTTGCGGAAGGTGTTGCACCGACTGATTGAATTCGCCAAGCCTTCCTTCGTGCATCAGCCTGTGGCGCGCGAGATCCAATCGGTATGGTGCGCCTTCAGTGCGGATCCGCGCTCGTCGCGAGCGCGGCGACTCAGAAGCTCTTGCGGTCCGCGCGCTTGATGCTCGTGTCGTCGACTGGGCGGGACTGGAGCACGCGGACGTCCTCGACGTCCCGCAGCACGAACGTGGGAACGTCCGGCGACTTCTGTGCATGGATCCCGCGGAATTCGGCATCCTTCACGTCGTCGAGCACGAACGCCGGTCGCGATTCCGCGCCGAGAAAGCTCACGTCCACGCCGTCCATCTCGAGTCCCCGGACGTGACGAATGTAGAACCCGTACGCCGGCAGCAGGCCGAACATGCTCGGTTCGGGATAGACCTTGCCCTGCTCGGGCACATCGTAGGCCTCGTGCGCGACCACCGCTCCTCCTGACGGCTGCCGCACCATGTCCGCCGGCTGCGCCGCAACCTGCGCCATGGTGAGGCCGCCTCGATACTGGATGCGGATGTTGCTGAGCCGTACGTCCTCGATGGGATGATCGGGCAGGCCGGTGATGCTCGACGCATAGCGCGGATCGACGTCTGATGCCACGACGTTGCTGATGGTCACCCGCCGCAGTGTGCCTATCCCGGTGCCGCTGGGCCCTCGCTTGCGGCTGCCCAGGCGCAGGAACAGCGGCGCGGTCCACACGTGCCGCATGGTGAGGTTGGAGATGACGATATCCTCGATCGGCGCACCGTCGACCGTCTCCAGCGCGAGGCCGCGCGAGTTGTCGAATACGATGTTGGTGATGGTGATGTTGCGGAACGGCCCGTTCGACTCGGTGCCAAGTTTCACTCGGCCGGTAGGACCGTCGCGGTTCGGCGCACCCTGCACGAACGGACGATACGTCCCATCCAGCACCGATCCCACCTCGTAACCGCTCACAATGCTGTTGGCGAGCGTCACGTTCTCCGTGCCACGCAGTTCGCCGAGTGCGTAGGACGTCTTGAGGACGATCGCGTCGTCGAAGGGCGAGTTGACGACGGTGTTCGAGATGCGCACCCAGCGACAGTCGTCGACGTCGATGCCGTCGCGGTTGGTGTCGATGAGGAGGTTGTCGATGGTGAGGTTGTCCACACCCGTGGCGAGCACGCCGAAATGGCCGCCCTTGAGGATGGTGAAGTCGCGGAGGAGCACGTTGCGCGCATTGACCAGCGCGATGGCCTTGTTGCCCACTCGCGGCATGTCGCGGCCGACGCTGCGATTGAGCGCGCTCCCGTCGATGCGCCCGGAACCGAGAATGGCGACGTTCTCGACGTGGTCGCCCCAGATCAGGCTGTTGTGCCAGTGGCTGTGGCCATAGTCCTGATATGTCTTCTCCCGTGCTGGCTCCGCGGCGTCGTAGCCGGGCGTATCGGGCCGCCCCTCGGGTGATGCGCCCAGCAGCGTCGCACCGCGATCGAGGTAAAGGGCAACATTGCTCTTCAGGTGCACCGAGAAGGTGGAATACGTGCCGGGCCCGAAGTACACCGTCCCTCCATGCGCGGCAGCCGCCGCGTCGATGGCGCGGTTGATGGCGTCCGTGTCGAGCGACGCGCTATCGCCCCTGGCGCCATAGGCGCGTACGTCGAAGACAGCAGGCGACGACACGCCGCGGAGGGAAACGGGTGCGGGTGCCACTTGTGCGGCGATCGACGAGGCTGCCGCGATGCAGACGACGGCAACCATGGCAACACGATAAAGGGGATGCATGTGCGGCGGGCATGAGGAGGAAATGGCGAGGTCCGCCTCAAGAAAGCGCGTGGCGGAGCGACATGCCACCCCGCACTGCGCCGCCACGGCAATTTCGTCGAGGGGCAAGCTCGATGACGCTGCGGAAATCCGGAATGGAAGAAGGGCCGATCTCTCGAATGAGAGAGGCCGACCCTTCGCATTCCGGCGCCGCGTATTCATGCGTCTGTGCGACGTACAGGTACTTCCCATAGGCATTCTGTGCAACTGGGGCGGCAGGACTCGAACCTGCAACTTCCTGATTAACAGTC
>DAIUFP010000060.1:0-9149 GCA_036844565.1 Gemmatimonadaceae bacterium | reverse complement strand
GAGCGGCAGCGCGTGCTGGTTCTCGTTGAACGAATGTGTCACGGCTCCGATCGAGATCCACATCACCTTGCTTATGGACGCCGCCGTCGGGGTTTGCACCGTGAAGCTCTGCGCATATGCCGCGGACGTCGGCGCCGCCGTGATGGTTGGACGTGTTGCCAACGTGCCGTCCGAGTTGAACAGGTATGGCGGAGTGAAGATCTCGGCCGTGAGGTCATCCGTTAGGCCCGTCGCGGCGGGTGACCCACTTCCCACCGAGAGCAGGCGTGCGTCCGGGAGCAAGAGAGCCGTCGAGTGATACAGCCGATAGTGCGTCATCCGCGCGAGCGTCGTCCACTTCTCGGTGGCTGGATCCCACAGCTCGGCCGCGAGCACCGCGTCCGATGTAGGTGCGGTGTTGAATCCCGTGCTATTGGTGCCTCCCGTGACGAGCACCTTGCCGTCCGCCAGAATCGTCGCGTTGCTCTGTCTCCGCGCGACCGCCATTGAAGCAACGAAGCGCCACGACGTGCCCGCATTCAAGTCGATCACCTCAGCCGTCGCCGTGGGAGCTCCACCGCCAACGATGAAGATCTTTCCGGCATCGTACATGAGCGCGGAGCCGTAGTCACGGTCGCCAAAGTGGCTCGGTGGGCCAGCGCTCCATTTCCCGGTACCCGAGGGATCGAGGAAGTACGTCGTGTAGCTTGGACCAGCGACGAACACGCCACCTGCTGGCGTGACGAACGCGCGCGGATAATACGGTAGGTACAGCGATGCGCTGGACAACTCACGCCACTGGCCGTTCGCCTGGTACACCTCGGGGATCAGATTCGTCGCCTGGTTGATGTCGCCACCACTCAACGTCAGAATCTCGCCGCTCGCGAGCGTGGTGTTGCTGGGGTACCACCGCCCGTTCGCCATGTTCGGGCCCAACGTCCACGAGTTCGTCGCGAAATCGAAGATCGTGGTGGAGAGGATCCCTTGGTTGTTGGTACCGCTGTGACCACCAGCGGTCAACAATCGGCCATCCGGGAGGAACGAGAGACCGCTGCAAAAGAGATCGGCGGGCTCTGAGACTGACGCGAAGGTTCCCGCGGAAGCGCCACTCGCCGGCGGTGTCCAGAGTACGGGCAGGCGAGTACTCGTCCCCCACGTGAGCACTCGCCCGTCGGGTAGGAGGCTTGCATTAATCGCAACGGCTGGCCACGCGATCGGCGACGCCCACTGTCCGGCGCTCGCGATCGGCGAAGTTAGGTCGAAGCTGACGACGACATTCTGCGACGCCGACATTTTCACAACGCAGCTTCCCGACGACCCGCCTACGCCACTGCCCACCGCGTCGCACCCGCCACCTGCCCATGCCTTCAGATAGCTCCCCGATGAGGCCACGGCGGACAGTGTGACGCTCGCGCCCACACCGAAGCTCGTCGTGCACCCGCTGGTGCCGGCGGTACCGCCCGTGACGGTGCAGCTGATCCCGGTCGGCTGCGACGTGACCTTGCCGCTTCCCCCGGAGCCGCCCGCCACCGATAGCTGATACGCCGAGACGGGAGGGCCGAAGGCTACGCTGACCGTCATGGGCACATCGAGCTTCACCGCGCAGGACAGTGCGCCCTCGGCCGCTCCGTTGCATCCCGTCCAACTGGAGATCACTCCTCCGTTGGCGGGAGTTCCAGTGAGAGTGACGGTCGCCCCGGTCTTGAAGGTTTGATCGCATTTCCCGCTCTTGCTCACGCTGCCGGCGGATACAGAAATCGTGCAGCTGATGCCGCCACGATCGGACACGACCGTTCCCCCGGCCGTGCTTCCATTGCCGTTCAAGGTGAGCGAGACTTTCGCCGAGGCGCTTCGTGCGCCGAGGAGTACGGGCTCCGTGAGCTGACCCTGATCTGAGCCGCAGGCGTGAATGAGGACTGCGAGAGCCGAACCGCACAACAGGGTGATACTCAGACGCAGCGAGACACGCCGACGTACCGGAGACATAGCAACTCCGCGATTGGGTGGCACCACGCTAGAGGAAAGTGGGCATCAGTGTCAAGAGAGTCCTTTGTGTCGGCGGCAGAGCCGAAATCGAGAGTACGGTGGGATACAAACAGCAGTGCAAACATTTCTTTATGACTGGTTGGCTGTCAATTGTTCCAGGGGATCACCTTGCTCGCCCTGTTGCCGTTCGTCGATCTCGAGCCCTCCGATTCGTTGGAGTTCGACCTCGATCGCAAGTGATTCTCGCTATCTCGGCATCCTCATCAGCCACGAGGCACAGGGCTGGCAGCGTCAGGATCGCGCATGCCCCACTTGGGTAGCCCGCACTTGTCGCACCGGTTGCGCCCGTAGTTTCCAAGGTTGTACCGAATGGCTGAGAAGTAGTGCCCGCAGCGAGAGCATCTCCAGGTGAGCCACCACGCGATGAGAGCTATCAGAGCCGCCCACGCGATCAACCAGAACATCAGCCCACGTGTGGTCTCTCGACTCGGATCGAGCCCGAAGCAGGTGAGGCCTACCATTCCCACGATCACGACGACAACCGCCCAGCGCCGTCGGCGGTAGTCCCGCCCCGCGGCGGCATACGGCTGTGCCGTCGAACCGAACGTCTGCTCGCTCACTTGCGACGGCTTACTTCGAGCGGCGGCGTCGGTATTCTCGCGGGGCATCTCGTGGAGCTGCCTGAGCGCGCTGTCGGACGTGACATCCCTTCGCCTCGAATTTCATGCCCTCTTCCTCGTTGTAGTGGACGAAGAATTGTTCTATCTGCACGGTCGCGTAGCCACAATCTCGAGGCAAGTCGTATACCTTGCGCGGCTGGATGAAGTCCGCCGCGGAGACCGGATGCTGGTCCGCCACCTACATCACGATATCGTCCGGGTATCGCCTACGCGCGTTGGCTCGTCCCAGTACAGCGGAGCGCTGAAGGCGTGCCGCACTCCTCGTTCGTCACCGCATGAGTAATCCAAGAGTCACCACGCCCGCCAGACACGGCGTTCTTCGCACCACAATCAAGATCGCGCTCGTGGCTGCAGCCGCGTACGCGCTCTGGCGGTGGGTCGACTGGGCGCGCGTCGGTGCCTCGCTGCTCGCCATGTCGACCGGGGGGGTGCTCCTCGCCATCGCGCTCGCGTCCGTGGATCGCGTGCTCATGGGCTTCAAGTGGCGCCAGCTCGTGCGCGCCCCTCCCATCCGTGATGAGGACATCGAAATTGTCCGCGTAACAAAAATTGCACCGCACATCTTCGCGACTACCGTCGTTGGAGGGAGCGGTACGGTCCGTGAGTGGCGGTTTCATGGAATGTTGGGTGGAGCAATTATGCTGCCGTCCGACTACGGTGCAATGCGATGCACGTATTTCACCGTCAGCGCGCCCGCGAGCGGATGCGCGAAGACGTTGCGTTGAGGGAACCGAAACTGCGCCCCGGGCTCCGTGGTGTAGCCGGAGTTCCACACGACGAAGAGGTCGTCGCCGATTACCGGGATCCAATGAAAGCGAAAATCGAAGTCGACGCGATCGGTCTCGTTGTCGAACTGCACGAATGCCAAGACGTCCGCCCTCGTGCTGAACGCGTACTCCGCGCGCGCACCCGTTTCGAGCGCGGTGAATGTTCCGGCCGATATCTCTACGTGATTTCGCGTGACGTTCGCGCCAAGGATGAGGTGACCGCCGCCTCGCCAGGTAGCCGACATGTCCGCTTCGAAACCGTGACCGTCGTAGAATCCTCCCCAGTTCGCGCGCGCGGATACGCTCAGTGCGCGCGCGGGGGCCGTGACGTACTCCACCTGGCCCCGCGTCCACCAATAGCGTCCAGGCTGAATCGTCGTCGTGCGAAAGATGGAGAAGGGCTCACTGGGCGAATCCATGAGTCGCTGCACACGAATCGCGAACTCGTCTCCGGATTGGAAGCCGACGCCGAGTGGAATCCACTCGAAGCTCGCGGTCTGCCAGTCCCGCACGCGTGCCAATGAGCCGTCCTGGCTCGCGATGATGTCCCAGGTGGGAATGATCTCGAAATCGAGCCGGCGCACCCCGGGCAGGTGCGGGCGCGGCTGGAAGTCGACGTGGCCGGCGGTTTCCCAGATGCCTGCGCGCTGCACGTATCCAAGCATTGGGGTGAATCCCCGATCAATGCGGTAGAGCGAGATGAAGGCGTCGAAGAGATCGTTGGGAAAATCGGTGGACAAGCGCCACGCGAGCGGGACGCCCGATGCCGAATCGGGCACATGTGTGGCAGCGATCCATACTTTCGGCTCGAGGTTCTGTCCTCGGACAACCAAGGGCAGGTCGACGTCCAGCCCTCCGACACGCTCCACGTCCGTGACGCCAGGACCTGAGCGCTGCATCGCGATCGCACCGATGTAGGAACGATCGAACAAATCGTGCTTCACGCGCACGATTGCGTCATTCGCACCATCGTCGCCTCCGGTGCGCACGTCGAGGGTCCCGATCGACCACGGGCCCGCTTTGCCGTAAAGCCGTGCGCCACCAAGCAGAGGGACCGTCGTTCCACTGTCCGTCAGGCCGATCCGACGCGAGTAAAAGAGCTGCACATGTTGCGCCGTACCGAAGTCGAAAATCCCGCTGGACTCGAGAAAGAACTCGCGCTTCTCGGGAAAGAAGGTCGGAAACCGGGTGAGGTTGATGACCTGTTGGTCGACCTCGACCTGCGCGAAGTCGGTATTCGCAGTGAGGTCGGCTGTCAGTGTGGACGTGACCGCTATTTTCGCATCACCGCCAATTTTCCCGCTGACACCCGCCGCACCGAGTTGATTTCCCACACTGTCGTGTGAGCTCTGATTTGCTCGGCCAAGTACGTAGGGGCGCAGGTCGACGTCGCGTCGTCGATCGAGCTGGCCGAATCCGGTGAGCTCTCCCGCATACTGTAGTTGTGTGAAACCCTGCGAGCGGCCGAACGAGCGCCACAGATCCTCTTCGTTGTTGCGACTGACGAATCGTCGCACGTTGAAACCGAAGGTCGTTCCGGAGCCGGCGCGGAATCGAAGAGTGCGGAACGGAATGCGGAACAGTGCGCTCCACCCGCGCGCGTCGCGCACCACGGCCACCTCCCAAATGCCATTCCAGTCCGCGTTCTCGGTGTCCCAGCTTGAGAGCTGCGCATCCCACATCGCGCCGAGGGGGTTGGTGCGGAACTCGAATGCACTGCGCCGGTCGTGGAAGCTGTCGATGATGATCGTCACGTTGTCGTCGGCCGTCAGATCGGCATCGCGCCGTAGCTGCGTCGCGCGGATCCTGGCCGGATCGTCATCGTCGGCACGCACCGCGACGTACAGGGCGAAACTATCGCGGGCGACCTTCACGACGGTGCGCTGGGTTGCGAGCGCGCCCTGTAGCGGTTCGCGCTGACGAAATTCGGTGATGGAGTCTGCGGTGCGCCAGAGCGAATCTGCGAGCAATGCATCCAATCGCAGCGGTCCGCCTGCTGCGGCGACCGTCACGATCTCGCGCGGCGATGCCTCGTCGTGGCAAACAGCACCCGCGCGTGGGCAAACGACACCTGGAGCCTGTTGGGCGTCGAGAAACGTCGCGAACAGCGTCACCGCGAGCGCTCCCGAGTTGAGAGCGAGGCGAAGCGTCCTCAACATGCATATGCCCTCAGCTGCTGTCGGCGCGACCACGCCTAGCACGACTTCTGTTGCAGATGGATGCTCCGCGACGCGAGTGATAAGCAGGTACCGGCTACGGTCGCGATACATTCCGAACGGTCGAACACTGTGCTCGCGTGGGCGCGATACGTGCGACAGGAAATCCGCATCTAAAACTCGCAACATGCGGGTTGATCACGATATCGACTCTCAGCTCAAAGGTCCAATGAGATATCACTGGTTGTGGCTGAGTCGCCACCGCGTCTCGTTCCCGGTGCTTCTTGTAATCCTGCTGTCAGCTAGACTGGCGCAGGGGCAGGGCGCACCAACATCGACCATGACAAACCCCGACTGGTCAGCCGTCGAACAAACGCTTGGTCGAAAAGGCTCGCCTCAACCAGGAGGCGTGATAAAGTTTGGGTTCCCTCGTGGCGACATGCAGGTCATCATCGCCGGTGTTTCCGTACGACCCGGGCTCGCGCTCGGCTCCTGGGTCGCATTCGCGGGTGATCCGGGGAAGGGAAGCATGGTGATGGGCGACCTGGTGCTGGCCGAGGACGAGGTTGGGCCGGTAATGCGCAAGCTCCAGGATGGCGGTATTGACGTGACTGCGCTGCACAACCACCTCCAGATGGAATCGCCACGCGTGATGTACATGCACATCGGCGCTGTCGGCGATCCGCAGAAACTCGCGGCTGTGATCCAAAGCGTCCTCGCTCTCACGAAGACGCCGATGGGAGCGCAAGCACCATCGGGCGACATCGCGCAGCTCGATTTGGATACAGCGTCGATCGCGAAGACGCTCGGCGTGTCCGGCAAGGTGAACGGCGGCGTGTACCAGGTGAGCGTCCCCCGCCTCGAGCGCATCACGGACAAGGGAATGGAGGTGCCCCCGGCCATGGGCGTGGCGACGGCAATCAACTTTCAGCCGACGGGCGGGGGAAAAGCCGCCGTGACGGGTGACTTCGTGATGACAGCCGACGAAGTGAATCCCGTCATGCGCGCACTCACCGGCCACGCCATCTCGGTGACTGCCGTTCACAGTCACATGCTCGATGAGTCGCCGAGACTTTTCTTCATGCACTTTTGGGCCAACGACAACGCCGCGAACCTTACTGCGGGACTGCGTGATGCGCTCGACCGCACGAACGTGAAGAAGGTTGCGCGTTGATCACGCCTGTGACGCCACCACCGCGAGCGGCAGATCCATGACACCGGCCGCTCGCTCAAATCCATTCTCTACGTCGGCGGCCGCACCTCCCGGGCCAGAGACCGCGCACAACAGGAGACTCATTATGTATCGCATACTCCGCCCCGTCACTCGGACCACATTCGCTTCCCTCGCGACGCTCGCCGCGATCCTCGTTATCGGCACCGGCTGCGCGAAACGCGACGCATCGCCGTCGGCCGCAACGGGAGACTCCGCTGCGTCCTTGGCCGCATCCTCCACTGCGGCTGCGACAGACTCGAGCGCATCGCCCGCCAGCCCTTCCGGCATCACGCCCGTCCGCGGAACGCTGGTGAGCGTGAGCGACACCGCGCTCACCGTATCGACGGCGACCGGCGATGTGAGCGTGGCCGTGCTGCCGCCGCTCCACGTCTACTCCAGAGTGCCCGCCGATCTCTCGAGCGTGACGGCGCACTCCTTCGTCGGCGTGACATCGGTAGCGCAGCCGGATGGCAAGCAGCGCGCGACCGAGATTCACATCTTTCCCGAGGCGCTGCGCGGCACCGGCGAAGGGAGCTATCTCATGACGCAGCAGGCCGGCGGCGATGGTCGTCGCAGCACCATGACCAACGGCACCGTGGAGGCGTCGCCCAAGGCAGGTGGCCCACCGCGCATGACGAACGGCACGATCGCGAGCCAGGGCGCCGGGACGCTCATCGTGGAGTATCGTGACGGCTCGCAGACGATCACGATTCCGAGTGGCGTCGAAGTCACAGCGATCGCGCCCGCGAGCGCCAAGCTTTCGTCCGGTGCGAAGGTGGTCGTCCTCGCGATCAAGCAACCGGATGGAGCGATGAAGGCGTCGAACGTGGTGCTCGCCGGATCGGCGGCGGGATCGAAGCAGCACTAGCAGGCGGGCGCAGAGCTCACAGGACGCGCATGCGAGGGCACCGCCGATGAGTAGCCCTGAGGGAATTTCGGCGCTGCCCTCGGAGTGGGAAAGCTTCCCACGCCCCGACGGGAGTACGGAGCTGCGCATCAACAGAAGGGGAGGCCTTGCCGCCTATGTCTTCGGCACGCTTTCCGTCATCTGGTTCTCGACACTCTTCGGTTCATGGATCGTGCATCGCATCGTTCCGTCTCCCCCGGAACGGCTGACCGCGATCGCGCCCGGCATTTTCCTCGTCGCGCTCACAGCGTGGTGTGCCCTGGCGCGCGAATACTGGGTCCTCCGCGCCGGTGCGATCGAGAAGAGAGTGGGCATCGACTCGTGGCAGTCAGTCACGCGGTATTCCGGCGACCATCTAGAGATCGTTCAGGGGTTTTCCTTCCTCTGGAGCGTGTCGTATTACCGGTTGTACGCGGTCTCCGGTGAGCATCGTCAATTCCTCATGGAGCGCATGAAGCCGGAAGACGTTCAGGCGCTTTCCGCATTCATCGCTGCCGCAACGGGGTGGCGGGCGCCAACCGCCATCACCTCACGGCCGTGGTGATGGTGGCGTGCGGCAAACTCCAGCTCCCGGTCAGTTGTGTGGGTGCACGACACCGCGCGCATCCCGGCTTCGCCATGCGGGCGCAACGCGGCGCGAGCCGCTTGCTACTCGGTGGTGAAGCCCTAACTTCGTCGCTGTACCTCCCTGCGCCCTCTCCCGAGCGGACCATTGGACCTTCGCGACCAGCTCCAAGCGACCCTTGGCGGCACGTACACGCTCGACCGCGAGCTGGGCGGCGGCGGTATGTCGCGTGTCTTCTCCGCCACCGAGACGGCGCTAGGACGCAAGGTCGTCATCAAGGTGCTTCCGCCGGAGCTCGCGCAAGGCGTGTCCGTCGAACGATTCAAGCGTGAGATCACGCTCGCCGCGCAGCTGCAACATCCCCATATCGTGCCCGTGCTCGCCGCCGGCGAGACCGACGGGTTGCCCTACTACGTCATGCCGTTCGTCGACGGCCACTCGCTGCGCTCGCGTCTCACGAAGGGCGGAGCACTGCCGATCTCCGAAGTCATCTCGGTGTTACGCGATGTGGCCAAGGCGCTGGCGTACGCGCACGAGCGCGGCGTGGTGCACCGCGACATCAAGCCGGACAACGTGCTGCTCACCGGCGGCGCCGCCGTCGTCAGCGACTTCGGAGTCGCGAAGGCGCTCTCTGCGGCGAAGGGCAGCGGCACTAACGAGACGCTCACCCAGATAGGCAGCTCACTCGGAACGCCGGCATACATGGCTCCCGAACAGGCGGCGGCGGATCCGGGAACCGATTATCGCGCCGACCTGTACTCGTTTGGGATCATGGCCTACGAGATGCTCGCGGGCGTGACGCCCTTTCACGGGCGCACGCCACAAAGGCTTCTCGCCGCGCAGATGGGAGAGCTGCCGGAGCCAATCAGCGCGCTCCGGGTCGACACGCCGCCGCT
>DAIUFP010000059.1:0-9884 GCA_036844565.1 Gemmatimonadaceae bacterium | reverse complement strand
ACGCAACCGCTCGCATCGCCGGTTACAATTTCATGAGTTTTTCAGCAACCTGCTAAAGGCGATTACGCAGCGCCGCCGGTGTAAGCGCCTGCAGATAGGTGGCGAGCACCGTGAAGTAATCGAACATCATCAGCACACCCACGATGATGAGCAGCGCCCCACTCACCTGCGACACCCGCGCCAGATGGGGGCGAATCCGCGCCACTGTCTCCAGGAAGCGCTCAACCGCCACCGCCGCGAGCAGGAACGGCACCGCGAGCCCCATCGAATACGCTAGCAGGAGCGGAAGTCCGCGGGACAGATCCGCCGTCGCCGCCGTGTACGTGAGAATCGCGCCGAGGATCGGGCCAAGACATGGCGTCCAACCCGCGCCGAAGGCAACGCCGACGAGCATCGTGCCCAGGTAGCCCACCGGCTTGTTCGCGAGGTGGACGCGACGCTCGCGGTCGAACGCACCCACCCGCACCACGCCGAGCAGGTAGAGGCCGAACAGGATCACGAGTGCGCCGCCGAGCCGCGTGATCCAGATGCGGTAGTGCAGCAGCAGCCGACCGAGCAACGTGGCCGATGCGCCGAGCGCGATGAAGATGAGCGTGAAGCCGGCGACGAACAGCAGCGCGTGCACGAGCGCCGAGCGTCGCGCGCGGGTGAGGTCGTCGAAGCCGACGCCGGTGACGAACGTGAGGTAGCTCGGAATGAGCGGCAGCACGCATGGGGACAGGAAGCTCAGCAGTCCCGCGGTGAACGCGAGTGCGAGTCCAATGGAGGCAGGTTCGGCCACTGTTGCGTGATTTGAAGAGGCGGTGCCCGTCGGCTCGGGCGAGAGCAGCGGGGCGGCGTGCGGTCCTGCCCTTATTTTACATGCGGCGCAGGTGCGCCACCTCCCGCCTTCGCGAAATGTATCGTCGCGCCAGAGCCACTGCCCGTTTCATCATGCTCGTTCTGGCCGCGTGCGCGGGACTCGCGACGCGCGCACGCACGCAGACGTCGCCGGATCGAGGCTCCATCGAAGGGCGGACCGTCGACAGCGCGACCGCCGAGCCGAAGGAGGGAGTCGCTGTCACGATCGATGGCACCGGCCGCGGCATGCTCATGGATTCCCTGGGCCACTTCTCGTTCGCTGACCTCGCGCCTGGCACCTACACGCTACGCACGCGACAGATCGGAACGCGGAATAGCGAGCGACAGGTGGTCGTTCGCGCTGGAGCGATAACGACAGTCACGTTCCGGATTGCGAACGCGGCGGTGACGCTCGCTGCCGTGCGCGCACGCGCTCCCTCGCCCGAGCGCGACCGCTTCGAGCTGAGCCCGAGCATCGGCGCCATCTCGATCACCGCCAACAATGCGAAGAACGTCCCGGCATTCGGCGAGCCGGACGTCCTCCGCGCGGTGCAGTTGCTGCCCGGTGTGAATGCGCGCAATGATTTCTCGTCGGGGTTCAATGTGCGCGGCGGCGAGTCCGATCAGAACCTGATACTCCTCGACGGCTACCCGATCTACAATCCATTTCACCTCGGCGGATTGTTCAGCACATTCCTCGAGGAGACGGTCGGGTCGATCGACCTTCTCACTGGCGGGTTCGGCGCGGCGCACGGCGGCCGGTTGTCGAGCGTGCTCGACGTCACCTCCGCGGATCCGGCGCGCGGCGGCATTCACGGAACGGCGACAGTTTCCGTAATCTCCTCCAGCCTCACGCTCGGCAGCGCGAGCGCGGATGGCCGCTCTGGATGGACCGTGTCGGGCCGGCGCACCTATGCGGACAAGCTCGTGGCCGCGCTGAGCGACCGGTCGTTTCCCTACCACTTCTCCGACGCGCAGTTCCATGGCGTCCGCGCACTCAACGGCGGCGACCTCCGTCTCGAGGTGACGGCGTACGGCGGCACCGATGCGCTCGATGGCGACTTCGCGACCTTCGCCGACTCGGCCAATGCGGGCGGCGGTGGCGGCACGTTCAACTTCGGGTGGCAGAACCAGGTGCTCGGTACGAAGCTGAGCAATGTGTGGCGCGACGGCGTGCGCGTGCCACTGCTTGGTCTCGCGGACAGCGTGCGCACGGAGCAGCACTTGTCCTTCACGCGATTCGCCACGGCACTCGACCTCGGCGCCGGTGCGTTCGGTCTCGCCAACAACGTGCACGAGCTGCGCGCTTCGGGCGACGTCGAATGGCGTCGCGGCACGCGCGAGCGAAAGGTCGGGTACGAAGTATCGGAGTACGGGATCAACTACAACGTGAACTCCAGTGCCACGGGCGACCTGTTTTCGCTCGCGCAGTCGCCGGTGTCGAGTGCGGTCTACTATCAGGAAAGCTGGAAGCCCACGAAGCGGTTCATCGTCGAAGGCGGCCTACGCGCCGAGCACCTGAGCAGCCGGTCGTGGAGCGGTCTCGAGCCTCGCGTCGCGGTGAAGTATTTCGTGACGCCCGATCTCGCACTCACAGCGGCGGTCGGACAGTACGCACAGTGGATGCATTCGCTCAATCGCGAGGACATTCCGGTCCGCATCTTCGACTTCTGGATCGCGAGCGATCCGTACATCCCGATCTCGACAGCGCGACACTACATCCTCGGTGCCGAGAAGTGGTTGGGACCGTTGCGGTTTGCGCGGCTGGAGGCGTGGGCAAAGCAGTACGAGCATCTGCTCGAGCAGAACACCGCTGACGATCCCGCCGTTCGCGGCGACGAGTTTCTGGAGTCATCCGGGACGTCGTATGGGTTCGACCTGCTGCTTCGCCAGCTCGACATCGGGCCATTCGGCGGATGGCTCGCGTACACGTACGGCGTGAGCGCCCGCGAGAGGAATGGCGTCGGGTATTGGCCGGGCCAGGACCGTCGTCACAACCTGAATCTCGTCGGCACGTGGAGGCCTGGCGCGCACTACACGTTCTCGGCACGGCTCGGCGTGGCGAGCGGCACGCCGTACACCGACATCGTCGGCCAGATCGTGCGGCGTACCTACGATCCGCTCACGCGCACCTTCGACGACCAGAGCCTCAGCGAGCGTGAGCCGCTCGGTGGGGCGCGGAATGGATCGCGCTATCCGCTCTTTCAGCGACTCGACATTGGCGTGTCGCGCGCTGGCGAGTGGCGCGGCATGAAGCTCATGCCGTACCTCGGCATCGTGAACGCGTACAATGCGTCGAACGTGTTCATCTACACGTTCGACTACACGAAGAATCCGCCGACGCGCGAATCGCAGTCGCAGTTTCCCTTCCTGCCGAGCATCGGGCTCACGGTGGGGTTTTGATGCGGGCGAGGCTGTCGGCGTGGGTGATAGCGGGGTGCGCGCTGCTCGGCGTGGCGGCCTGCACGTTCGACGAGAAGGTGATCGCGGTGCCGCCGTCGCAAGTGGTGGTGCACAGCGTGCTCGATCCAGGCGACACGCTGGTGGAGGTGCTGGTGGAGCGAAGCCTGACGGGCGCTGTGAGCCTGCCGAAGACGCCCTACGATCTGCTCGACCCGATCAACACCGCGGGTGGCGTGCCGGCGAAAGGCGCGCAGGTAAGCATCACGGGTCCCGACGGAACGACAGCTGGGCTCGAGGTGGTATATCCCTTTAAATCGTCCACGTACGGTGCGGGGCGATATGTATTTCGTCGTCTCGTTGTGCGCCCAGGTGGCCGGTATTCGCTGAATGTCCGGACGACCGACGGAATCGTGGTGACGGGTTCGACGCTCGTGCCGCAATTCGATGGGGATGCCATTCCTGTCCCAATTCCATACCCGATCTTCCAACGCGACCGCGACACGCTCTCGCTGAGCTGGCAGTCCGTGCCGAACGCCCGCACGTACGGTTTGCGGATCGAGTCGCCGTTCGGTGCGTTCCAGCTGTTCGTCGACAGCACGCATTTGCATCTCGCGGGCGACCTGCGGAACATCTTCGCGAGCGACCTGCCGAAAGTGTTCATTCCTGGCTTTCACCAGCTCTACGCTGTCTACGCGGCCGACACGAACTTCTACGACTACTATCGCTCGCGAAACGATCCGTTCACCGGGTCGGGCATCATCAACCGGCTCCAGGGAGGGATCGGGCTGTTCGGCTCGACCGTGGTCGTCAACTCGTTCTTCGTGGATGTCACGCAGGCCACTACCGAACCCGCCTTCGAGGGCGACTACGAGTTCGTCCAGGGCAGCTCCGCTGCGCGATCTTACGTGGACAGGATGCACCTCTACGTGGAAACGCCTGCCACAGCGACCCGTGGCGCATCCTTGAGTGGATGGTATTCGCGTGACCGCGGGGATCCGTTCCGCGATGCAATCATCGGCACGCGCGACGGCGATCGCATCGAGCTTCGCTTTCTCGTCAACCAGTATGTGGACGAACGGCTCGTGACGTTCATCGGCAGGCAATCCAACGATTCCCTGATCGGCAACTACTCGGGCCTGTCGGGCATCGTGGCGTTCAAGAAGCGGCCTACGCCGTAGGCAGCGCCGCCCGGAACTCGTCACCAGAGAGTCGCACGACTTCGTCTGCATCGCCGGAACGCCGTTGCACGCCGCGTACGACGGCATCCACGGTGAGGAGCGGCGCGTCGGCCTGTTCGGTGACGTTCACTTCCCATTTGCCGCGGTCGAGACCCTTCAGGGTGTGGCGGTAGCGGGCGCTATAGATGGTGTAACGCAGAGCCGGTTTCAACTGCAACCCGGGCTCAGGCTCGGGCCCGGGCTCGGGCTCCGGAAAAAGCCCAAGCCCAGGCCCGTGCCCGGGCCCGGGCTGCAGGTCAGCGTCCGACGCATACGGCGAGTCGTCCTCCGGCACTTCATCCGCGACGAACGCGGTTTCGTCGGCGAGCTGGTCGTGTACCGCAACCGCAGAAGGACTCTCCAGCTCCGCGGCTTCCGCCACCACGGCCGGAGGTACGTAGCCACCGTCGACATCGAATGACGTGGATGCGGCCTGAGTCGGCGCCTCGATCGCGACCGCCACGACGGCGACGCCGCTCTCCATCCCGCCCTGCCGAATGGCACCGAAGAGATGCACCTCGATCACACGCTCGGCGGGAATCTGCTTCGCGATGGAGGCGAGAAATCGTATGCGGGTGTCATCGTTCATGACGCAACCGGGCGGGAACGCTCGTCAAGCTCACGCTCGACATACAGACGAAGGATGTGCATGAAGTCCTGCGCATTCGTGACGACGCCGAATGCCTGATGTGTGCCGCGGTCCTTCAGCTTGCTGACCACGAATTCCAGTGAATCGACGCAGATGGTCGAAAGCTCGCGCAACGATCCATCGGGATCGGTGACGAACGCGGGCAGCATGTTGCCGGTCGCGATCGCGTGCAGTGCGGTGGCGATGAGGATGGCCATCGTCGCCTTGACCGCATGCGCACGCATGGCGTCCTGCGACTCGAGTGCGTCCGTGATGACGTCGGGCAGTGGACCGTCGTCGCGAATGGAGCCGGTGAGCACGAACGGAATATTCTTCGTGACGCACGCGTGCATGATGCCGCTCGTCACCGTGCCATTCGCAACCGCGGCCGCGATGGATCCTGCCGCGCGCACCTTGTTGATGGCGCGCATGTGCGCCCCGTGTCCGCCTTGCATGTTCACGCCCTGCCCCGTCATGCCGAGCGTCGTGCCGAAGATCGAGGCCTCGATGTCGTGGACGGCGACTGCGTTGCCGGCGAGCAGTGCGCCGACGAAGCCATTCTGGATGAACCACACCATGTCGTTGCGCGCGCGCGAATGGACGAGCGCCGGTCCCGTGACCCAAACCGGGTATCCGCCGCGGTCGCGTTCGTCGATGAGGATGCGCGCCATCAGCGCGTAGTCGATCGGCTTCTCGCGCGAGACTTCGCTCGCCATGAACTTGAACTCGCCGCCCTCTTCGTCGCCGAGGAATCCGGCGACGTCGACGTAGATGCCTTCGCTGCCATCTTCGGCGGCACCGGTCGCCACGGGCTGTCCTGCATACACGCGGCGGGGCTCACGTACCCAGAGCTCGCCCGCGGCATCGGTCACCAGCACGCCATCCATGCGCGGCTCGCGCGGCATGCGCCACGTGCCGTCCACGCGAACGTAGGTCGGGAGGTTCGTGGTGGAGAAGAAGGCTTCGGGGAGCACGCCGTCGGCGGGAGCGGGCGTGAACGAGGCATTCGGGAAGCGCGCGAATGTCTCTGCGGTGAAGTCGGGGCGAGGGAAGGAAGTCACTCGTGAAAGATCATTGGCGCGGCATGGGCATACAAGCGCAGTCGAGCGTTTGTCCCGGAGGTGGACATGAGCGTGCCAGGTGTGATAATTGTCGTGCGTCGGCGCCGGACTCCCCTTGCGGAAGGCTGCTCATGAAGCTCGTCGTCTCCACGATCCGCGCGTGTATGCCGCTGGGCCTCGCGATCAGCGCCGTCCTCTCACCACCGAATAGTGTGTCTGCTCAGACTCCGCTCCGCTCGATCGAGCGCCTCGACCCCGCGCTGGACGCCCTCATCGCCTCGGACGCGAAGATCGAGCTGCTCGCGGAAGGCTTCGATTGGACGGAGGGGCCGGTCTGGAACAAGGCGGGCGGGTACCTCCTGTTCAGCGACATTCCGCGGAACGCCATCCACAAGTGGAAGGAGGGGCAGGGCGTGAGCGTCTACATGCGGCCGGCCGGCTTCAGCGGTGCCACGCCGTTCGGACGCGAGCTGGGCAGCAACGGCCTCACGTTCGATGCGAACGGGGAGTTGGTGATGGCCGATCACGGCAATCGCCAGGTGTCACGCGTGGATAGCGTGAAGTTCACGAAGACCACGCTCGCCGACCGCTACAATGGCAAGCGGCTCAACAGCCCGAACGACGTCGTGTTCAGTCGCGCCGGCGACCTCTTCTTCACCGATCCGCCCTATGGACTGTGGAAGCTGAATGCCGATCCCGCGAAGGAACTCGACTTCAACGGGGTCTATCGGCTCTCGCGTGCCGGTGCGCTCACGCTGCTCACGCGCGAGCTGACGTTCCCGAATGGCATCGCGCTGTCTCCGGATGAGCGGACGCTCTATGTCTCCGTTTCGGACCCGGCGCGGCCGATCTGGATGGCGTATGACCTTCAGACGGACGGCACAATTACACGAGGCCGCGTGTTCTTCGATGCCTCGGCCCTTGCTCGCGCGGGTCGGCAGGGGCTGCCGGACGGAATGAAGGTGGACGCGGCGGGCAATGTGTTCGCCTCTGGTCCGGGTGGCATCCTCGTCTTCTCCCCGCAAGGCAAACACCTCGGCACCATCGTCACCGGCGAGACCACGGCAAACTGCGCGTTCGGTGACGATGGGTCGACTCTCTACATGACTGCGAACCACACCCTGATGCGTGTGCGTCTGAGAACCAAGGGGCCGGGGTTCTAAAGCGATCTTACCGCAGAGGGCGCAGAGAACCGAAACAGCCGTAGAGGGCGCAGAGAAACAACTTTTCTACTTTGGCAAAGCAGTTCCCTGCGCCTCTCAGGCATGATGTCCTCTGCGTCCTCTGCGGCTTTTTATCCTCTGCGCCCTCTGCGGTAAGATTGGTTTTGCCTCTGCGGTCAAAACTGCCTTTCAGAGCAACGCTACGGGATCCCGGTCGAGCGTCATGCGAAGCCCGAACTGCTTCGGTACCTCGAAGCGCTCGACGAGATACCGGCTGACCCGACCGAGATCCTGCGGTCGATCGGCCTTGATGAGCACGTGCCAGCGCCAGCGGTTCTTTACGCGCTCCACGGGACATGGCGCAGGGCCGATCACCGTCACACCGAGAGCCGGCCTGGCCGCCAGCAGCTTGTGCAACCATGCGGTTGCGCGTGTGGCGAGACGCGCGGTGGCGTCCTCCTGCATGCCGCTCAGCACCACGTTCGCGATGCGCACGTACGGCGGGTACACCGGATGCTTCCGTCCCGCCAGCTCCTCCGCGACGAAGCTGTGATAATCGTGTGTCACCGCACACTTCACCGCGTGGTGTGTCGGCGACCGCGTCTGGATGAAGACCTCGCCGCCCTTCGGTCCACGTCCCGCGCGCCCCGCTACCTGGCTAAGCAGCTGAAAACAGCGTTCGCTCGCGCGAAAGTCCGGCAGGTTGATGCCGACATCCGCGTCGATGACACCGACGAGCGTGACATTCGCGAAGTCGAGCCCCTTCGCGATCATCTGCGTGCCGAGCAGGATGTCGACCTCGCCGGCGCCGACGCGATCGAGGATCTCGGTGTGCGCCCATTTTCCGCTCGTGGTGTCGACGTCCATCCGAGCGATGCGCGCATTCGGATAGTGCTCGCTCAGCAACCGCTCGACCTGCTGCGTGCCGAGCCCGCGTTCACGAATGCGCAGGCCGCCGCATCGCGTGCAGCTCATGTGCATCGGCTCGCTGTGCTGGCAGTAGTGACACACGAGCCGCTCTGGCGTGCGGTGATACGTCAGGCTGATGCTGCAGTTCGGACAGACGGCGACGTCGCCGCAGGTGTGGCACTGCATGAAGGCCGAGTAGCCGCGACGGTTGAGCAACAGGATGCTCTGCTCACCTTTCGTGAGTCGATCGCGGAGCGCGATCTCGAGTGGCTTGCTGACAGCCATCGCGAACGCGGCATCGGCTTCGGGCGCGTCGCCAGGCTTGGGCTTCGGCTTGTCCTGCCGAAGGTCCACGACATGCACGCGCGGTAGCGACGCGCCGCCTGCGCGGTCGGGAAGCGTCAACAGCTCGTACTTCCCCGACTGCGCATTCGACCAGCTCTCGAGACTCGGCGTCGCACTCCCCAGCACGACGACGGCACCCTCCGCGCGCGCCCGCACGATGGCCACTTCGCGCGCATGATACCTCGGCGCCTCACCCTGCTTGTAGCTCGACTCGTGCTCCTCGTCCACGATGATGGCACCGAGGTCGCGGAGCGGCGCGAAGATCGCCGATCGTGCGCCGACGGCGATGCGCTTCTCGCCTCGACGCAACGCCAACCACGCGTCGTACCGCTCGCCGTCGGAGAGCGCGCTGTGCAGCACCGCAATGCGATCGCCGAACACGGCGCGAAATCGGTCGACGGTCTGCGGGGTGAGCGCAATTTCCGGAACGAGCACAATCGCCGTCTTCCCTTCCTCGATCACCACTCGGCGGAGGAGCTCGAGATAGACGAGCGTCTTTCCGCTGCCCGTGACGCCATGCAGCAGCGCGACGTGCCCGGGCGACGCGTGCGTCAGTCGCTCGATCGCATGACGCTGCGGCTCGGTCGGCACATGGGTGTCCGGCGCGCGTTGCGCACGCGTGAGGAATGGATCGCGGTCGACGGTTTCGTAGGCGAGCGATACGAGCCCGCGCGTGACGAGACCCTTGAGCACCGACTGTGAGAAGTCGAGCTTCTCGTTCAGCAGATCCACCGCCGCTCGACCACCGAGTGCCTCGAGCAGCTCGTAGAGCGCTCGTTGTTGGGGTGCGCGCGCGAACATCTCGTCGCGCTGGAGGAGCGACGTCAGCTCCGTGGTGATCTCCGCCACGCGCCGACGCTTGCGTGGCGGCACGGGCACGTCGGCGCCGGTGAGCGCGGCCGGGAGTGCGGTCCTGAGCGCGACGCCGAGCGGCACGACGTAGTAGTCGGCGATCCAGCGGCAGAGGGCGAGCATGGGCTCGTCCATGATGGGGGCGTCGTCGGGCGCGGCGATGATGTCCTTGACCTTCATCCCCTCGCGCGGCTCGGCGGTGCCGATGACGACGCCGAGCCGGTTCTTGTTACGGAAGGGAACGACGACGCGCGAGCCCGGTGTGACGCTGCCAGCGAGGCCGGAGGGCACGCTGTAGGTGAAGGTGCGGAATAGCGGCAGCGCAAGGGCGACGTCGACGAGGCTCATGACATATGAAAATAGCCGCTGGGGGTCTGACAGTCGGACAGTCTGACCCGCTGGCCGCTGCGCGGCGGGTAAGTCCCGGGTCTAGTTGAAATTCAGGTGGTGCCTCAGTACTAGAGTG
>DAIUFP010000058.1:0-9885 GCA_036844565.1 Gemmatimonadaceae bacterium | reverse complement strand
AGTGATGAGTTCGCGCAACGCGCTGCGGCTTGAAGGCGACGTATAGCGCACCGCATGCGCGATCTCGTGCGCGAGCCAGAGCGAGATTAGAGCGGGGTCGAGTCCGAGCCCCTGTGTATCAGGGTTTGCCACACCAGTGAAATGCTCGAGACACACGAAGGCCATTCCGCGCCCGTCGGCAACGAGCTCGCCCGCATTCGCGGCGCCGACGCCAACCATGAGCACCACATCGATGTCCGAATCGAGCTCGAGCAGAGTACCGCAACGGTATTCGGTCTCTCGCACCAGCGAAACTACATCTGTTCGTTCCAACATGGCGCGTAGATCATGCCGATCGGCCCGCACAACAGCCCGAGCTACGTCGTCAAAGTGCGAGGTATCGGGGTCGAGAACGTAGTTGCGCCAGTAAGGCTCGAGAATGCGGAGGTGGGAAGAGTAGTAGCGCCGGTACGCGGCGACTGGGTCTGAGCTGTCGAGCAGTGCAAAAAAATCAGGAATCAGATTTATCAGCATTCAGACCGGGTGCGCGTGAGAATGGCGCGAATTCCATCCGGCGGACGGGGCAAGATAGTGTCGGCCTTAAAGCACAACAAGGGTGATTCAAAGTTCTGGCACGCTATTTCCCTCTGTCATCCACATGAATGTGCCGGAGCCAAGCATGACTACGTTGAAACACATCGAACTGACGTGCCCAATCTGTCATCACTGCTTCGATTCGCAAGCGGTACTGTCGACGAATTCGTTCGGTGGAAAGCGAACAGACTTTCATGAACGCGCTGCGGGAGCGCAGCCGCTTCCCTATCTAATACATCTGTGCTCGCGGTGTGGCTACGCCGGCAGTGAAAGGGATTTTGGCGAAGAAGCAGATGTGAGCCCGATGCTCAAGGAACACGTGTGGGATGAGCTCGCGCCCAGGCTAAGCGAAGGCGCGCTGACGGGCTCCGAGAAATACGAGTTCGCGGCGAAGGTCGCGTTGTGGCAGGGTGCCGAGCCGCGTCGCGTCGCCGATCTCATGCTGCGCGCCGCGTGGTGCTGCGTCGATGAGGGAGACACGGAGGCCGAGCGATTCTTCCGTCGGCAGTCGGCCCGGATGTTCGAGCGCGCGCTCGAAACGTATGATGGGGTGGAGCGAGATGAGCGCGCCGTTCTCACGTATCTCGTGGGCGAGCTGTGGCGGCGCATCGGGGAGACAAGTATCGCGGCACAGTGGTTCGATCGCGTGTCGGACGAAGTGCTCGACGTCGATGCGCAGGAGTGGCTGATTGCGGCCGCCGACCAGCAGCGCGATTGTCCTCGCGAGTGGTTCGGCTAGCCTAGTCAGGCATCGGGGCGCGTACCGAAGATTCGGTCGCCCGCATCGCCGAGCCCTGGCAAGATATATCCCAGGGCGTTGAGCTCGCGATCGAGTGCGGCCGCGTAGATCCGCACATCGGGATGTGCAGCGAGCATGCGCTGCACTCCAACCGGCGCTGCCACCAGACAGAGAAACCGAATGCGCGTCGCCCCGGCGCGCTTGAGCGACGCAACCGCGGCTACCGCACTCCCGCCAGTCGCGAGCATCGGATCGAGCACTAAAAACTGTCGCTCGGCCGCATCCCCCGGCACGCGGAAGTAGTAATCAACGGGCTCCAGCGTCTGATGGTCGCGGTAGAGCCCGATATGGCCTACACGCGCCGACGGAACGAGTCGCAAAACGCCGTCGACCATGCCAAGTCCGGCACGAAGGATCGGCACGAGCGTCAGCTTCTTCCCGCTCACGCGCTGAGCCGTCATTCGCTCGAGCGGTGTGTCGACGGAGACCGGCTCGAGTGACAGGTCGCTGGTGGCCTCATACGCCATCAACATGGCGATCTCCTCGACGAGCTCCTTGAAAATCTTGGTCGGTGTTGCGCGATCTCGGAGAATCGACAGCTTATGCTGCACCAGGGGATGCCCGGTCACCGACAGGTTGGCAAGCAGAGGGGTGGTCAGCATGCGGCTGAAGGTACTAACTTCGCAATCATGAAAGAATACCAGGCGGTCGTGCTGAAGCTGTCCCGTCGCGCGCACGATGATGAGGATGCGCTGACGGACCTGTTGAACGAGCGCAGTCGCGGTGGATGGGAGCCCGCGCTTCTGTCGCAGGATGGTGCGCGAATGACGGTGGTGTTTCAGCGCGCATTACCGGCGTCTCGCAAAGAGAAGTGACGGAGCGCGCCGCGACCGCTCCGCGCCCGCGCGCCGACGCGGCAGAGCGAATCCTGCGCGCCGCGATTCGCAGTATCGTGACGTCCGGCGCCGCGGCGCTGACGATGCACGAGGTGTCCGAGGAGGCGGGGGTCAGCAAGGGGCTCATTCATTATCACTTCCATGATAAGGAAACGCTTCTCGCCCGGATGGTGGAGTGGATGACCCGTCACCTCGTGGCCCGGGAGCGTGCGGCGCTCGCGGAGTCCGTTCCGCGTCATGCGATCGACGACCTGTGGAACTGGCTGGAATCTGAGCTCGAGCGGGGACAAATCCGCGTGCTCCTCGAGCTCGCCGAATGGCGTGGCCCGCTCGTGCAGAACGCGATCCGGGAATCCGCAATCGCGAGGCGTGATGCCGCGTCGGCGTCGATCGAGCACCTGTTCTCCCTGCTTGGGCTCCGACCACGAATCCCTGCTCCGCTCCTGGCCGAAGTCGTGGTGGCGTTCATCGACGGACTGGCGATCGCCATCGGAATCGACCGGGAGAAAAATGCGCGCGCAGCATTCGATGTGTTCTGGCTCTCGCTCTTGAGTCTCACTGAGTAGCGAGTCACGATCTCGCGCACCGACGTGAGCGAGCCCCGCTCGCTTTTTGCGCGGCTGCTCGTCGCCGTTGTCGTGACCGTTCTGGCGATCTGGATGTCCTTCGTCGTTGCCATCGTGGATTCCGGGCGGCGAGAGGAAGCGCGGCGCGCCGACGCCATCGTCGTACTCGGCGCCGCGCAATATGAAGGGCACCCTTCTCCCGTCTTGAAAGCGCGGCTCGATCACGCCGCGGCACTCTGGGCGCGTGGCCTGGCGCCGCGGATGATCGTGACGGGGGGTCGCGGGATCGGCGACACGACGAGCGAGGCCGCGGTGGGGATGCACTATCTCGTGCAGCACGGGGTACCGGCGGAGTCCATTGCCATGGATATAGAAGGGCTGACGACAAGCCAATCGATGCTGGCAGTTCGGCGAGTCCTGGGAGAGGAGGCGTACCCAGCGGTAATTCTAGTAAGTGATCCCTTCCACATGCTTCGGCTCGCGATCCTGGCTCGCCGACTACATATGATTCCGCTGCTCTCTCCTACCCGAACGAGCCCGATCTCAACGCGGCCGGGGCAACAGCTGCGCTATGTACTCGCGGAGTCGATCAAGGCACCGTATGCGCTGGTAGTCGGAGCGCACTAGCGCGGCTCCGACTTTCGAAAAAGGGGGTCATATTAGTCTTTCTACTGGCATCGGCGCGGGATCCCTCTTGCGCTAAAGCCAATGATACTGTCACATTGGAGCCGCGAACTGTCACGTTACGTTAACGTGTGATACGAAAGGGCCCGGGATGGAAAGACGAGCCCAATCATCAGTATGGCGTTCTCAACGCGGGTAGCTACCATGCCTCATGACGTAGCTGTTCCCGAAGACTCGACCGATTTCCGATGTTCGGTTGGCGAGAATCGAAAGAAACTGCTGGTCGCGCTCGAGCCGCGCTACCGTGCGCTCGCTTGCGACGCTAGACGTCATCGCCATCCTTCCCGCGGCATCCCCTTCCGACGTTCCGCTCGCACCTCGCTTCCTGTCCGCAGGGAAATGATTCGAGTGCGCCGGCAATCCGGCGACCATTCCCAGATCGCGTAGCTGCTTCGTGTTGGATCGTTGCAGGATGGGAGAAATTCCCCCCACGTGTCTTCCGGAGGTCTTTGAATGCGCATGACTCGTACTGTAGCTCTCGTCGTCGGTGGGCTGGCGCTCGCGACCTCGCTGAGCGCACAGGAGCAGGTAGAGACGAATACGAAGAAGGCCGCGTTGCGTGAGCCGACGTTCACGAACGTCACTGACGACATGCTCAAGAACGCACGCGCGGACGGAAAGAACTGGGCGATCTACGGTCACGACTACACGAACCAGCGGTACTCGCCACTCGCGCAGATCACTGCCGCGAACGTCGGCTCGCTGCGGATGTCGTGGATGTTCCAAACGGGCATTTCGCGCCTCGGATCGTTCGAAAACAGCCCGACGGTCGTCGACGGTGTGATGTACGTGACGACGCCGTACAACACAGCCATCGCGGTGAATGCACGCACAGGCCAGCAGATCTGGCGGTACGAGCACAAGCCGAGCATCACCGCGCCGATCTACTGCTGCGGCCCGAACAATCGGGGCGTCGCGATCTCGGGTGGCACGGTGTACATGGGCACGCTCGATGCCCGACTCGTGGCGCTCGATTCGAAAACAGGCGCGGTCAAATGGGATGTGGAAGTCGCGGATCCCGAGGCTGGCTACAGCCTGACCATCGCGCCGCTGATCGTCGACAACGAAGTGATCGTCGGAAGCTCCGGCGCCGAATATGGAATTCGCGGCTTCGTGCGCGCGTTCAACAAGGACGACGGCAAGCCGATGTGGACGTTCTACACGTTGCCGGACAAGGGATGGGAAGGGAACTTCACCGAGAAGACGGGCGAAGGCGAAGACCTCAAGCGTAACATCTCCGCGGAGAAGACGGCGATGGCACAGTACGGCGACGCGTGGAAGCGCGGCGGCGGCTCGGTGTGGATGACGCCCGCGTACGACCCGACCTCGCACAACATTTTCTTCTCGGTCGGCAACCCGTCGCCCGATCTCGATGGCACGGTGCGTCCCGGCGACAACCTGTACACGGAATCGGTCGTCGCAATCGACGCGCGCACGGGCGAGTACAAGTGGCACTACCAGGAAGTACCGCACGACGTATGGGACTTCGATGCCACGAGCCCCGCGGTCATCGTCAAGCTGAAGAACGGCAAGACGGCGGTAGTGGAGGCTGGCAAGACGGCGTTTGTCTACGTGCTCGATGCGGAGACGGGCAAGCTGATTCGCAAGTCGGATGAGTTCAACAAGCATGAGAACTACTTCTCGCAACCAACGGCCGACGGTGCGCGCATGCTGCCGGGCGCGAACGGAGGATCGGAATGGTCGCCGCCGGCGGTGAATCCGACGCTCGGCTACATGTACGTGCTCGGTCTCGAGCAGCCGATGAACTATATCACGCACTCGGCGCCGCTCGAGAAGGGCAAGCTCTGGCTTGGCTCGGCGTTCAAAGCCGTGCCGGGCGAGAAGCAATCGGGTACGTTCACGGCGATCGATCTGAACACCGGCAAGCGCGCGTGGCAGGTGAAGACGGATCAGCCGATGATCGGTGGGGCGCTGGCGACGGCGGGGAATCTCGTCTTCACGGGCGAGGGGAACGGCCACTTCAACGCCTACGATGCGCGCACCGGCAAGACGCTGTGGACCTTCCAGGGTGGCGCCGGATGCAATGCACCACCGGTGAGCTACTCGGTTGATGGCAAGCAGTACATCGCTGTTGCGTGCGGTGGCAACTACCAACTGGGCTATCCGCTGGGCGATGCGGTGATGGTGTTTGCACTTCCCGGTGGTGCGCGGGCGACGAAGAAGGGGCAATAGTCGCGATGCGCCGGACGAGCCTGTGGCCCGCCCGGCGTGTCTTGCGTGGAGGATATGGTGGGTAGTCACGGACGACTGTGGGCGTTAGGAACGATGGGGCTCGGGCTTTTGCTGGGGAGTGGAGCGGCACACGCGACGCGGGATCAGGGACCGGCGCAGCTCGCGGGACGTGACTGGCAGGGGTACGGCCCGAAGGAGAAGGACGCGTACGTCGCGGGCTTCATCGCAGGTGCGGCGGCGTCGCGCGGCAGCACGGCGGAAGCGAGTGTGGATACGACGCCGAGCAAGACGATCGATGCGATGCGTGCAGCAAAGCTTCTTCCATTTCCGTATTCAGTGTCCGTTTATGCCTCTCAAATCGACGACTACTACTGGTGGGAAAACCATTTGAGCGTTCCAATCGTCGATGTGATGGCCAGAACCAACGCTCAGCTACGCTCACATTGATTCGTGACGCAGGCTGAGCACTCCCGTTCACGCGGAGGTGGCATCAGAAACTCGGATGATGAAAACACGTATGATGGTGTTGTCCCGATCTCTTCGAGATCAAAGGATTCGTTGGCGCTCGAGCTATTTCGCGGTCCTTGTCTCTCGTTTTTCACTAGTCTTGGAGAAGCAAGCATGAAAAGAATTGCAATCGTCACATGTGCTCTTGCGATGGCGGCGGGGACTGCCAATGCGCAGGGGCTCACCATGCAGATGAGCAATGGCTGGGCGTTTTCGTTTTCGGGTAACGTGAATGCGTTCCTCGTCTACACGAGTCCGAAGTGCAGTGATGGATCCGCAAGCTGCGGCTTTGCGGGCTCGCTCGTACCGGTATCCGAAACGGAAAAGATCTCGCGCATTCGCACGGGTCTGCTCCCGGCCTTCGCGACGTTCGAAGCGAAGGGCAAGGAAGGCGGCGTCGATCTCGGCGTTCACTTCGGCTTTGCTCCGCAGATCAACAACGTCGGCGGTGTGCACGATCAGTTCGGTGCGCAGATCGACATGCGTCAGGTGTACCTGACGGCTGGCGGCACATGGGGACAGGTCCTCGCCGGTCGTGAGATTGGTCTGTATCAGCGCAACAACATCCTGAACGACATGACGCTGTTCGGCGTCGGTTCAAGTGGCGGCGGTGCTGCGCCCGGCGGCGGCGGTACCACGCTTGGTCGCATCGGCTTCGGTTATGTCTATCCGAACTTTGTCGCGCAGATGACGTACAGCAGCCCGTCGAGCAGCCCCGCGCAGATCTCGATCGGTCTATTCGATCCGAGTACGATCGGAGTGTACGACGTCATCAAGATCCCACGCGTCGAGACCGAGCTGACGTGGACTGGTCACTTCGGCGCGACCACGGCGGAAGCCCCCAAGGGCGCTGACAAGGTCATGGTGTTCGTCAGCGGTGAATGGCAGCACGTGCAGTCCGAGACGGGTGAATTCGTGGATGGAGAGCAGACCTCGAAGGAGTCGTACGGCGGCGCCGGTGGCGTTCGTGCCGACTTCAGCGGTCTTTCGCTCGTCGGTTCCGGCTTCTACGGAAAGGGCATCGGTTCGGTTCTGATGTTTGATTCGGGCAATGAAGTCGATGGCGCTGGTGAGTTCCGTACCTCGTACGGCTTCATCGGCCAGGCCGAGTTCCAGCCGGTTGGCTCGCAGTGGAAGTTCGGAGCCAGCTATGGCGAGAACGACCTGAGGCAGTCGTCCGACGACGATAATATCTTCGACGTGGATAACGCGCCGTTTCTTCAAAAGAATTCGTCGATCGTCGGCTCGGTGACGTACCTGTGGACGAAGTCGCTCCGCTGGGTCGCCGAGTACACGTACTCGAAGGCGAAGTCGCATACTGGTGCCGAAGCGACGTCGAACCAGGGCGCCATCGGCATGATGCTGTTCTTCTAGGCTTCACCGGTCCACTGTTTCGCACGCGGGCGGCCTCCCTTCGGGGAGGCCGCCCGTTGTGCATCGTTCGAGCGTGATGCGCCCCCGACGAAAATGACTTCGAATCAAGCAGAGTCATCATCACGAGAGCATGGAACGTCTCCCTGCGACAGCGCGAATGGCTGGACGGGAGAAGATGCGCTCTGGGCAATCGGAGACAGTCGTGAAGCTGCGCGGCGGGGTGCACCAGCAGCGAGCCCCGAACGCCCCACACGCCCGTCTAGCGCTTCCCACTATAGAGAGTACCCTTTTCTGAGCCAAGGCGAGGCGGACACGGCGGGAAGGGCGGGGTCTGGGCGCTCTGTGCGCAGTCTCACCCCCTCTGGCGCCGGGCGCTTGGGTGTCGCATCTCTCTGTGGGTGGCCAGCTTGACACGCGGCGCAATAGGGTGCACTTTCTTCTCCCTGTCCGGATGGATTGGGAGCACCCTGGTTCGATGCTTCCCGTTTCCTATACGGTTGAGGGGGCCGGATGTCATATGGGTATTAGCGAACGAAGTCCCCCGCGCACGAAATCGTCCAGCACGAATCCGCTCGCGCTGCAGTGTCGTACATGAGTATCCCCGTTGTAACGCTCCATCCTCACTCTTCATTTCTCAAGAGGCAGCATTTATGAACCGTGTCACACGTTTCACTTCTTGGGCAGTCGTGGCCGGTCTCGCCGTGGGCGCCGCAAGCGTCAACGCGCAGGATCTGCAGACGATGTCCAAGAATGCAAACCAGTGGGTCATGACCGGGCGGACGTACGATCTTCAGCGCTACAGCCCACTCGATCAGATCTCGACGGCGAATGTCAAGAACCTGCATGTGGCGTGGACGATGTCCACGGGCACGCTGCGCGGACACGAGGGCAACCCGCTCGTCGTCGGCAGCACGATGTATCTCCACAGCTCGTTTCCGAACAAGGTGTACGCGCTCGATCTCACGAAGCCGGGTGCACCGCAACTCTGGCAGTTCACGCCGGAGCAGTCGACTGACGCGATCGCGATCGCTTGTTGCGACGTCGTGAATCGCGGTCTTGCGTTCGATCCGAAGACCAACCGCCTCGTCATCGAGCTGCTCGCGGGCGATGTACTCGCTCTCGATGCGAAGACGGGCAAGCAGGCGTGGAGAAGCAAGAGCGCTGACTTCAAGAAGGGCGAGACGATGACGAACGCCCCGCTGGTAGTCGACGACATGGTTCTGACCGGAATCTCCGGTGGTGAGTTCGGCGTGCGCGGCCGCATTACGGCCTTCAGCATGGCGGACGGAAAGGAGACCTGGCGCACCTACAGCACCGGCCCCGACAAGGACGTCGGCATCACGGAGAACACGCTCAAGTCCCCCTATGCGTCCGCGCAGGGCAAGGACCTCGGCGTTTCGACGTGGCAGGGTGACGAATGGCAGCGTGGCGGCGGCACGACGTGGGGCTGGTACTCCTACGATCCCGCGCTGAACCTCTTCTACCACGGCTCCGGAAACCCGGGCTCGTGGAACCCCGATCAACGTCCCGGCGACAACAAGTGGTCGATGTCGCTGTGGGCACAGAACCCGAAGACGGGTGAAGTGAAGTGGGTCTATCAGATGACGCCGCACGATGCATGGGACTATGATGGCGTCAACGAGAACGTGCTGTTCGACAAGGGAAGCCAGAAGCTGCTCGCGCACTTCGATCGTAACGGCTTCGGCTACACGCTCGATCGCACCACGGGCAAGCTGGTCACTGCGAAGCCGTACGGCCCGACGAACTGGGCCAAGAGCATCGACATGACCACGGGTCGTCCGGTGGAAGATCCCACCAAGCGCACGACCGCCAAGGGCAACACCGAGGGAATCTGCCCGGCCGCCATTGGCTTCAAGGATCAACAGCCGTCGGCGTACTCGCCGAAGACCGGCCTGTTCTACGTTCCGACCAACAACATCTGCATGGACTACGAGGGCGTCGAGGTGAAGTATGCCGCGGGCCAGCCGTACGTCGGTGCGATCGTTCGGATGTTCCCGGGCCCCGGTGGAAACCGCGGTGCTTTCATCGCCTGGGATCCGATGGCCGGCGCGATCAAGTGGAGCATCAAGGAGAACCTGGCGGCGTACGGTGGTGCAATGACCACCGGCGGCGGACTCGTTTTCTACGGCACGATGGAAGGCTGGCTGAAGGCGGCCGATGCAAACACGGGCACGGTGCTCTGGCAGTTCAAGACGCCGTCCGGAATCATCGGCAACCCGATGACCTATGTCGGTCCTGATGGCAAGCAGTACGTAGCGATCCTCTCCGGTATCGGAGGCTGGGCCGGAATCGGCGTAGCCGCTGGCATCGGCGCTGAAGATCCGACCGCCGG
>DAIUFP010000057.1:8173-9921 GCA_036844565.1 Gemmatimonadaceae bacterium | reverse complement strand
TCGATCCCGAGCACCTGATCTTCGTTGTCCTCAGGGTGCGACTTGAGATTGATTCCCACCGGCGGCTGCGCCTGAAAGCCGGCGTTGATGAGCGGCGTCACGATCATGAAAATGATCAGGAGCACGAGCATGACGTCGATCATCGGAGTGACGTTCGGGGACGACGCGACACCGCCGCCTGCCCCCGCGCTTGACATGGCCATGAGCTATCTCCTCTGAGTGGCCGCGTCTACTGCGAGATGGGGCCCGAGCCGCCCGTGGTGTTGAACTCACGGGTAAAGCGCGAACGGCCGAACTCACCAGCAACGCCCTTGATCAGATAGTCGATCATTTCCTTCGAGGTGTACGTCATCTCGACGGAGAGATTGTCGATCTTCGTGGTGAAGTAGTTGAACGCCCACACCGCCGGAATCGCGACGAGCAGACCGAACGCCGTCGTGATCAGCGCCTCGGCGACACCGGCCGAGATCGCGCCCATTCCGCCCGCGCCCGACTGCGCCATACCCGTGAACGCGTTCACGATGCCCATCGTCGTGCCGAGAAGACCTACGAACGGCGCCGTGGCACCGACCGTCGCCAGCACCGCGAGGCCGCGCTTCAGCTCGGAGAGAATGATCATCATGTTGCGCTCGACGGCACGCTCTGCCGAGTTGATGTCGGCGACGGTGACGGAGCCATCCTGCAGCAGCGGCTTCACTTCGCCGAGCGCGCCACCGAGCACGCGGGCGACGTGGGACTTCTTGTAGCTCTCGGCCAGACGGATCGCCTCGTTGAGGTTGTCCTCTTCGAGGAACTGCGAGAACTCCGGCGCGAACTTGCGCGTCTCGGCCTGCGCCTTACGCAGCGTCCACCACTTGCCGACCATCACGGTGAGCGAATAGATCGACATGATTCCGAGCGCGAACACGATTCCCTTCGCGAAGCCGCCCATCGATTGAAAGAGCGCAAGTAACGAAATGCTCATTTGACCTTCTCCGAAATGAAAAGACGAAAAGTGAAAATGCTGTGGTCAGCTCAATGGTTGGGTGCGACGAACTTCAACGGCAGCTGCACGATCTGCTTCACCTTGTGCCCGCCCGCCTCGGCAGGATAGAAGCGCCACTGCGGCAGCGTCGACTTGAGCGACGACGCGAACAGATCGTTGCTGGCCTGCAGAACCTTGTACGTGCTCATGTCCGCCTTGCCCATCGTGTCGACGACGAACTGCGCGAGCACCTCTCCTTCAACGCGGGAGCTCTCCAGCATCGACGGATACTTCGGATTCGGGTTGCCCTCGCGCGGCAGGGCTGGCTTCTCCACCTGGAACTCGAAGTACGGCTGATCGGTTTGCGCGACCCCGCCGACGACTCCGTTCGCCTTTCCACCGGCAACGCCCTTTCCCGAGAAATCCTTTTCGTCCGTCACGGCCTTCGACAGATCGACATCCGGAATCTTGTCCGGGATGTTGATCGGTGCGGTGAGCACCTGGAAACCTTTGGGCGGCGGCGGTGCAGCAACCACGTCCGGCGGTGGCGGCTTCGGCTCATCCGGCGGTGGCGGCTTCGGCTCGGGCGGCTTCGCGAATACGACGTCTTCCTGCCGGTTCTTCTCGATGACCTTTTGGCCAGCGTGCGCGGTGACGTAGACCGCGAGCGTGATCACGATCGCGTGCAACGCGACGCTGACGAAAGTCCCGCCAAAACCACCCTTCTTTTGCGGCTTCGACTCGATCAGGTTGTTGAACATGCGCCTGGCATCTGGAGTGAATA
>DAIUFP010000057.1:0-8073 GCA_036844565.1 Gemmatimonadaceae bacterium | reverse complement strand
TGCGGCTTCGACTCGATCAGGTTGTTGAACATGCGCCTGGCATCTGGAGTGAATACACGAGCACTGTGACAGACCTGGAACTGAACCTACGTCGCGCGATTATCGATGGGATGCAGCCCACATTAAGAAATCATGAAGGCCGTATTAGCATTTATTCACACATCGTGCCCGACCCAATTGGTCGCGTCCGCTGGTCGAGCGGATCAGTTGGTTGCACGCGTTCGAGCTCTACTGATGGATGAGTTCCAGCCTGTCTCAACGACGAGGGGCAACGAACTTCAGAGGTAGCTGCACGATCTGCTTCACCTTGTGGCCGCCCGCCTCTGCCGGGTAGAAGCGCCACCGTGCGAGCACCGCACGTAGGGAAGCGGAGAACAACTCGTTCGTCGACACGAGGACCTCGAACGTGCGAATGTCTGCGCGCCCGAGCGTGTCGACGACGAACTGTGCGAGCACGGTGCCCTCGACGCGCAAGCTCTCGAGCGTCGACGGGTATGTTGGATTCGGATTGCCGCTGCGCGGGAGCGCGGGTTTCTCGACTTGCGATTCGAGCCACGGCTCGCCTGCGTCGATTGCCGATCCACTTGCCCCCTCTCCCGAATCGTTCCCGCCTCGGACAATCGAGAACAGGTTCTCGGGAGGCGACAGACTACTCGATGGATCGATGGGTGGAAGCTTATCGGGTACCGTGATGGGCGGATCGATCACCGGTCCGCGCGGCGCGGCAGGCGTTTCCGATGTGCGCGGATGCGAAACGGGCGGCTGCGTCCGCGCTGGCTTCGCGGGTTTGGGAGGATAGATCGGTATGGGGGTCTCGGCGGTCGCCTTGATGACGTCACCAGCATTCGCCGTTGCGTACACCGCCATCGTGATCGCCGCGGCGTGCAGCGCAACGCTGATCGCCGTGTGTCCAAACGACTTCCGCGACCGGAGCTTCGACTCGAGCAGATTGATGAACATGCGCAAAGTCTCCCAGGGCGAAAGACACGAGCTGCTGCACCATCCCTGGGATCCAACCTATGAGTCGATGTTATCGCACTCCTTACGAGCGCGTTAAGGCGTCATGAATCGATCGTTAACGTTTTCGCATCGCGCTCGCCTCGACGACGCCGCAAGACTCCGGAAGCGTGGCTGTACGAGTGTATAAGCGGGCTGGACGTTGACACCGCCGCGAGAGGAACCATATATGGTGGTCCTTACGACCGTCGTCATCCCCGCGGATGCGCAGCTGGCTCTGAGCCCGCGCGAGGGCTCTAGCGACCATGCGATGACGAACTGGTGCTGAACGAGATCCGGAGCCTGGCCGCAGCAGGCGCCTGGTTCGGAGGGCTGCACTCATGAACGTTTCAGGCAATCGCAGTTCGACGAGCACAAGCGAGCATGGCGGTGCGGACGCGACGCTTGCGCTTCTGCACGACGGGGAGAGGACGAGGGAGCAACTCCTCGACGAGCTCGCCGCCTTGCGCCAACGGGTCGGCTCTCTCGAGGCTCTTGTAGTCGAGCGGAAGGCGATCGAGACAGACCTCGAGGACGCGCGCCAGCGATTGCAGCACCTGCTCGCTGTGAGTCCCGCGATCATCTATACCACGCACGCGTCGGGCGACTATGCGTGCACGTTCGTGAGCGAGAACCTCTTCTCGATCATGGGCCATGCTCCAGAGGAGATGATCACCGACGCGAAGTGCTGGCCCGACCGGCTGCACCCGGACGATGTGTCGCGCGTCTTCAACGAGATGTTTCCGCTAATACAGCGGGGCGGAGGGACGATCGAATACCGGTTCCGACATCAGGCGGGACACTACCTCTGGATTCAGGACACGTTCAAGGTCGTCCGCGATGACGCCGGGCAACCACTGGAGCTCGTCGGTGCGTGGGCCGATATCAGCGGCCGCAAACGCGCCGAACAGGTGAGTCTCGAGGCCAACGAGGAGCTTCACGAGACGAAGCGATACCTCACGCGCCTGATCGAAAGCTCGCCCGACGCCATCATCACGACAGATCGCGACGGAAACATCGTGCTCTTCAATGAGGGTGCCGAGTCGCTCCTGGGATACAATGGCAAGGAAGTCGTCGGACGCCGTGTCGCCACACTGTACGGCGGGGAGGCGGGGACGAATGAAGTCGTGCGTGAGATGCGAAAGCGCGGCGGCAGTGTGTCGGGACACGAGAGTGTTCTCGTTGCGAAGGACGGCGGCCGCATCCCCGTGCTGGTGTCGGCCTCCGTTCTCCTGGACGAGGAAGGCCGCGAGGTTGGGACGGTCGCGTTCACCACCGATCTGCGTGAGCGCAAGAAAGCAGAAGAGGCGCTACAGAAGATTCGCGATGAACTGGAAACGCGAATCGAGGAACGCACCGCCGAGTTGAGGACGGCGCGCGAGCGGCAGCGCTACCTGCTGACGGTCACGCCCGGGGTCATCTACACCAATCAAGCCTCTGGTAACTACGCGTGTACGTTCGTGAGCGAGAACGTCGAATCGATCATGGGATTTTCGACGTGGGAGATGCTCGAGGATCCCGAGTTCTGGTCCAAGCGTCTCCATCCAGAAGATGCCTCCAGAGTATTTCACGAAATGCCTCCCCTCATCGAACGCGGCGGCGGGGCCATCGAGTATCGTTTTCGGCATTTGGATGGGCACTACGTGTGGATTCAGGACACGTTCAAGGTCGTACACGACGAGGCGGGGCGCCCATCGGAGATCGTTGGATCGTGGGCGGACATCTCCGATCGAAAGCGGGTCGAGCAGGCGTTGGGGGAGCGAATGGCTCTCATGAATGACCTGCAGAATCTCGTCGCGGCGAGCCCGGCGGTCATCTACACCACGCAAGCGACGGGCGCATTTGCATGCACTTTCGTCAGCGAGAATCTGAAGTCGACGATGGGGTACGCCCCGTGGGAAATGCGCGAAGATGCGAAGTTCTGGGCCAAGCGTCTCCACCCCGAGGACGCTTCGCGGGTCTTCAATGACATGGGTCCGCTGATCGAACGAGGCGGAGGGGCTATCGAATACCGCTTTCGGCATCGAGAGGGGCGTTTCATCTGGATCCAGGACACGTTCACGGTCATCCGCGACCAGCAAGGAATGCCGAAGGAGCTCATCGGATCGTGGGCGGACATCACCGACCGCAAGCGCATCGAGTCCCAACTGCAGCACGTCGCCGAGCAGCTGGAGGTGCGCAATCGGTTCATTCGCGAGACGTTCGGCCGCTACCTCACGGATGAAGTCGTTGCGACGCTGCTGGAGTCTCCCGGCCGCCTGCAGATAGGAGGAGAAAAACGTAAGGTCACAATGATGATGGCGGATCTGCGGGGCTTCACTTCACTCTCGGAACGCCTGGCGCCCGAGCGCGTCGTGCTCATGCTCAATCGCTATCTGGCGACGATGGTCAAGATCGTAAAACGATACGACGGCACGATCGACGAATTCATTGGCGACGCGATCTTCGTGCTCTTCGGTGCCCCGGTATGGCGAGAGGATGATTCGCAGCGCGCTGTGGCGTGCGCCATCGCCATGCAATTGGCGATACCCGAGATCAACGAGCAGAACAGGCAGGATGATCTGCCGGAAATAGAAATGGGTATCGGGATCCACACTGGCCAGGTGGTCCTGGGCAACATCGGCTCACCCGACCGAATGAAATACGGCGTCGTGGGGCGCCACGTAAATCTCACGTCGCGGATCCAGACGTACGCGACGGGCGGGCAGATCCTGCTCTCGGAGAGCACGCGGCACGAGGTCGGACGTACATTGAGAATCGGCAAACAATTCGAGGTCAGAGCCAAGGGAATCGAACACCCCGTGACCGTCTGCGAAGCATTGGGAATCGGCCGACCGCACAAACTCTCTCTTCCGGATACGGCGGAGACGCTCGTGCCGCTGACGACGGCGATTCCCGTGAGGTATTCGATCGCGGAGGGAGGCGAGGCCGCTGGGCGAGTGCTCGATGGCAGCCTGACGAAGCTCGCGACGAGGGAGGCAGAAGCTCGGCTTGACGGTCCGGCGCCCATCTCGAGCAATCTCTCGATGCACGTGCTCGACGAGAGCGGTGACGAACTTCCCGGCGTTCTGTACGCCAAGGTTTCGGAGGCAGAGTCCGGGAGCAGCGTGAATGCGTCGATCACGTTCATGTCGATGTCACCGGAGATCCGCTCGTTTCTGCGTGATCAGCGGCGAGAGTCATCGGCGCGTGTGTGACCTCGCAACCTCCGCTATGTCAGTCCGATGCGGGAAGCCAATGCGCGGAACCGCGCCTCGGATCGGAGGGGATCGAACACAGGTCGAACACCCAACCAGATGAGATCGGCGGCACGTTCGGCGGCAGCGTGCTCGAGACACGCGAGCGCACGATCCGGTTGGTCGAGTCCGACGTAAATCTGCGCGAGCAGGCAGGGAGACACGTATCGCGTCTCGCTTTCACGGAGCAAATCCGCAAGCGCATCTTCCGCCGACGCGCGCTCACCCGACACCGCGTACGCGTGCGCAAGTGCCGAGTTCACCTCGGCGCTGGGGCCCACGAGCTGAACTGCTTTCTTGAATGCCCCAATCGCGTCCGCGAAGAGTTTCTTCTCCACGTAGACCTGGCCGAGAAAGTAGTGCGCGATTCCGAAGCTCGGATCCAGGCCGAGCGCCTTTAGGTATGCCGCGATGGCTTCCTCGTAGCGCCGCCCGAAGTACGACGGCAAGCCGATGCTCGTGTTGACGACGAGTGATAGCGGATCCAGCGCTCGTGCCTGATCGAGCTCCGCTGACGCCTCGGCGAAACGTCCCTGAGGCGTCAGGCAGTCGATGGCGTAGCGATGGTGCGCAGAGGGATGCTGCGGATTCAGCATCAGTGCTCGCTGGAAGTCGCGCTCTGCGGCCGGCCAGTTCCAGTCGTACACGGCCTTGATGCATCCGAGAGTCGTGAAGGCCTCGGCGAGCGATGGCCTCAGATCCAGCGCGGTCAGCGCCGCGGTTCGCGCGTGCGGCATTCCTACACCGGGCGACAGCAGGCCGTAGATGCAGAGCACCGCGTACGAGTCGGCCAGGCCGGCGTATGCGAGCGCGAAGCGTGGGTCGAGTTCGATCGCCTTCTCAAAGTGAGCGATTCCTTCGAGGAGGTTGCGCTCGGTGCGTCTGTGCCAGCAATGACGGCCCTTGAGGTACGACTCGTACGCTTGGGGACTCGCGGTGAGCGGATCCGAGAGCGCTCGACTCGCACCCCCGAGTAGCGTCACCGCGAGAGTATCCACGATACGGCGCGCGAGCTCATCCTGAATGGCGAATACGTCGTCGGCCTCTCGATCGAATTGCTCGCCCCAGATGCGACATCCATCGGTGGCGTCGATGAGCTCCGCCGCCACGCGAAGGCGGCTCCCCCACCGTCGGACGCTGCCCTCCAGAACGCTGCTCACGTCGAGGCGTCGCGCGATGACGCGGACGTCTTTCGCTTTCCCCTTGAACGCAAACGCCGAAGTCCGCGCCACCACGCGAACTGTGCGAAGCTGCGTCAACACGTTGATGATCTCCTCGGTAATGCCGTCGGAGAGAAATTCGTCGTCAGGATTGGCACTCATGTTGACGAACGGGAGGATGACGATCGACGGCGCTGCCGTGGCGGCGTTTGGTGCCGTGAGCTGAGCGCTCTGATGGAGCGTCGATCGACTCTCGTTGGCGATCGGTGCCGCGAGCGCGGCGATGAACTCGCTGGCGGTTCCGAACCGGTCTGCCCGTCCGCGTGCGAGCAACTTGAGCACCACGCGTTCCAGCGCTTCGGGAATGGTGTCGCGTCGCGCGCGAAGCGGCGGAACCGGTTCGGTAAAGCGCGCGACGATGACTGCCTGTGGTGTCCGTCCGCTGAACGGCGGCTCGCCGACGAGCAGCTCGTAGAGCACGATGCCGAGGCTGTACAGGTCACTGCGACCGTCGACGTCAAGCTCGCCCGCACCTTGCTCCGGACTGACGTAGGCTGGGGTGCCGACGATTACGCCGGAGGAAGTGAGAGCTGGGCCAGCAGTGTCCTTGATCGCCTTCCCGATCCCGAAGTCGGCGACCATCGCATGCTCTCCGGACAGCAGGATGTTCTCCGGCTTGATATCGCGATGCACGATGCCGTGCGCGTGCGCGTAGCCCAGCGCGTCCGCGACTTCACACGCGATTCGCAACGCATCGTCGATCGGAAGCAGTTTCTCGCGAATCAAGCGGGCGCGCAGTGTCTCGCCCTCGACAAACGGCATCACGTAGTAGAAGGCGCCATCCAGTGCGCCGGAATCGTACAGGGGCAGGATGTTGGGGTGCTGCAACTGCGCGAGTACGTCGATTTCGCGCTGGAAGCGCCGTGCGCCCTTCACCGTCCCCGCGCCCTCGCGCAGCACTTTGACCGCGACTTTCCGGCGGTGCTTGTTGTCGTGCGCCAAATAGACCGTAGACATGCCGCCACGCCCAAGCTCGCGCTCGATGCGATAGCTGGCACCGAGCGCGGCCTGCAGTTGCCCCGAGAAATCCTCTTCCTCGTCGGAGAGCGCTGCCGCACGCGGCTCGAGAAAGTCCGCATCGTCGCCGTCAACCGGAAGCAACGATTCCACTTCCCCTCTGAGCGCTTCGTCCTCACCGCACGCCTTCTCGAGGAACGCCGGGCGATCGAGAGGCGCGTGCTGCAGCGCACCGTCAAGAAGCTCTTTCACCGCCTGCCAGCGCTCCGGGGTCACGGCCATCACCCTCCGGTGAGCTCGCGCCTCAACCACAGCTTCGCCGTCCTCCAATCTCGCTCGACCGTGGCATGGGAGACGCCGAGCACCTGCGCCGCCTCGTCGATGCCCAATCCGCCGAAGTAGCGAAGCTCAACGACCTGCGCCTGCCTGGGGTCGAGCACGGCGAGTTTCGTGAGCGCTTCGTCCAGCGCCATCACGTCAACCTCCGGCTCGCGGCCGGCAACATCGCCGGCTGCGCCCATCGTAAGCGCCCGCGCCGGACCGCCGCGCTTCGCTGCCTGGCGCGCGCGGGCGTGATCGACCAGCACGCTGCGCATTGCCTTGGAGGCGACCGCCATAAAATGGGCGCGTCCCTGCCAGTCGTTCGCCCCGCCCTCCCGATCGACCAGGCGAAGATAGGCCTCGTGCACCAGGTCCGTCGTCTGAAGCGTGTGCCCAGGGGCCTGCGCTCGCATGTAGCGCTCGGCCTGCCGGTGTAGCTCGCCGTAGACCAGAGGGAGCAGTTCCTCGAGCGCGCCGCCCTCGCCCCGACCCCAAGCCCGGAGCAGAGCGGTCACAGCGTGCGACTCAGGAGCGGGCATGGGAGTAGTCTCGGCGCTGAGGGGAGCGACCATGATCCGCGTGCCGCGCAAGCCTCGCAGCAACACCGGGCGCCCATTCGCCTGTGACGGCGACGATACGCCGGTAGCGTCGGAAGGTCAAGCATTCCTCGCGAGGGCGCGCTCGGTCATGAGGGGATTCGAACCGTATTTCCGTTATCCCAATTGAAGGCGAGAGCGGGCGGATGGGACCCCGCAGTCGCCATTGACGACGAACACTACGGCAACCGCCGTGAACCGAGCGGAAACTTCTGACACGGAGTCGAACATGCAACGCTCAATGAGGCAGTCGACGGCGCGCAAGTACTCGAAGCTGACGCTCGGCGTGCTGGCCTGTGTAGCGCTTGCGCCGATGGCTGCGCAGAGGGCGATCTCCCCACGCGGCCAATCCGCGCTTGCCTCGGCGCTGCCGACCCGGTATGCGGAGTTTCGCCATCACCTTCGCTTCGAGGGGGTGGGCGCCGAAGGCATCGACAATATCTGGCGCGGCGCCATGGGAGGCGCCGAGCCAGGAGAGATTACGCTGCGAGTCGAATATCGCGGCGCGCCGATGGACGTTTCCCGACCCCTGTGGCCGGTGCGGGTCATGACGTTCGTCGCCGCCGATGACCCAGCGCATTCCTTCCTCGCCGAAACCGAGGGCACCCTGAACTGGAACACGGGCAAACTGGAACTCAATGGCTCGGTCACCGAAGGCTCGATGAAGGGTGCCGCCGTCGCGCAGACGGTCCACTTCGACCGCAGCCAGCTCGACGGCAGCGGATCGATTCGGATCGACCTGGTCAC
>DAIUFP010000056.1:0-9970 GCA_036844565.1 Gemmatimonadaceae bacterium | reverse complement strand
CGCTCGAGCAGGTCGCTGCCTCGGCGCGCGATTGGTTCGTCAGTCATCTTGCGCCCGCGCAGGCGCATCCCGGGACATAAGCGCGCGGCCGTCGTGGGCATGGAGCGTCGGGGGTGTCAGCGACGATGGCGGATCGCATTACTCGCTCCGGTTAGAGCGTCTGTTCGCGGGTGTCCGGGGACTTTCGATCGAATGACCCTCGGTGCGGCCCGGAGATGTGTTCGACAACGATCGCGACCTCGTGTTCGCTCACCCGCGCGCCATTCAGCGCGGCCCGGGCGAGATCGGCTTGCGCGACGATGCCGACGCAGCCGCCGTCCGCATCGACGATCGGCACCCGCCGTACCCGGTTGTCGGCCATGATCTTCTCCACCGCACGTACGTCGTCATCAGCGCTACAGCAGCACACGTCGCGCGTGATGACGTCGCCGACTTTCGCGTCAGCGCTCTTCCCGACAGCGAGCGCGCGAACGGCGAGATCGCGATCGGTCACGATCCCGACCACACACCCATGCTCGACCACCGGTATCGCGCCGCAGTCGTTGTCTCGCATCGTGCGCGCGACGTCTTGCAGGGAATCGTTCGGTGAGCAGCAACAGGGGCTTGAGGTCATGATATCACTTGCCTTCATCGTATCCTCCTGGTCGTGGCGGTGGGACGAAGTGCATAAATCGCGCGCGAACCTGGAGTGACAATGCGGTGATCGGTGGGCGTGGCACCGACGGCTCCGGCTTCGGTACGTGGTGCTCGTAACTACCTATCGCGTACTTCGCGAAGGAGTCGCGATGAGCGACAAGTACGCCGCGATTGCCGCGGAGCGGGCCGGCGCCTATCCGGCGGCCTTGCACGCGGCCGGCGCGGTGGCGAGCATGAGTCGCCGGGGAGACTGTTGAGAAACTGCCGTCGCGGAGGAGTTTCTTCGCGACACTGGAACACGAACTCATCGCGGACCATGACTGCACCCTGCGCACCCACGCTCGTCGGAATATCTTCGAATTCCTCGAAGTGTGGTACGATCGAGAGCGTCGACACTCGAGTCTCGCTTACGTCAGCCCCGTCACGTTCGAGCAGGACCGCGTCGCGCACTCGGCGGAAGCGGCGTAAACCAGGTGTCCGTCAGATTGAGTCACGCCCCGTTGCGGCCACCCTTGATGCCTTGCCTATGGGAGCGCCGCCGTTGGTTACCGCACTCGGCGCGAGCGGCGTATGAAGCCAATCGAGTTCCGCTGTTCGTTGGATGGCCCGACAGTCGCGCTTCCGCACGTATGGGAACGCATTGTCGGAAGCGGTCACGCGACCCTCGCACTACGGGCGGACTACCAGACCCAGCTGCGACGCGCAGCCTCGGAGCTCGGTTTCCAATATGTACGCTTTCATGGCCTGCTGAGCGACGACGTGGGCACGCTGGTTCAGCAGGGGAGTGACCGCATCTATTCATTTTTCAACGCACACCGTATCTGGGATGCTGTGCTCGAGGCGGGAATGCGTCCATTCGTGGAACTATCCTTCATGCCGACGGCAATTGCGTCGGGCCACTCCACAGTCTTCCACTATCGCGGCAACGTTACCCCACCGAGGGATTGGAATGACTGGAGCGCGCTCGTCCGTCGTCTGGCCGGGAGCGCAGTGGCGCGGTACGGCCTTCCTGAGGTCGAGCAGTGGTTCTTCGAGGTATGGAACGAGCCCAATCTGCACTCGTTCTGGCGCGGCACGCGGGCGCAGTATTTCCAGTTGTATCGGGAGGCCGCTCGTGCGCTGAAGGAACTCAGCCCGGAGCTGCGCGTTGGTGGTCCCGCCACCGCACACAACGCCTGGATTGACGAGTTCCTGGACGAGTGCGAGCGCACCCGGACACCGGTCGACTTCGTGTCCACCCATCACTATCCGACGGACACGACCGTCAATCGAAGTGATAACGTCGAGATTCAGCTCGCCTTGATGCACCGCGATATTCTGCGCGAGGAAGCACAGGACTCGTGCCGCCGCGCACGTGGGAAGCCCCTGTTCTACACTGAATGGAACACGTCCGCCGATGGCCATGATCCGAGGCACGACGATCCGTACGCTGCCGCGTTCATCATCAAGACGGTGCTTCAGGCAAACGGACTTGTGGACGCGTATTCCTTCTGGACGTTCAGCGACATTTTCGAGGAGCGGTACTTCCCCTCGTGCGCGTTCCACGGAGGCTTCGGGCTGTTGACGCTGGATGGCATCGCGAAACCATCGTACCGCGCGTTCCAGTTGTTGCACCATGTTGGCACCGAGCTGGTGACACCGATGGACGGCACGCACGCCAACGTCGCGACATGGGTCATTCGCGATGGACGCCGCGCCACGGTGCTCATCGTCAACAGCGCACCTCCGATGCACGACCTCGTTCCCGAAGCTGTTGTCGTGCATCTTGTCACTGCCGCGACGGTGCACGCGGCGACGATCGAGCGGATCGATGACACGCATGCGAATGCGAAACAGCGCTGGCTCGAGATGGGCGCACCGGAGTATCTACGTCATGCCGATATCGGTGAGCTCCACGCAGCGTCCGTACTCCACGCCGAGCCATACGATGTGGTCTCGGACGATACCGGCATTCACGTGCAGGTCGAGTTGCCGCGGAACAGTGTCGTGGCAGTGACGATCACTTTCGCGGACGATCTCCCCTGGGTCAGCCGTGGCTGATCCAGCGCGCAGCGACGCGTCCGAGTCGCTCGGGCGTCGCGCCCCCCTTAATTGCGCTCTACGGGCTTGCTCATCAGGACCGCCAAATCGGAGTGAGGCATGGATACGGCCGCCGCGCCGTCGGACTTGTGCACCTCGATTGTGGTGCGTCCACCAAAGAGGGCCAATCCACCCTTCTCCACATGCGACGCCAGCTCGACGGGTTCTTGAATGCCTGAGCGTACAGACTGCCCGCCCGCGTTCCGCTGGGACTGGAGCAGGTCAGTTGAAACTCTTCGTAGCCGTCGTGTCCGCTCCGACGATGGATGCAGGGTCATCGCGCTGGCAGCGGGTTTAGCTTAGCTCATCGGAGGCGACCCGGAAGCATTCCTGGGCAACGACCCAGTTCTCTTGCGCCCGTATGACCAGTACTGGTACGCGGGAACTCCCGACAGAGACGATCGCATCGTCCACGCGTGCGGTATTGAGCGTCGTATCGATGGTTATGCCGAGGAACTCGAGGGCCTCGCATACGGCCGCGCGGACTTGTGGGGAGTGTTCGCCGACGCCGCCAGTGAACACGAGCGCGTCGATCCCGTGCATGCTCGCTGCCATGGCCGCGATTGCACCGCGGACGTGATGGACGTAGACATCGAAGGCGAGCCGCGCACGCTCGTTTCCCGCGTCACGCTCCGATAACACCGCGCGCATGTCGCCATTGGTGCCGGACAAGCCTGCGAGGCCGGCGTCGTGATTGAGCAGCCGGTCGAGTGAATCGGGGGTATGTTCGCCCCGTCGCAGCAGGTGCAGGAGAATACCTGGGTCGACGGCGCCGGAGCGCCTGGCCATCGGTATTCCGTCGAGTGGCGTGAAGCCCATGGTGGTATCCACCGACTGTCCGCCCCGCACCGCGGCGAGCGAGCACCCGCTGCCCAGATGACACGTCACGATGCGGAGCGGCTGCTCGCTCCTGCCCAGCATCTTCGCGGCATGATGTGATGCGTACCTGTGACTGATGCCATGGAAACCGAACCGGCGAATACCCTCCGCCAACCATTCGAATGGTCCAGCATAGGTCAATACGGCAGGCGCGAGCGTCGCGTGGAACGCGGTGTCGAAGACTGCGACCTGCGGGATGGCTTCGCCGAGCAGGCGCGTTACCGCATCGATGACAGCAAGCGCCGGCATATTGTGCATGGGCGCAATCTCGGCCACTCGGGCAATGGCTTCGTGGACCCGGGTCGTGAGACGCTCACTGTGCACAAGCTCCGCGCCACCATGCACGATGCGGTGTCCGACCATGTCGATCGGCCGCTCGTGACTGATCAGGGGATGCACGCCGGTCTGGAGTGAGGACACGAGCGTTTCCACATTTCCATCCGCGCTTACTTCCTCGCTCTCCCAGCCCCCCGGCGGCGGCGACGCGCCGTCGTCACCCGGCTCGTCCAGCTCGTACACCGCTGCCTTGAGACTGCTGGAGCCCGCGTTCAGCGCGAGAATTCTCATGACTGCATCCCGCCCTTGCCCGATGGCATCGGTAATGGGACATTTTCTCCGTCCGTCGGTTTCTAGCGCAGTGACATCCAGCTAGGCTGCAGGATGTGCGCCGACGATCTGAAGCCGGATCGCGGCCGCAAGCAAGGGCGCGACGGTAACAACACTGGCATGGCCGCACCGGAGATCAGGCGCCAGGACGGAATCCGTGACGTATACCCGAGCAATGCCGGCCGCGGCCATGCGATCGCAGGCGCCCTCGAGCAGGAGCCCATGCGTGGCCGCGACGACGAACTCGGAGCGCGCACCCGCAGCAGCAAGCGCTCGGGCGCTCGTGGCAATTGTCCCTCCGGTCGAGATCATGTCGTCAATGATCAAGCAGGAACGCCCGCGGACTACGCCAACGACGTGTGTGACCTCGGTTTTCGTTCCGCTCTCGCGTCGCTTGTGCAGCACGATGAGCGGGAACCCGAGGCGCCGCGCGTACTCCGTCGCCATTCGGACGCGGCCTGCATCCGGTGATACCACGACCGTATCAGCTGAGAGCGTTTTCTCGAGCACGCGTGACAGCTCCGGCACGGCGGTCAGATGATCGACAGGCCCATGGAAGAAGCCTTCCACTTGCGGCGTATGTACGTCCAGCAGAATCACATGGGTGATCCCCGCGCATTGCATGAGATCGGCAATGAGGCTCGCCGTGATCGGCTCAAGCCGACCGTCCCGCTTGTCGGATCGAGCATAGCCAAAATACGGGACGACGGCGACGATACGATCAGCGGACGCTCGGCGACACGCGTCCGCAAAGATGAGCAGCTCCATCAGATGATCGTTGACGGCGGGTGCGGTAGGCTGAATGACGAAGACGTCACGACCACGCATCGGCTCATGGAGACGCACCGTGATCTCCCCATCGGGGAATCGCTCGATATGACAGGAACCGGGCTCCGTACCGAGTTCGCGCGCGACCGCTGCGGTGAGTGGGCCGTTGCCAGTCCCGCCGAACAATACGAAAGTTTGCGGCGCCACGGCATCAGCCCTCGCGATGGTCCTGCTCCCACTCGCCCTCGTCGCACCCCTGAGGCCTCTTCCGACAAGCTGAGACCGTCGCGCCTGCATCATTCATGCTCCAAAGCTCGGACTCCTCTTCGTTACAGTGCTTGAGCGCGGCCCGCCCTTGGGCAGGTCTTCTGCAGGATGTCGGCCATACTGACCTTCGGAGTTGAGCACGCATATGGTCTCGCGCTTTCGCAATCGCCGCGATGCGGGACGGCGCCTCGCCGCAGAGCTTCGCACGTACGCCAACCGCTCTGATGTGATCGTGCTGGCGCTTCCGCGCAGGGGCGTGCCGGTAGGATACGAAGTCGCTACGGCTCTCGACGTTCCGCTCGATGTCTTCGTTGTTCGAAAGCTCGGGCTCCCCTGGCACGAAGAGCTGGCGATGGGTGCGCTCACGAGCGGTGGGGTGAGGATCCTCGACGACGACCTCATTCGGGTCGCACGCGTGAGCGCGGAGGATATCGAACGCGTCACGGCCGCGGAACAGATCGAGCTGGAGCGCCGCGAGCGACGCTACCGCGGCGATCGCCCCTTCCCTGATCTGACTGGCAAGACAGTCCTCCTGGTGGATGACGGACTGGCGACGGGTTCGACCATGCGCACCGCAGTGGCCGCGCTCCGGCACGAAGTGCCACGCCGTATTGTCGTGGCAGTTCCCGTCGCGGCCCCGGACACCTGCAATGCATTTCGTGACATCGCTGACGACATCGTGTGCGCTGTGACGCCAGAACCGTTTCGCGCGGTCGGGCTCTGGTACGACGATTTCTCGCAGACGACGGATGAAGAAGTTCACGAGTTGCTCGCCCAAGCTGGCGTACCTCCCGGGTCGCGACGTCTCACGGGCCAAACCTGATGACGCGTGGAGGGACGCTCGGATGCCTGGAGCGTGCGCTTGGTAACGGGGGCGACTCGATCACATGCAACGGCGACGGAACACGAGTCGAATGAACGCTGCCCCCATGATTGGGCGAGCAGGTTGGCCGTCGACGATCACCGTCGTGGCACCGTCAAACGGCGCGCGCGCAACGGCTCAGCGGTGCGCTCCAGAACCCGACTCGCGACTTCTGTGCGCTCCACGTCATCCTAAGATTCGCTGGGGGCGGCCGGCGCCGACGCCAAGCTGGCCGGCGGATGATCACTTCACCGTGACATTCATCGTTCGGACCTCTTTGCCATCAATGAGCACGTGCAACGTGTACTTTCCCTTGACGAAACCCCCGGGCTTCACGATGTAAAAGACCGTGCGCGCATCACCGTTGGTCGTGATGCTGTCCGTTTTCTCGTCGACGATCGTTCCATCCGCGAACGTCCACCGGCCGACGACGGCACCATTGTTCGCGGTACCCGACATGTGCACCGACGCGTAGATGGTATCACTTGGCGCAAAGTCGTCGGTCTTGTCCGTGATCTTCTTGTCAGCATCGATGTGGCGTCCCATGTCAACGTCTCTCACGGAGAGCGCCGTTTGCGCAGCCGAGTCGGCTGCTCCTCCTTGTTCCTTGTTGCAGGCGGTAACTCCGCAGAACGCACCAAGGACAAGAACGATGGACGGCCCGTGCGCGTGTCTCATGGCGATACCCTCTATGCTGGACGAAAGCCGGTACCGCACCGATGCCGACCAAGGGAATGGAACCCAGCTGGCAATCGTGCATACGCTGTGCCCCTCATTGTCGGCGAGGGCAACTTCTCGGCTGGCGTTGGACAGTCTTACACGCCTCCTCGCCGCACTGGAGCGCTGTCAGCCGGCTGGACGCGCGAACAATCCCATGAGCAAGAGGGCGATGGCGATGATCGCGAGTATCATGCGAACGCGGTGAAACGTCGACCACCGCGCATGGTGATGAGACCAGTCGGGCGGCAGCGCCTCGGGCAACCATTTCGAGATCGTGATGTTGAGCGGGCGGAGCCACGCGGCCCAGATACCTATCATGCCCGCCACGCAGAGCGCCGCCAGTCCGATCAGCCACATCTCCGCCGATCCCGGTGGGACTCTGAAGAGCGCGATCAACAACGCGACGAGTGCGCCGGCTTCGATGGTGCCGAGCAGCACACCGTAGCGTCGCATCGTCCGCTGCACGCGAACGATCGGCACGGCCGACACGTCCGGACGCGTCGGCCACTCGACCAGGTGCCTCACCGCGTTCGCCGCTGTCAACGCGACGAGAGCAGTGGCAGCCAGTAACGCGATCCGGAGAATCATGAGTACCGCCTCCTGACAATTCGGTTGGATCTGCTTCGCCCTCTTACGCAGTCTGCTTCGCCCTATTACGCAGCAGGGTGCGCGCCGCTCGGCTGCACTCCAATCGTGGCCGCCACCGACGCTCAGGGCCAGACGGTCGCTCCGACGCGCTTCCCCTTCCGCCCGAACTCTTCTGTAAGCGATGCGACGTTGGACGTGCGCTTGTCCTGAGCGGCCCGTGTGTCCTCGATCGTGATCGTCGTGAGGACGTGGAACACCCAGCCGATGCTGAGCCTCAGCGCGGCGGCCAGGGAATGACCGGCCTGGACCGAGCGCGGCATGACGGTCATCGTGATCTCCTTATCGTGGCGCCCGCAACGGGCGCACGCAATCGCGCTTCGGCGCATCCGACGCCCGACACCATCCGCAAGAGCCGAAGCCCTCGCGGATGCTCGCGATCAGTCGCGCTCGGGGCCCGGTTCGAGCTCAGCGCCACCGCTCCCAGCCGATCCGAACTTCGGAGTCGTCAACCAGCCAAAGGAGGTTGTCCGCGGCGGATTGGGCGCGATTGCCTCACCCGTATCCTCGCCCCCCTCGCCATTGGTTGTCGCCGTCTCGCTCGTGCGCTTGGCCTTGGCATCGCGCTGCTTGTCGCTTGAGTGTGCCATTGGATCTCCTGAACAGTAGGAATCGAGAAGCCCGGGAAGGGAGGTTCACCTCAGCGCCACCACGGCGCCGCGAAGAGCCAGACCACCCCGATCACTATCACCAGCCACACGAAGTCACCGCCCCACCCCCACGCATGGTGGTTGAAGGGCGGGGAGCCGCCCGTATCCGCTGCGCGTTGACTGCGCCGGCGCTGGACATACCTCGGATACGGTGGCCCCCATCCGCGGTAGCCCCAACCATATCCGATCGGCGATGCGAACAACACCAGCAGGACAATCATCCAGACCCACCACCCTGAGTTCATCATCTCCATGCTCCTGCTGTTGGATGAAACGCGTCGCTACTGCCGATGACCCATCGCTCCATACTACCGCCGCCACTCTCCCGCGCGCTCGTCTCTGGCCCAGTAGCGCTGCCGGCCGTAGTGGTCATACAGATGTTCTTCGTAATCGCGCGTGGTACCCGCAGAGCCGTTCCACTCGGGGCTGTTCTTGACCGCGTCTCGCGACATGGCGACATGGACTTTCCGCTCCTCCCAACTGACGGCATCTATCCAGTCTGGCGATACCAGCACTTTCTTGCCCAACCACCAATTGCTGGTATCGATCACCAGATAGCGGACGCCCCAGGTCTCGTCATCGACGATGAAGTCGTCCACGTGGCCGATCGCGTCGTCGCTCCCCTGAATGTGGTAGCCTCGGACCTCGTTGGCGCTGCGCAGATGCACGTCGCCAGCGACCTGACCCGAACTGTCCAGCGGCGGGTCGTTCCACGCCTGGGCCGCGAGCACACCGGGATACATACCCATACCCCAGGCACCCGAGGACCCCCAGTAGCCGGGGTATTGATAGTAGCGGGAGTAGGCATGCTCGTGCTGGCGGGACACCGGCTCGTCCGTATCAATGCTCGGGCTGTGCTCGACCTTCTCCATCGTCAGTCCCAGATGGAAGCGACGAGCCGCCCACTCGACATCGCGGAAAGAGATTGGCGAGATCAGCACGTCACGTCGGCTGAGCAATCCTCCAGTTTCGACGACGAGGTAGCGTACCGTCCAGCGCTCGTCATCCAGAAGGAAATCCGCGACGTGTCCGATGTCACCATCGGTGGCGCTCACCGCGTAATGGTCCAGGTCTTTCAGGCTTCGCAACACGGTCCGCTCTCCGTCCCGCGCCGAATAATTTCGAGCGACGAGTCTCCTGCATCTCGTGCATGATTGGGTCCATATTGAGCGACCCCAGCCGGGGTCAAGCAACGCCGCAACAGAACTGGCTCCATCCACCACCACGCTCGGCCGCGGCGCGGCGCTACGTCGCGCTCACTCTCGCGCGCTCATACGTTCCGACGAGCTCCGCGTGCTCCAGCACATGGCCTTCCATGGCCTGCTCCACACCATGCTTGGTGGGCGGCTGCACGTCACCGAGGACCGTGTCGAGCGCATAGAGCTTGAAGAAGTAGCGGTGTCGGCCGCTCGGTGGGCACGGACCGCCGTAGCCACGCTGATTCCAGTCGTTCAGCCCTTCTCGAGTTCCAGGCGGCGGAGCGGACTCGCCCACCGGCAACCCGGTCGTCGACGGTGGAACGTCGTACAGCACCCAATGCACGTGCGTGTGCGTTGCCGCCTTCGGGTCTGGCGCATCAGGGTCATCGACGATCAGCGCGAGGCTCTTCGCTGCCGCGGGCAGGCCGCTCCATTTGAGCGGAGGCGGGGTATTGGCGCCGTCACAGGTATGTGTCTCTGGAATCTGGCCGTTGTGGGGAAACGCTGGGGAGCTCAGCTTGAGCGTCATGGGACATTTTCTCCGTCCGTCGGTTTCTAGCGCAGTGACATCCAGCTAGGCTGCAGGATGTGCGCCGACGATCTGCGGGTGTTCGAACCGTTCGTCCAGATTGACAGACACCTGACGACGGCAACGCAAC
>DAIUFP010000055.1:0-10872 GCA_036844565.1 Gemmatimonadaceae bacterium | reverse complement strand
CGAGCGCGGAACGATACATAACCTGGCCCTCCGGAAGAACGTGGAAGTCACCTAACGCCCAAGCTAACCTGCGAGCGAGTCCAACAAAATGCGAGCGAAGCGAGCTTCTCAGTTCGCTCGTCAGGTTCAGCGCACGTTAGATGGCATGTTCCTCGAAGCCAACCGACGGCCTTTGGTCTTCTCCCTTCACTCGCCGTCAGAAGCTCCTACCGGAATAGCGAATGGCTGCACCGAGGAAGGGCGCGAGGGCATCCGCCCAATCATCAGCGCCTTTCTGATCCGCACTGATGGGCTCAAGCTCCAGCGCAGGGCAATCGAACTGGTAGCCACTTCCTTCCGGAATGACCGTGAGTAAGGGCACTCCAAATCTCGCGAATAGTTTGCGGACAGCTTCGTCCTTCGCAGCGACGGTGGGATTGGTGCGATGCGTGTCATGCACATCCAGCTTTACCGGGAGAACGATGCCGCAATCCGGATCGGCCTCGAAGCCCATTGTGATGACCGCATCAATCTCCGAACCGAGTAGTTTGGTCTCCTCGCTACTCAAACCCGTCCGATGGCCGAGTACGTGACTGACAGGCACCTGATGCTGGCAATCGATACGATATGTAGGACTCAGCTTCTCGACCGCCTCTCTCAGCGTGCGCTCAGTGTGACTGTGAACGAGGGAGCCCTGAGAGAACGTGATACGACGCTCATGCCATGAAAGAGCGCTGGACAACAACTTGAGAAAATTACCGGACGAATCGACGATACTCAGCTCCGTGCCGCCGTGATTGCACTGGAGGCGGAAACAATTGCCCTCCTGGACGATCGATGCCCAAAGGATACCGTGATGGTTGTATAGCTCTGCGATCTCGGCGCTCAGCGGAGCTCCGGCCGCCTCGGCTTCGATGACCAGCGCGGGCTTCTTCTCCGGGTCATTCTTGTACGCAAGTACACCAAAGCAGGCCCGGAAGAACTCCGGGACGTACTTGCCGTCCGCAAGCTTGAAGTTGCGAACGAAGATGTGGCGCCGAGTCGGTCGGAGGAACAGCTTGTACTTGTCGAACTGTAGCGCGGCGCTCGCGATGCGACGATGCACGTCGGACATCAGCAAGAGGTGAGGCTGGTAGTTCACGATACTCTCCGTGTCGATAATGTCCGGATGCCATCTAACGCCTCAGCTCACCTGCAAGGGAATCAGATAAAAGCGCGCGGCTACGCCGCGCGCCGTCCGAAGCTCCCTTGTCAGGTGCAGCGTTCGTTAGGTGGCATGGTGCAACGACATATACGGACATCACGCGTCACCGACCCATGCGGCTACAGCGCGACCGACGGCCGCCAACGCCTGATTGCTGGCAGGAACGGCTGCGGTTGTCTCGGTGAGATACGCGGCCACGAGCACCGGCCGCTGTGGCGACGGCCAGACAATCGCGACGTCATTCGTCGTGCCGTGCGCGCCAGACCCGGTCTTATCCCCGATTCGCCACCCTTCGGGGAGCCCCGCACGCAGTTTGTCGCCGCCCGTCGTGTTGCCCGTGAGCCAGTCGAGAAGCAACGCGCGAGACGCGCGAGTCAGATGGTTGCCGATTAGGAGCGCTTCCATGTCGGTGATCATCGCGTTCGGCGTCGTCGTGTCGCGCACATCCCCCGGTACAGCGCTATTCAAATCGGGTTCGGTACGATCCAGGCGAGTCACGGTGTCGCCGAGCTGGCGCAGAAAGGCCGTGAGCGACGAGGGGCCGCCGACCACTCGCAGCAAAAGATTCGCCGCGGTGTTGTCGGAGTGTTGAATCGCCGCGGCTGACAACCCCGATAGTGTCATGCCACCTTCGCTGACGTGCGCACGAGTGACTGGCGCATAGTCGAGCAGGTCCAGCTGCGAGTACGGAATCACGCGGGACAGTTGTTCCCGACCTGCATCGGTGAGCGAAAGCACCTGGGCCGCGAGAAGCCACTTGAAGGTGCTGCACATTGGAAACCGTTCAGTCGCGCGATACGTCAGCCGCCGCCGCGTGGCCACGTCGAGCGCGGCGACACCAAGGCGCCCGGCGATTTGCCGCTCGATGGTCGCGAAGTCTGGTGTTGGCGGATGCTTGCCCCTGAACCGTGCGGTACCGGTCAAGAACGGCGACGAAACCCCGGCTGCAATGACTGCGATTGCCTCTCGGCGTTGCATGTAGCGAATTCTCCGAAACGAATAACTCTGTATGCCACCTAACGCCAAAGCTCACCAGCAAGGGCGTCCCATAAGATGCAGCGGCGGAGCCGCTGCCACCATAGCGGCCCTTGTCTGGTGCAGCGCTTCGTTAACGCGCGGATGAAGAGGGCGTGTGTCCGGTGCGCGGCGCAGGACACGGCGCGGAGCAGAAGGTCGAGCGGTCGGGTCCGGCGCTCGCTCGTGGCGCGCAACCCGAGGAGTGGACCGCGATCTGTGCCGTCCGGCGGGGTCGGGCCGTGAGTGAGACGGCCAGCCATCCGTACGCGGGCTGGTGCACCGCGGAGTTCCGCGCTGCGGCGATTGGCCACCTGGCGGACCAAGAGTGCGCCCCCACAGCACCAAATCGTTGGCAGGGATTCCGGCGCGTTAACGCTGATTATGCGGCCATGATATCCAGTAAGCCGCAGATAAAGCTGCAAGAACGCGCGTGATAACGGCAGGGCCAATCTCGCGCGCCGTGCATAATCGCTACGCTCTCTTCAGGTTAGCAGACGCTCGGACCCACCGCGTCGCACGTTATCAAGCAAGGCCTCGCTGGATAATCTGCGGTGACAGCAATTCTCGGCCGAGCATCCCCAAACGACCCCCGCCACCACCCAGCTATCGGCATTCACAGACGATCCCCGGGGCTCACCACACCCAACCCACCACGATTCAGCACATGGGTGTAGATCATCGTCGTCCGAACATCGGAATGCCCTAGCAGCTCCTGAATCGTCCGGATGTCCGCGCCGCTCTCCAGCAAATGCGTCGCAAACGAGTGCCGAAGCGAGTGGCAGGTAATTCGTTTGGTGATCCCCGCAGCGAGCGCCGCCTTCCGCACCGCACGTTGGAGCACGGTCTCATGCAGGTGATGTCGCCGCCGCACGCCAGTGTCATCCGTGTAGCTGCGAGTCGCCGGAAAGACGTATCGCCACCGCCACTCTCCGCTCGCATTCGCATACTTCCGCTCGAGGGACTCGGCCAAGCCATCCGTGCGTATCTTCGACCGCACATCTGCCGCGTAGCGCGGTTGCTGCCCGCGCAACCAATCCCGCATCGGCCTCACGGCACTCTCGGCAAGGGGTGTCCGGCGGTCCTTTCCACCCTTGCCGCCACGCACCACAATCTCACGCCGGTCCAGATCGACGTCCTTCACGCGCAGTGTGACGCACTCGCTCACCCTCAACCCGCCGCCATACATGAGCGCGGCGCACAAGTCGACCGGACGAGGCAACTCGGCAAGCAACGCCCGGACCTCGCGCTGCGACAACACGACCGGCACATGGGCGCTCCGTCGCGCGGGCGCGATGTCGTCCACGTAAGGCAGTGGTTGCTTCAGCGCGACATCATATAGGAAGCGCAGCGCGGCCAACGCCTGATTCTGCGTCGACGCGGACACTCGCTCCACCGTGGCCAGATGTGACAGGTACGCACTCACGGCACGTACATCGAGGTCCCGCGGATGACGTCGATCGTGAAACAACACATACCTTCGAATCCAGAGCACGTACGCACGCTCGGTCTTGACGCTGTACCGCTTGGCAAGCAGATGATGCCGCACGATCTCGAGTAGCCTAAAGCGTAGTTGCGGCTGCTCGGTGTCGCCGAGATGCGTGGTTGGAATTCGGGGGAAACGATCGCCTTGCACGGTGGCCTCGGGTGAACGCACCGCCCATCGTACCCAGACGGCTCGCGCCGACCACCACCATTTCCACGCACCACCAACCACCCGTCCACACGCAAAGCCGAGCAGACGTCGATCGGCCCGGATGTTGCCCGCGCTAAGGGCGTCGCACGAGCTAACCAACCACGAGCCCAAATCCTGTTTTGGCGCCATAAACAAGCCAATTACATAACTAAATGGCGCCAGTCACAAGTTAAATATCACCGATGAACCAGAACACCAAAACTGCGGACGTCGGCGCATGACGGCACGCCCGCTCACGCACGAGCTGGCCCGCGAGAGCGACGTCAGCGTCGAACCCCGACCCTGGCGACTCCATCGCGGCGCGACGCTGCTGGCCAACGGCGCCGCATTCAGCGTCTGGGCTCCGATCGCCACGCAGGCAAGCGTCCACATCGCGACCGGCGCCGCCACGGGCAATCACGCGCTGGAGAAATCCGCGACCGAGCGCGGAGTGTGGGAGCTCAACGTTCCTGGCGTCGTCGCCGGCGATCGCTACGGCTACGGCATCGACGGCGCAGATCCGCTCCCGGATCCGGTCAGCCGATCGCAGCCGGACGGCGTGCATGCGCTGTCCGCCGTGGTGGATCCAATCGCATTCGGATGGACGGACGACGCATGGCGCGGCGTCGCCATGGCGGACTTCGTCATCTATGAGATTCACGTCGGCACATTCACACCTGAAGGCACGTTCGACGCGGCCGCCACGCGGCTACCCGAGCTCGCGGCACTCGGAATCACCGCGATCGAGGTGATGCCGGTCGCATCCTTCCCCGGACGCCGCAACTGGGGCTACGACGGCGTTCATCTTTACGCACCGCAGGAGTCCTACGGCGGCGCCGATGGCTTCCGTCGCCTCGTGAACGCTGCGCACGCGCACGGCATCGGCGTCGTGCTCGACGTCGTCTACAATCACGTCGGTCCTGAAGGAAACTACCTCGACCGATTCGGACCATACTTCACCGACGTCTATCGCACGCCCTGGGGCCGAGCATTGAACTACGACGGCGCGGGCAGCGATGCCGTGCGTCGCTGGGCACACGACAACGCGCTCTACTGGATCAGTGAATTTCACATCGACGCACTTCGCCTCGACGCGGTGCACGGCATCTACGACTTCGGTTCGCTTTCGTTCCTTGAGGAGCTCTCGGACGAAGTCCACGAGCTCGGACGCCAACTCGGCCGCAAGGTGCAGTTGATCGCCGAGAGTGACTTGAATGACCCGAAGCTGGTGCGGTCGCCGCAGGAGGGAGGCTTCGGCCTCGACGCACAGTGGGCCGACGACGTCCACCACACGATTCACGCGACGCTGACGGGCGAATCGAACGGCTACTATCAGGACTTCAAGGACGTCGCCACGATCGCGGACATCTATCGCGAGCCATTCTTCCATGCGCGCCGCTACGCGCCGCATCGCGATCGCGTGCACGGACGCTCGCCCGCTGGCGTGCCGAGACAACGCTTCATCGCGTCGATCCAGAATCACGACCAGACAGGCAATCGCCCACTCGGTGAACGCATCGCATCGCTCGTCGACCCGTCGCGGCTACGCTTGGCGGCGGCGTTGATGCTGCTGTCGCCGTACGTTCCGCTGCTGTTCATGGGCGAGGAATACGGGGAGACGTCGCCCTTTCTCTACTTCATCGACCACGGTGATCTGGACCTCATCGCGGCGGTGCGCGCAGGACGCCAGAAAGTGTTCGAGGCCCTCGGCAAGCTCGAGGCGCAGGTCGACCCGCAGTCCGAAGACGCCTTTGATCGCAGTCGTATCGACTGGTCGAAGCGCGATTCAGCAGAGGGCGCGCAGCTGCTCTCACTCTATCGCGACCTGCTCGCACTGCGTCGCGAGGAGATCGCACTCAAGCCCGGCGCCAGCGAACAATTCATACAGGGCGGCGCCGACTGGTTGACCGTTGTGCGCTACCTTCCGCCGCGACACGACATCGACGACTACACCCGCTCGCGGCGCGCCCTGCTCCTCGTCTTCAACCTCTCACCGCACGCGGAAGGCATTCCGATCGGTGTCGAAGCCGTCGGCGATTGGCGGCTCCGCCTCACCACCGATGCCGTCGCCTATGGCGGTTCAGGCAATTTCGCCGAGTTGATCCCCGCCGCTGAAGAACCCCAGGTGAACGACGCGCCGAAGCGATTGCTCGACTACAAGCCGCCGGTCGACTCGGACCGCACGATCATCCTCCCAGCGTGGAGCGCCGCGGTGTACGTCCGCGATTTCCCCCAGGACTACATGGAGATGGGATCGTGACGATGCGCATCTGGCCTGGCCGTCCATACCAACTCGGCGCCAGCTGGGACGGAACCGGCGTGAACTTCGCGCTCTTCTCGGCCCACGCGACCGGTGTGGAACTGTGCCTGTTCCAGAACGAGGGCGACGCGCAGGAATCCGCGAAGATCCAGTTGACGGAGCGCACGGACCAGGTATGGCACTGCTACCTGCCTGACGCTCGGCCGGGGCAGTACTACGGCTATCGCGTCCACGGTCCGTATGAGCCCGAACACGGCCACCGCTTCAATCCCGCGAAGCTCCTGATCGATCCCTACGCCAAGGCGATCACGGGGGCGATCCTGTGGAGCAACGATCTCTTCGCCTACAACGTCGATAGCAAGAACGAGGACCTCGAGGCGGATCCAGACAACTCCGCTGGCGGTGTCCCGAAAAGCGTGGTGATCGACTCCGCTTTCACATGGGAGGATGACCGTCCGCTGAACGTGCCGTACAACCGAACGATCATCTACGAATGCCACGTGAAGGGAATGACGATGCGGCATCCCGACGTCCCACCAGACCTGCGCGGAACGTATCTCGGTCTCTGTAGCGATCCTATGCTCGAGTATTTCCAGGACCTCGGCATCACGGCGCTGGAGCTGCTGCCAGTGCACCAGTTCGTGCTGGATCGCCACCTCGCGGAGCTGGGACTCACGAACTACTGGGGCTACAACACCGTCGGCTTCTTCGCGCCTGATGTGCGCTACGCGACGCGTGGCCTGGGCAACCAGGTGTACGAGTTCAAGACAATGGTGAAGACCCTGCATGCCGCGGGGTTCGAGGTCATTCTCGACGTCGTCTACAACCACACGGGCGAGGGCAACTACCTCGGCCCCACGCTGTCGATGAAGGGCATCGACAACTCGGCATACTATAGACTGGAGCCGAGTAACCCGCGCTTCTATACGGACTTCAGTGGGACGGGCAATTCGCTCAACATGCAGCACCCGCGGACCATCCAGCTCGTAATGGATTCACTGCGCTACTGGGTGGATGAGATGCATGTCGACGGATTTCGCTTCGACCTCGCACCGGTGCTCGCGCGCGAGCTGTACGAGGTGGACAAACTGTCGGCGTTCTTCGACATCATGCACCAGGATCCGACGCTGGCTCGTGTGAAGCTCATCGCAGAGCCGTGGGACGTGGGGCCTGGTGGCTACCAGGTCGGCAATTTTCCACTGCGCTGGACCGAGTGGAATGGCAAGTATCGCGATGCCGTGCGGAAGTACTGGCGCGGTGAGCCCGGACAGGTCGCCGAGCTCGCGAGCCGCCTCGCCGGATCGAGCGACATCTTTTCAGAGAGCGATCGCGGCGCGTACGCCAGCATCAACTTCGTCACCGCGCACGACGGATATACCCTCCGCGATCTCGTGAGCTACGAGCTGAAGCACAATGAAGCGAACGGCGAGAAGAATCAGGATGGGCACAATGACAACCTGAGCCGCAACTGGGGCACCGAAGGCGAAACGACGGACGAGGGGATCATAGCCCTGCGCTACCGGGTGACGCGGAGCTTCCTCGCCACGCTGGCATTCTCGCAGGGCGTTCCCATGATCGCCCATGGCGACGAGCTGGGACGCACGCAGGCGGGCAACAACAACGCCTATGCGCAGGACAACGAGATCACCTGGATGCACTGGGATCTCGACCAGAAACAGAAGGAGCTGCTGGAGTTCACCCGGAAGCTCATCGCGCTGCGCCAGGCCTATCCAGTGCTGCGACGACGGCATTTCTTCCGCGGGGAGGCAGTTGCAGGCTCCACGCACAAGGACGTCACCTGGGTCCGGGCAGACGGCGACGAGCTGACCGACGTAGATTGGCGGAATCCCGAACTGCACGCGCTGGGGATGCTCATCGACGGGAAGGCGACCGACGAAGTGGATGAGCGCGGACATGCGGTGAACAGCGATACGCTGCTCATCCTCATGAACAGCAGCGATGCGGCCGTCCCTTTCACGCTTCCCGCCTTCGATGGAGAGGGCGGGAACATCTGGGTGATCATGGTGGATACGTCCTGTGATGAGGCGCCAGTCGTCCGGAAGGGATCGGTGAGCCTCGAGCCGCACGCGGTGATGCTGCTGCGCTTCGGCCAGGACCGTCGTGTGCCGGCACTGGAGGAGCAGCGCCGCGAGGGACCGACCATACAGGAACAGCATACGCCATGACGCCTCTCGACGACGGCGCCCGCCACGCCCTGCTCGACGGCCGACATTCCAATCCGCACCTCGTGCTCGGGCCGCATGCGGAAGAGGGCGGAACGACCATCCGCGTGTTCCAGCCATCGGCGGCGGACTGCTTCATCCTGCGTGACGGCGTCTCCACGGCGATGCGCGACGAGGGCGATGGATTCTTCTCGATCGCGCTGCCTGCGGCGACCACGGTACCGCACTACACACTGCGCTTTCTCGCACACGACGGGCACACCTGGGAGCGCGGCGACCCGTATCGCCATGCACCGGTGGTGGGCGAGATGGACCTCTACCTCTTCAACGAAGGCACGCACCGTCGGTTGTGGACGATGCTCGGCGCACACCTCCGCACCATCGAAGGCGATGAAGGGACCGCCTTCGTGGTCTGGGCGCCGAATGCGGAGCGGGTGAGTGTCGTCGGTGATTGGTGCAACTGGGACGGACGCCAGTACCCCATGCGCCGCCTCGAGGGCAGCGGGCTGTGGGAGCTGTTCGTCCCCGGTGTCGGCGCGAATGCGCTCTACATGTTCGAGCTTCGCACCAGAGAAGGCGCGCTGCGCCTGAAGACGGACCCGATGGCGTTCAAGATGCAGCAGGCGCCGAACACGGCGTCGATCGTGGTTCGGGAAGGCGGCTATACCTGGCGTGACGATAATTGGATGACCACGCGCGTGCACCGCGACGAGGTCCGCGAGCCCGTCCACATCTATGAAGTGCACCTTGGCTCATGGATGCGCGTTCCCGAAGAGGGCAATCGATCGCTGAGCTACCGGGAGATTGCGCCAAGGCTCGCGGCGCACGTGAAGAAGCTGGGCTTCACGCACGTGGAGTTGCTGCCGGTGATGGAGCACCCATTTTACGGCTCGTGGGGATACCAGGTCACCGGCTACTACGCGCCGTCGTCGCGCTATGGGTCGCCGGATGATCTTCGCTTCCTCATCGACACGCTGCACCGGGCGGACATCGCGGTGTTCCTCGATTGGGTGCCCGCGCATTTCCCGAAGGACGACTACGCATTGCGCCGATTCGACGGAACCGCGCTCTACGAGCACGAGGATCCGCGGCTGGGTGAGCACCCCGACTGGGGCACGCTCATCTTCAACTACGGGCGTCGCGAAGTTCGCAACTATCTCGTCGCGAATGCGCTCTACTGGATGAACGAATTTCACGTCGATGGACTGCGGGTCGATGCCGTCGCCTCGATGCTCTATCTCGACTATAGCCGAGAGGCCGGTGAGTGGGTTCCGAACCGGTATGGCGGTCGCGAGAACCTCGAGGCGATCGACTTCCTGCGTGAGATGAACGCAGTCGTGCACCAGGAGGCGCCGGGTTGTGTGACGGTGGCTGAGGACTCCACCGCATGGCCCGGTGTGACGAAGCCCATCCGCGACGGTGGACTTGGATTCACGTTCAAGTGGAACATGGGCTGGATGCACGACACGCTCGAGTATTTCGAGAAGGATCCGATTTACCGGCGCTATCATCAGGACCTGCTCACGTTCGCGATGATCTACGAGCACAGCGAGAACTTCAGCATGCCCCTCTCGCACGATGAGATGGTGCACCTGAAGGGATCGCTGTACGAGAAGATGCCGGGCGACCACTGGCAGAAGCTCGCCAATCTTCGCACGCTGTTCGCCTACATGGTGACGCGTCCGGGCAAGTCGCTGCTCTTCATGGGGAGCGAGATCGCCGAGCCGTGCGAGTGGAACCACGATCAGTCGTTGGATTGGCATCTCGCGGAGCAGCCGGATCGTGCCGGCTTCATGCGCTTCATGGAGCGGCTCGGCAAGATCTATCGCGAGGGCTCGGCCTTCTGGCAATTGGACTCCGAACCGCGCGGCTTCGAGTGGATCGACGTGAACGACCGCGCGAACTCCGTACTGTCGTACCTGCGTCGCAGTGACGACGGACATGCGGTCGTGGTGCTCAACCTTACGCCGACTCCACATGCGGCATATCGCATCGGCGTGCCGGAGTCGGGCGAGTATTCGTGCCTGCTCTCTACGGATGCGCAGGAATGGGGCGGAAGCGGATACGGCGAGTTCGAGTCCGTCCATGCGGACGACATTCCGTATCACGGCCGGCGGTATTCGATCGAGGTGCCGCTCGCGCCGTTGTCCGCCCTGGTCATGGCGCCGAAGGCGCAAAGGGTACGCTGAGCATGCAGGAGACCGTCGAGCGTCCATTGCTCCGTCGCCTGTCTGCGAAGCTGGGGATCGTGGATTCGTATCTCGACCAGACGGGCCTGTCGCTTCGGCAGACGTCCGATGAAACGCGGGAGCACCTGCTGACAGCGATGGGGTACGACGTCGTGACCGAAGGAGGCGCACGAAAGGCGCTTCGTGCGCTGCGTCGACAGAAGCTGGGCGAGTGGATTGCACCGGTGCGCGTCGTTCGACAGAAGAGCAAGTCGCTGCCGACCGTGCGCGTTCGCGTGCCGCGCACGACGGCGGCGGAGATCGAGTGGCGGCTGACGCTCGTCACGGAAGAGGATATCCGCTGGGAGTGGCGGGGTGCGTCGCACGGT
>DAIUFP010000054.1:0-11204 GCA_036844565.1 Gemmatimonadaceae bacterium | reverse complement strand
GCGACGATGGGCTCATGCACATCGCGGCCGGCGTCACGAATGCGCGCGACATGGGGAACGACACCATCTCGGTGCTCGCATTGAGACGCGAGTTCGCCGTGGATTCGCTGATCGGTCCGCGACTGATGCTCTCCGGTCTCATCGATGGCTCCGGGCCGTACCAGGTGCCGACGGGACTGCTGGCCGACGACGAGGCGACCGCGCGCAAGGATGTCGACTGGTACGCTGCGCACGGCTACGAGCAGATCAAGGTGTACAGCTCGATGAAGCCCGAGCTCGTGCCGGCGATCATCGCCGAGGCGCACGCGAAGGGGCTTCGTGTGAGCGGCCACGTGCCCGCGTTCATGACCGCGTCGCAGGTGGTGACGCTCGGCTTCGACGAGGTGCAGCACGCGAACATGCTGCTGCTCAACTTTCTGGACACGGTGAAGGACACGCGATCGATGGCGCGCTTCGCGGCGGTCGGCGCCGCGGGAAAGGACCTCGATCTGCAATCGCCACGCGTGCGCGAGTTCGTCGCGCTGTTCAAGTCGCGCGGCACGAGCATCGACCCCACGCTCACGACGTTCGAGGGAATGTTCAATGCGCGCCCCGGTACCATCGATCCCAACCAGGCGATGATCGTCGATCGGATGCCGCCGCAGGTGCAGCGCAGCTTCTACGCGGGTGGATTGCCCGTGCCGCCGGGGATGGACCAGCGCTATCGCGATGCGTTCGGCGAGATGAAGGGGATCGTGAAGGCGATGTACGACGCCGGCGTGCCGATCGTCGCGGGGACGGACAACGGCCCGGTGGGATTCCAGCTGCTGCGCGAGCTCGAGCTCTACGTGCAGGCGGGAATCCCGGCGCCGCAGGTGCTGAAGCTCGCGACGATCGGAGCGGCGAGGGTGATGCACCACGAGGCCGATCGCGGCTCGATCGCGGTGGGGAAAGTCGCGGACGTGGTGTTGGTGAATGGCGATCCGACCGCGAACATCAGCGACGTGCGCAAGACGGTGATGGTTGTGAAGGGTGGGATCCGGTTCGATCCGAAGGAGCTGTACGCGGCGGTGGGAGTGAAGCCGTGATGTCGGGTTTGGGATAAGACACACTTACCGGCGGGCTGCAGCGTTCCCGAGTGCTAAACCGCCTTTTGCCGCGGGAAGCTCGACACCCAGATAGCCGGCAAGAGTTGGGGCGATGTCGCGCATGTCGATACGGCCGAGCGACTTACCTGCGGGGATTCCCGGTCCGGTAATAAAAAACGATGAGGCCATCTGCGGCTCGTCGGGGAAGTAGCCGTGCGCACCGCTCACGGCTACGGGAACGGTCATTGGACCCGTGCTTTTTGCGCCGAGTTTGTATCCGATGCGAAGAGAAACCGCGAAATCGGCATTCGGCCAGCCTCCGTTCGCGTGCAAAGCCGCCGCGTCCACCACGCGCGCCACGCCCGACGCCGAATCGGCGACGAGCGAGTCGAGCAGCGCCCGCACTCGAGCGCGAGTAACGGCGTCAGTCGAGTCGGCAAGAACGACTGCGGCCGCAGCACCTGCGCCCCACGCGGTCGCGCGCCAGGAACTGATTTTGCCCGCAGTATCGTAGGAGATGAGGCCGGCCGAGCGAAACAATACGAGCAGATTCACTTCCTTATCCGTGCGCGCGAAGCCGTGGTCGGACACCACACATATCACGACGTTTTGACCGGAGGCGCGCCTCGCGGACTCGACGAGATGTCCCACGATGACGTCGATGCGCTCGAGCACTGCGTTGCTCTCGCTGCTGAACGGCCCGGTACCGTGTTGCGTGTGATCCAGCGCCGTGAGATACACCGTCGTGAAGCCCGGCCGCTCGAGCTCGATGAGGCGTGCTGCAAAGCGACCACGCGTCTCGTCTCCTTCGATGCTTTCGTCTATGCCGTCGGCGTAGGGTCCCAGCTCTCGTTCGAGACGAGGAAGAAGGCCCGGGGTGGAGAGCGCCTCGATCAGCTTTCGGTCATCGGGCATCCCCGTGCGCCAGATTTGCGGAATGTTGTATCTGATGTGCGCACCGACGCTCACGGGCCAATGCACGTTGGCAGTAGCGATGCCCGCTTTGCCGGCAACATCCCAAAGCGTCGGCACGCGAATATCCGCTGCATACCAGTACCATCCGCCTGAATTGCGATCGAGCGGATCGAACGTGGTGTTCGCGTAGATCCCGTGCTGGGCCGGGCTAACGCCCGTGAGAATCGTCGTGTGACTTGGATACGTCACCGTCGGCAGCACTCCGGTGACGCCTGTCGCGTAGCTCCCTTCCGCGATGAAGCGTCGCAGGTTCGGAATGCGAAGCCCGTGCGCTTCGGCTTCGAGGACATAGTCGGGGCGCAGCCCGTCGATCGAAATGAGCACGACGGGCGTGAAGTGGTGAGGAGCGCGAACGCTGGCAGCTCCCGTGAGCAGAGTGGCTACGGCGAACGCGGCTAGCACTTTCATCATGCCAGAAACTTGAGGCGACGGTGAAGTAGACCAAACGGCGAGATCCGGCGAGGACCTGCTACGAGTTCGGGTGCCTTCCAGTGATCATGTGGATCAGCCACAGAAGCACGACGGCGCCGACGATGGCCACGATCACGGTGTAGATGAAGCCGCCGGAGCCGGCGAAGCCAAGTGTGCGCATGAGGAAGCCGCCCATCACGGCGCCGGCAATTCCGATCACGATATCCATGAGAGCGCCGTAGCCCCCGCCCTTCATGAGCTTGCCCGTCGCCCATCCGGCGACGAGCCCAACACAGATCCACCAGATCATGGTGCCTCCGACGGAGTGAGGAGCCTGGGCAGCGCAATGCTGCGTGGTGGACCCTACGTTCGAGCATGCGGAGGAGTTTCCGGCGCGCAACCAGCCGAGCGGCAAGTATTTCCGGCGGACACGCCGAATGTGCGGGCACAAGTGCCTGTCCTGAAATGAGGTCTGGCCAGCACGCCGTGCGTCTCTTAGCGTAGTGCGCGCTCGATTTCCGTTGACGCGAGCGAACGCACGACTACGTTGGACCCACCTGGAGACTCGATGCCAACCGACGACGCTCGCACCAAAGACGATGAGCTTCAGTTCGATCGAGTAGTCAACGATTCCCCTTCCGGCTCGACATCGGCACGACCCGCTGCTACCTGCGTGGCGTGCAAGAAGCCGATCGTGAGCGACTATTATCAACTGAACGGCAAGGTGACGTGCGCCAATTGCCGAGTCGCCGTCGAGGCAGCCGTTTCGACGCCGAAGGGACTCGCACCGTTCGCGCGCGCAGCCGGACTCGGCATCCTCGCGGCCATCGCCGGCGCGGCGATCTACTACGGCGTCATCGCGCTCGCGAATCTCGAGATCGGCATCATCGCCATTGCGATCGGATACATGGTGGGTTGGGCGGTGAGGAAGGGGGCCGGCGGTCGCGGCGGACGTCGCTTTCAGGTGCTCGCGGTCGTGCTGACATACTGGGCCGTTGGACTCGCGTACGCACCGTTGATCCTGAGGGACTCGACCATGGCGCTCCCAACGCAGTTTTTCTACGTGTTCGCCCTTCCGACCCTGGTGATCACCGGAGGAGGCACCGGCATCATCACCGCAATCATCATCGCTGTTGGGTTGCGGCAAGCGTGGCACATGACCGCCGCGCCGGCGCTGAAGATCTCAGGACCCTACCGCGTGGGTAGCGGCCCTTCGCCCGCGGCCGTCTGATTGGGGGCAAATGAAGCGGAGCGCGCGGAGCTCGATGGCGCGTGTCCGCAGTGCGGCACCGAGCTCGCGCCGCACGCGCGCGCGTGTCCCGCGTGTGGCCTTCTCCTTTACGGGGACAGGCTAAAGAAGCTCGCAGCGTCAGCCCACGCAGCCACTGCCGCGGGCGACTTGCTGCAGGCGCGCACGAGTTGGGAAGGTACGCTCAACCTTCTTCCGGCGGACTCGAAGCAGTACGCGACGATCACCGCGCGCATCGCCGATCTCACCGCGCGCATGGAGGCCGCCAATCCATCCGTGTCCGGTGCGAAGCCGGCCAACCCGGATCACCCCGCGTGGCGTCGCGCACTCGGCGGCATCGCCACTGCATTCCTGCTTCTACTCGGCAAGCTGAAATTCCTGCTGCTCGGCCTCACGAAGGCGAGCACCTTTTTCTCGATGTTTGCCTTCTTCGCCGTGTACTGGGGCATCTTCGGATGGCCGCTCGCGCTCGGCCTCGTGGTCTCGATCTACATCCACGAGATGGGACACGTGTCCGTGCTGCGAAAGCTCGGCATCGCAGCCGGCGCGCCGCTGTTCATTCCGGGTGTCGGCGCGCTGGTGATGCTGAAGCAGCACCCGGCCGACGCGCACGTCGACGCGAAGATCGGGCTCGCGGGTCCGGTGTGGGGACTCGGCGCGGGACTCGCGACAATGGGCGTTTACTTCGCGACGCACATTCCCATTTCGCTCGCGATCGCGCAGCTGACGGGGTTCATCAACCTGTTCAACCTCACTCCCGTGTGGCAGCTGGATGGGTCGCGCGGCTTTCATGCGCTGAACAGGGTCGAGCGATGCGTGGTGATCGGTGCGATCGCGATCGCGTACCTGCTGACGAATCAGAGACTGCTGGTCATCGTCGGCATCGTTGCGATCTGGCGCGCGGTGCAGAGGGAGCAGGGGCCGGGGGATCGCGTGGCGTTGGGGACGTACGTGGCGCTGGTGGGGGCGCTGTCGTGGCTGGCGAGGGCGGTTGGGTAGCTGGATCATCGACGCAGGTGGCGATCATTGGCTGATCAATTGCGCAGTCGGTCCGGCAGTTCCGCTAGCTGCCGGAGCTCGTTCACGAACGGATCTTGTTTCCAGTGTCGAAAGCGCCATCGAAATAGCGGAAGGAATGTCACCGTTCTTCCGCACCCGATATCCTCGCGAAGCCGAATGATGATCGGCTTTCCATCGAACAATAACCGACTCTGAAATACCTCCGATATGAGCGAGAACGGAACGCGCCACTCGCTCACGAAGTTGGAAACGAGTAGCGAACCGTCGGCGACGCGAACTCTCTTGAGTCTGACGCCCGCGAAGAGCATGAACGCTGAGCCCATGATCCACGCAAAAAGGAACTGAAATCCGATCCCCGCCGGCGCCGCGCCCCGGACGCCATTGTATATCACGCTTTCGGGATGTTGGAACGCTATGATCACTCCCGCCGCGAATCCGGGGATCCAGATCGCGGGCAGGAAAATCTTGATGAAGAAAGTCCAACGGGTCGAGAGAGTTCGGGTCATGTCACTCGCTGCGGGAACCACATTCGATGCGATTCCGCCCCGAAGTCCACTTGACCGGACCGCGGGTCGGATCGAATGGCTTGGCTGACGGACGGCTGCGTCGGCTTCCGTACTCGTTCGCCTTACCCCTTACTGCACCGCGTTGATCATGTCGAAGATCGGCAGATACATCGCCACCACCATTCCTCCGACGATCACACCCAGGAACACGATCATCACCGGCTCCATCAAGCTCAGAAGCCCGCTTACCGCTGTATCGACCTCGGTATCGTAGAAGTCCGCGATCTTCGTGAGCATTTCGTCCAGTCCACCCGTCTGCTCGCCAACCGCGATCATCGAGATGACCATCGGCGGGAACACGTTCGACTTCTGCAGCGGCGCCGAGATCGTGTCTCCGCCCGCGATGCTCGCGCGCGACTCCATGATCGCATCGTGAATGACGCGGTTGCCGGCCGTCTTCGCCGTGATCTCGAGCCCATCCAGAATCGACACGCCTGAGCTGATCAGCGTGCCCAGCGTGCGCGTGAAGCGCGACACCGCCGACTTGCGCAGCATGTCGCCCAGCACCGGCACCTTGAGCAGGAACTTGTCGATGTTCAGCTGGCCGCTCGGCGTCTTGTAGTACTTCTTCAGCGAGTAGACGGTGAACCACGCGCCGCCAGCAACCGCCCACCAGAAGTGCTTCAGGAAGCTCGACAACATGATCACGATGCGCGTCGGCAGCGGGAGCGCCAGGTTCACGCTCGCGAACATGGTCTCGAACACCGGAATGACGAAGATCAGCAGCGTCACGATGGCGATCGCGTCCACGCTCATGATGACGGCCGGATAGATCATCGCGCTCTTCACCTTTCCGACGAGGGCGTCGTTCTTTTCGAGGAACGTCGCCAATCGCATCAGAATCGTGTCGAGAATACCACCCGCCTCACCGGCGGCCACCATGTTCACGTCCGTCGGAAACCGGTATAATCGCATGATATGCACCGCCCCAGATTTGCGAAGAGGTGCTGATGATTGCATCGAGGATTTGATGGGAAATTATCGTGGGGTCGAGCAAATAGGCGACGCGTTTCGGGCGCGATGTTGAATTAACGAAGAACGGTAGTGCTGGGGTTACGTAAGAATTCACAATTCAGCGGTTGACTGCGAAAGTTTCAGCACGACGATCCTAGCAGTGTGCTTTGAGCGGGAAGAATTTCTCTAGTAGAATAGGGCTTGGAGCTCAATCCATTGCAATAGCGCAATCGATAGCTCGCGAACTTAGGTGAGAGCAGTCATGAAGTGCGAGAAGCGGGACCTCGCTTCAAAGCGAGCCCCCGCTTTCCCCTTAAACACGGCGCTAATCATTCCCCATTTCCATGGGAATCGAATTGCGATCAAATGGGACGGCTGCGTAGAGAGAAATAGGAGATAGCGGGGGGCGGGAGTTTCCGCAGGGCTTCCGCTGAAGCGGTCTCCTAACCGGAGTGTCAAGTGATTCTGAACAGGTATGGTAAATCGTTGCTTACTTCCACCCGAAAATTACCGGGCGCCGCGTCCTCGATTGGCAGATCCTGGGCAAGTCCGTTAAGCACGCAGTATGGGTCCGTACTCCACTCAGATACGAACACTCTCCGATCGCCCTCCTTCACCCGTAGAAGTGCGAGCTCGAATTGTGCGACCGACGCCACGAGCGGATCGGCGTGACTGCACAAGGATTCGAGGAAGAGCGGAGCCTGCGTCTCGCGGAAGGGTGAGATGTTGCTCTCGGTGATGAAGGCGCCGAGCACCTCTCTTAGCAATCCGCGCCTCTTGAGCAGGGCGAAGGTAAGCGCGGCCGTCCGCTCGAGCACATAGGTTCGCCACAGGAAAATATTCCGGCGAGCCTCTTGTAGATCGCGCGATCGAGCCACAGCGTCGATGTACTCGTCATTTCCCATGGCTGTTTCGCCATTGCCTCGAATCAGCCCGAGCAGCGCGCGTTGTTGGGTTGCGAGATTCATCGCACTAGTCCTGGAACGCTTGCCGAAGCTGCGCCAGTCCGGAGGCTATTGACTGGTGTCCCAGACCCGGCACGGCCTCGGGCATGAATTCGTAGATGACCGCCTGCGCGCTGTCGCCCGATCGCCGCACGACTTCGCGCGCCAACTCGATCGTCGAGTTCTGAGGAAGTCGCGAGTGGACATCCAGGAGAAAGCCGTCGTGTTCGACGCCGTACGCGACGTGAAGCTCGCGGACTCGTGACGCATCGAGCTCGCTCAGGAACGAAGGAATATCGAAACCATGATTGTGCGCGTCGCATTCCAGATTGTAGACGTCGACAATTAGGCCGCATTCCGTTCGCGAGGTCAACGCATTCAGAAACGCGGCGTCGGAGTATGTAGCGCGGAAGTCGGGAACGACGTGTACGATGTTTTCGAGCAGGAAAGGAATCGGGTAGCGCTCTTGAATCGCTCTGACGCGTACGCACACCATGTCGAGCGCCTCATCCGTTTTGGGCATCGCCAACATTATTCCCAAATGCTCGCCGTCGACTTTGGTATATCCCAAATGCTCGCTATGCCAGACGACATCGATTTGATCGAGGAAATCATCGAGCAATCGAAAATAGGTTGGCGACCATCCTTCATGAGAGCCGATGGAGAGTCCAACGCCGTGCACGAGGAACTTCACTAAGCCGTGCAGATTACTCAGCTCCGACATCACCTCCTTGCTCAGCGAAATCTCCCCGCTGCGTTCTTCCGCAATCGTTTCGAGCGTCACCTCAATGCAGTCGACGAACGGCAGCATGCACTCCAGCAGATCTGGGTCGCGACCCTCATAGCTCGCTCCGATAGCCACCGACGTAGCCGCCTTGCGCTCGAGCTCGTTCGTAATTCCTCGCATACAGCTGCCTCCCGATGTGATTGGTCGACACTGCGAATCGCGACCCAGCTCCGACCTTCTGAGTTTGCGCCGTTCAAAGTAGGGAAGCCGGCCTCATCCCGAACGTGCGAAGCCTCCGGCCTCCGGGCCGCCGTGGGTGAGTACACCGGCGTGAACATTGGGGATTGTCGCCAGCTCCTTTAGCAGCGGATCGCCGCGCACGAAGCTCAAGTCGAACCCGGTCAAACCGCAATTGCATCCGCCCTTCACCACCACCCGTACGGCCTCATCGAGGGCTTTGTGCAGCTCCTCCATCGTGACCTTCCCCTCCGCGACCACGATCCTCACGTGGCCATTCGAAAGTGCCTTTGCTTGCGCGCTCATGTTCTCTCTCCTTCGCCATGTCTGGCGTGATGAGTTTTTCGGGAGGCTGTCCCTCGCCGAACGCGAGTTCATGATCTTCGACTCGAAGGCGCTTGTCAATCATCGGTTTTGGTGCCTTTCTGCGCCTCCTCTATAATGAGCGTAGCTTTGCGTTCCATGCGGACACGCGGAAGAATAAATGCGGCCATGGGGGCCTTAACGCGCATCGAGCGCCATTATTGGTCGTTTCAGTCTTTGTAGACGAAAACTGCAACAGAAAGCGCCCCGGAAATCCATTGCCGATTGCCGGGGCGCTCACTTGTCGTGCTCGATTGTTAAATCACCTGCATTGCTGCATTTGCTCTCCCTTACTGCACCGCGTTGATCATGTCGAAGATCGGCAGATACATCGCCACCACCATTCCTCCGACGATCACACCCAGGAACACGATCATCACCGGCTCCATCAAGCTCAGAAGCCCGCTTACCGCTGTATCGACCTCGGTATCGTAGAAGTCCGCGATCTTCGTGAGCATTTCGTCCAGTCCACCCGTCTGCTCGCCAACCGCGATCATCGAGATGACCATCGGCGGGAACACGTTCGACTTCTGCAGCGGCGCCGAGATCGTGTCTCCGCCCGCGATGCTCGCGCGCGACTCCATGATCGCATCGTGAATGACGCGGTTGCCGGCCGTCTTCGCCGTGATCTCGAGCCCATCCAGAATCGACACGCCTGAGCTGATCAGCGTGCCCAGCGTGCGCGTGAAGCGCGACACCGCCGACTTGCGCAGCATGTCGCCCAGCACCGGCACCTTGAGCAGGAACTTGTCGATGTTCAGCTGGCCGCTCGGCGTCTTGTAGTACTTCTTCAGCGAGTAGACGGTGAACCACGCGCCGCCAGCAACCGCCCACCAGAAGTGCTTCAGGAAGCTCGACAACATGATCACGATGCGCGTCGGCAGCGGGAGCGCCAGGTTCACGCTCGCGAACATGGTCTCGAACACCGGAATGACGAAGATCAGCAGCGTCACGATGGCGATGAAGGCTACGCTCATGATGACGGCCGGGTAGATCATCGCGCTCTTCACCTTTCCGACGAGAGCATCGTTCTTTTCGAGGAACGTCGCCAGTCGCATCAGAATCGTATCGAGAATACCACCCGCCTCACCGGCGGCCACCATGTTCACGTACAGATCGGTGAACGCCTTCGGATGCCGGCGCAGCGCGTCGGCCACCGTGTGTCCGGACTCGACGTCGTACACCACCTGGTGCGTCACGTCCTGCAGCGCCTTGTTCTCGCTCTGGCGAGAGAGAATGTCGAGCGCCTGCACGAGCGGCAGCCCCGAGTTGATCATCGTCGAGAACTGACGGGTGAAGATGACGATGTCGCGCGTCTTGACCTTTCCGGCCTTCTTCTTCCTCTGTTCCTCGTCCACCTTCACGACAATGAGCTTCTGCCGCCGCAGGTTCGCTACGACCTCGTCCCGCGTCGCAGCTTCCATCGTGGCGTTCTTGAGCTCACCGCCGAGCGTTCGCGCCGTATAGGCATATGTTGGCATGTAGTCTCCTCAGACTATTCTGATTACCGCTTGCCCGCGGCCGCGTACTTCGCGTGCTGCCCGGCAATCTTCGGCGGCTCACCGTTGCCGACGTCCTCCAGCGGTGCCTCGCCGATCATACGCAGGAACTCGTTCTGATCGCCCGACACGCGCAGACACTCGTCCAGCACGACCTCGCGCGACATGTACAGCTGATAGAGCGAGTCGTTCAACGTCTGCATGCCGAACTTCTTTCCCGCCTGCATCGACGAATTGATCTGGTGAATCTTGTTGTCGCGGATCAGCGCCCGGATCGCCGGCGTCACCACCAGGATCTCGGCCGCCATCGCACGCCCACGTCCCTTCGCGCGCGGCAACAGCGTCTGCGTCACGATCCCCTCGAGCACGAACGCGAGCTGCGCTCGAACCTGCCCCTGCTGGTGACTCGGGAAGACGTCGATCATACGATTGATGGCCTCAGCCGCCGAATTCGTATGCAGCGTCGCGAAGCACAGGTGTCCCGTCTCGGCAATCGTCAGCGCGGCCTGCATCGTTTCCAGATCGCGCATTTCGCCGACGAGCAGCACGTCGGGGTCTTCACGCAGCGAGTACTTGAGCGCGGTCGCGAAGCTCTTCGTGTCCGTCCCGACCTCGCGCTGGTTGACGATGCAGCTCTGGTGACGGTGGATGAACTCGATCGGGTCTTCCACCGTGATGATGTGCCCGCGTCGCTCGCGATTGATCTTGTCGATCAGCGCCGCGAGCGTCGTGCTCTTTCCGGATCCGGTCGGCCCCGTCACCAACACCAGCCCTCGCGGGCGCTCGGCCATCTTCGCCACTGCGTTGGGAAGGCCGAGCTCCTCGAACGTGCGGATGTTGAACGGGATCTGTCGAATGACCAGCGACACGCAGCCGCGCTGCTTGAAGCAATTTCCGCGAAAGCGCGCGAGATTCTGAATGCCGAAGGAAAAGTCGAGCTCGTCCTCGGTCTCGAACCGCTTCTTTTGATTCTCCGTGAGAATCGAATAGGCGAGCTGCAGCGTGTCTTTCGGATTCAGCACCACGTCGACATTGGCATCAGTGATATCGCCGTCAATACGCAGTTTCGGCTTGTCACCCGCGGTGATGTGCAGGTCGGACGCGTCCCGCTCGATCATTTCCTCGAGCAACGCGCGCAGGTTGACAGAATTGGCGGCTGGGGCGGTCAATGTGGCTCCTTGCGAGGTGGCGG
>DAIUFP010000053.1:0-12552 GCA_036844565.1 Gemmatimonadaceae bacterium | reverse complement strand
TCACACTCTAGTACTGAGGCACCACCTGAATTTCAACTAGACCCGGGACTTACCCTCTGCGACCAGACGTCATCTTTAAGCGTTGCATCGGAAGAGCCATCCACTGCAGCGTAGTCGAGCAATACATCTAGTGACTCGCCGCCGCGATGCTCCCGACGTGCGGTGCGATACCCCAATGCCCGCAGTTCGACGCGGGTCGCCTTGGAGCCTGCACCGCGTGACCAGCACGCCCTCCCGGCCGTGTCACTCCATATCTCGTGCGTCGGGCCTCTGCCATCGTCAACGCGCACCAGCGCCGAAGCAATCGACGCCTTGGACGCAGCGTCGCGCACCGTCAAACACTCGGCTGCCTGTCCGCGACTTGGTCGCACGAGCCCAAGCACACCCATGATCGGAAGTAACAGCATGCAAGTGCGCATGGCGTTCTCGGCCTCCGTAACGAGCATGTCCCTTGGGGCTTGCGCTCGTTGGAATATTACAGGACAAGACCTTTCCCGCCAGACTCTCGCTTTAGGGCAACGGTCGACGGATGTGCACGCCGGCGTTCTGAGGCTGGTAATCGGACAGTCCAAGGCGTAGCCGGCGCGACCCAGCGCACTTGATGAGGCACGCCCTCGACATTCAGGGTCGTCGCTCGTACACGACTCGGCCCCCGACGATCGTCATCAGCACGTGCGTCGTCAGGATGCGCTCCGACGCGACCGTCAGCAGATCGTTCGACAGCAGGACCAGGTCAGCCAACTCGCCGGGCACGATCGCGCCCTTGCGATGCTCTTCGCGCGTGAGGTACGCGCCGCCCTGCGTGTACGCGTGCAGGGCCACCGTCATCGTGACGCGCTCCTCGGGACCGTACACCAGGCCACTCTTTCCCTTGCGCGTCACCGCAGCGTAGAGGCCGACCATCGGTCCGATGGGCAGGATGTCACTCGAGAACGCCATGTGGATGCCGCGATGCATTGGCGTGGATAATGGATTGTTGTGGGCCAAACGCGTTCCGTCGAGCGTCTGCCGATACCGCGGCTCGAGCGTGTACGTGAAGTTCGGCTGCTGCGCCACGAGGATCGAATCCCGCGCCATCGTCGCGAGGGTTGAATCCGGCGGGAGCATGGAGAAATGATTCAGGTAGTGGCGATGATCAGTGCGCGGAGACTCGCGCAGCACCCGGTCGAACAGGCTGACCGTAAGCGCAATTGCGCCGTCGCCGATGGTGTGAAAGCCCATCTGCCAACCCATCGCCTGCGCCGTCTTCATGATTGCGTAGAGCGAATCCGGCGACCGATTGAGCGTACCGCGAAAGCCCGGCAGCCCCCTGTACGGCTGGAGCGTGTACGCACTTGGCCCCGTGAACCCGCCATCGACGTACACCTTGAGCGCGCCAACGCGCAGCCATTCGTCGCCATCGCCGGAACGCTTGCCGAACGCCTTCAGCGCAGAGTCCCCTGGCCACCGAATCTGCACCGCCGCGCGCGGCAACTCGCCCGGATGCTCCCGATACACGCGCTCCCACTCCGGCCAGTTCGCCACCGTCTCATCCGCCATGATGAGGCTCGTGATCCCGAAGGCCAGCTGGTCGCGGAGCGCCTGCACGAAGCTCGGTCGCAACTCGTCCGCCGTCGGCACCGGAACCAGCCGGCCCACGAGGTCCGCTCGCTCACGGATGATGCCCGTGGGTTCACCGCGCGTGTCGTGCTCGATCATCCCGCTGGACGGCTGCGGTGTGTCGCGGGTGATGCCTGCCAGCGCGAGCGCCCGGGAATTTGCTACCGAGCTATGATCGCCCGCGCGCGCGAGGATGACCGGGTTGTTCGGCGCCGCGACGTCGAGATCGCCGCGGCTCGGCAGCCGATGCTCGACGAAGTTGTCCTCGGCCCAGCCGTAGCCGGTGATCCATTCCCCCGGGCCCAGCTCCCTCGCCTTCGCGCGCACCTTGCCCTGCATGGCGCGAATCGAACGCACCGACGAGAGGTCGATGTATCGCCGAGGGTCGCCGGAGATGTGCGTGTGCGCGTCATTGAATCCCGGCATGAGCATTCGGCCGTGCAGGTCGATGCTGCGCTTGGCGTCGTACCGGCTCGCAAGGGACTCGTCCCCCACGGCGACGATCAACCCGTCGCGGACGATCACGGTCGATGCGATGCGATCACGCTCGTCGAGCGTGACGACCTTGCCATGACGGAGGACGAGGTCGGCGGGCTCGCGTGCCTGCTGCGCGATCGAAACGGCAGGCGCCGTGACGATCAGCAGTGTGATGGACGTCAACAGGCGTACTTCGCGAGTCGTGGGCATGCTCATGGGCAGTGCGGGACGGGGAGCGGTCGCCAGCTGACAAGGTGTACACGCGCTGAGGAAAGCGACAGCAAGGCCCTTCCAGTACGTGTTGGAAAGCCCGCTCGATCGGGGCGGATCGGGGGCTGGACACGCACTGCATATTGCACTACAATGCACTGCATGGATAATCAACTCACGCTTCGGGTGCCCGCCGAACTGGCGCGACGGCTGGCCGCCCGGGCCAAGGCCTCTGGGGTAAAGCGCTCACAGGTGGTACGCGAAGCGCTCCTGGCGTACCTCGCGTCGGCACCTGACCAGCCGCGCACCACTTCGGTGCGGGAGCGGCTCGCACCGTACCTCGGCGCCGTCACGCTCGACGCGCCGAGCACGGAGCGCGATGAGCTCGCGCAGCGCCTGCGGTCGCACAACTGGCGCGAATGAGGTCAGTGCATGCGCGCGATGTGCTGCTCGACACGGGGCCGATCGTCGCCGCACTGGACGCGGGGGACCAATGGCACCGGAGCTGCGCGCTCGCGGTGACGAAGCTGATCGGCCGGTGCGTGACGACCGAGGCGGTCGTCACCGAGGCGTGTCACATGGTCGGCCGTGGTCGCGCCCGCGCCTCGCTGGTGCTCGACTTCCTGCTCGATGCCGAGGTGCCGATCCTCTCGCTCGACCGCGCTGCCGTTCGGCATGCGGCGCGATTGATGGATCGGTACGGCGCCGTGCCGATGGACTTTGCGGACGCCGCTCTGGTGACGCTTGCCGACGGCCTCGAGCTTGGCTCGGTGCTCACGACCGACCGGCGGGGATTTCGCGCGTATCGACCGGCAAGCGGCCGTCCCTTTCGGCTCTATCCGAATGCGGACATCGCGCTGACGTAGTGCCCGTCGTGAGGCACCATGCGGCTGACTGGTTCGCGGCCCCCGGCACGCCGGACAAGGTGCCGTGAGTCAATCTCCCACGCGCGCCCTTTGCGCGTCAGGAAACCTTTCGCTCGAGCCGCTCCGCGATCCAGACCTTGATGATCGACTGGCGCGTGACGCCGAGCCGTGACGCTTCGCTGTCGAGCGAATCGATCATCCACGTCGGAAAGTCGACATTGACCCGCCGCTGTTCCTGCTTGGGCCTGCGGATACTCGAGAGATCGAGATCAGCGGTGATGTCCTTCCCTTGTTCGAACTTGCGATCAAACGTCTTGGCCTTCATACAACGCGACCTCCTCGGTGCGTGACCGGCGGACAGAAATCAGCCGAACGCGATTGCCACGGTATGTGATGACGGCGGACCAGGAGACTCCCGCGATCCGGCCTATCATGAGCGAGCGGGGTTCGTCTTCTGTGCGCGCTTGAATCTCGACGAGCCTTTCATCGGACCAGAGCGCCTGCACTTCGACGAAATCGATGCCGTGCTTCGTCTTGCTCGATCGACTCTTGCTCTCATCATACTCGAACGCAACAAGATCCCTCGGTCAAAAACGGTATAAAAAATATACCTTTTCGGAACTTGATGTCAACTACAGCCTCAGCATCTCCCGGAGCCCTTCGCGCACCTCGGCATCGATACCTCCCCGCGGCAGCGCACGCCACGCGATGCACGGAAGGCGTGACGAAACGAATCGTCACGCCTTCATGAGCACCAGCAACGGTCTACAACTCGAGGATCACACCGCCTTCGCGTGCTCCGTGACGACGCGCACCACATTATCCACCACCTGAAGGAACCCACCCTCCACGTTGAACCGCTTCCCTTCCCCACCGAGCCGCAGCTCGCCGGTGCCGAGCAGCGTCACCATCGGCGCATGGCCAGTGAGGATACCGACTTGGCCGTCGAACGCCGGGGCGACGACGGAATCCGTCGTCCCCTCGAACAGCACGGCCTCCGGTGAGATCACCGAAACGGTCAGCATCCGCGTCAGCCCTGCATCTTCTTGGCGTTGGCAACGACGTCGTCGATGCCGCCGGCCATGAAGAACGCCTGCTCGGGCAGGTGATCGAATTCACCCGCGACGAGCCGCTCGAAGCTGCTGATCGTCTCCTCGAGCTTCACGTACTTGCCGGGGATGCCCGTGAACTGCTCGGCCACCGAGAACGGCTGCGACATGAAGCGCTGGATGCGGCGCGCACGGCCGACGACGCGCTTGTCTTCTTCCGACAGCTCGTCCATGCCGAGGATGGCGATGATGTCCTGAAGCTCCTTGTAACGCTGAAGGATCTTCTGGACCGCCGTCGCCGCATCGTAGTGACGCTGGCCGATGTACTGCGCGGCGAGGATTCGGCTCGTCGACGTGAGCGGACTCACGGCCGGATAGATGCCGAGCTCCGTGATGGAGCGGTCGAGCACGACCGTCGCATCGAGGTGAGCGAACGCGGTGGCCGGCGCGGGATCGGTGATGTCGTCAGCGGGCACATAGATGGCCTGTACCGACGTGATCGAACCGTTCTTCGTGGAGGTGATGCGCTCCTGCAGGTCGCCCATTTCAGTGGCGAGGGTAGGCTGATATCCAACAGCACTCGGCATGCGGCCAAGCAGCGCGGACACTTCCGAACCGGCCTGCGTGAAGCGGAAGATGTTGTCGATGAACACGAGCACGTCGGCGTTGTCCACGTCGCGGAAATATTCGGCGACCGTCAGGCCCGTAAGACCGACGCGAAGGCGCGCTCCAGGTGGCTCGTTCATCTGGCCGTAGATGAGCGCCACCTTGTCCAGGATGTTCGCTTCCTTGAATTCGAGATACAAGTCGTTCCCTTCGCGCGTGCGCTCACCCACGCCGCAGAACACGGACTTGCCGCCGTGCTCCTTCGCGATGTTGTTGATGAGCTCCTGGATGACGACCGTCTTGCCCACGCCGGCGCCGCCGAAGAGCCCGATCTTTCCGCCTTTCACGAATGGGGCGATGAGGTCGACGACCTTGATGCCGGTCTCGAAGATCTCGGTCTTCGGTTCGAGGTTGACGAAGTCGGGGCGCTTGCGGTGGATCGGCCAGCGGAGCGCATCCGCCGGAATGTCGGCGCCGTTGTCGATCGGCTGGCCGAGCACGTTGAGGATGCGCCCGAGCGGCACGAGGCCGACCGGAACGGTGATCGGGCCTCCGGTGTCGATGACCTCCATGCCGCGGACGACCGCATCCGTGGAGCTCATGGCGACGGTGCGCACCTGATTGCGGCCGATGTGCTGCTGCACCTCGACGGTCACGTGAATGACCTGGCCGGAATCCGTCGTGGCGTTGATCTCGAGGGCGTTGAGGAGCTCGGGCAGGTGGCCGGACTCGAACGCGATGTCGAGCACCGGGCCGATGACCTGGACGACCTTGCCGACTTGCTTGGTTTCGATTGCAGTAGCCATGGCTATCCCTGGAGAGCAGCAGCGCCGCCGACGATTTCGGCGATCTCCTGCGTGATCTGCGCCTGACGGGCGCGGTTATAGGTGCGGCGAAGGACGTTGAGAATGTCGCCGGCATTGTCCGTTGCGTTCTTCATCGCGGTGCGGCGCGCCGACTGCTCGCCCGCCACCGTTTCGACCAGCGCGCGATACACCACGTTGCGCACGTACGCCGGAAGCAGCTCGGTGAGAATTGCCTCCGCACTCGGGAGGAGCATGTAGTCGTGCAGTACGCCTCCGGCACCACCTTCTTCCTTCTTCGCCGTCGGTGGCGTCACGGGGAGAATGCGCTCGGTCGTTGGTGGCGTGCTGAGTGCCGACACGAACTTGGCATAGGTGACGTACACGCCGTCGAGATCTCCAGCGATGTACTCCGCCATCAGCGCATCCACGATCTCGGAGGCATTCTGGGCGGTCGGGCGATCGGTGACGTCGATGCGCTGCGTCTTGAGCTCGCGTCCCACGTACTTGAAGTAGCCGATGCCCTTCTTGCCGATGACGTGCACTTCGACCTTCGTGCCCGCCTTCTCGATCTCCGCAATCTTGACGCGTGCCGCCTTGATGAGATTCGCGTTGAATCCACCAGCGAGGCCGCGATTGCTCGTGAGGACGATGAGCGCAACGCGCCGTGGCGACGTCGGCTGACGCAGCAGCGGAAAACGCTCTGCAAGCTCGGGCGAATAGAGGCTCGAGATCACGTCCGCGAGCGCGAGCGCGTACGGACGCGCCGAGACGACGCGGTCTTGTGCGCGCTTCATCTTCGAGGTCGCAACCATTTCCATCGTGCGCGTGATCTTGCGCGTGTTCTCGACGGACTTGATGCGACCTTTTAGTTCACGCCCCTTAGCCATTGAAAGCCTCGGTCAGACAGTCAGACTGTCTGACAGTCAGACTGGACGACATCACAGGCTTGCCGCGGTGAACTGCTCGTTGCCCTTCACGGCGTTCTTCTTGTATTCGTCGATCGCGCGCTTGAAGTCCGCTTCCGTCTCCTTCGACAACGCCTTCTCGGAACGGATGCGCTCACCGACCTGCGGATACTGGGCTGCCATGAACTCGTGGAAGCCCTTCTCCCAGTCCTTCAGCGCCGAGACCTCGACGTCGTCGATGTAGCCGTTGGCGACCGCATAGAGGATCATGACCTGCTGCTCGACGCGCATCGGGGCGTATTGGGCCTGCTTGAGAATTTCGACCGTGCGTGCGCCGCGCTCGAGCTGCTTCTTCGTGGCCGCATCGAGATCCGACGCGAAGGACGCGAAGGCTTCGAGCTCGCGGTACTGCGCGAGATCCAGGCGGAGACGACCGGCGACTGATTTCATCGCCTTGATCTGTGCCGATCCACCCACGCGCGACACCGAGATGCCGACGTTGACCGCAGGCCTGACGCCCGAGTAAAACAAGTCAGCCTCGAGGAAGATCTGGCCATCCGTGATCGAGATGACGTTCGTCGGGATGTAGGCGGACACGTCGCCGGCCTGGGTTTCGATGATCGGCAGCGCGGTCATCGAGCCACCCGGCTTGAGGATGTTCTTGCCATCGACCACCGATGGGTCAGACGACAGCTTCGCGGCGCGCTCCAGCAGGCGGGAGTGAAGATAGAAGACGTCTCCCGGGAAGGCTTCACGGCCTGGCGGGCGGCGGAGCACGAGCGACAGTTGACGATACGCGGCGGCCTGCTTGGAGAGGTCGTCGTACACGCAGAGCGTGGCCTGACCCTCGTTGTACATGAAGTACTCGGCCATCGCGGCACCCGTGTACGGCGCGATGTACTGCATCGGGGCCGGGTCAGACGCCGAGGCGACGACGACGATGGTGTACTCCATCGCGCCGGCTTCCTTGAGGCGTGCAACGACCGAGGCAACCGTGGACGCCTTCTGGCCGATGGCCACGTAGACGCAGGTGACGCCCTGGCCCTTCTGGTTGATGATCGTGTCGACGGCGATGGCCGTCTTGCCGGTACCGCGATCACCGATGATGAGTTCGCGCTGTCCGCGGCCGATCGGGATCATCGCGTCGATTGACTTGATGCCGGTCTGAAGCGGCTCGCGCACGGGCTCGCGCACGATGATGCCCGGCGCCTCGGACTCGACCTTTCGGGTGTGCTTGGCGTTGATCTCTCCCTGCCCATCGATCGGGCGGCCCAGCGCGTCGACGACGCGCCCGATGAGCTCCGGTCCGACCGGCACTTCGAGCACGCGACCGGTGCGACGGACTTCGTCGCTCTCCTTGAGCTGGAGATAGTCGCCGAGCACGACGGCGCCGATGTTGTCCTCTTCGAGGTTGAGGGCAAGGGCGGTCACGGTCGCGCCGGTCTCACTCGAAAGGACCTCGAGCATCTCGCCCGCCATGGCCTTCTGGAGGCCGTAGATGCGAGCGATTCCGTCCTTTACTTCCAGGATGGAACCAACTTCTTCGACATCGAGGTCGTGGAGGTCGGCGGCCTCGATTTCTCGGAGGAGAATATCCTTGATCTCGCCGGGGCGAAGCGTGGTGTCGGATGCCATACAATCGGTCTTTGGGGGCAAGTTTTGGGATAGCTTGTGAAAATTATCACAAGCCGGTGGGTGAAGCAACCCGCGATTCGCTCCGCCGCGCAGGGAATCGATGCCGTGAAGTGAAGTCCGGACGATATTCTGCGCACCATGTCATCCGGCGTCCGAGAGCTCCGTGTCTGGCAGGAATCAGTCTCCCTCGCGGGGGACGTCATCCGCGCACTGCGGCAGACGCTTCGTCGCGAGACCAAGGCGGTCAGCGACCACGTCATGGCCACCGCGATCTCGGTGGGGACGCACGTCGCGGAGGGGTACGGCCGGCATTCCGTTCAGGAACAGCGGGCGTCGTACATTGCCGCCAAGTGCGCGCTGCTCCGGCTGGAGACGGAGCTCGCGGTCGCGCGGCACGCGGACCTGATTCCGGCGGGCCTTTTCACGGAGCTGACCCAGCGTACGGCGTTGGTGGCGCGGCTGCTTGCCGGCTATGTGGTCTACCTGGACAAGCAGATCACCGATCAGGAGGCAGCACCGCCCCGGAACGGGCGGCCGAGTAGCACGCCTGGAAACGCAGCGACATTGCGAGTGCCACCGTCGAATTGAGAAATTCTGTCGCGGTCACGCCAACTTCCCGGGGCGCGCGAAATTTGTTGGAGCAGTCCTCCGTGCCCCTCCATGTCCTCCGTGGTAAATGCAGTTGAGGCGAACTGCGGAACTGCGATCAACCACGGAGGTCACAGAGGACACGGAGGACTGCGGAACCTTTGTGCTCAACCCCTACTACGGCCGTGACCCTTTGTGAAGCGATCGATGAGATCAACCGCACGGAGGCGCGACAACGATGCGGGCTTCATCCCGACCACCCGCTGCGCCGTGCTCGAGAGATGCGAGGAGCTCGCGAAGTCCAGGATGGCAGCGACATCGCGCACATCGTACCCTGGATTCTTGGCCAGCTCCGCTGCTGATATCAGGCGGACCAGGTCGATGACGCGCTTGAGATTCGGCGCACCTGACGCCGAGAACGTTCGACTCAGATGCTCGCGCGTGACGCCGATCGTATCGGCGAGCACCTGCGTGCGGACGGGCCGCCCCGACCACGACACGATGCCGCGCCAAGCCGCACACTGCAGCGTGGTCCCAAGGCCCAGCGCGGCCGGCGGAGTTGCCAGTGCGGCGCTGAATCGCGTGGAGAATGCATGTCGCAGCACGAGATCTCGCGCGACGCCGTCGTCGACCGACTCGACGAGGACATCAGCAAAGTCGAGCGCCGCGCACTGCGCGAGCGCCGGTGACTCCGAGGCTCGGAGTGCGGTGAGGCCGAAGAAGGGAATGCTCGAGAACTCCCGCGCCATCGCGGCCGCGCGCCACGTGTCCTCCGATGCGCCGGCCAGGTCCACGATGGCTGCATCCACGAGCGAGGTCCGGAGCACGGCGTCCATCTCTTCAGGCGTGCGCGCCATCACGAGATGGGCGCGCCGTCGCGGAAAGGCCGCGCGCATGAGGACGCGCGCGCGATCGCGGGTGGTGTAGAGCAGCACCGTTGGAGACGGCGTGATCGCGCGCGCCACAATACCGTGCGGCGCTGCCGGGCCCACTTCGGCAGGAGATGTCACTTCGTCGTGCGCTCGCTGGGGCCCAGGTTCAGTCCAAGCTGCGCGTCGCCGCCACCGTCACCGGCGGGGAGCCGAGCGGTGAGGGCGGACAGTCGAATTATTCGTGCGTCCGTGCCTCCGCCGAGAATCATCTCTTGCGCGCGATGCAGCACGAGTCGCGCGTTTGCGTAGGAGATCGCGAGCTGCGCGGCGTCGTAGGCCACCCACTGGCACGCCGTGATGCCCTCGGCGTGCAGTGGGGAGGTGGTCGCTTGCCCCGTCTCCATCAGGAAGAAGTGGCAGACCTTGTGAATCAGGCGGCCGCGGAAGCGGAAGTACCAGTCGATGGTCTCGATGGTGCCGCGCATTGCCACGCTCTCGATCCCGGTTTCCTCGCGCACCTCGCGCAGTGCCGCTTCCTCCGCGCGCTCCCCGGACTCGAGGTGTCCCTTGGGGAACCCCCAGTTCTGGTAGCTGTCACGGATGAGCAGGAAGAGCGGATTACCGTCGTCCAGGCGATAGACGACGCCGCCCGCGGACGTCTCCTGCTGCGCTCGGCCTCGCGTCATCGCGTTGTGCGCTCAGACCGCGGCCGCGGCTTCGGCGAGCGTCGGCTCGTCCTGTTCGTCGAGGTTCGGACGTCCCTCGACGAACTGGCGTACCAGCGGGTCCGTCGTCTTCTGGATCTCGGCGATCGTACCTTCCCACCGCACGCGTCCTTCGTACAGCATCGCGATGCGCGTTCCGACGGTGTACGCGCTCCGCATGTCGTGGGTGATGACGACCGCGGTGACGTGCAGCTTCTCGCGCATCCGAACCATCAGCTGGTCGATGACAGCGCTGGTGACTGGATCCAGCCCGGTGGTGGGTTCGTCGTAGAGGATGTACTTGGGGCGGAGCGCGATCGCGCGGGCGATGCCGACGCGCTTGCGCATGCCGCCCGACAGCTCGGCCGGGAAGCGCTCGCGGACGCCGGGCAGGTCGACGAGATCCAGTGCCTCATCGACCCGCGCGTGTATCTGGCGCTCGTCGAGCTCGCCCTGCTTCCGCAGTCCCATGGCGACGTTCTCGCCAATGGTATAGGAGTCGAACAGTGCCGCGAATTGAAAGACGTAGCCGATGTGCGACCGCAGTGCGTACAGCTCGCGGCGCGGAAGCTCGGGGACGTTGAGGCCGTCGACCCAGACCTCGCCGGAATCCGGCTCGAGCAGCCCCACGATGTGCTTGATGGCGACCGATTTTCCGGTTCCGGAGTAGCCGATGATGACCATCGTTTCACCCTCGGGTACGTCGAGGGTGAAGCCGTCGAGGACGCGCTTCGGACCGAACGCCTTTTTTACGTTCTTGAGCTGAATCATTGCCGACGGTGGGGAGGACAGCAGAAAAGTGATGCACGTCCCGAACCAAGGCCAGACCTTGCGCGCGGTCGAGTGAGGTTACCTGATGCAGAAAGGGCGACCCGGTGGGCCGCCCTCCTGTTTCGTCCTATCATCGTATCATCGTATCATCCTATCATCCTATCATCCAGCCGTCAGGCTGCGAAGCTACCCAGCGCCCGGCCAACGTCGCCTTCGCGGAGGCGCTTGAGGGCGCGATCGCGAAGCTGGCGGACCCGCTCGCGGGTGACGCCGAGCATGGAACCGATCTCCTCGAGGGTGTGTTCGCGTCCGCCCTCGAGTCCGAAGTAGAGACGCAGGACCTTCGCATCGCGCGGCGGGAGCGTGGAGAGTGCCTGCTCGATTTCGTCGGTGAGGAAGCGGTTCATGGCCTCTTCCTCGGTGTCCGGCATCTCGTCGGCGACGAAGCGTTCGATGAGGGAGCGATCGCCTTCCGGGTCCATGGGTGCGTCGAGGCGTACGTCGCTCGTGTTGAGCGCCGCGAGCGACTGCACGACGTCCACGGAAAGTCCGGTGAGCACGGACAGCTCTTCGGGGCTTGGCTCGCGGTTGAGCTTCTGCCGCAGGATCTCGCTCGCCTTGATGATGCGGGAGAGGTCGGCCGTGCGGTTGAGCGGGACGCGAACGGTGCGGCCCTGGCGTGCTAGCGCGGAGAGAATCGCCTGGCGGATCCACCATACCGCGTAGGAGATGAACTTGACGCCCTGATCGGGATCGAACTTGCGGGCAGCGGTGAGGAGGCCAACGTTGCCCTCGCCGATGAGGTCGATGAGGGGGAGTCCGCGGTTCTGGTATTTCTTGGCGACGGAGATGACGAAGCGCAGGTTGCGCTTGACGAGCTCCTGGAGTGCGTCTTGGTCGCCGGTGCGGATCTTCTTGGCGATGTCGATCTCCTCCGTGCCCTTGAGGAGCGGGTACGTGGAGACTTCGTAGAGGTATTGATCGAGGATGTCGCGCTCAGGCTCGCTGGGCGCGATCCCGGTGGGGGCCGCGCGACGGCGACGTACTGGCTTCTTGAGTTCTGTCATGGGTGCCTCGTACAGGTCCTACGCGTGAGAGTAGGCATCTATGAGCTGCGACGAACCGGACTGTTGTAAACCGAATTCCGAGTCGAGAACGGGACGAGCGGAGCGTCGCGGGGCTACGTTGATTTAGTGATGGTCCGTGCGTGCAGCGCAATGAAAAACGCGCACGTTCGGCCAATTTTGTTGCAGTCGGGAGCAAGTGGTCCCCGGGCGGTGCAAATTACCGGCCGAATGCGATTCCGCTAGCCCCGATTTCTTGACATCATATATACCCGCGGCTATATATGGTGGTTCCTGCGGGAACGTGTGTTTGGGTTCGGGATCACGCGTTCGCACGGGAATCCCGGGGGCGTAGCTCAGTTGGGAGAGCGCTTGAATGGCATTCAAGAGGTCAGGGGTT
>DAIUFP010000052.1:0-13235 GCA_036844565.1 Gemmatimonadaceae bacterium | reverse complement strand
TAACGCTGCGCGCGACGTGCAGTTTCTCAATGCATCAACGGAGGAGTCATCCATGCGCTGCTGGATCGTCGCACTTTCGTTCGCCGCGCTGGCCACGCCAATCCATGCGCAGGCGCCTGCCCGACCCGTGCTCGTCGCACGACTCGACTCGCTCAGCCGCGACTTCCTCGTCAGCGCACCAGCCGCCGGCGCCACCGTCGCCGTCATCAAGGGGAGCGACACCCTGCTCTTCGCCGGCTTCGGCGAACCGCGACGACGGCGGCGAATCTCCTCGCGCACCAATCGCAGTTCCGGCTGGCGTTCGCCTCGTACCTCGTCGAGATGTCGAGCCAGCTCGTGATGACGACGCTGCTGTACCACCTGCTCAAGCCGGTTAGCCGGAGTGTGTCCCTCCTCTCGGCGATCTTCGGGCTGGTCGGCTGCACCATCAAGACCATCAGCCGGCTCTTCTTCATCTCTCCGCTGCTCGTCCTGGGTGGCGCGCCCTACCTGTCCGCATTCGACGCGAAGCAGCTGCAGGCACTGGCGCTCCTCCTGTTCGGCGTCAATCACCAGGCCGAGAGATCGCCGCGGTGTTCTTCGGCGTCCAGGCCATCCTGAAAGGCTACCTCATCCTCCGCTCCACGTTCCTGCCTCGCATACTCGGCGTGATATCCGTTGTCGGCGGGGCCGGATGGCTGACCTACCTGTACCCACCGCTCGCGGCGCGCCTGGTCATCGTGATTGTCTCCGTCGCCGTCCTCGGCTCCCTGGCCAACGCCCTCTGGCTCATCGTCGTCGGCGTGAACGAGGAGCGATGGATGGCGCAGGCCACCGCGTCCGCCACCTCCATCTGGCGATGACGACAATCGTGTCGAGCCCGCGCAAAGCGACACGAGCTGACGCGTCGCGAAGCGAAGTAGCTCGTCGCGACTGCTCGCCTATCGCGCGGCGACGAAGCCGCGCTCCCGGAGCAGCACGCGGTCGAACGTCGCCACCTGATCGCAGTCCGCGGCGCGCGCGTGTTCGCGAATGAGATAGTCGGCGAAGTCGCCCTTTCCTGACTCATAGGCCTCGAGCGCGCGGATCAATTGGTCCGCCGCGCTGAAAGTGACATGCCGCGCACGAAGAAGATTGCGGAGGACGCCGGCAATCTCCTTTCGGCCGATATGGTAGCTGACGCTCATCACCCACACCGTTTCGCAGACGACGACGTCCGACACGAAAAGCGTGTCGCCGTCCTTCACGACGCGATCAATCAGCGCCGCAGCGGCCGCCGTCTGCTTTCGGTCATCCTCGACCAGGAATCGGACGAGGACGTTGGTATCGAGCGCGATCACTTGCGCGTGGCGCCGAGCCGTATCGCGTCGCTCATCTGTTCGATGCTCACGTGCCTGCTACCGGCCGCCACCACCCCACGAAGCGACGCCAATTCCACCGTCTCGGCCTCGACGGTCACCGTGCCGTCGTCATGGATGACGAAGCTGATCCGGTCGCCCGGCAGCAGCGCAAGCGTTTTCCGCACCACTTTCGGCACGGTGGTCTGGCCCTTGCTCGTGATCTTGCTCGCGGGCATCCTTACCTTTTGGTTGTTCCTTACCAACGGTAAGGAACGCCCCCGCCCAAAGTCAAGTGGAGCGGCCCGGAGATCGATGCGGACTTCGACGATGTGTGGCGGTTGTTGATGCGCGGATTGGTCATCGCGAAGTAGGACGGTTGAGTCAGCTACACAGAACGCGCTACACCGGCCGCCAATCCCGCAGTACCGCCGTTCATGACGCCAAAATGCAGTTCGCGACATGAGGCGGACCTACGCGCATCGCGTGGCGTATGACATCCCGAAGCAGGACGGCGCTCGTGACGACCGCGAGCCACGACATCGGTCAATTCGACCTTCGGGAGACATACAATGAAGAGTTCATCGTTCACGATTGGTCTCGCACTCGCGCTGTCACTGTCCGCGATCAGCGTAGCGAGCGCGCAGACTGCCCAGCGCCCAGAGCGCGCCCGTGCCGCTCAGTCTGACAGCGGATTCCGGCGCGGCCCGGGCGGCCAGCGCGGTGGAGCAGAAGCGATGCTCCTTCGCGGCATCACGCTGTCCCAAAACCAGAAAACGCGCATCGAGGAGCTGCGCGCGAACGCACGGAAGCAGTTCGGTCAGCAGGGAGATCGGGCACGTTCCGGCGCCGAGTCGGGTCAGGCGCGTGACGCGGCCGCGATGACCGCGCGCCGCGCGGAAATGGCGAAGCGCCGTGAACAGCGCGTTGCCTCGATCCGCTCGATACTCGACTCGCAGCAACGCACACAGTTCGACAGGAACGTCGCCGAGATGAAGGCTCATCCTCCGCAGGGCCGAGGCGGCGCGGACCGTGCCGCCAAGGGAGCGCAGGGCTGATCGGCTCGTAGCTACACCCGACGTGCAAAGGGCCTGTGCCTCGTCCGAGGTGCAGGCCCTTTGCGCGCAATCCAACGGGACGTACGCGCCGGCACACATCGCGGACGAGCAGGCCAAGGCGTATCCTTTTGCAATCGCGCTCGGCGCAGATGTCGCGTCGACTGTAAATGAAGCCCTGGTGAGATTCGCCATGAACAATCCAGTCCTTGCGCGCTCCGTGGGCGCGCTGCTCCTCGCGCTACTCGGCGTTACCTCGATGCCAGCGCCATCGCTCGCGCAGGCGCGAACGTCTGGAGTTTTCTACCTCGGCGCCGACATCTCGGCCCTCGCGGGCGCCCGTGCTCCCGTCATCCGGCCCGACTCCACGGCGACCGCGACTCCAGCTTCCACTCCCGGCGGTGGCCGCGCGCGGGGAACGCCATTCGTCTATCGCGAGAATGGTGTGGAAGCCCCCGAATACGCGATCATGCAGAAGCACGGATGGAATGCCTTCCGGCTGCGCGTCTTCGTGTCACCGGTCAGGAGCGCGCCCAATAACACCCTCGAGAACACCCTTCCCCTTGCGAAGGCGATCAAGGACGCGGGCGGCATGTTCATGCTCGACATCCACTACTCCGACACGTGGGCAGATCCCGGCCATCAGGATACGCCCGTGGCCTGGCGCGATTTCGATGCGGCGGCCATGGAACAGAGAGTCGAGGAGTACACCAAGGATGTGATCTCACAGTTCAAGGCCGCCGGCGCGATGCCCGACATGGTGCAGGTGGGCAACGAGATTACCGGCGGATTACTCTGGCCACTTGGCCACCTGCATGTGCCCAACTCCGAAGTAAAGCAGGAAGGGAACGGGCAGATTCGCGGCGGATACATCGCGCCGTATGACGAAGCAGTGGTGTGGGACAACGTCACGCGCTTTCTAAGAGCCGGGATTCGCGGCGTGAAGGCCGCGTCGGGCAACACCCAGCCGAAGATCATCATGCACATCGACACGGGCGGCGACTGGCAGGTGACCAGGTGGTGGTTCGATCACATCACGGCGGCCAAGGTCGAGTACGACATCATGGGACAGAGCTTCTATCCCAAGTATCACGGCACACTCGCGATGCTCCAGCAGAACATGATCGAGAGCGAGCGGCGCTATCACAAGCCGTTCATGGTGGTCGAGACCGGCTACGTGCAGAACGACACGAACGCCATGTCGCCGCCAGAGGCGATCGCCAAGCCGGTGCTCTCGGCCAAGACCCCAAGGAAAAAGGGATACATGCAGTGGTCAGGCACGCCGCAGGGCCAGCTTCAATACATGGCCGACGTCATCAACACCGTGAAGCGAAACCATGGACTCGGCGTGTTCTACTGGGGTCCGGAAGGCACACGCGGCGACGGCATGTGGAGAGCTGACGGCAGTGCGGCCCTGTCGATCTACGTCCTGGACCACCTCGAAGAACTGACCGCGCACCCGGCGAGCAAGGTGCCATGATGACGTCGTTGCTAGTGGTCGCCGACGAGCATGATACCGTAGCCGGCGAGGGCGGCGCCCATCGAGTAGTAGGCGTAGTTCTTGTGATTCGTGCGCGCCGCCGAATTGCGTTTCGCATCGCTTGCGAGTGCGATGCCCGTGTACGTGAACCCGGCATCGGAGGCGAGCAGCAGGGCCGAATGCAGCAGCCGCTTCGTGCGGCCGACGCTGTTGTCGCGCGATTCCCAGAGGTTCCACAAGCCAGTGACCGTATTGATGGTGAATACGCCGCCGAGTGCGGCGGCGCCCGCGCTATGTGTCAGCTTGGCCCAGCCCGCCCGGTCCGCTCCCGACTTGTCCGCCTGGAACAACTGGTTTCCCGCCACGGACTGCAGCACGAACAGCGGGACAGTGGTATACGACGCATAGCGATGGATGGTAAGGCGGAGCGCGTAGGCATCGCTGACGTCCACGGCCTTGGCGCGAGGGCGCACGGTATCCGCTTCTGTCGCCGTCATGTGTGTCATCCCGGACGGCCTGACGTCAGTCATCGCCTGCGCTGTTGTGGACACCGCATCCGACTGCTGCGCCGCAGCCGCCGTTGCGCCGATGGCCGTTGCGCAAAGCGCCATGACAATTCGATTGACGAGCGTGCGACGACCAACCGAGCGATCAGGCGATATTCGCAAGGACAACTCCGGCAAAGGTGATCGTGAGCCACAGGATGAGGCTGGCGACTGCCACGAGCCTGAGACGCCACCAGAGCTCCGCGCGGCGAATCACGCCGGCATCGCTCGCAGGCTCGGACGTCGCGCGACGCAGTGCAGCCTCGAGCCCCGTCATGTAGCCACCGTTGGCCAGCAGAAGGACGATGAGCGCCATCTTGAGCCAGAAGACCCAGGAACCGAGGAACGTGTCGAGGTCCGCGGCGAGCAGGGCAACGCCGCTGGTGAAGGAGACGACGAGGGCGCCAATGACGAACGGATGTACGGCGTGCAGTTCGGCGAGGTGTCGCTCGCCGCTCGCGAGGTCGGCGCGATCCACCCGCAACGTGGCGCGATCGAGGAAGATGCCGAATCCGCCGCCAATCACGATCGGCGCGATGTGCAGGAAGGTGACGACGGTTGCCGCGGGTTTTGAATGGCTGTAGAACTTCGCCCATGGGGCGGCGAGGTGCGCCAGAGCTTCAGGCGTGGCAAACAGCATGTACGGCAACCTGGCGTTTGGGACGATCGATCGCGATGAAGTGCACCTCGCGGTGGCGCGCGGCGTGATGGAGTGATAGCGCCCCTTCATGAACTGGTGATAAACAGAACGGGAGCGCCCGTATCCACTATGTTGACGGCGTAGCCGGCATTGGTTCACCGCGAGGCACCGCATGCGAGTTCTGCTGGTCGAGGATGATCCGGAGATGGCGCGAAGCGCGGGCGTATACCTTCGTCGTAATGCGTTCGCGGTCGACGATGCCGCCGACGCCGCGAGTGCGCTTCGCATGATGCGCCTCAACAGCTACGATGTCGTCGTCCTTGACGTGCGACTGCCCGATGGGAGCGGCTTCGACGTCTGCCGTCGCGTCCGCGAAAGCGGCTCGTCAGCGCGTGTGCTCATGGCAACCGCGCACGACAGCGTCGAGGACCGAGTGGCGGGCCTCGACCTCGGCGCCGACGACTATCTCGTGAAGCCGTATGCAATGGCGGAGCTCGGCGCGCGCGTTCGCGCGTTGCTGCGCCGGCCTGCCGTCGCTGTCGGCCCGGTGCTCGAGGTGGCTGACCTGTCGCTCGACACGCAGACCCGCTCGGCGCGTCGTGGTGATCGCATCATCGAGCTGACCACGAAGGAGTTCGCGGTGCTCGACGTCCTCATGCGTCACGCCGGCCACGTCATCACGCGCGATGCGATCAGCGCCCATGCGTGGGACGACAACTACGATCCCCTTAGCAACGTCATCGACGTGTATATCGGCCGCTTGCGCCGGAAGCTCGACCACGCGGGCGAGCCCGCATTGTTGACGACGGTGCGCGGCGCCGGCTATCGCCTCGGGCCGGCGACGTCCAGCGAGCGGAGACGAGCGTGACAGCGATCGTTCCTTCACGCGGGATGTCCATTCGTGCGCGGCTGACGTGGTGGTACTCGCTGTCCATGCTCGTGGTATTCCTCGTCTTCGCGGGAGCACTCAGGACGACCGTGCGATCCACGCTCATCGAGGAGTTCACCACATCCGTCGAGAATTCCGCGAACGCGATGAGCGGGTTCTTCCGGCTGGAGCACGACGAGTATCACGATGTCCGCGTGACCCTGCAGCACATCGCAGCGGAAGTCGTGCTCCCCGATCGCGTCATCGAGTTCGTGGATCCGGCGGGCCAGGTGGCCTATCGCGCGATTCCCCTGCAGCAGGGCAAGCGCGTTCATTCCACACGGTCCGTGACGTCAGTACTGCCACCGCCGGTTCGGCATGCAACGACGACACTTGCGCCTGACATCGCGCCAGGCTGGACAATTCGCGTCTTCGCGGGCGACGCATCACTCGAACGGTCGCTGCAGCGGATCGACGAATGGCTCGTGGTCGGCATGCCGCTCGGCATCCTGCTGGTCGCAGCGGCTGGCTGGTGGCTCGCTGGCCGGACGCTGCGCCCCGTGGGCCAGATGGCCGACGCCGCCGAGCGCATGACCGCAAACCGAAAGGCCGGCGGTGAAGTTGCGGCGCGCAGCGCATCCGCGCGCTTGCCGATCAACCGTCCCGACGACGAGATCGGGCGACTCGGAACTCGCTTCAACGCGCTGCTCGACCAGATCGATGGCGTCGTCTCCCAGCAGCGACGGTTCCTCGCGGATGCGGCACACGAGCTCCGCACGCCGGTCGCGCGGATGCTCGGCAGCGTGGAAGTCGCGCTGATGGACCCGAATGACGCCGTGGGGCATCACGCGGCGCTCGAGCGAGTCGTCCGCGACCTGCGAAGGACGGCGGTGCTGGTGGACCAGCTGCTTCAACTCGCGCGGGCAGACGCGGCGGCGGAGATTCGTTGCGGGCCGGGGTATGTCGACGACGTCGTGGCCAATGCGGTACAGTCATGGTATCCGGCCGCGCGGCGCGGCGATGTGCAACTCGTGGTCTCCGCGCTGGAAGAGGCCCCCGCCCTGCTGGATTCGGTGTTCCTCGACCGGCTCGTCGGCATTTTCATCGACAACGCGCTGCGATATACGCTGCCTGGTGGGCTGGTCGACGTGCGCGTCTGGTGGGATGGGTCGGCGCGCCTGTCGATCAGTGACAGCGGCGTCGGCATCAGTGACGAGGACCGCGCGCGCGTCTTCGAGCGATTCTATCGCGGCGCCAACGCGCGATCGATGGCGGCTGATGGCAGTGGACTCGGGCTCCCCATCGCGCGCTGGATTGCGGTGGCACACGGTGCCACGCTTGAACTCACGGGACGCGCCGGAGGAGGAACCGTCGCGACCGTCGTCTTTCCTCGCGTCGAGGGCGGCATGGTGCCCCGGCGGCAGCGAGACGCGTCGCAAACGGTGGCGGATGCTGCGCCACCGATAGCCTAGCTGCGCCCATCGACGCTACTTCGGCGTGACTCGAAACAGCCCGCCCGGATTGGCGTCCTCGATCAACCAGACGGCGCCGTCGGGCGCGACGGCCACGTCGCGAATCCGGTGGCCGACGGTCCAACGTTCGGCCGGCGCGGCGCCGCCCTTTCCATCGAACGTGATGCGATTGAGCGAGAGCGTCGCCATGCCTCCCATCAGGGCTGAACCCTTCCAATTCGGGAACAGCGCGCCCTTGTAGAACGTGAGGCTGCCCGGCGCGATGATCGGCGTCCAGTAAATGACCGGCTGTGTCAGGTCGGGCCGAGTGTCGGGACTCGGGATCGGCACGTTGTCGTAGTTGACGGCATACGAGACGAGCGGCCAACCATAGTTCTTGCCGGGCTCGATCAGGTTCAGCTCGTCGCCACCCTTGGGTCCATGCTCGGCCTCCCAGAGCCGGCCGTCAGGCGCAAACGCCAGTCCGTAAGGCGTGCGATGACCGGTGGTCCAGGTCTCTGACGGAGTGAGGTTCGGTCCGGGAAACGTGTAGGTGAATGCGGCTTCCGCGGTCGTGGCCAGTTCCGTGTTCCTGGGCGGATTGATCACGCCAAGGGTCGCCGCTCCGGTCTTGCCGGCCTGCGGATTTCCGGGCGCAGGTTTGCCGTCGAGAGTCAAGCGCAGAATCTTGCCGAGTGGCGAGCTGGGATCCTGCACGGGCGTAAAGCGCTGCCGGTCCCCAGAGGTCAGGAACAGGTACTTGCCGTCCGGAGAGAAGGCGACCGCTCCGCCGAACTGGCCGCCCTTCCCCCGTTCGCCGTCGCGCCATATGACCTGCAGTCCATCGAGGCTGGCCGAACCCTTGGCGAGCGACAGCTTGGCCCGTGCCAGGGCCAGGCTCGACCCGCTATCGCCCGGCTCCGAATACGTCAGGTAGACATTGTGGTCGGTCGCGTAGTGGGGCGACAGGTAGACGCCCAGCATGCCACCCTGTCCTCGCGACAACACGGCCGGCACATTCGCAACTGCCGTCTTTGCGCCTTGCTGAGTCACCAGCCAGAGCGGGCCCACCTTCTCCGTGATGAGCATGCGCCCATCAGGGAGGAACGCGATGCGCCACGGCAGGTTGAACGTCGCTACCTGAGTCACCGTGAACGGCAGGCTGGGTTCGGGCTTTTGTTCGCCCGCGTTCACCTGCGCTTCTGCCGCGGTGCATACGAACGACAGGAACAGTACAGCACTTGCGAACACCTTCATCGTATTTCTCTCCTGAGTTTCCGCGAAGATTCTGAAGATTAAGCCGTCAGCGCGGCATCACGCCAGCTTCGACCTGTGAAGAGGAATCCCCATGCTCGAGATCCATGACTTCATCTCGGGCGAGTTCGAGCCCGTGCCACTCCAGGACGTGTGGGACTACATCAAGGCGCTGGAGGCGGCGGGGACGGTGAAGCTGTCGACGAGAGAGTAGGTCGTCGCCAGTTGTCGCTACCGCACGGCGATGAGCTGTCGCGCACGAAGGAGTTGCACGAACTCGAATGATACGAAGATCGAGATTTTGATGACGAGCTGCGTTGTCGCGTGGTTAGTATGAACTCATGACGCGCACCCTTCTGACCTCTCTTCTACCCCACCAGCATCCGGCGACGTCGGCGCCGGATGCGTGGGATTCTTTCAAGGTTGCCCTCGCGGCTGACCCGGTCCTGAAGGGTCGCGTTCGGTGTGACGAGACCGGCGTGATCGAGCTGACGGGCCCCAACGGGAGTGCTCCGCCGGGGAGCCTCAAGGAGCGAGAGCGCTGGGAGTTGCATGTGCGCCTGCGCCTCGAGGCAGAGATTGGGCCGACGGCGGCAGCCGCGGCGCGGGTCCGCTGGGCCGAGCCGGTCTGGCAGCAGGCGGTCGCGTTGGATTGACGATGATAACAGATATTGATAGTTTGTTATCATGATCCGGACTCAGATCAGCCTGTCAAAGACCGAGTATGTGGCCGCCAAGAAGGAAGCCAGCCGCCTTGGTATTTCGCTCGCGGAGTTGCTGCGTCGGTCGCTTCGCAGCCTGTTGCCATCCAGTGACGAGAAACCCTGGATGAGGTTCGCCGGCATGGTCGAGACGGGCGATCCGTACTCGTCCCAGCGAATCGACGAGGTCGTCTATGGCCAGAAGGACTGAGTCCTACGTCGACACGTCGGCGTTGATTGCCTTTGGCGACCGTTCGGACAGCCATCATTCGCTCTTTCGCCGGTTGTTTGCCGACCCTCCGGGCTTGTTGACGACAGCGCTCGTCGTGGCGGAGGGTCACGGCTGGTTTCTCAGGCGCTATGACGTGACTCGCGCGTTGCAGTTCATGACACTCATCGAGGAGTTGCAACCCTTGCGCGTGATGCCGGCGGGTCCGCACGAAGTCGCTGGCGGAGCGAGTATGCTTCGGCGATTCTCGGATCAGAGCCTGACCCTGACAGACGCGGTCGGCCTTCACGTCATGAAAGAGCGCCGGGTGCGATCCTGCTGGTCGACCGACCGCCACTTACGGCTGACGGGCGTTCCTCTGGTCATCGACGAGGCGTAACGCCGCCTACGCTGCGCCCTGGAAGCGCCCGTCGGGATTCTGCTGTACCTCGCCCATGACCTGAAGGATATCGAGATGGCGCCGGACGATTTCCACCTTCGCGCCAGAGAACCGAGCGGCGATCTCGTCGGTGGTGAGCGCCTCGTGCGCGAGCAGCCGTTTGATAGCGCCGATCTGGCTGATGACGTCCGCTGGAAACGCCGGCCGCTTCACCTTCTTCGCAGCGACCGGCACGCCGGCGACGAGGCCAAGGTCCGCCGAGGGGAGGTCCTTGCCGAAGCGCGGGATCTGATAGTCGGGCCGTAGCCAGCGCACCGTGCCGGCTTTCTCTTCCTGCACGCGCTCATCGTGTAGTGCGACCAGTCGCTCGAGGATCTCGCCCTTGGAAAGCGGCCAATCCCATCCGTAGGCCTTCGCGACGAGCACATCGAGCTCGTCGTGGAGGTCCCTGAGCACACCGCACGCGGCGATCTCGTGGATCTGTCGTTCCTTGTCGGTCAGCACGCCACCAGTGCGCAGCTTTGCCACGACGTTATACATGCCGGTCATGGTCACGACATCGTCGCGAGCGATCGCGGCCTTCCGATGACTGTCGAGCCTCTCAGCGACGTCGCCCGATTGCTCTCGCAGGTTGGCTTGTGGGTCGGGAAACGGGAAAGAGTCGAAACACCGCGAGTTGTTATAGCGTGGATCGTTGCCGACCCCTAGTCGAGTCCCGGCCGCATCTGCCCAAGCGACGTGAACTGCCGACGATAGAACGGCAAGTACGAACGGATCCGGAGATGCAACGGCGACGAGTGTTTCGTCCGGAGCCACCATCGTGTCGAGGAACACGAAGAATAGCTGCTTTGAGACGTATGGAGTCGCGATGAACCTGTTGAGTCCCGTAAGCGCCGGGCGGAAGTCGGCGCGCGCCTCGCCAAATCTCCACCAGCGGTCGCGATACAATTGGCGGGCATTGGCCGCTCGTTCCGCCTTCACCCGATCTCGAACGAGGTCATAGGCGAGGGGGAATTGTCGCGCTTCGGCCTCCTCCATCAAGCCGAAATCAATCACTGACAAGCCCCGCGATCGCGCTGCGAGATCGCGTCCGTTCAGGTATTTGCGCACGACCAGCGCGTTGCGCCGGTCCCGAGCTACCAAGTCGTGCGCTTCCGTTGCGCTGAGGACGAAGCCCCGGCCAACAAGAGTGAATCCACGCGAACTCAGCCCTGCGTTGCTCGTCAGGCTCACCTGTGCGCTACCGGCTACGTTGGCATGACCGCTCAAATCGGAGTTGAGCTGCCGTACTCGGTGCTCACCCGTGATCTGAGCCCGATCATCAACAGCAAGCCGGACTGCGTAACCGCGGTCACGGGCCAAGACCGTCATAGCTACACGAACCGCAGCGCCGTCCGCCTCATCGACCCATGGATGGTCTGGCGCAGCCCAAACAACCTGCGCGCCGCGCTCGGCAGCCCGAGCCACCACTGTTTGATGGTAGATCTGTGTAATCGAGTTTGTTGTGATTAGACCGGCTCGAACGGCAGCTTCCTCCGCAACTTGGTCTGCGGCACGCGTCCACCAATACATCACGTAGTCGACGTTTTCAGGGACGTTGCTGTAGGCCTTCCGAAGGGCCTCCACATAGCCATCGCCGAGCGCCTCCCGCATCCGCTTGTTCCCGATATACGGCGGATTCCCAACGATGAAATCCGCCGTCGGCCACGCTGCGGGGTGGGGATTCAAATACTCCATGTACTCGAGCTTTGCGCTCGGATCCGGTACCAACTTCCCAGTTACGGGATGCGCGATGCGAGGCGTCGGATCTGGCCGGTCGCGCGCCGGATCATGCCGAATTTCATCCCACACCAGCACCGCGTCTCGACACTCGATCGTCCCCGTATCCTGAAGCACCGGCTCCTGCGGGCGATGCGTATGATGCGCCCGCCAGAACTGGTGGTACCCGATCCACAACACCAACTCGGCAATCTCCCGCGCCCACGGCTTGATCTCGATGCCGAAGAATTGCCGCGGATGCACCTCGTCGAACAACAACTCATGCTTGCCAGTGACCGAATCGAGCTCCCGCAGCACCTCGAGCTCGATCCGCTTCACCAGATGCATCGTGACGTAAAGAAAGTTGCCCGACCCACACGCGGGATCGAGAAACCGCAGCGCCCTCATCCAGTCGTGAAACTCGCGCAACTGCTTCTCAGCGTCCTTCTTCTTTCCCGCTTCGGAGAGTTGCAGCACCGCGGCCTGCACGGCCTTCCATCGCTCACGAATCGGCTCCTCGACGGTGGGCACGACCACACGCTCCACGAACTCGCGCGGCGTGAACTCGGCACCGAGACGATGGCGCTCCTCGGGATCGAGTGCGCGCGTGAGCAGCGTCCCGAAAATGGCCGGCTCGACGTCCTGCCAGTCGGCAGTCGCCGCCAGACGCATGATCGTGATCGCCTGCCTTGTGAGCGGGAGGGCCTCCGAATCACGGAAGAAATGCCCATTGAAGCGCATCAGCTGCTTCCAATCGAACTTCTTGCCCTCGTCCATTGCCTGCCACAGCGCCACCGCCTGCTCTTCGAACGCGCTGGGATCGTCCGCGCACCGCTCGAGCAACTGACGGAACGGCTCCCCGGGAAGAAGCCCTATGTCCTCCGCGAACATCGTGAATACGCAGCGCATGATGAATCGCGCCACCCGCTCCTGCTCGTACCCTTCACCCTCGAGACTTCGCGCCAGATTGGCCAGATACCCAGCCACTTCCTTCGTCACCGCCTGCGCCCTCGCACGCGGATTCAGTGACTCCGGATCGGTCCAGATGGCGTGGAGAAACCGCGCGTCGTCTTCGCGGTCCGCGAGCTTCGCGAGATCGATGCGACGTCCCGCCTGCCAATCCCCGTAACTCCCGTTCCAGCGGTCCCACACGATCGCCGTTCGGGCAACATCCATGACGATGAGGTATGGCGGGAGCCCTCCTGGTGCGTGACTGGCGTAGTGCCGCAGCTGCCCGAATGCCTTACGCAACAGCAACTCAGTCGAGCGGCCAGGCTCCTCATCCTTGGCCTCGATGGCGAAGAAGCCCGTACGATGACAGTCGAGGAAGTTGGAGACTTCCAGGCCGTCCCTCGTAATAACTTTCACCGGCAGCTCGAACTGATAGCCACTTCCCGCTGGCCCCGGGCGTTCCACGCCGAGTGCCTCGCACAGCTCGATCATGTACGGTTGGAAGTTGGCGCGCTCGGCGGCCTTTGCGCCGGCCCATCGCTCGGCGAGGGCCCTTAGGGTTTGTGACGGAATAACTGACTCATGGCAATCTAGCGGGGATGGATCGT
>DAIUFP010000051.1:0-13977 GCA_036844565.1 Gemmatimonadaceae bacterium | reverse complement strand
TCCTGCGCGCGAAAGGCAAGCCCAAGGCGCAGGCGGCGGCAGCGCGCAAACTCTGTTGCTATCTGTATTGGATGCTGAAGAAGGGCTGGACCTACGAGGAGTGGCTCCAGCAACATGTCAACTCTCAACAGTCGGAGGTGCGCCCGGTGCAACGCATGGGAGCGATGGCGTAGCGGGATCGCGTCATTCCCCCGGTAACGCGAATGGGCCACCTCCTTCGAATACAGGCTCGTGTCTTCGCCAGACGAAGAGGCGCTTGAAGACGACTTCGTGTCGCTCTCGATGCTGCAGGTGAAGAAGGAGCTGCCAGAGATTGTGGTGCTGGGGCGTTTGGGGCTGTTGCAACTGTGGCTGTGTGAACAGCCATCGGATCACGCTGCGCCTAAGAGCCATTGACTTTCAGAGGTGCGTTGCAGCAGTCAGCCGAGCGACGGACTGCTCGCTGCGCTCGCTTTTATTGATTCGGCTGCAGCTGAACCTGCGCGTAGGTAGGCACACACGTTCGTCGGACGTCATGATTGATCCGCTCCTCCTCTTCCTGGGTATCGTCGGCGCCGGCGCTGGAGCGGGTGCGTATGGCCTCAGCATGCGCGATCTGGTGCGGCGCGGCCGCCTACATCGCCGCTCCGAGCAACTCGCCCAGCGCGGCGATCTGCCGCATCTACCTGAGGGGCGCGTTCCCTGCCCAGAATGCGCGGAAGCCATTCTTCCTGCCGCGCGCCGGTGCCCCTATTGTCGATCGGTGATACCACCGCGGTCGTGACGCAAGCATCGCGTGCAGCCTACCTAACGCGATTCTATGAGATTGAAAGTCATGTACGGCACGACCGCTCTCACGGCTCGCCAAGAGCCTCGGTCGGGCGCAGCTTCACCGCAACTCTTGCGGGAGGCATTCATGACGTTCGTCGGGTTCGACCTGCACACGCGCTACATCACCGCCTGCGCCCTGAGTGCCGAGGGCGAAATCATCGCGGAGATCCGCCAGCTCTCCACCGCGCTGGCGGCGATCGTCGCATGGCTCGATGCCCTGCCTGGGCCGATCACGGTGGGCCTCGAGGCGACGCTCTATTGGGAGTAGCTCACCACACGTCTCGCCGCGCGGGACATCGCTCGCATTTTATATGCTCCTTCGTATTCCTTTGCAAGTGAGCTGGGGCAAGGCCGCAGAAACCACTCTCTCCCTCACTACCACCCAACCTCGGAGATTCCATGAAACGAGTCACTGGCATTGGCGGCATCTTCTTCAAAGCCAAAGACGCTCCGGCACTACAGGCTTGGTACAACCCGCGCGGGGACTATACGACGAATTCAAGCTGGCGCATCCGGAAATCCCGTGGCGTCCGATCACGGCGCGAAGGCATCGACTGGCGCACGAGTATGGCGAGATCGACGATACGCTGATCTGGCGGGTTGCGACGGTTCATGTGCCCCTTCTCATCGCGCAACTCCAACTGCTCGTCGCTCCCCCTCCTGCCGCGGATGACGACGACGGCAACGAGAACGACGAGAGCCCCACATGCTCTGGCGACTGATCAAAACGGGCGGATTGATCTTACCGACGACAACGTCGCTATTGCTTGTGCTGTCAACCGGAATTTGGCTGCTCAATCGGTCGTGGCATTTGAAGTGATAACTGATAGCGCTTAAGATCCCAACAGTCATCCCCGGCCAGCGCTGCTCCAAAGAGCGATCAGCCATTCACCACCTTGGAGGCCACATGTCACGCAAAACCATCGCCGGCATGCTCAGTTCTCTCTGCCTAGCGGCTCTCGCCACTTTCGCTATCTCCGCGGCCGCACAGTCACCCCCTCGCGCCCCCAAATCCGGCCCGCAAATCATCAACCCCGGCGAACTCTGGCCCGACAACCGCGGACAGCACGTCCAGGCGCACGGGGGCGGCATCATCAAATATGAGGGGCTCTACTACTGGTTTGGCGAACAGCGCGGGCAGGACGTCCCGCCCGGCCAGCGCGCGGTCTCGTGCTACTCATCACCCGACCTGGTCCATTGGACGTTTCGAAAAAACGTCATGACGATCACTCCCGCGGATCGCCCCGCCGATCTTCCGGGCACGGGAATCATTCTGGAACGTCCCAAGGTCTTCTACAACGCGAAGACCAAAAAGTTCGTCATGTACATGCACCTCGATAATATGGGTTATCGCGCAGCCGAGGTCGGCGTCGCTACATCCGATACCGTCGATGGCGACTACAAGTTGCTCAAGCATTTCCGCCCCTTAGGCCAGCAATCGCGCGACATCGGCCAGTTCATCGATGATGATGGAACCGCCTATCTCATCTTCGAAGACCGCCCCAATGGCTGGCACATCGCCAAGCTCTCGGACGACTACCTCTCGATCGAAAAAGACATGCACCTCTTCCCGGAACACATGGAAGGCGGCGCCCTGGTCCATCTCAACGGCCTCTACTACGCGATCGGCTCCCATCTTACCGGCTGGGACGCGAATCCGAATCTCTACGCGACAGCGAAATCACTCGAAGGCCCCTGGTCCGAGTTCAAGGATATCGCTCCGCCGGACACGAAAACCTACGGCTCTCAATCCACGATGCTGATCAAGGTCGTGGGCACCAAGTCCACCACCGTCATCTTCATGGGCGACATCTGGCGGCCCGGCACCCAATGGGATTCGCGATACCTCTGGATGCCCCTGGAAATCGGCGACGGAAAGCTTGTGCTCCCGGAACCGCAGCAGTGGACGCTCGACATTGCCACCGGTGAAGCGGTGATCAACAAGGAGGCCCCCGCGATGGTTCTACCGCCGCCGGCACCGCGCGGTGCACGAGGCGGCGGTGCAGCTACCGCGCCGACGGATCACGACGGGCTCACACACGGGATTGGTCGGCAAGTTGCCCGCGACCACCCAATCACAACGGGTGCTGGAGTGCGCGATCGATGAAGCTCAGAGACTCAACCATAATTATACCGGTACCGACTATCACTTGAACATTGACAGGAGGTTCCTTTGACAATGCATAGACTTATCCAACTGACTCTGACTCTCGCTTGCACCTCCTCGCTTGCTTTCGCGCAAGGCAAGCCCATTCCCCAATTGGTGAAGAATGGCGAGAAATACACGTTCATGGTGGATGGCAAGCCATTCATCATGATGGGAGGTCAAGTCCAAAACAACAGCGCCTTTCCGGATCGCATGGAACGCGTCTGGCCCATCATGAAGGCAATGAACGCGAATATGATCCAGTTCCCGATCTACTGGGATGAAATCGAGCCCCGCGAAGGGCGGTTTGATTTCAGCGCGTTCGATCAGATGCTCAATAGCGCCCGCGCCGCCGGCTTGCGGGTTGTGCCTCTATGGTTCGGCACGTGGAAGAATGGGATGATGGATTATGTGCCAGCCTGGGTCAAAGCCGATCCGGTTCGGTTTCCCCATGTGCTGAATCCCTTTGGCCAGCGGGTGAAAGTGCTGTCGCCGAATTCGAAGACGAACATGGAAGCGGACCGCAGGGCGTTTTCGGCGCTCATGAAGCACATTCAGGAGGTCGACGAGGCGCAGCGCACAGTCATCATGGTGCAGGTGGAGAATGAACCGGGGATATTTGGCTCCGTGCGCGATTTCTCCGCCGAAACCACCAGGCAGTTCAACGGTCCTGTCCCTGACGCTCTGGCAACGGCTCTCAAGAAGAGGCCCGGGACCTGGAAAGAGGTCTTCGGCAAGCGTGCGGACGAGTTCTTCAACGCATACTCAATAGCCACCTATATCAACGAGGTTGCAAAGGCCGGCAAGGAGATCTATCCGCTGCCGATGTACATCAACGTGTGGAACGGCGGCGATGGCCTGGGAGAGAACGAGTATCAACTCGAGTATGCGGGTGAGGCCTACCCGAGCGGCGGCGCCACGACGACCATGCACGACCTCTACAAGGCGGTCGCGAAGAGTATCGATGTCATCGCCATCGACTGCTACTGGCAATCGCCGAGGAAGTTCCGGGACGCCACCCAGAAGTTCAAGCGTCCGGACAACCCGCTGTTTCTCGCCGAGACAGGACGCGGTATTGCGCCCGGCGCCTTCTTTTGGGTCATCGGCGAATTCGATGCCATTGGCTTCTCGCCATACGGCGTCGACGGCGGCGGAGCGACAGCCGACTGGGTGGCCGCGGTGGGCGTGGACTACAGACTTTCCAGGCCGGCGATGGGCATCATCGCTGATCTTCAGGGAACCGGGAAGTTGCAGGCAGCCGTGGAAGAACAGGGGATACGGGGAAAGAACCTCTACTTTGATCGATACGACATGGCGGTTCGTTTCGGAGCGGCGCCGCGGATCGGCGTGCCCGCCGCAGGTGCAAGCCAGCCGGCGCCACCGGAGGCGACCGGACCGGGCCGCGTGATGGTCGCCCAGTTGGCGCCGGACGAGTTTCTGTTCATGGGCGCCAGCGTCTCAATTGACATCCGTCCTGCATACGGATCGGATTTCAACACGGCGCAGTACCAGCGCGTCGAGGAGGGCACCTACGAGAACGGCGTGTGGAAGGTGTCAGCGGTGCGCAATGGCGACATCAGCGGCCGCGGTTTGTCCCTTCCTGCGAGCGGCGCGATGGTGAAAGTCAACCTTACGAGATACTAGCATTGGGGGGAGGCCGGACTGGCCACGCCGCCGCGGCAGAGTTGAAGAAATCGGGGAGATTCATTCGCTGGATTTTCGGTTATGTGTGATTTCATAAGATGGGACGTAATACCTTTATCATTCTTCGCCGTTGAGAAGCAGACGCCCAGGTGGAAGTTCTGGTAGCTGCTTCATCTCCTGGCTGGTTGGATCTGGGTTGCCGCCGGCGTGGTCGCAGCCATTGCGGCGGCGGCGACAGCGTACGTCCGCGTTGGCAAGGGACGCGTCGCTCGCATGGCCGTTGCGGCGCGCGCGGACCCCATCCCGCCGCGCGTAAAGCTCCAGATGCGCGGCGGCGAGACCGCTGATGAGGCATTCGCGCGCATCGGCATGTCCTTCACGCCAGTCCCACACCGCGGAACCGCCACGCTTACACGCGTGAGGCTCGCCTCACCGTACAACCCAGACCACGATGGCTGACGACGCGCCGACTCTCGACTCGCTCTTCTCGGTGGACAAGAACGTCGCGAAGCAGTGCATCCTCAACGCCGTGGATGGGAGCATCTGGGACAACGTCACCATCCCGCGTTTCTTCCGCGAAGCGGCCGCCGAGAAGGTCGCCGGCAAGCTCGACGACTTGCTGGCGGTGCCCTTGGCCGATTTGCTCGCCAACGCCTTCAACGGGTGCCGAGATTTCACGAAGTACGCGGACAATGCGCCGCACGACGTGAAGAACTTCGGCTTCTCGCTGGAGTCGGAGCACGAGCCGTACGTCGAGCTCCGCGTCACGGGCCTGCCGCCGCAGAAGGTGAAGTTTCCGGTGACGCTCTCGCTCGAGTTCTCCGGCGCGACGCTGCACATCGACAAGAGCCGCGTGATGTCCCTCTCCGGCGGCGACTGCACCGCGTCCGGCACGCTCTGCTGCGAGAAGCTCGAGCTGTTCAAGCGCCCGCTCGAGCCGGTACGCTTGCCCGGTACGATCTCGTTCGGCGAGGGCGTTCCGATTCCATTCACGAAAGGGAACGCCACCATCGTGACGTGACGCATCGTCATTGTCATTTCCGATTCCCGCCAACCGCTTCTGCCTCTGGCGTCGTGAGTTCTACCGTCCTCTGACCCAGCCCTGCCGTGAAGACCACAACTCACGACGCCAGAAGCGGAATACAGCCGGCGGACGACGGATCGGAATCAACAGTCGATGATCGCAGCCCGGACTTCGACGATCGTGCAGTCAGTCCTTCCGCTGACCCACCATCGTGTGCGCGCGTTCGCGCAGCGCGGTGTCGATCTCCTGCGCCGAGATGACGCTGGGAAGTGGCATGTTCCTCTCACCAACGCGGGTGGGCACCTGTACCCGGCTCACCGCGCCATCCGCGCCGACCTCCACGATCGCCTGCGCCAGGTCATTCTCCTGCTGCTTCACGGTGATCACCAATGTCCACACGCCCGTGTCGCCCCACTGCTTGCGTAGCGCGTAGGCGCCCGCACGCGACGTCGGCGTAAACGTGAGCGCAATGCTCTTGCGTTGACCGCCCACCAGACCTTCTGCCGTTCCACTGACCGGATACGCCACCGGCTCACCATGGTGGAAGGCGTGCACCACGAGGTAGGCGCCCCGCGTGGTGGCGTCGTACGGATTGACCGGCGTCTCGATTGAAATCCAGGGCGGGCCCGCGACCGCACCACGAGCGCGCGCGTAAGGCGACGACGCGAGCAGGGCTGATGCGCCGAGCAGTGTGGCCAGTGCGATGTTGCGCGTGCGGGAACGTGAGGTGGACATGACGGCCTCCGGGTGTGGTGTGCGGATAGGATGCCACCCGACCGAAGACCGCTTACTTGCCGCGCACCTGCACCGTCCCCTTGAATGTTCGCACGACCATCTTCGCGCCGCCCATCCCGCTGGCAGTCACGAGGGTCATGCCCCGCCCTTCACTGCCCTTCGTCGGACGCGTGTTCGTCCACGCGTTCGTAATCATTCCTGTAATCGTGGCCGCATCGAGCTCGACATCACTGCGCGCGAGGAACAGGATGTCGATCGGCCCGCTGTGCGACTCCAGCTCGAGCGATGCACCGCGCGCGATGGCGCTGGAGAACCAGATCGCGCCGGTCGTCGACTCGAGCTTCGCGCGCTCCACTTCGCCGCCAGTCGCGCGGATGGTGCCACTGATGGTCGAGGCGCCGACGTCCTGGCCGCCACGCAGGGTGATGTCGCCCGTCGCGGTCTTGGCGCGCAGCCACTCGGGACTCCCATCGATCGTCACGTTGCCATCCATCGACTCGGCGCGCACTTCCTTCGGGTTGCCGTGCACGGTGATCGAGCCTCCGACGACGTTGAGGTCGAGCCCACCCGTGATGCCACTGATGTCCATGTCCGTACTGCCGGTCTTGAGCCAGAGTCGCGCGCCGCGTGGCACGTGGAGCACGAGCTTGCCTTCACGTCCGCCCTGCTCGTTCGGCGCCTCGATGAAGATCTTCATCCCTTTCGCCTTTTCCCCGTACGCACCGCCGGCAACATTGACGCGCGAGCCACTCTGCACCACGCCGGTCATGTCGACGCTGTCGCGCTCCCATCCGATCACATGGATCTCGCCGACCGCGGCGAAGAGGCGGATCGAGGCCGTGGACGTCACCGCGCGGGCAATCTGCACCTTCTGCTGCGCGTGCACGCCCAGCATCGGCATCGCGCTGGCGAATGCGGCCACGAGCAGTCCACGCACGGCGAGCGTCATGTGCGCGGCGCGAGCTCCGTCGCGCGACGAAGCAGATCGATCTTCCGCTCGTAGTTCGACGCAAAGAGCTTCGCCAGCGCCCGATTCGCCGGATCGTGCGCGAGCGCATCGCGCGCCTCGGCGATCGCGGAGTCAGCGACACGCAGGCTGCGCTCCACCGTCGCGACCGTGGACGGCGCGAGCGAGTCGCGGCGTTCGTCGAGCGTGCGCTGGAGGACGTCGACGCTGCGCGTGAACCCCGACTCCTCGCTCGCGAGCGATGCGGGCAGCAACACGGGCGCACGCAGCGGCGCGCGCGCGCCGGCAGCGGCGGTGATTGGCGCAGGCACATCGTGCGAACGCCGCATCATTGCGACCGTGAGGGCCGACGATCCCAGCGCGATCAATACGCCGGCAGCCGCAAGCAGCCGCACGTTCCATCCTGCAACGAGCACACGGCGCACGACCCGCCGCGGCGCAATCTCGGCCCTGATGTCCGACCACAGATCTTCGGGCGGCGCGATGGCCTTTGGCAGCGCGGCCGTCTTGTCGGCCAGCGTGTCGAGCAGCGCCAGTTGCTCGGAGCAGCTCGCACAGGTCGCGAGATGCTGTCGGAGTGCGCGCGCCGAGCCGACGTCGAGAGCGTCGTCGAGCAGGTCGCAGAGTTGGTCGAACGTTGGATGATCCGTCATGAGCGAAGTCTCTGTATGAGTAACTGTCGCGCCCGATGGAGCTGCGCCCGCAGCGTGCCGGCGGCGAGCCCCGTCATCCGCGCAATCTCTTCGTGCGAGTAGCCTTCGACGTCGTGCATCACGAACGCGCGCCGCACGCCCGGCGGCAATGCCGCGATCGCGCGCTCCAGGTCGATCGCGGAGCCGACGTCCGCGGGAGCCACGGAGCCCTGCTGCACGACATCGCCCTCCTCGCGATCGTCTTCCGCCAGCGACACGCGAGACAGTCGTCGCCGAGTGGAGCGGCGGTGCATCAGCATCGCGTTCACGGCGATGCGATGCAGCCACGTGGTGACGTTCGCGTCGCCACGAAAGTTCGGCAGCGCCTCCCATGCCCGCACGAACGTGTCCTGCGCGAGATCCCGCGCCTCCACGGGATTGGCCGTCAGTCGCAGGCAGAGCGCATAGACTCGCCCCGCATGCTCGCGGTAGATCGCCTCGAATGCCTCAACGTCGCCGGAACTCCTACGCAGGCTCACCGACATATGATGATTGTCGGGTTGCCGCGTCGCCGACTCGGGCTCGACGCCGTGCGCAGGGAGAGCGCCCAACTCACGACACCGGAGGCGGAGGCGGTTGGCGGACTCCGGAACGAGCAGCGCTCCTCGCGTCGTTCACCTCCGAACTCCGCCGTCCGTATTCTGCTTCCGGCGTCGTGAGTAGGATCTCTCCGGGCTTTGGGATGCGGAAGTCTGCATGTGAGCCTTGGATGCCACTCGGGGCACCGGTGTTTAGTGGCTCGAATTGACGCCTCGGCGCGCTCCCGCGAAAGGCTACTTCGCCGAGTAGCTACCGACCTCGTGCAGCACGGTAGTCACCGGCGGAACGTCGCAGCGGTCCTTGATGCCCGCAGTGAACGCCTTGAACTCGGCCAGCGCCTGTAGCGGGTTGTTGGCGGCGTCGTTCATTGAGGCAATGTGGACGAAGCCCACGCCGTCGTCGAGACGGTAGGACGAGTAGGTGAGCCCCGCGGTCGCACTCGCGCGCAAGGCCTCGAACACGCCGCGAATGAGCGCCGCGTTCTCCTCGGCCCGATCGGCGCGGGTGGTGTAGCGAACCATGACCTGTCGCACTGGATTGCCTCCCGATGATGGGTGTTGGGGCCGCGACGATCCCGGCCCTACCTTGATGTCGGATCGGGGGCGCTGGAAGGATACGTCCTGCCGCGTATCCTCCGGCCGGTCGACTTTCGCCTTCTATATATGACACAACCAGGAGAAGGCCATCCGGATCTCTCAGCCCGGCCGTGCGAGGACGTCGTGCAGGAGACGCTGGCGGAGGCGTTCTACAACATCGCGTCGTTGAAGGATCCGTCGCGCTTCGAGCCGTGGCTCTTTCGGATCGCCTACCATCGCTGCATCGACTTCATCCGCCGCGAGCGCCGGCGCAGTGCGGACGTCGCCTTCGAGAAGGAGCACGACGTCGCCGCTGACGCCGCCGGTTACGCGGATGCGTTCAACGACACGCCGATCGACGATGCGCTCGCCGCGCTGGTGATCGAGCTGCCCCCAAAGGAACGCGCGTCCGTGCTGCTCAAGGACGTGCTCGGCTATCCGCTGGAGGAAGTCGCCGGCATCGCCGACTCGACGCTCGGCGGAGTCAAGGCCGCGCTGCATCGTGCGCGCGGCAAGCTGCGCGGGATGAAGCAGCCGCCGCGACTCGAGATCCTCGGCGCCAACGAGGGCATCATGTCAGGGCTCGGCGCTACCTATTCCACGAACTACACGGCGCTCCCGTGGGAGTGGCGGCTCGAGGCCGCAGTGGTGGACGGCCTGCCGGTCATCGTGCACTGGCGGCGGGACGGCGATGCCTGGCGTCCGCACGCGGCGATCCGGCTATGGTGGGACGGGGACCGGGTCGCGCGTATCCGTGACTACATCCATGTGGAGTACCTGCTGGAGGGCAGGAGGATAGGATGATAGGAGGATAGGGCTGCAGACCCGGGCGAGCGGGCGAAGGGCCTAATCGGGTGCAGACTGGAACTTCGGCGCGCGAAAAGCGAAGTACATGATATGTCCGCTTCGCAATTCAACCTGATCGGAAGAAACCTCGCTCGCATTGCGGCTGCGTTCGTATTCTCGCTCGCGAGCGCAACACCCGCAGCCGCGCAGGCGGACAACGGCCGGCCCCTCGTGCTCGTCGTGCACGGACGCGGACAGCTCGGCAGGGATAGCGCATACGTGCGGCGTGAAGCGTACCACGCACTCCAGCGCGGCTTTCGCGCAATCGATGCCGACGTCTCGCTGCGGGAGAGCGACGTAAGGCTCGTCTGGTACGCCGACCTGCTCGACGCGCACTCATTCGGTTCATCGATTGTGGCGTGTCCTGCGTCGGCTCGCGGAACGGCGTCCGTGTCACCGGACAATGGGTTGACGGTGCTCGCCAGTCTTGCCGGCTTCCTCGTGGAGTCCGCGGTCGGCATGGCGGGCGATTCGTCGCAGTACGACCTGCGCAGCATGGCCGGCGACCTCCGCTACCTCGGTGATTCCGACACGCGATGTGCGGCCGAGTCGCGCGTGGAGGACGCGTTGCGTGAGGTGCGTCGTGAGGGTCGGCCGGTGATCCTCGTTTCGCACAGCCTCGGTGCGCTCGTGTCGTGGGGTGCGTTGACGCAGGCGTCGGCGGCGCAGGACACCACGATTCCCGAGGTCGTTCGCTGGATCACGATGGGCTCGCCGCTCGGGTCGTCGGAGGTGCGGATGCTGCTCTTCGGCCAGGATCGCGCGCTGGAGCGTCCGTCGATGGTGCGGTCGTGGGCGAATGTGCTCGGGCGCGACGATCCCTTCGCGATTCGTGTTTCGTCGGACAGCTCAGCGACGTCGGCGTTGTTCGATGTACCGAGCGCGACCGCGAGCGAAGATCCCCATCTCATCTCGTCGTATCTCGCCGATCCGGCGACCGCGCGTCTCGTGTTGGAGGCTTGGCGGTCAACGAGAGTGCCCTAGGAAGCGTAAGATTCATTGGACGGCGCGCGCTCGGCGCCCGCCGATCCGAACGGTTCCCTCCACGCGCTGTCGAAGTCATACGCCTACGCGCCGCCATCGGCAGTGCGTGGCTCGTCGCGCGTAAACGACTGATTGATGGCTTTTCCGTGAGATATATGCGCAAACGTGTCCTGCCACTCGCCTTCGCCGCCATCTTCGGCGCGGCGTCAACCGCCAGCGCGCAAGCACCCACTCTTGGCCGAGCTCCCGCTGGCATCGGTGAGATACTTGGCAAGCTCGTGGACTCGGCGAGTGGGCGCGCGGTGGCGAGCGGATCGGTCACCGTGCGACGCGCGGGCGATTCCACCTTTGCCGGCGGTGCACTGCCGAAGCCCGATGGTTCCTTTCGTGTCGACGGGTTGATTCCCGGCCGCTACACGCTGCGTGTGCGCGCGATCGGTTTTGCGCAGGTACTGAGGCCGGATATCGTGATCTCGTCCGCGAAGGCGGTGGTCGACGTCGGCACCATCAAGCTGAACGGAGTGGTCGCGAAACTCGAGGGGCAGGAAGTTGTGGCCGAGCGTGAGGAGACGATCCTGGCGCCGGATCGGAACAGCTATAGCACGAAGAACATGACCGTCGCGAGCGGCGGCACCGCGGTCGACGTATTGCGCAACATTCCGCTCGTCGAGGTGGATGGCTCGAACAATGTGAGCCTGCGCGGCAATGCGAACGTCGTGGTGCAGATCAACGGTCGTTCGACGCCATTGAAGGGCGATCAGCTCGGGACATTCCTCGCGCAGCTTCCGGCTGGCACGGTGAAGAACGTCGAGGTCGCGACGAATCCGTCGGCCAAGAACGATCCGGAAGGCACGGCGGGGATCATCAACATCGTGCTGAATCAGGAAGCCGAGTTGGGGTTGAGTGGTGGTGTGTCGGCGGGGACGTCGACCACGGGCCAGGTGAATGCGTCGGGCAATGTCGGCAAGCAGCAGGGACCGCTCACCGTGTTCCTTTCGGCGAACGTGTATCGCGATCGTCGGTCGACGTATGGCACCATCTCGCGGGAGAATCTCGTGGTGCCGGTTCCGGTGTTCGTCGAGACGGCGTTGCAAGGCAAGCAGCGTCCGCTCTCGGGTGGAGGCACCCTTCGCTCGGAGTACAAGTTCACCAAGACGGATGGATTGTCGTTCGACGGCTTCATTTTCGGAGGCCACTTCGGCGGGAATCAGGCGTCGGACTACACCGACCTCGACGCCTCGCGGGTGGTGATCGGGCTGTTCAACCAGTTCAACGAGCAGTCATCGCGGCATTTCTTGCAGGATTACGACTTCACCTTCCGTCATCAGGGTGCGCCGAGCACCCCGCAGTTCACGACGGAGCTCGAGTACTCAACCAACGTCAACCACAACGACACCAACCTGTCGGGTGAGCTGTTGATGTCCGACGCGTCGACGCCGGCCTCGATTCCCCAGGAACGCGACATTGGGGTGAGTCACAATCCGTACCTGAACCTCAAGATCGATTATACGCATCCTTTCGGGAGCACGACCAAGCTCGAGACGGGCCTCAAGGGCGTGCGGCGCACGGTGTCGAACGATTTCGAGGCGGCGTACCTGAATGCGTTCTCGGGAGTGTACGAGCCTGTTGCCGCGCGGACGACCGCGCTGGACTATCAAGAGGAGATCGGGTCGGGCTACGCGGTGGTGTCGCGTCAGATCGGCAAGTTCCAGACGCAGGGCGGGCTGCGGCTCGAGGATGCTGTAACGCAGCTCAATCTCCGCACGACTGTGCAGCGATTCGACAATCGCTACACGAGTGTGTATCCGAGTGCGATCGTGTCGTACAACTTCACGGAGATGCGGCAGGCGAAGATCAGCTATTCGCGGCGCGTGAGCCGGCCGAACCCGTACCAGCTCAATCCGACCGAGAACCGGCAGGATACGCGCAATGTGTTCCGTGGCAATCCGAGCCTGCGCGCCGAGTACACGAATGCGATGGAGCTCGGTTTTCAGGAGGCGCGTTCGTGGGGTTCGATCCAGGTGAGTCCGTATCTGCGGCATACGTCGAATGCGGTGCGCAACATCCAGTTCGTGGATTCGATGGGTGTATCGGTGAGCACGTTCGCGAACCTCGCGAGCACGACGACGATGGGCTCGGACCTGAACGTGAGCTATCGCAATGGTCCGCTGATGATGGGCGGCGGCGGCAGTGCGTACCACTACAAGAGTGATGCGTCGAACCTCGCGGGCAACCTGTCGACGAATGCGTTTGCGTGGTCGCTGCGTGCGAACAGCACGTGGAAGTTCTCGCCGCTGCTGGATGCGCAGATCTACGCGAACTATCGTGCGCCGGTCAAGACAGAGGGTGGCTCGCAGCTGGCGTCGGTGTTCACCAATCTCGGCGCGCGCTACAAGGTGTGGGGCGACCAGGGTAACATTGCGCTGCGGTTCTCGGATCCGTTCAACCTGTCGAAGTTCGGGTATCGGACGGCGAATGGGACGGTGGTTGAGTCCAGCGAGCGGTATTTTGGGGCGCGGGCGGTGTTCCTGACGGTGACGCGGAATTTCGGTCAGGCGCTGAAGCTTCGGCCGAAGAGTGAGGAGTCGGATACGTCGAGTCAGCCGGCGCCGGGCGGTCCGTGACGCGGCTGGCGGCTGCTGTGAGTGAGTTGTGCTGGGTCAAGTGTTTGGAGCTCTCGCGCATTCGTTCGCGGTGCGTGAGAGTGTTCGGCGCTGTGTCGTGAGGGTGTGACGCGGCGGGCAGTGGGTGTTGGTGCGATGCTCGGCGCCGGATTGGGGCTGTTTCAGATTATGCAGCGAGGTCTTGCTGCATAAACTGCGGCGAGGCTGCGGGTGCCGAGGTCCAAGTTGGTGTGGCACAAGCACTTGGGCGCTAAGGTATCGCCGGTGTCAGCGCTTAGCATGCGAGGGCTCGCTGGTTTATCACGGCCTTGCATGATAACGTGGCTGTATAATCAGCGTTGAACTAAACCGCTTCGCGGTAGTGTCATCGGGGCAGCCGAGGGTGTGGCT
>DAIUFP010000050.1:1630-17330 GCA_036844565.1 Gemmatimonadaceae bacterium | reverse complement strand
CGCAGACGATCGAAGCCATCTCGCACGCCAAGAACGCCGGCGTGCCGATGATCGTCGCCATCAACAAGACGGATCTTCCGCAGGCGAACGTGATGAAGGTGAAGCAGGATCTCCTCCAGCACGGCGTCGTGCTCGAGGACTTCGGCGGCACCACGCTCAGCACGGAAATCTCGGCGAAGAACGGCACGAACATCGATCAGCTTCTGGAACAGATCCTCCTGCAGGCCGACCTGCTCGAGCTCAAGGCAAATCCGAACAAGCGCGCGACCGGAACTGTCGTCGAAGCTCAGCTCGATGCCGGCAAGGGTCCCGTCGCCACGGTGCTGGTACAGAGTGGCACTCTCAAGGTCGGCGATGACTTCATCGTCGGCATGTACTCCGGCCGCGTTCGCGCGCTGCTCGACGAGCGCGGCAAGCCGGTGAAGTCAGCCGGTCCGGCAATCCCGGTCCAGGTCCTCGGCATGCAGGGTGTGCCGATGGCCGGCGATCAGTTGCTCGTTGTCGAAGACGCTGGCGCCGCGCGTGAAGTTGCGCAACGTCGCGAGCGTCTGGATCGTGAGGCCAAGAGCCGTCGCACCACTCGTGGTGGCGTTACGCTCGAGGACTTCATGTCGCAGTCTGGCGGTGGCGAGGCGCGTGCGCTGCGCATCCTCATCAAGGCGGATCAGGGCGGCCCGGCAGAAGCATTGGCCGACGCGCTGAGCCAGCTCGGCACCAGCGAGGTGAAGGTCGAGGTGGTGCATCGCGGTGTGGGTGCCATCACCGAGAGCGACATCCTGCTGGCGCGTGCGTCCGGCGCCATCATCATCGGCTTCCACGTGCGTCCGGACAACAACGCGCGTGCGGCCGCGGAGCGCGAGAATGTCGACATCAAGCTGTATCGCATCATCTACGAGGCGGTGGCAGACGTTCGTTCCGCCCTCGAAGGCATGTTGCGTCCCGAACAGCGCGAGGTGGTGCTGGGCGAGGCAGAGGTGCTCGAGACCTTCAAGGTGCCAAAGATCGGCCTCATCGCGGGTTGTGCGGTCCGCAGTGGCGTTATCCGTCGCGATGGCCGCGTGCGCGTGATTCGCGACAGCGTCGAAGTGTACGAAGGAACGATCCACTCGCTGCGACGCTTCAAGGACGACGTGAAGGAAGTCCGCGACGGTTTCGAGTGCGGTATCGGCATCGAGAACTTCAACGACCTCAAGGTCGGCGATCGCATCGAATGCTACCGCACGGAAGAGATCGCGCGCACACTCGAGTCGGCTCCCCAGAGCTGACGACGATGCGCCATCAGGCGGCGGCCCGCTCCGGGTCGCACGCCTGGAGCGCACCTTCCCGCACTCGCTGATTACCCGTGTCACCTGATCATCATCGCTCCGACCGCGTCGCTGCCGCGATGCGCGAAGAGATCGCAACCTTTCTCGCGAACGACGTCAAGGACCCGCGCATCCTGGGGCTCGTGACGGTCACCGCGGTGGAGGTGTCGCGCGACCTCCGCCACGCCAAGGTCTTCGTCAGCGTGCTCGGTTCCGAGTCCCAGCGGTCGGCGACGTTCGAGGGACTCGACGCCGTTGCCGGCCACCTGCGCGGTCGCGTCGGCCGCGCGCTGAGGCTTCGCGTCGCGCCGGAGTTCGCGTTCAAGAACGACGAAAGCATCGCGCATGCGGCCCACATCGAGTCGCTGCTCGCGCAAGTGCGGCAGGATCTTCCCGCGCAGCCGATAGCACCCTCCGCGAACGTTTCGGATTCACCGTCACCGGAACATGAGGGACTCGACGACTGACGGGTTGCTCCTCGTCGACAAGCCGGCGGGGGTGACCTCTCACGACGTCGTCCTCGCCGCCCGGCGCGCGTTCGGCGAGTCGCGCATCGGCCACGCCGGCACGCTCGATCCGTTCGCGACGGGATTGCTGGTGCTTCTGCTCGGACGCGCGACGCGCCTGCTGCCCCATCTCGACGGGGTGCCCAAGGAATACGACGCCACCATCGCGCTCGGTACCGAGACCGAGACCGATGATCTCGAAGGCGCTGTCGTGCGCGAATCAGCTCCTCCGTCGGACAGCGCCATCGCGGACGCGATTCCGCACCTCACCGGGGTCCTCGAGCAAATTCCGCCCGCGTACTCGGCGAAGCGTGTCGACGGGCGACGCGCGTATGAGGCGGCGCGTGCAGGGGACCAGCTAGTGCTCGCCCCCTCGCGAGTGGAAGTACTTGCGTGGCGCAACGTCGTGCGCGATGGTGACCAACTGCGTGTGACCATCACCTGCGGAGGTGGCACCTACATCCGCGCGCTCGCGCGTGACCTCGGCCGCCTGACCGGCAGCGCCGCGCACCTGGCGGTGTTGCGCCGCGTTCGGAGCGGACCATTTCACGTGAGCGCTGCCGTCTCGCTCGATGATGTAAGAGCTGGTCGAGCAACACTGCGTCCCGCGCTCGACGCATTACCGACCATTCCGCACATCAGCCTGACTGCCGATGACGCCGAGCGCGTCCTGCGCGGCATGACGGTTCCGCGTGCGGCGGAGGGTGCGTCTGCCGCCCTCGTCGATGCACGCAGTGGGGCACTCGTTGCGTTCGCGGAGGCGTCGGGCGACGCATGGCAACCGCGCGTCGTCATGCGGAAGATCGGGTGAGCATGCTCGTGCTCGAGGGTGCTGAGGCGGCTTCCCTTCCACCACACCTGGGGGAGACCGTCGCCACGGTCGGGACCTTCGACGGCGTGCATCGCGGCCACCTCGACGTGCTGGCGAAGCTCGCCGCGCGCGCGCGCGAAAGCGGCCGCCTTAGCCTCCTGTTGACGTTCGACCCACACCCCCTCGAGCTCCTGCGGCCCGAGCGCGCCCCGATGCTGCTCACTACGCGCGGAGAAAAGCTCCTCGCCATCGGACGTACAGGCATCGACTGCGTGGCGATCCTGCCGTTCACGCGCGAGCTTGCCGACCTCTCCGCGAACGAGTTCGTGGATCGTATCCTGCGGGAGCGATTCAGGATGGCCGAGCTGCTGATCGGCCACGATCACGGGTTTGGTCGCGGCCGCGCCGGCGATGTGGACACCCTGCGCTCTCTCGGCGCATCGCGCGGTTTCAAGGTCGACGTGATAGCACCGGTGCAGACCGCCGACGGAGAGCCCGTCAGCAGCACGAGAATCCGCCGGGCGATCGAGGCGGGCGATCTCGAGAGCGCCGAAGCAGCGCTTGGGCATCGCTATTCGGTGCGCGGCGAGGTCGTGCAAGGGGACTCTCGCGGACGCACGCTCGGATTCCCCACGCTGAACGTGGTGCCGGAATCCGATCGCAAGCTCGTTCCACCGGTCGGCGTCTATGCCGTCGACGTCGAGGGGCCATCCGGACACTTCGGGGGCATGATGAACGTCGGCGGACGTCCGACCTTCGGCGACGAACGCCGCACCATCGAGGCGCATCTCTTCGACGTCACCGGGAATTTTTATGGTGACGTGGTGGAAGTGGGATTCGTCGCACGCTTGCGCGACACGCGTCGCTTCGCCGGGCCAACCGAACTGATGCAACAGCTTGCGCTCGACGAAGAAGGCGCTCGTCGTGCGTTGACGCTCCTTGCCGAGTCGGCTAAGTTGAAAGGCTCCATGCACTTTCCTCCCTCCACCCCGTAGTCGCATGTCCAACCTGAAGTGGCGCCTTGCCACAATCGGCGTCCTTGTTCTCCTGTCGGTGTTCGCGCTGTTTCCGCGCGACGTGAAGACGCGGCAGCGCCGCCCCGATGGGACCTTCTTTGATACCACCATGCGCCGCGTGCCGCTCCGGAAGGGTCTCGACCTCTCCGGCGGAATGCATCTGGCGCTCGAAGTTGATGAGTCGAAGGGAGCGGTTGTCGACAAGAGCGCTGCCATCGATCGCGCGCTCAAGGTCGTGCGTACGCGCATCGAAGGCATGGGTGTCTCGGAGACGGTGATCCAGAAGGCCGGCAACGACCGCATCATCATCGACATTCCTGGTATCGACGATCGCGAGCGCGCCATTCGCATGGTGCAGGATCAGGCCTTCCTCGCCTTCCAGATCACGGACAAGACAGGCGCGTTCGAGAAGGTGCTGCCGCGTCTCGATGCCATTGCGAAGGCAAGGGGGTTCGGCTCCGCCATCGCGAGCACGGGCCAGGCTGCCAAGCCTGACGCCGGCTTGAATGGTCTGCTCACCGCCACCGGAGACACGTCGAAGGCCGCGAAGAACGGCAAGGACTCTACCAAGAAGGATTCGACGAAGAGCGACACGGCGGTCATACCTGGCGTCACCGGCGGTGTGGTGTCGAAGATGATTCTCGCTGGACAGTTTCCTGGCGAGTTCCTGATCGAGCGCAACAACAAGGAGGCGCTCAAGGCGTTCCTCGAGGACACAGCGGTGAAGGCGGCGTTGCCGCCCGGTAAGGTCGTGCGCTTCGGTAGCGACTCCGTGTCCATCCAGAACAAGAATTACGGCTACCTCTATCTCGTCGACGAGCGGCCGATCATCACCGGCGAATCGCTCAAGGACGCCAAGCCGAATACGACTCCAGAGGGCACGGTCGTCGAATTCCAGCTCGACAACGAGGGAGGTCGCAAGTTCCAGCGCGAGACGGCCAAGCACATCAAGGATTACATGGCCATCGTGCTCGACAACGTGGTCATGGGTCGCCCGCCCATCATCAACGGTGCGATCGGGACGCGCGGCCAGATCACGATGGGACAGGGGCGCGACCTTCAGTCGGCGCAGGATCTGTCGCTGGTGCTGCGCGCCGGTGCGCTGCCGGTCGCGCTCAAGGTCGCCGAGGTCCGCAACATCGGCCCGAGCCTCGGACAGGACTCGATCAACAAGGCGTGGATCGCAGGTTCCATCGCGCTTGCGCTCGTCGTGCTGATCATGTTGGGGTACTATCGCTTCTCGGGAATGCTGGCCGTTGCCGGGCTGGCGCTGTACGTCTTGTACACGATGGCGACGCTCGCGAGCTTCGATGCGGTGCTTACGCTGCCGGGACTTGCTGGCTTCGTGCTCTCCATCGGTATCGCGGTTGACGCCAACGTCCTGATCTTCGAGCGCATTCGCGAGGAGCTCGACCGCGGCAAGACGGTGCGCACGGCCATTGATGAAGGCTTCCGTCACGCCATGCCCGCCATCATCGACTCCAACGTGTCGACCATCCTCACGGCCACGGTGCTGTACCAATTCGGCACGGGTCCGGTGAAGGGCTTTGCGGTGACGCTCATCGCCGGTATCGTCGCGTCGCTCGTTACCTCGATCTTCGTCGTGAAGACCTTCTACCTCCTGTGGCTGAACCGCTCGCGCGGCGCCCAGACACTGAGCATCTAGAGTCCAATCATGCTGCGCATCCTTCACGGCACTCACTTCGATTTCATCAAGCCCTGGCGCATCGCCGTGGGCATCACGGCGGTTTTCATTGTCGCCGGTCTCTCGTTCCTCGGCATCCACGGCATCAACAAGAGCATTGAGTTCACGGGCGGAACGTTGATGCAGCTGCAGTTCCAGCATCCGCCGAACCCCGCCGACATCCGCTCGACGGTCGACGCGGCGGGCTACCCCGGCTCAGAGATCCAGCCGTTCGGCTCACCAACGGAGTTCACGGTCCGCGCGGCGGGCCATGATGCCGGATCGTCGGTAGAGAAGACCGCCCGCGACATCGAGGCGGCGCTGCATGGGAAGTTCGGCGCGACGGAGCCCAAGGTCGTCCGGACGGAGATCGTCGGCGCGCGCGTCGGTGACGAGCTGAGCCGAAACGCTATCGTCGCGATCGTGATCTCGCTCTTCGTGACGCTGCTCTATCTCGCCTTTCGGTTTGAATGGCGGTTCGGGTTCGCCGCGGTGCTCGCTACCGCGCACGATCTCTTGAGCACGCTCGCGTTCCTGTCGATCATGCGTCTCGAAGTGTCGCTGACGGTCGTAGCCGCCTTGCTCACCGTCATCGGATACTCGCTGAACGACACGATCATCATCTTCGATCGCGTCCGCGAGAATCTGAAGAAGGCTCGCCCCGAGCCGCTCTACGATGTACTGAACCGCTCGATCAACGAGACGCTGCCGCGCTCGGTGCTGACGCACGTCACGGTCGCCGCTGCGACGCTCTCGTTGCTCCTGTTCGCCGGCGAAGTGATCCGGCCGTTCTCGTGGATCATGCTCTTCGGAATCGTGACGGGAACGTTCAGCTCCGTCTACATCGCCGGCCCAACGCTGCTCTGGATCGAGCGCAAGTGGCCACGCCGTCGCGGCAATGAAAGGTCGCCCGCGCGCGTTTCTGCACCCGTCGCGCCCCTCAAGCCGGCCGCGACACGCCCGCCAGTGGCCGCTCGCACGCGGTGAGCCGCACCGGTATCACCGTCCTGAACCGCCGCCTTGCGCGGCGGTTCGCATATCCATGACGACCTTCATCGATAGTCACGCGCACCTCGCCGACCCCGCGTTCGACGCAGATCGCGCCGACGTCATCGCGCGCGCCCGGCAGACCGGTGCGCTCGGTATCGTCTGCATCGGCGAGTCGCTGGCGTCCGCGGAGCGCGCGGCGCTGATCGCGCGGGACTATCCGCACTTCTGCTATTTCACCGCCGGCGTGCATCCGCACGATGCCGCTGAGTTCGAGGCGGCGCGAGACATTCCAGCGATCCAGGCCCACGTGGACGCGGGCGCCGTCGGCATCGGCGAATGCGGGCTGGATTACCACTACAATCATTCTCCGCGCGACCGACAGCGCGCGGCGTTCAGCGCGCAGCTGGTGCTCGCGCACGACACGGGTCGCCCCGTTGTCGTGCATACACGCGAGGCCGAAGACGATACGCGCGACATGGTCCGGGAAGTGGCGAGCGCGGGAGTGCGCGGCGTGCTCCACTGCTATACTGGCAGTGTCGCCCTCGCCGAAGTCGCACTCGAAGGCGGGTGGTACGTGTCGTTCAGTGGTATCGTCACGTTCAAGAAGTGGACGGACGAAGCCCTGCTGACACTGGTACCCGACGACCGCCTGCTCGCGGAGTCCGACTCGCCGTACCTGGCGCCGGTGCCGCATCGTGGCAAGCGCAATGAGCCCGCATGGGTGACCTTCACCGTTGCCCGCCTCGCAGAGGCGCGCGGGGTGGAGCCCACGGTCCTCGGTGCACGCATTGCCGAAAACGCGCGCCGACTCTTCGGCTTCGAGTAGCCCGTCGCTGTCGCGCCGGTCATTATTCTTCAACACGCGGCTGGTTCGTTTTCCGGCAGTCGCGATGCAGTCCGCCGCTTCGCCCTTCGTGCGTTACAACCGCGTCAAGGAGAATACGTTGCCTGTCGAGACATTGCACACAGACCAAGCACCAGCCGCCATCGGACCGTATTCCCAGGCGATCATCGCCAATGGTTTTCTCTTTACGGCGGGCCAGATCGCGCTCGACCCGGCCACCACGCAAGTGATTCCCGGCGACGTCGTGGCGCAAACCGAGCAGGTCTTTCGGAATCTCAGCGCCATTCTGTCCACCGCCGGTGCCAGCTGGGGCGATGTTGCCAAGACGACCGTATTTCTCATGGACATGAAGGACTTCCCGCGTGTGAACGAGGTGTACGCCCGCGTCATGGGCGATGCGCGGCCGGCGCGGTCCACGGTGCAGGTGTCTGGCCTTCCCCGCGGCGTGATGGTGGAGATCGATCTCGTCGTGGCGCTTCCGAACCGGTGATCATCCCACGCGGCTTGCGCGCACGGTGCGATGGCTTGCGAGACGCGAGATTGTGAGCGCGCGTAAGCCCGGGAGCGTTTCGCACAAGGCGCTGCGAATTGGCGCATTGATGCTCCTGTGCGTTCCGCATGCCGCGCACCCGCAGCAAACGGACAGCGCTCGCATCGCGCCCCGCGTCGCGCGAGTCGACACCGTGACCAAGGCCACCCCACTGCCGCCGCTGTCGCCGCGACGGGCATTCCTCTACTCGCTCATGGTGCCGGGATACGGCCAGTCGCGTCTCGGGCGGCCAATCGCCGGCGCGATGTTTGTCCTTACCGAGTCCATCGCGATCGCCATGCTCCGCGAGTCGCGCGCCGAGCTGGGCGAGGCGCGGCTGTTCAGGCAGGATACCCTGGTGAACATCGGCAACGACCCGGCGACCGGGGCAGCGGTGCTGCAGCGCACGTCCTACAACGATGAGCTCATCAGCATCCGTCGGGGCCACGTCGAGGACTGGATCGCATTTCTCATCGCGAACCATCTCTTTGCGGGCGCGGACTCTTACGTTGCCGCGCACCTCTGGGACCTTCCGACGCAGGTCTCCGTGGAGCCGACGCCATTCGGCCCCGCCGTGGTCGCGCGCATCCGCTGGTGAGCGCGTCGGTCGGCAGGGACGCGCCCATCGGCGTGTTCGATTCGGGGCTCGGCGGGCTCACCGTTGCGCAGGCCATCATGCGGCAGCTGCCCGGTGAGAGCCTCATCTACTTTGGCGACACCGCACGGGTGCCGTACGGTCCCAAGTCTCCGGAAACGGTTCGGCGCTACAGCCATGAGATCGCCGCCTTTCTCCTCGAGCAGGGCGTCAAGGCGATCGTCGTCGCGTGCAACACGGCAACCGCTCACGCGCTTCCGATGCTCGAAGACGAGCTCGACGTGCCCGTCATCGGGGTGGTTGGTCCCGGGGCTCGCGCCGCTGTAAAGGCGACCAGGAGAGGTCGGATCGGCGTCATCGGTACCGAGGGAACCATCAAGTCAGGAGCGTACGTAAAGGCGATTCATGCGGAGTCGCCCGACGCGATCGTGACGGTGCGTGCGTGCCCATTGTTCGTGCCTCTCGTCGAGGAAGGCTGGAACGACAGCGAGGCCACTCGGCTCATTGCCGCCGAATACCTCGCGCCCTTCGCGCACGACGAGGTGGATACCCTGGTCCTCGGCTGCACGCACTATCCGCTGCTGAAGCGGGTCATCGGCGAGACCATTGGGCGCTCAGTGCGCCTCATCGACAGCGCAGAGGAGACGGCGGCCGACACACGCCGCATGCTCGATGAGCACGGCCTCTCGACGACGGCGAAAGAGGGCACCTATCGCTTCGTGGCGTCGGATGATCCGGCGCAATTCCTCCAGCTAGGGCAGCGCTTCTTTGGTGACGCGCTGGAGCGTGTGGAGACTCGCACCTTCGGGTGATCCGTCCCACGCGCGGAGCGAGATGTCGTCTGGAGTCACGACGAGATACGTAGGCCGGTCGAGCCAACTCCCAGCGTTGGCGTATACACCATCAGGCAGCTGCTCGAGCGATGCCACGTGCGAATGACCGAACACCACGAGCTCGAGCGATGGCTCTGCGTTCAGCAGTGACGCTGCGACGGCGCGAAGTCCCCGTCCTTCGTCGCGGGCGGTGTACGTGCGGCTCGTGTGCGAGCTCCCCATGGCCAGCCGCGACGCAAAGTCTGGATGCAGGATGCTCCCGAAGGCGCGGATCGCCGTTCGGTTGCGCAGCACACTTCGAAGCATCCGATAGCCGCGATCCTCCTTCTGGCGGAGGCCGTCGCCATGTTCAACGTGCGCGCGCCATCCACCAACGATGCCGTCCAGGGGCCCGAGGCCGAAGTCAATTCCGGCGTCGCGCAGCACGTCGCCGCCCCAGCAGTCGTGATTCCCGGCGAGCATCGTCATGGGAAGTCCGGCATCGCGCAGGTCCATCAGCGCGGAGAGCACCCGCACTCCGCTGCGCGGCACGACCGTCTTCCACTCGAACCAGAACTCGAACAGGTCGCCGTTGATCAGTAGTGATCCAGCACGCTCGGGAAGGGAGCGGAGAAACGAAAGCAGCGCGCGCTCGACTGACGCCGGCGCGTGACCCAGGTGCACATCGGAAATGACATAGCAGGGCGGTGTCAACACGTCGTCATTCTAACTCCCCTCACTGCCTTTACAAACCTCGAGAGCACGGCGAACGTTCGCGCTGCGATGCCCCCTTCACGTGAGAGATGACCTACGCACACTCGAGCGAGCTCCGAGTTCGCTACGCCGAAACCGACCGCATGGGAGTGGTCTACTATGCGAACTACCTCGTGTGGTGTGAGGTAGGACGTGTCGAACTGCTTCGCGCACTCGGGCGCAGCTACGCGGCTCTCGAGAGCGAAGGCATCGGCCTGGCTGTGTCCGAGGCGCGCGTGCGCTATCTGTCCCCCGCGCGATTTGACGACGTCATTCGTATCGAGACCACGCTGACGGGCGTGCGTTCGCGCGCGATCACATTCGACTACCTGATCACCAATGCGGACTCTGGAGCCCGTCTCGCCACGGCGCACACGGCGCTGGTTTCCATCGACGCCGCAGGGCGACTCGTGGCCATCCCGACACATTTTCGCTCGGCACTCGAAGGCGCGCTCAACGCTCAGCCTCCTTCTTCTCGTCGCGACTAGCTGTCGTTTCGCGGGAACTGGCGCGCCCTCTCCAGAAGTCGCTGCACGTGGGCGGCTCCTCAGGATCGAAGACACCCGCCAGGACGAACCCGCCGTCCTCGACTCGCTGCTTGCCAACCCGGCTCCGGCGATCAGGGCTGCGGCTGCGCTCACGGCGGGACGACTTGGCGTTGTCACCCACAGCTCGACGCTGCGCCAACTGGCGACGGATAACGATTCCGGCGTGGCGGCCAATGCACTCTTCAGCCTTGGCCTGCTGAAGGATACGGCATCGGTCGCTCTGGCCACGTCGGCATTGCGGGCGGCGGGCGCGCCCGCGCGCGAGGCCGCCTGGTTGCTCGGTGAGCTCGGCGAACGTGGTCGGCCGGCGATCGAGCATGCGCTGCGAGATTCAGCCTTGGTGTCCCCGACTCGTGGCGCGCTGCTGCTTGCGGCGGCGCGCTTGCGACCAGTGCCCGTTGCCGCCGTGGTTCCACTGCTCACGAGCGCTGACTCCGCCGTGGCGTGGCGCGCGGCGTACGCGATCGCCCGCGGGCGCGGGCTGGCGGGGGTCAGGATGCTTCTCGGACAATCGGGTGCTCGATGGCCGGCCGTCCGTGAACAGGTCGCGCGCGGAGCTGCTCGCGGCCTGGCTGGCGATTCACTCGGCGCAGACGCGCAACGCGTGCTGAGGGCGCTCGTGCGGGACACCGCCGCGCACGTGCGCGTGAATGCGGTGAGGTCCCTCGCATCGTACGGTTCTGCATCGCGAGCTGCGCTGCTCGGGGTGCTGACCGACGCCGATGTCAACGTCCGCGTCACCGGCGCGCAGTCGCTCGAGCCGGTGTTGGGCGGGGACTCGACTGCATGGTTCCGGGCGTTCGACGCCGACACGACTCTCATGGTCCGGCGGAGTCTTGCCGAAGGTGCGATCAAGCGCGGCATCAACCTAGCCGACCGCGCCGGCTGGTCGTCGAGCCCCGACTGGCAGTTGCGAGCAATCGCTGCCGAGCTTACCGGCGCAGGGTCTGCCGACGCGGCCGCGAGGCGCGTGGCAGTCTGGCTGCGGGACCCGGATGGACGCGTCAGGGCAGTGGCGGCGGGCGCTCTCGCGTCGCTCGCCGACAGCGCGTCGGCTCGCGCAACCGCCCGCGCGCAGCTCCGAACTGCGCTCGCAGACTCCGACGTCGGGGTACGTACCAACAGCATGGGCGCGCTCGCCAGCGGTGCGTCGGCGGAAGACCTCGCGGCGGCGCTGGCGTCGTACCGCCGCTTCATTGCCGATGCCGACAACGATGCGCGTCTGTCCTTCTGGCGCCTCGCCGACAGCGCACTCGTGCGCGTCAGTACCGCGCTACCTGACTCGCTCGGCCGCGAGCTCGCCGCACTGCCGCGGCCATCCGACCCGCTCGAGCGCTTGCGTGCCGCGGCAATACCACGATTCGCCGCATGGAAGGACGGCACGTCCGCGTCTCGAGCTCTCGCGTGGTACGAGTCGCGCGCGGAGGAAGCAGCACGACGCCCGTCGCCGACGCTGCGCATCCAGACCGAGCGTGGAATCATGGAGCTATCGCTCTTTGCGCCCGAAGCGCCGCTCACGGTGTACAACGTCGTGAGCTTGGCACGGCAGCGCTACTTCGATGGCCAACGCTTTCACCGCGTCGTTCCGAACTTCGTTGTGCAGGCCGGCGATCCGCGCGGCGACGGCAATGGCGGGCCGGGTTATGCAATTCGGGACGAGTTGAATCGCCGGCGCTATGGTCGCGGCAGCCTGGGCATGGCGCTTTCGGGACCGAATACCGGAGGAAGTCAGTTTTTCGTCACGCACTCGCCCCAACCGCATCTCGACGGCGGCTACACTGTGTTCGGTGAGCTCGTCAGCGGCTTCGAGGTGCTCGATCGCATCGTTCAGGGAGATCGCATTGTTCGCGTTACGGTCCATTAGCAGGATATCGGCAGTTGCAGTTTTCGCGCTTGTTGGATGCGCCCCGCCCCGCGTGGCTGCGCTTCCCGGCGTTCCCGCGCCGGTTGAACGGATCCCCAGGGGGACCCTCGAGGAAGGGCGTCGCAAGATCGTCTTCCAGTGGGAGCTGCGCGACGGAGACATCACTGCGCGCGGCGATGGCGTCGCCCGCGTGGCGTCGCCCGACAGCGTGCGGCTCGACTTCTTTCTCGGCGGCGGCTTCGGTGGTGGAGCGGCCGTACTGATCGGTGACTCGCTTCGCATTCCCGGCCCGGACATGGCAAGGAAGCTGGTGCCGCCGCGCGCGCTATTGTGGGCGGCGCTAGGCTATTTCGACGTTCCGGCTGAGCGCGATACCGTCGTCCGCGTTGACGGCGGCGTTCTCCGTGCCGACATTGGTGCACCGGTTCATTGGCGCGCCACCTTTCGCGGTGATACGCTGACCCGGCTCGAGCGGGTCGACGGGGGCCGCTTGCAGGAGTGGGTGGAACGTACCGGTGCCCAAAGGGTGCAGTATCACAACGAAGCGGCACGCCGGTCCCTTTCCCTGGTCATACAAGGCTCAGATGCCGTCGCGCCGTTCGATCCGTCGATCTGGATACTCTAGCGCCGTGCTGGTGCTCCTGGCGCTCGCCGGGTGCAGGCCGCCCGGCTATGGGTTCGCTGGTGGGGGCCTGCCCGGCAACATCAGGACGATGGCCATCCAGCCATTCGACAACGAGACATCGACGCCCGAGCTCCAGAAGGAGCTCCTTGACGCCATGCGGAAGGAGCTCCAGCCGCGCCTCGGCGTGAGAGACGCGCCTGAAGAGCGTGCGGACGCCGTCGTTCGCGGCGTTGTGCGAACCTACGACCCCGATATTCCGGTCGGCTACAGCTCGACGACCGTGCAGGCAGTGACCTCGCGGCGCAAGCTTCAGATCACACTCGACGTCCAGATCATCGATCAGACGACCGGCAAGACGCTGTGGGAAAAGAAGAGTCTTCGCGCAGAGGGGGAGTACGGCGAGCGCGACGAGGCGGGCGGACGCCGCGACGCCATCAAGCGCGTCGTGAACGACATCGTCGAGGGAGCGCAGTCGCAGTGGTAAGCTCGCGCCGGGGTCTGACCTCGCTCGGATGTCTCGTGATCCTTCTGCTCATCGCAGCGGTCGGGTACTTTGGCCTCGGCGTCGGTGAGCAGTACATGCAGTTCTTCCAGTATCAGGACGCCATGCGCCAGGAAGTGAAGTTTGCAGCGCACAACAGCGACGCCCTGATCCTCCGCCATCTCAGGGAGCGCGCCGACTCACTCGGCCTGCCTGAGGCCGCGGGCGAGGTCACGCTCCAGCGAGATGGCCGCCACATCGAGATCGAGTCGGAATACTATGTCCACCTGGAGCTCCCGCTCTACGTGAAGGAAGTGCGTTTCAACGCGCACGCCGAGGGTATCTTTTGACCGTCGCGCCTCCGCGCGATCCGTCCGAGAAGGTGCGTGACCTCCAAAGTGCACGCGAGTGGCGTGCGTCCCGATCAGGTCGCGTGGTATTCACCAATGGCGTCTTCGACCTGCTGCATTCTGGGCATGTGGACGTTCTCCTCGGCGCCCGGCGCTTCGGGGATGTGCTCGTCGTCGGCGTGAATAGCGACGCGTCGGTGCGACGCCTCAAGGGGCCGGAGCGACCCGTCCGCTCCGAGGCCGAGCGCGCATACGTGCTCGCTGCCTTCGAAATGGTCGATTGTGTGGTGATCTTCGACGAAGATACGCCAATCGAGCTTGTGAAAGCGCTCCGCCCCGATGTTCTTGTGAAGGGCGGGGATTACTCCGAAGCGACCATCGTTGGCGCGCCGGAAGTTCGTGCGTGGGGCGGCGACGTACAGGTTGTTGCCCTCACACCCGGACACTCCACTACCAACCTCCTGAATAAACTTCGTGGCGAATCAACATCACGCTGATCCCGTTCGCGTCGGACGCGCTGCGGACGCACTCCGACCGGTGGTCCTCGAACGCGGCGTTGCCTCATATGCCGAAGGCTCCTGCCTCGTATCCTTCGGCGAAACGCGCGTGCTGTGCACCGCGTCGGTCGAAGATGGTGTTCCCGGTTGGAAACGCGGCCGAGGCGAGGGATGGCTCACGGCGGAATACGCGATGCTTCCGCGCGCGACGAAGACGCGCACGAATCGCGAGCGCGGGCAGATAGGCGGGCGCACGCAGGAGATCCAGCGCCTCATCGGCCGCAGTGTTCGCGCCATGCTCGACGATTTCGCCTGGGGCGAGTTCACCCTCAAGGTCGACTGCGACGTGCTCCAGGCGGACGGAGGCACGCGAACCGCGGCCATTACGGGAGCTTCTGTCGCCGTCAGTGACGCGTTCAGCTGGATGGTCGCGCAAGGAAAGCTCAAGCGCAGCCCCGTGAAGCGTCGCGTCGCTGGGGTCAGCGTGGGCGTAATCAAGGGTGAGCCGCGGCTCGATCTCGAGTACATCGAGGATGTCGTTGCCGACGTGGACATGAATGTCGTGATGAGCAGCGAAGGCCGATTCGTGGAAGTGCAGGGCACGGGCGAGAACGGCACGTTCGATCGCAGCGAGCTTGGCTCACTCCTGGATCTCGCGACGAAAGGACTCCTCGAGCTCGACGCACTTCAGCGCTCCGCGCTCGGCCTTTAGCACTCGGCCGACGTGCACGACGCCTGGGTCCTTGCCTCGCGAAACCAGGGGAAGCTCATCGAGTTGAAGGCCCTCTTCGCATCCGAACGTATCGACGTCATCGACTTGCGCGAGGCTGGCGTGAGTGCGGACGCCGTCGCGGAGGACGAAATAGAATCGTACGAGTCGTTCGAGGAGAACGCGCTCGCCAAAGCCAGGTATTTCTCCACGCGATTGCCGGGCCGCACTATCGTTGCCGATGATTCCGGCTTGGCCGTCGATGCGCTTGGCGGCGCGCCTGGTGTTCGGAGCAAGCGGTGGAGTGGTCGGTCCGACCTGCACGGCGGAGCACTCGATGCCGCGAACAACGCGCTACTGGTCTCATCGCTGCTGAACCATCGCCATAGCACCGCGCAGTTCGTGTGCGCGGCCGCATGGACCGATGGAAGTGCCGAGGCCGTCGCGCGGGGCGTGGTGCACGGGCGCATCGCGGACGAGCCTGCGGGAACCGGCGGATTCGGATACGACCCACATGTGTTCGTTGACGAGCTCGGGATGACCTTGGCCGAGGCTTCGCTGCCGGAGAAGCAGCGCGTGAGCCATCGCGCGCGTGCATTTCTCGCATTGATTGGCGGCTTGCGCGCGAAAGGATTCATCGAGTGACGTTCGATGCACGCGCGAGCAGTTGACCCACCGTGCCGGACTCGCTATTGTTTGGTTCTCATGTGCGGGGCGTAGCGTAGCCTGGTATCGCGCCTGCTTTGGGAGCAGGAGGTCCCCGGTTCAAATCCGGGCGCCCC
>DAIUFP010000050.1:0-1620 GCA_036844565.1 Gemmatimonadaceae bacterium | reverse complement strand
GCAACAGCCTTCTAAGCTGTGGGTCGGGGGTTCGATTCCCTCCTGGCGCGCCAAAATGTGTGTTGAAGATCGACTGAGCGCCCTTAGCTCAATTGGTTAGAGCAACTGACTCTTAATCAGTAGGTTCTCGGTTCGATTCCGAGAGGGCGCATGTTCAAGCGGAGCGATGCCGGGTATCGGCGTCGCTCCGTTTGCTTGTGTGCCCCTTCTCCTTCTGGCCGCGGCCCTCGCCGGGGCGCAGGCTCCGCCACAGCCAGGGTTGAAGAAGCTTCCGCGTCCGGTTCCGGTGTGCTCGATGAGGGCTTCGGTGGTCTCGATCCGGATCCTCGATGCCGCCGGTAAGCCGATCAGCGGCGCGACTGTCCGCGCGACTCGTCTCCGGGACGGCCAGTCGCTCGGCAAGGCAGAGGAGATGGGTGGCGGGTCGGGCGAGTTTCAGTTCGTCGAGTCGCCGGCGCTCGCCTGGATTGCTGCGGGCGGCGATCGCATCAGGCTCGTGGCGAGTGCCAGGAGGAAGTCCGCGAAAACGACCGTCCGCGTCGGCCGGGGCCCGTTCGGATGTCGACTCGTGAAGCGTTCGGGTCCGGATGCGCTGCGACTGATCGAGGCGGCAGGACCATACACAGGGTCACGCGGATCTCGCGGGGCACGTTCTCGCGCAGCGAGCCCGAGGCATTCACCGTTAGGAGTTGTGAAACAATAACTGACTTACTGTGTGCGATTGCGCGGCCGGATGGTGCAGTTCCAGTCGCCGTGAAACGCCTGCGGCTGTGGTGAATCTGGGTCATTAGCTTAGCTTGGCTGGGCTGTGATGGCCACGCCTGCGGGTACCGCCTGGGTCGACCCCAGACCGCACCCGCAAGCCGGCCTCGGTCGTGGTCTCCCCGATGAGGCTCACGATCGTCATGAGATCGACGAGCGGTTTGCCGCGCCAGTTCATGGCGATGTGGGAAGAGAGCCGACGTTCGATCTTGTTCCACGTGCTCGTGCCGATGCGGTCATTCGGCGCCGGGCGGGGGAGGGCGTAACCGAGCGAGGAGCTATGGCGCTCTGGCGGCGCATTGTGCTACGCCTGCGATGTGCTCGCGGATCCTTCGCGAGGGCGGCGGTACGCCGTCGCCGACGTCATGAGTGAGTGCGGCCGTGGGGTTGACGACGCGTATCCCTGCACCTATGATAAGAGGCTCCACTGGAAGTTTTTGCTGCTCGCAGCCGATTGAGTGATTGTGGCTGTATGGCTGGCGTTCGTGGGGCGGCGATGCGGCTTCAGGCAGGTGTCGCCGCGAGCAGTGGAACTTGAAAAACAATCGGTTGACTGCCTTGACGAATTGGGCGTTGCCGGTGTATGATTAAAGGCTGTCACGGAAACGTGACAAACGATAGAACTGCTGTTGCTGTTTGACAATCGAGAGTGGAATCAGAATGTGCGAGGCGAACTCGTTTTAGCTCGCCGGTTCTAACAGGGGCCGGGGTGAGCAGAGTTCAAAAACCTGTACTATTCAAATGATTCGGATACGCTGTCAACGCGACAGCGTTAGACAGCTGTTCGATTCACTAGAGCTAATTATCAAAATCTCTTGGAGAGTTTGATCCTGGCTCAGGACGAACGCTGGCGGCGTG
>DAIUFP010000049.1:0-17466 GCA_036844565.1 Gemmatimonadaceae bacterium | reverse complement strand
CAGGGGACATTTCTACTGAACTAAAAACGGGGACATTTCTATTGAACGTTGACAAACGTTGACACTGCTCTTGACAAAACGAAACGCCAGCGCGCACAGTAGGAGAGCACTGCGACACAATTGTCGCCTTACCGCACAAATGTTCAATAATGCCCGATCCTCGTGTCGCGCCTCCCGGGGTTGCGCGCGAAGTGCCCGGCCCGCGTTCGTCGGGAGGAAAGACTTGTCGAAGCCCGTTCCTTCCATACAGCGCTGCGACATCGGCAGCGAAGAGGCGAAGCTGGTCGCCCGGATCCGGGCCGGCGACGAGGCGGCATTTGAGGCGTTGCACGCGGCGCATCACGACGCGCTCTGGCGCTTCGCTTACGCTCAGGTTCGATCGGCCGAGATGGCCGAGGAGATCGTCCAGGACGTTTTCTTCGCCCTCTGGCGCAAGCGGACGGAATGGGAGATCACGTCCACGGCTGCTGGGTGGTTGTACGGGGCAGTGCGCCACCACGCGCTCCGGCGCTGGCGGCAGGAGCGCGCCGTGGTGCGTCTCACCGACCACATCCGCGCCCACGCCGACCGATCAGGTTGCGAGTCTGCGGATGACGCGCTCCCCGTCGCCATGGGCGCCGCCTGCAAGGACTCCCACAAAATGGTGGTCGAGCGGGAACTGGACGAGGCCGTCACGCAGGCGCTCACCCGCCTCCCGGAACGCCGCCGCATTGCGATGATGCTGCGCTGGAAGCACCAGCTCGCGGGGCCCGAGATCGCGCAGGTGTTGGGAACGACCCCCGAGGCCGTACGCGTCCTGCTCACGCGCGCGCGTCAGGAGCTGAGCGCCCTACTCAGGCTGGCGCGGGAGTAGTCGGGCCGCGGCGCTCGGGCGCCGCCGCGACACGCGGGGCGTGGTCGCGACAGGGGAAGGAAGACGGCCGGTGTAACGGTTCGCGCGTTCGGTGGCACCTCTCCAGTGAGAGCCCTGAACAACGCCTCAACAGACACCGGAAGCCATGCCTGAGCGCCCACCCTTCGACGGGCTGGACCCTGATCTGCTCGATCGCTATCTCGCCGGCGAGTGCTCCGAGGCTGAGACTGCGGTAGTGCGGCGGTGGTTCATGGCGCATGCCGGCGAATCGCCGCGACTCGCCGAGTACCTGGCACGGCTGGACAGCGAGAACACGCGGCCACTGGCGCCCGACGTCGCGTCGTCCTGGCAGGCGATCAAGGGCCGCATCGACGCGGAAGAGCCGGCGGGCGCAAGTCGGCCGACGCTGCCGGAGCAGCATGAGCCGGCCCGTCCGTCGAGACAGAGCGCGCGGTCGCGTTGGGGTCGGCCGGCCGTTGCGGCGGCCGCGGGCATCGTCCTCGTCGCCGGACTGGGGTACTTCGCTTCTAGAGATCGAGCCGCACTCCCTCCGGCAGCACCGCCGTACACGTACACGACCGCCGTGCGCGAGCGCTCCGGCCTCCAGCTCCAGGTGACCTACACAACCGCCGTGCGGGGGCGCTCCGACCTCCGGCTTCCCGATGGTACGCGCGTGCACCTCGCACCCAGAAGCCGGTTGCGCATCGCCACTGACTTCGGCGTCGACCGTCGCGACGTCTACCTCGATGGTGAGGGCTACTTCGAGGTCGTGCACGACAAAGGGCGCCCATTCACCGTCTTCGCTGGGAGCACCAGCGTGCGCGACATCGGCACGGCGTTCTCGGTACGCAGCTACTCGGCGGACAGCGCGGTGCGGGTCGTGGTCCGCGAGGGTGAGGTCACGATGCTGGGCGTCGGCCGTCTCCTCGCCGGCGACGTCGGTCGTGTCACGGCGGCCGGCACCACATCGGTGGAGCGTGGGGTCGCCGTGGACGCACTGCTCGCGTGGACCGCGGGCCGGCTCGTCTACGCCGACGCGCCGCTGGGCACCGTTCTCGAGGACCTGAACTACTGGTACGGCGCCGAAGTACACCTCGCGGACTCGTCGAACGCGGGCCTGCTGTTCACCGGCGTGCTCGCCAACGTCACGCCCGCCGAGGCGGTGGAGCAGGTGGCCGCTGCACTCGGCCTCGACATCCAGCGCAGGGACGGGCGCGTGCTGCTCGCCCCGAATCCCCGCAAGACACCGCGGACCAGGTAGGGCTCTCCTAACGCTACCCGCAGCTTCGCGGGCGGCATTCGCACCATCCTCGTACAAATCCTGTCGGAGACCGTATGCCGCAAGCACTACAGCCCCGAGACGTCGGACACGAGCGGACGCGCGCGCACCATGTCAGGACTTGGCCGTCACGGCGCCCCGTCATGCGAGTGGTAAGCGCCGCCCTGGGCATGCTGGCGTTCCTGCTCGCGCCGCCACGCGCGCGGGCGCAAGACGTCCCCGCGCCGCTGCAGCGCGCCGCGTACGTCGTGCGGTTCGACGTTCCGATGACCACTGAGAGTACGCCGCAGGAGCTTCGCCGGCGCGTCACGCTGCGCCTCAAGGACGTGACCGTCGAGGTAGCGCTGAAGGAACTGGCCGCGCAGGCATCGTTGTCACTCGCCTACAGCCGCAACGTTGTGCCCCTCGACCGAAAGGTGACGGTAGATGTCGACAGTGCATCGGTGCTGCAGGTGCTCGGGCACGTGCTCCGCGGTTCGGGCGTTGAGCTGTGGGTCTCGCCGCAGGGTCGCATGGTGCTCGTACCGGCAGAGCGGGGGGGAGCGGCGGAGGAGGCCGAGCGCCTCGCCGCCGCCGCTGGCGTGGTGACTGGCCGCGTGGTCGACTCGGGCACGAGCAGGCCGCTCGCGAACGCGCAGGTGACCGTCGTCGGCTCGCCGCTGGGCGCAATCACAAACGACGCCGGGCGCTATACGATCGCCGGCGTGTCCGCGGGCCCGCAAACGGTGCGTGCCGTCCGCATCGGTCATGCGCCGCAGACCCGCACCGTCACCGTCGTCGACGGGCAGTCGACCACTGTCGATTTCGCACTGGCGACGCAGGCGGTGCAGCTCGAAGCCGTCGTCGCCACAGGGTACCTCACCCAGAGCGCGCGCAATGTGACGGGCTCGGTGGCTTCCGTGAACATGGACAACGTCCAGTCTCAACCCGTCGCGGGCGTGGACAAGGCCCTCATCGGACAGGTCGCTGGTGTCCAGGTGCTGCAGAGCAATGGGACGCCCGGCGGCGGGCCTCAAATCCAGATTCGCGGTGTCGGTGCCATTGGGGCGGGGAGCGCGCCTCTCTTCGTTGTCGATGGCTATCCGCTGTCGACGGGTGGATCCGAGTTGCGGAACCCACTCAATGAGATCTCGCCAAGCGACATCGAATCCATTTCCATCCTCAAGGACGCGTCGAGCGCGGCGATCTACGGGTCGCGTGCTGCGAACGGCGTGGTCCTGATCACCACAAAGACAGGGCGTAACCAAGCTCCTTCAGTGCGCATGGACTACTCGGCGGGGCTGCAAACGGTCCCAAGCCGCTTTCTGCCCCAGGTGATGAATGGGGAGCAGTTCGCCCAGTTCATGAAGGAGCTGAATGAGGATCACGTTCGCATCGATCTGGGTCGCCAGCCCACGGCCGCCGACGTTCCTGTCGAATATCAGAACCCATCCCAGTATGCGGGGGTCGGCACGAACTGGGTTCAATCAGTCATCCGCAACGCCCCAACCCAGAATCTGAACCTGAGTGTCAGCGGAGGTTCAACGGATATCTCCGGGTATGTGTCTGGCGGATTTCTCCGAGAGGTCGGAACCGTTCTGGGCACCGATTACTCTCGCGGTTCATTCCGAGCGAGCGTGAACGCGAACCCGACGAGCAAGCTTCGCCTCGGCCTGAACCTCGCGCCGACGTACGAAATGAGAAATCTCCCCGTTCAGGGGGGCGCTGGCCGCAACGAAAATGGGAGTGTCGCGTCGGCCGCGCTGCCAAGTCCGCTCGTTTCGCCGTACAACAGCGATGGGTCGTTCCGCGCGATGATTCAGAGTCCGGGGATGCTGATCTATCCGAATCCGCTGATGTACCTCGATCAATTCCAGAACTTCTATCGGAACTTGCGAGGCCTTGGCAACGCGTTCGCCGAGTTTCGCCCGATCGAGGGTCTGACGCTCAAGACCCAGGCGAATGCGGACTATTCGGAGCAACAACAGAGCAATTACCGGCCGTCGACGCTTGGTGTGCAGTTCACGGCACCCCCGCGTGTGCCGGTGGGCAACTACGTGGAAAACAATTACGTCAACTGGCTCACGGAGCAGTCGGTGACGTACGATCGCACCTTCGGCGCGCATCATGTCCAGCTACTCGGCGCCTTCAGTGCACAAGCGCAACGACAGATCGGGGGGACCTTCAACGGTACCAACTTCGCGAACGACGACATCCAGACACTGAACGCCGCCGCGCTGGTCACTGGCAGTACCGACGCGCAGAAGTGGGGACTTCTCTCCTACGTCTCACGGGTGAATTACGATTTCGCGGACGGCAAGTATCTGGCGAGCGCGGCGATCCGGCGCGACGGTTCGTCGCGTTTCTCTCCGGACAAACGGTGGGGTGTGTTTCCATCCGCGTCGCTCGGCTGGCGCGTGAGCGAAGAGCCGTTTCTCAAGCGCAGAAGCTGGCTCAATGACCTCAAGCTGCGCGTGGCGTACGGTCAGACCGGAAACAACGATCTGGGCAACTATAGCTACGTGGGGCAGGTCGGCATCAACGACTACATCAACAACAACGCGTTGGCGAGCGGTCGCACGCTCAACACCTTGGGCAATGCGGATCTCGGTTGGGAGAAGACCGAGGAGGTGGACGGTGGATTCGACCTCGCGATGTTCAACAACCGCGTGTCGTTCACGGTCGATGCCTACAACGGGATCACGAAGGATCTGCTCCTCAATGTGGAAATTCCGCAGTCCTCGGGATTCGGCACCGTAACGAAGAACACGGGGAGCGTGCGCAATCGCGGTCTCGAGGTCGCGATGCATACGCTCAACTTTACACGCGGCTCATTTCAGTGGTCGAGCGACGTGAACGTGGCGATGAACCGAAATGTCGTCCTGGCCCTGGGAAGCAACGGCGCGCCGATCCGCAGCGGTGCGAGTGGCGAAAATAGCCCAACGCACATCACGATGATCGGCCAGCCGGTAGGCATGTTCTACGGGTATGTCTTTCAGGGGCTGTATAAGGATTCTGCCGACATTGCGAGCAGCGGGAAGTTCGCCGGCGCGATTCCCGGGAACGTCAAGTACAAGGACGTGAACGGCGACGGTACGATCACCGCGATCAGCGACTTCGACATCATCGGCAATCCGTATCCCGCCGCAACCTTCGGGATCAACAACAACCTGAAGCTTGGTCGCTGGGACTTGTCGGCGCTCATGAGCGGTCAGCTCGGGGGCTCCAGAATGGAAGGCTACTTCCAGGATCTCCACAATATCGACGGCGTCTTCAACGTGTCTCCTGATGTCGCCAACCGCTGGCGTTCACCAGATCAGCCGGGCGATGGCCTGCATCCGACAACCGCTGGTGTCTCGCGAGGGCGCGTCCTTTACCGCGACGTCAGCTCACTCTGGATCCACGACGCCACGAACCTGAACATTCGAAACGTCACGCTGCGCTATCAGCTTCCCGACCACCTGGCATGGAGCTCGATGCGCAACGCCAGCGTGTACTTCGGTATCCAGAACGCGTTGCTGATCTCCAGCTATCCAATGAATCCCGATGTCACCAACTACAACCGCCAGGTCGGGGCCCTCACTCCGGGCTACGATGCCATCGCTTATCCGCTGGCCCGCACGTTCACCTTTGGTACACAGTTCGGATTCTGAGGACATGATGCGTACTCACAATCGGCTCCGCCGCAGGATCCTTGCGCTCGCCTCGCTGACCGCCATTGCGGGGTGCGGAAGCATCGTGGACGTGAAGCCTGAAACGTTCAGTGGTACGACCAACTACTACCAGACTCCGGACCAGATGGATCGTGCCATCTTCGGGGCGTATTCAGTCCTTCAGCCCATGTACGGTGCGGGTGCCACTGGCCCGATGTGGAGCCTCGCAGAAATGCGCGCGGACAACACCACCTACGAGCAGAACCAGACTGATCGAAGTCAGGTGCTCACCGAGACGATCGACGACTTCATGACGACACCGGACAACACGAGCGTGTCGAACATGTGGAACACGGCGTACGGCGGCATCCTTCAGACGAATGTCATCCTCGATCGCATCGGCGGTGTCCCCTACACGGACCCGGTCGCGAAGAATCGTATCATCGGCGAGGCGAAGTGGCTGCGCGCACTGTACTACTACAACCTGGTTCGCCTGTTCGGCGACCTGCCGCTGCGGTTGCAGCCGACCCAGACGTATGAGGGTGCGTTTACGCAGCAACGCACGCCCACCGATTCGATCTACAAGGTGATCATCACCGATTTGCAGGATGCGCTCACGAAGCTCCCCGCTCGCGCGGCACTTCCCGCCGCACAGGCAGGACGCGCGACGCAGGGTGCTGCGGCAATGTTACTCGCAGACGTCTATATGACGCGAAAGAACTGGGCAGAGGCAGCGAACGTTCTTCAAACGGTCGTGGGGATGGGGTATACCCTCGTGAGCCCCTACGATAAGGCGTTCGATCCGGCGTCCAAGAATGGTCCGGAATCGATCTATGAGGTCGAGTACGCAGAGGCGGTCGTCAACGAGTCGAGCAACTTTCTCCAGCGCTTCATTCCCAATACGTCGGCCAAGAACCTCACATTCGGCACGTCGGACGTTGCGGGTTCCGTGGGGAGCGGCTGGAACATCCCGACGAAGGACCTGGTCCGCGCGTACGAGCCAGGCGATGCGCGCAAGAACGCGTCGATCGGCTACTGGGTCAGCGCCCTCAACCGGCCGGAGGTCGACGTCGTGTTCACCGACACGATCCCTTACATAAAGAAGTACTACCATCAGTACGCGACCGCGGGCCGCACGAACGACAACTTCCCGTTGTTTCGTTATGCGGAAGCTCTACTCGACTATGCCGAGACACTGAATGAGCTCAACCGTACGAGTGAGGCATACACGTACATCAACCAGGTGCGCGCACGAGCCGGGTTACCAGCGCTCGCTGCAGGGCTCACGCAGGCGCAATTCCGCGACGCCGTTTTCCAGGAGGAGCGCGTCGAACTGGCGTTCGAGGACAAGCGGTGGTTTCAACTGTTGAGAACCGGACGTGCCGTTGCCGTCATGATGGCACAAGGTGCCGACATCAAGTCGTATGCGGGCGCGCGTCGTCCATCGATTGCGTACAACATCACGCCGCAAATGCTGTTGTTCCCGCTCCCCATTCGGGAAATCACGAACAACGGATTCGCTCAGAATCCGGGATACTAACGAAGACGAGTCGTATCCCGCTTGGTACTCGGGGCAGCATCGGCTCTTGTCGCAACTACGATGCTGCCCTGTGCATATTTGCCACCCCAGCGCTGACCTGCCTCCACCGGATCAATGAAGGATATCGACGCCACGTTGTCCGTTGTCAGGGAGCGGAGCGCGTCGACACCACCCAGGCGCAAGTCGTCCAGGAAGACCTGAATCTCCGCGGGCCGGCCCATGAGCGTTTTAGGGCCGCGGGTTTGCAGCCATCGCCCGCGTAATGCTTGAACCACGTCGTAGAGGGAAGCGTGCTCCACCTGCTCCATCTCAGCGCGAGTGATTACGCCGGAGCTGGAAGGCGTGACGTCGGTCGAAGTCGACTTGCCGGCGCATGCCGACACGATCCCCAAGGCAAGCAACAGGACGTTTCGCGAGGTGGGAGACATGCGCCGCTCCTGCGTTGACGTGTATCCAGGATCGCCAAGCCCAAATTATGGACGCACACTCCGCAACGTGCGTGCTGGAAAAGTAATTCATTTCTGAAGGACGAGTGGCCTCTTCACACCAAGGTCCCAATGCCGATCATGCGGCGAGCAGCACAGGTTGTTTGTAGCGTGTTCGCGTTTGCAACAATTGCTCGAGGCCAGGTTTCGGTCGGGCAGGCCACCATCTTCGCTGGCGCCGCGCCGGCGAGTTGGATCGCGCCGCCCGGCATCCCCGGCGACTCGACCGTCGTGTTTCACGCGCGGCGCACCTTCGATTTGCCGTCGAAGCCCGATCGCTTCCTCATTCACGTCTCGGCCGACAACCGGTATCGGCTGTATGTCAACGGAGACGAAGTCGCCTCTGGGCCGCAGCGCTCCGATGTCATGCACTGGCGGTACGAGACGGTCGACATTGCTCCAAAGTTGCGCGCCGGCCGTAATGTCGTTGCGGCACTGGTCTGGAACTGGGGAGCGACACATCCCGTGGCGCAGCACAGTCATCGCACGGGTTTCCTGCTTCAGGGGGATGGTGCGCAAGAAGCGAGCATCAACACCGGCGCCGGTTGGAGACTTCGCGTCGATAGCGCGTATCGATTCGTTCCGCTGGGCTTCGGCGATGTGCGCGGATACTATGCTGCGTCGCCAGGTGAATCCGTCGACGCCGCTCGCTACCCGTGGGGTTGGGAGCAGGCTGACTTCAATGATTCAGCCTGGCTGACGGTCGCGGCTCCGGCACCGGGCGGGCGCGGGGGAGGAAGAGGAGCTGGCGGCGGGCCAATCGTAGGCCGGTTCGCCTTACGCGATGCTCCAGGTGTGAGCGAAGGCGCGTGGCTGCTCGTCCCGCGCGACATCCCGGCCATGGAGGAGAAGCCGCAGCAATTCGCATCGGTGCGGCGCGTCACGGGTATTCCTGCGGCCGACGGCATCCTTCGCGGCGGCGGCGATGTCGTGGTTCCTCCGAAAACCAAGGCAAGCATCCTGCTCGACCAATCTCGCACGACCAACGCCTATCCAGTTCTCGAGACCAGCGGCGGGGCGGGAAGCACGATCACGCTGACGTACGCCGAAGCGCTCGTCGACTCGAGTGGCCAGAAGGGCAACCGCAACGACATCAACGGCCGGACGATCCGCGGAGTTCACGACGTCTTCCATCTCGATGGCGGACAGCATCGACGATTTCAGACGCTCTACTGGCGTTCGTACCGCTACGTCCAGGTCGACGTCGAAAGCGGCGACGAGCCCCTGCGATTGCACGATGTGCACGGAATCTTCACTGCCTATCCATTCCAGGAACGCGGACGGTTCTCAAGTGACTTGCCGTGGATACACGATGTCTGGACGATGAACTGGAACGGCGCGCGGCTCGGCGCGAACGAGACGTACATGGACACGCCCTACTACGAACAGTTGCAGTACGTCGGCGATACCCGCATCCAGGCTCTGATATCACTGTACGTCGCCGGCGATGACCGCCTCATGCGGCAGGCGATCGAACAGTTCGATGCGTCGCGCCTTGCCGAAGGAATCACCGCCAGCCGCTATCCGTCGGAGCTCACGCAGCTCATTCCGCCCTTTTCGCTGATCTACGTGGCGATGGTGCATGACTATCACATGAACCGGAACGACCCGGCATTCGTGCGCGAGCGTCTCGCCGGAATTCGTGGAATTCTCGACTGGTACGGGCGACGCGTGGACTCCACGGGCATGCTCGGCCCAATGCCATACTGGAACTATGTCGATTGGTCGCCCCGATGGCCCCGCGGTGTGCCCCCCCGCGCCAATGAAGGACACTCCGGCACCATCAGCCTGCTGTACGCATACGCCTTGCAACACGCGGCGGAGCTCGAGGAGGATGTGGGAGTGCCCGGCATGGGACAGGCCTATCGCGCGCGGGCGGATTCGATCATCCGGCAGACTCGCGCCCGCACGTGGGATGCGAACCGAGGTCTGTTCCGTGATTCTCCCGAGTCACCATCATACAGCCAGCACACGAACGTCCTGGCGTTGTTGACCAACGCGGTGCCGGCCTCAGAGCGTCGCAACGTGATGCAGCGCGTGCTGAGCGATACTTCACTCGCTCAAGCCACGTACTACTTCGGATTCTATGTCTTCGAGGCGCTTCGCGTTGCTGGTCTTGCCGATCGCTACACCGAGTTGCTCGCCCCGTGGCGCGGGATGCTCGCGCTTGGACTCACGTCCACCCCCGAGAATCCGGAACCAACACGCTCGGATACCCATGCGTGGGCCGCACATCCGAACTATGGTTTGCTCGCAACCGTATTGGGTGTAAGGCCCGCGTCGCCCGGGTTTCGCACCGTGCGCATTGCGCCCGCGCTCGGTCCGTTGAAGCACGCCGAAGGACGGATCCCGCATCCCCTTGGCGACATCGACGTTGTGTTCGATCGGGTCGGTACGTCGGGAATACGTGGAGTCGTTACGCTTCCGCCGGGACTCGCCGGAACGTTCCAGTGGGGAGGAAAGCAGATCAAACTCCGGAGCGGACGGCAGGACGTCCGGTTCTGATCTCGAAATCGCTTCGTAGGGGTCGATCACTTCTTCTTGGAGCAGGGGGATCTATCCAATGAGCGGCATTTCCCGAAGGCAGTTTCTCTCGTCGGCGTCGCTGGCGACGGCAGGCTTCGTCGGCCTTTCCCGATCAGAGCGCGCGTGGGCTAACAGCGCGACCCGCGTCGGCGGCGAAGAGTACATCATCATCGACACCCCCCACGGCAAACTCCGTGGGATCCGCGACGACGGAGTGAGCATCTTTCGCGGTGTTCCCTATGCAGGAACCGTGTCGGGTCTTCGCCGATTCCAACGGCCAGCGCCCCTCGAAGCGTGGACCGGCATGCGTGACGCGGTGCGGCTGGGTCCTCCGTCGCTGCAGCCTGCCCGGCAAGCCACGGCGACCGAGCCCGCGCCTGCCGATGACTGCCTCGTGTTGAATGTCTGGACGCCTGCAGCGGACGGGAGTCGACGTCCCGTCATGTTCTACAGTCACGGAGGTGGGTATGTCACGGGATCCGGCGGGAGCCGAGGCCAGGACGGCTCCAACCTCGCGCGCCGGTACGACGTCGTCGTGGTGGAGACCAATCACCGACTCGGTCTCTTCGGCTTCCTCTATCTCGACGACCTGGCGGGCGAGGCTTACGCCGGCTCGGGAAACAACGGGACCCTCGACCTTGTCGACGGACTGCGCTGGGTGCAGCAGAACATCGAGGCCTTCGGGGGTGATCCCGCGAACGTGATGATCTTCGGCGAGTCAGGTGGTGGAGGAAAGACTTCGTGTCTTTACGCGATGCCGGGCGCAGCGCCGTACTTCAACAAGGCGTCGATCGAGAGCGGGCCGGGAGTTCGCATGACCACCCGCGAAGCGGCCGCCGAGACCACGGCGTTCGTGCTCAAGGATTTGAACATCGGGCGCCCCGACTGGCGCAAACTCCTCGACGTCCCCTCGGCGGACCTGCTCGCGATTCAGACGAAGCTACCTCCCGTGCCTCCTGATGCGACGGTGAGACCACGCGGAAAAGATGCTCCACTGCGACGAGGATTCGGGCCCGTCGTCGATGGCGTCGCACTGCCGAATCACCCGTTCGATCCGACAGCCCCCGCGATTTCCCGCGATAAGCCTCTTATGGTCGGTTGGAACGAGGACGAGTACAACTTCTTCGCATGGCAGAGCCACGATACCAGTGCGTTCAGCCTGGAACTGGATGGACTGCGGGCAAAGCTGATGCCGCGCTTCGGGGCGAATACGGCGCGAATCGTCGATACTTACCGGGCGAGCAGGCCGTCGGCCTCCCCGACGGACATCTACGTCGCGGTTGAATCGGTGACGATGATGGGACTGGGCTCTATCGAGATCGCCGAACGAAAGGCCGCACAACATGCGGCGCCGGCATATCTGTACAACTTTGGCTACAAGTCAGAGGCGAAGATCCCTGGCACCGATTACCCCATGGGCACTCCGCATGCCGCGGACATCGGCTTCAAGTTCGATAACGTGGCCGCGCCAGGTCCGTTTTCCGGTGGTCGCCCAGAGCGGCTGATAGCCGCGCGCAATATGGCGGAGATGTGGACGACATTCGCCCGAACGGGTTGCCCTGCGGCGGCCGGGCAACCAGCGTGGCCAGCGTACGACCTCACGCGGCGCGCAATGATGCGGATCGACACACAGTGCGAAGTAATCGATGACCGCTACCACGAGGAACGCGAGATGTGGAAAGCACTCGGCTACCTCGGGTGATGGATACGAGCATCACGACAGTCAACCCACTCACCAGGAGTACTACGTTGCGATTCACGATATTATCCCGGGCAGGCACGTGGGCAGCAGTGCTGACGTTGACCGTAGCGACGATAACGGCGGCGCAGCCGGCAGGCGGGCGAACGTCACGGGTGCAGGATACGCTCAGGTCACCCATCATCGGTGCCGACGGTCAAGTGATGTTTCAACTTTACGCGCCGAAGGCAGCTGAGGTCTCGCTCCGGACAGAAGGGCCGGCTCCTTTTGCCAATCAGAAGCTGGTGAAGGGAGATTCCGGCGTGTGGACGCTCAGGGCGCAGGCGCCAGCGGATCTCTACATCTACTGGTTCGACCTTGACGGCGTGCCCGTCGCGGATCCGCACAATAACCGGCCGCGCGTCAACATGGCGACCGTACACAGCTTGCTCGAGGTGCCCGGCGCGAGCTCTGATTTCTTCGCCGAGAAAGCGGTGCCTCACGGCGAAGTGACGGCGGTCTACTACCAGTCCAAGGCACTCGGCATTGCCCGCCGCATGCACATTTACACGCCTCCTGGCTACGCAACGAGCGGGCAACGGTACCCGGTGCTGTACCTGCTTCACGGCGCCGGCGACAATGATGAGGCGTGGCTCATGGCGGGACGAGCGAACTTCATCTTCGACAACCTGATTGCGGCGGGCAAGGCGAAGCCGATGATCGTCGTCATGCCGGCGGGACACACGCCCGGGGCGGCGCCAGTCGGCTCTGTTTCGCAGCCCGGCCCGGACGCGTTCGCGCGAGACCTGATGACGGATGTCGTTCCCTATGCAGAGAAGAATTATCGCACGTTACGGGGGCGCGAGAACGTTGCCATCGCGGGGCTGTCGATGGGCGGCCAGCAGACTCTCAACGTTGGACTGACCAATCTCGACAAGTTCAGCCAGATAGGCGTCTTCAGCTCTGGATGGTTCGGGCAGGATGGCGCGGCGAACTTCGCGCGGAACCATCAGGCACTGTTGGCCGACCCCAAGATGAACGACCGGATCAAGTTGTTCTGGTTTGCGACCGGCAAGGACGACTTCGTATTGCCGAGTACGAAGGCGGCTCTCGCGTTGCTGGACCAGCACAAGATCCGTTACTCATTCAAGGAGACGGAAGGTGCTCACACCTGGCCCAACTGGCGTGCGTACCTGAACGAATTCGCTCCGCTGCTGTTCCGATAATCGGGGAGAATTCTCGTTTGTCACAGTGACACGAGAACGGCCACCGCCCTCGAGACGGTGGCTTTTCACTTTATGTACGGCGATGGTGTTTGTACGAGTCGGGAGGTGTTCAACGCGAGCCGGCGTCGTCCGACCTCGGATACGGACGTGCGATTCCTGCCGTCGTGGATTTAGATTGCGAAACCGCCGATGTTCAGGCGAGCGAATCACGCTCGTAGTACTTCGTACATGAGTACTCAGGTACTCGGTACTTAGTCCTGTAGTATGGGTTTACAGTAGGGAGCAATGCCCCCCGCAAAACGCGCAGGAAATAAATCCGGCCCGCAGCGCTTCAAGCAATTGTTGATTGCGGCCGCCATTCTCGCCTCGCTCGTCTTCGCGGTGCAGGGCGGCGAGTACGGCACCCGCGATCTCATGCGCCAGCGCGCCCGCCGTGCGCACCTCGTGGCGACCATCGACTCCTTGCAGCACATCGTCGATTCGCTGAGGCGGTACAAGACGCGTGTCGAGACCGATCCCGCGCTCCAGGAGCGAATCGCGCGTGAGGAGTTCGGTCTGGTGCGTGGCGACAAGGAGCTGTTGTATCGGTTCACTGAGGCGGTGTCTCCATAAAGATCATGCGCGTCGATTACTCCGAGCTGCGCGACACCTTTCGGCGCATACTCCTCGACGTCGGCATGTCGGCCGAGCGTGCGGAGTTGAGCAGTCGGCTGTATGCGGATGCGAGTGCTGACGGCGTTCCGTCGCACGGACTGAATCGCTTTCCACCGTTCATCTCGGCCGTTCGACGCGGTCTCGTCCATGTCAACGTGATTCCGGAGTGCGTGGCGAGCTTCGGTGGACTCGAGCGCTGGGATGGCAAGCGCGGCGCCGGTAATCTCAACGCGCATCACTGCATGGCGCGCGCGATCACGCTTGCGCGTACGCATGGCATCGGCGCGGTGGCGCTCGCCCAGACCAACCACTGGATGCGCGGCGGCAACTATGGATGGCAGGCCGCGGATGCGGGCATGATCGGCATCTGCTGGACGAACACGCTGCCAAACCTTCCGCCGTGGGGCTCGACTGAGGCGCGCATCGGGAACAATCCGCTCATCATCGCCGTCCCGCGCGCGGGAGGCCACGTCGTCCTCGATATGGCGATGTCGCAGTTCTCCTACGGCGCGCTCGCCGTGGCTCGCATGCGGGGCAGGGAGCTTCCTGTCGACGGAGGCTATGACGAGGCCGGCAATCTTACGCGATCCCCGGCGGCGATCGAAGCCACGGGACGATTGCTGCCGATGGGATTCTGGAAGGGATCCGGTCTCACGATCGTGCTCGACATGATCGCGGCGCTGCTGTCCGGCGGACGTGCGACGCACGAGATCACGGGCGGACCCGCCGACGAGACCGGGCAATCGCAGGTCTTCATCGCGATCGATCCGTCGTTCGGTGGTGCGATGGAGATGACGTCGTCATTGGATGCGATCATTGACGACCTGCATCTCGCCGGCGAGGGCGTGCGCTATCCGGGGGAGCGCACCCTCGAGACTCGCCTGCGAAGCATGAGCGAGGGTGTCGAAGTGGAGCCGAGTATCTGGGCTGAGGTTCGCGCGATGGTGTGACGGTCGGCGCGCTTCAGTCTATGCGTCGAGGCGCGCGCTGCTCCATCTCGAGCTCGGCGGCGAGACTCGCCTGATCGCGAAATATCGTTGCCACCGCGAGTGCCACGCCGTTCTGTTCGTAGCGAACGGTGACGTCGTGCGCACCGGCGTCGCCATCGACGACCATGCGGTCCCATTGCTCCGCATGGCCGACGTAGTTGATGCTGACGTCGTAATGCGCACTCCAGAAGAACGGGACGTCGCGGAACGGCTCGTGGGCGCCGAGGATGTTGCGTGCTGCTGCCTGTCCCATGCGTTCGGCGACGACCCAATGTTCGACGCGAATGCGCGCGCCGCTCCGCGCATCGGGCCAGCGTGCGATGTCGCCCACCGCATAGATATTCGGAACACTGGTTTCCAGGAACTCATTCACGACTACGCCGCGATCCATCGCCAGACCTGCCGCCTCGGCGAGTGCAAGGCGCGGACGAACACCGACCCCGATCACAACGAGGTCGCCTTCCACGCGCGAGCCGTCGTCGAGGACGACAGCGCCCGTTTCGATTCGTGCCGGTTTGCGCTGGAGGTGAAACTGAACCCCGTGCTCCTCGTGGAGTGAGCGAATGAATGCGCCCAGGTGCGCTCCGAGCACGCGCTCGAGCGGCAGCTTTTCGGGACCGACGACGTGGACCGCGAGCCCCCGTGTCCTGAGTGCGGCGGCAACCTCGAGGCCAATGAAGCTCGCGCCGATCACGACCACTCGCTTCGACGACTGCGCCGCAGCGATGATGCTGCGGCTGTCCGCGAGGGACCGGAGGTAGTGCACCTGCGGCAGGTCCTCACCGGGAATGCCGAGCCGAATCGGTTCGGCGCCGCTCGCCAGGATCAACGCGTCGTACGCGATTGCATCGCCCCCTTCCATGTGCACGGTGCGACCTGCCGCATTGATGCGCTCGACGTTGGCGCGGATCACTCGTATGGCGTGATCGTCATAGAATCCTGGCGGCCGAATGGGGATCCATTCCTCCGGCGCATTTCCGGCGAGGTAATCCTTCGACAGGTTGGGGCGATCGTACGGGGCGTCCACGTCTCCGTCCACGACCGTGATGCTGCCGTCATGCCCGCATCGCCGCAGCATCTCCGCGGCCGCAGTGCCGCCGGCCCCAGCGCCGACGATGACGACGGCGGGAGACGTGCTGGTGCGACGCGCAATAGGATACGTGGGCGCGAGCGGGTCGGGTGCGTCCGTCTTTCCGGTCACGCGAATCGTCGAGCCGTCACGGGTGATGGTGTAACGTGCCAGCGGGTTGAGTGCCGGTGCGCGCAGCGCCTCTCCGGTGCGAAGGCTGAAACACGCATGGTGCCACGGGCACCGAACGGTGTCGCCCGATACGACGCCCTCGGCGAGCGGACCGCCGTAGTGCGAGCACGTGGCGCCGATGGCGAAGTGCTCGTCGCCCACGCGCGCGAGGAGGACGGGATCGCCGAATGCGTGACCGAGAATCCTGTCACCCGGTGCGAGCGAGTTGGCGGGAACGCCAAGGGTGAGATCGGGGCCGCTGAGCTGCGTGGTATCAGACATGTCTGTCCCTCTGGTGTGCTGGCAGGCTTCCGCCCGTGGCGAGGAGCACCAGAGTATCAGGCCAGCACGCCTGCGCGTCAATTTCGGGGATGGTCTGTCCAGCACGTGAAGAGTGAAAATCTTGACTTGGCAGCGCGCGCGACTAGGTTTGAAAGACTGACGCGGGGTGGAGCAGCCTGGTAGCTCGTCGGGCTCATAACCCGAAGGTCGTCGGTTCAAATCCGGCCCCCGCAACCAATTATTGAACACCCTAACGGGTGTTTTTTTGTTTCTGGTCTCCCATAAAAAAGCGCCATTCAGCGCCTTTTTATCATCCCCTTCTCGCCAGCGTCGCCCCATCGGCAAAATACGCTTTAATCCCCGCAAGAATAGACTCCGCAACTTCCTGCTGGAAAGTCGCCGTTTTCAGTTTACGCTCTTCCTCAACGTTACTGATAAACGCCGTTTCGACCAGAATGGAGGGAATATCTGGTGCCTTTAGTACGGCAAACCCGGCCTGTTCAACTTGATTTTTATGCAGCTTGTTGATTTTACCGAGCTTATTCAGTACCGCTTTACCAAACTTCAGGCTGTCGGCAATGGTCAGCGACTGTACCATATCGAACATGGTGTGGTCGACATAGCGGTCACCGCTTTTGCTCACGCCACCAATCAAGTCCGAGGCGTTCTGGGTTTGTGCCAGATATTTTGCCGCAGTACTGGTTGCACCTTTGGTTGAGAGCGCAAACACAGAGGAACCGCTCGGCTGACGACTGGTAAAGGCGTCGGCATGGATAGAGACAAACAGGTCAGCACGCTGTTTCTGGGCTTTTGCTACGCGCACTTGCAATGGAATGAAGATGTCTTCATTGCGCGTCATGTACTCCTTCATATTGCCCTCTTTCTCGATCAGAGAGCGCAAACGGCGAGCTATTTGCAATACCACATCTTTTTCGCGCGTTTTGTATTTCCCCACCGCACCGGAGTCTTCGCCACCGTGGCCAGGGTCAAGCATAATGACAATCGGACGATCGCGCCCTGCTTTACCCGGTTGTGGACCACTTTGCGCTGGCGGCACCTGCTTTTCGAGGTCGCCTTTGTTG
>DAIUFP010000048.1:0-17638 GCA_036844565.1 Gemmatimonadaceae bacterium | reverse complement strand
CTTCAAACAGTCCGTGGTGCTCACGAAGCCCATCGCACCGATGGCGCGAGCGTTCACGGTCTGCCCGGTACCGCCGAAAATGCGTGCGAAGGTATAGACGCCCGGATAGTGCGCGGTGACCCGAACCGAGTTGAGCGCAGGGTCGGTCCACGTTCCCAACACTGCGAAGGTGTTGGTAGCGAAGTTCCAGGTTCCAGGCTCCACGTCGGCCGCTGCAATCGTAGGCGCCGTATGCTCCACGACATTTTTTGGCGCGTACGCAATGGCAATCGTGGTCGCGTTCGTGGGTCGCTTGTCAGCGACCTCCACGATCGCCGCAACCGCGGCTGCGTCGGCCGTGGTCTGCAACTCCGCGCGCATCACGTAGAGACGCGATGCGTCGATCGCTATTCCCGCGAAGCTGATGAGCGCGGTCATCAGAATCGCTACGAGAACCAGCGTCGCCCCTTTTCTGCTGCGCAATTTCGCCATGACCGTCTCCCGGTTCAGGGCGACGCCGTCGCGTCGTCCTCGTTCAGTACGCCGTCTCGAAAAAGCTCTCACCGATTCGCGATGTTCTTGAACATTGCAGAAATGCTCATCATTGCGGGCCCGAGCAGCACGACGAAGATCGCCGGGAAAATGAAGACTGCCAGCGGAAACGTCATCTTGAGCGGCGCAGTCGCAGCCCGCTTTTCCGCCAGCTGCTTTCTCTTGCGTCGAAGCGACTCGGCATACACGCGAAGCACCGTGGCGATGGACGTGCCCCACTTTTCGCACTGAATCATGTTGGCCGCGAGTCCCCGCAGATCTTCCACGCCCGTTCGCTCCCACAGCCCGCGCAATGCCGCCTCGCGTGTAACTCCCGCGTTCACGCGCCGGTGCACGAACAGCAGCTCAGCCGCGAGGTCGGTGTGCAGAATCGCCATCTCCCTCGCCACTCGCATGATCGCGGCGTCCAGACTGACTCCTGCCTCCACGCATACCACGAGGAGATCGAGCGAATCGGGAATCGCACGGCGAAGGAGCTCTTGTCGACGCCGCGCACGACCATCGATGTACGCCTGCGGAAGAACCAATCCAATCAATACGGCGATCGCCATCGATGCGCCGAAAATCAAGATGTTTCGTTTCGGTACGAAGAGCAATGCGAGCGCCGGTATCAGGACCGCGCTTGCCAGCCGGGCTGTAACGAAAATTACCGGTGCCGCCGCATGGTCGAAGCCTGCATGAAGCAACTTGTCCGCGGCGTACTTCTGCGAGAGCAGGGATCGCGGGGCTTTCGCGAGGATCCAGGCCGCCAGCCGGCCGCCGAGCCTGTCCTCGTTCGCCTTCAGCAGAATCGAGTCATCCGCAAGATTTAGCCCCGCGCGATTCAGGAGGTTTCGACGCTCGCGGTCCCGCAGCAGCGCGTGCGCTGCCACACCAACGGCGACGACCAACAGCGCGATGAGCGCGAGCAGCGGAGCAGGAAGCAGAAGCATGCGTACTCCTTAGATATCGATCTGCCCGATCTTTCTCAGCACTATGTATCCGAGAATGATCGAGACAATTGCATAGAGCAGGAGCATCTTCCCCATCGGCGCCGTCCACAGCGGGGACATATATTGGCGATTCGCCATCGTCACGATGATGAACAGGCCCACGGGAAGCAATGCCAACACGATTGCCGACATCTTTGGTTCTGCCGTGAGCGTATCGATCTGTCCTCTCAGCCCGACACGTTCGCGCATCAACGTGGCCAGATTCGAGAGCACCTCCGCGAGATTTCCGCCGGTCTCGCGCTGCAGCAGCAGCGCGGTGACGAACATCTTGCAATCGAGCGTGTTCACGCGCTCCTGCAGCGAGAGCAACGCATTTCGCAGATCCATGCCCAGACGCTGTTCGTCGTACACGCGTGCGAACTCCGGCCCCAGCGGCTGCGGCATCTCATCCCCGGCGAACTTGATCGCCGCCTGAAGCGAGTATCCCGACTTCATGGCGTTCACGAGCATGTCGATCGCTTCGGGAAGTTGCGCCTGGAATAGCTTGAGCCGCCCGGCCGCCTTTCGTTTGAGATTCAGATAGGGCAGATATCCGAACGCCACCGCGAGGAGTGGCGCGAAGAGGAGGTCAAATCGACGTCCAACAAGAAATCCAAAGCTTGCCCAGACGAGCGAGAGCAGAACGAACTCGCCGACACTCAGCTTTGATCCCGCCCGATAGATCTGAGTGGCGATAGCGGTCGTGAAATCCTTGCCCTCCAGCATGCGATTGAGGGTACCGATCTCACTCGTCTTTTCGTCCTTCAGGATGCTCGACGTGATACCCGTCACGGGCGCCGGCGCCAGGCGCGCACGAAACGCATCGCCCGCGACGAGCTGTCGTCGATTCACGACGACATAGCCCGCGATGACGAGCAGGATGGTGCCCAGAAAGACAAGCGCGAGCACCAATGCCATGGTCAGCGCTCCGCGAAGAGGTGCGGAGGGAGCTCTACGCCCGCGAGCTGCAGCCGCTCGACGAACGCCGGCCGCACGCCGGTGGCTTCGAACTGGCCCACGACCTTTCCCTCGGGGGAAACGCCGCGACGCCGGAATCGGTAGATCTCCTGCATCGTGATGATCTCGCCTTCCATGCTCGTCACTTCCGTGATGCTGGTAACCCGGCGCGATCCGTCGGTGAGACGAGACACCTGAATGATCAGATCCAGCGCCGAGGAGATCTGCTCGCGCATGGCGCGATTGGGCAGATTCGTTCCCGCGAACAGGATCATCGTCTCCAATCGGGCGAGGGCATCGCGCGGAGTATTCGCGTGGATCGTGGTGAGCGATCCCTCGTGTCCGGTATTCATCGCCTGCAGCATGTCCAGCGCTTCGGCAGACCGTACTTCGCCGACAATGATCCGGTCAGGACGCATACGGAGCGCGTTCTTCACGAGATCGCGCGCCAATACCTCGCCCCGTCCCTCCGAATTTGGCGGTCGCGTCTCGAGCCGCACCACGTGCTCCTGCTGCATCCGAAGCTCAGCCGCGTCTTCGATGGTGATCACGCGCTCGCTGCTGGGAATGAAGGAGCTGAGCGCATTGAGCAACGTCGTCTTTCCGGCGCCGGTGCCTCCGGAAATCAGGATATTGAGCCGGGCACGCACGCAGCCCGCGAGCAGATTCACCATGTCCTCGGTGACCGCGCCGAATTCCACCAGCTTCTGAATGGTGATCTCCGCGCCGAATCGCCGAATCGACAACACCGGGCCGTCGATCGCGAGCGGCGGGATGATCGCGTTCACACGCGAGCCGTCGGGGAGACGCGCGTCCACCATCGGCGACGACTCGTCCACACGGCGGCCGACGCGGCTGACGATACGGTCGATGATCGACAGGAGATGCGCGTCGTCCCGAAAGGACGTCAGCGCACGCGAAAGTCTCCCGCCGCGCTCGACGTAAATCTCCTTCGCACCGTTCACCAGAATGTCGGTGACGGTGCGGTCGCGAAAGAGCGGCTCGATTGGCCCCAGCCCGATCACCTCATATACGATCTGCTCGACGACTTCTTCGCGCTCCGCCTGGCTGAATGGCGTCGATTCCCCGCGCAGAAGCTCGGTGACCGCATTTCGAATCTGCTGGACGATCACGGCCTCGTCGGAAATCTTCTCCAGCGCCTCGAGGTCCAGTCGCTCGATGAGCCGCCGGTGGAGGTCAACCTTGAGCTGCTCCACCGCCGTGAGGGTGGCCTCGTCGGAGCGAATTCCGGAATACATGCCGGACGACGGCCCAGCGCTGTCGATGGCATGCCCCCCAGCCTGCGGCGAGCCATTCGGAGTGCCGGTGACAGGAACGTGCAGCGGGGTCGCCGATGTGCGCCCGAGCAGGCGGTCGCGAAGAGAAGGCGCCATTATTTTTTCCCACGGCCGAAGAGTCTGCCCAAACGGGAGGTGCTCTGTGCGTGCGTGCCCTTCTGCGCGACTCCGCCGTTCATGCGACCGGCGAGGCCGTCAAAGCTCCAGCTGAGATGCGATGAGGCGTCGAACTCAGCTACCGAGACGCCCTTGGAGAGAGCACCAGCAAGTGTACGGTAGTCGTTGGGGATCTTGAAGAACACTTCGCGCCCGAGCACCTCGCTCGCGTCGGAAAGACTCACCGCATCCGATGCCTGATGCCGGTTCACGACCACATTCACCTTGTCACCGGCGTAGCCGAGACGCTGGCAGAGCGCGAGTGTACGCTGGGTGCTTCGGAGCGCGGGCACATTGAGCTGTGTTACCAGGATCACTCGGTCTGCCGCATCCAGCGCCGCAAGTGTGCGATCGCTGAGTGCGTGCTCGCAGTCGATGACGGTGAACGAATGGTGCTGTCGAAGCTGCTCGATGAGAGTGGTCACGGACGCCGCCTCGAACGCCTCGGAGGACTCGGGGCTCTCGGACGACGGCAGTACCCACACGCCGCCAGCAACCGGTGTGAGCAGCGAGCGCAGGAGGTCCGCATCCAGTCGATCGACCTTGCCGAGCAGGTCGCTCATGTCGTACTGCGGCTTGAGGTCGAGCATCACGCGCAAATCGCCACCACCGGCAACGAGATCGACGAGCGCCACGTGCCCTTCCGGGTGCGCCTTGGCCAGCGCGAAGGCCAGGTTCACCGCCATGCTCGTGCAGCCGACGCCGCCCTTCGCGCTGTAGATCGCGATCGCACCACCCGACTTTCCGTCGGTGTGCGTACGGCGCATCAACCGGTCGACCGCGCCTGAAAATTCCTTTGGATCCGGCGGATACAGGAGGAACTCGTTCACACCAGACCGCATCGCTCGCAGGATCAGCTCGGAGTCGGACTGCATCGCCGTGCCGATCACGAACGTTCCCGCACGCCGAGTCTCTCGATCAAGCGTCGACAGCTCAATCGTCCCGAGCCCCTGAAGCGGGAGGATGACAAGATCGAAATGCTCTGCGCGCAGCCGCGACGTGGCCTCGCTTAGATTGAGCGCCGATTCTGCGGGCGCGAAACCGAAGCGATGCAGCACCGCGTTGGCGATGTCCTGTGGTCCGGCAGCACCGGAAACGATGAGTGCTTTGCGAGCCATTTGTCTCTCCTACGGTTTCGGCTGCATACCAGGCAGACGCGGCTCGAGCGCTTGACGCGCGGGCAGTGCTGAATCTGGCGAGAAGTGCATGACGTCCTGCGGACGCGGGTGCATCGGATCAGTGACAACGGGGGTTATGATGATGAGAAGCTCGGTTTCATTGCGCTGCCAACTCGTGCTCGAAAACAGGCTTCCGAGAATCGGAATGTCCTTGAGGAACGGGATGCCATCCTTGGTCTTCTGACGCTCGTCATCCATCAGCCCCGAAATGATGAGACTCTGATCGCGGCGCACATCCACCGTGCTCTCGATATGACGCGACCGCAGAGCAGGCACCTTGAATCCCGATATCTCGAGAGCATTGGTGAAGTCCAGACTCGACACTTCGGGCCTCAGGTGGATCCTGATGATGCTGTCGCTCACGATCTCGGCGACGAAATTCAGCTTGATTCCGAATTCTCTCCAGAGAATCGTGATCGTCGGCACGCCGCTCGCGCTATTTTGTGCGACAGGAATCGGAATCTCGCCGCCTGCGAGAAAGCTGGCCGAATCCTTATTGCCGGCCATGAGCGTCGGCTCGGCCAGAATGCGAGCGTGACCGATCGTCTCGTCCGCGTCGAGCAACCCCAGCAAGGTGCTCGTGCCGAAATCCGTGAGCACGGTTCCGAAACCGGAGGCAGTCGGAAGTGTGAAGGCGCCAGTGGTCGCGTTGAAGCCGTTGTCCGTGTTGAACGCACCGGTTCCGACTCGAGCGTGCTTACCACGATAGAGGCCGGACAATCCGAGGTTCCGCAGGAAGTCGCGACGCACTTCGGCGAACTTCACCGCAAGGACGACTTGCTGGCGATCCGCTGGGGAGTGGACGGACACTCGATAGTGACGCAGCGGGGCGTCGGTCATCCAGACGATGACATCGGACTCGCCGGTGCCGTGACCGTTGATGACCAGATCGCGCGAGCCCATCACCAGCACGTCGGCCACTTCCGGACTGGCCACCGACACCTGGGTGATGTTCGATTGAGTCGTGATCGGGTACGATCGCCCCGCGGGGAGATCGACGCGCAACACGGCCGTGTCGACAGTCTGGGCAGCCAGATCTCGGCCGCCGAGCAATGCCGCGCCACACGCCGCCACCAACGTGGCACTGCGCCACAGCCGCTTGAGTCCGATCAACTTGCCGGTCCTCCACCTGGGGAATGCATCGCGTTCACTCGAAGGCGCACGCTCGATCGCGATGTCGCTCGTCGCGGAGATCATGTCGAGTCCTTCTGCTCGAATTTCTGCTGCGACAGCTTGTCACCCCGATAGACTCGAACGACGACTGAATCCTTTTTCGGGTCGGCGACCACCGTTCGGACGGGAGCGGGAACGGGCACCACTGCCACGGGCCGCTCACGGACCCGACGCGGCTCCTTCTTGGGTCCGGGATCAACCACCATCGACCGCGAGCGCAGCTGCGCGAGCACGTCCGTGGATGTCGCACCGGCCGTCGTGACGGAATCCGGATCGCCGTAGCCGCGAAGCACCAACTGGATCATTCCCTCGTTCATGGCAACGGCGAGCTGCTCCGCCTGTTGGGGAGTGACTTCCAGCGTGGCCGTGGTCGCCTGAATGGGCTTCCCGTCCTCGCCGCGCTCCACCTGCGTGCCCACGGACAGGACGCGCATGTTGTTCATGAACATTTTTGCCTGTTCCTTCGTATTCTGCGACTGGTTCGCCTGAAGCGTCACCAGCACGTCCACCCGGCTATTCGGTTGGATCAAGCCACTCAAGCCGGCCACGTCATTGATCTTGACCGCCATCGCCCGCTTACCGGTCGCGATCTTGACTTCCAGACCAGGCCCGGTGCCCGGGGGGGCCAAGCGGCCCGGCACGATCGGCTCACCCTTGAATATCGCGACGCGAGCGACACGGCCAATGGCCGAGTCGACCGAGGAGAAGGCGCTATCGGGCGCCGTGCCTGCTGGCCACTGCGCCGTTGAGAGCGCAAGGCGCTCGAGCTTCTCCCCTTCCGTCAGATCTCGGGAGGCAATGACCACGGACTGCATCTGGACCTGGCTGCTTTGCTTGGCTTTTTGGAGGTACCGATACACGCCAAACGTTGCCACCAGCGCCGTGAGGATCGCCGCGAAGAGAACCGTGTTGTAGCGCCGCTCTGCCATAGAATTGCCGGTGAGTCGAAAGTGTGAATGCCGCAGTACTGCTTCAATCGGTCAGATCGTGCTCAGGGTGCTCCTTCCCATCGAAACGTCGCCGAGGGCGACATCGAGATCGTGCCCAACCCGAAAATTCCTGCCAGGGGCGTTATCGGCGTAAATGGATAGGCCGTAATCGAAACCGTGATGGACTGCAGGTTCGGTAGCGCACCACTGAACGCTTCAGCGACTGTTGGTACCGGAGCGTTGGCATCGATCGCCGTGGTGTAAGCGGTGACTGCATTCGTCACTGCGGTTTTTGATGCGTTGACCGTTGGGTCGGGACTGATTTGGGTCGACGCCAACCGAGCTCCTTCTCGTACTGCCGACGTGAGATTGTTGGCGGTATATAGTGCCCGCCCAAAATCGACGATGCCGAAGACTATGAGCAACAGAATAGGCAGCACTATGGCGAACTCGACGAGCGCCGCCGCGCGATCGGAACCAGCGAAAGTCCGTAGTCTCATCGTGAGGCCTCTTACGAGTGAAATAGGTGCGGAAACCAAGCAGTAACTGCCAAACCGGCCGCCATGGCGACCCCATATGGTAACGATGTGCTTCTTTGGGTAGCATCCCGTCCGCTACCCACTTTCTCACTATCATCCCGCACGGAATCGGCAGCCACGCTGGGAGCTTGCGCGTTCGCGTCACTCGGCCATGCACGCGAGAGCAGCCAGACCAGGGCGATCACGCCGCCAAACACGGCGGAGGACAACGCCGCTTCAAGCGCCAATCGGGGACCCAGCCACGCTGCCGCGGCCGCGAAGAACTTCACGTCCCCTGCGCCGAGCATGCGGAGCGCCCAGAAAGGAAACCACATCAATAGACCTACGCCTGCACCTTCGGTAACGCGAAGCAGCGCGTTGACCGGTCCAAACGACATTACCGCGAAAACGCCGCCCAGGACCAGGATCGTCAGAACGAGCGAATTCGGTATTCTTCGATATCCGAGATCCATCCCTGCCGCCACTGCTACGAGAACCGTGAATGTCACCAGGAACATCAGGTCGATTCCGGATCTCAAGATCGGCGCGGCGGGCATATTTGCGAGGAGCTTCCCGAGGTCGAACGCAATGGCGGCTTGCCGCCATTGCATTCGTCTCGAGCTTGATCAGGTCAGGCGGGGAGATTCGTCGCGATGTTGTTGAAAATGGTGTTCGCGTTGGTACCGATCAGCGTTACGGCGATGATACAAACGACCGCGATGAGCGAGAGCATGAGAGCGTACTCGACCATCGTCGCGGCCTCGTCGTTCTTGACGAAACGGCGAACCAGCTGGTTAATACGGGACATCATTGCCTCCAGAAGCGTTGGGAGTGGGGGTACTGCGACACCGGCCATTTTGTAGGACGGCGATTCGGAAGCGCGAGAAACAGCAGGAGTCTCTAACAGGGACGAACGGAACGGCAACATCGGATCAAGCAGGAAGATTGGTCGCGATGTTGTTGAAAATGGTGTTCGCGTTCGTACCAATCAGCGTCACAGCGATGATACACACGACCGCGATCAGGGAGAGCATGAGGGCATACTCAACCATCGTGGCGGCCTCTTCCTTCTGGGCGAAACGGCGAAAAAGGGCCTTTGCGCGAGACATTGTTCCTCCGTCTAAATGGAGTGCTGCGTGGAAAGAAATGGCTGCGCGTGAGAGCGGCCATATTAGGTTGGTCCAACGGGAATGCAAGACTCGCTCGCAGACCAAAGTGGCTATTTTTTCCGCCCTGAAATTGACCCCTTCTCGAGCGACTTTACGGTCGCTCAAGGCTCATTCCAGAGGCCGGTAAGGGGGCGAATAAACTGACGCGAACAGGCTCCGCTACGGCGCAAATTGCTGATGCGCCTTGCGTTGTGACGCCTCTTCGTTCTTCGTCATGGCGACGGGGAGAACACGTAAAAAAAAGCGACGGTCGTCACCCCGACTTTTCTGACCTTTCGTCCGATTTTCCCATTTCGTAACGAAATGCTGTAGCTAATCCGGCGTGCTCGCGTTGCCGGTCCGCAACATAAGTGGTGAGCATTGTCACAGCGGGAGTCAGTTCGTCGCAATACGCCGAACAATTAGTTGAAATAAGTCATCGGCGAAATCGGTCGATCCAGGATCGTCGAACCCACAGGCCAGTACCGAGCCTCTCTGACGAGTCGCCAGGGACCGTGTCCACGCGCTTCCAGTCCCGCGCAGAATCGAGCACGGCGGCCACAGGATAGCTGAGCGGTACGATGGCCAGGTCGGCCGATTGCCAAGGACCGAAGGGTAACGGTCCGTCGTGGGCAACGCGGTATGCATCGGGACGGGCCGCTGAATCTGGAAATATGGACCGTCCGTCGATCGACATGCTGTAATCCGGCAACCGCCAGGTGAGGTAGGAGCCGTAGTTGAAGACGGTGAGCACCTTGGGCCGGCCGGTCGGGCGCGCGTGGACCTCGAGCCACGTTGCCAGCGGATCCACGCTCCGTCGCGCCGGAGAGCTGAGATCCGTGTCTGGCGCGCCGGTATGCCATGCCAGGCCGACGCTCATTACGAGCGGGAGCGAAGCCATTACCGAAAGCGCCATGCGGCGCTGGAAGCCCGCCGGGGGGCGAGGCGCGCGCTCAACGAGTCGCACCAACGCCGGAAGCGCTGCGAACCACCAGACCATGAGCGCACGACCCGCCAAGCCGAACCCGAACATCCCGGCGAACCAGAGCAGTCCAAACACGTTCCGCTCCCGAACCGTCGTATCCGTATCTCGCAGTACCCATGGAATCGCCGAGAGAAGCACGACCAGAATCATGCAGATCGGCGAGACTCGCGCGAACAGAAACCCCGGTACGATTTCCTGGATGCGGGGAGGAAAATCCAGCAGCGCATTGTGGCGAAAGTAGAGCTGGAATACGGCGGGCCAATGCAGGCCGTATGGTGAGAACGCCCATCCGCCCAGCAGCGCGGCCGCGATCAAAGTGCCGCGCTTCCAGGGAGTTGGCGTGCGTGTCAGCGCGATCGCGCCGGGCAGCGCTGTTACAGGGAAAAGCAGGTGGGAGTTCGCCGCCGCCGATGCAACGAGCGCGAGCGCGGCCACCCAGGGCGCCGGCCGGTCGGAATCGAGTATCCGCAGCCCTGCGCCCCAGGCGAGGATGACCAGCGGAAACAGCAGCGCCTGGGGTCGGAGGTACGCCGCAATGAGAACGGCGGGCAACAACGAAAGGAAGATCAGGTAGAGCGCGGTCCACGGTCGCCACCCCGCGACGCGTGCAAGCCAGAGCAGCGACGCACCGCCAGCCACGAACGTCAGCCCGTGCAATACTCGCAAGGCGAGCGGGCCGAGCGTGGCATAGAGGAGGTAATAGATCACCTGCGGTAGCCACGAATACGAATAGTACGCCGCGCCGCTCCTCGTCCATGAAAAGGGCTCGACGAACGGAACGGCGTGGTGTTTAACGATCCAGGCACCTGTTGCAAGGTGCATGGGCAGATCCATGTCGGCGAGCGGCGCCGAGGCTCCCAGCGCAAATAGTAGCAAAGCGCCCAGAGGGAGCCATCGAGTCCAGTGCTCGCCGACCTCCTCGGTCCAGAGGCGATTGCGATCTCCAGCGAGCGGCGATGCGGGATTGTCGTGGCTGAGGGATGTCACGGCTCTGGTATCCTGCTGGCAGCGGCAACTCTGCCGTGGATGGTCTCGTCGCTCCGGACGCGAACGGGCCGCAGCGAGCAGGCAATTGGAATTCCCATCGTGAGCAGTGTGAACACCCACGCGAGTGACGGCGCTCGAGCGAGGCGAGGGACTGTTACAGAACCATTTCGTATCACGATCATCAACAGAGCGTAGAGGGCAATGCCGGAAATGAGGGCGGGAACGCGACGGCGCCACGAAATAGACCAATGCGCAGTTGCCGCTTCCAGGGCAACGAGAAACGGTGCGACGGCGATCAAATCGAAGATGTAGTGCTCACCGGATCCCATCGTGGCAATCGCCGTCAGCGCGGCAAAGACGTAGGCGCCGATTCGTACGGACCGTCGCGAACCGGCCGCGCTCCTCGCGAGCAGCACGGCCCAGGTCGCGTGCAGCGAGGGCATCGCGTTGCGCGGCGAGTCTGGCGCGAAAACAGCGAGTTGGAGCGGAACTCTCGCCGGATCCGGTAACGCTGCTGGAAATCCGCCTGCAAACGCGTGCGAAGGCCCGGTGGCGGGACAGAGCACGTAGAGCAATGCGGCAATCGTACCGCTCACCATGTAGGCAAGCAGCATGTTCACCCCCACTCCTCGCGCGAGCCCGCGCCTGTTCGCGTACTCCTCGTACGCGAGGCCGGCGGCAATGGCACCCGGAAGCGCCGCATATGCGATCAGCGAGATCATGCGGACTGACGGCACAGCCTCGAACAAGTGACCGGCGACGCGCGAGAAGGGCACACGAAGCGTCGCGTCGAGCGCGAGAAGAGTTCCGTCGTACGTCAATGGCGTGAGGCGCTGAACGATATCGGCGAGGCCCAGTCGCGAGCTCGCCATGCCGACAGGAACGAGTGCGGCGAGCGCCGCCGGTCTCCATTCATGGTGTATCAGAAAATCGATGAGTGCCGCAGCGAGAAATCCGTAGCCAACGGAGAACACGACGGCGTCGAGAGGGACCATGCGCCACGCGAGAAAAACAAATCGCAGGATCTCGAGCGCGACGCCGGCGCGAAGCACGAGCACGCGCCGCCTCTCGTCGTCGCAGAGTATTCCGTGGACAGCGAGCGCGCCGAAGCCGGCAGGCCCGACGTAGGGATCTGACAGAGCGAGAAGTGGGGCGGGTCTGTTTGCGCCAGCCGTCCACTCCAGCACGGCCAGGAGCAGCACGGACCACGCGAGCGACGCAGGGAGCAGCAGCTGGCGCCGGGTCGCGCTCACGAGTCGCGAGTCGCGAGTCGCCCGACGAACGTCGAACGAATCTCCATACGTCCGGGAATGAGTGGCAAATGCTCCAAGCGACTAGGGGCGCGCGGCTTCGAGCAGCGAGCGACGAGACCACAAACCCGTGGCAACGGGCACGTGTGGTCCTTCGGGAACCGTGTCCACGCGCACCCATTCGCGCGCCGTATCGAGCACCGCCGCAGTTGGAAAATGCAACGGAAGAATGGCGATGTCGGCGGAGCGCCAGGGCCCCAATTCAAAGGATCGGTCGCCGGCGACGCGATAGGCGTCCGGCGCCGCGACAGAATCGGGAAAGATCGTTCGTCCGTCGATCGACATGCTGTAGCCAGGCAAGCGCCAAGTGAGATACGATCCGTAGTCGAATGAGGTAAGCATTCGCCGCCGCACCCCCTCCCGAACGTGATGGTCGAGCCAGCTCGCGAGAGGCTCCACACTCGGCGCGGCGGGAGAGGCGATGGCCGCCCCGAGCTCACGCTCGAGCAGCAGTAGGCGAAGGCCAAGCAGGACTGGCAGACTTGCCATCGTCAAGAGCATGACCCGCCGAATGGGAGCCCGCGGAGGCGAGAAACGCTCCAGGACCAAGGCAAGGAGTGGGAGGGTGGTGATCCACCAAACCACGAGCGCTCGCGACGCGAGACCAAAACCGAACAGCCCGACGAGCCAGAGCGAAACGAACACCACGCGCTCGCGTGTGCTCAGCGATTCCGAAGGAACGGCGCACGGCACGATCGCGAGCAGGGCGGCAACGAGTGCCTCACCGGGGGATAGAACCGCGGCGCGAAACCCCGGCACGAACTCCGCGATCGGAGACGGATAGCTGAACAGGACATTGTGCCCAAAGTTCAGCCGAAAGACGTGCACCCACTGCAACCCGTAGGGGCTGAGCATCCATCCACCCAGGATTGCCGCGAACACGAGCGCTCCGCGCCGAACAGGAATGGGATCTCGCGAAATGGCGATCGCGAGTGGCAGCGCCGTGAGGGGAAAGAGGAGGTGAGAGTTTGCTGCCACGGCTGCGACCAGCAACAGCAGCGCGCCCCAGAGCGCGGGGCGATCGGACTCCAGAATCCGCAACCCAATTCCCCACGCGAGGATCACCGTGGGAAAGAGCAACGTCTGCGGCCGAAGAAACGGAGCGACGAGAAATTGCGGAAGGATCGCAAGAAACGCCATCAGCACGGCGGTCCATGCACGCCATCTCGCCACGCGGCCGAGCCATAGCATGGCGGCGCCGCCAGCGGCGAACGTGAGGCCGTGCAGCACCCGAAGCGCCATCGGCCCGCCATGCGCATATAAGAAGTAGTACGTAATCTCGGGGAGCCATGAATACGCGTAGTACGGCGCACCCAAGCGTGTCCACGCGAAGGGCTCGACATAAGGCACGGCGTGGTGGTGCACGATCCACGCGCCGGTGGCGAGGTGCATCGGCAGATCGATATCCGCGAGAGGCGCGGAAATCCCCATCAGGAAGAGCAGGAGCACACCGGCCGACGCCCACAGAACCCAATGCTCACCGAGCTCGGACGACCAGCTGTCGACGTGGCGGCCCTGTTCCTCCGTCTCCGCCCTTCGACTCAGGGTTGGTCTCCCGCGGTCACGTCGTAAGCGGGCGTCGACACCACTCTCGCGGCGCGGCTTTTCAATGCAATCTCCATGATGGAATGGGATGCGCCGGGGCGGCCGATGGCCGATACAGGCCGGAGTGCGGAAATCGAGGGGCTCGCGCCCCACACGATGTGGCGTCCGCGCTGCGATGTCCAGCCCGATCGCGCGAAATCGACGCTTAGTACCGCGCACACAGGTTGCGAGCACCAATGGCGAGGAATATTATCTTCGCGCATGCGCTCCGTCCGCGATGACGATGATCGTCTCGTCACCGCGCAACTCGGAACGCGTCATCTACTACCGGGATTCGTGGCCAAGACTCCGCTTCGCATCGCAGTCACTGCACTCGCCATCCTGTTCGGCGCCTCTGGTTCACTCCGGGCGCAGGGGTGGCCGGCGGGGACCGTAGGATTCGACAAGACGATCTACGCGAAGATCTACATCGGCGTGGGCGACGCCCTCGCGCCTCCGTATCCAATCGTGGGCGTCCGCGTGCTTCTCGTGTCCGCGTCGAAGGATACGGTGCACCTGACCACCGATGCGGCGGGCGCCACCGCGGCGTACGTGGAACGCGGTGAATACACGCTGGTCACGCTGGACACGGTACGCGCTGGTGGCACCGGCTATTCGTGGGAGCTGCCGATGACCATCCGTCCCGGCATGGGCGACTTCGAGTTGACTGCTGCGAACGCCGCCGCACCACCGCCGCGCATCATCGCCGAGAGCCGTGGCGATGTCGGTGCGCGGCTCTCGAGCAAGCCGGCGGAGGCGACGCCCGTGGTGGCTGCACCGGTAGTCTCGAACGAGCACAAACAGCTGGTCGACGCGTCCGGGTTGGGATGGGAAGTATTCGAGCAGAGCTTCAGCCGTGGTGCCGTTTGGGGAACGGGGCTTACCGCTCCGACTGTCGAGATTACACTCATGTTCAATCGAGAAAACGAGACTCGTCAGCTCGATCACTTCCCTGCCAACTGGGCGTCGCTTTCCAATGCGGAGCTTGCTGAGTGGCTCGCCAAGGCACGTCGGATCCGACCGTAGGCCATCGCCTGAGAGCGGTGCGATCAGCGTGGGCACGCATGTCCTACATTTTCGCGTGCAGAAACGGAGCGTAATGAGCGCAGACCCGACGGACCGAGAAGACCCTTCGCCTTCCGAGCCTCAGGCGACTGTCGACAGTAAATCCCAGAGTCCGGTGTCCCGGAACAGGAAGCGCCTTGCGCTGCTGATCTCGAGCACGAGCTACCCGCTCCTCGGCGTCGCGCTGTGGGTGGGCACCGCACGCGGTCTTTGGGCGGTGGCTGCGATAATCGCGGCGCTCGCAGTCGTGATGAGCTTTCTTGGATGGGACCTGTTCGGAGAGGCCGAGCGCGACGAGACAGGTCTCGAAAATGAAATTACCGTCGCCAAGCCAAGCGCGGATTTTGGGAAAATTGTTGCGCTTGGCGTGAAGCTTGGCGCCATCCTCATCATCGTCTCGTCGTACGCCGTGGTGGGCGTCAGGTACGGATTCCCGATTCCAGAGACACTTTTGGGCTGGGTCGTGCCTGTGTCGGTGCTCCTCTTCGCCGCGTTCGCGATACTGAGATCGGAGTCGTAACGACAGGCAGCGCCGATCCGTGGCTGGCTATTGCAGCGCCACGCGATGTTGGAGTGTAGTCTATCGCGCCAGTCGATCTCACCTGGTGTCGTACAACACGACGCGAACTCCCGTGAACTGCCGGTCGCTCACCACGGGATAGCGACGCAGCAATGAATCGCGCACGACGGCTCCCGAATCGCCATCCTGGTTGAATACCGCCCACAGCCGGCCGTAGCGATGCGGAAGGTGCGAGAGAGCATCAGCGACGTCTCCGCTACCCAGCTCACCCGGATAGACAACGGCCACGGCATTCGCCGTCGTGTGGAGCGAGGCACGGTAGTAATCGAAGGGTGCGACCATGTAGCGCGGGAAGAAGAGCGCGGCGTCCCCCGATCGCGCCGAGTCGAGGACGTAGTGGGTGGCCGCGCGCCAGTCGGCCTTGTCCGGCCGGCGATAGTAGCCGACCACTCCGCGAGCGGACAGTGCGAGGATGACGATCGACGTACCCAGCGACAGCGCGCGCGGGCGCAGGCGGTCCAGGCCGACCGCGAGCAGCAGCACCGTGAAAGGGAGGCATTCGATCAGGTACTTGTCGACGAAGATCGGTTTGACGATCGAGGCCGCCAGCACGTGGATGATGGGCAGGGTCGCGCCGGCAATGACCAGCGCATAGTGCCACGCGCTCGGGTCGTGTCGACGGCCGCGCCACGCCGCACGCGCGGCGGCGCCGGATGCGACCAGCGCGACGGCGTAGGCGGCATAGGCGAGGGGGCGGGCGCCGGCTCGCTTCTCCCCGCCCAGGAGTGAGTAGACCAGATGTCCGACACTCCGCGAGTTGGGTTGCGCGATCCAACCCGCGGGATCCGCGTGCCCCAGCAGCACGAACGCGGCGAGTGGGACGAGGAGTATGCCGATGGCGGCGGCAGAGAGCACGAGTGCCCTCCACGGAACGCCGCGCGGGCGAGCGATGGCGAGGGACGCCCACTGTGCCAGAATCGCGAAGCCGGCGTAGAAGTGGGTGTACGCGGCGAGCACACTTGTCGCGACGTAGGCCGCCCACACGCCTACGGGGCGCCGCGAAGAGGATTCGGTGGCGCGCACGAGAAGCAACGTCGACGCGGTGACGAGGAGGATCATCAGACTGTAGCCGCGAGCCTCCTGCGCGAAGCGGATGTGGTAGGGGTGCAGCGCCAGGAGGGTCGCGCCGAACTGTCCCACGCGAATGCCGAAGAGGCGCACGCCGAGACGGTACAGAAGCGGCAGCGTGGCGATCGAGCAGATGGCGGACAGGCTCCGAACGATCCACTCCCCCGTTCCCAGATGAATCCAGCCTCGGAGCAGGAGATAGTAAGGGAGCATGTTGAGCTCTCGCGTCTGCATCAGATGCGCGAACTGGGGCCACGATAGCCGCGCGAAGTCGACGCTCAGCGCTTCATCAACCCAGAAGCTCGGCGCGCCGAGATAAAGGATGCGGAGCGACGTGCCGATCGCGATGATTGCGACGAGGAGCACGGTGTCGCGGCGACGCGGGCCTTCGGTTGCCGAAACGAGGTCACCCATCGAGCCAGGATCCTGCGAGCGCACCATGCTGGCGACAACGCATCAAGCGTGCGCGGAATCAGTGGCACTGCATGCGCGCCTATGTCGTCGGAGCCGTGACGACGACGGTTCCGTGCATGCCCGGATGAATGTGACAGTTGAACACGTAAGTGCCCGCCACGGCAAACGTCAGCGACTTGCTGACATTGGAGTTCGCCCCGGTGATATTGGCCGGTGCACCGGCAGGCTGATTGTCGAAGAACACGTTGTGCGCAACGGATCCGAAGTTGATCGTGAGAGTACCGCCAATGAGAAGGCTTACGCTTCCTGGCGTGAACGCTATCGACGGAGTGGCCGCGACTGTTGCGGTCTCACTGGGAGGTGCCATGGTGACCGCCGTGGGGGAGCTGCTCCCGCCGCATCCGCAAAGGAACGCAACGGCGGAAAACAGGACACAAACCCGGTTGTGCTTCATGGCAATTGCTCCTGACGAACGGTGATCGTTCCGGCGGTTGCCGGACCGCGCGGCTGACATTGTCTCGTCGAGGCTCGAGTGCGATGTCTGCCAAGGATCTGAGTAGAAGACCCTAAGGGCCGCGCCTTTATTCCCGTACGGCTGGGGTCGCAGGCAAACGGGAGACCTTTCTTTCGTCAACGGAATGTCACGTCTTCACCTAAGCATGACGTTCGCGATTCAACACATCCGGGCTCGTCAGTCTCCCGCTCCGGGGAGATTGCACGCTCCCGTGGTCTTGACGTATCACAGAGGTCTGCCGAGTCTCATGAACAACGCACATCGTCCGATCG
>DAIUFP010000047.1:0-19988 GCA_036844565.1 Gemmatimonadaceae bacterium | reverse complement strand
CGATCTACGGTAGCCGAGGGGCGAATGGTGTCATCCTGATCACGACGAAGAAGGGCATTCAGGACGGCAAGATGCACTCGCAATACACGTTCGACTCATATGCCGGACGCCAGAATCCGGTGAAGGTGCTGAACATGATGAACATGCAGCAGTACACCCGCATGCTGCAGGACGGCGCCTTCTACAACGGCGGCGCATTGAATGGCGACACCACCCTCGCGAAGGTGCTCGCGGGCCAGTCGTTCGTGGGCGGCATCCCGAAGCGCCTCTACGCCTTCAACAACAACCTTCAGACGGACTGGTTCAACACCGTCCTTCAGGACTCGCACCAGAACAGCTTCCAGGGCAGCCTGATGGGATCGAGTCCCGACACGCGCTACACCGCGTCGGGCAACTACTTCGACCAGGGCGGACTCATTCCGGGTCAGGGGTATCGCCGCGGATCCGGTTTCGCGTCGGTGGATCACGACGCCGGACGTCTCCACGTCGGAGTGAGCACCAACATCGGGCGCATCTATCAGGACATCGGAGAGAGTGGCGGCGCGTTCGGCTACACGGCCGCGATGCAGCCGTATGGGCGCCCGCTCAACTATACCAATCCCGACCTCCACCTCGTCTACGGCAGCCAGTACGACAATTCGGCGTCCGGCGTCGGCATCCCGCGCGACCTCAACGACGGCCGCCCGTTCCGCCGCCTGAAGCCGACGCAGTACGAGTTGTCGCTGTGGAACACACGCTACCTCGGCACGACACCCGGCAGCACCGACGTCGTCGACACACGCTTCGACGGCAGCTTCCAGTCAGTGTGGATCGCGACGAGTGGTGGACTGAAAAATCCCTTCGGCGCGCCGGCGTCGGGACCGTCCGGCGTCTGCCCCACGAACAACCTGCCGCAGGCTGGTCTGCTCGCCTGCACGAGCAACGCGACGGTCAATGCGAATGACACCACGATCATGTACGCCACCTACCCGGTGGACTCCGTCCGTCGCCGCGCGAGCAAGTACACCATTCGCACGACCTGCCCGGCGGGCATGGCGGATCCGTCCGTCTACTGCGGCGACAACTTCGGCGAGAACAACGGCTACATCGGGTGGGACCGATATCCCGTGTTGAAGAAGTTTCAGGACAACCTGCGCACGGGCGGATTCAACGACCAGAACGGCGGCAAGGTGCAGGTCGTTTACCGCCTCGGCGAGGTCTACCTGATCGCCGCGGAAGCGGATGTCGCACTCGGCAACACCGCGGAAGCAGCGAGCTTCATCAACGTCTTGCGCACGCGCGCCGCGAGTCCGGCGCACAAGGCGGATCCCGCCTTCCAGGTGACGGCCGCACAGATGAACCTCGACTTCATCATGGACGAGCGCGAGCGCGAGCTGGCCGGCGAGTTCCAGCGGTGGTACGACGTCACGCGCCCAGGCGTGAATTTCTTCCTGGCGCGCGTGAAGAAATACAACTCCAAGGCAGCGCCGAACCTGGTGGCGAAGCACATCCTGCGCCCCATCCCGCAGACGCAGATCGATGGTGTGGTCGTGGGACCGAAGTATCCCCAGAACCCCGGCTACTGAGCCGCGAACCGCGGCCAACTAGTGCTCCTGAAACTGCGACAGCGGAACTGCAATTCACCACAGAGGACACAGAGGACACGGAGAACCGCGGAAGAGACACACTGCATGATCCGCCGGTTTTCCTCTGTGTCCTCTGTGGTAACATCAGTTGCCGAGAGCCCCGTCACACCTTTACGTCATCACTAGCGTTTCATCATGACAGGCCCGCGTCGTCGCGCGCCGAAATCACGGAGCAGCAATGTTGCCATATCGATCGGCGGAGCTCTCCGCCGAGGCGCGGACGGCGGATCTTCTGTCGCGGATGACGCTGGAGGAGAAGGCGGCACAGATGATGTGCGTCTGGCAGCAGAAGGCCGACACGCTCGTGGACGCGTCTGGAGTGTTCGACCTCGAGAAGGCGCGACGCGCATTTGGGCACGGTCATGGAATCGGGCAGGTGGGTCGGCCGAGCGATGCGGGCGGGACCGGCCACGAACCCGAGAAGGGACGCAATCCGCGACAGCAGGCCGAGCTGACGAACGCGATCCAGCAGTTCTTCGTCGAGGAAAGCCGGCTGGGCATCCCTGTGGTCTTTCACGATGAGTGTCTGCACGGCCACGCCGCGATCGGCGGCACCAGCTTTCCGCAGCCGATCGGACTCGGTGCGACGTTCAATCCCGAGCTCGTCGAGCGCCTGTATACGATGACGGCGGCGGAGGCCCGCGCGCGAGGCGTGCATCAGGCGCTGACGCCCGTGGTGGACGTGGCGCGCGAGCCGCGCTGGGGTCGCGTGGAAGAAACCTTCGGCGAGGATGTTCATCTCGTCACGCGAATGGGCGTAGCGGCGGTAAAGGGATTCCAGGGCGACGCGAGCTTCAGCGACCACACGCGTGTGATGGCGACGCTCAAGCATTTCGTCGCGCACGGACAACCCGAAGCGGGGCAGAATTGTGCGCCCGCAAATGTATCGATGCGCGAGTTGCGCGAGGTCTTCCTGCCGCCCTTCAAGGCGGCGGTGCAGGAGGCCGGCGCCGTGAGTGTGATGCCGTCGTACAATGAGGTGGATGGTGTGCCGTCGCATGCAAACCGCTGGCTGCTGCGCGACGTGCTCCGGGAGGAGTGGAGCTTCACCGGCTTCACCGTGTCGGACTATTACGCCATCTGGGAGCTCGGCTATCGGCCGGACACACATGGTCACAACGTCGCAGCGGACAAGCGCGAGTCCGCCGTGCTGGCGGTGCGGGCCGGCGTGAACTGCGAGCTGCCGGAGCCCGACTGCTATCTCCATCTGGTGCTGGCGGTGAAGGACGGACTGCTCGCGGAGTCAGAGCTCGACGATCTCGTGTCGCCGATGCTCTACTGGAAGTTCCGCATGCGACTGTTCGACGATCCCTACGTCGATCCCGATGTGGCGGAGCGCATCGTGGGGAGCAGAGACAACCAGGCGCTCGCGCTCGAGGCGGCGCGTGAGACGATCACGCTCCTCAAGAATGAAGGCGAGGTCCTGCCGCTGGATTTGGCGAAACTGAAGACGATAGCGGTGGTCGGGCCCAATGCCGATCGTCCGCTGCTCGGTGGCTATAGTGGCGTGCCCGATCACGTCGTCACCGTGCTCGAGGGCATTCGGAGGCGCGTTGGCGACGATGCAAAGGTGGTGTACAGCGAAGGCTGCCGCATCACGGTGGGCGGATCGTGGATGCAGGACGAGGTGATCCCGAGCGATCCGGCAGAGGATCGCCGGATGATCGCGGAAGCGGTCGCCGTGGCGCGCGATGCGGACGTCATCGTGCTCGCGATCGGTGGCAACGAGCAGACGTCGCGCGAGGCGTGGTCGCGCACCCATCTCGGCGACCGGACGAGCCTCGACCTGATCGGACGGCAGGGCGAGCTCGTGGACGCGATGCTCGCGACGGGCAAGCCGGTCGTCGTGCTACTCTTCAATGGACGTCCTCTGTCCATCACCGACGTTAGCGCGAAGGTGCCCGCCATTCTCGAGTGCTGGTATCTCGGACAGAAGTGTGGCCACGCCGTTGCCGATGTCCTTTTTGGCGACGTGAATCCCGGCGGCAAGCTGCCGATCTCGGTGCCGCGATCGGTCGGCCACATTCCCGCGTTCTACAGCCACAAGCCCTCGGCGCGCCGCGGCTATCTCTTCGATGACGTGACGCCGCTGTATGCGTTCGGCTATGGCCTCAGCTACACAACGTTCTCCGTCGCGAACGTCCGACTGTCATCGTCGCGCATGGCGCGCGATGGCGCGACGTCCGTCCTCGCGGAGCTCACGAACACCGGCGCGCGCGCGGGCAGCGAGGTCGTGCAGATGTACGTTCGCGATCTCGTCAGCTCCGTGACACGTCCCGTGAAGGAGCTCAAGGCATTCCGCAAAGTCTTCCTGAAACCTGGCGAGACCACCACAATCGAGCTGCCCATCACCACCGACAGCCTCGCCTTCCACGACATCGACATGCGCTACGTCGTCGAGCCCGGCGAGTTCGCGATCATGCTCGGGACCTCGTCGCGCGACGAGGACCTGCACACCGTCACCCTGCGGGTCGACGCGTAACCGTTCAGCCCAGGCACCAGCGCATGGCCCAGACCAGCAGCGGCAAGCTTTCCTTCATCGAAAAGACCGGATACAGCCTCGGCGACGCCGCGGCGAATTTCGTCTTCATGACGATGATCCTCTTCCAGCTGAACTTCTACACCGACACGCTCGGCATCTCCGCGGCGATCGCCGGTTCGATGCTGCTCATCGGGCGACTGTGGGATGCATTCTTCGATCCGATGATGGGCGTGATGGCCGACCGCACGAACACGCGGTGGGGCAAGTTCCGGCCGTGGGTGCTATGGACTGCGCTGCCGTGGGGCATTGTGATGGTGCTTGCGTACACCGTCCCGAATTTTCCACCGATGGGCAAGGTCGTCTGGGCATGCCTCACGAACATCCTGCTCATGACGCTCTACTCCATGAACAACACGCCCTACTCGGCGATGAGCGGCGTGATGACCGGCGACGTGAACGAGCGCACGACGCTGTCGTCGTATCGCTTCGTGGCGGCAATGATCGCGCAGCTCGTCGTGGGCGGCTTCACGCTGCCGCTCGTGGCGAAGTTCGGTCACGGCGACAATGCGAAGGGCTGGCAGCTGACGATGACGCTGTGGGCGGTGATCTGTGTGGTGTGCTTCCTCATCACGTTCGCCACCACGAAGGAGCGGATCGTGCCGGATGCGGCGCAGCGCTCGTCGCCGCGCGAGGACTTCCGCGGCCTGCTGAAGAACGGTCCGTGGGTCGCGATGTTCGTGCTCACGCTGTCGCACTTCATCTTCGCGGCCATGCAGGGCGGCACGACGTACTACTACTTCCAGTACTACGTCGACAAGGAAAGCCTGTACGCCTTCCTCCAGCAGCACGGCATGGTCGTCTCCACCGGCACCGGCATGTGGCATGGCCTGCTCGACGCGCTGGGACTCGTGCTGAAGGAAGACCGCAGCAACGTCGCGGCCGTGGGCTTCAGCCTCTTCAACATCTCGGGCAAGCTCGTCACGCTGGTCGGCGTGGGGCTCTCCACGTTCCTCTCGTTCCGCTATGGCAAGCGCGCGGTGGCCATCGTCGGGTTCTCGCTGGCGACGATCTTCATGGCCGCGTTCATCCTTCTGCCGAAGGATGCCATTGGCGCGACGTTCCTGCTCGAATGGGCGCGCGCGCTGAGCTACGCGCCGACCATTCCGCTCATCTGGTCGATGTTCGCCGATGTCGCCGATTACGCGGAGTGGAAGACGCACCGCCGCATCACGGGCGTGGTGTTCGCCACGATCCTCTTCGCGCTCAAGACAGGGCTGAGCATCGGCGGAGCGATCGCCGGCTGGTTGCTTTCCGGCTACGGCTATCAGGCGAACCAGGTGCAGACGGAGCACGCGCTCCTTGGTATCCGGATGACGGTGAGCATCTATCCGGCGATCTTCCTCTGCATCGTGGTCCTTTGTCTCGTGTTCTACCGCATCACCAAGACGCTGAACATCCAGATCCAGGACGAGCTGGCGGCGCGACGCGTCGCGCTGGCCACTTCGCCCGTCACCACGATGCCCGCATGACGATCATTGCATTGCGCCGCGCAGCTACGCTCGGCGGCCTCGCGCTTGTCGCCGCATGTAGCCGCCACTCCGTCGACGAATCGCTGCCGGCACCGGCGCCAGCCTCCGCGCGCCTGAAGGAAGTGTTCCGGGATGACTTCCGCATCGGCACCGCGGTTTCGCCACGCCAGTTCAATGAGCGCGACAGCACCGACGTCGCCATCATCACGAAGCACTTCAACACCATCTCGCCGGAGAACGTGCTGAAGTGGGAAGTGGTCCACCCGCGACCCGGCGTGTACGACTTCACGCAGTCGGATCAGTACGTCGCGTTCGGCGAGCGTCACGCGATGTTCATCGTCGGGCACACACTCACGTGGCACAGCCAGACGCCGAAGTGGGTCTTCGAGGATTCGGCGGGACGTCCACTCACGCGAGACGCGCTGCTCGCGCGCCTGCGCGACCACATCCACACCGTCGTCGGTCGATACAAGGGACGCATCGGCGGATGGGACGTCGTGAACGAAGCGCTGAACGAGGACGGCACCATGCGACAATCGCCGTGGTTCCGCATCATTGGACCGGACTTCGTTGCGCGGGCCTTCGCGTTCGCGCGTGAGGCTGATCCCGCCGTCGAGCTGTATTACAACGACTACTCGATGGAGAACGCCCAGAAGCGCGCGGGTGGTGTGCGCCTGGTGAAGTCGCTGCTGGATCAGGGAGTGAAGATCACGGCCGTCGGCATGCAGGACCACCTGAAGATGAACTGGCCCACCGTCGCCGAAGAGGACTCCACGATCCGCGCCTTCGCGGCGCTTGGCGTCAAGGTCAACATCACGGAGCTCGACGTCGACTTGCTGCCGCAGGCGTCGCAGAACCGCACCGCCGACGTCGGCCTGCGCGCAGCGGCCAATCCGGTCCTCAATCCATACGCGACTGGGCTGCCGGACTCCGTGCAGCGCGCGCTCGCGATGCGATACGCCGACATCTTCCGCGTGCTCCTCGCGCATCGCGACGTGATCGACCGCGTGACGTTCTGGGGTACGCAGGACGGCGTGTCGTGGCTGAACGGCTGGCCGATTCCCGGTCGCACCAGCTATCCACTCCTGTTCGACCGCAAGGGACAGCCGAAGCCGGCGTTCGATGCGGTGGTCGACCTGGCGACGCACGGTAACGCGCGGCACTGACCGCGATACGCAGGGAGGTCTGCGATGATGTCGCACGCTGGTTACCAGAGCTCGCGGCGATTGACCGATGTTCTGCCGCGCGCCGTACTCACGATCTGCCTGTCGGCATGTCTTTCGGCAGCACCGCCGAGGACAGACGAGCGTCCTGACCGGAATGTGCTTGTCGCGGCCGACCTCGCGGAGCAGCACTTCAACACGGCGTACGACGCGATCGAAGCGTTGCGCAGCAACTGGCTCCAGGCACGAGGTCCGGACAGCTTCGCGACCCCCAGTGTCGTGTGGGTCTACTTCGACGCCGTCCGCCTCGGTACGGTCGAGACGCTGCGCACGCTCGACCTGAAGGTCCTGAATCGCATCGAGCACTTCGACGGCATTGCCGCGACGGCACGTTGGGGGGTAGGCCACAGCGCGGGTGTGATCCTCGTGACCGCGCTCGGACAGCGACCGCCAGGGCCGATGCCGCTCGATGCCGTATCAGTGACGGAGAATCCGCCCCCGAGAGCCGACGGATTCGTGCTCGCCGCCGGCGGTCGCCCTGCGCCGATCGTCGTGAGCGCGACCGACTTTGCCGGTGTCCAACGCGCCGCGCGTGACCTTGGCGCTGACGTCGGTCGCGTCACCGGCACCGCATCCGACGTTACGATGAACGCCCTGCCAACCGCGCGCGCCATCGTCCTCGTAAGCACCCTGGGTCGCAGCGCGCTCGTCGACCGGCTGGTGCGGGAAGGGAAGGTCGACGTGTCCGGCGTGACGGGAAAGTGGGAGAGCTACGTGCGGGTCGTCGTCGCCAACCCGATGCCCGGTGTCGATCAAGCGCTCGTGATCGCCGGCAGTGACAAGCGCGGCACCATCTACGGCATGTACGATCTCTCGTCCTTCATCGGCGTGTCGCCGTGGTACTGGTGGGCGGACGTCCCCGTCACGCATCGCACCGAGTTGATGGTTCCAAGGGCGCGTGTCACGCAGGGCGAACCCGCCGTACGCTATCGCGGCATCTTCATCAACGACGAAGCCCCCGCGTTCTCCGGGTGGACGCGCGAGAAGTTCGGCGGCGTGAACCACGCGATGTACGCGAAGATGTTCGAGCTCATCCTCCGCATGAAGGGGAATTACCTCTGGCCCGCAATGTGGGGCAACGCGTTCGCCGACGATGACTCGCTCAACGCGACGCTCGCCGACGAATACGGCATCGTGATGGGCACGTCGCACCACGAGCCGATGACCCGCGCCCAGCAGGAGTGGAAACGCTACGGCAAGGGCGCGTGGGACTATGGTGTGAACGACTCCACGCTCCGCGCATTCTGGCGCGCCGGCATCGAGCGCATGGGCACACGCGAGAACATCGTCACCCTCGGCATGCGCGGCGACGGCGACCGTCCAATGACCACGAACGGCGAGAGCAACATCTCGCTGCTCGAGAAGATCGTCGCCGACCAGCGGAAGATCCTCGGTGAAGTCACGGGCAAGGACCCGGCGCAGACCCCGACGCTCTGGGCGTTCTACAAGGAAGTGCAGGACTACTACGACAAGGGCATGCGCGTGCCGGACGACGTCACGCTCCTCTTCTCCGACGACAACTGGGGCAACATCCGGCGACTGCCGTCTGTCTCGGATCGCGCGCACTCCGGCGGATTCGGCATCTACTATCACTTCGACTACGTCGGCGGGCCGCGCAACTACAAGTGGCTGAACACCAATCCCATCGCGCGGGTGTGGGAGCAGATGCACCTCGCCAATGCGTACGGCGCGAATCGCATCTGGATCGTGAATGTCGGCGACCTCAAGCCGATGGAGTTCCCGATTCAGTTCTTCCTCGACTATGCGTGGGATCCGTCGCGCTGGCCCGCCGAGCGGCTGCCTGAATACACGCGGCAGTGGGCGGCGCAGCAGTTCGGTGCGGAACACGCCGCGCGAATCGCCGACGTGGTCACGCGCACGCTCGCGTATGCGGGGCGTCGCAAGCCGGAGCTGCTCGCGCCGGAGACGTACAGCCTGGTGAATTATCGGGAGGCGGAGCGCGTCACCTCCGACTACGCCGCGCTGCTCGCGGACGCGCGCGCACTCGCGCTCACGTGTCCGGCCGGCGCGCACGACGCGTTTTACGAGCTGGTGCTGCATCCCGTGGAGGCGATGGCGAACCTCAACGATCTCTACGTGACCGTTGCGCGCAACCGGCTGTACGCGCAGCAGGGACGCGCAGCAACGAACGACCTCGCCGACAGTGCGCGTCGCCTGTTCGAGCACGACGCGGAGATCTCCGCCTACTACAACACGTCGTTGGCCGGCGGAAAGTGGTCGCACATGATGGACCAGACACACATCGGCTACACCTACTGGCAGGAACCGCCCCGGAACGCCATGCCTCGGGTCGACGTCATCCAGGTGCCTCTCGCGGCGGAGCTCGGCGTCGCATGGGAGGGACAGCCGCCAGCATTTGTACCGGGCCAGGGACCACCCGCCGCCGGACCGCGCAATCGCGATCCCGCCTTCCCCGAGTTCGATGCCTATAACCGGCAGAGTTACTTCATCGACATCTTCAACCGGGGGCAGACGCCATTCGACTTCTCGGTGCGCACGGCCCAGCCGTGGGTCACGGTATCGGCAGCGACCGGACGCGTATCCAAGGAGACACGCGTCAACGTGAGCATCGACTGGACGCGCGCACCCAGCGGCGTGTCCAGCGTGCCCGTTACGGTCAGCAGTGCGAATGGCAAAAGCGTCGCGATTCAGGCTATCGTCCGAAATCCGACCGCGCCGCTGCCAGGCGCAGTCGAGGGATTCATGGAGAGCAACGGCGTCGTCTCGATGGAGGCGGAGCACTTTACGCGATCGGTGTCGTCGGCGCCTGTCGCGTGGCAACGCATTCCCGATCTTGGACGAACGCTGTCGGGAATGACCCCGACACCCGTCGATGCGCGCAGCGTGGCTCCGGGTGGTAACAGTCCGCGTCTGGAATACAGGATGTTCCTGTTCGACAGCGGGACCGTGACTGTCCGGGCGTTCTTCTCGCCCACCCTGAACTCTTCGGGTGCGTCGCACGGAGTCCGGTATGCGATCTCCATCGACGACGAGCCGCCACAGATCATCAACGCCACCGCCGACAGCAGCAGCAAGGGATGGGAGCAGATGGTGGGTGACAACATTCTCGTCGTGAGCTCGACGCACATGCTGCAGCGAGCCGGTGACCACGTATTGAAGTTCTGGATGGTCGATCCGGGTATCGTGCTGCAGAAGCTGGTGCTGGATGCTGGTGGCTTGCGCCCGAGTTATCTCGGACCCCCCGAGAGCTACTTCCGGAGCAAGACGGGGGCTGCACGATGACCTGGGCCCGTGCCCAGGCCATCTAGTACCACGCCGGCACGTTCTACATGATCACCACCATCACCGATCGGGGCGGCAACTTCTTCGTCACCGCCATGAATCCCGCCGGCCCGTGGTCGGATCCGGTCTGGCTGCGCGGTATCGACGGTATCGATCCCTCGTTCTTCTTCGACGATGATGGCAAGGCGTACGTCGTGAACAACGGACCTCCGACCGGCGCGCCGCTGTACGAAGGACATCGTGCGATCTGGATGCAGGAGTTCGACATCCAGTCAAAGGCGATGGTGGGCGAACGGCGACTCATCGTGAACGGTGGTATCGATCTTTCGAAGAACCCGATCTGGATCGAGGCACCGCACATTTTCCGCCGTAACGGCACCTACTATCTCATCTGCGCCGAGGGCGGGACGGCGGATCAGCATTCGGAGGTGGTGTTCCGCAGCGCGTCCGGGAATGCTCCAATCCCGTACGTCAGCCGCCGTCCCAATCTCCCGAGACAATCGTCACCGCCGACACCAACGAGCGGAAACTTCGTGGTCCGCGACGAGTTCGACGCTCCGGAGCTCGCCTACTCGTGGCAGCTGATCCGGACCCCACGCGAGCGGTGGTACCGCCTCGGCGACGGCGCGCTGACTCTGCGCGCGCGGCCTGTCGACCTCGGGAACAACAACGGACAGCCGTCACTGATCGCGCGCCGGCAGCAGCACATGTATGCGTCCGCCTTCACGGCGATGCACTACCATCCCGCCGAAGAGGGGAGCAAGGCGGGCCTGGTCGCGATGCAGAACGATCAGTACTACTATTTTCTGTCGGTCACGCGCATCAACGGCGCAACGGTTGTGCAGGTCGAGCAGCACGCGGGTGAGCGCTCAGGAGGCGCAGGGACAGTCCTGAAGTCAGCACCCTGGCGGAGAGTGATGGACCTGTCTACCTGAGAATCCAGGCGCGCGGGGATGCGTACGATTTCTGGTACGCGGAGCGGCCCGGGGTGTGGAAGCTCCTCGTCGGGGGTGCCGGCGGACGTATCCTTAGCACACGCGTCGCCGGCGGGTTTGTCGGAACGATGTTCGCACTCTACGCATACGCTCAACCGCACGCGCAAGGAGCGCAATAGCACGCATGCAACTGACCGATCGATCTCTCGGCACAACCGCCGGGCACCAGGTCGTGGTCCTGGCGCGCGCACCCTTCGCCAGCGGTTTACCGAATCGAACGGAGATCTGTGACCGCTGGTAGCCTTTCCGCATTCGGCACACTGCCCACCGGCGAACTGGTGGAGATGCATACGCTCAGCAACGCATCCGGCATGGAGGTGTCGTTCATCGACCTCGGCGGAATCATCACGTCGGTGAAGGTGCCGGACCGAAATGGCGTGATAGCCGACCTGACGCCGGGCTACGACACGCTCGATGCGTACGTTGGCGATCCACGCTGCTTCGGCGCGTTGATCGGCCGGTATGCGAACCGCATCGAGAACGCCCGCTTCGAGCTCGATGGTGTCGCCTACGTGCTGCCGGCCAACGCCGGCAACCATCAACTCCACGGCGGTCTCGCGGGCTTCAACAGTGCGGTCTGGAAGGTCGCGCCATTCACTCGCGACGGTGCAATGGGCGCGGCGTTGACGCACGTCAGTCCTGCGGGCGATGGCGGTTACCCGGGCACGCTGCATGTGCGCGTGACGTACACACTCACGAGCGCCAACGAGCTTGTATTCGACTATGAAGCAACCACGGATGCCGCGACGCCGGTGAATCTTACACAGCACGTCTATTTCAACCTGGCCGGTCATTGCGCCGGGGACATACGCGATCACGAGCTGAGCATCGCGGCGACACGGTATCTGGTCGTGGACGACGACGTCATTCCGACCGGCCAACTGGCGCAGGTGGAGGGCACGCACTTCGACTTCCGGGCCACGCGACCGGTGCAAGCGACCGGAGGCGCCCCCGATGAACCGCCGTTCGTGGATTACGACCACTGTTTCGCGTTGGATGGTGTCGCTGGTACGCTCAGACCTGCGGCACGCCTGCGGCACGCACCGTCCGGGCGGACGCTCGAAATCGAGACAACCGAGCCGGGTTTGCAGTTGTATGCCGGCGCGTACCTGGCGGGCGGCCCAGTGGGGAAGGGCGGGGTGCGCTATCAGGCGCACACATCCCTCGCGCTCGAAACGCAACACTTCCCGAACTCGCCCAACGAGCCGCGTTTTCCTTCCACCATTCTCCGGCCGGCCGACACCTTCCGCTCGCGGAGCGTCTACCGGTTCCGCGTTACCTGACGTCAGGCGATGCTCGGTGCGGCGAAGCGGGGCGCCGCGACGAGCGCGGTGGCGCCACGCAATCGGGATTGGGAAGCATCCTTCTCGCGGTTTACAGGCGTGACCGCGGCATTGTCCGTGAGCGCGCGCTTGCGAATGATTCCCGTCAGGATTGGCTCGATGCGCTCCCATGCGCCGATGATCTCGCCACCCACATAGATCTGTGCCGGACTCAGCGTGTTGATGATTACGGCGAGACCCGCGCCGAGGTAGCGGGCCGTTTCGTCGACGGCTCGCGCGGCGCGCTCATCGCCCGAAATGGACCGCGCCGCCACATCCGCCATCGTCAGCCCGGATGCCTGCACGATCGCGCGCGCCGTGTGGGGTGAGAACGGCTGTCCGAGGTAGCGCACCAGCGTCGCGAGATCCGACGCGTATGCCTCGAGGCAGCCGCGCCCACCGCAATGGCACTCCGGCCCATCCGCGCTGATCGGCACATGGCCGAACTCGCCAGCGGAGTTGCGCTTGCCGCGCATCACCTGTCCGCCGACGACGACACCCGTGCCAACGCCGTCCGACACACTGACGTACACGAAGTCGCTGAGCTCCAGGGCGCCGCGCTGGCCCAGCCACATCTGCGCCAGCGCGCAGGCGATCGGAGCATTCTCCACGAATACCGGCAAGCCAACGGCCGCCGACAGCGCGTCGCGCACATCCACATTCCGCCAACCCAGGTGAGGCGCGTTGAGCACGCGGCCACTGATGCTGTCCACCATGCCGGGGACGACCAGCCCCAGCCCCTCGCAGACGCCGGCGTCGTCGTGCGTGGACAGCAGCCGACGCACGCGCTTCTTCAACTCCGCCACGAATTCGGCCGGATCCTCGATGGTGTCAAAGGCCTCGGTAGCGATGGGTGTACCGCTGAAGTCTCCGAGCATGACGTAAGTGCGGCTGAAGCGGACGTCCACCGAGACGGCAAGACGGCCACGCGTGCGAACAAACAGCATCTGTGGGCGCCGGCCGCGCGGCGAATCCACCGTTTCTCCCTCGTACAAGGAACCGTCCAGGACGAGCTCGTTCACGAGCGACGTCACCATCCCCCGCGCGATCTCCATCCGGCGCGCCAGGTCCGCGCGACAGATCGGCTCGTTCTCGCGAATGAGATTCAGCAGGATCTGACGATTCACCTCGCGCGGAGTGCCACGCGTCGCGAGCACGAAGCTTCGCGTGTTGATCTTTCTCATCCAGCCGTTGGATTATTGCGGGCGTTCTCGTGCGCGGTGAGCCGGATGCATAACATCGGGCGCGGGCCAGTCCCGCACAAGCAGATCACGCGAATGCAAGGCGTTGTGCGCAAGGCTTCCGGCCTGCATTTTTGATGGAGTGATCTGCACCCCACTATCGAACCGCCGAGGAGTCGTAGCACAGTGCCCGAGCTAGCCTTTCGAGATGGCATCATGGATCGAATCCGCCTGCGTGAGCAGCGATTCGACGAGCGTGCCTATCTCTTCGTGCTCGGCGCCCTCGAGTTCTGCCAGCAACGGCTGCCCGAACGACGTCACATCAGCGGACGCGAGCTTGCGCTCTCGGTCCGCGATCTCGCGCTGGAACGCTTCGGCGTGATGGCGGGCCTCGTGCTGGAGCACTGGGGCGTCCACACCTCGTCCGACATCGGCGACATCGTGTTCACCCTGGTCGAGCTCGAATTGCTCATGAGCCAGGCCACCGACACCCGCGACGAGTTCGTGGCCGTATTCGATTTCGACCAGGCGTTCGAGCGGGACTATCCGTGGTGCGGGCAGTTCGCCTGACAGAGCAGGCTATTCGTAACGGCCTCGCAAGAACGGCCGCTCGAGCCGGCTCTCAGAGCAGTTCGAAAACGGCCGCTCGGGCCGGCTCCTCAGACACTGTTCTACGCGGATGACGCGGATTTTGCGGATAACCGCTGATCTGCTCCGTGCGAATGCTACCAGTTGCCGCGATGTCAAAAAATAAGGCGCTGTCGCGAACTGATTGTTTGATTTCTGTTGCGCGAGAATACTGGCTGTTTGCGCATTGAACGATCCGCATCGATCCGCCAAATCCGCGTCATCCGCGTAAAGCAATGTCTGAGGAGCCCGCCCGAGGCACTTCCGGCCCCGCCAGACATTGCCAAGCGTGCGCGCGCTGCTGACTCTTCGCTCGTGCGACATCACACCCTGATTCCGGTTACGAGCTCCGCCGAGGCGTCCGCTGCGGATGCCGCGGCGATCGCCGGTGGCACGCCATCGCGCGCGCTGATGCAACGCGCGGGGGCGGCCGCTGCCGCAGAGATTGCCGCACGCTTTGCCGATCGGTTGAAGCAAGGCGTCGTGATTGCCACCGGCAAGGGCAACAATGGCGGCGACGGATGGGTCATCGCGCGCGCACTGCATGCCGTCGGCATTCGAGTGCGCGTGGTGGAGTGCGCGGAGTCTCGAAGCCCCGATGCTGTGGCAGAGCGCGCGCTCGCGCTCGATGATGGCGTGCCGTTCACGGCCGGCGCGGCATCCCTGCTCACCGGTGGAGAACAAATCGCGGTGGACGCGCTGCTCGGCACCGGCTTCACGTTCGACGTCATGCCGAGCCCGGAGATAGCGGAGGGTGTCGCGGGACTCATTGCGTTGCAGCGGCGGGGATGCGCGATCGTCGCCATCGACGTGCCCACGTACCTCGACGCCAGCAACGGCTGCCACATGGGCGCGCCGCGCTGCGAGCTCACGCTGACATTCGGATCGATGAAGCGTGGACATCTCGTCGCGCGCGATGTCTGCGGAGCGGTGGTCGTGCTCGACATCGGGCTTGGTCGCCACACGACCGAAGCGGCGAGCGCCGGACTCGCCACTCCGGAATGGTTCAGGGCTAGCCTGCCGGTCATCACCGCCGATGCGCACAAGGGGACGCGCAAGAAGATCGCGATCATCGGCGGCGCCGAGGGCATGGCGGGTGCCATCATACTTGCCGCGCGCGCGGCCCAGCGCAGCGGTGCAGGGATGGTGAAGTGCTACGTCGCTCCGCAGTCGCTCCTCGCGTTAGAGAGTGCCGAGCCAGCGGCGATGTCGTCGGCGTGGTTGGAGGGCGACGAGCTCGCATCGCACCTCGCATGGGCCGACGCGGTCCTCATCGGCCCGGGACTCGGCAAGACTGGCGCACGGACGATGGTCGAGCGTGTGCTGGGCAGCTATGCCGGACCGGTCGTCCTCGACGCGGACGCGCTCAACGCCTTCGCCGGAGATCTCGACGCACTGCGCACGTTGATCGGAGCGCGCGCCGCCTTGCTGACGCCACATCCCGCGGAGTTCGCGCGCCTCGTGGCCAAAGACATCGACGACGTGTTGTTCAACCGCTTCGAGATGCCTCGAGGCGCGGCGCAGCGCAGTGGAGCAACGGTGCTCCTCAAGGGTGTGCCCACGGTCGTTTCATCGCCGAGTGGCGAGACGATCGTCGTCGCCGAAGGAACACCCGTCCTCGCGACCGCGGGCGCCGGCGACGTCCTCGGCGGGATCGCAGCGACGCTCCTCGCGCAGACGAACGATGCGCTCTGCGCCGGAGCGCTCGCCGCGTTTGCGCACGGGCGGGCCGCGTCCCGCGTGAGCGCGCGACAGGTGCGGGGATATACGCTGGAAGACGTCATTGCGGAGTTGCCCTACGTGTGGGCGCTCGAGCCGGAGTCGCGTCATCCGCCTGTATTGTGCGAGCTGCCGGCCGTGGGCGAGGTCGACCGAGCGTGACGGACTCGCGGCATCTTGCGATGGGTGGCGGCGCCGAGTTCGACTTGATTCGCCGCCTACTCGAAACGTGGGGTGATCGCGCGTCCGGCATAGGGGATGACGCCGCGGTCATCGCCGTTCCGCACGGGGAACAGTTGGTCGCCAGCACTGATGCGTCCGTCGAGAACGTGCACTTTCGGCGAGAGTGGATGACGGCGCGCGAAACCGGCGCACGTGCGGCGACGGCTGCCCTCAGCGACCTTGCCGCGATGGGCGCCCGGCCGCTCGGTCTGTTGCTCGCCATGGCGCTTCCCGACTCATGGCAGATGGACGCCGAAGCGCTCGCCGAGGGTGTTGGCGCAGCTGCATCGACCGTGGGCTGTCCGATCGTCGGAGGCAACGTGACACGGAGCAGCGAGCTGGCGCTCACGCTCACCGTCCTCGGAAGCGCTGTGCGACCACTGACGCGCGCCGGCGCTCACGCGGGCGACATCATCTTTGTGACCGGACAACTCGGCGGCCCGGGCGCGGCGCTCGCGGCACTGCTCGCGGGGGAGACACCGGTCGCGGCCCATCGTGCGCGGTTCACGGCGCCCGTTCCTCGCATTGCGGCGGGCCGGTGGCTCGCGGCCTGTGGCGCGAGCGCGGCCATTGATATCTCGGACGGCCTGCTCGCCGATGCGGCTCATCTCGCGCGCGCGTCCGGCATCTCGTTGTCGCTCGACGTCGAGGCTGTTCCGCTCCTTCCTGGTATCTCGACGCAAGACGCGCTGTCGAGCGGTGAAGAGTACGAATTGTTGGTCGCGATTCCCGCGAGTGTGTCGATCGACACCAACGTGTTCGAGCGCGCGGTCGGTATTTCCCTTACGCGCATCGGTGTCGCCGTCGCGCGAGCGGATGATGCGGTGCTGATGGAAACGCGCGACGACGTTGCGGCGGGACACGACCATCTTTCGCGTTGATGCCGCGGCGGTCGTGATTCAAAGTGTGCATGCGGGCGTTCTCATTGTGCTCAGTCCTGCTGCGTCGGATGAGGGTGATCAGCAGTGACCCACCCCAGCATTCCGCCGACCAACGCCAACAAGCCTATCGCGGGCACCCCCACCACCACGATGATCGCGCACTGTTCCTTGTCGCTCTGCGGGCTGCGATCGGCGCATGTCTTCATCTCGAAGGTAGCGAGCGCTACGCCGGCGGCGATTCCGAGCACCGTGCCGATCACCACGTGTTTCCTGACGTTCGAACTCGCACCCGACGAGTCCTCGTGCGCTGCCGGCAACACCACGATTGGCAAGCTGGCCGGCGACCTGACCCGTCCACCGACGCCCGCGTCCGGCGCGACAGGGAAAGCCCCCAATCGTGCCATGCCCGCCACTTGGGCCTGTGCCATCGGGGCCTGCCAACACAAGAGCAGGAACGCGACTGCGGCCAATGGTCTACATCTGTTGTGCATCTGGGACTCCCCTGGCGAGGAAGGTAGGGTGCGAACTCCGTGATTCCCCAGACGCGAGAATTTCCAGGGAATCGGCTCAGCGTTGACCCGTCTCGCTGCCTCACTCACTATTCACTTGATGCGCACCTTCGTGACCGGACTCACCGTGGCGGTGATGACGATCCTCCTCGCCCCGACCGCGGCCATGGGGCACCTGTTCGGCTCGGACGACCTCGAGCGACGGCTCGGGCTGTGGTGCATGCAGACCTGGGCGCGCTCCATCTGCCGAGCCGCCGGAGTCCGGATCGTCGTTCACGGTGAGGAGCACATTCTCCCCGACCGCGGCGCCGTCTACGCGAGCAATCACGTGAGCTGGTTCGACATCTTCGCCATTGCGTCCGTGCTGCCGCGCTACACCTTCGTCGCAAAGGCCGAGCTGCGGCGGATCCCGATCTTCGGCTGGGGAGCCGAAGCCTGCGGGGTGTTGTTCCTGGAGCGCGAGAACCGCTCGTCGGCCTTCGACGCGTATCGAACCGCTTCCGAAAGGGTGTCGGCGGGACTCAGCGTCGTCGTCTGCCCGGAAGGGACGCGAGGCGATTCCTACGCGCTCCGTCCATTCAAGAAGGGGCCATTCGTGCTTGCGATCGCGGCGGCGGCCCCGGTGGTGCCGGTCGTCGTCTACGGAACGCGTGAGATCATGCCGAAAGGGACGTGGCGCGTGCGGTCAGGAGTCGTTCACGTCCACTTCCTTCCAGCCGTGGAAACCACCGGCTATGACTACGACCACCGGCACGAGCTGATGAAGGCGGTGTGGCAGGAGTCTGCCGACACGCTGCGCACGACCTACGGCGCGAGCCAGGGCGGCCGCGCCGTGATAGCGCATGGAGTCGAAGGCGCGGCATGAGGCAACTGGGCGCGACGCGGCTCACACCGCGTCGCGCCCCGGGTGTCTATGGCCGCTTCGCCTTCAGTGCGTTGAGAAGCGCCGCCATTGCCGTCGCCTGGATCTCGGCATCGTCCTGGGTCCGCTCAGTCCGCGTGCCGTAGTAGATGCGGTGGATGTACCCGCTCGTGCGATGCTGCAGATTGATGGAGCGATTGCCGAGGTCGGGCATCACCCGCCACGGCCCTCGGCCCGGGTTGGTGCAATCGAGGCGACGCAGATCGACAGGAGACGGAGGCATGGTCGGTGTGAAGTGAGGGGCAGCGCGCGACTAGGGGGACGCGGTATCGCGCTCTGGCTAACGGGGCCGCTGCGGAAGACTTAAGATATTCTAAGCGTGCTCCGGACGCGAGCATACGTTTAACAGAAATAGCTACATTTCGCCAGTTTCGACCCAACCTTCCCCGTTCATTAGCCCATGCCTGCCATTATTGCCGACATTCAAGCCCGCGAAATCCTCGATAGCCGCGGAAACCCAACCGTCGAAGCCGACGTCATCCTCGAGAGCGGCGTCGTCGGCCGCGCCGCCGTCCCGAGCGGGGCGAGCACGGGTGAGCACGAGGCGGTGGAGCTTCGCGACAACGACAGCGCCCGGTACGGTGGAAAGGGCGTCCTCCGGGCGGTCCAGAACATCGAGGAGACTATCGCCCCGGCGCTCGCCGGCGCGGACGTCACCGACCAGATGGGCATCGACGCGGCCCTGATCGAGATGGACGGCACCCCGAACAAGTCGAACCTCGGCGCCAACGCGATCCTCGCCGTCTCCATGGCCGTGGCGCGCGCCGCCGCCGACGAGATGGGCGTTCCCCTCTGGCGCTACCTGGGCGGACCACTCACCCGCGTGATGCCCGTCCCCATGATGAACATCCTCAATGGCGGCGCGCATTCCACGAACACGGTGGATTTCCAGGAATACATGATCGTGCCGGTCGGCGCGGAGTCGTTCAGCGAAGCGCTGCGCATGGGCGCCGAGGTGTTCCACGCGCTCAAGAAGGTGCTCGTGAAGCGGAAGCTCAGCACCGGTGTGGGCGACGAGGGCGGGTTTGCACCCGACCTGAAGAGCGACGAGGAAGCACTCAAGGTCGTCATGGAAGCCATCGAGGCCGCCGGCTTCGCGCCGGGCAAGGACATCGCGATCGCCCTCGATCCGGCGGCGAGTGAGCTCTTCAAGGACGGCAAGTACACGTTCAAGAAGAGTGGCGCAGGAACGCGCGACTCGGCCGGCATGGTAGAGCTCTACACCAAATGGATCGACACCTATCCCATCGTGTCCATCGAGGACGGACTTGCCGAGGATGACTGGGACGGCTGGAAGCTGCTGACGGATGCGATCGGCGACCGCTGCCAGCTCGTGGGCGACGACATCTTCGTGACGAACACCGAGCGCCTCGCGCGGGGCATAGAAGGTCACATCGCCAATGCGATCCTGATCAAGGTGAATCAGATCGGCACGCTGACGGAGACGCTCGAGGCGATCGAGATGGCGCGATCGGCGGGATATCTGT
>DAIUFP010000046.1:0-20518 GCA_036844565.1 Gemmatimonadaceae bacterium | reverse complement strand
TGTACTTTCCGCTTCTGGCGTCGTGACTTCTACCGATGTCCATCAGAAAGGGCCCAGACGGCGGTAGAACTCACGACGCCAGCGGCAGAATACGGTCGGCGGAAGTCGGAACACCAAACTCGCGCCAGAACTTCATCATGGGCGACGTGTAATACATTCTGGTCAAGACACCATTCGGAGCCAGCCATGTTCGCGTCCCGTCGTCCAGCCGCCTTGCTCGTCGTGTCCCTTCTCGTCGTCAGTTGCCGAGAGAAGGCGCCTGAGCCCGTGGATTCCGCCCTTTCGCAGGATCTGGCGATGGCGCAGCGCGGGGGGCCGGCGGGTCCGTCGGTGTTCAACGACGCGCCAATCGGGGCGGCACCCGCCAGCCCCGCTCGCGGTGCGCCGACCCCCAAGCCAGGGCCGCCGCGTGCCTCGGCGCCCACACCGCGTCCAAGCCCGAGGCGGCAACAGCCACCCGCGCCAATTGCTCGGTCGCCTCGGCCAACGCCACCACAGCCTGTTGCGACGGCTCCAGCTGACGCACCCACTCCCGCTCCATCGCCGGCGCCGGCAATGGGCGTCATCGGCTCCGGCAAGCAGGTGGGAATGAACACCAATGCGAAGGTCTGCACGACGAGCCTGCTCGTGGGCGACAAGTTCACCGCGACGGTGTCCAGCGGCGTCTATGGGACGAACGGCGCGTCGATCCCCGCTGGTGCGACGGTGGTACTCGAGGTGGCGGCGATTGACCGGAGCGATCCAATCGAGGCGAGTCGCATCACCTTCCGCGTACGATCGATCGACGTCAACGGTGAGCAGCAGCCGGTCGCCGGCGACGTCGCGGTGCTGGCCTCAATGGACAAGGTGCAGTCGTCGTCGGGCAACGACCGGACGAAGGTGATCGGCGGAGCGGTGGCCGGCGCTGTCCTTGGGAGGATCCTGGGCCGGAGCACGAAAGCGACGGTCATCGGAGCCGCGGCTGGCGCTGCGGCGGGCACCGTTGCTGCGCGAGCCTCACAGAACAGCGATGCCTGCCTCGCTCAAGGAAGTCCACTTCGACTGACAATTACGCGGGACATTGTTGTTCGGAGTGCGATCTGATCGCAACGGCCGAGCAATGAGCCCGAGCTCGAGCTGCCAGCAATGAGCAAATCGAGCTCGAGCATCGAGCTCGAGATGGAGCTTTGGCTCACGCCGAGCTGGAGCTTGAGCTTGAGCTTCAGCTAGAGCTCGAGCTCTGACATGCTCATTGCTGGAGGCTCACGCTCACGCTGATGGCTCGCGTTCGAGCTCGCGCTGGCAGTTGGCTTCTTGCTCGCCGCTCGGCTTTCCCGAACTCTTAACGTCTTCAGTGAGCTTTCGTCTTCCGTGTGTCAGCAATTGAAGCCAACTCAACAGGGAGGCGCACATGTTCACTCTTTAAGTCGTTTGTCATCGGATCCGCACTCGCGCTCGGAGCAGCCAGCAGCTTGTCTGCCCAGTCATCCCCGGACACGCGGGAACTGCGCCGCGACCGCCAGGAAGTTCGCAGCGACAAGCGCGAGCTCAACGGCGACGGACGCGAGATCAAACAGGATCGCCGCGAAGTAGCTGGCGACAGGCGCGAAGTCGCCACCGACCGCCGCGATGTACGCAAGGACACAAGGCAGCTCCACGCCGCACGGGCCGCACACGACACCGCCGCTGTGCGAGCGGCACGCAAGGACATCCGTCAGGACGGACGCGACGTGAAGGGCGATGTCCGCGAGATCCGCACCGATCGTCGCGATGTGCGCAAGGATTCCGTCGATGCGCGTGGTGATCACCGCGACCTGGCCAGGATCGGCGCGATCTGCGGCAGGATCGGAAGAACCCATAACACACAGGGCCTGGGCTCGGGCTCGGGCTGAACGCGAGCTCGGGCTCGGGCTCGGGCTCGGGCTGAACGCCAAGACACTCCGGGATCTGCACGTACAGTGTGGGGTGCGCGTGGCCCAGGCCTAGGCCCAAGCTGTTGTTGAAGTGTTCCGGCGTGGCCCAGGCCCGGGCCCCTGCCCAAGCCCGAGCTGCCTTTGAAGTATTCCGGACTTACGAGCCCCCCCGTTGGATGGGTACTCTACGTGCATGCCGCCCGACGAGAATCACGCCACGCCAACACCTGACCCCACCGCGGAGAATGCGAAGGAGCAGGAGGCTCCGACCGAGCTCGTCGAAAGCGGCCTCGGCTCCGGCTTGCTCGCGCAGCAGGAGGCCGTTACGGACGAGCAGGCCGTTCCCGTCGCGAAGATCTGCCCGCACTGCGGCACCGAATACGAGACGATCGCGCGCTTCTGCCCGGCCGACGGCACCGCCCTGCGTCCCAAGGGTGCCGACTCCCTGATCGGTCACGTGCTCGCCGACCGCTACCACATCCTCAAGCGCATCGGCGAAGGCGGCATGGGTCGCGTCTACCTCGGCGAGCACGTGAAGATGAACCGCCAGTGCGCCATCAAGGTGATGAGCCCCGTCCTGGTGAACGACGCCGAGTCCTCGGCGCGGTTTGCGCGCGAGGCGTCCAATGCGGCGCGCATCATCCATCCGAACGTGGCCGCCGTCTTCGACTATGGCGAGAGCGAAGGCGTCATCTATCTCGTGATGGAATTCGTCGACGGAGAACCCCTCGCCCGGATACTCAAGAGAGAGGCGCCGCTCGCACTCGAACGCGCGGTCGACATCGCGAGCCAGATCGCCGACGGCCTCGGCGCCGCCCACGAGCTGGGCATCGTCCATCGCGACCTCAAGCCCGACAACATCCTCATCACCCGCACGAAGTCCGGCCGAGAGGTCGCGAAGGTCGTCGACTTCGGGATCGCGAAGGCGATGCAGGAAGGAGAGAGCGAGTCACTCACGCGCACGGGGCACGTCATCGGCACCCCCGAGTTCATGAGCCCGGAGCAACTGCTCGGCGATCCGATCGACGCGCGCAGCGATCTCTACGCGCTCGGCTGCATCCTGCACTTGATGCTGACGGCGTCGCCGCCCTTGTTCGCGGCAACGCGGGAGCAGATGGTGAAGCGACGGCTCTCTGAAGACGCGCCCACGGTGCAGGCGCTCGATGCGGCGATGCCCGACACGATCGCGCGGATCGTCACGCGGTTGCTCGCGCGCTCGCCGAACGACCGCTACGCCTCCGCCGCTGCGGTGAAGGAAGCGCTCGCGGGCACGCATGTGCTGCGGGACGTGCCGCCCGGAGCCAGGATCTCCAAACTGACGCCGCGAAGCGCACCGACAATCGCTTTTCTTCAGGCGACGCAGGCCACGACCGAGGTCACGCTGATCCCGGTGCCGAAGCCGGTGCGCCGCGTGCCACTCTTCTTCGGCGGCGTGGTGATCGCCGCGGTCGTCGCGACGTTCGTGCTGCGCAGCACTCTCGATCCAGTGGGTGCGGAAAGGACCGCCTCCATCTCGAGAGACAGTATCGCCGCCGCTGCGAATGCCTTGGCGCGCGCCGACACACTCACGCAGCGGGGGCCGATCGTGCCCGCTGTCGGTGCGCCACCGATGGTCGATACGGCGCTTCAGGCGGCGAAGGCCGCGGCAAAGCGGGAGCACGACAGCACGGCAAAGGCGGCGAACGTGGGCAACGCGGCGCTGCGCGCTCCGATCATTCGCTTCGCACGGGCGATCGAGCGCCACGACGTGGCGCTACTGCGCGCCGCCTACCCGGGCATCACGTCCAGACAGGAAGAATCATGGGCGAAGAACTTCTTTTCCCGAGCAGAATCCATCTCCGCGCCGGTTCGCTATGGCGAGACGAAAATCAGGCGCGACTCGGCGGAGGTCGACTTCACGCTCATGCTGGTTTCGGTTTTCAAGGACACCAGGAACCGCGTCAGCTCTCCGCTCAAGCAGCACGCGATCCTCGTGCGCAAAGGGAGCGCGTGGGAGATCGTGTCGCTCAGGTAGCGGGCTACGGTTTCTTGCCGAGCTTCGTGCGCAGCTCGTTCGCGACGCTGTCGAGCTGCGCGGCGTCGTAGCCGACGTCCCACTCGTCGCCGCGCTGCCAGTTCGCCTCGCCGCGCAACTGGAGCTTTCGCCAGTCGTCGCCGAGGAACTTGCCGGTGATGCGCGTGCGATAGCGGAGGTCGGGAACCCCGTCACGCTGAAGGCTCGCCTGCCATGCCGTCATGGCGAATCCAGCGCGTGCATCGACGATCTCGACCGTATAGCTCTGCGAGAGGGCATCGGTGAGCAGGCGCATCGCCTGGGTGTGCGTGACGCCCTCGCGCACGTCGAGCAGGCGAGTGACCTGCGAATCGGACGTCGAGCGAATGAAGCTCGACGGCGCGTGGTTGGCGGCCGACGCGCAGCCGACGATGCCCAGGAGGAGGAGGAAGCGACGCATGGCTGGAATGTGCGGAAAGGTCTGGCCGAAGTGCGTGAGGGACAATCGCATGAACGTTGCCAGCGGGCTATGGCGCTACTGGATGCAGCGTCCCTTGGGGTCCGGCTTGGTCTTGTCGACGACGATGCGGTGGTCGAGGTTCGCGATCATCGTCGCCGCGTCCTTCACGTAGCGTGCGATGTCGGCCATGTGCCTGTAGTCGATGTACTGCGGCTCGTCCGTGACCTGGTGGTAATCGGAGTGTCCGCCAGTGGTCATGAAGACGATGGGGATGCCATAGCGTGCGTACTCGTAGTGGTCGCTGCGGCAGTAGATGTTCTGCGGGTGGCCGTTCGTGTCCATGCCGTAGTCGAAGTTGAAGCCGTACTTTCCGCTCGCGTTCATCGTCTCCATCAGGTCACCGAGCTCGGTGCTCAGGCGTCGCGAACCGACGAGCTGGAGGTATCCGGGGCCGCCGTGCAGGAGCTCGCCGGTCTTCGATTCGCCCGTGATGTCCGCGGCTGCTCCGCGTCCCACCATGTCCATGTTGAGCTGTGCGACGATTGAATCGCGCGGCACCGTGGGATGATCGGTGAAGTACATGGATCCCCAGAGTCCCTTCTCCTCGCCAGCGTGCCAGACGAAGAGGATCGACCGCTTCGGCCGGGTCTTCGACGCCGCGAACGACTCCGCGATCTCGAGCACACTCACGGTTCCGGTGCCGTCGTCGTCCGCGCCGTTGTTGATGGAGTCGAGCCGAGCGCCGTGCAGCGCATGCAGGCTGTCGGTCATGACGCGAATGCGCGCGACCTGCGCGTCGGTGAGACGCGCCGGGCGCGGGCTGTCTTCACCCTGGGGACGCGCGATCATGTTGTAGACGCGCATGGAATCGTGGTCGACGGGCCGGTTGTTGAAGCCGATGTGGTCGTTGTGCGCACCAATGGCGACGTACTCGCCCTTGAGCGCTGGATCCGAGCCCGGCAGGATGGCGACGACGTTGCGTCCAGGAGCCTGTTCGCGCCTCACGACGATCGAGCCGTCGAGCGGCTTGCCCACCGCGCCATTCGGCGCGCTCGCAAGGGATCCGAAGAGCAGGTCCGCTACGCGCGCCGTGATGAGGAACGTGGGTGCCCCCGCCCCGCGAGACCCATCATGCTCGAGCATCTGGTTGCCAAGAATCGCCATGCGTCGTTCCGGGCGAACGCGGTCGAGCGTGACCAGCAGCACGGCGCTCGCGCGTTGCAGGCCGACGAGAAGCTTGATGTTGTTTGGTTCGATGATGCCGGGCGGCGGGACATAAACGACGGCGACCTTTCCCTCGAGCTCCGGAACGTGCAACGAACTATCCGACGTGTTGCCGACGTAAACGACCGGCAAGCCACTGAAGCCGACGCGTCGCTCGTCGCGCGTGATGGGAAGGAAGTCGAGGAAGGCGGTGAGCGGCTGTCCCGCGGCACTGAGCGACGAGGATGGGTCGATCGAGAACGAAGAGAACGGAAGGTTCTGGAAGTAGCCGCCGTCGTCGCCCGCCGGCACGAGGCCCATGCGTCGCACTTCGCGCTCGATGTACACCGTGCCCATGAGGTTGTACTTCGTGCCCACCTCGCGTCCCATCATCGAATCGTCGGCGAAGACGTACAGGCGCGTCATGAGATCGGCGGCCGTAATCGCAGCGATGGTTGGTGGACCGGAGTACTTGATGGGCAGCTCCTGGACTGCATCCACGATGGCGGTCTTCGAACCGCGCGGAATGGTCGGTTCCCGTCCAGTCTGCGCAGCGGCGACGGCGGTTGCCGTCAACAGCAGACCAAGCGCCAGGGCGCTGGTCGATCGAGCTGGCAACGTCATATTCTCCGGTGGTGAACGGCCTTAGCTTCATGAAAGGTCGGCAAATGCCGATCCGCAGGAAAGGGCACGACAACCGTCCTCGAGTGGAGTCATGCGCATCATTCAACGCGAGCTTCATGCACAACTCCGCGCCGAAGCCATTCAGGCGCGCGATCGAATTGCCGCTCTGGTTCGGCCGCTCAACGCGGCGCAACTCAACGAGCACCCCGAGCCGAAGGGGTGGAGCGTGGCGCAAGTGCTCGAACATCTTCTCGTGGCGGACGAGCGCAGCTCGGCGCCGGCGATGGAAGTGATACGCACGGCGCGACCGGATGCCGGCGCGCCGGCGCGCGAGTGGAAACCCAGCTTCCTCGGCGGCCTGATCGCGTCGTCGCTCGAGAAGACGCGCAAGCTGAAGGCGCCCAAGGTCTTCGTCCCTGGGGCGCCGCGCGGAGGCACGGCTGAGGCCTTTGTCGCGCGCGAGATGGAGTTCGTCACCGCGATGGATGAGGCCGCATCGCTCGACTGGCGTTCTCTTCGCGTGCGGTCGGGGGCACTGCCGACATGGGCGCCGAAGATGAATCTCGGCGACGGATTTCGGATTCACGTCGTGCACGTAAAGCGGCACGCGCGGCAGATCGAACGGCTTGTGGGGAAAGTGTAGGTGGAGCTGCAACTACAGGACTGAGTACGCGGTACCCGGTACTCCGGTACGAAGTACTTCCTGCGGAACTGCGGAAAGGCGACGACAGTTGGCGGACTGACGGACAACACGGACATCGGACCTGGATCTCGGACGTCGGACGGACATCCGATGTCCAGGTCCGATGTCCGTTCTCTCCGTTCCTTCCGCCAACTGTCGTCGCAGTTCAGGATTCACAACGAGGCTGGAACTTGACACACACATCCGATTCCGCGAGAAATGCGCTGAGGGGAAAGGCGTCAGAGTTCGGCGATCAGTCGTGTGTATTCCGCGTGAGATCCTATCCAAAACCAGATGATGGTGTTGCCATCCTTCACTCCGAGGGCTCGCCAGTTCAGAGTCACGCGCACGGAGTAGATGTTCGGGTTTCGCTTTGTCGGTTTGAAATTCAACGCGGGGTGATTCGGGTCACGCTTGAAGTCTCTATACGCATTAACCGCCTGCCGTTGAACTATGCTGGGCAGGCGGTGAAAGCACTTATCGAATTTTTGTGTTCGATGAGAAATCAAAGCGCGTTGGGGTCCAGGGGCTTTGTGCGCCCTGCCCGATACTCCGAGACGGCCTCATCCGCGAGCGTGGCCAAGCTCTCGCCAGTCTCATCCAGTGTAGGGTCCCACCGTAGCTCGCCATCCAGGTCCGCGAGCAGGTGCGCTGCCGCCGCGTCCTGCAAGTCTGCGGGAAGCTGCTGCACTCGTTCAATCGCCTTTGCGAACAGTTTGGTCATGGAGGTAGTGGGGTGCTGCAGATGTGACAGCGTGAACGCGCCAATCGTAACACGCTACACCGCAACCGGAAGAGGTGTTGCGCTACCGCGTCTTTCGTCGCGGAGCTGGCTTCGGCAATTTACCTGGTGTGTCAGGTATGATATCGCCCGGTACCCGGTACCCGGTACCCGGTACTCCGGTACGAAGTACTCCTGCGGAACTACAAAAAAGCGACGACAGTTGGCGGACTTACGGACAATACGGACATCCGACCTGGATCTCGGACATCGGACGGAGCATCGGATGTCCAGGTCCGATGTCCGTTCTATCCGTTCTTTCCGCCAACTGTCGTCGCTGTTCAAGAACCGCATCGTGCCGATGGACGAGTCGATTGCGCCAAAAGGAAGCTCGCACACGAAGCGAAGGCACTAAATTCCTGGATTGGGGTTAGTCACTAGCGGCAAGCCGACTTAGGCGTAGATTCGCCGCGTGTGGAAATTGCTCAAGCAGGAACTAGATCGTCCGAAAAGCAGACGTAGATTGCAGTTGCGGGTGCTGGAGGCCATGCGAGAAGTCGGCGTATTGTTGATGGCGTTCGCGCCTCTGGATGTTGCTCTTGGTAGCGGCGGATTCAGGGAGAAATGGCAGCCGATGGTTGCGTTCCTGCTTTTTGGCTTCGTGGTGTTTGCGCTCGGTGCCCTTGCAGAGTTGAGGCTTGACGATGAGTAGCCTACTGGTCGCCCTTGGTTCGGTTCTCGGGCTCGCTCTGGCGGGCTTCGCGTTCGTGTGGCGGACAGCCAAGCCACTTCCTCGCACTCCGGACAAGCCCACCGAGCCGCAAGTGGTGAAGTTGGAGGTCAGTATCACCACTCCCAACACTCAGAGCGTGCCGCAGTACGCTGGCTCTGGGGTATTCACTCTGCGCCACTAGACGCGGAACGAGAGTCCCACACAAGGCCGCCCCGAAAGAGGCGGCCTTGTTTCTTTGCGTGGTCGTCAACTGACCGTCCTCCCGAAGGTGCGAGGAAAGGCAGGGTGTGTCACGTATGTTATTGCCCGGTACCCGGTACTCCGGTACGAAGTACTCCCTGCGGAACTGCGGAAAGGCGACGACAGTTGGCGGACTGACGGAAAAATCGGATTTCGGACCTGGACGTCGGACGGACATCCGATGTCCAGGTCCGATGTCCGTTCTCTCCGTTTTTTCCGCCAACTGTCGTCGCTGTTCAAGAACCGCAATGAGGCTGGATTTTCCACGCACTAGCTTGCAAGGCACGCCCGGTCCATTTTCCGACGATGCGAATCGCGGTCCCAACAGAATCTTCGCCCGGTGAACTCCGGGTCGCCCTCACGCCCGACGCCATCGTTCGTCTCGTGAAGGCCGGTCACGAAATCCAGATCCAAGCCGGCGCAGGGGCACGCGCCGGCTTTCCCGATTCCACCTACACGGCCGCCGGCGCAACCGTCGTCAGCGCGGACACGCTCTACGACGGCGTCACACTCGTCTGCCGCGTGCAGCCGCCATCCCCCGACGAAACAGCAAGCATGCCGCGCGAATTGTCGCTGCTGTCGCTGCTGAATCCCGCACGCAACGGTCCATTACTCCAACAATTCGCCGAGCGAGGCATCACCGCCCTCGCGCTCGAGCTGGTGCCGCGGATCTCGCGAGCGCAGTCGATGGACGTGCTCTCATCGCAGAGCACCGTCGCCGGCTACAAGGCCGTGCTCGTGGGCGCAGCGGCGCTTCCGAAATTCCTGCCGATGCTGACCACCGCCGCCGGCACCGTCTCACCAGCAAAGGTCTTCATCATCGGAGCTGGCGTCGCCGGACTCCAGGCCATCGCGACCGCGCGGCGACTTGGCGGCGTCGTCTCCGCATTCGACGTCCGGCCGGCCGCGCGCGAACAGGTGCTGTCGCTCGGCGCCACGTTCGTCGCGTCGGATCTCGTGTCTGCCGCATCGGAAACCTCCGGCGGATACGCGAAGGCGCAGAGCGACGATGACGCGCAGCGAACGCGCGACCTCCTCGCCGCGCACCTGCGCGAGATGGATCTCGTCGTCACGACCGCGCAGATCCCCGGCCGCGATGCACCGCGTCTCATCACCGCCGAGATGGTCGCGGGGATGAAACCCGGTTCGGTCATCGTGGATCTTGCGGCCGAGTCGGGCGGCAACTGCGAGCTGACAAAGGCCGGAGAGACAGTGCAGTCGGGGAACGTGTCGATCATTGGACCGACCAATCTCGCGGCGACCGTGCCGTTCCACGCCAGCCAGATGTTCAGCAAGAACGTGTTCGCGCTCGTCACCCACCTCTCGAAGGACGGCGCACTCGTGATCGACGCCGCCGACGAAATCACCGGACCGATGACCGTCGTGCGCGACGGCCAGGTCGTATCGACTCCCTCCAGCTAAACCGAAGCAATGCTCATCCTCGAGCTCTACATCTTCGTGCTCGCCGCGTTCGTCGGCTTCATGGTGATCACCAAAGTGCCGCCGCTGCTGCATACGCCGCTCATGTCGGCCACGAACGCGATCTCCGGCATCTCGCTCGTCGGATCGATGGTCGCCGCCGGATCGGGACGCGGCGTGGTCGCAACGACACTCGGATTCGTCGCGGTTGTCTGTGCGACGACGAACGTCGTCGGCGGATTCCTCATCACCGACCGCATGCTGAAGATGTTCCGCAAGGGCGCGCCGAAGAAGCAGGCACCGTCAGCATAAATGCGCGACACCATAACGCAGATCAGTTACCTCGGCGCATCCGTCCTGTTCATTCTCGGGCTGCGCGGTCTCACGCATCCCGATCGCGCTCGACGTGGAATGCAGTACGCCGCGATCGGCATGCTGCTCGCCGTCTGTGGGACGCTGATCAACCACGAGATCATCGACTACCGCTGGATCATCGGCGGTGTCGTGCTCGGAGTGATCATCGGCTATCCACTCGGCATGTGGGTGCCGACAACCGCGCTGCCGCAGCGAATCGCGATGTCGCTCAGCTTCGGTGCGCTCGCGGCCACGCTCGTGGGCGTCTCGGAGTACTACACCGCATACCACGGTGGCGCGGGCGTCATTTCATCGACGCGGATGACGGCGCTCGGCTTCGAGATGCTGCTCGGCTCACTCACGGTGACCGGGTCGATGATGGCATTCGGCAAGCTTCAGGAGATCCTGCCGTCGCAACCGATCACGTTCCGCGGACAGAATCTCGTCAATGCGCTGCTCTTCGCGGCGGCGGTCGGGTTGCTCATCGGCGTGATCGTCAATCCGACGAATGCCGCCGCGCTGTACGCAATGATCGCGGTGGCGGCGGTGCTCGGCGTGCTGATGGTGATTCCCATCGGTGGCGCGGACATGCCGGTGGTGGTGGCGCTGCTGAATTCCTACTGCGGTCTGGCGGCGGCGGCCACAGGCTTCGCGCTCGGCAACAGTATCCTGATCATCTGCGGCTCGCTCGACGGCGCGTCGGGTTTCCTGCTGTCGATCGCGATGTCGAAGGCGATGAACCGTTCGTTCGCGAATGTGCTGTTCGGTGCGTTCGGCGGCGGTGCGCCGGTGGGTGCGGCCATCGCGGGCGGTACGGCGCTGCCGGTGCGCTCCATCTCCGCCGAAGATGCCGCCACGCAGCTCGCCTATGCGCAGCGGGTCATCATCATCCCGGGCTACGGCATGGCGGTCGCGCAGGCGCAGCACACGGTACGCGAGTTGGCAGAGCTGATCGAGAAGCGCGGCGGCGAGGTGAAGTATGCCATTCATCCGGTGGCCGGACGCATGCCCGGGCACATGAACGTGCTGCTCGCGGAAGCGAACGTGCCGTACGATCGCCTGTACGACATGGACGAGATCAACGGTGAGTTTCCGCAGACAGACGTCGCGTTGGTGATCGGCGCGAACGACGTGGTGAATCCGGCGGCGCGCTCGGATCCGTCGTCGCCGATCTATGGAATGCCCATCCTCGATGCGGACAAGGCGAAGCACGTGATCGTGTTGAAGCGTGGTATGGCGGCGGGATTCGCGGGAATCGAGAATGCGCTGTTCCATGCGCCAGCGACGAGCATGCTGTTTGGTGATGCGAAGACGTCGCTGATGGCACTCGTGTCGGAGGTGAAGAGCGCGTAAGGGCGGAAAAGCGGAACAGCAATTTTACCGCAGAGGGCGCAGAGGAACTGCAACGGCCGCAGAGGACGCAGAGAACAACTCTGGGATCAAAGCCCGAGCGCAAATCGCTTTATGCCGTTTTTCAATTGCACTTCATGGAAGTTGATCAGCAGGCCAAGCTTGTATTTGCTCAACTTCAATTGTGAAAGCAGTTGAGCCTCGTGGATCGCCACCAGTTTCGAAATCGCCTTGAGCTCGACAATGACGGCATCCTCCACGACGAGATCGATTCGATACGCCAATTCCACACGAACGCCATCGTAGAACACTGGCAGCGCTACCTGCGACTCGACGCGCAGTCCGCGCTTCTGAAGTTCGTGAACCAGACAGGCCTCATAGGCGCTCTCGAAGCCACTGGTCGACACCTGGGGACGATGGGAGGGCGCCGTCACGCATCAGCGCGGCACGGCGATACCCACCCGGTCCTACGAGGTGGACATCGTGACGCGCCTGACAGACGGACGGATCATGACCGGTGCGGTCAAGTGGGGAGACCTTGGAATCGGCGTGCACAACAAGCATCTCCGAGAACTCGAGGTGCTCGCTGACGCAGGGCACGCGTGGGCGCGCGCGGCGCTCATGCCCGATGCGCCGCTCCTCTACGTAACCGGGGGCGCCTTGTCCACCGACTTCGTCGCTCGGGCGAGCGAGGATGGACATCCTGTCATCGCGTGGACCCTCGACGACCTCTACGCTGGCGCGCTCCGCTTGGGCTCGGACCCGGCAGACGCATGAGGGCGTCAGCCAGCCTCGAATGGGCCCTTCAGTCACGTTTCGGATAGCTTCCAGAGCCGCGCCCGGGCGATGGTTCTTTCACCCCCGAGCGGAGTCCCGGAATGCACACCATCATGTCTCCCCGCACTGACACCCACGTCGCACTCGCAGAGCGCGTTCGCGCGTACATCGACGCGCATGCCGACCAGCCGCTGCCGCTCGCACGGCTCGCGCGCGAGGCCGACGTCAGCCGAGCCCATCTCCAGCGCACCTTCACCAGCGTCGTTGGACTGAGCCCGAAGCAGTATCAGGAGCAGCGCCGCGTAGGCGTCCTCAAGAATGCCCTGCGCGACGGCCGCACCGTCAGCAGCGCCACCTACGAGGCCGGCTTCAACTCAGGCCGTCGTGTCTACGAGACCGCGGACGACAGCCTCGGCATGACACCAGGCGCCTACCGACGCGGCGGCGCTGGCGTCACCATCCACTACACCGCGGTGCCCACGTCGCTCGGCCTCCTGCTCGTGGCCGTGACGGAGCGCGGCATCTGCAGTGCGTCGCTCGGCGATGATGAGGCATCGCTCGTGGGCATGCTCGCGCACGAGTACCCGAAGGCCACGCTCTCGCGCGCGACCGACGCGAACGACCGGCTCGTCGACGCGGTCGTGGCGTACGTGGAAGGGCGTGCCTCGGCGGAGGCGCTCCCGGTGGACCTCCGCGCCACCGCGTTCCAGTGGCAGGTGTGGCGCGCACTCCAGCGCATCCCGGAGGGCGCAACGCGCTCGTATCAGGCGATCGCGACGGAGCTCGGTCGTCCCACCGCGGCCCGCGCGGTCGCACGAGCGTGTGCGAGCAATCGTGTCGCGGTGCTCATCCCCTGCCATCGCGTCGTGCGGGGCGACGGAGGGCTGGGCGGCTATCGCTGGGGCATCGCGCGCAAGGCCGCGCTCCTCGCGCGAGAAGGCAAGGATCCTGCCGGTATCCGCTAGCGTGGAGAAATGATTGTTCTTTGGAGCATGAGCGTGAGCGTGAAGCCCCCAGCATTGAGCAAATCAGAGCCCGAGCTCTGGCTCGAGCTGAAGCTCGCGCTCTGATCAGCTCATTGCTGGAGGCTCACGCTCACGCTCATGCTCGCGTACCCCCGGTGTAACTCCTCCCTGGGCGCGGGCGTAGTGCCTAGATTCGCGGGAGTTCCCTTCTCGGTCACGCGTCACTTCGAACGGTCACTCGCATGCGCGGCACGCAACAGACGGCAGCGCCCGCTCCCTCCACAAACGCGACTCGCGATCAGGTCAGGGAGCAGGTTCGTCAGACCATCCAGGACGCAAACCAGGCGGCGCGGGACGCAGTCCAGGCAGCCCGCGACGCGGGCAACGCCATCCCGGCCATTCCGGCGGTCCCGCCTGTTCCACCCGTGCCCCACATCGGCGGATTCACCATCCAGAACGACGGTAATGCCGATTTCAACGGCATGCCGCCGCAGGTGGTCGACATCTCCATCGCGTTCTTCATCATGTGCGCGGTGATGGTGATCGGCTGGCCCCTCTCGCGCGCATTCGGCAAGCGCATCGAGCGGCGCGGCGCGTCGGCGACGTTGAATGCAGCGTCCGCGGAACAGCTCCAACGGATCGAGCGCGCCGTGGATGCGATGTCGATCGAGATCGAGCGGATCTCGGAATCGCAGCGCTTCATGGCGAAGCTCCAGAGCGGGAGTGTCACGGACAACGATGCGCGAGGGCTGAAGATTCCGTCCTGACCGATTGAACCCGCATGCCAGAAGGACCTGCACTCTTCCGAGTGCAGGTCCTTCGTGCTTCCAGCTCCAGGCTTGCTCGACTAGCGATCGCGATCGTCGTCGCCTTCGTGGTCCTTGCCCTTGTGGTTCTTCTTGTCGGCCTTTTCGCGCTCCTTCTCGCGCTTCTTCTCCCACTTCTCGCGGTCCTTCTGGCTCATGCGGGAGTCGTAGGTGCCGTTGCTGGTGCTGTAGCGCGGATCGTACGTGCCGTTCGTCGTACCGTTGCGGCTGTAGCGCGGATCGTTCGTCCCGTTGGTCGTGCTCCCCGTGCGACCATAGCGCGGGTCGTTCACGGTGCCGCTGTTCGTGCCGTACCGCGGGTCATACGTGCCAGTCGTCCCGTTCTGGCCGTAGCGCGGATCGTAGAGCCGGGAGTTGGGATCGTAGCGGGCATCGTACGAGGGCGACCGCGGGTCGCGGCGCGCGTCGTACTGCCCGTTCGCCGTACCGGTGCGGAGGCGAGCATCGCCGCCGTAGAGGATGCGCGAGTTCGCGGGAGCGCTGCGGCGGGCCGTGGCGCAGTCCGTCGGACGCGCCTGGCGGCCGGGCGGAACGCCATCGATCCAGACGCGGCAGAGTCCAGCGGGCGGCATCTGGCCTGGCGGTACGTTCTGGGCACCGGCGCCGGTTGCGGCCAGAGCAACGGCGCTTGCGGCGAGAACGACGAAATGAAGCTTGGTCATTCGATCCTCCTTCGGGTGTACCGCAAAGCAGCGGTAGTGCTTGCTGCAATCAACAGCGACATGGATCAGTCGCCGCCGTCATGTAAAGCAGCTTTGGAGCCAACGGCCGCGCCGAAGGCTAAATGGCTGTTGCGTAACGCTTTGGCTACGAGTCGTCGAGCTCGCCAGGCCTCCGTTTGTCCCGATTCGGCGACAGGGGTGTGCTCCCCGCGGGACAAGGGCAGCCTGGGCCTGGGCTTGGGCTCGGGCCTGGCTCGGCACTGCAACCGAAGAGCTGTCAGTTAACAGCTATCAGCATCAGTTTCCAGTCGAGCGGAACACCTCCTCTGGTTGGCTCCAGCCCAACTGGAAACTGACGCTGATGGCTGACAACCGACGGCTCTTCGGTTGCAGTTGGCTCGCGGCTCGAGCTGCAGTTGGCTCGTAGCTCTGGAACTGCCATTATCCCCTCGCGTAGTATCCTCACCGGGCATCCGACACGATCTCGAGGAACGACGAATGATGAATAGCCAGCAAGCCGCGCCGCAGGCCGCTCCTGCAAAAGCCGCGCAGCAGCCCAACGCGGCCGAGCTCCGGGATCAGATCAAGCAGACGATCCTCGCGGCGCGGGAATAGCCGCAATTCGGACGACGCGATCCCGCCGCAGGTCGTGGACATCTCCATCGCGTTCTTCATCATGTGCGCGGTGATCGTCATTGGATGGCCACTCGCGCGCGCTTTCGGGAAGAGGCTGGAGCACCGAGGCGACGTGCCGGCGGTGACTTCGGGTTCCTCCGAGCAGCTGCACCGCATTGAACAAGCCGTCGAAGCCATGGCGATCGAGGTCGAGCGCATTTCGGAATCGCAGCGATTCCAGGCCAAGCTCCAGAGTGCGCCGCGAACATGAGTTCCCCCGCGCGATAGCTTTATGGAGCAGGATTTTCGCACCCTCAGATCGCCTCCATGCCTCGCGCACTGATCACAGGAATTACCGGCCAGGACGGTTCGTACCTCACCGAGTTGCTCCTCTCGAAAGGGTATGAAGTCCACGGCATCATCAGGCGGTCCTCTTCGTTCAACACCGCCCGGCTCGATCACCTCTACGAGGACCCGCACGAGCGCAAGGTTCGGCTCGTGCTCCACTACGGCGACCTCACCGATGGTGGGACCATTCGGCGCATCGTCCACGCGATCGCCCCCGACGAGCTGTACCACCTTGGCGCACAGAGCCACGTCCGCGTTTCCTTCGACGAGCCGGAATACACCGCCGACGTCGGCGCACTCGGCACCCTTCGGGTCCTGGAGGCCGTCAGGGACTTCGAGCATTCCAAGGGCCGGCAGATTCGCGTCTACCAAGCCGGAAGCTCCGAGATGTTCGGCGCCGCGCCAGCGCCCCAGAGCGAGGGCACGCCCTTCTATCCCCGCAGTCCGTATGCAGTGAGCAAGGTGGCCGCCCACTGGTTCTGCATCAACTACCGTGAGGCGTACCGCCTCTTCGTGAGCAACGGCATTCTCTTCAACCACGAGAGCCCTCGGAGAGGCGAGACCTTCGTCACGCGGAAGATCACGCGCGCCGTGGGACGCATCAAGGCGGGCGTGCAGGACAAGCTCTTCCTCGGCAACCTCGACGCGAAGCGCGACTGGGGCTTTGCCGGTGACTACGTCGAGGCCATGTGGCGCATGCTCCAGGCGCCCGCACCCGGTGACTTCGTCATTGCGACGGGAGAAACGCACACCGTGCGTGAGTTCGTGGAGAAGGCATTTTCCCGCGCGGGGCTGGATTGGGAACAGTACGTCTCCCACGACCCGCGCTACAATCGCCCAACGGAAGTGGACCTCCTGCTCGGCGATGCCTCGAAGGCGCGTCGCGAGCTCGGGTGGTCCCCGGCCGTTGGTTTTGATGAACTCGTGAACATGATGGTCGACGCTGATATGGTACTGGGAGCGCGGGATCGTGAAGCCAAGCGATAAAATCTTCGTCGCTGGACATCGCGGGCTCGTCGGCTCGGCCATTGTGCGTCGGCTTAACGCGCTCGGATACGAGAATCTCGTGCTGCGAACGAGGAGCGAGCTGGATCTGCGGCACATCGGCGCGGTCCGCGCCTTCTTCGAGGCCGAGCGTCCCACGCATGTCTTTCTCGCGGCGGCGAAGGTGGGCGGGATTCTCGCGAACAGCACCTATCCCGCGGACTTCATCAACGACAACCTGCTCGTGCAGCTCGCCGTGATCGAAGCGGCGCGTGCGAGCAACGTCGAGAAGATGCTGTTCCTCGGCAGCTCGTGCGTTTACCCGAAGTTTGCGGAGCAGCCCATCCGGGAGGAGTCGCTGCTGACGGGGGAGCTGGAGCCGACGAACGAGGCATATGCCGTGGCCAAGATTGCCGGCATCGTGATGAGCCGGAGCTACAACCGGCAGCACGGCACGCGGTTCATGAGCATCATGCCCACCAACCTGTATGGTGAGGGCGACAACTTCGACCTCGCGGGCAGTCACGTGCTGCCGGCGCTGATCCGCCGCTTTCACGACGCGAAGCTGTCGGGTGCGAAGGAAGTCGTGGTCTGGGGGTCAGGCACGCCGCGCCGCGAATTCCTTCACGTGGACGACATGGCGGATGCGTCCGTCCACCTGATGAACGTGTGGGCGGAGCCGGGCGCGGATGGGTCGGTCGTCGGGGGCGCGGATGCGATCAACGAGATCGTGAACGTCGGCTATGGCGAGGACATCGCGATCGGGGAGTTGGCGAAGCTCGTAAAGGAGATCGTGGGGTTCACGGGCGCGTTGACGTTCGACGCAACGAAGCCGGACGGGACGCCGAGGAAGCTGCTGGATTCGTCGCGGCTGCTCGGGACGGGCTGGACGCCGAGCGTGTCGATTCGAGCGGGGATCGAGCGGACGTATGCGTGGTTTCTCGAGCATCACGCCGAGGCGAGGCTCTAGGAGACTTGCGGGTCAAGAATCGCAGGGCTCGCGCGCTTGCCAGATACGTCTAAGCCGGCCAGCGTCGAACGATGTAAACGCTCAAGGAATGTTGCCGAGCAGAATCTTTACAACGATATCAGAGACGTTTGGGACTATGTACTCCGGTGGCGGCGCCCAAGTCTGCCTGGTCGACTGCGCTCGCAGGTAGTTCGCAGCAGCCAGTATGCGATCGGGATCCGTGGATCCCACCAGGTTCGAACCGCATTCCACTGTTTCCGGCCTCTCGGTGGTGTCACGTATCGTCACCGTCGGGATGCCGAAGATCGCGCATTCCTCCTGGACCGTTCCGCTGTCGGAGAGCACCAGCGCTGCGTTCTTCTGGAGTTTCACGAACTCGAAGAACGGCATCGCATCGATGGCGCGGATGTCTCCTTCCGGGAAGGTCTCCGAGGCAAGCCTGTCGCGAATGCGTGGATGGACGCTCAGGATCAGCGGCATTCCGTAGAGGGCCGAGACACGACCGAGGGCGCGACAGAGGCCGCGAAATACTTCTGGATTGTCGACATTCTCCGCCCGATGCATGGTGGCCAGCAGGTACTGCCCTTGCCGGACCTGGTGCCTGGAGAGTGCGTCGGATCCGTCGATCTCGGCCGCGAAGGTATTGAGGACTTCGAAGATGGGATTGCCCGTGACGAAGATCCGGTGCCGGGGGATTCCCTCCGCGACGAGGTTGGCCGCGCTGCGGTGTGTGTAGGGAAGCAGGACACGGCTGCAATGGTCGATGACCTTTCGGTTGACCTCTTCCGGCACTCGGTCATCGAAGCAGCGATTGCCGGATGCGCTCCTGGATGGCTTTCGTCATGCCCATCAGGTTGACCGGCTTGCAGGCCTTGTCCGTGGAGATGCCGACAACGTGCTTCGAGGCGTGCGGCGACTCGACGAGCGCACGCGCCACGTTGATGGCGCCATAGACGTTGGTATCCACTGCTGCCTGCCCGAAGTATTCGCAGGTGGGCACCTGCTTCAGCGCTGCAGCGTGGAAGATCACGTCAGCGCGATCGACGGCGCGACGCATGTCGGCGTAGTTGCGGACGTCGCCGATGACAAACCGGACGCGCGACGCGCTCTCGCGATAGATGATGTCGTCAGTGGCACTCGCAGCATGCCCGCGAACTTCCGAAGGGGATGGGGTCTACACCGACGGTATTCGCGGGTTGATCGGGCGTGTCGTGATGAAGATGGAACCGCCGCGCCGGACGCGCTGTGACGGGACTCACCCAACGACTGAATTGTTTGACTGGCGAAAAGCGGGGCCGCCGAACTGCCGGATTGCGAAGCGCCGCCCGACGAAAGATAAACGAATGAGTCCTTGCAAACGTTGCCGGCGTGCCAGTGCCCTGACAATTCAGACGAGTTCCAGCTCTACTGACCGTTCACCCATCGCGGGCGTCACGTAGCAGTGTAGTCCACACGCGACCAGTCCGGCAGCGGCGAACAGCCTCCGATATCGCATCTTGCTCCGCGGATGCCACCCCGCGAGGTCACCCTCCATCTCGTCCCCGGTCGTGTAAGACTCGAGGTACGCCATTCCGTTGAGGACACTCGAAATTCGCTGCACCCCGCGCTCGAGCGCAGCGTCGGGCACGTACTGGATCACATCCGCACACACCACCAGGTCGTAGCTCCCCGCCAACGGCATCGTCGCGAGATCCTCGAAGCTGCCCAGCCGGATGTTCCGGCGACGCCCGTGGCGCCGCACGACATACTCGCTTGGATCAATTCCCATGTAACGGATCGACGGACGCATTCGACGCAGCTCCGCCCGCCACGCGCCCTCTCCCGCACCAATGTCCAGAACGGACCGTACCTTGCGCCGAAGGAAGTACTCGGCCACTCCTACCACCATGCGCACCTTCCGGCGCACCGCCTCGGGACTGTGCACACGGGTACGGGGATCGCGATACCAGCGGGTGAAATACGCTTCGTCGTAGACCTTGCGAACAGGGCGAACGGGCAACGTGGGAGAGACCATGCGAGACGGAAGAATGGTGAACGGGATGAGGCAGCGGGCTACGCGATGGCTGGGCCAACGAATATTGGTAGCGTTCGTGGGCAGCCTCGCCCTCGCCGGCGCATGCATGGGAAATACGCAGGAGGAGATGGCGGCGGAACCCGTCGAGCCCACCGTTGTGCGCGTCGAGAACCGCGCCTATCTCGACATGACGATCTACGTCTACCGCAGCTCGCAGCGCATGCGCCTCGGCACGGTGACTGGGAACAGCTCCACGAAATTCGTCATCCCGCACAGCCTCATGTTCGGCGCCACCCCCCTCCGCTTCCAGGCCGACCCGATCGGCGCGAACCGCCAGCCCATCTCCGAGGAGATCAACGTCTCCCCGGGCGACGAGGTGGTCCTGGTCATTCCGCCCACCTGACCACGCCGCGTGCTGCGTGCGCTAGCGCTCATAGGGGCGGCCATTTTGCTGGTCATCGGGGCGTGGCTGGGCTACATCGCGGTGATTGCGCTTCGGCGGAGCGAAGGGGTGTTTCTACCCGCGGGGTATGTAGCGGCCTTCTGCCTAGTGGGGTGCTGGTTCCTTCTGCGAGTGGCACTTAGGAGCCCTTGAGCCAAGGGCGGAACTCCTGAACTGCGACGACAGTTGGCGGGTAAGTCCCGGGTCTAGTTGAAATTCAGGTGGTGCCTCAGTACTAGAGTG
>DAIUFP010000045.1:0-21572 GCA_036844565.1 Gemmatimonadaceae bacterium | reverse complement strand
GGACATTTATGAGTTGACTTACATCCGGAAAGATGGAAGTCGCTTCCCGGCGGTCGTGTCGGTCACGGCGCTGCGCGACGCGCAAAACGCAATTATCGGTTACCTGCTGATCGGCACCGACAACACCGCGCGCAAGCAGGCAATAGAGCTGGAGTATGCCAGCCGCATGAAGAGCGAGTTCCTCGCCAACATGTCCCACGAGCTGCGCACGCCGCTCAACGGCATCATCGGCTTTACCGAGTTCCTGATTGACGAAAAGCCCGGCCCGCTCCGGCCCAAGCAGAAGGAGTATCTGGGCGACGTGCTCAACAGCGCGCGCCACCTGCTCCAACTCATCAACGACGTGCTCGACATCGCCAAGGTCGAGGCTGGCAAGATGGAGCTGCACCCGGAGACCTTCCCCGTGCGCAAGGCCGTCGAGGAAGTCGCCACCGTCATCAAGAGCATCGCCCAAAAGAAGCGTATTGCTGTGGGCATCGAGGTGAGCGACGGACTCGACGCCGTCACGCTCGACCAGCACAAGTTCAAGCAGATGCTCTACAACCTCCTGTCCAACGCGGTGAAGTTTTCGGACGAAGGCGGCCAAGTGGACATCCACGTGCGCCGCCTGGACCCGCGCCGGCTCGAAGTGCAAGTCCGCGACACCGGCATCGGCATCAAGGCGGAGGACATCAACCGGCTCTTCGCCGAGTTCGAGCAACTGGATTCCGGCATCGCGCGGCGCTTTGAGGGCACGGGGCTCGGCCTGGCGCTGACGAAGAAGATCATCGAGTTCCAGGGCGGGCACATCGGCGTGCAAAGCGAACCGGGCAAGGGCAGTGTGTTCACCGTCGTCCTGCCGGTGATAACGGGAGAAGGGGAGACGGCATGAGCGCAAAAATCCTCGTGGTGGACGACAACCCCACCAATCTCAAGCTCGTCTCCGACGTGCTCGCATTCGAAGGCTACGACATCCTCAAGGCCGTGGACGCCGAGGAGGCGCAGGTCGTCCTCGGCGCCACCCTGCCCGACCTCATCCTCATGGACATCGCCCTGCCCGGCATGGACGGACTCACGCTCACGCGCAAACTCAAGGCCGAGGAGCGCACCCGCGGCATCCGCATCGTCGCGCTCACGGCCTTCGCCATGAAAGGCGACGACCAGAAGGCGTTCGACGCCGGTTGCGACGGCTACATCACCAAGCCCATTGACACGCGCACGCTGCCCGACCAGGTGGCCGGGTTTCTGGCTCGCGCAAGCGGTCAATCACCAAGAAGCCGCATGAAAATCCTCGTCGTCGAAGACCACGCTGTGGATACCAAGCTCGCGGATCTCGTCCTGAGCAGCGCCGGCCACGATGTCAGTACGGTCGAGGCTGCCGAGCAGGCCTTCGCCGCCATCCAAGAAGACCGCCCGCAGCTCATCCTCCTCGACCTCGACCTGCCGGGCATGGACGGCCTCGCGCTGATCCGCAAGCTCAAGACCGACCCCGACCTGCGCGACATCCACGTCGTCGCTGTCACCGCCTATCCCGAACGATATCCGAAGGTCGCCGCCCTGGCTGCCGGGTGCGATGCCCACCTTCTGAAGCCGATCAACACGCGTGAACTGTCCGGCCAACTCTCCGCCGTCGCCGAAGGAGGCGACGCGACCCCATGAACCTCCTGATCGTTGACGACCATCCCACCAACCTGAAGCTGCTCCGCGCCCAATTGGAGTCCGAAGGCCACACGGTCTTCGAGGCCCATGACGGCGTGGACGCGCTCGCGCTGCTGGAGCGTCAGCGCGTGGACGTGGTCATCTCCGATATCCTCATGCCGCGCATGGACGGCTACCGGCTCTGCCACGAAATCCGCAAGCACGCGCGCCTGCGCGACCTGCCCATCGTCATCTACACCTCCAGCTTCACCTCGCCCGGCGATGCGAAGCTGGCCCTCGACGTCGGCGCGGACAAATACCTCACGAGACCCGCCTCCGTCGGAACCCTCGTCGCCGCGTTGCACGAAGTCATCGCCATACCCCATGCCGCACGGCAACCCAAGGCGTTGCAGGAAATCGAGGTGCTCAAGGAATACAGCGAGCAACTGGTGTCCAAGCTGGAGGAGAAGAACATCGAGTTGATGGCGGCCGAGGTCAAGTTTCGCGCCTTGGTTGAGCAATCCATCGTCGGCATTTACATCGTTCAGGATGACCAGTTCGTTTACGTGAATCCAAGGATGGAGAGAATCGTCGGTTGGTCGGTCGAGGAGATGACTTCACGGTCGATCTACGACATGCTCCTGCCGGAAGACCAGGCATTGGAGCGCGACAACATCCGCCAGCGGATTTCCGGCGAGGTGCCGAGCATGCACTATTCTCAGCGGGTGCTCCACCAGTCCGGGGCCGTGTTGCAAGTCGAGGTTCACAGCAGCCTGACGGACTACAACGGACGACCCGCGGTGATGGGGATGCTGGTGGACATCACCGAGCGCAAGCGGGCGGAAGAATCGCTGCGGCAAAGCGAGCAGCGATTCAGAACCATCTTTGAGGCCGAGCCGGAATGCGTGAAGGTCATGGGGCCGAAAGGGGATTTGCTGGAGATGAACGCTGCAGGCCTGGCCATGCTTGAAGCGGGCTCGGTGGACGAAGTGAACTCGCGTTTTCTCATCAAATTTATTCGGCCCGAATGCCGCGCGGCCTTCAGTACCCTGCATCAGCGCGTAATGAGCGGCAACGACGGCGTGTTGGAGTTCGAGATCACCGGGCTTCGCGGCACGCGGCGATGGCTCGAGACCCACGCGGCCCCGATGCGGGATGCGGATGGCCGCGTGACGATGATGCTGGGCGTCAGCCGCGACATCACCGGGCGCAAGCGGGCGGAGCAGTCGCTGCGCCTCCAAAGCGCCGCGCTGCACGCCGCCTCTGATGCCATCGTCATCACCGACCGCGCAGGCGTCATCGAGTGGGTCAATCCGGCGTTCACCCAGCTCACCGGGTACACCGCCGAAGAAGCCATTGGCAAGACCCACCAGGACCTGGTCAAGTCGGGCAAACATGATCAAGCGTTCTACAAAGGCCTCTGGGATACCATCCTCGCCGGACGAACGTGGCACGGCGAGATGATCAATCGCCGGAAAGACGGCAGGCTGTATACCGAGGATCAAGTCGTGACCCCGATCCTGAAAGCGTCAGGCACCATCACGCACTTCGTCGCGATCCAAAAAGACATTACCGAGCGGCTACAGCTCGAAGCCCAGTTCCGTCAGGCGCAAAAAATGGACAGTGTGGGGCAACTCGCCAGCGGCATCGCGCACGACTTCAACAACCTGCTCACCGTCATCAACGGGATGTCGGACCTGGTGCTGGCGCAGATCAGTACAGACGATCCGATGCATGCGGATGTGCAGGAGATTCACCACGCCGGCGAGCGAGCCGCCACGTTGACCCGCCAGCTGCTGGCCTTCAGCCGCCAGCAGATCCTGGAACCACGGATGCTGAACTTCAACACGGTGGTCGCGGGGATGGAGAGTCTGCTCCGGCGTTTACTCGGCGAGGATATCGACCTGGTGGTCGTGCCGACACCAGACTCTGGTAGCGTCAAGGCGGACCTCGGACAAATCGAGCAAGTGATTACCAACTTGGCCGTGAATGCGCGAGACGCCATGCCGCAGGGCGGCCAGCTGACCATCGAAACGCAGAACGTCACGATCGACGAGGACTTCGCGCATCAGCATGGCGTGGCTATGCCGCCCGGATCCTACGTGCGGCTGACCGTGAGCGACTCCGGCGTCGGCATGGACGAGGCCACACGCGCGCGAGTCTTCGAGCCGTTTTTCACTACCAAAGGCCTCGGCAAGGGCACGGGACTGGGACTGTCGACCGTGTACGGCATCGTCAAGCAAAGTCACGGGTTCATCTGGGTCGATAGCGAGGTCGGCCAAGGGACCAGCTTCAAGATTGACCTGCCACAGGTGACCGAGGCAGCGGGCCCCAGCCGGCCGGGGCCGACCGTGGTGCCCAGTTCCGGCACCGAAACCATCCTCCTCGTGGAAGATAACGCGGGGCTCCGCAAGCTGGCCACGCGTGTGCTTGAACCCGCCGGCTACACCGTGCTCCTGGCGTCCACAGGTGAAGAGGCGCTGCATCTGCTGGAGCGTCATGAAGAACCGGTCCACCTCCTGCTCAGCGATGTGGTGATGCCCGGCATGAGCGGACGGCAACTCGCGGAGCGGCTCGCGCAGACTCATCCGGAGATAAAGGTGCTCTACATGTCAGGCTACACGAGTGACACCATCGTGCGACACGGGGTGCTCGAGGCGCAGGTGCACTTCCTCAACAAGCCGTTCACCGCGGCGGCGTTGCTCCGAAAGGTCCGGGAGGTGCTGGATTTTCAGGCCTGATGCGTCGCCGCGACCGACAACCTGACAGGCGAATGAAAGGCTCCATGAACCTCCTCATCGTTGACGACCATCCCACCAACCTGAAGCTGCTCCGCGCCCAATTGGAGTCCGAAGGCCACACGGTCTTCGAGGCCCGTGACGGCGTGGACGCGCTTGCTCTGCTCAACCGCCAGCGAGTGGACGTAGTCATCTCCGACATCCTCATGCCGCGCATGGACGGCTACCGTCTCTGCTACGAAATTCGCAAGCACGCGCGCCTGCACGACCTGCCCGTCATCCTCTGCACCTCCACCTACACCTCTCCCGGCGACGAGAAACTGGTGCTCGACGTGGGCGCGGACAAATACCTCAAGAGACCCGTCTCCCTCGAAACCCTCGTCGCCGCGCTGCACGAAGTGATCGCCATGCCTCATGCTGCGCCGCAACCCAAGGCGTTGCAGGAAGTCGAGGTGCTCAAGGAATACAGCGAGCGGCTGGTGTCCAAGTTGGAGGAGAAGAACACCGAGTTGCAGGCCGCAGAGGTCAAGTTTCGCGCTTTGGTTGAGCAATCCATCGTCGGCATTTGCATCATTCAGGATGACCAGTTCGTTTACGTGAATCCAAGGATGGCGGGAATCTTCGGTTGGTCGGAGGAGGAGATGACTGCACGGACGCTCTCCGAATTCATCGTGCCGGAAGACCAGGCATTGGCGCGCGACAACATCCGCCAGCGGATTTCCGGCGAGGTGCCGAGCATCCACTATTCTCTGCGGATGCTCCACCAGTCCGGGGCCGTGTTGGAGGTCGAGGTTCATGGCAGCCGGACGGAGTACAACGGACGGCCCGCGGTGATGGGGACCCTGATGGACATCACCGAGCGCAAGCGCACCGAGGAAGTGGTCCAGCAGAGTCTTGCTCGTCTCCAGAGTCTCTCCAGCCGGCTGCTCGACATCCAGGAGACGGAACGGCGGCAACTGGCGAGGGAGTTGCACGACGAGATCGGCCAAGCGCTCACGGCAGCCAAGATCAACCTGCAGTCGCTGCAGCGCTATCCCGACCCGACAGCGGTCGCGCCCCGGCTCGCTGACAGTGTGCGCATCGTCGAGCGTGCGCTCCAGCAGGTGCGCTCGCTGTCGCTGTCTCTTCGTCCGCCCCTGCTCGACGACCTGGGTTTGGCGGCGGCGCTGCGGTGGCTGGTCGACGAGAGCGCGCACCGCACAGGGATGCGCGTGGAGCTCCGCAACGACGTGTCGGAATCGCGATTTGACGCGGCGACCGAGATCGCCTGCTTCCGCATCGTGCAGGAGGCGCTCAACAACGTCGCCAAGCACTCCGGCGCACGGAACATCGTGGTGGAGCTGCAGGTGCAGCATGAGGACCTGCACGCGCGCGTGCTCGACGATGGCGCGGGCTTCGCCGTGGCCATCGCGCGTCGGCGCGCCGTCGGTGGGGCGAGTCTGGGCTTACTGGGGATGGAGGAGCGCGCGACGCTGGCGGGGGGCGACATCGAGTGGACCTCCGGGCCGGGCCGGGGCACGGAAGTCCACGCGTGGTTCCCCCTGAACTGGACTGCGGACACCGGCCGCGACGGGGTGGCGCTCGCATGAAGCCCCTCCGCGTCGTGCTGGCCGACGACCACGCGCTCGTGCGCGCGGGCATCCGCTCCCTGCTGGAGCGGATGCCCGGAGTCGCGGTCGTGGGCGAGGCGGACACCGGCCTCGATGCGCTGGCGTTGATCGAAGCCCACCAGCCGGATATCGCGCTCATCGACATCGCGATGCGCGGACTGAACGGCCTCGAGGTGGCCATTCGCGTAGCGAGGGACTGGCCGGGTGTGCGCGTCATCATCCTTTCGATGCATGCGAACGAGGAGTACGTGGCGCAAGCGCTGCGCGCCGGCGCGGTGGGCTACCTGCTGAAGGACTCGGCAGCGGCCGAGCTGGACGTGGCGATCGAAGCCGCGAGCCGCGGCGAGACGTACCTGAGCCCGGCCATTTCAAACACCGTGATCAGCGGCTATCTGGCGCGCCATTCCGGTACGGGGCGCGGCGCGGCTAGTCCATTGACGCCACGGCAGCGTGAGATCCTGACGCTCGTGGCCGAAGGGAAGTCCACCAAGGAGATTGCCCACGGGCTGAAGCTCAGCGTGAAGACCGTGGAGACTCACCGCGCACAGCTGATGGAGCGGTTGCATATCCACGACGTGCCCGGACTGGTGAAGTACGCCTTGCACATGGGTCTCATCCCGCCCGTGGACTGGTAGCCGGGGGCGAGAGTCAGCGCCCCAACCGCCTCTCAGGGATACCCCGAGACGGACTCAGGTATCGCCCAGATGGCGGGCGCGGACCACGCGCCCCGATCATGAGCGCATGAGACAAGTGAAGGTCCTGCTCGTGGACGACGGCGCCGAGTTCCTCGCGTCCGCCAGCGATTTCCTCTCGCGCGATCCGCGCGTGGAGTTGGTGGGCCAGGCGCGCGACGGCCTGGAAGGCGTGCGCCTGGCTGAGCTGCTCTCCCCGGACATCGTGCTCATGGACTTGATCATGCCCGTGATGAACGGTCTCGACGCCACGCGCCGAATCAAGAGCGGGCTCACCCCGCCGCGCGTCATCACCGTCACGATGCACGACGACTCAGGGTATCGGCTGAGCGCGGAGATCGCCGGCGCCGACGGGTTCATCTGCAAGACGAACTTCGCGGAGCTCGCGCTCGCGATGATCGATGCGTGCATCGCCGGGACGGCAGGTCCCGCCAATTCTCCATGACCGAACGCGTCGAACTGGTCGTCTTCCGTCTCGACGACCAGCGCTACGCGTTGCGGCGCGGCGCGGCCGAACGCTTCGTCCGCGCGGTGGAGGTCACGCCGCTGCCCGGCGCGCCGGCGATCGTGCTCGGCGCGATCGACGTCGGCGGGAGCGTACTGCCGGTGATCAGCCTGCGGCGGCGCTTCGGGCTGCCCGAGCGCGAGATCGACGTAGACGATCAGTTCTTGATCGCGCGCACCTCGTCACGCACCGTGGCGCTGGTCGTGGATGAGGCACTGGGCGTGATCACGGTGCCGGCTGAGGTGATCACCGCGGCGGGCCGGATCGTGGCGGGGCTCGAACACGTGCAGGGAGTCGTCACGCTCGACGACGGCCTGGTGCTGATTCACGATCTCGAGACGTGTCTCTCGCTGGATGAAGAGCGCGCGCTGGCAAAGGCACTCGACACGGCCGCGACGTCGCATGCTTGATACCGCGATTTCCTGGTCGCGCGTGAGCGACTACATCGCCCGCGCGATGGGGCTGCACTTTCCGGGCGAACGTCTGGAGGATCTGAAGCGAGGTCTGGCCGGGGCCGCGGCGGAGTTCGGATTCGATGATGCCGCGGCGTGCGCCGACTGGATGCTCACCGCGTCATTGTCACCGGCGGATCTGCACGTGCTGGCCGGTCACCTGACGATTGGCGAGACGTATTTCTACCGGGACGAGAAGCTGTTCGGCGCGCTCGCCGGCACGGTGCTCCCTGGACTGCTCCGTGCGCGCGAAGGCAAGGAACGGCGGCTGCGTCTCTGGAGCGCCGGCTGCTGCACGGGAGAAGAGGCGTATTCGCTGGCGATTCTGCTACACCAGTTGATCCCCGACCTGGCACGATGGCGAGTATCGATTCTCGCCACCGACATCAACACTCGCTTCCTGCGCAAGGCGGCCGCGGGTGTGTATGGAGAATGGTCGTTCCGCAACGCGCCGGCCGGATTCAGGGAACGCTGGTTCCAGCGAACGGTCGACGGGCAGTACCTGCTCGCGCCGGAGGTCAAGCGACTGGTGACGTTCGCACCGTCGAATCTTGTCGAGGACGCATTCCCCGCGCTGTCCACCGACACGAACGCGATGGATCTGATCCTCTGTCGCAACGTGCTGATGTATTTCACGCCGGCGCAAGCGCGCAAGGTCGTCGGCAAGCTGCACCGCGCCCTCGTGGGTGACGGATGGCTCGCTGTCAGCCCGACCGAAGCATCGCAGGCATTGTTTCCCCAGTTCGCCATCCGGAACTTCCCGGGCGCCATCCTCTTCGCGAAGGATGCCACGGACAGCGGCCGGCTCGTGCTTGACACGCCGGCACCGTGGACGCCGCCGCCGCCGCTCGAGCCAGTGCCGGAGCTGCCGGCGCTGGAACCGGTGCTGGACACGACAGCACCGGCGCCGACGTTGGTGCCACCCCCTGCGCCGTCCGACAGTCAGGCGCCGCTCGCGCTCTCGTTGCAGACGCGCGCGCTCGCCAACGAAGGCAGGTTGACCGAGGCGCTGTCGGTGTGCAACCGCTGGATCGCCGCCGACAAGGTCGATGCCGCCGGCCACTACCTCCGCGCGCTCGTGTTGCTGGAGCTCGGCGACCCGGACGCCGCGAACGGCTCGCTGCAACGGACTCTCTACCTCAACCCGAATCTCGTGGCGGCGCACTTCACGTTGGGCAACCTCGCGCGCGGCCGCAACCAGAATGCACAAGCGGATCGCCACTTCCGCAACGCACTGCATCTGCTCGCCCGCCTCCGGCCGGATGACGCCGTTCCCGAATCGGACGGTCTCACCGCCGGCCGGCTCGGCGAAATCATCCGCGAAATCATCGCCGTGGAGCAGCCGTCGTGACGCCGGATCGCCGCGATACCGCCTTGAGCGACCGCACGACGATTCTGCGCGCGCGCGCGCGCGTGCTGGCGCGCCCAACGGAGCAGTCGCCGGTGGCGGATACAGTACTCGACGTGCTCGAGTTCCGCCTCGCACAGGAACGCTATGCGGTGGAGACCCGCTACGTGCGTGAGGTGGCTCCATTGAAGGAGCTCACGCCGCTCCCGTGTACCCCGTCGTTCGTGCTCGGGATCGTCAATGTGCGCGGCCAGATCGTGCCGGTGTTCGACCTCAAGAAACTGTTCGACCTCCCCGACGAGGGGCTGACCGACCTGCACCGCATCATCATCGTTCGCGACCACAATCTCGAGCTCGGTCTGCTCGCGGACCTGAGCCTCGGCGTGCGCTCCATTCCCCTGAGCAGCTTGCAGCCCTCCCTGCCGACCCTCACGGGCATTCGTGGCGACTACCTGAAAGGCGTTACCGCCGAGCGCCTCGTCGTGCTCGATCTCGCGAGTCTCCTCGCAGACCCGAGAATCATCGTGAACGAAGATGTGGAAGGCTGAATGAAACGCCTCTTTGGAGATCTGATCACATGAAATGGACTGTTGGAACGAAGATCGGGTCGGGGTTCGGACTCGCGCTGGTGATCCTGGCGATCATCGGCGGCGTCTCCTGGCGCAGCACGGTCACGCTCACCGATACGGCGGAGCTGGTGGCGCATACCCACGAGGTGCTGGAGAAACTCGAGGCCGTGCTCTCGGACATGTCGGACGTCCAAACCGGAGCGCGCGGCTACACCATCACCGGCGAGGAGCGATTCCTGGAGCCGTACACTGCCGCCCTGTCGACGGTTCATCAGGACCTCTCGGCGCTTCGGGCGCTGACGAAGGACGTCGATCAGCAGCGGCGGAGGCTCGATGTGCTCCAGCCGCTCATCGACGGCAAGGAGGGCATGCTCGCCGTCTTGCAGGGAACCGTCGAAGCGCGCAAGGATCAGGTGAAGGGATTCGACGCCGCCCTTCGATTGGTGCGGACGGGCAATGGCGAGAAGGTCATGGGCGACATTCGCCGGGTCGTCGGCGAAATGGATGGCGAGGCACGCACGCTGCTGGCAACGCGTTCGGCCGATGCGCAGTCCAGCGCCCGAGCAGCGACGCTGACCATCCTCATCGGCACGCTGGCCGCCGTGCTCGTGCTGTCGCTCGCCGGACTTGTCATCACTCGCGACATCGCCAATCCGCTCGCGGAAATCTCCGCGACTGCTGACCGGATCGCCGCCGGCGACGTGAGCGTCTCGATCGCGTCGAGCACCCGGCAGGATGAAGTGGGTGTTCTCCTCCGGGCGTTCAGCCGGATGGCGGATTCCCTCAACGCAATGGCCGGCGCGGCCGGCAAGATCGCCGCCGGCGACCTGCGGGCGAAGGTCCAGCCGAAATCGGACAAGGACGTGTTGGGCAACGCGTTCGCATTGATGGTCGAGAATCTCAGGGCGCTGACGTCCGACATCACGGAAGGCGTCAACGTGCTGGGGGCGTCGGCGAGCGAGATCGTGGCATCGACAACGCAGTTGGCGGCGAGCGCGAGCGAGTCGGCCGTCGCGGTGAGCGAGACGACGACCACGGTCGAAGAGGTGCGGCAGACGGCGCAGGTGGCCAGCCAGAAGGCCAAGCTCCTCTCCGACAGCGCGCAGCGAGCGACGCAAAGCTCGCTGAGCGGCCGCAAGTCCACGGAGGACGTCGCCGCCGGCATGCAGCGCATCCGCCAGCAGATGGACGCCATCGCGGTGAGCATGGGGCGGTTGAGCGAGCAGAGCCAGGCCATCGGGCAGATCATCGCGACGGTGGAAGACCTGGCGGCACAGTCGAACCTGCTGGCGGTGAACGCGGCCATCAAGGCGGCGGAGGCGGGGGAGCACGGCAAGGGATTCGGGGTGGTGGCGCTGGAAGTCCGCAGTCTCGCCGAGCAGTCGCGGCAGGCGACGAGCCAGGTGCGCACGCTGCTGGGCGAGATCCAGAAGGCCACGAGTGCGGCGGTGCTGGCCACGGAACAGGGAACCAAGGCGGTGGAGGCGGGGAGCCAGCAGACGGAGGTGGCCGGCGAGGCGATCCGGGCACTGGCGGCGAGCGTGAACGAGTCGGCGCAGGCGGCGACGCAGATCGCGGCGTCGAGCCAGCAGCAGCTGGTGGGAGTGGATCAGGTGGTGGGGGCGATGGAGAGCATCAAGCAGGCGAGCAGCCAGAACGTGGCGAGCGCGCAGCAGCTGGAGACCGCCGCGCGCAGCCTGAACGACCTCGGCCAGCGGCTCAAGCAGATGGTCCAACGCTACAAGCTGGGGCCGGGTGGTACGGCATGAGTTCCAGGAATGAGGAATTCCTCGCGCAACTCCGGGAGACCTTCAACGTCGAAGCCGCCGAGCACCTTCAGGCGATGGTGACGGGCTTGATGGAGATGGAGAAACCGTCCACGCCCGCCGCGCTTCGGGAACGGGTAGCGGTGGTGTTCCGTGCGGCGCACAGTCTGAAGGGGGCGGCGGGCGCTGTCGGCCTCGCCGACGTCGAGTCGCAGTGCCACGTACTCGAGGATCTCTTCGCCGGTTGGAAGCGGCAGGACGGTCCCCCGACTCCCGCGGCGATCGACGCGGCGCATCGCGCGCTCAGCGCGGTCTCCGCTGCCTTGGGTGCGCCGGCCGTCGCGACGGTCGCGCAGCAATCGGCCTCGCCGTCGCTCGCGGCGGAACACGGCAGCCCCTCACCGGGGGACACCGTGCGCATCGGGGTCGCAAAGCTCGACGCGATGCTCGTGCAGGCTGAGGAGCTGTTCGCGGCCAAGCTCGCCGCGACGCAGCGGGCAGAGGACATGCGTGAGCTTGCGCACCGATTCGAGGCGTGGAAACACGAGTGGGCGGCAGTGGAATCGGAGTCGCGCACGCTCCGCCAAGCGTCCGTCCGCCAGGCGCCCGGCGATGCCGGGCACGTGAACGATCCGGCGCTGGCGCGGCTGCTCGACTTCGCCGATTGGAGTGCCGACCACGTCAAGTCGCTCGAACGACATGTGGCAGGGCTCGCGCGGACCGCACAACAGGACCGCCACGTGATCGAGAGGCTCGTCGACGACCTGTTGGAGGACTCCAAGAAGTTGCTGTTACTCCCGTTCGCCACCTGCACGGCCCCTTTGCCCAAGCTGGTGCGGGATCTCTGCCGCGATCAGGGCAAGGAGGCGGAGCTGGTGATCCGGGGCGAGGACGTCACGATCGACAAGCGCATTCTGGAGGAGATCAAGGACCCACTCGTGCACCTGCTGCGGAACGCCGTCGATCACGGCGTCGAGTCGCCCGACCGGCGCACCGCCGCCGGCAAGCCACGGCGCGCCACGATCACGATCGCCGTCACGCCCGTCGACGGGCGCAAGGTGGAGCTCACCGTGTCGGACGACGGCGCGGGGATCGACGTCGAAAAGGTCAAGGAGTCGGCCATCACGCACGGGTTTGTTTCGCCGGACGACGCGCGCGCGATGGGTGACGCCGAGGCGCGTGCGCTGGCGCTCCACGCCGATGTATCCACGAGTCCGATAATCACCAAAGTCTCCGGCCGCGGCCTGGGCCTCGCGATCGTGCGCGAGCGGGCCGAAAAACTTGGCGGTACGGTGTCGGTGGAGAGCGAGCTTGGCCGCGGAACGAGTTTTCGCATCGTCGTGCCGTCGGCGCTGGCCACGTTTCGCGGGATTCTCATCGAGGCGGCGGGTCGGCGATTCGTCGTGCCGACGGCCCACGTCGAGCGCGTGGCGCGCGTGAAGGCAGACGAGGTGCGGACCGTGGAAGGCCGCGAGACCATCGCGCTCGATGGGCGTGCCGTCGCCCGGGTGCGGCTGGCCGACGTGCTCGAGCTTCCTGTGGTGGAAGGCAGCGACGCCACGACCGCGAACGTGCCGGTGGTCGTGGTGTTCGCCGGAGACCAGCGCGTCGCGTTCGCCGTAGACGCCGTGCTCGACGAACAGGAAGTCCTCGTCAAGCGACTCGGCCGGCCGCTGGTGCGCGTGCGCAACGTGTCGGGCGCCACGGTGCTGGCCTCCGGCCAGGTGGTGCCGATCCTCAACGCGGTGGACCTGCTCAAGTCCGCCCGGCGCAGCGGCGGCGCGCCTGCTCGGGCAGCCGCGACGGTACGGCCTCCCGACCGGGCGACGAAGGTGATTCTCGTGGCCGAGGACTCGATCACCTCGCGGATGATGATCAAGAGCATCCTGGAATCCGCCGGCTACCGCGTGCAGACAGCGGTGGACGGGATGGACGCGTTCACGCAACTGCGCGCCGGGCGATTCGATCTGGTGGTGTCCGACGTGGAAATGCCTCGCCTCAACGGGTTCGATCTCACGGCAAGGATTCGCGCTGACAAAAAGCTGTCCGACCTTCCGATCATCTTGGTGACGGCGCTGGAAACGAGGGAAGATCGCGAGCGCGGTATCGACGTGGGCGCCAATGCCTACCTGGTCAAGAGCAGCTTTGACCAGGACGACCTGCTCGACGCCGTCCGGCGTCTGGTCTGACCGAGGCTGGCGGCCATGGAACCTCTCGCGAACGCGCGCCGGATCAGCGTCCTCGTCGTGGATGATTCGAAGGTGCTGCGGATGCTGCTCGTGCACCTGCTGGAGTCGGACCCGGAAATCCGTGTGATCAAGGCGGTTGACGACGGGGCCGCCGCCCTGGCCTTCGTCGAACGGGAAAAGCCGGACGTCATCCTGATGGACATCCACATGCCTGGCCTGGATGGCTTCGAGACGACGCGGCGCATCATGGAAACCCATCCGGTACCGATCGTCATCTGCTCCGCCACGTCGGACACGAGGCACGTCGCCACCACGTTCCGCATGATGGAGGTCGGCGCCGTGGCTTGTGTCGAGAAGCCGGTCGCTCGCGACCACGCCGACTTCGAGGCGCTGGTGACGAATCTCCTGCAGACGGTCAAGCTGATGTCCGAAGTGAAGGTCGTCAGACGCTGGGTGCGTACGCGAAGCATACCGGCCCCCGCGCCAGCGGCGTCGCTCGAGCCTGTGGCGGGGCGGCGCCCCAGCGGCATCGCGCTCATCGGCATCGGCACGTCCACGGGCGGTCCGCCGGTGTTGCAGACGATCCTCGGGGCGCTGCCGAAGGAGTTCCCGGTGCCCATCCTCATCGTGCAACACATCGCGCCCGGCTTCCTGCCCGGACTCGCCGAATGGCTGAGCCAGACGACGGGCTTTCAGGTGCACATCGCATCGCACGGCGTGTCGCCGATGCCGGGGCACGTGTATCTGGCACCCGACGAATTCCAGATGGGCGTCGGCGCCCACGGAGATATCCTCCTGGCGAAAGACGCAGCGGAGGGCGGATTGCGCCCCGCCGTTTCCTACCTGTTTCGCTCGCTCGCCGAGCGGTTCGGCCCGCGCGCGATGGGCGTGCTACTCACCGGGATGGGAAAGGACGGCGCCGCGGAGCTCAAGCTGATGCGCGACGCAGGTGCCGTCACCATCGCGCAGGACCGCGAGAGTTCCGTGGTGCACGGAATGCCGGGCGAGGCGGTACGGCTCGACGCCGCCACGCACGTCCTCCCGGCCGACAAGATCGCGTCCGCGCTGCTGACACTGACCGAACGGAGATGAGGAACAACATGCCGCCACACCTTCTGGTGGTTGAAGACAGCCCGACCCAGGCCCGGGTCGTGCGGCGCGTGCTCGAATCGGCCGGCTACGAAATCGAGCTCGCCCGCAGCGGCGAAGAGGGGCTGGCCCTGTTCGACGCTGAACGGTGCGACGCCGTGATCGATGATATTGCCGTTCGCCCCGTGGCGGTGCGGATGCTCGAGGCGCGGGGCTACCGAGTGGTGAGCACGAGCAACGGCGAGGACGCGTTTCGGATCATCGAGGATGGCCGTGAGCCCATCGATCTGCAGGGCCTGCTCGAGCGCGGCGTCGCGCTCGCGCACAAACCGTTCACCGCGGAGTCGCTGGGCCAGAAGGTGCGCGAGGTGCTCGATCGATGCGAATGCAACCGCGTACAAACGATAAGGAGCAGTCGGTGAAAACCAACCGAAAGACGAACGGCAGAGTGGAGATTCTCATTGCCGAGGACAGTCCGACCCAAGCGGCGCAACTGGCGCACCTGCTCGAGCGGCACGGCTACTCGGTGACGACCGCCGCCAACGGCCGCGAGGCGCTCGCGTCGCTCGAGCGGCGCAGGCCCACCCTGGTGATCAGCGACATCGTCATGCCGGAGCTGGACGGCTACGGCCTGTGCAGAGCGGTCAAGGCGGACAAGAAGCTAAAGGACATCCCAGTCATGCTGGTGACCACGCTCTCGGATCCGCAGGACGTGATCCGCGGGCTGGAATGCGGCGCGGACAATTTCCTGCGCAAGCCGTACGACGAGCGCCACCTGGTGTCGCGCATCGACTACCTGCTGATGAACCTCGAGCTGCGCAAAAATCAGAAGATGCAGATGGGCATGGAGATCGACTTGGGAGGTCAGAAGCACTTCATCAGTTCCGAGCGGCAGCAGATACTGGACCTGCTGATCTCGACCTACGAGGAGGCGGTCGAGATCAACAGTGAGCTCAAGCAGCGGGAAAAGGAGCTGGCGCATTCAAACAAGGTGCTCAATGGCCTGTACCGCATCGCCGACGGCCTCAATCACGCGGCCAGCGAACGGCAGGTGATGGACATGGCTCTGGAGCGGGCGCTGGAACTGCCCGGCATCCAGGCCGGCTGGATTTCTCTGCGGGAAGGTGAGTCCAGCTTCCGGCTGGCTGGCGCGCGCAACCTGCCGCCGGCACTCGAGTCCGACGGCGCCATGGAGGGCGATTGCACCTGCCGCCGCCGCCTCATCTCCGGCGAACTCGACCACGTAACCAACATCATGGAATGCCAGCGCCTCAGCAAGGCAACAGGCGACACGCGCGGACTGCGCTTCCACGCCAGCGTTCCATTGTGGATCGGCGACCGGACACTGGGCGTGATGAATCTCGTCGGGCCGGAAAAGGGACTGTTCAATGAGGACGAACTGAAAATCCTCTACAGCGTCGGCAACCAGGTGGCGGTGGCGCTGGAGCGGGCGCATCTCCACGAAAATCTGGAGACGGTGGTGCAGGAGAGAACCGCTGAACTCGAAGCTGAGATCCTCGAAAGAAAGCGTATCGGAAAAGAACAGGCGCGGCTGGTGGCGATCATCGAAGCGACACCGGATTTGGTAGCCACGGGTGACCCAAATGGTCATGTGCTCTACCTCAACCGGGCGGGAGTGCGCATGCTCGGGTTAGAGCCCGGGCTGGACCTGTCTACGGTACGCTTTCTTGACACCCATCCGGATTGGGCGGCGAAGCTGATGTCGGAGACGGGGATTCCCCACGCCATCGAGCACGGAACCTGGAACGGGGAAACGGCATATCGTGGGCGTGATGGGCTTGAAATCCCCATTTCTCAGGTGATCATTGCGCACAAGGGACCCCACGGATCGGTGGAGTACCTGTCCACCATCGCGCGCGACATCACGCTGCAAAAGGAGCACGAAAAACGAATCACGCGGCTCAACCGCGTGTACGCGGTTCTGAGCGGCATCAACGCGACCATCGTTCGCACCCAGGATCGGCAGGAGCTGTTCGATGAGGCGTGTCGAATCGCGGTCGAGCTGGGCAAGTTCAGACTGGCCTGGGTCGGACTGGTGGACGCCAATGGTGTGGACGTGACGCCCGTGGCCAGGGCGGGCGTCGACGAAGGCTACCTCGACAATATCCAGTTGACGGCCAGGGATGACGCGCCCGGCCGCTGCGAGATGCTGGCGGGGGCGTTGCGGGAAAAAACGACCGTAGTCTGCAACGATATCGACACCGGTCCGACGATGGCACGCTGGCGCGAGGAAGCGCTGCGGCGCGGCTATCGGTCGGTGGTCGTGTTCCCGCTGCAATTCGCCGACAAGGTGTTTGGCATCCTCGCGCTCTACGCACCGGAGAAGGATTTCTTCGATACGGAAGAGATGAAGTTGCTCACCGAGCTCGCCGGTGATGTCTCGTTTGCGCTCGATCGGGCGGAACTGGCCAAATACACGGAGTCGCTGGAGACGCGCCTCGAGAGAGTCCTCGAGTCCGTGCCCGATGTGCTCTTCAGCATGAGCGCAGATCTGTCCGAGATGTCGTACGCGTCGCCTGCCGCCACGCGCGTGTTCGGCTTCACGCCGCAGGAGTTCATGGCAGACGCCGGCCTCTGGGCGCGACTCGTGGAGCCGAACGACGTGGCGCTGGTCCAGACGGCGCTCGACCGCGCGCGGTGCGGCGAGAGCGTCACCGTACAGTTTCGGATGAAGCACCGGGACGGTACGCCGAGGTGGCTCGACGCCACCGTCGTTCCCGTGCGCAATGCGCAGGGCGAGGTGGAGTGCCTGGACGGCATTGCACGCGATGTCACGGAAGCGAGACAACTCGAGGACCAGCTGCGTGCCGTCGCGCGCGATGTGATGGCGAAGAAGGAGGCCGAACTCACCCTGAGCCGGGCGCTCGATGAATCGCGCCGTGCCAACGCCGAGTTGGACCAGGCCTCGCGGTTCAAGGACGAGTTCCTCGCCAACATGAGCCACGAGTTGCGGACGCCGCTCAACGCCATCCTCGGCCTGAGCGAAACCCTGCTCGAACAACTCGCCGACACCGTGACGCCGCGCCAGGTCATGTCGCTCACCACCATATCGACGAGCGGCCAGCACTTGCTCGCGCTCATCAACGACATCCTCGACCTCTCGAAGGTCGAGGCCGGCATGTTGGAGCTGAATCTGGATACGGTGGACCTGCAGGGGTTCTGTGAGAGCTGCCTCGCCTTCGTGCGGACGCAGGCGCTGCACAAGTACATCGGCGTCGCCTGCGAGTACGACGCGCGCGTGGCGACACTCTCGGCCGACCCCAAGCGTCTCAAGCAGATTCTCGTGAACCTGCTCACCAACGCCGTGAAGTTCACGCCCGTGGGCGGGCGCATCGGGCTGACCGTCGCCGCGCCGGAGGACGAAGACGTGGTGCGATTCACCGTGTGGGACACCGGCATCGGCATCGCACCCGCGGATGCGGCGAAACTGTTTCGCACCTTCACGCAGCTCGACTCGGGGTTGAGCCGCGACCAGGAGGGCACAGGACTGGGCTTGGCACTGGTGGCGAAGCTGGTGGAGTTGCACGGCGGCAGCGTGGTGTTGGAGAGCGAGCCGGGCCACGGCACCCGCTTCATCGTGACGCTGCCGCTGGTCACCGTACTCGCGCCCGTGTTGGTGCCGGCGCCGCACGACGAAACGGATCGCCGGAGCTACCGCCGCGTGCTGATCATCGAGGACGACCCCACGTCGGGCGCCATGTTCGTGAAGTATCTCACCGAGCAGGGCCTCAGCAGTGTGGTGCATACCCGCGGCGAGGAGGCCGTGGACGTGGCGCTGCATGAGCGGCCGGATGTCATCGTACTGGACATCCAGTTGCCCGGTGAGAGCGGCTGGATGGTGCTGATGAAGCTCAAGGAACACCACGCAACGCGCGACATTCCGGTCGTCGTCATCTCGGTGGTGGACGAGCCGCAGAAGTCGCGCGCGCTCGGGGCGGTGGCGCATTTCACCAAGCCTGTCACGCGCGCGCAATTCGCGGACTTCTTCCAGCGGCCGGCGGTGGCGCCACCGCACCGCGCCGCCCGACTCACGCCCGCGCCCAGCGCTGTCGGCCCGCTCGTCCTCCTGGCGGAGGACAACGCCGCGAACGTCCAGACCATCGGCGGCTACCTCGAGGACAAGGGCTACGCGATGCTGTACGCGATGAACGGCCTCGTGGCCGTGCAACTCGCGCGCGAACGGCATCCCGCGCTCATCCTGATGGACATCCAGATGCCGGTGATGGACGGCTTGACGGCCATCCGGGAAATCCGGGCGGATGCGTCCATGCAGGATCTCCCCATCATCGCGCTCACGGCGCTGGCAATGGCCGGCGACCGCGAGCGCTGCCTCGCCGCGGGCGCGACGGAGTACCTGAGCAAGCCGGTCAACTTGAAAGGTCTCGCGGCGCTGGTGTCCCGTCTCGTGTCGCAGACCGGGGTCGCGGTGATCCGATGAACACGCGCACCACGATCCTCATCGTGGACGACCTCGAATGCCATATTCGAAGCGCTCGCCGACCACTCTGCCCAGACGACGAGGACGACACGTGCGAATGACGATTGCGGAATTGCTCCGGCCCCTCGAGAGAAAGCTGCCAATTCTCATTGCGGCGCTGCTGTGCTTTGTGGTCGCCACGTTTGGCTGGTTGGTCAATCGTGAGCTGAAGAGTGCGTTCGAGACCGCAGCTCGCGAGCGGCTTGGCGTTGCCGCGCAGCGATTGGCGAGTCTGCTGTCCGAGTCGGGAAGCGCGCTGCGGCTCGAACTACGACGGGTCGCGGCGGACTCCACGGTGATCGCCGCGTTGACGCGGCCGAACGCAGCGACGCTCGATGCGGCGAACGCGACGCTGGGCCGGTCGCGGCCCGGCGCAACCCAACCACTGTCGCAAGCGCTCTGGACGACGACATGCGAAATGGTCGCCGCAGCCGGCCCACTGAAGGGCAGTCCAAGCCTTGGAACTTGTCCAGTTGCGCCGCGCACCACCGAGCGCCAGGAGTCCGGGGAAAGTCGCGATTGGGTGCAGCCGTTTGTTGCGCGCGGCGACAGCATCTTCTATGCGATCGTTGCGCCGGTGCTCGCAGGGGCGACCGATACGATAGGGTATCTGGTGCAGGTTCGCCGCGGCTCCGGGCAGCAGAATGGACGGGCAGTCAGCGGCTTGATCGGCAAGGACGTGTCGCTCCTGGTGGGCAATGCGTCCGGCCCGCCCGTGTGGACGGACCTCGAGAAACGGACGGATGGTCCTCCGCTGCGCGGGCCGCGCGGTGTGCCGGAGTACTACACGCCGACGAACGGAACACCACAGCTCGGCGTTGCGCTCAACATCGTGGGGACACCATGGGTGGTGTGGGTCCAAATGCCGGTCGCCACCATGCTTGACGGCCAGTATCACACGTTGCGCAAGCTGGCCATCATCGCGCTGATGTGCATAGCCATCGGGGTTCTCGGTGCGTGGGGACTCGGTCGCCATGTGACGAGGCCGCTCGCGGAACTGACGCGTGCGGCAGAGGATCTTGCCCTGGGCAACTACTCGCGACGTGTCACCACCGTGCGGCGGGATGAGCTTGGCCACCTGATGTCGTCCTTCAACCGAATGGCTTCCGAGGTCGAGGCGGCCAATCATACGTTGCAGGAGCAGGCGCAGGAGCTCGAGGTGTCGAACCAGGAACTCAACGAGGCCGCGGAAGAGAATCGGCGGCGCCAAGCGGCAGAGCAAATTGCGACTGCATCAAGCCTCCGCTTGCAGACTGTGTTGGACAGCGCGACCGAGACCAGCATCATCGCCACCGACGAGCGCGGTCTCATCACCGTCTTCAACCGGGGCGCCGAGCGCATGCTCGGGTACGCCGCCGCCGAGGTCGTCGGCAAACAGACGCCCCTGCTCATTCACGACGTGGTCGACGTCGAGGCGCGCGGCCAGGAGCTGAGCCGACAGCTCGGCCGTTCGGTGCAGGGCTTTGACGTCTTCGTCGAACACGCACGCCATCCCACTGGCGAGGTGGAGACGAACGACTGGACCTACCTGCACAAGGACGGCACGCGCATCACCGTCAGCCTCACCGTCTCGCCCATTGTGGACGCCGCCGGCCACCGCACCGGGTTCCTCGGCGTGGCCACGGACGTGACCGAGCGGCGCCGCACCGAAAAGGCGCTCGAGCAACAGGGCCTCCAATTGCGCGCCAGCGAGGAGCGCTACCGCGCCGTGGCGGAGGGCCTTGGCGAAGGTCTGATCATCACCGACCTGGAAGACCACGTGCTGGACGTCAACCCGCGCCTGCTCGAACTCACCGGCTTCAGCCGCGAGGAGCTCATCGGCCAGACCGCCCTTGAAAGGCTGCTGCCTCCCGAAATGCACGGCCTTTTCAAGGAGCGGAACCGGGAGCGCGCCAACGGAAAGGCCGAGAGGTACACCACGGAATTCCTGCGTCGGGACGGCTCGCGCTTCTGGACCTTGGTCACTGCCTCGCCGCTGCGCGACGCCGCCGGCCAGACGATCGGCACCATCGGCGCGGTAACAGACATGACCGAGCGCATGCAAGCGGAGGCGGAGCTGGACCGGTTCTTCACCCTCTCGCTCGACATGCTGTGCATTTCCAGCGCGGATGGGTATTTCAAGCGCGTGAGCCCCGCGTTCACGGAGGCGCTGGGATGGAGCGTGGAGGAGATGCTCGCCCGACCGTTCCTCGACTGTGTGCATCCCGACGACCACGCCGCCACGATCCACGAGGTCGAGCGGCAGGTCGTCGCCGGTGAAAAAGTTCTCCAATTTGAAAACCGTTACCAGCATAAGGACGGCTCGTACCGCGTGCTGTCGTGGAGATCGGTGCCTCAGCCCGGCGGGTTGATGTATGCCGTCGCGCGCGATGTGACGGAGAAGAAGGAGGCCGAACTCACCTTGGGCCGGGCGCTCGATGAATCGCGCCGTGCCAACGCCGAGCTGGACCAGGCCTCGCGGTTCAAGGACGAGTTCCTCGCCAACATGAGCCACGAGTT
>DAIUFP010000044.1:0-27711 GCA_036844565.1 Gemmatimonadaceae bacterium | reverse complement strand
CGCTGCACGCCACGCGCGCGGCGGTCGAGGAAGGAATCGTCCCCGGCGGCGGTGTGGCGCTCATTCGCGCGCAGAAGGCCCTCAAGACGCTCAAGATGAATGATGCCGAGGAGCAGATCGGTGTCGACATCATCCGTCGCGCCATCGAGGAGCCCCTCCGCATGATCGTCCAGAACGCTGGCGGCGAAGGCTCCATCGTGCTCGAGAAGGTTCGCTCGAGCAAGGACGACAAGTTCGGCTACAATGCGCTGACCGACACCTACGAGGATCTGGTGCAGGCCGGCGTCATCGACCCGACCAAGGTGACTCGCACGGCGTTGCAGAACGCCGCGTCGATCGCCTCGCTCCTCCTCACGACGGAAGCGATCATCGTCGAGAAGAAGGAGAAGGAAAGCCACGCCCCGCAGGGTGGCGGTGGCGGCGGCATGGGCGGGATGTACTAACGTTACGTCGGTAAGACACGAACGGGGGCCAAGTTGGCCCCCGTTCGTGTCTCCACAATCCATGCCGACATTTCATCGGCGTTCGGCGGTCGCCTCAGGCGGATGCCCTACGGTAATGTGAGATCCGATTGGAATCGCTCCGGAGATGGCAACCGTGCTGAACACGCCAGTCGCGGTCGTCGTGGAATTCTGCACTGGCGTCTCGTCGTAAGTGACAATCATGATTTCACCCGTGTCGTCCTTCAAGGTGAAAAAGCGCGCGGCGACGAAGGGAAGCTTTACAACGGAAGTCACTTGTCCAACGACCTTCACGGGCTTGCCATCGTAAGTTCCTGGAGCCTTTAGCAAGTCTCCGACGGGAGTCGCGCGGAACGGCGTGTTGCAGCCTGATAACAACAGTCCCGGAAGAAGCAGGGCAATGCTGATCGCACGACACAACTTGGGCGGCATGGCTCTACTGAAAAGAGAGTAACGAGAGCAGTCCTGACTTCGGTCGTAATCTGGGCGCTGACGGCCCTCGCCCGATGGACAGCAGGAGAGCGAAACTCCCTCCTCCCTCTCCCGATTGCTGAGAATCGGCGCTCGACCATCACGCTTGACGGTAATCACGCGTCACGTTGCTATTGTGCCATGATCGTGTCGTTCAAGAACGCGGAGACCGAGGCCCTTGCGAGCGGTCGCCGAGTCAATCGTTTTGAACGTATCGCGCCGGTCGCACGTCGTAAACTCCGGCAGTCGCAGATTGCGGCCCGGCTCGCGGATCTTCGCGTGCCGCCAGGCAATCGCCTGGAAGCGCTCAAAGGTGATCGAGCGGGACAGCACAGCATACGCGTGAACGACCAGTACCGCGTGTGTTTTCGGTGGACATCTGCCGGCGCCGAAGACGTTGAGATCGTGGACGACCACTGAGGAGAATACCATGCGCATGCTCGAGCCCGTGACGCCCGGCGAACTGCTGCTCGAGGAGTTTCTCGGGCCGATGAGCCTCACGCAGTACCGTGTCGCCAAGGAGATCGGCGTGCCCGCCCAGCGGATCGGTGAGATCGTGGCCGGCAAGCGCGCCATCACGGCCGATACGGATCTGCGTCTGTGCCGGTTTTTCGGCTTGTCCAACGGCTACTGGCTGCGGGCCCAGGCGGCCTACGATACGGAGGTGGCAGAGAAGACCCTTTCGGCCGCGCTCAAGCGGATCAAGCCGTGGGCGGGCGCTGGCGCGTAACGGGACCCCATCGGCGTCAATAGGAGCCGTTGCCGCACGGGCCCCTCCGCGCGGCTTACACCCCGGACAAACTGCGCAACAGGTGCTGCATCAAGACGACGCGGCCGACGATGGTGTTCTCCCACGAGTGATGCTGCGTGTTGCCAGGCGTCGTCATCACGAATACCGCGTCGCGTCCATCCGCGTCAGAGTCCTCGAGTTCAAGCTACGTCCATCTGGCATGGTCCAACAGCTTCACGAAGTTCCGCTTCGCCTTGTGCGTTGCGCGCACCGAGGCCGCATAGGGCGCGAAATCGCCCGCGCGTCCCGCAAGAACCATCAGGGCGCGAATCTCCCTCAGCAATCCGATCGCTTCACGATACGCTGCGTTGTTCTTCCGGCCCAACGTCGGGTCGATCCGGCGCTGATACACGGGCAACGAGTCGTCCGGATGTGCTTTCCGCCGCGCGGTGGCCGCCGCCGTCCAGAGATCCTCAGTGCACCCACCTTCCACTGCCTCACGCCACGCGTCGTCGATCTTCTTCTCCCAGAGGAGAATCCGGACGACCTCACTATGGTCTGTGCGGCGAGACCAGCCGAACTGCCGGCTTCCCGTCTCGTTCACGGTCTTGCCAATCGATTGGCGGAGCAGCTCGATGGCCTTCGGTCGCCATTCCTTCCACCGTTTGATACTTGTCGCGTGCTTCTTCAGCACGCGGAATCGGTCGAGCGTCGGCGATTCCGCGAACTCAGTCCAGATGAGCGTCATCGCGTCATCATGCCGCTTGCGGCGGTGGTATTCCTGGGCAAGGAACTCACGAAGGCGCGAATCGGTCCGTACGGGAAACGCCTTGAGCCCGTGCTCGGCCCACTCCAGTGCCAGGTCGTGCTTCCGCGCCGCACGATACGTCTCGGCGATTTGGAGATATGAGTACGCCAATGACAGGTCGCGCTTCTTGACCTCCACCACAGCTTCGATATCCCCGGTTTGCTGCGCCAACGTCTCCATCATGTGAGTGATCCGATGACGTCTCGCGTACCCCTGCGTCTCGCGACTCCCGGGGCGTAGTATCGGCACTTTGGCCCACTCTGCCTCGACACGCTCGCGATAGACGGCCAGCCCTTTTGCTCCGAGGACGCCGGCATATGTCGCCGAGGCCCCGTAAAAGACGTCCCCGTCGGTGCGAAGCTCCCACTCCACGAGACGCATGGCCAACTCCTGCGGATCCGGTCGGGCCTTCTTGCATGCCTTGAGATGAAGCGCCTGAAGTCGTTCAAGGACGCCGCCCATGTACCCGTCCGAATCGTCGACCGATTCCACGCCGACTTCGGCGCCGGCGAGTGCGTGCTCCGCCAGCTCGATGACTTCGACACCGTAGCCCTCTCGCAGCAGCTCGTCGAGGGAGTCGACGACGTCCTCTATGCCCTGAGCGTAGTCATGTGCTGCGCCGTATTCGACGAAGCCGCCGGTGTCCATCGCCAAGTCCAAGGCGCGCCGGTAGCTCGAGACGTCGAGACGCTTGGCGCCCATCTTGGCGGCCCGCATGATGAGCTGCTGGCAGAGCCGGTCATCGTTTGCGGCGTGCTGCGCGATCAGATCGACGAGTGCCGACTTGTCCTGATGGGCGAGGTAATCGCGAACGTCATGCATCGTCACGGTCGGCTTGCTGCCGCCCTTCGGAGTGGCGCGCTGCGTCGACTGTCCCCCATGCAACCACGTGAGCCCTACGGCGACACAGTGCTTGCAGAAGGCGCCGTCGTGGCCAACGGGACATGTGCACGAGTACTCCATCTGGCCGCCATCGACCCACAGGCTGACACGGTACGGGCGCGCACCTTGTACCTTCGCCGTCAGCGTTCCTGTTTCCTCCACGACCGAGGTGACTCGCCCATCAGCCGCGTAGTACTCGCCGCGTTCGAAGGACTGCGCACCGGCCAATCGCCTGAGCGCGCGCCGGTCGAGAAGCTCGGTTAACGTCGCGATCGTTTCGTCTCCCTTCATCGCGGTCAGCTCACCGCGCGGAGAAAGTCAGAAGGCCGCTCGATCAGCACGCCGCCAATCCGGCGCCCGAACAGCGCGCCAAAATGCCACGCTTGCCGCCCCGCCCCGTTTCCGTGCTTGCGATTGGACCTCCGAATATCTGAAAGTCAGATAGTCAAATATCATGCAATGGCGGCCGACTTGGAAATCGCGCGTTCCGCACTCGGCGACACGGCTGAAGATCAAGGAGCGAATCCCTTGACACGGTTGATGAAAGCCATACATTAAGTCACCTCATCAGCGTGCAGAACAAGTCATGAGCAAGCCGAAGGAAGTCCGCGAACCAGTCCAGGTCTATCTCGACGCACGAGATCGGGCGATGCTCGACGCGATGGCGAAGCGCGACGCGATCCCCCGTTCTGACGTGCTGCGATTGGCCCTCCGGCGGCTGTCCGCAGAGCTACTCGGAGAGGGTCGCCCGGGCGCGTCGCTCTCATCGCTGGTCGGCGTGCTCGACGGTGCCTCGGCCGTTCCGTCCGACCTGGCCGCCCGGCACGATGAGTACCTGTATGCCGCTGAATCACCAGTGAAGCGCGGGGGGATGGAGTGACTCGCGCCGCCATCGACACCGGCGCGCTCCTCGCGCTCGCGAGCTCGAGGGACCAGTACCACGCGCGCGCGGTCGCGACCGAGACACGGTTTCGTCGTGGTGGCGGCCGATGGGTGGGCAGCACGCTGGTGTTGGGCGAGCTGCACGGACACCTGGTCAGCCGAATTGCGCCGGACACCGCGCGGCGCACGGTTTCGGCATTGCTCGCCGATCCGGCATTCGAGTGGCACGCCGCGACCACCGAACTACTCCAAGGGGCGATCGATCGGTGGTTGACTCGCTTCGCCGATCAGGCGTTCTCGCTCACCGATGCGGTCACCTTCGAACTCATGCGGCGCGAGCGATTGTCGGCCGCGTTCGCCTACGACAAGGATTTCGGGACGGCGGGATTCGAACTCCTCGACTGAGGACAGATCCTACTTCGTTGCGGCTTTCCCGTTGCGGGCCGGTCGTTACCCAACGAATTCGTCGTCCTCAGCGGGCGACTGAATGGGCGTCGCGACGATACGCTGCCATTCCGAAAGTATCGCTTCCGACGCGCCCGAAGCAACGAGACGCATCCGCACCGGTCCGTCGTCCGACTTGAGTGAGGGGTAGGCGAGCAGGAGCACCTTCAGGTCGCGACGATCGGTGTCGCCCTTGGGCTGTGCCGATCGGCTGCCCGCGCTCATCACCTTCTGAGCAATGAGTACTTCCACGATCGGCACGCGAACGTCGGCAATGAGCGTGGTTGGAGGCAACTCCGTCACGGAGCGGACGTCGGCCAGATGCCGATTGCTGGGCTGGCGCAGTTGATAGATGCGAAAGCCGCGTCCAGCCGCCACCTCGCGAGTCCGGACCGCGATCGTGAAGGCCCTGGCGAGATGCGCCCGCAGCTCCTCAGCGAATTCTGCGGCCCTCGTCGACAGAATATCGACGTCCTGGGTCATCCGCGGCTCGTCGACGTACGCGTTCACCGCTTGCGCGCCAAACAGCACGGCGTCGTCACGGTGACGCAGAAAGTTCAGGATGGCGTCGTGCAGCGCGGCCAGCGGAAGTTGCTCGCGCATCGCGAATTCCCTCAGGGTCAGTGCGCCGTCGCCAAACATGGTCAGTAGTATAGCGCCGCGTCCATCCGGCGCGATGCGCCCACTCGGCGGACTGCGGGAAGGCTCGTCCGCTCCTCTTTCAGACTACGTCAATTCTCATCCGCTGACCGGTCGTCCGAGCGCAACCCGAACCCGCCGTATGTCGATCCGCTCTTCGACGGGAAGTCGCGCTTCGCTCTGGTCGAACTCCTTGAGGAGCGCGTCGAGGCTGTGCCGCATGCGCGGCAGCGTCGCCGCATGTCGCGGCGTGAGTCCGTCCAGAGCGGGGATGGAGTCGTCGAGCCACGCCGTCATGTGCTGCTCGCGAAACTGGCGAACCGCCGCCACAGCTTCGGGCGGCATCACGTAACGCTCCTCCGCCCCACGTTTATGACCCCCAGCGCGCGCCGACTCGATCAACGCACTCGTATTCGTTTCCTGACGCATGTGAAAGCGCACCATCCCTTGCAGATGCGCCTCCACCGAGGTTCGCAACGCATTCGCCCGGCGCGTCGAATTGGTCTCGATACGCAACCGCCGCCCTGTCACGACGACGCGGCCGACGATGGTGTTGTCCCACGAGCGATGCGTGGCGTTGCCCGACTTTGTCAGCACGAACACGGCCTCGCGCGCGTCGAAGTCGGATGCTTCGCTGTCGGGCAAGGACCGAAGGCGGTCGACGACGTCGGAAAATGGGGCAGTGAGCTCGAAGTCGTCGGTCGTCAGCAGCAGCGGATCACCATCGGTGTTCTGCATCACGGGCGCGGGCCGGTTGAGCATCAGGTCCACTTCCCAGCGCCAGCGATCGATGAGCGCACGATGAATGCTCAAGTCGCGCAGCCGGGCAACCGACACCGGCCGAGTGCGGACCCGACAGATCCGCCGCGCGTCCTGTGCCACGGCTTCGCCGCTGCGCGGTCGAAGCGGTTGTGTGTGCGCTCCGCCGAAGAACGACACGCCGTCGCACTCAAGCACGTTCGCAAGCAGCACGTCGAACTGAGTGAGACTCTTCGAGGCGCTGACATCATACGCGAATCGTTGCTGGTGCGTGAGCAGGTCCGTCATGAGCGCACCAACGCCTGGCGTCACCTCGCTCACCTCCCACAGGGACAGCCATGACGCATCGTACGCGTCGAGGAGCAGACGCGTGTCCCGCGAGAGTCGCTGCCCTTGATCCTCGCGCCACAGACCAGCGAGCGACCGGCCGTCGGCGCCGGCGGGCACGAACTGAATGGCGCCAGTGAGTCCAATCCCCATCTCCGCATCCGTCGGCTCGGTGCCTGCCGGGTCGAGATACGCGCTGACCGCCACCGCCAGCCATGCCGGACCAAACCGTGCGTTGGCGAAACGCACCAGGCGACCGGTCATCTCCATGTCCAGTGCCTTGAGCGCATTCGCTCGGGCAACCTCGGGCGGGGGTACTGAGGTGGAGAGCGACAGCGTGCCATGGCACTTCTTGAACTTCTTGCCGCTGCCGCAAGGGCAGGGATCGTTTCGACCGATTTGCATGGGCATCAGTGGTTCAATCTACCTCTACCGCTAGAGCGCGAACGCGAACTGCTCTGGCGCCTGAACGCGCGACGCGCGCGGCAGGAACGGCCCGATCGCGCCGTGCTGCATTGCAACCGTCGTCATGCCGCGGAAGCGAGTGCGCCCGAGGGCGTCCGTCATGCAGGTACGCGCGACGCCGTGATCGTTGCACCGCTCGCTCAGGTGCGCGAGCACCACGTGCGCGAGATTCGGGTGCACCACATCGCGGGTCAGCAGCGCGCTCGCGCGATTCGACAAATGTCCGACCCGCGACGCGATGCGTGCCTGCACCGATGGCGGATACGGGCCCGATCGCAGCATCGCATCGTCGTGATTCGATTCCACGATCAGGATGTCCGCGTCCCGACACAGCGCACGGACGCTGTCGTTCGCATGGCCGAGATCCGTACACACCACGGTGCTCGCTCCGCTCGACGTCGACGTCACCCGCACGCCGATCGGGCTCGCCGCATCGTGCGGCACCGCGTATGTGGTCACTGTCGTTCGGGACAACGTCACGGTGTCCCCAACTTGAACAGAAGTGCAGTTCGCTTCGCAGAGCTCATCGGACTCGCTCACGGTCCCCGCACTCGCGAACAACGCCCACCCCCAGCGACGCGCGCCCGCCGCAGCGCCGCGCACATGATCGCCATGCTCGTGCGTGATGATGCACGCCTCGATCGACGCTGGTGAAACACCGATTGTCTTCAAGCGTGCGGAGATCGTGCGCGTTCCAAAGCCCGCATCGATCAGGACGCGGCTCTCCCCACACTCCACGAGCACCGCATTGCCTTCGCTGCCGCTGCCGAGGACCCACGTTCTCATTGGCTCACCGCCCACCGCGCGCGGTACGACGCGGAGAGCTGTGCGCGGGACGCAGGCGTGAGCGTCACATGACGCCGACTCATCATCCGCTCCGCCACGTCCAGGAACTTGTCGAGTCGATAGTCCGCGAACGCGCCGGACTCACCCCACGAGAAGGGCGCCACCGCCTTCGGTGGCATCACCGCCCCGTATACGTTCGCGCCCGCTCCGAGCACGGATCCGGTCGTCAGCGTGAGGCCGATGCCCGTCTTGGCGTGATCGCCGAACAGCGTGCCGAGAAACTGAAGGCCGGTCTCTCGCACGCCGTCCGGAGTCCAGAGCTGCACCGTGCCGTAGGTGTTCTTCAGGTTGCTCGTGATCGTACCGGCGCCGAGGTTGACCCAGCGTCCAAGGATCGAGTGACCGACGAATCCGTCGTGCCCCTTGTTCGCATGCCCGATGAAGATCGTGTTGCTCAGCTCACCGTGCACCTTGCACGTATCGCCGATCGACGATGCCGCGATGCGATCCGCGGTGACGGTGCTTCCGGCACCGATGTACAGTGGTCCCACGAGGCGGGTGAAGGCGACGACGTGCGCTCCACTGGAGACGAGGATCGGCCCGGCGCTCGTGTCGAAGCAGACCGACGGCTCGATCTGCGCGCCCTCGGCGACATAGACGGGATGTTCGCCGATGCGGATGCTCCCTACGGGTACGTCGCCCGTCATTCCGAAGCCGAGCAGAGGAAGGTCATGCTCCAGCATCGGCACGAGCTGGCCGACGAAGTCCCAGACCTCCTCGAGCCACCAGCCGGTGCCGGTGGTCACCTCGTGACGCGTGGGCGACTCGTAGGCATAGCTGCCGATGCTGGCCATTCCGTCGAGGAGTGCCGCTACGTCGACGTCGCGCGCGAGTCGTACCGCCGCGAGCTTGTCGCCACCGACGACCTCCTGTGAATCGCCAAGCGTGGTGAGCACCGGCGCGAAGCGCGAGTTGGCGAGCCAGCTGCCTTTCGGCAGCACGCCACGGTCGACGACCGGCGCCGCTCCCGGCTCATCGAACCCCGAGAGGTGCGGAGAGGAAATGTGTCCGACCACCGGCATCCCTAGCGCACGTGACCAGCGCTCTCGAATCAGGAGCGCGCCCGCGCGCATCTCGCCGGTCGGCCGCGTGAGGGCGAACGGCTCGAACGTGCGTGCGCAGGCGTCGTCGTACAGGTAGATACCGCTCACGACTGTGACTTGAGGTGTGGAGGAAGCGAATCGAGCAGCGTCTTGAGATCGGCCGCGCGGTCGATGGTCGTGACCAGCGTCAGCCCATCACGCGTGACGACGACGAGGTCGGATACACCATAGAGGACGACGGAGCCAGCGTCCGCATGAACGACGTTTCCGGAAGATGCGAGTGCGTGAACCGCGCCATGCAGCGCATTTCCGTGTTCATCGCACGACCTGACCCGTCGTAGGGCCGCCCACGTGCCGACGTCGTCCCACTGAAAGTCTCCCGCGAGCACGAGCACGCGGCTGCTTCGCTCGAGCACGCCGACGTCGACCGACACCGAGGTCTTGACGGCGCCAAAGAACCCAGCCAGGTCGTTCGGATGCGCCGCGAGGTGCGGAGCCACCTCGGGCGTGTGCGCCGCGAGCTCGTCGAGGAAATCGCCGGCACGCCACACGAAGATTCCTGAATTCCAGAGGAACCCGTCGCGCACCATCGCCTCGGCCTTCTCCCGGCTTGGCTTCTCGACGAAGCGTTCGACGCGGCGGACGCCGTCCCCCAGATCCTCACCGGGATGGATGTATCCGAATCCCGGATCCGGTCGCACCGGCACGACGCCCACCGTGACGAGCGCGCCATGCGCCTCCGCGGCATCGGCCGCGCTCGAGAGCGAGGCGCGAAAACCATCCGGATCACCGACGGACCAGTCGGCGTGAATGCTGATCATCACGTCGTCGCGCGTGCCGCGCGTGGCGATGACCTGCGCCGCCCAGGCGAGCGCCGCCGCCGTGCCCGCGGGGCGAGGCTCGGCGATCAGGTTCTCGCGGGGAATCTGGGGCGCCAACTCAGCGATGGCATCCACGAGTCCCGCGTTGGTGAGAATCAGCGTACGCGACGCCGGCACCAGCGGCGCAAGACGCGTCAGCGCGTCAATGAGCAGCGGGTCGGTGGTCGCGAGTGGCAGGAGCTGCTTCGGCCGCTCGGGAGTGCTCACCGGCCAGAAGCGGGAGCCGACACCGCCGGCGAGAACCACGGCCCAACGCGTCACGGATCGGTACTCGGCTCGGTCGCGATCCCGGCAAGCTCGGCGGCGCGCGCATAAAGGCGCTTGGGGCTGAACGGCTTCGTGAGGAACTCGCTCGCGCCAAGCTCCATGGCCGCCCGGTGCTGCTGCTCCTGGCCCGCCGCGGTGAGGACGATCGTGGGCAGCAGCTTGAGCCGGTCATCCTTCTTCATTTCGGCCAGCACGTCCAGTCCGCTGAGATAGGGCATCATGAGGTCGAGGAGCACGAGACCGATATCGGTTTCGCGGTGTAGGACCTCGAGCGCCTCGCGTCCGTCGTATGCGAGTGTCACCCGGAACGGTCCCTGCTCGAGCTTCATCTTGATGATGCGGCCGATGTGCGGCTCGTCGTCGGCGACAAGCGCATGCGTCAAATGGAGTTCGTCGTTCACTAGACCAGGGCTGCGATATGCTCGCGATTGCGGCGAAGCTCGAAGAGCAGTTGTCCCACGTTCGTGTCGGGACGCACGAAGACGACCAGGATCACGTCCGCATTCAACACGGACACGATGGAAAGCCCCGCCCCGTATTCGAGGACGGCGGTCACGAGCGTGCCGCCGTGCACCGTGCGGCCCAACTCGTCGGCGGCACCGATGATGGCGGGGATCTGCGCCGCGAGGTCTTCAGCGTCCAGGCCGGGCACGCTCTGGCTGTCGATCAGGAGGCCATCACGCCCCAGAACGACGGCCGCGTCCACTCCCTCGCGTCGCCTGATGGCGCTCACAAGGTCTCGAATGCTGGGCATGCCTGCTCCACTTGGAAAAGTGCTGCGAAGCTTAAGGGTGACGTGAGTGAAGTCAAGCGAAGTCAATCGCTTGAGTTTGGTCGTGTCCGTACCTATTCTCCTGAGAGATCACCTCAAATCCCAGTCGCGACATCATGATGCCGACCCGCCATTTGCGCGTCGCGCTCGTTGCTTTTGCAGTCTTCGGGGTCGCCTGCGGCGACCCGACTCTCGCCAAAGCCACGTACGCCAGTGGACTCGCCAGCAGCACCGTCTACGCCATCACCGGTGCCACCGCGTCCGTACCAACCGCGCTGACCTTCCTGACAGGCGTCAGCCACGCGAATGCGTCGTTCGCATTCGACATTGCCTTCGACCTCGATGCGAGCAACCGGCCTGTGGTGTTGCCCGTGCGCGTAGTCGCGGGTGCGCTGGCAGGCACACGCAAGCGGGTCGGGCTTCAGGCGGTCACGGGCGGTTTCGACACCGTGAGGGAAGTGCCGGCGACGGGCTACGACACCCTGAGCGCACGAACGCTCGTGCCGGGCGCGGTGCTCGCGGTCGAGCTGCAGGATGCGACGGCATGCTACAGCAGCTACAACCTCACGATCCTCACGTCGCAGCTCATCTACGCAAAGCTCGTAGTGGATAGCGTGAACGTCAACGCGCGTCGCATGTATGTGCGCGCCGTCGTCGATCCGAACTGCGGCTATCGGCAGGTGGTCGCGGATTCGGTGCCCACGCGCTAATGCACGACGCTCGACTGATCCGCGAGCGTCTCGACGATCTGCGTGAGGCCATGCGCAGGCGCGGCGCCCTTGGCGCGCTCGCGCCGCAACTCGACCGGTGTGAGGCGCTCGATCGGGAACGGCGCTTGCTCATCCAGGCGGTGGAAGAGCGCAAGGCGGCGCGCAACGTGTCGTCGCAGGAAGTGGCACGCCGGAAGAAGGGCGGTGAAGACGCCACGGACCTGATCGCCCACGGCCGAGCCCTCGGAGAGGAGATCGGTCGTCTCGATGCGGAACTGGCCGGCGTCGAACAGGCGCTCGACGGCATCGTGATGGAGGTGCCGAATGTCACGCTGCCTGACGTTCCCGCCGGCGACGCGTCGCACAATCAGGTCGTGCGAAGCTGGGGCACGCCGCGCGCGCAGGAAGGTGTGAAGCCTCACTGGGACATCGCGGCAGCCCAGGGTCTCTTCGATCTCGATCGCGGCGCCAAGGTGAGCGGCTCTGGCTTTGTGGTGTACCGCGGCAAGGGAGCACGGTTGGTGCGCGCGCTCCTGAATTTCTTCGTCGACAGTCACGTGGACGAGCACGGTTACGAGGAAGTGTGGCCGCCGCTGCTCGTCAACCGCGCGACCATGACGGGCACGGGCCAGCTTCCCAAGTTCGAGGACGACGCCTACAAGATCGCCGGCGATGACCTGTTCCTCATCCCCACCGCGGAAGTCCCAGTCACCAACCTGTACCGCGACGAGATCATCGAGCCCGGCCAGCTGCCAAAGGCGTTCTGCGCCTACACGCCGTGCTTTCGTCGTGAAGCCGGATCGGCGGGGAAGGACACGCGGGGCATTCTTCGCACGCACCAGTTCGACAAGGTGGAGCTCGTACGCTACTGCGCGCCCGAGGATTCAGAGGCGCAGTTGCAGCTCCTGCTCGGCCACGCGGAAAAGATGCTGCAGAAGCTGGGAATTCCATACCGCGTGACGTTGCTTGCCGCCGGCGATACGGGATTCTCGAGCGCGAAGACGTACGATCTGGAGGCATGGGCGCCTGGTGTCGGAGCATGGTTGGAGGTGAGCTCGGTGAGCACATTCACCGATTTCCAGGCACGGCGCGCTGGTATCCGCTATCGCCCCGCGCTCGGTGAGAAGCCGCGCTTCGTGCACACACTGAATGGCTCGGGACTCGCGTTTCCGCGGACCATCGCTTGCCTGCTCGAGACTCACCAGCAGGCGGACGGCAGCGTGATCGTTCCCGAAGCGCTGCGGAAGTACGTAGGGACCGACCGGCTGGCGTAGCCCAATGCGCCGGGGCGTGCCGGAGCTGACCGTCGGGCTCCTCTTTGCGCTTCTGCTCACGTCGTACATCGTCTTTACGCAACAGGTCGTGCGAGATCTCAAGGGTGAGGGCAAGCGCACGAGTGAGATGTATGCGCGCGTCTTTCGCGCCCAGATCGACACCACTGAGAGTGCATCGACGCAGGCGCTGTTCGACCTGTCGCGCAGCATTCGGGAAGAGGGTGTTCCGCTCGTGGTCACCGATCGCGCTGGCGTCCCAACGAGCAGCGCCAACATCGCCGCGGAAATCGTGAACAATGACTCGCTGCTGCGCGCTTACATCCGCGACCTCGACCGCCAGAATCCACCGGTCGTCGACTCCATCGTCGGTCAGATCCACTATGGCAACCCGCCGATCATCCGCTGGCTGCACATCATTCCCGCGCTGCAGGCCGCAAGCGCGCTCGTGCTCGTCCTGGCGGCAGCGTACATCGTCCGCACCCGCGGTCACGCGGAGCGCGAGCGAGTGTGGGCCGGCATGGCCCGCGAGTCGGCCCACCAACTCGGCACTCCACTCTCCAGTCTCAGTGGCTGGATCGAGCTGCTCGAGGAACGCGGTGTGGACGAGCCCACCCAGTCGGCACTCACGCAGATGCAGGCCGATCTCGTCCGTCTCGACCGTGTAGCGCACCGCTTTGAGCGCATTGGACGAGAGCCCCGTCGCGACACGGTCGACGTTGCCGCGCTCGTTGAGCGACTTGCCTCCTACTTCCGCCAGCGCGTTCCGACGCTGAAGCACGCCGTGATCATCGGGGTCACGCCCCCCGAGTCGCCGTTCACGGTTCGAGGTGATGCCGTGCTGCTGGAGTGGTCGCTCGAGGTGCTCGTGAAGAATGCGGTCGATGCCCTTGCCGGACGCGGCGGTCGCATCCTGCTGTCGACGGCGTACCGCGAGGGCGGTGGCGCGCGGGTCACCGTTTCCGACGACGGACCCGGCATTCCCAGGGAGTTGCGCGGTCGCATCTTCGAGCCCGGGTTCACGACCAAGAGCAGCGGGTGGGGCATCGGGTTGTCGCTCGCGCGGCGGATCATCGAGGAGAATCACGGGGGTACGCTGCGGCTCGCGTCGACCGACCGCGGGGCATCGTTCGAGATTATCTTACCCTGATGGCGATTGCTACAGATGACACGCTGCTCGAGGGGCTCAACTCGGCGCAGCGGGAAGCAGTACTGCGGATCGACGGTCCGTTGCTCGTCCTCGCTGGCGCAGGTTCGGGAAAGACGCGCGTCCTCACGACGCGGCTCGCGCGCATCATCGACCACCACGGCATCGATCCCAGCCAGATCCTGGCGGTGACGTTCACCAACAAGGCCGCTGGAGAGATGAAGCAGCGGATTGGACGGCTGCTCGGCCGGTCGCCCATGGGCATGTGGGTGGGGACGTTCCACGCGATCGGTGCGCGCATGCTGCGCGCGGCGCCGCATCTCGTGGGGCGCACGCCGTCCTTCACCATCTACGATCAGGACGATGCGCAGACCGTCGTGAAGCGCATCATGGAGCGGCTTCAGCTCAACACGAAGCAGTTCACGCCGCGCGGCGTCCACAGCGCCATCTCTGATGCGAAGAATGCGCTGGTGCTGCCGGCGGAGTACGCCAACCTCGCGATGGACCCATTCTCGAAGGCCATCGCGAAAGTCTATCCCGAGTACGGCGAAGAGCTTCGCCGGGGAAACGCTGTCGACTTCGACGACCTGCTGCTCCTTCCCGTGCAGATGCTCGGAAGCAATCCGCGCGAGCTCGAGAAGTACCAGCGCCGCTTCAAGTACATCCTGGTCGATGAGTATCAGGACACGAACCGCGCGCAGTATCAACTGGTGAGGCATCTCGCGGGCGGACATGGAAACCTGTGCGTCGTGGGCGACGACGATCAGTCGATCTACGGCTGGCGTGGCGCGGACATCCGCAACATCCTCGACTTCCAGAAGGATTTCCCGGACGCGCATGTCGTTCGCCTCGAGGAGAACTATCGCAGCACGCCCGAAGTGCTCGACCTCGCCAACGTGGTGATCAGCGCCAACACGGGTCGCATGGGCAAGACGCTGCGGCCCACGCGTGGATCCGGTGAGCGCGTGACGGCGGCGCGCTGCCTCGACGAGCGCGACGAGGCCGACTACGTGGTGGAACGGATCACCGAGCGTAGCGGACAGGGAAAGGGCGGACTGCGCGATTTCGCGATCGTGTATCGCACCAACTCCCAGAGCCGTGCATTGGAAGAGGCGCTGCGAAAGAAGGCGGTGCCCTACCGACTCGTCGGTAACGTGCGGTTCTACGACCGACGCGAAGTGCGCGATCTGATGAGCTACCTCAAGCTCATCGCCAACCCCGCGGATGACGAGGCCTTTCGTCGCGCCGTCGCCGTGCCGAAACGCGGATTGGGTGACACCACCATCGAGCAGCTCTCACTCGTGGCACGAGAGGCAGGCGTCCCCATGCTGGCGGCCGCGGTGCGGCCCGATCTCGTCGCAAACATTCGCCCGGCGGCCCGTGGTGCACTCGCCGAGTTTGCGGGACTGCTTGCAGGATTTCGCGAGTCGGCGCGGGAAGCTGGAGTCGACGAGTTGTTGCGCCAGGTGGTCGAAGGAATCCGTTACGACGAGTACCTCAAGGCCGAAGGTCCGGAGGGTGCCGACAGGATCGAGAACGTGAAGGAGCTCATCACGGGTGCCGCGGAGCTGGTGTCCGATGAAGAAGGCGAGGTCGGACTCACGCCGCTCGACCACTTTCTCCAGAAGGCAATGCTCGTCGCGGAGCTCGACAAGTTGGGTCCCGATGCGGATGCGGTCACCATGATGACGCTGCACAACGCGAAGGGACTCGAGTTTCCGGTGGTGTTCATCACCGGTCTCGAGGACGGCCTGTTCCCGCTCGCCAAGGCATTCGACGATCCGGCCATGCTCGAGGAGGAGCGGCGACTCTTCTACGTCGGCATCACGCGCGCCGAAAGGAAGCTCTTCCTCACCCACGCAGAGGAGCGGCGTCGCAATGGCGAGTTCATGCCGGCGAAGGCGTCGAGCTTTCTTCAGGCCATTCCCGAAGCGATGCTCGAGCAGTACAAGACCATCAAGGTGCGCAGCTCCGGTCGTTCGTTCATGCAGTCGCTCGGCGGCGGAAGCCAGTGGGGCAACTCACGCGCACGTGGCGTCGACCACCCTGCGCGTGAAGCGTGGCTCGACGCGGACAGCGCATTTCCGCCCAGCGCTTCGCAGCGCCGGCCGGGGCTTCCCGTAACGCGCATCGCCGCCGTCACGGAGGCGGAGGAGTCGCAGGATGCCGCGATCATCGCCATCGGTTCGCGAGTGAAGCACCGCAAGTTCGGGAGTGGCGTGATCGCGGAGCTCGCCGGATCGGGACGGGACCTGAAGGCGAAGATTGACTTCGACGACGAGACCATTGGTCGCAAGACGCTCGTCGTTGCGCAGGCCAACCTCGAGCGGGACATCGAGTAACCACAGATGCCCATCTCCATCGACGACGTACGGCATATCGCCTCGCTCGCGCGGATCGGGATCACCGACGAGCGCGCGGCGGCCGTCGTCGGTGAGCTCAACACGATTCTCGCGCACATGGACGCCCTGTCGGCCGTCGACACCGCCGGAATCCAGGAAGCGATCGGCGTGGGCGCTCGCGGCACACCGGTGCGTGACGACGCGGGACCGCCCTTGCCGCTCGCGATCGGGCTCGATGGCTTCGCCCCGAGCCATCGCGAGGGATTCCTGCTCGTGCCGCGACTTGCGTCGCACGAGTCGACGGAGACGGAATGAGCACGCCGTGTTCGTCCGTCGGTGTGATGCGCGACGAGACCGTGGCCGGCCATCGCGCGCCGAACGACACCATCATGTCCGCCATTGCACGCGCGAATGAAGTTGACGCGGGCCGAGCGGGTCTCAACATCTTCGCGTCCGTCGACCACGACGAAGCGCGAGAGCAGGGCAAGACGTCGATTGCGCAGCTCAACGAGACGGAGCCTGGGTTGCTCGTGGGAGTGCCTGTTGCGATCAAGGACAACATCGCGACCCTCACGCTGCCCACGACATGCGCGTCGCACGTCCTCGAAGGCTACGTCAGTCCGTACGAAGCGACCGCGGTGCGAAAGCTCCGTGAAGCCGGTGCCATCGTGTTCGGCAAGACGAACATGGACGAGTTCGGGATGGGATCGTCCACCGAGAGCAGCGCGTACGGGCCAACACGCAATCCGCTCGCACCCGATCGCGTCCCGGGCGGTTCGTCCGGTGGCTCCGCGGCGGCCGTTGCCGCCGGCATCGTCCCGCTCGCACTCGGCTCGGACACCGGCGGGAGCGTCCGACAGCCGGCTGCGTTCTGCGGTGTTGTAGGAGTGAAGCCAACCTTTGGCCGCGTCAGTCGCTTCGGCCTTGTTGCGTACGCGTCGTCTCTCGACCAGATCGGTGTTCTCGGCGCCACCGTAGACGACGCCGTTCGTGGGCTCGAGTGCATTGCTGGTCACGACTGGCTCGACTCCACGTCAGCGGAGCTGGTCGTGCCGGAGTTTCGCACGGCGCGCGCCACTGGACTGAAGGGAATGGTCATCGGACGACCGAAGGAATATTTCCCGGCGTCGCTCGACTCGCGCATCCGCGCACTGTGCGACAGGGCGCTTGAGCGGATGGGCGCGCTCGGTGCGGAGATTCGCGACGTCTCGCTGCCGCACACGGATGTCGCCGTTCCCGCGTACTACATCATCGCTCCCGCCGAAGCCTCATCGAACCTCGCGCGCTTCGATGGAGTGCGCTACGGACTTCGCGTCGCCGGAGATGGTCTCCGCGGCATGTACGAGAACACCCGATCGGAAGGATTCGGCCCGGAGGTCACGCGTCGCATCCTGCTCGGCACGTATGTACTGAGCGCGGGCTACTATGACGCATACTATCGCAAGGCGCAGCAGGTTCGAACGCTCATCGCCGGTGATTTCAGCCGAGTGTTCGCCAGTGGCGTGAACGTCCTCTTTACGCCGACTGCTCCGACCACCGCGTTCCGGCTCGGCGAGATCTCCGATCCGTACGAGATGTACATGAGCGACGTTTTCACCGTCACCGCGAACCTGGCCGGCGTGCCCGCGATGTCCATGCCGATCGGTCGCGTCGATGGACTTCCCGTGGGTGGGCAGTTCATCGCCGGACATTTCGACGAGATGAGCATGTTCGCTGCCGCGTATGGGTTGGAGGCCGCACTCGGCTCGGAGGCCCTCGCGTGACCCGCACCGGCCGCGTCGATACATCCGAGTGGGAGATGGTCGTCGGGCTCGAGGTGCACGTGCAGCTCAAGACGCGCACCAAGGCGTTCTGCTGCTGCGCCACCGACTTTGGTGCGCCACCCAACGTGAACACGTGTCCCGTGTGTCTCGCCATGCCGGGCGCGCTTCCTGTGCTCAACGCGAAGGCCGTCGAGCTGGCGACGCGCGCCGCGATCGCGCTCAACTGCGAAGTGCACACGACGTCGGTCTTCGCGCGCAAGAATTACTTCTATCCCGATTCACCCAAGGGATATCAGATCTCGCAGTTCGACCAACCGCTCGCCACGCAGGGCTTCATCGACATCGGTGCTCGTGCCGATGCGTCCGTCATCCGAATCGGCGTGACGCGTGTTCACATGGAGGAAGACGCGGGGAAGTCGGTGCACGACCGATACGCCGGCGCCAGTGCAATCGACCTCAATCGCGCGGGAACGCCGCTCATCGAAATCGTGAGTGAGCCCGATCTTCGCTTGCCGGAGCAGGCGGGCGCCTACTTGCGCGTCCTGAAGCAGATCCTCGAGTACATCGACGTCAGCGATGTCAGCATGGAGCAGGGCAGCCTTCGCGTCGATGCCAACGTCAGCGCGCGACGTCGAGGAGAAACGGCGCTCGGCACGAAGACCGAAGTCAAGAACCTCAATTCATTCTCTGGTGTGGAACGTGCCCTCGCAGTGGAGTTCGAGCGGCACGTGAATGTGTTGAGCGCGGGCGGCACCATTCTACAGCAGACGATGCTCTGGGACGCCGGCACTGGCGAAGTGCGCCCGAGCCGCACGAAGGAGGGCAGTCACGACTACCGGTATTTCCCGGAGCCCGACCTTCCGCCGCTGATCCTGTCGACTGACTGGATTGCGAAGATGACGCACGATCTTCCGGAGCTGCCCGAGGCGCGTCGTCAACGCTTCGCCACCGAATACGGTCTTGCTGCGTACGACCTCGACGTCATCACGGCGAACCCGCGCGTCGCGGACTATTACGAGTCGGTCGCCCGCGCACACGGTGATCCCAAGGCCGCGGCCAACTGGGTCATGGGCGAAGTCCTCGCGCAGCTCAAGCTGAGCGGCATCGACATCGCTTCCTTTCCCGTTCGCCCGGCCGATCTCGCGCAGTTGCTCGACCTCGTGAAGGGTGGCGTCGTCTCGCACACCGCGGCCAAGCAGATCTTTGCCCGCATGGTGGCCACCGGCGATCCGCCGGGTCAGATCGCCGAGCGCGAAGGGCTCATCAAGGTGGACGATGATGAGTTGCTTGCCGGCTGGCTCGACGAAGTCATCGCGGACATGCCCGCCGAGGCGGAGCGGTATCGTTCGGGCGAGAAACGTCTGCAGGGTGTGCTGATCGGCGCGGCCATGAAGAAGTCGAAGGGACGCGCGGATCCGCGGAAGTTGAATCAGTTGCTCGCGGAGCGGCTCGCCTCGTAAATGACGGGCGACAGCTTCGCGCTGTAGCCCAGTGGCGCGCGAGGCAACCCGAACGCGCGCTCGGCTTCTTCGCGTACGTGCGCCGAGCCACCATAGCGCATCGCTTCCTTTCGAACCTGCTTCGCGCGACGTAGCGCATCGTCGCCCGAAGGATCGAGCTTCAGGGACGATGAACGATCGAAGCGCGCCAGCAGGTCCATGATGTGATCGAAGGAATGCTCCAGGTATCGCCCGACTTCGATGTCCGCGAGATCCCAGCGACTGTTCTCCGTCATCAGGCTGAAGATGCGCTGCCATCCCTCGCTGTCGGCGGCGTGCACCATCCCGCGAAAGATGCGGCGATTGGTTTGCGTGCTGAAGATCGTGGGGCTCAGGATGCGATCGAGCAGCCCGTCGGCGCGGGAATGGTCGAGCAGGATGAGATCACGCGCCTGGCGCGCACACGCCGAGCCGAGGTGCGTCTCGAATCGACTCTCCCAGTACGAATGCCCCAGCGACGACGTGCTCGCCGTCACGGCGAGTTGCATTGGCACGAAGTGGTTGTGCGCGATGGAGTCCGCCGCGAGATGCGCGAGGTACCCCAGACCAAAGGCGCGCATGGAGTCGTCCTTGGCGGCACCGTGGATCTCGAGGCCCACCGCCCAGGAGTGACAGTGCCGGCCGGTCGGGACGTACTTCTTCGCGAGGCTCGTGTCTGCCGCGATCGATCCATACAGGAAGTCATGTGGAAAGGCGCGGAGCAAGTCGGCGATCGAGGCCGGGAGCAGGGCAAGGGACCGCAGCACGGCGTCCCCCAGGTACACGTGTGTGCCTGGGGTCCATGCGTGTGCGGTTGTTGGGAGCAGCGCGACGAGCGCCAGCGCGATAGCGGTCAAGCCGCCGAGTCGCGCCAGTGCCGTCAGTCGGCTACGCCAGGGGCTAGACGCCCATCCGCTTGCGCTGCTGTCGGAGCATGCGGCGGAGGTCGCGGAGCTCCTGCTGGACGAATCCATCGATGCGGTCGCGCGCCGTGCCCACAGTCTCGCGGACGTCGTGCTCGATCCTGTCGACGGGAATGCGGTCGATGAGCTCACCGCCGTGCTCCTTGGCCCAGAGGGCGCCGGCCAGTCCCGCGCGTGCGGCGGCCTGTCCGCCGGCTCGCGCGCCGCGAAGGAGCGGCGCGACGGGGCGTCCACCACCTGGGCCGCGTCGGAGGAGAAGAGTTGCGGTTGCGCCGATGGCGGCGCCAATGAGCGCGGCGGTGAGCAGGTCGTACTGTGCGTCACGCCCATCCACGCCTTCGCGGGCGGACTCGCGGACGCGTGGGCCCCGCTTCGGCCGAATCGGGATCGTCGTAGACATCGTCGAGCTCCTCTGACGTCGGGAGAGCCGCGCCCAGCGCGTCCTCCTCTTCGTCCGTATGGTGAAGCGCCGCCGCCCCCGTGCGCACCCCGCGCATCGTCGACGCCGTCGCAACGAACACTGACTCCGCTTCCTGCTGCGCCACCGCGAGGAGCGCGTTGAACTCGTTCAGCCGCTCCTCCGTGAGCGCCACTGCCTGCTGCAGCCGCAGGTTCGCGGCCGCAATCGTCGCGTTGATCTGCTGCACGTCGGTCCGGATCGACGTCGTGACGTAATTCACATTGTCCGCGATCGTGCTCGCCTGCCGCATGAGCGGATTGACGTCGCCATACACCCGGTCGAGCAGCTCACTGATCTTCTTGTAGCTCTTCCGGAAATTCCGCGCAGCAGGAACGAGGCCGACCGTCAGCACCAAAATCGCGATCGACATCAACCCGCTCGCTATCGCTGTTATCGTTTCGAACCAGCCCCGCTGCTGCCCTACCTGCCGCATCAGCACCGTGTCGGGATGCGCGGCCTGCAACAGCAGCCACGATCCCGCGCGTGCGAACAAGACGGTCATCGGCACCCTGGGAGAGAAATTTGGGTCGGCCGCCAGGGCGACACGTCGACTCGCCCTCTCGATCGCGCGGCTCGAACACCGCCGCCCTCGCGATTCTGCAAGGGCGAGGCCAGCAATTGGGCGGTGCTGGCATCGTAGCCCCTGCGCCGCGCCCAAGTCAATCGCCGCGCCGACGGCGCGAAGGGTGCATAAAGCTTCGTCGGCGCTTGACGCCGCCCGCGCACCCCGAATGTTTTCGCACACCCGCGCGCACCTCGCCGCGGCCGACCACTCGCACGCAACGCATGCCAGCAATGCAGTATGTCGTCCAGGGAGGCCATCGCCTGGCCGGACGCATCCGCCCATCGGGCAACAAGAACGCCGCGCTCCCCATCGTCGCCGCCGCACTCCTGTGCGAAGAGCCGGTCCACCTCACCAACGTGCCCCGGATCAAGGACGTCGAGACCCTCGTCCTCCTCCTCCAGTCCGTGGGCGCCAGCGCCGAGTGGACCAGCCGGAACGCGCTCACCATTCACGCCAAGACGGTCCGCGCCGCCGAGCTCGACCCCGTTCTCTGCCGCAAGATCCGCGCGTCCATCCTGCTCGCCGGCCCGTTGCTCGCCCGCGCGGGAGAGCTCACCCTGCCGCCCCCCGGCGGCGACGTCATCGGTCGCCGACGCGTCGACACACACTTCCTCGCGCTTCAGCAGCTCGGTGCCTCCTTCGAGCTCGGCGAAGGATTCGTCCTCAAGGCGAAGAAGCTCAAAGGCGCCGACGTCTTCCTCGACGAGCCAAGTGTCACGGCCACTGAGAACGCACTTGCCGCCGCCGTCGCCGCGGAAGGGACGACCGTCCTTCGCAATGCCGCCGGTGAGCCGCACGTCCAGGACATGGCGCGATTCCTCATCGCCATGGGTGCGAGCATCGAGGGGGTCGGCACCAACACCATCACCATTCATGGGGGCAGGCCGCTCCACGGATGCACCTACGAGATCGGACCGGATCATATCGAAGTGGGCTCGTTCATCGGCCTGGCCGCGGTGACCAGGTCCGAGATCACCATCGAGAAGGCTGGCGTCGAGCATCTCCGGTCCACGCTGCTCGGATTCGAGCGGCTGGGCGTCGTCTGCAAGGTGGACGGTGAGGATCTCATTATCCCGGCCGACCAGGAGATGACCATCCGTATGGACCTGGGCGGAGCGGTCCCCAAGCTCGAGGACCAGCCGTGGCCCGCATTTCCCGCGGACACGATGTCCATCGCGCTCGTCACCGCGACCCAGTGCACCGGGGTCATCGTCATTCATGAAAAAATGTTCGAGTCGCGCCTGTTCTTCGTGGACAAGCTCATCGGCATGGGCGCGCGCATCGTGCTGTGTGATCCGCACCGCGCCGTCGTCGTCGGACCGAACAAGCTGCATAGTGGCCGCGTGGAATCCCCGGACATCCGTGCCGGCATGGCGATGCTCCTCGCCGCTCTCTGCGCCGAAGGGGAGAGCACGATCGACAACGTAGGCCAGATCGAGCGCGGCTACGAGCGGATCGACGAGCGTCTTCGCGCCCTCGGTGCGCAGATTGAACGCGTGGAGGACCGGCGCAGCAAGTGAGTCTGCTGCTACCTGATCTGTTCAGCGATGCCGAGGTCGTCGAGTCATTCGGCGACCTCGGCGTCCTTGCGTTCACGACCGGTCGACGTACCGGAAGCTTCGGCACGGGCACCGACGAGCCGGTCCGTGAAGTCATGGCGCGGTGGAGTGCACTGCGTCAGGTGGTCGGGGGGAATGAGGCGCGACTCGCGACGGCGACACAGGTGCACGCGGACGCCATTATTGAGCACGCCGGCAGCTGGCGCGGCTGGCTGCGCGGTCCCGATGCTGATGGCCACTTTTCTCCGCACCGCGGAACGGCGATGGCCGTGACCGTCGCCGATTGCGTCCCCGTGTTTCTCGCGCATCCGTCGGGGGCCGCCGCGGCGCTGCACTCGGGCTGGCGCGGAACCGCCGCGAGCATCACGTCTGGGGCGATCGAGCGATTCGTCCAGCTCGGAATGCCGGCGCCGGAGATCAGTCTGCATTGCGGCCCAGCCATCTGCGGCCGGTGCTACGAGGTGAGCCCGGATGTGTACGGCGAGCTGACGGGCCGCAGCGTTGCAGGCCCAACCACAGTGGACCTTCGCGCAATCATCGTTGACGATGCTCGAGCCCTCGGCGTGAAGGCCATCTCAATTAGTGATCAGTGCACGCGCTGCAACAACGACCGGTTCTACTCCCACCGTGCCGGCGACGCCGGGCGGCAACTGGGGGTGATACTCGCGAGAGTGTGAAAACTGCAGAGCGTACTGGGTACGGCGTACTTGTGTACGCTGAATGGCATATTGGCCACGGGGAACAGTGGACAGATCTGCGCCAAGGGCGTACTCAGCACGCAGTAGAGAGGTAGTATCGGGCAACCAGCGTCCACTGTTCCCCGTGGCTTTTATGCCATTCCCGGTACAGGGTACATCGTACCGGGTACGCTCTTCCATTGTCCTCCAACTTGACCCAGTCCGGGCGCGGCGATAGTTTGTCTTTGTGACCGCCCTCACGGGCGGCCACAGAATGTGGGGGATGCTCCCCACATTTTTTTATTGCCAGACGGTCCCTAGAGACAACATGAACGAAGAGCTGGAACGTGTTGTCACACAAGAGCTTGACGCGGTTTCTTTTGATCTCGTCGAGCTTCGCCAAGGGGGCACGCGCTCGCGCCCGGTGCTGGAAGTCCGCATCGATCGGCGTGATGGTCAGAAGGTGACCGTCGACGACTGCGCGCGCGCCTCGCGTGCACTCGAGGCGCGGTTGGATGGCGGGGCGCTCGTGTCAGATCAGTATGTACTTCAGGTGTCGTCGCCTGGTGAGCGTCCCTTGCGGACGCCTGCCGAGTGGCGGCGGTTTGTCGGTCGGCGGGCCAGCGTGCTCACGCCCGACTTCGGCGGACGACTCGAAGGCGAAATTCTTTCGGTAGATGGCGAGGACGAGCAGGTCTCGGTCACGCTTCGGCCGGAGCGCGGTGAGGCGAAGAGCATTCCTCTCAGCGCAATCAAGGAGGCGAGACTCGCGTTTCGCTTTTCATAACGACAGGTCACGGATGGGCTGAAACGCCGATCCTTCTCAGCGAGGTTTTGGATGGTCAGTTCCGCAGAGATGTTGGCGGCGTTCCGCGAGTTGTCGAACACCAAGCAGCTCGATCGGGCGGAGCTCTACGGGCTTCTCCAGGACGGCTTCATGGCCGCGCTGGCCAAGAAGTACGGCCCCACCGTCCAGGCTGAAGTCGAGATCGACGACGCGAAGGGCGAGATCAAGATCACCGTCCTCAAGACAGTGGTCGCCACCGTGGAGGATCCGGCCCGCGAGATCTCCATCGAGGAGGCGAAGCTGTTCGACGAAGGCTTCGAGGCCGGCGACGTCATGGAAGAGCCGCTCGATTTCAGCGTCTTCGGCCGAGCCGCCATCCAGGCCGCCAAGCAGCGCATCATCCAGCGGGTTCGCGAGGGCGAGCGCACCAAGATCCGCGACGAGTTCGCGTCGCGTGTCGGTGATCTCCTCTCTGGCGAGATCCAGCAGATCGAGCGCGGCAAACTCGTCGTCATGCTCAACAAATTCCGCGAGGCGGAAGCCATCATTCCGTACCGCGAGCAGAACCACCGCGAGCATTTCCATCAGGGCGAGCCCATTCGCGCCGTCCTCAAGCGAGTCGAGGAGACGCCCAAGGGACCGCGCCTGATCCTCAGCCGCGCTGACGGCCTGTTCGTCAAGGCGCTGTTCAAGCTCGAGGTGCCGGAGATCCAGCAGAACATCGTCGAGATTCGCGCGACTGCGCGCGAAGTCGGCAGCCGGACGAAGATCGCGGTCTTCTCCCGCGATGACAGCATCGATCCCGTGGGCGCATGCGTGGGCCTCAAGGGCTCGCGCGTGCAAACCGTCGTCAACGAGCTCGGCGGCGAGCGCATCGACATCGTGCCGTGGTCGTCCGATCCGGAGCGTTTCGCGAAACTCGCGCTTGCGCCGGCGAAGGTCGCCCGTGTCTTCAGCGATGGCGTCAGCAAGACCATCCAGGCCGTCGTCGACGAGGATCAGCTGTCGCTCGCGATCGGACGCAATGGTCAGAATGTACGACTTGCCTCGGAGCTCACTGGCTGGAAGATCGACCTCTATTCGAGCCGCGAGTGGCTCGAGAAGGGCGGTGGCGAGCAACTGTTCGCGCCGCTCCCTGGCGAAGTCGAGCGCGAAGAGGCGGCAGATGTCGCCCTCTCGGAACTCGAAGGCATGAACCCGGGAACGGTCGCCGTACTGAACGAGGCGGGATACCGCACGCTCAACGACATCATCGATCTCGAGCGCGACGATTTCCTGCGTCTCGCCGGTATCGCGCCGCAGGAAGCGGATCGCATCATCGCCTTCCTCGACGAGCTCACGACGGAAGACACCGCGTCCGATGAGGGCAAGGTGCCGGAAAAGGACGGCGCTGCGCCGTGACCCTTTCCGCGATGGACCACGCAAAGCTCCTTCGACTGGTCGGACTCGGCGTGCGAGGTCGCGGTGCGGTGATCGGGGTGGAGCAGGTGCGCGAAGGCGCGAAGAAGAACAAGGTGGCGTTCGCGATTGTTGCAATGGATGCGTCGCGCCACAGTCTGGACAAGATCGTCCCGCTCCTGAATGCCAGGCGCGTTAGATTCGTCGAGGTACCAAGTGCCGCCGAACTGGGCGGTGCGGTGGGGCGTGAGACCACCGCGGTCGTCGGAATCGTGGATCGACAGCTCGCGAAAGGCATTCGCGATCTGGTGGAGTCGGGCTCCGAGGGAGCCCCACAGGAGGCAGTTTGAGCAAGCTTCGCGTAACTGACATGGCTGTCGAATTCGGGATTCCCGTTGACGAAGTGCAGGGTCTGCTTCGCCAAATGGATGTTCCGGTGCGCAGTCATTTGAGCCCGTTGACCGACGATCAGGTCTCGCGTGTTCGCGCCCGATGGGAGCGCGAGAAGCGTGACCGCGCCCAGAAGCAGGCGGCGCCACCGACACCGGCACGGCGCCGTCGCGGCGCCGCCGCCGCCGCCGCCGCGCCGGTCCCGGAACCGACCGTAGTCGTCGCTCCCGAGGCAGCGGTTGGCGAGCCGGTCCGTCGCCGTCGCAAGGCGGCTGACGTGGCAGCGGCAGCAGAAGTCGCCGCCGCCGAACAGGCCGCGACCGATGCGGTCGTGGCCACGCATGCAGCAGAGCGCGCGGAACGCGAGCAGCGCGAAGCCGCCGAGGCCGCCGCCGCCACCGCGCGGGCCGGGGAAATCGCCGCCGCCCGCGCGGCGGAGGAACGCGCGCAAACGGAGTCACGACAGGAGCCGGTTCGCGAAGAGATAGCGACGTCGCCGGAGCAGGCGCCCAGTGCGGTCGTCACCGCGCCGCCGCCTTCGGTACCGCGCATCGAGATGCCGCGTCCGAGCGTACCGTCGGCTCCCGCGTCCGCCGGTGGCGGAAGCGATCGCCCGCGTCCGCGCCCAATCACACCGGGCGCACCGCGCCCGCGTTCCGTGTCGTCCGGCTCGCCATTTCCGCCCCGCCCCGTGGCCTCAGCGTCACCGGGCGGTTTCGGCGGTCCAACGCGTCGCGACGATCGCAGCAGGCCGCCCGTAGGTGGCGGTCCGCCCTCCGGCAATCCGCCTAGCGCGGCAGCTGGTGCCGGTGGCGCCGCGTCGCGCGCTCGCGGCAAGAAGGGAAAGCGCGGTTCGGTCGATCAGGAAGTCGTGGATGCGAACATCGCGAAGACGATGGCCTCCATGCGTGGCGCACCCACGCGTGGCGGTCGCGTCGATCGCCGTGGTATTCGCGAAGAGGCCGAAGCGATGCGCGTGGCCGAGGTCGAGCGCGAGAAGAAGCTCGTCCGCGTCAACGAGTTCATTACGGTGAGCGAGCTCGCACAGATCCTGAAAGTGTCGCCCACGGAGATCGTCGGCTTCGCCTTCAAGAATCTCGGGCTGATGATCACCGTCAACCAGCGACTCGATTTCGACCAGATCGAGATCGTCGCCGGCGAGTTCGGCTTCCAGGCCGTCCGCGAGGACGAATATCAGGCGGAGGAAGTCGGCACCGTTGCGGCTGACTTGCCCGAAGAGCTGGTGTCGCGGCCCCCGATCGTCACGATCATGGGTCACGTCGATCACGGCAAGACGTCGCTGCTCGATTTCATCCGCAAGGCGAATGTCGTCGCGGGCGAGGCCGGTGGCATCACGCAGCACATCGGCGCCTATCACGTCGAACTACCCGGCGGGAGGATGATCACCTTCCTCGATACGCCGGGTCACGAAGCCTTCACCGCCATGCGTGCGCGCGGCGCCCAGGTCACCGACGAAGTCATTCTCGTCGTGGCCGCGGACGACGCGGTCATGCCGCAGACGATCGAAGCCATCTCGCACGCCAAGAACGCCGGCGTGCCGATG
>DAIUFP010000043.1:0-28707 GCA_036844565.1 Gemmatimonadaceae bacterium | reverse complement strand
CCTTCAACAACCAGTGTTGCGACGACCGGCTGAATCCGGGCTGTCGTCGCGGTTCCGCTGTTAGACGAGAACAGTGGCCCTACTTGCCAATCCAGTAGGTGGCCTTCACCAGGAATACATTCGTCGGCACCGTCCGGAAAATGGCGCCCACGTCCCGCCGCCCGTCGAACTCCCCGATCGGCGCAAAGTCGCTCCGCTGCTGCTGCCACACCGCGTACACTGACGACCCCGGGCGATAATCCCAGCGCAGCACCGCGTTCCCGCGCAGCGAGCGCACGTTGAAGTTCGGCTGGTTGATCGTGAACGACGGCGCCGAGCCAGCCGCGTCGGGATCGATGACGTAGCGCGAGTTGGTGGCGTCGTACGTGATTGTGCCGCGCTCCATCCCGTAGCGCGCGAACGAATACGTGCCCGGCGCGATGAGCTCCTTGTAGTCGTTGTAGCTGCCGGATGACACGAAGGGCTGCACGTACATCACGAAGCCCAGTGTCGGGGAAATGGTGATGTCCATGCGCGTGTCGAGCGACAGCGTGTACTGCGTGAGCGCGGCCAGAACGTAACGGTGGCCATAGGTTGCCGTCGCCAGCGGATCAGTCACGGTGCGCGCGAGCTGCTCGGTGTCATAAAGGCGGCTCCACGTTGGCGAGAAGCTTACGTGCACGTTCGAGCTCGGCCGCACGTCCTCGGTTACGCCGATCGACGTGTACTCGCCACCGAGCTTGTCGTGCACAAAGGAGCCATTGAGGCCGAGCACGGAACGACGACGTGAGTCAGTCGTGACGTACGCGTCGTATTGCCACACATAGGGCTGTCTGCCCTCCGGTCCACCGCGCAAGAGCTGGTCGTCGTACGAGTCGGCGGTGTAGATGATTCCGCCGCCTGCCGTCCAGAGATTGAGGAAGGTCGTGTTCGTACGCGCCGCATAGCCGTGGAAGATTCCCCTTCCCCCATAGTTGAATGCATCGTTCTCGAAGACGAAGGCGTTCCAGCTGCTCAGGTGTGCCCCCGCCTTGAAATCCTGGCGACCAATCAGCGTCGACACCGCGCTGTATCCGGTCCGGCTCTCGAAGCCGAGGTCGTTGAGCTCGAGCCCCGGGCTGCTCGCCTTCACCGCGATCGACCCGAAGGTCGGCCCTTGGCGCTGGAGCGCCAGCTCGCTGATGTAGCCCTGCATCGACGTACGCGTCGTGTCGTAGCTCAGCCCGAGCGCTGCGGCATCGGGACGCTGGAAGTAGTGGTTGCTCACCCGCTGCGTTGCCGCAATCGCGTGCGGACTTCCCGCCACTCGGCTGCCCGCGACAAACCCGCTCGCGATCCATGCGCGTTTCGCCATGTCGTGCTCGAAGTCGATGCCGCCGAACGTTGCGTCGGAGCGAAGGAGCGGCGAAAACACCGTGTCACCACTGATCGAACGGTTCGTGCGCTCGAGCATCGCGCCGACCGTGGTCGCGCCGTCGCGAAAGTCGCGCTTCAGTCGGCTCGCGAAATAGTTGCTGAGCGGCTCGATCGGCCGATCGTAGCGAAGTCCCGACGTCGTCAGGATCTGTGCGTTCTGCTCGGCGGTAACTGCATCCAGCAGTCCGACGGTCCAGGGACCGCTCTTCCCGGTCACCTTCGCCGCGCTCGCAATGGTCGTCTGTATCGGCACATCGGCGAAGAGCGTTCCGTCAGGTACGCCGAGTTGCGGCTGTCGACCGATGCGGCGGGAATAGAGGAAAGTCTGTCCGCCGTAGTCGTTCTGTCGCACCACCTGCCCGAAGCTGAAGACGTCGCTTCCCTCGAGAAAGAAGGGTCGTTTCTCGGGAAATGACGTCTCGAATGCCGAGAGGTTGACGACCGCGGGATCGACCTCGACCTGTCCGAAGTCCGGGTTCACCGTTGCACTGAGCGTCAGTCCACCAGGCAATCCATACTTCAAGTCACCGCCGACCGAAGGCTTGTTATGCGTCTTGTCGTAGAACGGATCTGCGGCATCGCCCGGCGCGCGCGTGACCGTGGAGCTGACGTACGGCGTGATCTCGAGCCGCTCTGGCACACGGATGCCCTGGAGTCCCACGAGGTCGCCGAATCGGGAGACGAATCCGCCGTCTTGCGGGGTCCACGGCGTCCATGTGTCGCGCTCGTTGCGACGCGCGATATCGCGCTGCACCTGGAAGCCCCACACGCGTCCGCTCGTGGAATCGCCACCAAAACGCAGCTGGCTGAGTGGAATGCGATACTCCGCCACCCATCCGAGCGAGTCGATGCGCGTGCCGACCTCCCAGACGGCGTCCCAGTTTACGTCTTCGCTGCCGTCGTTGAAGGTGTAGACGTCCTTCTGCACTCCGCGCGGTGTGGTGGAAAAGCGGAATGCGGTGCGACGGTCGTGGTATGAGTCGATGACGAGGTGGACCCAATCGGAGTAGATGCCGGTTGCGGCGGTCGCGTCGCGATGCGCGAGGCCGGCTGCGATAGAATCGGGGTGGGCGTCGAACATCCGGATGCCGATATAGATGGCGTCGTCATCGTAAAGGACGCGGACCTGCGTTTGATCGGGCGCCGGTGCACCGGGCTTGGGGTACGCCTGAATGAAGTCGCCCGTGGGCTCGGCGGTCATCCATGCGGCGTCGTCGAGCTTTCCGTCGATGACGATCGGTGTGGTGCGGCGAACAGCGCGCATCGAGCGCGTTGGCGCGCTGGTGTTCGGCACGGGCTGCTGGGCGCGCACAGCCGGCGCAAGGAGCGCGAGGCTCAGGCCAGTGGCGAGGCGGAGGCGCATCGGGGACGCGATGGGTGGGATTCGGACTGTTTGGACCGCGGTCTTACACTTCGACACATAAATGTTCGAAACGGTTGAAATATCAGCATCTAGTGCAGGCTAGTTACAAATGTTGTTCGTTCTTGGTTGTTCGTTGGCAACGCGGATCTACACGGATCTCCAATCGATCTACGCAGATTGATCGCTTCACATCAAAGCAGTTGCCGCCGAGGGCTCGGCGAACACCAGGCAGCATGCGAGAGGAACAATCCGCGGAGATCCGCATGATCCGCGGAAATCCGCGTTGCCAACGATCAACGTTTCTTCAACTCAAGCCAACAAACGACAAAGGTGCGACCCCGATGTGGGATCGCACCCTTAGCGACCACCCGAAAAATCACACCGCGTCGGACAGCGACGTGAAGTTGAAGTCCTTCACCTTGATCGTCGGAAAGACCACGTTGCCGCCAGCCTCTGTTCCGGCCACGCGCTCCGCACGTCCGAGCATCTCCAGGTTGTTCAACATGAACAGCGGGCTTTCGTTGAAACGGAGATTCTTCACCGCCTTCGTGATCTTGCCGTTCTCGATGAGGAACGTGCCGTCGCGCGTGAGACCCGTGTAAAGCACGGTGCGCGGATCGACCTGTCGCAGGTACCACAGTCGCGTGACCAGGATACCGCGCGGCGTCGAGGCGATCATCTGCTCCGTCGTCGAATCGCCACCAACCATCTTCACCGCGCCCAGTCCACCGTTGTTAGGATGGACGATAGTGCTGTCCCCAGCCGCCTTGCCGGCGTTCTTCTTCTGCGCCCAGAAACGCGAGTAGGCGAGCTGCTTCAGCACACCGTTCTCGATCCACACCTCGCGGTTGAGCGGCAGGCCTTCGCCATTCCACGGTTGGCCGAGCAGCTGCGGATCGGTTGGATCCGAGAAGATGTTGACCTTCGCGTCGACGATCTTCTCGCCGATCTTCGTGCCGCCGCCGGTCTTCGAGAACGCCGAACGACCCTCATCCGCACTGCGTGCATCGAGCGAGAAGGCGAGCAGTTGCACCAGGTCGCCCACAGCCTGCGGCTCGAGGATCACGGTGTAACGGCCCGGCTCGACCGCCACCGGCTTCCGCGACGCGCGTGCCTTCTCGATTGCACGATCGCTGACGGCACGGAAGTCGATCTGCTTCCAGTCCGGATGATCGGCCGCCGCCCAACCCGAGCCCGTGCCGTCATTCGTCCGCACGGTGAGCTGGTAGTTCGCGCTCGTGCTCGGGAAGTACGCATACATCCCGGTATTCGACGCAATCGCATTGTACGCGCTGCCGGCGATGATGAAGCCAGCCGCGGCGAGATCGCCCGCCGACCTCGCCGCATCGATCGCCGTATGCGCCGCCGCCGCACGTTCGGCCGGCGTGAGATTCGCCGTCGAGCCGAAGTAAGCATTCACGTCGGCGTACTGCTGCGGCGGCAGTAGCGGCATGTTCTCGGGATCATCCGGCACGAGCTTGGCGATCGCCTCGCTCTGGCGCACCGCTCGTTCAATGCCCTCGGGCGTGAAGTCGCCGGTGGTGACGACCGCGTGCTTGGCACCGTAGCCCGACTGCACGACGAGCTGCGAGTTGCTCACACCACCTGACGTGCTGATGCGGTTCGCCGCAAAGCGGATGTTGCCGGTGTAACCGCCGCCGAGCTGTGCACCGATGGTGTCGGCCTTGGAAAGTTTGACGACACGCTCGAGGAATGCCTGCGCCTCGTTCCGGGACATCATGTCCGCGGACGAGATGACGCTCCCGTTGCCGAAGAGACTCCTGGGGGCACTCATGCCTTTCTCCCCGTGTTGATGACATTGATGTTGCGGAAGCGACTCGGCACGCAGCCGTGGCTCACCGCGTTGACCTGGCCGGGCTGGCCCTTTCCGTCGAAGAAGCTCGCACCCATTTCGTAGCTCTTCTTGCCGCCGATCATGTCCATCGCGTTCCAGAAGTCCGGCGTGCGCATCTGGTAGGCGACGTCCTTCAGCATGCCGACGATCTTGCCGCCCTTGATCTCATAGAAGAGCTGGCCGCCGAACTGCGCGTTGTAGCGCTGCTGGTCGATCGAGAAGCTTCCGTCGCCGATGATGGCGATACCCTTGTCGGTCGCCGCGATGATGTCCTCGTAGCCCTGCTCCTTTGCTCCTGGCAGCAGCGAGACGTTCGGCATGCGCTGGAACTGCACGTCGTTCCACGAATCGGAATGGCAGCAGCCGTGGCTGCGCACAGGCTTCTTCTGGCTGTCGTACCACCACTCGAGCATCGGCGCCTGTTCGCGCGTGGTCTGGTAGTCGTTGACCATGCCGTTTTTGATGATCAGGAAGCGCTCCGGCTTCACGCCGTCGTCGTCCCACCCAATGGTCGAGCAGCCGCCCGCCTGGTCACGGTCGCCTTCGATGTTCATGAAGTTCGGACCGTACTTGAACTTGCCGAGCTTCTCGCGCGGCGGCGCAAGGAAGCTCGTGCCGGCGTAGTTGGCCTCGTAGCCGAGTGCGCGATCGAGCTCTGTGGGATGCGCGATGCTCTCGTGGATCGTGAGCCACAGATGGCTCGGGTGCAGCACGAGGTCATAGCGACCCACATCGACTGGCTTCGCCTTCAGCTTCTCGGCCGCCTCTTCGCCCCACTTTCGCGCGTTCTCGACCGGCCTCGCTTCGGTGAGGTACTCGTAACCCCGCGCGGCCGGCTGGATGACGTTCGTGCGCGTCTGGAAGTCGCTGAAGTCCGGCTTCACGGCGGTGGCCGCGAAGGGCAGCCACGTCCGGATGACCGTCTGTGTCGTGAAGGTGCCTTCCGTGTTCGCGTAGTTCTTCTCTTCCTTCACGAAGAACATGTTGCTGTTCACGAACTTCACGCCGTCCACCTTCATCGCCTCCGTGTTGGCGCGAATGAGCAGGTCGGCCTTCTCCTCGATGGGCACCGTGAACGGATCGATCGTGTGCGGCGTGACGTAGCGACCGTCCGGGGTCGGCGTTGCGAGCGCGAGGCGCACGCGGTCAGCCGCGGGAAGCACGTTGGCCTTCGCGATGGCAATCGCTTCCTTGGTTGCCGCGACGACGCCCGACTTCGTGAGGTCGCGTGAGGCACCGAAGCCCCACGTTCCGTTCACGAGTACGCGAACGCCGACGCCGAGCGAGTCGGTGTCGACGACGTTGACGATCTGCTTCTCGCGCGTGATCACGAAATTGTTACGGTACCTCCCGATGCGTGCGTCGGCGAACGAGGCACCGCCCAGCTTGGCCGCATTGAGCGCCTCCATGAGCAGCTCCTTCGTGGCTGCGTCCATTGCGGGCAGGTCGGCGACCGGGGCGACGCGTTGTGCGAATGCGTCCGCGCGGGTGAGCGCCGGCCCCGCAAACGCGAGTGCCCCGGCGGCCGCGCCGGTCTTCAGGAAGTCACGCCTGTTGGTCATGGAAAGGTGGGGGAGGGAGACGACGGCTTGCGGCGGGATGTGGCCTGTGATCCATATACGACACCGCGAAGCTGGCGTTTCGTTGGCACGGTGACGAATCGCTAAGCTGGTGTGCGTTCCAGCGCGGTGACAGTGGGAGCGCGCCGTGGCGGCTTCATCTTTAAGTTGGCCACGGGGACAATCTGGGACGACACCGGGTTCGACCATTGCGATCATGGTCGCGATGCGCCGCGCAGACCCCCGGAACATGCTCGATTGTTACCGAGCGACCGCTGAACATTTGCAATCGCGCGTGACAATTAACCGACCATTCGGCATGATTGACTCCGTAGGCGAATCAGGAAGCATCAGACGCAGCTATATATCTTCCATTGCTGACGGATCGGCGTGTCCGGTGGCCATCCATCCGGGCGACTTTCTTGCAAAACGGCGCACTCCCCAGCAAGGCCTTCGCTAGTTCGCGCATGGACATCGTCGTACCAAACCAGGGCACCGTTTCTCCACTCGCGCACGCCGACCCATCCAAGGAGGATGGGGCGACGATGACCCCGAGCACCGAGGAGACCACTTCGCGGTCGCCGCACCGGGCGGAAACGACACGCCGAAGCAGCAGAACGCGGCGTGCGGACGTGCCCGTTGCGCCGCCCCCCACCGCGCCATTTCGCTCGGCCCCCCTCGTGCGCCCCGATGGCTCTCCGGCCCCGGTGGTGCACCTCGCGCCCGAGCTCTCGCCCTACGCACGCACCGGTGGACTTGGTGAAGCCGTGGCCAGTCTCGCCAAGTACCAGGCGGCCTCGGGCATTCCGGTCACCGTGTTCATGCCGCTTTACACCGCGGTGCGCGACAAGGTGGATACGCAACCACTCGGCGCCGCCTTCGCCGTGACGGTTGGGCCACGGACGGAGATCGCGCGTATCCATGAGACTGCCGTGCCGGCCGCGGCCGGCACGCCGCGCGTGCTCTTCGTGGAGAGCGAGACGTACTTCGACCGGCCCGGCCTGTACGGCGACGAAGCGGGGGACTACCCCGACAACGCCCGCCGCTATGCCTTGTTCGCTCGCGCAGTCCTCGTTTCGCTCCCCCGAGTCCTGCCGCAGCCGCCGAGCATCCTGCACGCGCACGATTGGCAGACGTCGCTCGCGAGCATCTACCTGAAGAACGAGTTCATGGCGCACCCGTACTACGAGGGGATTCGCGCCGTGCTTTCCGTCCACAATGCGGGTTATCAGGGTCACTTCCCCGCGGAGACGATGTCCGACATCGGCCTCCCCACCGCGCTCTACAACCACCGGCAGTTGGAGTGGCACGGCCGCGTCAATCTCCTCAAGGGCGGACTCGTATTCTCCGATCTCGCGATCACCGTGAGCCCCACGCACGCCCACGAGCTGCGCACGGAGAAGGGCGGGTTCGGTCTCGACGGCGTATTCGTTGGCTTGCGTGATCGCCTCCTGGGCATCGTGAACGGCATCGATCAGGACGTGTGGGATCCGTCCACCGATCCGCTCATTCCGCGTCGCTATTCGTCCGAGGCGCTCGCCGGAAAGAAGCGGTGCCGGCTCGCGCTACAGCGCATGACGGGACTCAGTCGCTGGCAGGCGCCGATCTTTGCGCTGACGGCGCGGCTCGTCTCGCAGAAGGGACTCGACCTCATTCTGGGAGATCCGGGCTACTTCGCATTCGATGCGCAGTTCGTTTTCCTCGGCCACGGCGACGCGCATTACGAGGCGATGCTCACCGAGCTGGCCGAGCGTGCCCCGAGCCGCATTGCGGTGAAGCTGGATTTCACGGACGACTTCGAGCACCTGCTGCTGGCCGGTGCGGACATGTGCCTCATGCCGTCGCAATACGAGCCTTGCGGCCTCACGCAGATGCGCGCCCAGCGGTACGGCACCATTCCGGTGGCTCGTCGCACGGGTGGTCTCGCCGATACCATCGAAGACGGCGTGACCGGCTTCCTGTTCGATGATTACACGCCCGCTGACTTCATGCGCTGCGCAATGCGTGCCACTGACCAATATCGTGACGCAGATGGCTGGGAGGCGATGATGAAGGAGGCGATGGCACGCGACTTCGGCTGGGACAAGAGCGCGGCGCGCTATCTTACCGTCTACCGGCGAGTGCTCGGACTGCCTGCGGTCCGGTAGTCAGCGGGCTACTGCGTGTGTGGATACGGCGCCCTCGGTCCTCCGGGGGCGCTGCTGCGTTTACCTCTGATCAGATTCTGATGTCCGTTCGTCGCGTCATCCTCTCACTCGCATTTTGTGCGGCGTTCAGCCCCGTTACCGCTGTAGCGCAGTCTCCGGCCGACGCCGGAACGCCGCCGCCCGTGCCAAGAGAGATGCGCGCCGTCTGGATCGCGACGGTCGACAACATGGACTGGCCATCGCGCGCCGGCCTCTCGTCCGATCAACAGAAGAACGAGCTCCTCGCGATCTTCGACAAGGTCGCCGAGCTTCGCATGAACGCGGTGATTCTCCAGGTGCGTCCGGAAGCCGATGCGCTGTATGCCTCGAAGCTCGAGCCGTGGTCCGAGTATCTCACCGGCACCATGGGACGCGCGCCGGATCCGTACTACGACCCACTCACCTTCGCGGTGGCGGAAGCGCACAAGCGCGGGCTCGAGCTGCATGTGTGGATCAACCCGTACCGCGCTCGTTATTCGAAGACGCGACCGGCGTCGAAAGATCACGTCAGCCGCGCGCACCCGAACCTCGTGCGCAAGTACGGCTCCTATCTCTGGATGGATCCCGGCGATCCCGCGGTGCGCGAGCGCACGAAGAAGGTCGTCTACGATCTCGTGCGGCGGTACGACATCGATGCCGTTCACATGGACGACTACTTCTATCCGTACCGGGAGCGTAAGCGCGGCCGCGACATTCCGTTCCCCGATGCATCGACGTACGCGCGCTACAAGAAAAAAGGGGGCAGGCTGGGCCGCGACGATTGGCGTCGAGAGAACGTGAACCTGCTCGTGAAGGAATTGTATGACGGCATTCACAAGGTGAAGCCGTACGTGCGGTTCGGGATCAGCCCGTTCGGCATCTGGCGTCCGGGGAGTCCGCCGTCGGTGCGAGGGCTCGATCAGTACACCGAGCTCTACGCCGATGCGAAGAAGTGGTGGAACGAAGGGTGGGTGGACTACCTCGTTCCGCAGCTCTACTGGTCGGTCGACAAGCCGCAGCAGCGGTACGACCTGCTGCTCGAGTGGTGGGCGCAGCAGAACACGCAGGGACGTCACCTCTGGCCCGGCAACTACACCGGCAAGGTGGCCTTCACGAATTCCGCCGCGTGGCGCACGGATGAGATCATGGAGCAGATCCGGCTCACGCGTGCGCAGCCCGGCGCCACCGGGAACGTGCATTTCAGCGCGAAGGTGTTCATGCAGGATCCCGACAGTCTCGACGGGCGACTGCGGCACGAGGCCTATGCGGAGGCAGCGCTGCCACCGGCCTCCACGTGGCTGCCGGGCTCGAACCTTCCTGCGCCTGTGATCACGACTCATGTCGAGCAGTCGAGCGGCGACCGCTACGTGGACTTCCGTCCCTCGAACGGCACGGTTCCGTCGCTCTGGGTCGTACAGGTTCGTGGTGCGTCCGGGTGGTCCACTGAAATTCTTCCGAGCAGCTATCGCGGCGCCGTGATCGCGGCGAGCGGCGGCGCGTTGCCTCTGGACGTCCGCGTATCGGGCGTGGACCGCGTGGGAAACCTGAGCCCCGCCGCGCAGATCATTCCCGCGCGGTAAGGCCGGCCGTTCAGAGCTGGGCCGTCGGCAGGAAGCGTGGCGGCACGCGGACCTTCGTCGCCTGTTCGTAGGCGTACGCCAACTTCAGCAACGTCGCCTCACTCCATGCCTTGCCCATGAACGTGATCCCCAGCGGCAAGCCCGACGCATAGCCCATCGGAACCGTGATCGCCGGATAGCCTGCCACCGCACACGGCGACGTGCTACTCGCCGACGAGGGATCGCCGTTCACCAGGTCGATGAGCGCGGGTGGACCCTGGGTCGGCGCGACGATCGCATCGAGACTGTGGCGCGCGAATGTGGCATCGAGACCTTGAACACGCGCCAGCCGTCCGCATGTCGTGAGTGCCTTCCTGTACGCGCTGCTCGACAGCGGGCCTTTCTTCGCGGCCTGCTCGAAGATTTCCTGCCCGAAGTACGGCATCTCCTCGCTGGCGTGCGCGCGGTTGAACGCGATGAGGTCCTCGAGCGTGCGCGCGCGCGCGCCCGTGGGTAGCGTCGCGAGATACGCCTGAAGATCCGCCTTGAACTCATAGAGCAGCACTTCGTACTCGGCGTCGTCGAACTTGCCGGCGGTCGCGATGTCGGCGGGATCGACGATCACGGCACCTGCATCCTTCATCGCCCGCAGCGCGGTCTCGAAGTGTGCGTCGGTCTGCGCGCTGTATCCCGTGTATTTTCCCCGTGCGACTCCGATGCGCGCGCCCTTCAGCCCACCGGCGTCCAAGGCACGCATGTGGTGGTCGGCATCGAACGCCGGTGCTCGATTGGTCGCGACATCGCGTGAATCCTTTCCGGCGAGAACGGACAGCAGCATGGCGGCATCGGTGACGGTCCTTGCCATCGGACCCGCCGTGTCCTGCGTGTGCGCGATGGGAATGATGCCCGAGCGACTCACCAATCCAACGGTTGGCTTGAGCCCCACGAGCGAGCAGGCGGCCGCAGGCGACGTGATCGAACCATCCGTCTCCGTGCCGATGGCGACGGCGCAATAGCTGGACGCCACCGCACCCGCTGAACCCGAGCTCGACCCCGACGGCGTCCGGTCGAGTGCATACGGATTGCGCGTCTGTCCTCCCCTGCCCGACCATCCGCTCGATGAGTGCGTCGACCGGAAGTTTGCCCACTCGCTGAGATTCGTCTTCCCGAGGACGATGGCACCCGCTGCACGAAGCTGCGCGACAACGTGCGCATCACGCGCCGGCGTATGTCCCTCGAGCGCGCGTGACCCGGCAGTGGTCGACATTCGATCCGCGGAATCGATGTTGTCCTTCACCAGCACGGGGATGCCATGCATCGGTCCACGGATTCGACCAGACCGACGCTCCGCATCGAGCGAGTCCGCGATCGCGAGCGCATCGGGATTCGTCTCGATGACGTGATGCATCATTGGACCCTGCCGGTCGAGCGCCGCGATCCGATCGAGATATCCCTGCGTGATCGAGCGAGCGGTGTACTCGCCGCTCACCATCCCCGCCGACAACTGCGCGATGGACACCTCGACGATCGTGAAGTCGTCGGCGCGCGACGCGGGGTCGCGTCGGCGCTCCGGCTCAGATGCCGCAACCTCGTGCGTGAGCGCCGCGCTGGCGACAAGCGCCGCGGCTGAGCCGACGAAGGCGCGACGGCTTACTCCGGGGCCCGGGAGTTCCTCAGTCATTGCTTCCCACCTACTTCGAGATGATGTGCGGAATCAGTTTGCGGAGCGATGGTAAATCATGAGGCGACATCTCGCTCTTTGCCATGGCCGCGAAGTAATTCTTTCCGTAGCCTTGTCGTCAGTGCCCGATTCCGAAGGCAACGGACATTGGGATGACCGTGCCATCGCGGAGAGACAGATGCCTGTAAGCAGAAACGTCCTGGAGACAATTGGCAATACGTCGCTCGTCGAGCTGCGCAGGGTCGTTCCCGCGGATTGTGCAAGAATCGTCGTGAAGGTCGAAGGCGAAAACCCGACCGGCAGCATGAAAGACCGCGTCGCGCTGGCAATGATTGGCCGGCCGGAAGCCGATGGTAGGTTGAAGGCGGGCGACACGGTCGTCGAGTACACCGGAGGAGGTACGGGTGCGTCACTCGCCTTGGTGTGCGCGGCGAAAGGTTATCGCCTTCGCGTTGTCACGTCCACCGCATTCAGTGAAGAAAAGCTCACGCAGACGCCGGAAAGCCGCACCGGCTTCTGTATCGATCGCAAACTTGGTGGCGGTGGGATGTCCGAGGTGTTCCTCGCGATCGATCTGTCGCTCGAATGGCAGGTGGTGGTGAAAGTGCTGTCGCCGAAACGGGATACGAGCATCACCGATGGTCTGTCGCGACTCTGCATCGTCCACCGTCGACAGGGCGCTCGTCGCCGACGCTACGCCGCGGGTGACACGCCCGATGTGGCCAAGCCGTGCATGGAAGAAGCCGGACAGCGCGTGGCGCGGCAGCGTGGCGGTGATGCGCGACTGTGCAATGTCGGCGTGAACAGGCACGTGCCAGAGCATATGCCACTATGATCGACGACTCGATTCACGCTCGACTCTCGGCCGCCCTCTCGGCCCGCTACACGCGCGCGGCTATCCCATCGAATGGCTGCCGGACGCACGCCACGTGGTGTACTTCACGAGCAGTGGCACACTGGTGCGGCAGGACGTCGTGACGCTGGTGCGCGACACCATTCGCGGTGATCTGCTGTACAAGCCGGACGATGTCAGCACGCTCTCGATTGCCCCGGATGGATGCACACTGTACTTCGGGGCGCGCGAAGTGCAGGCCAATCTCTGGATGGTGCGGTTGGGAACCGCGGCCGAGGCTACGAAGAAAGAGTGATGCCCGCGCTTCCAGTTCCTTGAGGACGTCAGTCACCGGCGGGCCTGGTTCAACAACTCCTTGAACCGCGGATCATTCCGCAGCGACGCGAAGAGCGGGCTGAACTCGAGATTCCCACGGCCGACGTACGACACCAACGGGACCATGACACGAAGGTGCGCGACTGCCGAACGTTAGCTCGCCGGCGCGCCGGAGTTCGCCCAGTGCCGCGTGCGCAGGAGCCAAGCTGCCCCTCCGAGTCCGACGAGGGCCTGGACCGCGACGAGACCAGTGGGGAGTGCACTCGCCTCAGGATGTCTCATCGGCGTGATAAACCAGTGCACGGCCTGCGCGCCCACCAGCGCAAGCAAGAGGGCACCGATTTGTCGCAGCGATTCCGTATTCGTCACGAAGTTCTCCACTGCGGGTGGTTGCGGACATCAAGTCTCTGTTGCGAGCTAAAAACCCAAGCTCAGTTGGTATGAAGCGGCTGGACCTCCGGGGTCCGGCAGGTCAGTCGGCGCCTTCGACTGAAATCCGCGTCATCTGCGCGGAGATCTGGGGCGCCGAGCGGAGGGTCTGGAGAACCACACAATACCTCTCCGTCAATCGTAGGAGCGTCGCCGTCTGCTCTTCCGAAGCATCGGTCTCGACCTCAAACCGCAATCGCAGGTTGGCGAATCCCACGGGTGCTTCCTTTGAAACTCCTAGCGTGCCCCGGAAATCCAAATCACCCTCAGCTGTAACCTTGGCGTCTCGAACGTCGATACCAAGAGAAGTGGCTACCGCTCGAAGAGTCACCCCCGCGCACGCCACCAGCGCCTCCAAGAGCATGTCACCGGAACATGCTGCCGTTCCATCTCCGCCGGTTGCGGGGTGAAGACCCGCTTCGACCAACGCCTTGCCGGTCGCGACCTTGCACGACAAGCCAACGGCATGACCCTCCGCTCGCAAAGTCACCATCGCCGATCGTGGATCGTTGCGGTACTTCTCCTTGAGGGGATTCTGAACCGCTTTCAGTTGCGCTCCGTCCATCAATCCTCCATCCCGGGTTCGTCTGGTGAGAAGTTGTGACTGGGCTGGCCTCCGATCTTGGCGTGGGTTAGTTCCTCACCCGTTGAGACGGAGTTCCCAGAGCCACCTGCGACGACCTGATCTGTCGCACCGCGGAGACCAACCCACGTCAGCACTCATTGGGGCCGCGGAGCACTTCTCAGTGCCATCGGGATCGCCCTACTCGCCGGCGTCCGATTGTGCACCGCGGGCCTAGCGCTAGGCGCCTTGGCCGGTTCGGAGACACCGGCGTTGAGCCTGCCTCTTCACTCGGGTGCTAGCGCGGGGTCCAGCGGGTGCTTGCTCCGTTCGTAGAACTCGTTCTGAAGACGAAGGCTCTCCTGGTCCGCCTTCACGGCGCGGATCGCCTGCACGATGGCATTGATCCACGTCTTCGCCTCGAAGTCCCCCAGCTCGCGCGACGCGACCGCGCCTTCGCCGGCATAGTGGTTCGGAAATCGCGCGTACCACCAGATGCCGGTGTACAAACCGTTCGGCAGCTTCAGGCGTGCTTGATCGCCACCTGATTCCTGGGACGCGCGATCGAGATGCACCAGGTCGGGGCGGGCGACCATGCTCATCGATGTTTCGCTCTCACCGGCGTGCATGTCCGTCGCCGTGTTCGACTTGTGTGCCGGCTCGCCCGGTCCGCTGCGTGCCAACCCCTCCACGTACAGAACATAGTCGTGCGGCGCCGCGAGCTGCGTCTGCGCGAAATAGGGCAGCAGGCTGTTGTTGCCACCGTGGCCATTCACGATGATGATCTTCTTGCAGCCATTGCGCGACATCTCGTCCGTCGTCTCCTGCAGCAGCTGGAGCTGTAGTCCGCGGCTGTACGCGACAGTGCCCGGTTCGTGCTTCGCCTCGAAAATCTGGCCGAAGTAATATTCGGGAAACACCACCGCGTATTCCTGCTGGGCGGCGTTGATCGCGACGTAACGGACGTTGAGCAGGTCGTTGCCGAGTGGGAGGTGTGGCCCGTGCTTCTCCAGGATTCCGAAGGGGAGCAGGCAAGTGCCCTGCGCGCGCCTGATCGCATCACGAAAGTCGGCGGCAGTCAGCTCCTCCCAGTGGACCGAAGGCCGGCCTGGTGCAGCAGGTGACTGCGCCCACGCGGTTGATGCGAAGAGGACAGCCATGAGAAGCGAGGACAATCTGCGCATGTGTTCTCCGCTGCTGGTGTGCGCCTGATAGTAGCCGAGTAATTGGGCTGCTGCTAGGGTCAGGTCCGCGTCGTGGCCGTCGTGCCGAACAGCCGGTCGACCTCGCCGAGATACGTGATCGTTTTCATGTGGCGGCGGTACACGCCGAATACGAACTGGCCTCTCGCCGCGATCAGCCGAACGAGCCACTCCCCATCGGGCGGAAGCTAGACTGGTATGGATTCCCGGACGCGGACGGCGCGTGGCCGGGAACGTGGCATTGTGACATTCCGCAGTAGTTAGGTAAGGTAGAAGTGTCAACACAGATGGTGCAAGAACCCCCGACTGGTGCAGCGCACGTTTATGTTGCTGGCGCACCGGACTCACGGCCTCCAGATATCACAACGCTGGGACGCAACGTTAACCCGGCGATCGCGGACGTCGCGCGGCTTGTTCTCCGCGAAAAGTGGTGCGCTGTAGTATCTGGAACCGGTGCCAGATAGCCTTGCGGAAACAAGCCACCGGGACGTCAACCTGGTCGTACGTCTCCCCGCCGGTTCCCCTGGCGCCCCCCTCCACGTGCGAAAGGCGCTCGCTGGGATTGCCAGAACGTTCCAATTCGCGCAAGGTTGAATCGAGCCGACCAGGCCGCGCGACAAGAGAAGGGCGGGTAGTGAGCCAAGTCCGCTGGGCGGCGACACCGGGGTGCCCGCCCTGAAGGCACGCCACGGAAAGCAACGGGGCAGCAATGCGTGTACGTGACCGCCTGATCGCCCTCGCCCTTGCGTCCTCCGCGACGTTGTTCGTAACCGCCCCTGTCGTCGCTCAGCGAGTGCTCGCACTCGACGGCGACGTAAGCCCCGTCCACGATCCATCCGTCATCAAGGCTGGCGACGCGTACTACCTGTTCTCCACTGGCGGTCGCGCCGGACAGGGCGTGATCCCCATCCGAACCTCAACGAACCTTAGAACATGGAAAGACGCCGGCTTCGCCCTCTCGGCGCTCCCCAGTTGGGCGCGCCGCGAAATTCCACTCGGCCAAAATGCCTGGGCGCCCGACATCTCGTTCTTCAACGGTAAGTACCATCTCTACTACGCAGTGTCGTCGTTCGGTAGCCGCAACTCCGCAATCGGACTGGCCACGAACCGCACCCTCGATCCGGCAAGCACGGATTACAAATGGGTAGACGAAGGCATGGTGGTGCGCTCCCACCAGGAGACTGACGACTGGAATGCGATCGACCCGAACCTGGTGATCGAGGGCGAGACGCAGGTCTGGTTGACATGGGGCAGCTTCTGGGGCGGCATCAAGATGAGGCGCCTCGATCCCGCAACGGGAAAACCGTCCAGCGCGGATACGATAGTGCACGCGCTGAGCAGCCGCCCGCGCGCGCAACCGATCGGCGGCTCCGTTGAAGCGCCTACCATCATCCACCGATCGGGCTACTGGTACCTCTTCGTCTCGTTCGATCGCTGTTGCCGTGGTGCGGAGAGCACCTACAACGTCGTCGTGGGACGCTCGCGCGACATCACGGGCCCGTATGTCGACAAGGACGGAATCCGCATGACCGATGGTGGCGGCTCGCTCGTCATCGCCGCGACGACGCCGACGTGGCGTGGTCCAGGACACCAGGCCGTCTTGCGGGATGCCGAGACGGACTACCTGTTCTTCCACGCCTACTACGGTGCGGGTCTGGGCCGAGGCTCGGCGCTCCAGATCTCGACGATGGTGTGGGAGGATGGCTGGCCTCGCGTCGGCGCGCTGCCCTGACCGACGCAGAACACAGTGGTGCATGGAGACATTGCATGTCCGATACGACACGTCGTGAATTCCTGAAAACGACCGCCGTCGCTGGCGCCGTCGCCGCGCTCGGTGAACTCACGCTTCGCTCGGCGATTGCTGCCGAGATAGTCGGTACGTCTCCATCAGGCATCGCATCGCGCGCCGCTCCATCGTGGGTCGACAAGCCGATGCGCTGGGCACAGCTCACCCTCGTCGAGGACGATCCAGGCAAGTTCGATCCGCAATTCTGGTTCGACTATTTCAAGCGCACGAAGTCCGACGCGGTGTGCCTGAGCGCCGGCGGTTGCGTGGCCTATTACCCGACAATGATTCCGCTGCACCATCGCAGCGCGTGGCTCGGCGCGGGTGACGCGTTTGGCGAGCTCGTAGCCGGCTGCCGCAAGCTTGGCATGATCGTGATTGCGCGGACCGATCCTCACGCCACCTACGACGACGCGCAACAGGCGCATCCCGACTGGATTCACGTGACGGCCGATGGCCAGCCGCGACGTCACTGGGCGTCGCCGGAAATGTGGGTCACGTGCGGTCTCGGGCCATACAACTTCGAGTTCATGACCGCAGTGAAACGCGAGATCATGACGCGCTACCGTCCCGACGGCATCTTCATCAACCGCTGGGACGGCTCGGGGCAGTGCTACTGCGAGCATTGCAAGACGAATTTTCGCGCCGCGACCGGGTTCGAGCTTCCGCGTACCAGCAGTCCGCAGGATCCGGCGCGACGCGCCTACATCGGGTGGCGACAGGAACGCCTCTTCGCACTCTGGCAACTCTGGGACACCGAAGTGCGACGCATCAATGCGGATTCGTGCGTCATACCCAACACCGGCGGTGGTGCGGGCAGTTCACTCGACATGGTGCGTATCGGCCAGCTCGCACCAACGCTGATGGCCGACCATCAGGCGCGCAGCGGCGCGACGCCATCGTGGGCGAATGGCAAGCGCGGCAAGGAGTTTCGCGCGACGATGGGACGCAAGCCGATCGTCGGCATCTTCAGCGTGGGACTTGAAGAGCAGTATCGCTGGAAGGATTCCGTGCAGAGTCCAGCCGAGATTCGTCTCTGGGCATTGGACGGCATCGCGAATGGCCTGCGGCCGTGGTTCACGAAATTCGCCGGCAGCATCAACGATCCGCGCTGGCTGAAGCCCGTGGAGGACATCTACACCTGGTGTGCGGCCAACGAGCGATATCTGCGACAGGAGCAGTCGCTCGCGCGCGTGGGTCTGGTCTATTCGCAGCAGAGCTCCTGGTACGTGCGCAGCGAACGCGGCGGGCGCGACCCGAGCGAGGACGCCGCCAACGGCTGGTATCATGCGCTCATCGAGGCGCGCGTGCCGTTCGAGATGGTACACGACCGGCTGCTCGACGCCGAGCACCTCGCGTCGTTCAAGACGCTCATCCTGCCGAACATCACCGCGCTCTCCGACGCGCAGTGCGCGCAACTACGAGCGTTCGTCGAGCGTGGAGGAGGTCTCGTCGCCACGCACGAGACGTCGCTGCACGATGAATGGGGGGTGAGGCGCAAGGACTTCGGCCTTGCGAACCTCTTCGGCGTGAGCTTTACGGGCCGCACCGAGTCTTCGATGCACAACGCGTATCTGCGGCTCGAACACGACACGACGCCGGGACATCCGCTGCTCGCGGGTCTCGAAGATGCGCCGCGAATCGTCCACGGCGCCAACCGTCTCGACGTCACGCCGACGACGCAGTTCGCCGCGCCGCCCATCACGCACATTCCATCGTATCCCGACCTGCCGATGGAGAAGGTGTTCACCAAGACGCCGCGGACGAACATTCCGCAGGTGTTCCTGCGCGACGTCGGTGCCGGACGCGTCGCGTACTTTCCGTGGGACATCGATCGCACGTTCTGGGAAGTGCTCGACGTCGATCACGGCACGCTGCTCCGCAACGCTGTCACGTGGGCCGCGAACGAACCACCCGTCGTGACGGTGGCCGGACACGGCGTGCTCGATGTAACGGTGTGGCGCCAGAAGGAGTCGCTGACGATCCATCTGGTGAACCTGACGAATCCGATGATGATGAAGGGGCCGATTCGGGAGGCGATCCCTGTCGGTACGCAATCAATCCGATTGCATTTGCCGAATCTTCGCGCCAGGAGCGTGCGACTGCTCGTCGCGGCTACGTCGCCCGAGTTTCGCCAAGTGGGCGAATGGCTTGAGGTCACGGTGCCGTCAATCCTCGAGCATGACGTCGTGGCGATCGACATCTAGTCGGCACAGAAGCGGCACAACTGCTTCTTGAACCATCGGCGGAACGGAAGCGAACAAGGCGACCGGAGCTGCGTTGGCCGCTTACCCGGGAGGTATCGTCGACCGTGTTGTGAAGCTGAGCAACGGCGAATACGAGGTCCATAACATCGGCGTCAACTGGCCGCACCACATCTTCGTCAACCAAGACTTCAAGGTCGTCAGCGCCGAGTAGCGGAATCGCTCTCTGCGCCGTAACGGTCGGGATTCCAGAAGATGCCATCCATGGGCGGGCACGAGGCGACTGAGCACTCGGCGTTGCGTCTTGAGTCAGTGGCGGCACGACGCGCTGGAGTCCTCCCACTTATTGTCCGTGAGTTGATGCACGTCAGCGCCGTCCGCTCGCATGGCGAAGATCTCGCCGTAGGGCTGTGGGACAGAGTCGTAGAGCGCCATCTCGTCCTTGAATCCCATGCGACCGCTGCTGAAAAGGATCCAGGTGCCGCCGGCGCACCACGAAGAATGCGCGTCGTTGCCATACACGTTCGTGAGGCGGCGCAACCCGGTGCCGTCCGGACGGATCGTGTAGAGCTCGAAGTCACCGTTGGCGCGGTCGCTCGTGAAGAGGATCGCGTCGCCTCCTGGTGACCACTGCGGAAAGTTGTCGTAGAACTTGCCGTCAGTGAGCGGAACGATCTTCCGGTCAGCGAGCGACATGATGACCAGCTGATGGCCGCGCTTGAACACCAGCCGCGTGCCGTCGGGTGACCAGCTCGGGAATCCGTTGTTGAGCGAATCGTCCACGAGGATGCGGAAGTCGGACCCGTCGGGCTTCATGAGGGCGATCTGTCCAGGCGGCGGGCCCGGCTGCCTGAAGTAGCGCCCCACCGACAGGGCGATCTCGTCACCTGTAGGCGACCAGACCGCGTCGAACGCGCTGAAGCCCGGCTGATGGAAGAGTGTCCGCTGTCCGGTGCCATCGGCATTCATCAGTTCGACGCTCGTGTTGCCCGGAGTGATCTGCGTAAGGCCGAGCGCCGATGAGCGCACGTCAACGTACTGGCTGAACAGCAACTTCGTTCCGTCCGGCGAGAGCTCCGGAAAGGGTTCGTTGAGGAACAGCTCGAATGCCGGATCGCGGCTGAATGTGGGGACGAGGTGCTGCGTGAAGCCGAGGCGCTGGATGCGCTGGAATGCAACATGTTCGCCGTCGGGCGACCAGCTGGGATTCCTGACGGCACCGCGCACGACCGTCGTCGTCGTACGCTTTCCCTGAGTGTAGATCCTCAAACCGGCCGTAGTGTCGGCGCCGCGCTTGATGAAACTGAACCGCCCGCCGGACAGGGCCGCCGGTGAGAGCTTCGTCTCGTTGGACGCGGTGACCGCCGTGCGCGCGCCGGTGGCAATGTCGATGGACGCGATCTCGGTGCGGGAACCTGCTCCCTTCGCGAGGTACGCGCCCACTTCATCGGTCTCATAGAACACCACGCGCTTGCCGTCGGGTGACCATGCGGGGCTTCCGGCGAAACCGTCCTTGCGTGTAAGACGGCGCAGGCCTGTGCCGTCCGGCGCAACCAAATAGATGCCAGTGGACTGCATCTGCTCCCACGATCCGGGAAAGGCGCCGGGCTTCGTGTCGCGATCGGAGGAAAAGGCGATCCACTTGCCATCGGGTGACCAGGCCGGCCGAAAATTCCCGGACCTGCTCGCGGTGAGGTTGCGGGCCTTCTTGCTGGCGACGTCCATCAGCCAGATGTTCGCTGTGCCACCGCCTCGCGTTGAGACAAAGGCGAGCGTCTTTCCGTCGGGTGAAAGCGTGCCTTGGTCGTCGAACGCGGGATCGTCGGTAAGTTGCTCGATCCCGGAGCCATCGGGATGCACGCGGAATATGTCCGACTGGCCGTTCTTCTCGCGGGTGACGACGATCCACTTGCCGTCGGCCGAGTATGAGGGCGAGTAGTCGAGTCCCGGTGACGAGAAGAGCGGGTGTTCGTTAGCCCCGTTCGCATCGGCGATGAACATGCTCATCACGGGCGGCTGGTACTGATTGTACATCACCTTCATCTTCGGGTCCGCGGGCGCGCGCTTACTGCGTACTGCCGCTGGTTGTGCTGCCGGCTGGGCCGTGGCCGAATCGAGCGCGACTACGAGTGCAAGCGAGACGACGAGCCAGTATGTGAGGCGACCCTGGGGCATGGGCACTCCGGTGATAGGGGATCCGATGTCGCGATTTCGTGGATCTAAACGCCCAAGGTCAGTTGGTATGAAGCGGCTGGACCTTCACGGTCACGTGGTGGCAATGTTACGCCCCACAAGCGTACGCGCGGTCAAAGCCGCTACAACCAACCGGGAGGCCAGCCGTGGATAGCATAGGGATCGATCTGCACAAACGCGAGAGCCAACTGTGCATCATCACGGAGGACGGAGAGCTCATCGAGCGCCGCATCGTCACAAGCCGGGAGCGGTTCACCGCGGTACTCGGTGAGCGCCCGCCCGCGCGCATCCTGGTGGAGGCCTCCACGGAGAGTGAGTGGGTCGCGCAGCACCTGGAGTCGCTCGGCCACACCGTGATCATCGCGGATCCCGGGTTCGCGGCGATGTACGCTACGCGATCCAAGCGCGTGAAGACCGACAAGCGAGATGCCCGCACGCTGTGCGAGGCCCTGCAACTGGGCGCGTACCGCGCGACGCATCGTGCGTCGCAAGCCCAACGGGAGGTGCGCGCCCTCTTAGGCGTGCGCGATGCACTGGTCCGCACGCGCACCCGCTACGTCGCGATGATGAAGGCCTCCGTGCGTCGCGACGGGTTGCGCCTTCCGAGCGGGGACGCCGAGCACACCGTGACCAAGCTCCTGGCGCTGCCGCTGCCCGCGCACGTGTTCGACGCGCTCGCGCCACTCATCGCGCTCTGGACGCCGCTCAATGCGCAGATCGAGATGATGGACGAGCGCCTGCTCGTGTTGGCCAAGGAGCATCCGGCGATCGCGCGCTTACGCAGCATGCCAAGCATCGGACCGGTGACGGCGCTCGCGTTCGTCGCCTCGCTCGACGACGTCAAGCGCTTTCAGAGTGCGCACCAAGTGCAAGCGTATCTCGGGCTGGTGCCGAGTGAATACAGCTCCGGCGATCGTCGGGTGCGTGGTCGCATTACCAAACGCGGGGATGCCCGCATGCGGTGGCTCCTGGTCGAGGCAGCGTGGCGGATCCTGCGCTCGCCGAATCCGGCGCTCGCGGGCCTCAACGCCTGGGCGGAGCAGATCGCACAACGGCGCGGGAAGCGCATTGCGACGGTTGCCCTCGCGCGCCGCCTCGCGGGGATTCTGTACGCGATGTGGCGCGATGATACTGATTTCACGGTGCCGTCGGCACAGGCGGTGGCCGCCTAACAAAATACATTCGCATCAACCGCGGGCGATCGTCGAGATGACTGACCTGGGGACGTGATGAGCGCGATGCAGCTGATGGCCGCAGGTGAGACCGAAGTTCAGTGTTGGCGCCGCCGTTCCCTATCCGTACACCCCTCTGCGCCGGCGAGTCGTCCTCGCCACCATCAAGCGCGAACAGAAGACTGAGCAGCATCCTCGAGATCGGCGCGTTACAACGGCACGTCCTTACGCGCTCATTCAAACGAACGAGGGCTTGACATCGCACGCCGCTTCACCGAAGAAGCTGCAAGGCATTCAACAAAATGCGAGCGCGCAGCGCGAGCTACCATAGCTGCCTTGACTGCTGCAACGCAACGTTATGCCCCAGGCGCGCCGGTCTCCGGTCCGCGTCCTCATGCGAACCGGACTCACTACGCGGCAGCGAGCCGGCGTACGCGAAGGCGCTTCCGCGACCGCTCCGCGAGCCAGAGATCGTGTTGCATCTGCTGGTGCAACCAACTCTCCGCCGTGGTGTTGAACGCGATGGACAATCGAATGGCCATCTCGGGGCTGATGCCCGCGCGCCCGTTCAGAATGGCGGACAAGGTATTGCGACTCACGCCGAGGGAGTCAGCGGCCTCGGTGACGCTGAGCTCGAGCGGCGCCAGGCAGAGCTCGCGGAGAATCTCGCCTGGGTGCGGCGGCCGGTGCATGCGGAGGGGCTTCATCTAATGATAGTCCTCGTAGTCTACGTCCGTGGCGTCCGGCCCTTCGAAGCGAAACGTGACCCGCCAGTTCCCGCTGACACTCACCGCCCAAGTCCCGTGACGGGTCCCCTTCAGCGGATGGAGCGCGAGGCCCGGGAGCCCCATATCGCGAGGCTCGATGGCCACACTGAGCCGGCCGAGAATCAATCGGAGACGTGTCGCGTGCTTGCTCTGAATGCCGGCCGTTGAGCCCTCGGCGAAGAAGCGTCCGGGGCCCTTGTGTCTGAACCGGATGATCGCCATGCGGAAGTGTAACGTGTAACGTGGCAGATGGCAACCGAGTCGCCTCCTCCAGAGCCTGCCATCGCGCTGCTCACTTGTTGGGGCATAGAAGTTATGACTGGGCTGGCCTCCGATCTTAGCGTGGGTTAGATCCGGTCTAGTCGGACGTAGAGACCCACCGCCTGAGGCGGTGGTAATGTGCTTTGTCGGGCTCGGCCCGACCGCTGGATGTTTGCCTTCCGGAAGCCGCCGCCTCCGGCGGTGGTCATTCACAATCTGGGTGCGTCGACGTGGGGATGCCGGCTCGATGGAGCGATACATCAGTCAACGTCGAGCGATGCGACGTCGCGGCCTTTCAGAACACCCAGGTCGCATCGCGCCCATCGCCAAATCGCAACTCGGAGCGCGGGCCGAAGCGATAGACGCGTTCCCCCTCTTTGATGCGCTGAAGTGTCAGATGCAGTGCAACGAGTCCATGAAGCACTCTGGTCGCCGGAACCAGAGTAACGGTGAGCTCGCGCGCAATCGCCGTCGTCGTATCCTGTCTTGTTGTCACGTTGTATCCGAGTAGCGTCAGGCGATTAGCAGCCGCCGCGATTTCATCTTCATCTAGGGCGTAGGTAACCCCGACAATGTCCCGTAAGAAGCGGTTGGGCTTCCATTGACGTGCAAGATTTGCGGCGCGGGAAACGCTGGCGCTTTCAGCAGGTATGTCGTCGAGCCAGCCTCGGAGAAACTGCGGATGCCACTCGAGGAGAAAGAGTCTGAAGCGGGACTCCTCTCCGCCGACGGCACCAGCGACGCCATATGGTGAGGGCAGGATTCGCGCAGAGTAGAACCACGGCACGGCCTGAGCACCCCGAAAGCGATTGGCCATACCATATGTTACGGGGCCACCGCCGCGTGCCAGAAGACCGTTGATGACGCGGTGCAGGTCGCCCTCCACATCAGTCCCGAGGTAGAGCTGACCAAGGCCGTCGCGGGCTCCTCCGGGCGACACCTGGATCTCCAAGTAGGTCTCCCTTCCGTAGAGATAGGCTCCGGAATAGGAGCGCCCACCTTCACGCGCCGTCGTGCGGACCTCGAGCGCACCCAGCTCTTCACGCAGGAAGCGCGATGCGAGGATTGCGGCGTAGGTCGGCGAATCGACTGCTACCATCGCATGGCTCAGCCCTGGCACAGGCGTCGATTGCTTCGATCTTGGCGCGGTTTGGCTGTAGAGGGCTCCCGCCGCAAACAGGAGCAGCATGGCGCCGGAACGAGTGCTGCGAGTTGACATTTCTCTCTTTCTCGGTCCCGAAGAGCGTGTTGCTGACTAAACGCCCGAGTTCGCCCGCGAAGGAATCAAATAAAAGCGAGCGAAGCGAGCAATCCACAGCTCCTTCGTCGGGCTCAACGATCGTTAGGTGGCACTTCCGCGCGATTCCGCAAGGGTGAGGAGAGCTTCGTATGGGCCGCTAGTCGGTGATCCTGCGCCAGCCGATAGCAACGCCTTCGTCGACCTTGAGGCCCAGGCCACTCGCGCTGACTTTGCCATTTGTGAGCCACGATCCGCTGTAGAAGTCCCCGTTGCGCTCGATGACCAGGTCATACTCATCGGAGAATTTGCCTTTCTCGTCGAAGTAGCGAACGTGGTAGTGCCCAGCAAAGCCCTCCGCGGGACCTCCGGTGGCGACTCCGGTGCCGCTGTATTCGGTTGTGTATCTCCATCTCGCCTTCAGCGTTCCCGGCACGTCTCCCTTGGTGTACAGCACAAAGCCGATATTCAATGGCCCTTGCCCCGTTGCAGCCGCAGGGGCACGCGTACAGCCTGCGGCCAAGAGAAGGCCAGTTAGGACCGCCGAGATGAAGATCGCTCGATGCATAGAAAGTCCTCGACTGTGCGGGAGCCATCGTCTGGTGCCAACGCCCAAGTTCACTTGCAAAGGAACATTAAGGAACATACAAAACGCGAGCACAGCGAGCTACCAAAGCTCCTTTGGCAAGTGCAACGCACGTTCGGCTGCAAGCGCAGAGCTCTCGATGTGCATAAGTCAGGCGCGCGATCGCCAGAAGCCCGGCTTGCGCTTATAGTGCGCGACGGCGAGCACGCGCAATGAATCGTCCGGCGCGATCCGGTAGACCAAGGCGAACGGGAATCGCGTGAACAACCAATCGGCGACGACCGGCGCGCATCGGCCCGCCGACCTCCGGGCGTTCTGCCGCGAGCGCGACCACGCGACGGACCTCATCGATGAACTCCGCGCCGAGGTGCGGAACGCGGAGAGCGTAGTACTCAGCCGCCTCTCTCGCGTCGGCCAGCGCATCCGGATGAAACGTGACCGCGCGCGGCGTAACGGTCAGCGGTGCGTCTCGTGGTTGGCTGACAACGCGGCGAGATCGGCGTCGAGGCGCCGGAAAACCTCCGACGCGGGGATGCCGAACCCGGCGTCCCTCGAAAAGTCCGCCTCGCGGCGGTCGAGTTCCGCCTCCCATGCCGCCGCAATTGACGCGGCGGACTCGGTCGTCTCAGCCGCATCGAGGCTCTCCAGGAGCCGCGATGCCAGCTCGGCGCGGGCGGCGATCGGGAGATGAAGGACGGCTTGCGAGAGCTGATCCAGATCGAGATCCATGCGGACTCCTGGGGCGAGGACCACCGTGAAGATAGCGGCCGGGCATGCTCGGCACCACGCCGGAGACTATCGCTGCCGACTCGGGATCAGCAGCACGTGAAACCACTCCTTCAAGGCAGGCTTTCCTTCAGGACACAGGCACAAAAAGTCAAAACGGGCCTTGACTCCGGCACGAGATAGAGCAACCTTTCATCCGGATATACGGATGATACAGGCCCGCCCCATCTTCGACCGTCTCGCCGCGCTCGCCGACCCCACCAGGAGTCGGCTGCTTCTGCTGCTCGACCGCCACGAGTTCACGGTCGGCGAGCTGTGTTCCGCGTTGCAGCTCCCGCAGAGCACCGTGAGCCGTCACCTCAAGACGCTCGCTGACGAGTCATGGGTGACCGCGCGCGCCGAGGGCACCAGCCGCCGCTACACGATGCCCGGGTCCGCGCTCGATCCGAATGCGCGGCGCCTCTGGCATCTCGTCCGCGATCAGGTCGGCGCCACTCCTTCGGCACGCCAGGATCTCACGCGCGCCGAGCGTGTGCTGCACGAGCGGCGCACGACGTCGCAGTCGTTCTTCTCGACACGTGCCGGCCAGTGGGACAAGGTGCGCGCGGAGCTATATGGCTCGACCGCCGATCTCACGCCACTGGCCGCGCTACTTGATCCATCGTGGACGGTTGGAGATCTCGGTTGCGGCACGGGCCAGACGAGCGCCGCGCTCGCGCCGTTCATCGCGCAGATGATCGCCGTCGACGAGTCGAGCGCGATGCTCGGCGCCGCCCGCAAGCGACTTGCGGGAAGTGACAACGTTGACCTGCGGGGTGGACGTCTCGAGGATCTTCCAATCGACGATGCCACGCTCGACGCCGCCGTGCTCTCGCTCGTGCTTCACTTCGTCGTCGATCCCGCGCTCGTGCTCTCCGAAGCAGCGCGTGTGTTGAAGCCCGGCGCGCCGCTGCTCATCGTCGACATGCTGCCGCACGAGCGGGAGGATTATCGCGCCACGATGGGACACCTGTGGCTCGGTTTTTCCAGCGAGCAGCTCACGGAATGGCTGGCAGACGCCGGCTTCGAGGGCATCCGCAACGTACCACTTCCACCAGATCCCGCGGCGAAAGGCCCAAGTCTCTTCACGGCCAGGGCCGTTCGCTCAAAGCTGTAGCTCCGCTGTCCTGTTCACTGTCAGACAGTCCGACTGTCAGACGCATTCGCCACCTGTCCGACCTTCACCGAGGCTTCTCAATGGCTACCACGCAGGCTCCAAAGACACTTACTGCGCTCGACCGACCAGCTTTCAAAGTGGCCGATCTTTCCCTCGCCGAATTCGGCCGCAAGGAGCTTCGCCTCGCGGAGCAGGAAATGCCGGGCCTCATGGCGCTGCGCGCCGAGTACAAGGGGAAGAACCCGCTCAAGGGCGCGAAGATCATGGGCTCACTGCACATGACCGTGCAGACCGCCGTCCTCATCGAGACGCTTACGGAGCTCGGCGCCGATGTGCGCTGGGTGAGCTGCAACATCTTCAGCACGCAGGATCATGCGGCTGCCGCGGTTGCGGTGGGCAAGACCGGAACGGTCGACAATCCGAAGGGCGTCGCCGTGTTCGCGTGGAAGGGCGAGACGCTCGAGGAGTATTGGTGGTGCACCGAGCAGGCGCTCGTGTGGCCCGATGGCACCGGCCCGAACCTCATCCTCGATGATGGCGGCGATGCAACGATGCTTGTGCACAAGGGCGCCGAGTACGAGGCGACTGGTGTCGTTCCGGCGCACGATCCGGAGACCGAGAGCGAGGAGTGGGGCGTCATCCTCGAGCTGCTTCGCAGCGAAGCGGTGAACAATCCCGGCCGCTGGACGAAGGTCGCGGCGGATGTGCGCGGCGTCTCCGAAGAGACAACGACGGGTGTGCATCGCCTGTACGAGATGATGAAGGCCGGCACGCTGCGCTTCCCGGCGATCAACGTCAATGATGCGGTCACGAAGTCGAAGTTCGACAATCTCTACGGCTGCCGTCACTCGTTGACCGACGGCATCCTCCGCGCGAGCGACGTGATGCTCGCGGGCAAGGTTGCGGTGATCTTTGGCTACGGCGATGTCGGCAAGGGCTGCGCACAGTCACTGCGCGGTCAGGGTGCACGCGTCATCATCACCGAGATCGATCCCATCTGCGCATTGCAGGCGGCGATGGAAGGCTACCAGGTGACGACGCTCGACGAAGTGCTCAGCACCGCCGACATCTTCATCACGGCGACGGGCAACAAGAACATCATCATCGTCGACCACATGGCGAAGATGAAGGACAAGGCGATCGTCGGGAACATCGGCCACTTCGACAACGAGATCGACATGGCTGGCTTGAAGAAGAAGGGCATCACGCGCATCAACATCAAGCCGCAGTACGACGAGTTCGTGTTCCCTGACGGACACTCGGTGATGATCCTTGCCGAGGGTCGTCTGTTGAACCTCGGCTGCGCGACGGGTCATCCGAGCTTCGTGATGTCGGCGTCGTTCACGAACCAGGTGATGGCGCAGCTCGAGCTGCACAACAATGCGGACAAGCTGGAGAAGAAGGTCTACACGCTGCCGAAGCACCTCGACGAAAAAGTGGCTCGATTGCATCTCGACAAGCTCGGCGTGAAGCTGACGAAGCTCTCAGCCGAGCAGGCTGCGTACATCGGCGTGCCGGTGGATGGACCGTACAAGCCGGATCACTACCGGTACTAGGGCAGGCCAGCCTGATGTCGGTGAGTGGAGCGAAGGGCCCGCGCTTCTGTTTGAAGTGCGGGCTCTTGTGCATTCCGAAATATGAAATGGCCTTATTCCGTATCGCGCGCGAAGCCCTCACGCCA
>DAIUFP010000042.1:0-30818 GCA_036844565.1 Gemmatimonadaceae bacterium | reverse complement strand
GTTGGCGTTGTCGAGACAACCAAGTCACACCGGGAGGCACCGCCGAATGCGTCACACATCGCCGCAGTTCCACTCACCGCGCCGTGGATCGCCCACGCGCATGCCGCGGAATTGGCGGCGATGAGTGCGCTGCTTGACGAGCAACCTGCGCTGAGCACGGGCATTCAGCAAGACCTCGAGGCGGGCTGTCCGACGAATGCCCGCTGTTCACCGCGACGAGAACAGTGGCAGCCGGTAACGCGATCCGGAGAATCATGAGTACCGTCTCCTGACAGTTCGGTTGCATCTGCTTGGCTGTATTACGTAGCATGATGCGGGCCGCTCGTCGACGTTGGACGTGAGCTTGTCGTGAGCGCCCCGTTCGTCCTCGATCGTGATCGTCGTGAGGACGTGCGCGGATACGTCGCGCGCATGGTCGTGGCGCTGCCGAACCACGGCGACTACGCCACGACTTCTGGCGTCGTTGCCGATTCCATCGCGAGGCATTCGTCTGCTGTCGGCGCGGCATCATCCATGCTCCGACCTTGGAGAGATCGCGCGGGCGCGGGCGCTGCATTTCCGGACGCCTCTTATACTCGGGCACCCCGCCTGCACGACGACGTCACACCCGCCGGAGTATCCGTGCCACTACATGACCTGCCTGATCTTCCGTATGGCGACGACAATCTCGAGCGCACAGTCTCGATTCCGGTGGCCCCCTCATGCTCGCGGGAACACTCGGTGTTCCCGCGGCCGCGACTGGCGTCATCCTCTTTGCGCACGGCAGCGGGAGCAGTCGCTTCAGCCCGCGCAATCGGTTCGTCGCGCGCATGCTCCGCGATGCCGGCCTCGGAACGCTGCTGCTCGATCTGCTTTCGCGTGCCGAAGAAGACGTCGATGAGGTGACGCGTCATCATCGATTCGACATTCCGATGCTCTCCGACCGGCTCGTCGTCGCGATCGATTGGCTCGATGCTCAACCCGACACGGCGAGCCTCCCGATCGGCTTGTTCGGCGCCAGCACGGGCGGCGGTGCAGCGCTCGTCGCGGCAGCCAGGCGCCCGCGGCGCGTGGACGCCGTCGTCTCACGTGGCGGTCGTCCCGACCTCGCGGGCGAGGCGCTGTCACTCGTCGAGGCGCCGACGCTGCTCCTGGTCGGCGGACGTGATGCGGTCGTGATCTCACTCAACGAACAGGCACGCGCCCAGATGCGCGCCGACGTACGACTCGAGATCATCCCGGGGGCGACGCACCTGTTCGAGGAGCATGGCGCGCTCGAGCAGGTCGCTGCCTCGGCGCGCGATTGGTTCGTCAGTCATCTTGCGCCTTCACGGGCGCATCCAAAGACATAAGCGAGCGGCCGACGTGGAGGATCGCATTACTCGCTTTGGTTAGAACACCTGTTCGAGGGTGTCCTGGGCTCCCCGATTGAACGACGGCCGATGCGGCGCGGAGATGTGTTCGACGACGATCGCGACCTCGTGTTCGCTCACCCGCGCGCCATTCAGCGCGGCCCGGGCGAGATCGGCTTGCGCGACGATGCCGACGCAGCCGCCGTCCGCATCGACGATCGGCACCCGCCGTACCCGGTTGTCGGCCATGATCTTCTCCACCGCACGTACGTCGTCATCAGCGCTACAGCAGCACACGTCGCGCGTGATGACGTCGCCGACTTTCGCGTCAGCGCTCTTCCCGACAGCGAGCGCGCGAACGGCGAGATCGCGATCGGTCACGATCCCGACCACACACCCATGCTCGACCACCGGTATCGCGCCGCAGTCGTTGTCTCGCATCGTGCGCGCGACGTCTTGCAGGGAATCGTTCGGTGAGCAGCAACAGGGGCGTGAGGTCATGATATCACGAGCCTTCATCGTATCCTCCTCGTGGTGGCGGTGGGACGTAATGCATGAGTCGCGCGCGAACCTACACCGACAATGCGGTAAGCGTTGCGCGTGGCAACGACGGCTTCGGTGCGCCGTGCTCCGACGGAGCGGACCCGCTATTTCCCGGTGGACGGATCGCCGTTGAGGGCATCGCCGACATCGGCGAGGTCGAGATGGCCTCGGCGGACCTCGCGGCCCAGCCGGTTCTTCTCCGAGTTCTTGTCCGCCTCATCATGCTGCTGACGGTGCTCGGCGAGCCGGTGATGGCCCGCCACTGGCGCCCCCTCCGCCAAGGTCGACGGGGCGGCGTGATCGCCGCGGACTTGCTCGGTCAGACGTGCCTGCGTCTTGGGTCCGTGGTGATCATCCGAGTCCGGATTCGTGGTCTTCCTGGTTCGCGACATTCTGTCCTCGCGGTTAACATCTCGGGCGACCCTCGCGATCACCCCGTGGCCCGTCGCGGGCCATGCGCCCGCGGCATGAGTCGCCCTACTGCTGTGAAGCGGCATAACACGTACCGTACCGTCGCACGACAGCTTTTCCCCGTTCCGGAGTAGAGGATGTAAGGGAGCAAACGCTAACGGACACGAGCGCTGGTGGGTGTCCGATATCGCACGGGCGAAGCATCCGCGCCGCGCTCCAAGGAGGCCTCAGCGCGTTCGATGCGCCGCTACTGCGAAGATGCGCGACGGCGTAGTGGGCGATGGCGCTGGAAGCGGCGCTGCGCGGATGTGAGTTGGACCAAACCGAGTTCGCGGGAACGTAAGAACGCTCGACGTGGTGCGAGCTACGTCTCACGGTGGCCACAGGCGATGGCCTGTAAGCACGGGCGGCGGACGCTCACCATGTATCAACGCCTCGAGCGCGGGGTAGACCACTGCGGGGTCGGCATTCGGGTGGGCCTCCTCGGCGATGTCGTGAGGCAGGCCGAGCGAACGCGGAAACTGGTATACGATCACTGACACGCCGTCTTGGGTCCACCGGCGCGCGAGTTCGACAGCCGGCGACGTCTTCACCGTATGGTCGTTCGCATTCATCACAAACACGATGTTGCGAGTAAGCGGCGGTATCCGCGTGGTTGCCCGCCGCACCGCAGTTCCAAATCGGAGGAGCTCCGCGACGGCACGCGACGAAACGCCGAGTTCGCGGTCGGGCCTCAGGCGATCAGGTGGCTCGGTGAGGGTGACGTTTGGGACTCGAAGCGCGAGATTCATCAATGGTGCGGCGAGGAATGACGGCACCCACCCGATCTCCAATACCGGCGCAACGATCACAGCGCGGTGGATGTCCGGTCGATTCTGAGCGATCCAGGCCACGATCGTCCCGCCGGAACTCACCCCCGCGACGATGACCGAATCGCCAAGTCCATCCGCGATATCGACTGCCGAGTCGGCGCAGCGCCGGAGCTCCTCCGCGGTCAGGCCGGCGAGTGACGCCGCCGTTCCGTTTCGCTCCGCGTGATGCGGAAGACGCGGGATATAGACATTGTCGCCCGCCGCATACAGGCGCGCGGCGAGATGCTCGTACTGTCTGGGCGAATTGGTGAAGCCGTGAAAGAGGATGTCAGTACGAGCGGTCCGCCCGCCATGCGCCATGAGAACGGAGCGACCTCCCGGAGCGACCACGCGGTCATCGGATGCCTGCTGCCGGATGACGCGGCTGATGGCGTCGGCGTAGTCTCGCGCAGGCGTGGCGTGCGATACGAGATCGCGGGTTTGGGTCGGTATGAAGGCGGCGAGCGCAATCACGAGAATCACCCCGGTAACGACGCCCGCGAGCCATTTCATTTCGAAACGTACTCAAGGTCGGCTTCGGCTCGACGATCTCACGGCTCGCGATCCATGGAACGAAGTCCGACATACGTTGGTATCTCCAGCGCAGTGGTACACTCCGAGGCCGGCTCCCCGGCTCGGCGCGACGAGAGACACAGCATGATGCAGGCGCGACGAACGCGGTGGATCGGACGGGTCCTCGAGTATGGCGTGCTCGCAGGCACCACCAGTCGGACGAGCACGATTCCTTCACCGCGCCGGCTACACGGTCCTGCTTCCGGACTTGCAGGCTCATGGTGAGAGCGCAGGGGGCCGAATCACATTCGGAGCTCTCGAGAGTCTCGATGCCGAAGCCGCGCTCGCATTCCTGCGCGCCTGCAGCGGCGGGGAGCGCGTGGCAATGCTCGGTGTGTCGATGGGTGGCGCCGCGGCATTGCTCGGCCCGGGCCCACTCCGCGCCGATGCCTATGTGCTCGAATCCGTCTACCCGACCATTCGCCAGGCGCTCGAAGACCGTCTCGGCGTGTGGCTCGGCCCCCTCGGTATTCTCAATCGGGTGGTTGCCCCACTCGTCATCCGGGGAGTGAGCGCTGAGATCGGCGTCGGTGAGGACGCCCTTCGACCGATCGATCACATCGGGAGGGTTGGCGCTCCGGTCTTCGTGATCGCCGGTACTCGCGACGTCTACACGCCGCTCGGCGAGTCGCGGGCGCTGTTCGAGCAGGCGCGCGAGCCGAAGGAGTTCTGGGCGGTGGAGGGCGCAGGTCACGAGGATCTTCACGCGTTCGCCGGCGACATCTGCGTTAGGCGCCGGCGCACGAGCGTCGGTGCGAAGCTTGCCACGCTCCTGCACCATCCCTGATGCGCGTTCGAGAGCGACAAGGTGCAACCGTCCGCCCGCCCTCTGCCGGAGTCGCCGATGTCCGCTGCCCCTATTCCTCCTTCCGATGCGCTCCGTCTGCTCGACGCGTGGTGGCGCGCGGCCAACTACCTGTCGGTTGGACAGATCTACCTCCGCGCGAATCCCCTGCTCCGTGAGCCGCTCACACTCGACCAGGTGAAGCCACGCCTGCTGGGTCACTGGGGCACCACGCCCGGCCTCAACTTCGTCTATGCGCACATGAATCGCGCGATTCGCGCGCGCGACCTGTCCGCGATCTTCATCGCTGGCCCGGGCCACGGTGGCCCCGGAGTCGTCGCCAACACCTACCTCGAGGGCACGTACTCCGAGGTCTATCCATCCATAGCGCGCGATGTCGCCGGCCTCGCGCGACTGTTCACCCAGTTCTCGTATCCCGGTGGCATTCCCAGTCACGTGGCCCCGGAGACGCCCGGCTCCATCCACGAAGGCGGTGAGCTCGGCTACTCGCTGCTGCACGCTTACGGCGCGGTGTTCGACAATCCCGACCTCCTGGCGTGCTGCGTCATCGGCGACGGAGAGGCCGAGACGGGCGCGCTGGCCGCAAGCTGGCACTCGAACAAGTTTCTCGACGCGGCGCGCGATGGCGCCGTGTTGCCGATCCTGCATCTCAATGGCTACAAGATCGCCGGTCCCACCGTGCTTGCTCGCATCCCGGAGTCCGAGCTGACGGCGTTGATGCAGGGATACGGGTACGATCCGCACTATGTCGCCGGCGACGATCCGGCCGCGATGCACGCGCTGATGGCGGCGACACTCGACGTCGTGCTCGACAAGATCGCCGACATTCAGCGCCACGCGCGAACAACGAACGGCGCCACGCGTCCACGTTGGCCGATGATCGTGCTGCGGTCGCCGAAGGGTTGGACGGGACCAGTGTCGGTGGACGGAAAGAAGACCGAAGGATCGTTCCGCTCACATCAGGTACCGCTCACGGGTTTCGCCGAGCGTCCCGAGCACCTCGCGCTGCTCGAGTCGTGGATGCGCAGCTATCGTCCCGAAGAGTTGTTTGACGACGACGGCAGGCTGATGCCCGAGATCGCGGCGCTCGCGCCGGACGGCGACCGTCGCATGAGTGCCAACCCGCACGCGAATGGCGGCCTCCTGCTCAAGGACCTCGTGCTGCCGGATTTCCGCGCGCATGCAGTGCCCGTCGTCGTGCCGGGCGACACGCATGGCGAAGCCACACGCGTGCTGGGCGGCTTCCTCCGCGACGTCATGCGGCTCAACATGGACGCGCAAAACTTTCGCGTCATGGGCCCGGATGAAACCAGCTCGAACCGCCTCGACGCCCTGTTCGAAGTGACCGGGCGGATGTCGGCCGCCGAGATCCTGCCCACCGACGAGCACATCACACCCGACGGGCGCGTGATGGAGGTGCTGAGCGAGCACCTCTGCCAGGGTTGGCTCGAAGGCTACCTCCTTACCGGACGCCATGGCCTGTTCTCGTGCTACGAGGCGTTCATCCACATCGTCGACTCGATGTTCAACCAGCACGCGAAGTGGCTCGACACGGCGCAGCACATTCCGTGGCGCGCGCCGATCGCATCGCTCAACTATCTCCTGACCTCGCACGTGTGGCGGCAGGATCACAACGGGAACAGCCACCAGGATCCGGGCTTCATCGGTCACGTGGTGAACAAGAAGGCGGACGTCGTGCGCGTGTACCTGCCGCCCGACGCCAACACCCTGCTCTCCGTGGCCGACCACTGCCTGCGCAGTCGCAACTACGTGAACGTGATCGTCGCCGGAAAGCAGCCGGAACCCCAGTGGCTGTCGATGGACGCCGCCGTCGTGCACTGCGAGGTCGGATTGGGTGTGTGGAACTGGGCCAGCACGGACGACGGCCGCGATCCGGACGTCGTCATCGCCTGCGCGGGCGACGTGCCCACGCTCGAGGCGATGGCCGCCACCGCACTGCTACGCTCGCAGCTCCCAAAGCTGCGTGTGCGGTTCGTCAACGTCGTGGATCTCATGACGCTTCAGCCGCAGGTGGAGCATCCGCATGGCCTGAGCGACACCGCGTTCGACGCGATCTTCACGGTGGATCGTCCCATCGTGTTCGCGTTCCATGGCTATCCATCGCTGATCCATCGCCTCACCTACCGGCGAACCAACCACGGCAACCTCCACGTGCGTGGCTACAAGGAAAAGGGCACGACCACCACCCCGTTCGACATGACGGTGCTCAACGACCTTGACCGGTTTCACCTCGTGCTCGACGTCGTCGCTCGCGTTCCAGGGCTCGCGCAATCGGACGAGGGACAGCGAGCAACGCGCTACTGCGAGGCGAGGCTCGCGGAGCACCACGCGTACATCCGAGAGCACGGTGACGACATGCCGGACGTGCGCGATTGGCGGTGGCCCGGGTGAAGATCCCGCTGTCAACGCGGCAACGTTTCGTCCATGGCGGCCGCCAAATCGGCCGAGGGCAAACGCAGCGCCAGCGCGCTATCGGGGCGGTGCACCTCCATCGTCGTGCATCCACCGAAGAGGGCCAAGCCACTCTTCTCGACGTGCTGCGCCAACTCCTCGGCGCTCGTCAAACCTTGATCGTACAAGGTGCCCTCCCTCGTGCCACTCGGCGTGAGGCACGTGAGGCGAAATTCCTTGTAGCCTGCGCTCAGGAGCGCGGCGCGCTCCTCCGTGTCGACGTCGCGCACATGTCCGCCTTTTTCCTTGTCGACAATCCAGCACAGGTTCATGATCTGCTGCTCCTCGTTAGCGACGAGATCCGGCCCGTTAGCGACTCGATGTGAATACCGAAAACCAGCGACCGGAATGCGACCGGGTCGTGTGTCGTACCTGTCTCCGGCACAATCCGTTTCAGCAGCTCGATGCCCGTGCGCCAGCGCCGCGCCTCCGTTGGTCCGGCGTCGCGCTCCGCGAGGTACACCGTCCCGTGAACGACCACGCTCTTCCATTCGAACACGCTTCTCACTTCATCCACCTCGAATGCGACCCAGGGCACATGCGCGATGGTCGTCATCTTTGCGCCATGAGATGTCCGGGCGAACACCCACTTGTTCGCATAGACGTAGTGGATCGGAGTGATGTCGACGCGATCGTGAAACGAAAATGCCATCCGTCCGACGATTTCGCGGCGGAGCAGTGCAAGGCAAGACGCGGCGCCCATCTCGCGAATGTACGGCCTCCCGAGTGGTGACCCCGTTGATTCGGGCACCTCCACGGCAGGCGGCACCTTCGCGCCGAGCGACCGGGGCGAAGGAGCCTTCCTGGCACTCTTGCTTGCGTCCCTCATGCGATGGCGCGCGCAATGCCGAACGCCGCGGCGGCGGCAAGCCCGCCGATGACGGCGGTCTGGAGCGCGCTGCGCCATGGCACTGTCCCGGTGAAGTGGCCCTTGACGAAGCCGAACATCAGGAGCGCGACCAGCGTGATGCCCACCGAGGGAAGCAGCGCCGAGCGGGCAGTCGTGATGATCATGTACGGAGCGAGCGGGATGAGCCCGCCCACCACGTAGGAGAACGCGATCGTCAGTGCGCTTCGGAGCGCGCGCCGCGGGTCTGGCTCCTCGAGTCCCAGTTCGAACCGCATCATGAATTCGACCCAGGCCGTCGGGCGCGCGCTCAATGTCCGCGCGACGCGTTCACTCTCTTCGAGCGAGAGCCCGAAGCGTTCGAATACCTCACGCACCTCCGCGAGCTCGGCCTCGGGCTTCGTTTGAATTTCAAGTTGCTCACGGCGCACCTCGCTCGCGTAGTGTTCGGCCTCGCTGCGCGCAGCGAGGTAGCCGCCGAGTCCCATCGCGATCGAGCCAGCGACGACTTCAGCGAGACCCGCCGTCACGATCAGGCGGGACGCAGCGATTGCACCGGTGAGTCCCGCCGCCAGCGCGAATGGTACCGTGAGGCCGTCGGACATTCCAATCACCACGTCGCGCACCACGTCGGAGGCCATGAAGTGGCCTTCGATGTGCGCGCTCGTGATGTCCTTTCCGATGGTCACACGATCCAGGTACCGATCCCCGTGCCGAGCGGGCGCAGGCCCGGAAGTGGCAAGTTTCGTCATGGATTCATCTCACGTTGCCATTGGGCCGCGCCTCTCATGCGCGGGTCAGCAGAAGCCGACCGCGAGCCTGTCGTCCACTTCCGTAACGCCCGTGGCACTCCAGGCCGCGCGTTGTGCGTCGGCACGCTCGGGCCATGAGCGAACGGTGCCCGTCAGCGTCACCTTGCCGCCGTCGGCCGTGACCTTGATGGCTTTCGCCTCTGCCTCGCCGCTACGGCTCAGCGCCGCGCTGATGTGCTTCGCGACGTCGTATGTCGATGCGTGCGCCTTCACCTTCAGAAAGTTGGACACGCCCTTGACGCCGGCCAGGTAGCGGATGGCGCGCTCCGGGGCGTTTCGTTGAAACTGCCACTCGACTTCACCCTCGAGCGTTACCCACCCGTCCTCGACTTTCGCCTTGACCGAGTGAAACGGAATCTCGGTGTCCCACTCGATGGTGTTCGCAACGTGGCGCGCGAGGTCGGTATCGGAGTGCCGATGCGTATTGGGCACCTTCACCGTCAACTCCTGCGCGACCGCTCGCACGCCGGAGACGCGCTCCACGGCCCTTTCGGCTCGCATCCGCTGGGCGTAGTCGGGAACCGTGCCCATGAGCGTCACGATGCCGTCACGCACCTCGACCCCTATCTCTTCGTCGCGAATGCGCGGCTCCCACTTCAGTTCTTCCGCAATGTCGATTTTGAGTTGTTTGTCGGATTTCATGTCAAGATCCTCACGTGGGGTACACCAGAAGACGGTCGCAAATCGGTTCATCGAGTGCAGCCTCCGGCGACCATCGAAGGGATGTGCGCTCGCATCAATGATTGCCAGCCGCGCGGGAGTGGACAGTCAGACGTTACCTGACGCCGCGTGTCGCCCTGATGATGCGCATGCGCTTCACACCAGCGCTGATGCATGTCCGACGTCGGCTCAGCGATCGAGCAGGCCCGCGTCGATGGCGAAGCGAACATACTCCGTTCGGTGGCTCAGGCCGACCTTGTCCTGAATGCGCTGTTTGTACGTGTCGACGGTCTTCGCCGAGATGCCAAGCCGGACGCCGATCTCGGGTCCATTGAAGCCCTCGGCGACGAGATGCAACACCGTCTGCTCTCGCTCGCTGAGGGTCGTGAACTGGTCGCGGGGCGAGCCGGAGAGGTCCTCGGATGGCGGCGATGAGGCGGCGAGGAGTCGCGCGACCTTCGGCTGCACGTAGATGTCCCCTGCAGCGACGGCGCGGATGGCGTCCACGAGCTCGCGTTCGGCTACGTCCTTGGCCAGGTAGCCACGTGCGCCGGCACGCAGCAGTGGCATCAGCCGTTCCTCCTCGGTATGCATCGTCAGAATGAGCACCCTGACCGCCAGCTCTCCGTCTACGAGCATTCGTGTTGCGGTGAGTCCGTCGCCCCGGGGCATGTCGAGATCCATGACAATGACGTCGGGAAATAGACGTCGTACCAGCTCGACCGCCTCCTCTCCGCCGGACGCTTCACCGACCACAGTCACCTCCGGTGCCGCGCGACGCAGCAACTCCTTCAGCGCGCTCCGGAAGATCGTGTGATCATCCGCGAGCACGACGCGGATCTCCCGCAGCGGAACGGCGATTCCACGCTGGGCATACGGACGCGCCGCAAGGGCAGCTCCCGCATCGGCCAGCGTCGTGTGGGGGATGCTGGGCCCGGCTTCCAGACCGTCCGAGGAGCGTGTCATCCCTTCAGCATGTGCATTTCCGTGTCCAGCCCTTGCGTGGGGACCATCGCGCGGCCCAGTGCGTGTCCTCATCTGCCTGACAGGCAGGAGGACTGCGCGCCTCCAGCTTTCGCATGCGCCGCGAAGCGACCGCACCGACACCCTTGAACACGAGGACGCCACCATGACCACCATCACCCATCCATCGTCTCGGCCCGCCGCAACTTCTACGAGCACCGAGATCGGGCCCATCCTCGTCGCGCTTGGCGGAGGCGACGTCACCGGTGTGCTCCGCACAGCGCAGTTTTTCCAATCGAGCGCCGTGGGGGGAATGCTCGCCGTTTCGGTCCTGCAGCCGACCGTCCCGTACCTCATGGGCGACAATCCCTTGTTGGTCGCGCCGGAGTCTGACCACGAGCGTGCCGTCGGTCGTCACGCAGAATTGAAACGGGAGATCAGTGACATTCCTGCCAGTGCGAACTGGGAGACCACGGTGGAATTCGGCGACCCTTCGTACGAGCTCGCAGCACTGGCGCGTGTCCGGCACTCGCCGCTCATCGTGATGGGGATCGGTCGGCACAGTCCGATCGACCGTTGGTTGGGCGTCGAGACGGCCGCACGCACCATGCGTCGCGCGCCTTGTCCGGTGCTGGCCGTAAGCGCGACGGCACATTTGCCATTCCGGGAAGCAGTGGTTGCCATGGATTTCAGTTCGGCGAGCATCAGCGCCGCCATGGCGGTGGTTCCCCTCATGGGTACAACCGCCGTTCTGCACCTCGTGCACGTGTGGGAGCCGAACATCGTCGATGACGAACGCGCGCAGGCAGTGAACGCTGCGTACACCGCGACGCTGCCGGCAAAATTCGAGCACTTGCGGGAGCTGCTGGCGGTCCCAGCCGGTATCACGGTCAAGCACGAGGTACGCGAAGGAAAAGTGGCCGAGCACATCCTGACGTTTGGCGAAGCGCATCATGCCGACGTCATTGTCGCGGGCCGACACGGCCTCAATGCGATCGAGCGGCTGTTCGTGGGAAGCGTGACCACGGCGCTCCTGCACGGCACAACGTGCTCGATCCTGATCGCCCCAGAGCCGGCGATCGCACAACGGGACAGCATCATTCGGCGGATGAACGGCACGGCCGAGAGTCGCGCGCCTCTCGAGTGGGCGGTGCTGATCGACAACTTCAGCCGGCGCAACGCGGGCCGCCGTACGATCGTGGAGATCGACGACCCTGCGCTGGGCGCACAGATCCTCGAGTCCGGATTCGTGCTGCAGGGTGCCGCGTACGACCATCATGACAATCGCGTCGAGCTGATGCTCGGCGACGGAACCATGCGTCACTTGACGCGGACGATCGCCGACGTGACTTCGATTTCCGTCTATACCGATCACCTCGGGAGCGATGCGGCGCTGAGAGTGGCACACGGGTCCGGGCAGACCCTGCTCACCTTCATCGGGAGCTGAACGCCGGTGCGGCGCCTTGGGCCGCTGGAGGGCCCAAGGCTATTGAAGGGCGACGCTCCGGCAATCACCGTCGTCCGAGCATGATGGGCGGGTGCGCGGATGCATGCCGGGCCGGGTGTAGATTGCGTAGGCGCTGCTGCCAACCGCCATGCCCCGCATGGAGTGTGCTGGCCGCGCGGACGACGCGGAGAAAGCCATGTTCGATACCGCTGACGCGATCATCACCGTCGACGAGCGCTTTCGCATTCGCCAGTTCAACCTCGGGGCGACGGATATCTTCGGGTACGCGGCACGCGAAGTCATCGGCCAGCCGCTCGGCATTCTCCTCCCTGACCGAGTGCGCGGAATGCGCGAGGCGCAGATGCGAGAATTCGCCACCGCATCAGAGATCAGCCTGCAGATGGGCGCGCGCGAGGAATTGTGTGGATTGCGCAGGGACGGGACAGAGTTCCCCGCGGAGGCGTCGATATCGAAGGTCGCTCCCGGGGAAACCTCCGTCTTCACCGTGTGGCTTCGGAACGTGACCGAGCAGCGACGCCACGAAGTCTCGCAGGCGTTCCTGGCGGGTATCGGTTCAGCGCTTGGTTCCTCACTGGACTACCTCCAGACGCTGGCCCGTGCCGCACGCACGGCGACACCCATTCTCGGCGAAACCTGCATCATCGACAGCTACGCAGCCGACGGCGGGCGCGAGATCACGATCGCGGATACGGACGAGGAGCTCGAGGACATCGCTCGCGTGATGCGCCGCGAATACTCGCCCCTGTACGATGCCCCTTCACTCGCGGGAGAGCGCGGCGCCGTACATCCGCATCTGATCCCCGTCCTCGACGATGGCGTTCTCGCCGCATTGACCGTCGATGACGCACACCGTCGTCTCGTGCGGCGCCTTGGCTGGCGGTCCGTCCTCTTCGTTCCGATCGTGGCGCGAGCGAACACTCTTGGCATCCTGACCTGCTGCTCACGCACGCGGGAGCTGCAACAACAGGATCTGGTACTGGCGACGGAGCTCGCCCATCGCGCGGCGCTGGCCATCGACAACGCCCTCTTGTACCGCCGTGCACAACAGGCGACGCGGACAAGAGACGAGCTCCTCGGCATTGTCTCCCACGACCTCCGGAGCTCGCTGAGCACGATCAGTCTCTGCGCGGGCGCCCTCAACGACCCGGTTCCGCCGTCGGTGGAGGGAGTCCGCGCGATGGCCGATGCCATCCGCCACTCGACAGAGCATGCGCAGACCATGATCGCCGACCTCGTGGACGTCACCAGCCTCGAGGCGGGAAGCCTCACGCTGCATCGCACCGACGTGCACCCCGCGCACGTTCTCGAACGCGCGCACGAGGCGTTTGCGCGACAGATGGAACGTGCGGGGATCGCATTCCGGCGGACGTGCGATGAACATCTCCCGGTCCTGCATGCAGATGAGGCGCGCCTGCTACAGGTGCTATTCAACCTTCTCGGCAACGCCGTGAAGCACACACGACCTGGTGGCGACATCACCTTGACGGCCTCGGCGAACGCTTCGCGTAGCGCGGTTGTCTTCCAGGTCGAGGACACTGGCCGGGGGATACCGGAGATCGAGCTGCCGTATCTGTTTGATCGTTTCTGGCAATCGCACCGCAGCCAGCGAGGCGGTGCGGGGCTTGGTCTCGCGATAGCCAAGGGAATCGTGGACTCGCACGGCGGTCGTTTCGCGGTCACGAGTGTTCCCGGTGCGGGGAGCGTGTTCTCGTTCAGCGTGCCGTTCGCGCAATCGCATTGAGCGCCGGGCGCGAGTGCGACGTGGTCGCGATTGGTCCGGGCGCGGCGATGGTCGCGGCAAAGACGCGCGCGTGCACAGGGCCCATCTAACCTCTCGCGGCAACAACAGGTGGATGTCTTCTTGCACGGTGAAACCGCATTCGCGTCCAGGCATGCCGGCGAGTCGTGCATGCGCTTCTCGCTTCGCTTCGAATCGAGATGGGTCGAGTGGGGCGATTCGGCGTCTATGCGCGCGTCACGGCGGAGCACAAGCTCCGCATCGTTCGCGCACTGCGCGCCAACGGAGACACTGTTGCCATGACGGGCGACGGCGTCAACGACGCGCCGGCGATCAGGGGTGCCGACATCGGCATCGCGATGGGGCGCTCCGGAACGGAAGTCACGAAGCAGGCGGCGGACATCATCATCACCGATGACAACTTCGCGACCATCGTCGCCGCCGTCGAAGAGGGCCGCGGCATCTATGAGAACATTCGCAAGACGCTCGGATACCTTCTCGCGGGAAACACCGGTGAATTGCTGCTCATGGTGACCTGCGTGGCCGCGGGGCTGCCATTCCCGCTGCTGCCCATTCACCTGCTGTGGATCAACCTCGTCACCGATGGTATCCCCGCCCTCTGTCTCGCCACCGATCGCATCGATCCGGATGTCATGGCGCGCCGGCCGCGTGGGCGTTCCGAACGCATGACGGGCCGCGGCTTCCTCCGGACGACACTGGTCACGGGCGTCCTCACCGCGGGCGTTGCGCTCGGGGTGTTCCTGTACGTTCTGCGCGACGGCCCCGTGGAACTCGCGCGCACGTATGCGTTCGCCGTGCTGGTCTTCGCGGAGCTTCTCCGATCCTTCGGGGCGCGCAGCGATCGCACTCCGGTGTGGCGCATTCCCCTCCTCACGAATAAGAGACTTGTGATCGTGGTCATCGGTTCTATCGGCGTTCAGTTGCTGATCATGCACGGGCAGGGGTTGGGCCACCTGCTGAAAACGGCGCACGTTTCGCTCATCGATGGGATCACCCTGCTGGGGCTCGGCTTGGTGCCGTCCGTGGTGTTGGAGCTCCTGAAGGTGGTGCGACCACTCGCGCGCCCCGCCGCATGATCGATCCGGCCGCAGGTGCGATTCACGATCCGGTAAGCGCTCCGCAGCTTCCGCTCCCGAGCGTGCGACGAGTGCGCGTGCTGGTCGTGGCGCTGGCACTCGGGGTGGCTTGGGCCTGTCTGCCGTTCTTTCCAGGATTGCTCGGCGCCGGCGTTTTGGCCGTCCTTCGGAAAACGCGCGGGGGCGGCGCTTGCGCTCCTGATCATCGGCGCCGTGATCTGCTCGAACGTGGACAACATCATCCGGCCGTTCATTTTCCGCCGAGTCTCCGGAGTGCACCCGATGGTGTCATTGCTCGGAGCATTTGCTGGCGTCAAGGCAATGGGTCTCATCGGCCTGCTGGTCGGGCCGCTCGCGCTCACGCTCTTCCTCGAGATTCTGGTGTTGCATGAGGAGGACTTCGCCAGCGAGGACACGCGCGCGCATTCGGATGCAGGGAACACCCGCTCTCCATGACGCGCCGATCCATCCATTCGTGTAGTTGCCGTGACGGCAGAACAGGTCGCATCACGGCGTGCTATCGCCGTCGGCGACGAGCTGCTGGTGCGACCTGGTGAATTGGTGCCCTGTGGAAGTGATCGACATCGCGGTCATCCTGAATGCGTTGCGAACGAGTCGGGGGCCAATGGGGGAAACGGACGCAGCTTCAGAGCTCTGACGGTGGTCACTCCGTTGTGTCGACCGCGCAATTCAGCGCAGCACCATTCAACGGCACCCGCACTGTGTAGCGCCCTATAGCGGCGTTGTGACGGAGAGTATCCGGCCTCGACCTTGCCGACGCGCCAAGTTCCAGCGTGGGCCGAAATCACTCACATGTCTGACTACTTGCGCGACACCTTGTTGATCAGCACGACGAGCAGAACGATCACCAGCACGCCGATCGGCCACATCCACATCCCGCCGCCCATCCATCCGTTGCCGTAGTGCACGTTGAAACCCCCTTGGATGTCGCTGATCGCCCTTAGAATCCCCACTGCCAGGCGAGGTGCAGCATGTAGCTCCGCTTCAATTGCGGACCGTCCAGCGACTGCGCGACTGGTACATCGGCCTGGACGAGGAACTGCTGGCCCATGAGCATGCCACTGGGGGGATTGATGGTGACTCCCAGCACTGCATCGACGTGCCTTGACCCTTGCCGGCTCGGATCCTTCGTGGGCTCGTCCGCGGCGTCGAGTAGCGCATCCGACCCGTGAATGTTCTCGCGCACCTCGCCGCTGGCGCCCGCCGAGATGCTCACGAGGCTGCTCAGCGTTCGCGCGAGCCAGACGCTCGAGTCATAGCCATTCCCCAGCCGGTATCCGTGCTCGTTCGTGCCCAATCGAACGGTCGACGTGAGCTCCGCCCCCCAGCTCCATGGCAACGCCTGACCGAGGTACGTGATGCCCGGTACCACTGAAAACGTCCCCGACCCGGTCTGCATCGGATATTCGGTCCGATTTCCTTCCGCATCGAGCTGGTTGACCGAGCCCGTGGGAACGCCTACTCCGATGTTCGCGAGAATCCTGTGCCCCAAGTCCTTCGCCGAGTGCAGGGAGTACAGCCCACGGAGCTCGAGGTCACCGATGCCCTGACTTCGCTCCGTCGATCGGGTACCGTCGCGATGAAGCTCGCCCATCGACATCGACGTGTACGGAACCATCGCCATCACGGTGAACCGGTCGCTCGGCGCATACATGAGCATGCCCATGTGTGATTGCATCGTCATCTTGGTCGGCGTCGTCGCGAACTGACCGAGAACGCTCGCCTCACTGACGCTCCTGCTGCCGTCCAGCAGGCCACTCATCCTGTCGTCCATGAACTGGTAGCCCACCATCCATTGCTCGGCGCGTCCGATCATGATCCCGCACGGCAGCGGGGCGCCCATCATGCTCCTCATCCGGGGCTGCTGCTGCGCGCGTCGTCCCGTGTCGGCGCCGGCCATCGGCATCGCGCCGCCCTGCGCGGAAAGCGGGCGGCAAACGGCGCTCGCGGCAATCGCGACAGTGGCCACGCTGAACGCGACTTTAATTCCCACCCATAGTGACCAAGCCGTTCGACACTGTGACATTCCGTTCCCTTGAAAGGTACCCGTCATGGCCTTGCGGTCCAGATCAGGCGAGGCACAGCGAGCCTCGCGCGTGGTCACACCGCGAGTAGTTTTCGCTTGGCCTTGACCTCTGCTTCCAGGCGACTGCACATGATGTCGCACAGCTGAAAGACACTCTTGTCCGCAAGCGCATAGTACACGAACAGGCCGTCTCTCCGGCGCTTGACGAAGCCCAGACTATTGAGCACCTGGAGGTGCTTCGACACGTTGGCCTGGCCCATGCCGCTCTCCTCCACGAGATCGCTGACCGACAGCTCGCCTGCTCGGAGCGCATGCAGGATGGTAAGGCGCGCCGGCTCGGCGAGTGCCTTGAACCGCTCGGCAATGAGCTCGAGGACTTTTGGCGTGAGTGCAAGCGTGGACGTGGGCATCTGATGGGCGCGGATCGTCGTGTACGGAGGTGAGGCGCGTTATATTACTGTATAGTAGTATACTTGCAGAGACGTCGCAGTGCAAGTCGATCGACCTCGATGCAGCGGCATCGACTGATCGAGCCGGATCTCGCATGTCGCGGCGCTCACCCAGATGCCGTTCCCCGAGGAGCCACCGAAATGATCGAGCAGACGACGCCCTATGGATTGAGCACGACCGTACCGCTGGAACACGCTGTGGCCCTGGAGCACACGCGGCAAGCGCTCGCGACGGAGGGATTCGGTATCCTTGGCGAAATGGACATCGCGGCGACGCTGAGGAGCAAGCTGAACGTCGACTTCAGGCCGTACGTGATACTGGGTGCCTGCAACGCACCGCTGGCGCACCGCGCTCTCCTGGAAGAGAGCGACATCGGCTTGCTGCTACCGTGCAACGTCGTCGTCTACGCTGCCGATGAGCCAGGACACAGTGTCGTCGCCGCCATTGATCCAGTACAGGTACTTCTGCTCACGGGCAACGAACGCATCCGAGTACTCGCCGAAGCCGTGAAGGAACGTCTGCACCGGGCGCTCGAAACCCTGGAGCGCGACGCGGCGACGTGATCGGAGCGGGGTCATGCGCCAGTCATTGTTCTCCTGCTCCCTCCGATGCGAGCGACAGCGCGGATGAACTGGTCAGCGCGTCGGACCACCACCGCCGGCTGTACGTCGGGCGTCCTTGCCGGCGAATGGCGCACCGATGATGGGGGCGATGAGACACACGTTGAATACACCAGCGAGCAGCGGCGCGAACCCGACGACCATCACAACAAGGCCCGTGGTTGTTTCGTGCGTCGACCATCCCCAGGCGATGAGGGCAACGCCCGCGACGATGCGCAGCAGTCGTCCCGCCGTTGATGCCATGAACACCGTAAACGCCATCGACCCGTTACTCATGACGACCTCTTGAAGACATTGTGATTTCGGACCGTCTGCGCGGTGGCCACACACTCACGGAAGCGAGTGGCGGAACAATGTTGAACATTGTGCGCCTATTTCGCCCCGTATTCATGCAAGATTGGTGCGCTGCATCCGCACTGCCCTCACGCGCCAGGTCGTTGACAACCTGGAAATCCCACGGCACCGAGAATTCGCTCGAGCGGGCAGAAGTTCGTAAAGCTCGACTGCAGCAGGTTGAGGCCGACGAACGTGGTGAACAGGTACCACGCCGGGTGCGCCCAGTACCCAAGCGCGAGCGATGCGAGAATGAATACGCCGGCGAAGCGGCGAATGATGTAATCCTGACACATGATATTGCTCCGATTGATCTGTCGTTCGTGAAACTGCCTTGTCCTAGAAACAACTTTCCGTGGGTAGCGTGGCGACTTGAACGCGCTCGCCCGCAGCGAGTCGTGATGACCCCTCGGGGTGGTGCTGATCACGCAGCGACGTGATCCGTTGCGGATGGGACTCGCCGTAGACGATCATCAGCATCTGCATGAGTGAGCTGCGTGTGAGGTACCGCCGCCGGTGCGCGCCGACGGAGCTCCCAGTACAGGATCGGAACGACGACCATCGTGAGCACGGTCGCGACGATCGCGCCGCTCATCAGCGCGACCGCCAGGCCCTGGAAGATCGGATCGAGCACCATCACGAGGCCGCCCACGACAACGGCGGCCGCAGTGAGCGCAATTGGCCGGAAGCGCACGGCACCCGCCTCGAGCACCGCATCGCGCAGCGAGCGCCCGCGTGCTTCCGCGAGCTGGATGAAATCCACCAGCAAGATCGAGTTGCGCACGATGATCCCGGCTAGCGCAATCATTCCGATCATCGACGTTGCGGTGAAGAACGCACCCGTGATCGCGTGGCCCGGAAGAATGCCAATGAGTGTGAGCGGAATGGGCGCCATGATCACCAGCGGCACCGTGAACGACTGGAACCAGCCCACGACGAGTACGTAGATGAGGAGCAGCACGATGGCGAACGCGAGTCCGAGATCGCGGAACACTTCGATCGTCAACTGCCATTCGCCGTCCCACTTGATGGCCGTTTCGGCGAGGTGCGCCGGCTGCACCGCGTTGTAGCGCGCGATACGCGCGCCGTTGACCCGGAGTTGATCGAGCTTCGTGTTCATCGCGAGGATCGCATAGACCGGCGACTCGATATCCCCGGCGACGTCACCCGTCACATAGATGGCGGGACGGAGGTCCTTCCGTACGCGACCGCTCTCGCGCGTGCCCGACAATACGGTCACGAAGCGTGCAAGCGGCTGCGGGCCCGTTGCCGTCGCGATAGGCAGTGCGAGCAATGCGTCCACTGACGACCGCTGCTCCAGCGGCAGACGCGGGACGATCGCACGCCCTTCACGCGCCGTGGGCGAGCTCATGACGCCCGTGGAGGCGCCGGACAGCGCGAGGTAGAGTGTTTGCGTGATCTGCTCCACACTCGCCCCCGCCTCCGTGGTGCGCACGCGATCGACGCGGAAGGTCCGCTTCTGCTGCGGCGCCTCGACCGTCCAATCAATGTCAACGACGCCAGGCGTGGTCTCGAAGACGTGCTTGACCTGCGTTGCTGCCTCCAGTCGCGTCGAGTCGTCCGCGGCGTACACTTCGGCCACGAGTGTCGACAGCACCGGAGGTCCGGGCGGAATCTCCGCCACCTTCGCCGACGCGTGATAGCGCTGTGCGATGGAGTCGATGCCAGGACGCACGGCCACAGCGATCGCATGACTCTGGCGCGAACGTTCGCCCTTGGCCACGAGATTCACCTGCACGTCTGCCACGTTCGGCCCGGTGCGCATGAAGTAGTGCCGCACCAGGCCGTTGAAGTTGAACGGCGCGGCGGTTCCGGCGTACACCTCGGTGCTCGTCACTTCCGGCACGCGGCGCAGGTATCCGGCAATCTCCTGTCCCACCGCATTCGTGGTCTCGAGTGTCGTGCCTTCCGGGAGATCGAGGATCACCTGGAACTCGCTCTTGTTGTCGAATGGCAGCATCTTCACCTTCACGGCCTTCACGAACAGCAGTCCCACGGACACGAGCAGTAGCGCCACGACGCCGCCGTAGAAAGCACGACGCAGCGGCGCACGATCCATCAGTCGTGTCATGAGGCGCGCGTAAAAACGTCCGAAGCGCGAGGTCTCCTCCTCTTCGTGTGCGCGATCGTGCGCGTGCACGAGCGGCTTCACGTGCCCCTTGAGCAGGCGATACGCGAGGTACGGCGTGACGATGAATGCCACCGCGAGCGACGCGAGCATCGCCACCGACGCGCCAACAGGAATCGGCCGCATGTACGGTCCCATCATCCCCGACACGAACGCCATTGGGAGAATGGCCGCGATCACCGCGAAGGTCGCAAGGATCGTGGGATTTCCCACCTCATCGACCGCATCCACCGCCGCATCCTCCGGCGAGCGATCGCCCATCTTGAGGTGGCGATAGATGTTTTCCACCACGACGATCGCGTCATCTACCAGAATGCCGATGGAGAAGATGAGCGCGAAGAGGGTGATACGATTGAGCGTGTACCCAAGGGCGTAGTACGCGAACAGCGTGAGCGCGAGCGTCACCGGCACCGCCACGAGCACCACCGCCGCTTCGCGCCATCCGAGGAAGATCCAGATCAGCACCGTGACGGAAATCGTCGCAATGACAAGATGCAGGATCAGCTCGCTCGCCTTGTCGCCCGCCGTCTCGCCGTAGTCGCGTGTCACATCGAGCGTCACGTCGCGCGGAAGCAGCCGGCCCCTCGCCTCGTTGACGCGTTCCATGATCGCATGGGTCACCTGTGTGGCATTGGCGCCCTTCCGTTTCGCAACCGCAATCGTCACGGCGCTTTCGGATGGCCCCGTACGCCCCGCATGCGACACGTAGGTCGTCGTTTCACCAAACCCGTCGGTGACGTTGGCCACGTTGCGCAGGTACACGGGCAATCCAGCGCGGACCGCAACGACCACACTGTTGACGTCCTCCGCCGTGGTGAGTGGCGCACCGACATCGATGCGATAGACCTCGCCGGATGTCGTGAGCTCGCCCGCCTGTAGCCGAGCATTGGCGCCGCGGAGCGCTTGCGCGACTTCGCCCGGCGTCACGCCGCTGGCCGCCAGTCGCGCGGCATCGAGCGTCACGCGCAGTTGCTTCGGCTGTCCGCCCACCACGAACGTCTCGGCGACATCAGGAATCGTGCGAATCTCGTCTTCAAGATGCACGGCGATCTGGCGGATCGTATTCGCGTCGTACACCGCGGAGTGCAGCGTCAGCGCGAGCACCGGCACGTCGTCGATGGAATGCGGTTTTACGAGTGGTGGCAGCGCGCCCGACGGCATCTGGTCCATGGCGCTCGCGAGCTTGGCCTGCACGCGCGTCACGCTGCGCTCCTGATCCTCACCCACCTTGAAACGCACCGTTGTCATGGCATAGCCGTCGCCCGACATGCTGTAGACGTGATCCACGCCGGGGATCTCCAGCATGCGCTGCTCGATCGGGCGGGCGAGCAGATTCTCCGCTTCGCTCGGCGACGCACCCGGAAGCGCGGCGATCACATCGATCATCGGCACGGAGATCTGCGGCTCCTCTTCGCGCGGAGTGGCCATGATGCCGAGCAGCCCGACCGCGAGCGACGCGACGGTCACCAGCGGCGTGAGCTTGGAGCGGAGAAATGCCTTGGCAATACGTCCAGAGATGCCCATCGTCTCAGCTCCCCGCCGGCGCAATCGAAGCGTCACGCGTCGGCACAACGACGACGTCGCCAGCGCGCAGACCAGCGCTCACTTCAGTCATGCGACCGATGACGCCACCGAGGCGGACCCACCTGGTCTTGTCGCCATCCGCCGTGCGCAGCGTGACGCCCGTGAGATCACCCTCGCGTATCAGCGCGGCGTTCGGCACGACGATGCCCGTCCGCGCGCCGAGTGGCAGGCGCAATGTGGCCGTGCTCCCCGGGAGGATTGCTCCGCCTGTGTTCGCGACGAGCGCGTTGATCGTATAGAGATTGCCGGCCGCAGATGGCACGACCCCTTCGACGATCGCTTCCACGGCACGACCCTCGATGACGGCGTCGATGTGTTGGCCGCGACGGATGCCGCGCACTACATCCGGTGTGGCGTTCGCAGTGATGCGGAGCTGGCGTCCATCCTGAATGGAGATGAGCGGCGACCCTGGTGCTGCGAATGCCCCGGGATCGACGAACCGCTTCGTGATGATGCCCGCAAAGGGCGCGCGGATCACGGCGTACGCGCTCACCGCACCAAGCTCGGCGGCCGCCGCACGCGCGGAACGCACGCCCGCGTCGGCGCGAGCAAGGCCGGTTTCGGCCGCGTCGAGTTGTGACTTGGTCGCCGCGCTATCTGTGTAGAGCGCACGGATGCGGCCGGTCTGCGCTCTCGCCTCTCGCTGCATCGCTTCCGCCTCGGCGATTCCGGCGGCCACCTGCCCTTCCTTGGCCGCGAGATCACGCGCATCGATGCGCACGAGCGGCTGCCCTTCTGCCACCGCCTCGCCTTCGTGTACCGCCACGCTGAGCACCGTGCCCATGAGCTTCGTGCTGAGCGTTGCCTGCCGCATGGGCGCCGCAATGCCCGAGGCTTCGAAGCGAGCGTCGATGGTCGTGTCCTTGACGATGTATGTGGTGCCAGCCGTGCGCGGCGGTGCCGCCTGCGCCAGCTCGGGCGTTGGTGTCGAGCAGGCAGCGGCGACCAGCAGGCCGCTCGCACCGATGATGAGTTTGATGGTCATGTGGAGAGTCCCCGGAATGTTCTGCAACGTGGTCATTGTGGCTCGTGCGTCGGCGTCGTGTTCGCTGCGTTGACCGCGGTGGTCGGTGTATCGTCGAGAGCCGAGAGCGTCGCGGGATCGTTCCCCATGGCGCGGCGTCGCTCCGCCGCGCTCACGATCACCGCGTAGCGGGACTGCGCGAACGAGAGCGTGCTTTGGGTTTCTGCCGTCTGGGCATCCAGGAGCTCGACCACCGTGGCCAGACCCCCTTCATACTTGCGCGCCACGATGCGGTGCGCTTCGGCACTCTGCGCCACCGCCCGCTCGGCAATGGCGAGTCGCGTGAGGGCGACGGACAATGCCGTGCGCGTCTGCTCGACATCGAGCCGCGCGTTGGCCTGGGCAGCCTCGGCCTGCGCACGCGCTTCCGTCTCGTGTGCCGAGGCGCCTCGCACGTCCGCGACGTCGCTCGCGCCGGCAAACACGCTCCAAGAGGCCAGAATCCCCGCGGTCCAGTTCCTGTCGCCGCCGTACAGCTTGTCGGGTGAGTTCCAGTCGTAGCGTGCGAACGAGTTGATGCGCGGGAGATAGATCGAGCGGGCGCGGAGTGCGTCGGCGCGCGCGGCGGCGAGGCCGTGCGACGCCGCTTCGACGTCGGCCCGCGATTGCACGAGTATTTGTGCGGTGTCTGCGCCAACCAACGAGCGAATGCGATCGGCGGACGGCAGTTGAGCGGGAGCGGCCATGTCGGCTGGCAAGTCGGTCCCGTCGCCACCCAGCAGCACGGCGAGTTGTCGGCGGGCGGTCGCTGCGCCACCGTCGGCCTCCGCCAACTGCGCTTCCATCTCGCCCGCGCGGACTGCGGCGAGCAGTGCGTCCGACTTGGTCACCATGCCCTGCCGCACCATCGCCTCGGCCTGTGTCTGGTGCGCGCGTGCCGCACGAACGGCCGATCGCAGCATTGTTGCGCGCTCAGCAGCCAGCACGGCGCCATAGTATGCGCGCACCACATCGACGCGAATCGAGAGGCGTGTCCACGACTCCGACGCGCGGCTTGCGTCCGATGCATAGAGGGCCGCGCGCCGACCGAGCCATGCGTCGGCATTCAGGAGCGGCTGCTCCACCACGATGCCGCCCTGGTAGTTGCCGATGGCGCCGGGGTAATTGAGGCGGCTCGGATCGAAGTCGGCTTGCGTGATGGTTCGCTGCCGCAGGGTAGACCCGAAGGCACCGATGGGGTCGGTGGTGCGAACGTAGCCGGCCTCGACGCGGACGCTCGGGAGGATTCCCTTGAGTGGCGCGAGTGCCTGTGCCTGCTTCTCGGCGACGGCACCGGTGGCGATGCGGTTGCCGAATGCGGAGCGGTCGGCGCGTTGCATGGCGCCGGCGAGTGTGAGCTGGGCCGCCGCGGGCTGGCACAGAGCCGCGCTCTGCACGAGCACCACTGCGGCGATGAGAATTCGCTTCATATGCGGTACACTGAACGGGGAATACCCTATAGTAACTATATAACTATGTAGTAGTATAGATCCTTTGCGGCTGTTTTGCAACATGCTCTGGGACGATGGCGCTGGTTGTCAGTGAAACGCTGACGCGTCCGCGCTGGCGACGATCAACGCTCGCTCGTATGGGCTCCACGGAGCGGACCAGTCCTTGCGACGTCAGAACGTGCGGTGCGCGCGGCGATGTCACCGGTCCTACCTTCTCAACACGGAGTTCCTCATATGCAAGCCTTCACCCGACGTGCTTTTCCTGCGCCGAATCTCTCGCGCTGGCTACTATCGGGGATCATCGGGATTGCTGCCTGCGGCGGCGAGCCCAAGACTCCGCCGCCCTTCAGCGCGAGTGCGCAACCGGCTACCGCCGCACCGGCTACCGCCGCACCGGCTACCGCCGCACCGGCTACCGCATCGCCAACGCCCACCGAGTCAACGTCCCCGCCGGCACCGATCACCGGCACGACGCACGATGTGCGGATGGTTGGGGATGCGACGGGTTACCGGTTCGAGCCCGGTACGTTCACCATCAAGACGGGCGACAGCGTGCGCTGGACGATGGTGTCGGGTGGTCCGCACAACGTCTCCTTCTGGCCGGACAGCATTCCCAGTGGCGCCGCCGCACAGCTCGCTGGTGCCATGACGAAGCAGATCAGTCCACTGGTCGGTCCGCTCCTCATGCAGCCGAACGAGACCTATACGATCTCGTTTGGCGGTGCGAGCAAAGGGGCGTACCACTATTTTTGCACGCCGCATCTCGCGCTCAAGATGTACGGCACCATTACGGTGCTGTAGTCGCGGTCGCTTCAGCGAATGATCCCCAAAGGGCCCGCCGCAGCCCCGAGCGCGAGCACGAAGGCCGGGTGCCACTTGAAGCGACTGAGGAGCACAAGGGCCAGCGCGCACAGCACGGGTGCGGCTGGTCCGTGGAATGCGGCCGGGGCAAGTGCGATTGCAGCGGCGAGCACCAATCCAACCACAACGGACGTGAGTCCCGACAGGACATTCTGGACTTGGTGCACATTTTTCAGCCGAGTGTAGGAGTGTGCCAGTAGGCTCATGAGAATGATGGCCGGTAGAAACAGGGCCAGTGTGGCCACGAGCGTTCCAGCGACTCCAGGAAGCTGCCCCAAGGCCACGCCATGTAGGAACTCCTCTGGGACCACCAGCGAACGGCGCTGCACAATCTCGCGCTCCATGAGCGCAATGACAGCCATGCCGCCGCCAAGCCAATGGCGCCCAGCCACGCGAACAACAGCACCAGTTCGCGGACGCTGATGAACGGTCTGGCGCTGTGATTGCGATGCTCCAACATCAGACCATACCGTACGAGTTCCTCGCAGTGACGCTCGGTGCAGTGCAGTCGCGCACCACTGGGCTCTGCGCCACTATACTGTTCGTCAATGAGCTTCTGGGATCTTCAATTCTCCGCCCCCGGCTTCAAATACGGCACCGCGCCCAACGCGTTCCTTCGCGAGCAGGCATCCCGGCTTCCGCCTGACAGCGCGGTGCTCGTCCCCGGCGACGGTGAGGGGCGGAACGGCGTTTGGCTCGCTGAACAGGGACATCGCGTGACAACGGTTGACAGCGCCACCGTCGGGCTGGCAAAGGCGCGTGCCCTTGCTGCCGAGCGCGGTGTCGCCATTGAGACTGTGCACGCCGACCTGACCGAGTGGGCACCAATGAAAGCCAGTGTGGATGCGCTCGCGCTCATCTACCTGCATTTCCCGCAGACCGTGCGCGCGGCGGTTCACACGCAACTGCTCGCCGCGCTGCGCATCGGCGGTGTCGTGGTCCTCGAGGCGTTCCATCCGAGCCAACTTGGCCGGACGAGTGGAGGGCCGAAGGACGTCTCGATGCTGTACACGCTCGACCAGCTCCGCGCGGATCTGGCTGCAGTCCCCGACGCTGCCTTCGAGGAACTGCTGGCGTGGGAAGGAGAGACGCGACTGGACGAGGGACCAGGGCATCACGGTGACGCGCAGGTAACCCGGCTTGTCGCAAAGCGGATCGCCTCGGCGCGATGATCGGGCGTCGTGCTCTCGCGCGTCGCGCCGCGAAAGTCAGCCCACGTAGTTGGGCCGGACAGCTGCCATCGCGCCGCCGTCTTTGACGTTACGGTACCCGAGTGACGTGAGCATGCGCGCGGCGGCAGCGGAGCGTGCTCCGCTTGCGCAGTAGACGAGGATGCGCGCGTCCTTCGCAATATCGCGTTGAGCGATGACGGATTCCAGCCTGGTCACTGGGATGCACGTCGCACCGTCGAGATGTCCCGTCCAGAACTCCAGACGCGAGCGCACATCGATGACGAGGTCGATAGGCCGGTGATGAAAGAAAGGCATGTGGAGTCGATGTCGAAGTCTATCAGAGCAATGCAGGAAGCGTGAGCGTGAATGACGCGCCACCTTCTCCCGACGAGACGACAGTGAGGTCGCCACCAAGGAGTCGTGCCAAGCGGCGACTGATCGCGAGTCCCACCCCTGTGCCGGCGGCCGCGTTGCGACGAGGGTCGAGATCGTGCCCGCGAAGGCGGAAGAACTCGTCAAAGACGCTCGCGCGCATCTGCTCGGGAATGCCTGGTCCCGTGTCGCTCACCGTGACGTACACCGCCTTGGTGGTGGGACTGCTGCCAAACGTCACGGTGACCGCACCGCCTTCAGGCGTGTACTTGATCGCGTTGCTCATCAGATTGTCGAGGATCTGCCTGACTCGTCGTGGGTCGCTTTGCACGCTCAATGGTGCGCCCACCGCGGCAACAGGCCGCGCCGCATGAAGTGTCAGGCGGTGGTTTGCGGCCACCGCCCGATGATCACGGAGGCATTCTGCCACCACATCCCCGAGCACCGTGAGCTCAGATGCCAGCGCTAGAGAGCTGGACTCCGTACGTGCGAGCTCCGTAAGGTCCATAAGGATCTTGATGGCATCGCCCACCAAACGGTGCACACGATTCACCGCTTCTCGTGAACGTTCAGTGAGCTCGCCGAGAAGCCCAGCGCCGAGCAATTCCGTGAAGCCCTGTGCGGCGCCCAGTGGATTCTTGAGATCGTGTGTCACTCCGCGCAATAGCGCAGCTTTTGCCTCGGTGGCGGCAGCAAGCGCCGCTGCCGACTCCTGCGCCGTGCGCCCGAGCGCAACTATTTCGCGACCAGCGACGAGGATCGCATACAGTCCCAGGAGAGCCATAGGCACGAGAATGACTGGAAGCCACACGTTCCACCGCTCGATCGCGACCGCTGATCTGCGCTCCTGAAAGACGCGCGCGTCGAGCCACTGTTGAAGCTCGTTGGCAGCGGAAACAGTCCGCAGAGCAGTCGCAGTCGAAAATGAGCCATGGCCCGCGCCGCTCGCCTCATCGCGCATGGCGCGTTCGAGGTCCGTCGCGCGGCGCGACGCCTCGGTGCCCAACTCAGCGCCAGCGGAATCGAGCGTGGCCCACTGTCGAGCAATCGCGCGCGGATCGCGAGCGCGCCGTGTGCCCCGCGCCGTCGTCCGCGCACGAGGCACGGCGGTCGAGTCGGCGAGCAGTCGCTCCAATGAGTACGCTTCCAGCTCCCCAGCGGCGATGCGCGCCGGTTCAAGCGTATCGGCAATGAGACGACGATGAGCTTGCGCTCTGGACGCCGTGATCATCGGTACGAATGCGAGGATGATCAACAAGCCGACCACGTAGACCAGCGCGTAGATCGCGCGGCGTTGCGCACGGGAGCGTTCTCGTGCCTCCAACGTCGCATCATCCGCGGCAGTAGGTGCCTGCATCGTTCGTGACGTGACTCCCCATGGTTGGTGGCGAGCGAGTCGCCCATCATCAGGAATACGAGCGGTCCCTTCTGCAACTTAGCGGGCGGACCCTGCCGTCAGCACTCCAGTCTGAAGCCATGCACCGAGTCCGCACGATCGTCGATCGCATCCCGCCACCCGTCTTCTCTGTGCGTGACCAGGCGCCGGAACTCAGAGCGCGACGTCGCACGAGTCGCGGCCTGCTTCGTGCAGCCCCGCCCCGCAACCCACAAGGTTGCGACGTATACAGTTTCCAGCAGCCGAGCGCAGAAGAACTGGAGCAGAACCACCTCCATCGCAACGGCACCCGGGTCATCAAGTTCTTTTTGCACCTGTCGAAGGAAGAGCAGCGCAAGTGCCTGCTGGAACGTATTGACCAACCGGACAAGAATTGGAGGTTCAGCGAGGCCGACATCGCCGAGCGGCAATCTGGCCTCAGTACCTGCACGCGTACGAGGACTGCCTGAACACCACCAACACGAAAACCGCGCCGTGGCATGTCGTACCGGCGGATGACAAGCTCAACGCTCGGCTCAGTGTTTCGCGCATCGTCATCGACGCGCTGCAACGACTGAACATTCGCTATCCCACGCGCACGCGTGCGCGACGTAGCGAACTTCGCGTCATGCGAGCGCGGCTGGCGACCTAATGGCTACCAGCGCAGGCCCTCCCGACATCGCCGCCGCGTCCGTTCCCGACACGCTCACGTCCCTCCACGTCAACGCCGACACCGGACTCACGCGTGCGGACGTGGACATCCGACGCCAGACGAGTGGCTTCAACGAAGTCGCGACGACAAAAGGGCACCCCTTCCGGTCATTCCTCGGGAAATTCTGGGGGATCTCGGCGTGGATGCTCGAGCTGATCATGGTGTTATCAGCCGTACTCCGAAATTACTCGGACCTCGTGCTGGTGAGCGCGCTGCTCGTCATCAACGCCGCGCTGAGCTTCATGCAGGAGCAGAGAGCCGCAGGGGTTGTCGAGGCGCTGCGGAAGCAGTTGCAGGTCAATGCGCGCGTTCGTCGCGACTCGAGCTGGCAGGTCATTCCCGCTCGCGAACTCGTTCCGGGCGATATCGTTCGCGTCCGACCGGGCGACCTCATTCCCGCGGACGTGAAGCTCCTCACGAGTGCCCTCACCGTGGATGAGTCGGCGCTCACCGGCGAATCGAAGGACGCGGACAAGGCGGTCGGCGGGACGCTATCGTCAGGCTCTGTGGTGCGCCGCGGCGAGGGCAACGGCGTCGTCATGCTTACGGGCGCGAAGACCTACTTTGGGCGCACGACTGAGCTCGTGCAGGAAGCGCGTCCAACGCTTCACATTGAAGCGGTCGTGAGCAGGGTCGTTCGCTGGCTGTTCGTCATCGTCGGCGCGCTGCTGGCAGTCGTGGTCATTTTGTCGCTCATCCGTGGTGTGCCGCTCCGCGAGATGATACCGCTCATGCTCGTGCTGCTGATGAGCGCCGTGCCGGTCGCGCTCCCCGTCATGTTCACCATCAGCATGGCGGTGGGCTCAAAGGAGCTCGCAAAGCGTGGCGTGCTCGTCACGCGTTTGAGCGCGGCGGAAGATGCGGCAACGATGGACGTGCTCTGCGTGGACAAGACCGGCACGATCACGATGAACCAGTTGGCCGTCACGGGCGTGATCCCTCTCGAGCAGGCAACGGAATCCGACGTGCTCTTCGCCGGCGCGCTCGCGTCGCAGGACGCCAACCAGGATCCGATTGACCTCGCGTTCCTGGCCGCCGCCAAGGAACGGCACGTCTTCGACGGGCGGCCAGCAGTGACGCCTGTGTCCTTCGCGCCCTTCGATGCGAAGAGTCGGCGGACGGAGGCTGTGGTCGAGCAGAGTGGACAGCGGTTGCATGTGATGAAAGGTGCCGTGCGCACCATCGCGGAAGCCTGCGGACTGCAACCGGCAGCAATCGACGCGCTCGAGGCGCGTGTCAGCGAATCAGCAGCGAAAGGCTATCGGACACTCGCGGTCGCGCGTGGGCCCGAGACCGGAGCCCCCACATTGGTCGGACTCGTGTCGTTGTACGATCCACTTCGACCGGACGCGAAGCAACTCATCGCCACACTGCACGACCTCGGCGTCTCGGTGAAGATGCTCACTGGTGATGCGCTGCCGGTTGCGAGTGAGATTGCGCGCGGCGTCGGCTTGCCGAACATCAAGCGGGTGGCGGACCTCAAGACTGCGATCGCGAAGGGCGGCGACACGACGGTCGATCTCTTCGCCGGCGCCGATGGCTTCGCGGAGGTATTTCCAGAGGACAAATACATCGTCGTGCAGCATCTTCAGGCCGCGGGCCATGTCACGGGCATGACTGGCGACGGCGTCAACGATGCACCCGCGCTCCGTCAGGCCGAAGTGGGTATCGCTGTGAGCACGGCGACGGACGTAGCCAAGGGCGCAGCGAGTGTCGTTCTCACGGAACCCGGGCTGACGAACATTGTAGCGTTGGTCGAGCAGGGCCGCATCATCTATCAGCGCATTCTCACGTGGATCATCAACAAGATCAGCCGGACGATCCTCAAGGCGTCGTTCGTGGCCGTCGCCTTCGTCGTCACCGGCAAGTTCGTCGTGTCCGCGTTTGCGATGCTGCTGCTCACCTTCATGACGGACTTCGCGAAGATCTCGCTCGCCACGGACCATGTGCGTTCGTCGAGGAAGCCGGAAACGTGGAACATCGGCGGTTTCGTCACGCTATCCGTGATCCTTGGCGTCGCGATGGTTGCGGAAACGCTGGCGTTCCTCTGGGTGTGCTGGTCGCGCTTCGGATTGGCGACGAACAACAATGCGCTCTATACGTTCAGTTTCCTCCTGC
>DAIUFP010000041.1:0-33413 GCA_036844565.1 Gemmatimonadaceae bacterium | reverse complement strand
AGATGACGATCGAGCTGATCACGCCGATCGCGATGGACGAAGGCCTGCGGTTCGCCATTCGTGAAGGCGGCCGCACGGTTGGGGCCGGCGTGGTAGCAAAGATTCTCGCTTGAGGATGATAGGACGATAGGATGATAGGAACTACGGTTTCCTATCCTCCTATCATCCTATCCTCCAGAGTTCAAATAACTCTTTCAGATAACTCCCATGGCAGGTCGCATCCGCATCCGTCTCAAGGCCTTCGATCACGCGGTGATCGACCAGGCAGCCGCCGACATCGTTCGCACGGCGGAGAAGACGGGCGCACAGGTGTCGGGTCCGATTCCGCTCCCGACCAAGACGCAGCGCTGGACGGTGCTCCGTTCGCCGCACGTCGACAAGAAGTCGCGCGAGCAGTTCGAGCTGAAGACGCACAAGCGTGTGATCGACATTCTCGATTCGCGCGCGCAAACGGTGGACGCGCTCACGAAGCTCGATCTGCCGGCCGGCGTCGACGTCGAGATCAAGGTCGAGTAGTTTCCGCGCCCTGCATTGGCGGGGGCGGCATAGTCCAACTGGCGCACGGATCGCTTCGGCGATTCGCCAGTGACTCTAGAGAGGAATCATGATCGGCATTATCGGCACGAAGATGGGGATGACCCAGATATTCAATGAGATCGGACAACAGATTCCGTGCACGGTGATCGTGGCCGAGCCGAATCCCGTGGTTCAGATCACCGAGACCAGCAAGGCCGGCTTCGCGTCGGTGCAGCTCGGTCACGGCACGCAGCGCCTGCGCCGCGTGTCGAAGGGGAAGGAGCGCACGCCGCGCGGCCGTCGCGCGACGAAGGCCGAAGTCGGTCACGCGAAGAAGGCAGGGCTCGATGCGCCGCCGGCTACGCTCCGCAGCTTCCGTCTCGACGACACGCAGGCGCTCGACTACAAGGCGCCCGAGCTCGCGATCGGACAGACCATCACCGTCGAGATCTTCAAGGTCGGCGAGCGCGTGAAGGTCACCGGCACCACGAAGGGCCGCGGCTTCCAGGGCGTGGTGAAGCGCTGGGGCTTCGCCGGCGGACCGAACACGCACGGCAACACGAAGCATCGCCGGCCTGGCTCCATCGGACCCGGCACCGATCCGTCGCGCGTCATCAAGGGCAAGAAGATGCCGGGCCACTACGGCGCCGAGCGTCACACGCAGATCGGGCTTCGCGTCGAGAAGGTCGACCTGGAGCGCAATCTGATCTACATCCGCGGCGCTGTTCCGGGTCCGAAGAGCGGAATCGTCGTCGTACGGAAGCAGGGGTAAGCCATGACTGACAACGAAACCAAGTCCGTAGCCGCCTACTCGGCGCTCGGCACCGCCCGTACCGAGAAGGTGGCGCTGCCTGAAGCGACGTTCGACGGCATCATCAACATGCCCGTGATGCACCAGGCGGTGAAGGCCTTCATGGCCAACCAGCGCCAGGGCAATGCCTCGACGAAGATCCGCAAGTATGTCGTCGGTGGTAACCAGAAGCCGTGGAAGCAGAAGGGGACAGGCCGCGCCCGTCAGGGTTCGACCCGCGCTCCGCACTTCGTCGGCGGTGGTACGGTGTTCGGTCCCACGCCGCGTCCGTACGACGAGTACGTGCCGCGTCAGGTCCGTGCACTCGCGAAGCGCAGCGCGCTCAATGCGCGAGCGCAGGAAGGCGCGATCTTCGTGATCGACGCGTTCAACTATGATGCGCCGAAGACCGCGCACCTGCTGGGCCTGACCGCGCGTCTCGACCTGGCGGACAAGAAGGTGCTCATCCTGACGGACGGCGTGAAGCAGAACGTCTTCCTGAGTGGCCGCAACATTCCGAACGTGCACGTGATGCCGTACGGCGACTCGTCGACGTATCACATCCTTTGGTCGGATGTGGTGCTGGTCGAGGCAGGCGCGCTCGGCACGACGCTCGAGCCGCTCGCGAATGAGAAGCCGGCGCCGGTAGCCAAGAAGGCACGTGCCGAGGCAGATGTCGCTCGGTCGGCGCGCAAGGTCGCGAAGCGTGCGGCGAAGACGGAAGCCAAGAGTGCCGACAAGCCGGCGGCGAAGGCCAAGAAGACAGCTGCCAAGAAGTCGGCGGCGAAGAAGTCCACCAAGAAGGAGAAGTAGCCGATGCCAACGCTTCATCGCACGATCGTGCGGCCGCTCATCACGGAAGCGAGCTCGGTCGCCTATCAGGACCGTGGGGAGTACCACTTCGAGGTACATCCCGATTCCAACAAGCAGGAGATTCGCCACGCCATCCAGACGCTGTTCGGCGTCAAGGTGACGGGTGTGTGGACGTCGAACCACCGCGGGAAGGACAAGCGGATGGGGAAGAGCGTCGGGCGCAAGCCGCACTGGAAGCGAGCGATCGTGAAGCTCGCTCTCGGCGACAAGATCGAGATCTTCGAGGGCTGACCCGATGCCAATTCGTCAATTCAAGCCAGTCACCAAGAGCAGCCGGTTCCGCTCGGTCTCCGATTTTGCGGAGATCACTCGGAGCACGCCGGAGAAGTCGCTGCTGGAGCCGATCAAGAAGAGCGGCGGGCGTGACAATCACGGCCACATCTCGATGCGTCGCATCGGCGGTGGTCACAAGCGGAAGTACCGCATCATCGATTTCAAGCGCAATCGTCTCGGGCAGCCGGCGACGGTTCGCGAGATCGAGTATGACCCGAACCGCTCGGCGCGTATCGCGCTCGTGCAGTACGAGGACGGCGAGAAGCGCTACATCCTTCATCCGAAGGGGCTCAAGGTCGGTGACGTGATCGCGTCCGGACCGGGCACCGACGTGCGGCTCGGCAACGCGCTGCCGCTGGGCGAGATTCCGCTCGGTACGGCGGTGCACAACGTCGAGCTCAAGATCGGGAAGGGCGGTCAGGTCTGCCGGTCGGCGGGCATGTCGGCCCAGGTGATGGCGAAGGAGGGCGAGTACGTCACCCTCCGCATGCCGAGCACCGAAGTTCGCATGATCCACAACAAGTGCCTGGCAACGATCGGCGAAGTTGGCAACTCCGAGCACGAGCTGGAGTCGTGGGGCAAGGCGGGCAAGAGTCGCTGGATGGGTCAGCGTCCGAAGGTTCGTGGTGAAGTCATGAACCCGGTCGATCACCCGCACGGTGGACGCACACACGGTGGACGCAACGTCGTCAGTCCGTGGGGAAAGAAGGAAGGCGTGAAGACGCGCAACAAGAAGAAGCCCTCCACGCGGATGATCGTCCGCGGTCGGAAGCGCGGCAAGGCCACGCAGTAATCCGGGATAGAGACCATGGCGAGAAGCGTAAAGAAGGGCCCGTTCGTTCAGCCGGCCCTCGTGAAGAAGGTCGAGACGCAGAATGCGGCGGGCTCGAAGAAGGTGATCAAGACGTGGTCGCGCGCGAGCACGGTGCTCCCCGACTTCGTCGGTCACACCTTCGCCGTGCACAACGGCAACAAGTTCGTCCCGGTCTACGTGACCGAGAACATGGTGGGGCACAAGCTCGGCGAGTTCTCGCCGACGCGTCTCTTCCGTGGCCACACGGGCGGCAAGGCGGTGGACAAGAAGACGTCCGCTCCGAAGCCGGGAGGCAAGTAAGACATGCCGGCAGCCAAGAAGGCCATCCCAAAGCGTGCAACCGGTGGCGGCGCAACGAGCCGCGTGCCCGCGAAGCGCGCGAAGAAAGTGGGTCCCGCGGTTGAGGCTCGCGCGTTTCAGCGCGGCACGCGGCAGTCGCCGTACAAGATGCGCCTGGTGATCGACCAGATCCGCGGGAAGGACGTGAATGATGCGCTTGCGCTCCTCACGTTCTCGAAGAAGCACGCGGCGAAGCAGATCACGAAGACGCTGAAGTCAGCTGTTGCGAATGTCGAGCAGGCGGCGCGAGCGGCCGGTTCGTCGCTGGACGTGGACTCGCTGTACATCAAGCTGGCGATCATCAACGAGGGGCCCAAGCTCAAGCGGTTCATGCCGGCCGCGCAGGGGCGTGCGACTCCGATTCACAAGCGGACCAGTCACGTGGAAATCCTGGTTGCCGAGAGGGAAGGACGCTAATGGGACAGAAGACCAATCCGATCGGCTTTCGCCTCGGGATCAGCAAGCAGTGGAGCTCCCGCTACTACGCGGGACGCGAGCTGCCGGCGCTCCTGCGGGAAGACGAGCTGCTTCGCAAGTACTTGAAGGCCCGCCTGGGCCATGCCGCGATCGCGAACATCGTGATCGAGCGGAAGCCGGGCAAGGTCGTCGTCACCCTGCACACGGGCCGTCCTGGCGTCGTGATCGGGAAGAAGGGCGCCGAGGTCGACAAGCTGCGTGACGAGCTTTCGCACCTGACGAGCAAGGAAGTCGGCATCAACGTCGAGGAGATCAAGCGTCCCGAGCTCGATGCTCAGCTGGTGGCCGATAATATCGCCGCCCAGCTCGCGCAGCGCATCTCGTTCCGCCGCGCCATGAAGCGCGCCGTGCAGAGCACGATGCGCATGGGTGCGGCCGGCATCAAGGTGAAGGCGGGCGGTCGTCTCGGCGGCGCCGAAATCGCGCGTGTCGAAGGCTATCACGAAGGTCGTGTGCCCCTTCATACGCTTCGTGCGGATATCGACTACGCGATTTCAACCGCGAAGACCACGTACGGCACCATCGGTGTCAAAGTGTGGATCTTCAAGGGCGACATCGTGCAGGCGCGCGCGGGTGCCACGTACTCTTCGGGCCAGTAAGGAGCAGATTCGATGCTGAGTCCAAAGCGCGTCAAGTTCCGCAAGCAGTTCAAGGGTCGGATGAACGGTCTGTCGCATACCGGCAATACGGTGGCGTTCGGCACGTTCGGCCTCCAGGCGCTCGAGCCGGGCTGGGTCACCAGCCGGCAGATCGAAGCCGCCCGTGTAGCGCTGACCCGTCATATCAAGCGTGGTGGAAAGGTGTGGATCCGCATCTTCCCCGATAAGCCGATCACGAAGAAGCCCGCCGAGACCCGCATGGGTAAGGGAAAGGGCTCGCCGGAGATGTGGGTGGCGGTGGTGAAGCCAGGTCGCGTGATGTTCGAGCTCGAGGGTGTGACCCTCGAGATCGCGCAGAAGGCGATGGCGCTTGCCTCGGCCAAGATGCCGGTGAAGACCAAGTTCGTGATGCGTGAGGAGGCGCATACGGATGCCAGCTAAGAACATTCTGCGCTCCAGTGACATCCGCGAGATGTCGGCGGCGGACGTGACGGCGAAGATCGCGGAGCTCGAGGAAGAGCGGTTCCGCCTGAACTTTCGCAGCGCCACCGAACCACTCGAAGATCCACTCCGGCTGCGCTGGATCCGCAAGGATATCGCACGCCTCAAGACCATCCTGCGCGAGCGCACGCTCGAGACCGGCGCTAAAGCGCGGAGGGCATGACACATGGCTGAAATGACCAACGAACAGGCCACCGAGCGGAACGCGCGCAAGTCGCGCACCGGGATCGTGGTAAGCGACAAGATGCAGAAGACGGTTGTGGTGGCGATCCAGCGTCGCGTGCCGCATCCGATCTATGGGAAGATGATCACGCGCACGAAGCGTCTGAAGGCCCACGACGAGGAGAACTCGGCGAAGGTCGGCGACACGGTGCGCATCGTCGAGACACGTCCGCTGTCGAAGGACAAGCGGTGGCGTCTGGTCGAGATCGTCGACCGCGCACGTTAAGGGAGGCGGACCATGATCCAGCAAGAATCGATGGTGAAGGTTGCGGACAACTCGGGGGCCAAGACGGCGCTCGTGATCCGCGTCCTCGGCGGAACCCGCCGGCGTTATGCCGGCCTTGGCGACATCGTCGTCGTGGCCGTGAAGAATGCGCTCCCGAATGGCACGGTGAAGAAGAGCGAGGTCGCGAAAGCGGTCGTCGTGCGCACGGTGAAGGAGACGCGGCGGAAGGATGGCAGCTACATCCGCTTCGACGAGAACGCCGTCGTGATCATCAATGATGCGGGCGAACCGAGGGCGACGCGTATCTTCGGCCCGGTCGCACGCGAGCTGCGCGAGAAGAAGTACATGAAGATCGTCTCGCTCGCGCCCGAGGTTTTGTAAGATGCGTATTCTCAAGTACAAGAAGACCGATCGTTCCCGTCACAAGGGGCAGAAGCGTCACGCGCAGAATTCGGAGCGCGAGAAGCTGCACGTCACCACGGGCGACACCGTCAAGGTGGTCCGTGGCGACGACAAGGGTCATGTGGGCAAGGTGATCCGCGTGTACCGCAAGACCGGTCGCGTGGTGGTGGAAGGTGCGAACTTCGTCAAGCGTCACCGCAAGGCGAAGACGGCCGAGGAGCAGGGGGGGATCGTGTCCTTCGAGGCGCCGATCCACTCGTCGAACGTGATGCTGCTCGACCCCAAGAGTGATGCGCCGACGCGGACGCGCCGCCGCACCGATACGGATGGCACCAAGGAGCGCTTGAGCGTCAAGAGTGGGGAAGCAATTCCCCGCGTTCGCTAGGCGAGAGAGGAATAGAGAATGGCGACCAAGGAACCGAAGCAGAAGACGAAGAGTGCCGGCGCACCGCCCGGCGCGAAGCAGCCCAAGAGTGAAAGCAAGAAGAAGAAGGGTGCCGAGCCGAAGGCCACGCGCGGACCGCACGCAGGTGCGGATAAGCCCGTGCCTCCGCCGCGCCTCAAGGCGTACTACGAGAACACGGTCCGGGCAAAGTTGACGGAGCAGTTCGGGTTGAAGAACCTGCACCAGCTCCCGACGATGTCGAAGATCGTGCTCAACGTGGGTGCCGGCGAAGCGATCAAGCAGCCGAAGTTCCTCGACAACATCGTCGAAGAGCTGGCGACGATCACCGGGCAGCAGCCGGTGCGCCGCAAGGCGAAGAAGTCGATCGCGAACTTCGGTCTGCGCGAGGGCCAGGAGATCGGTGCATCCGTGACGCTTCGCGGCGCGCGCATGTGGGAGTTCCTGGACCGTTTCGTGACGGTCGCGCTGCCGCGAGTGCGTGATTTCCGCGGCGTCGGCACCAAGTCGTTCGACGGCCGGGGCAACTACTCGCTCGGCGTGAAGGAGCAGATGATCTTCCCGGAGATCAACTACGACTCGATCGAATCGATTCACGGCATGGACATCACGTTCGTCACGACGGCCGGCCGCGATGACCTCGCGTTCGCCCTGCTCAAGGAGCTGGGAATGCCGTTCCGTGGCAACGACAAGAACGGCACGCGACTGTAAGAAAGGTCCGACAGTCAGACAGTCTGACCGTCGGACGGTAGAGCAACCACAGTAACAGAAGAGAGAAAACTGCAATGGCTCGTAAGGCCATGATCGAGAAGAGCAAGCGGAAGCCGAAGTTCCAGGTCCGCGTCAAGAACCGCTGTGGACGTTGCGGGCGCTCGCGCGCCTTCCTGCGTCGCTTCGGCCTCTGCCGTATCTGTTTCCGCGAGCTGGCACTGTTCGGGATGATCCCGGGCGTACGCAAGGCCAGCTGGTAGCGACAAGCCCCCTGTCAGACGGTCAGACAGTCTGACTGTCAGACAGGAGAGCCGTTCACATTCATTCCGCCACGTCCGAAGGGATACGGGCGGACAAGGGATCAATTGTCATGAGTATGACCGATCCGATCGCCGATATGCTGACGCGGATCCGCAATGCCTGCGGATCGAAGCACCGCCGCGTCGACATGCCGGTATCGAAGATGAAAGTCGAGGTTGCGCGCATCCTGAAGGAGAATGACTTCATCCAGGATTACGCGACCGTCGAAGCCGAGGATGGAAAGACCGTGCTACGCGTGCGGCTCAAGTATGCGGCCGGCGGCCAGTCCGTCATCCGCGCGCTGAACCGTGTGTCGACGCCTGGCCTGCGCAAGTACGTCGGGGTCGCTGAGATCCCGCGCGTGCGCAACGGGCTTGGCATCGCGATTCTCTCCACGTCGAAGGGGCTGATGTCCGACCGTGAGGCGCGTCAGGCGCGCACGGGCGGCGAGCTTCTCGCCCTGATCTGGTAAGGAGACACACATGTCACGTATTGGCAAAGCACCGATCCCGGTTCCGGGTGGTGTCACGGTCACGATCGCCGACGGCAACATCGTCACGGTCAAGGGCCCGAAGGGTGAGCTGAAGCGTTCCGTGCCGAGCGCGATGGCGCTGGCGCAGGAGAACGGCCAGATCACCGTGACGCGTCCGTCCGACGAGCCGGGTCACAAGTCGCTGCATGGGCTCACGCGCACCCTGATCGCCAACATGGTGGAAGGGGTGACGAAGGGCTTCACGAAGAACCTCGAGCTCGTCGGCGTCGGCTACAAGGCGGAAGTGCGGCCTTATGGTTTGCAGCTCGCGCTCGGCTATTCGCACGCGATCGAGTACAAGGCTCCGGCGGGAATCAAGTTGAGCGCTCCGGTGCCGACGCAGATTCTCGTCGAGGGGTCGAACAAGGAAGTGGTCGGCCAGGTTGCCGCGGAAATCCGCAGCCTGCGTCCGCCCGAGCCATACAAGGGGAAGGGCGTGAAGTACGCGGGCGAGCAGGTTCGCCGTAAGGCCGGAAAGGCAGGAGGCAAGTAAGCCATGGGAATCAAGATTCCGAAGACTCGTGCGGAGAAGCGTGTTCGCCGCCACTTGCGTGTTCGCAAGGCGGTGCAGGGCACCGCGGAGCGTCCACGCCTGGTGGTGTACCGCTCGCTGAAGCACATCACCGCCCAGCTCGTGGACGACGACGCGGCGCGCACGCTCGCGACGGTCACGTCAACGAAGGTTGGCGAAGGGAAGAAGTCGGAGAAGTCGCTCGAGGTCGGGAAGCAGATCGCCGTGGTCGCCAAGGAGAAGGGGATCACGAAGGTCGTCTTCGACCGTGGCGGGTACCAGTATCACGGCCGCGTGAAAGCGGTCGCCGACGGGGCTCGCGAAGGCGGGCTGGAGTTTTAAATGGAATCCAATTCAGGGTCAGGCGCCCCAGCGGGCGGACAGGGCGGCGGCGGTGCGCGTCCCGGCGGTTTCAGCGGGGGCGGCAGTGCACGCAGCGGTGGTGGTAGCGCACGGAGCGGCGGCGGAGCCGGCGGTCGTGGCGGCGCGGGCGGCGGTCGAGGCCGAGGTGGCCCGGGCGGCGGTGCCGGCGGCGGCGCTGGTCGCGGACGCGGTGGTCCGGGCGGCGGCCCCGGTGGCGGTCGTGGTGGACCTGGCGGCGGCCCTGGTGGCGGCGCGCCCGGTTCCGATCGCGGTCGTGGCGGTGGTGGCGGCGGACGTGGCGGTGACAACCGCGGCGATCGCGAGCAAAGTGACCTGATCGAGAACGTCGTGGCGATCAATCGCGTCGCGAAGGTCGTGAAGGGCGGACGTCGCTTCAGCTTCAACGCGCTGGTCGCGGTGGGCGACGGTCAGGGTCAGGTGGGCTTTGCAACCGGCAAGGCGAACGAAGTGTCGGAGGCGGTCCGCAAGGCCGTTGAAGGCGCGCGTCGCAACCTCGTTCGCATTCCGCTCACCGGGCAGACCATTCCGCACGAAGTCACGGGCCAGCATGGCGCGGGCAAGGTGTGGATGAAGCCGGCCGCTCCTGGAGCTGGTGTGATCGCCGGTGGTGCCGTTCGCGCGGTGATGGAGTGCGTGGGCATCAGCGACATCCTGACGAAGAGCCTGGGTTCGACGAACCCGCACAACATGGTTCGCGCGGCGATGGACGGATTGGCGCAGTTGACGACGGTCGACCAGATCGCGCGTGAGCGCGGCATCGATCCGGAGAAGCTGGGTTACCGGTCGCGCGGCAAATCGAAGGTGAGTGCATAATGGCGCGTACATTCGTATGGCACCCGAGCAAGGGGCCAAAGGTTACAGGCAAGAACGAGCTGACGACCGGCAAGGTGCGGATCAAGCAGGTCCGCAGCGGAATCGGACACTCGTGGCGGATGAACCTGACGCTCAAGGCGATCGGGCTACGGCACCACCAGGCCGAGGTGATCAAGCAGGATTCCCCCGCCCTTCGTGGACAACTCAAGCAGGTGCGCCACCTCATTGAGGTGGTGCCCGTCGAGGAGTCAGGACAGTGACGACGGAAAAACTCGGCCTCCATAATCTCTCGCCCGCACCGGGCAGCAATCGTGACCGCAAGCGCATCGGTCGCGGTCCGGGCTCCGGCACGGGAAAGACATCTGGCAAGGGCCACAAGGGAAGCAAGGCACGTGCAGGTCATCACGGCCCGGGTGGCGGAAAGCCGCATTTCGAGGGCGGCCAGATGCCGCTCACGCGCCGGCTGCCGAAGCGTGGATTCACGAATCCATTCCGCGAGGAGAACAACGTCATTCGTCTCGACCAGCTCACGCTGATCGACGGCGAGGTGACCGAGGAAGGGCTGCGCGCAGCCGGCCTCGTGAAGCGCAAGGGATCGGTGAAGGTGCTGGCGAACGGCGAGCTCACGACGGCGGTCACGGTGCGCGGCCTCAAGGTCAGCAGCGCGGCGCGCGACGCGATCGTTGCCGCTGGTGGTACGGTCGAGGAGTAACGAAGCACCCCCGAGGATCTTTCATGGCGCAGAACAATGCCGCAGCGGCGGTATCGAGTGTCTTTCGTACACCGGAGCTGAAGGACAAGATCGTCTTCACGCTCCTGTGCCTGCTCGTCTATCGCATCGGCGCGCACATCACGGCGCCTGGGATCGATACCCAGGCGCTGATCGACTTCTTCGCGAACCAGGGCAAGTCCGGAAGCGGCGGACTGCTCGGACTGTACGACCTCTTCACGGGCGGCCAGCTGTCGCGCGCGACAGTATTCGCGCTCGGCATCATGCCGTACATCTCGGCGAGCATCTTCCTGCAGATTGCCGGCGCGGTCGTGCCGTCCGTCGAGAAGATGCAGAAGGACGAGGAAGGCCGTAAGAAGATCAACCAGTGGACGCGCTACGCCACCGTGGCGCTCGCAGCGGTGCAGGCGTGGGGTTTCGCGCTGTTTACGGAATCCTTGACTGGTGCCATCGCTCATCCGGGAATGGCGTTCCGTTTCCAGATGGCGTTCTTCCTTACGACGGGCGCGATCTTCGTGATGTGGCTCGGTGAGCAGATCACGGAGCGCGGTCTGGGTAATGGCGCCAGCCTCATCATCTTCTTCTCCATCGTCGAGCGGATCTGGCCGGGCATCGGGACGACGTTCGGTTTCGTGAACACCGGAGCGATCGGTTCGTTCTCGCTGCTGGTGCTCGCCGTGCTGATGGTGGCGGTGGTCGCGGCGGTCGTGGCGATCACGATGGCGGCGCGCCGCATTCTCATCCAGATCCCGCAGCGCACGATGGCGCGTGGACGGATGCGCGAGGCGGCACGCAGCTTCATTCCGTTGCGCATCAACACCGCCGGCGTCATGCCGATCGTGTTCGCGCAGTCGATCATCGTGGTGCCGGGCGCGTTCGCGCAGTTCTTCAAGAACGCCACGGCACAGCGACTGGCCGAGATGTTCGCGCCGGGCGGCGCATGGTACCTCATCCTGATGGCGATCCTGATCGTCTTCTTCACGTATTTCTACACGTCGATCATCTTCAATCCGATTGACCTGGCGGAGAACCTGAAGAAGCAGGGCGGTTTCATCCCCGGTGTGAAGCCGGGCGCGAAGACGGCGGAGTACATCGACCATGTGGTCAGCCGCATCACATTGCCTGGTGCGCTGTTCCTCACCGCGATCGCGTTGCTCCCGGTGCTCATCTCACGCCTCATCAACGTGCCGAGCAGCGTGTCGTTCGGTGGTACTTCGCTTCTCATCGTCGTCGGCGTCGCACTGGATACGCTGGCGCAGGTGCAGCAGCACCTGTTGCTCCGCAAGTATGACGGCTTCATGAAGAAGGGAAAGCTCAAGATCCGTGGTCGGCAGCAGCCGGGTCCCGGAGGCTTCTAACCGTTCGACCAGCAACGTTTCCCGATGATCATCGTTCTCTTCGGAAAGCCAGGCGCCGGAAAGGGAACCCAAGCGCCGCTGCTCGCAGCGGCGCTTGGTGTTCCGACCCTGGCGACGGGCGACGAGCTTCGTGCCGCAATACGCATGGGGACCACGCTCGGGATGGAGGCCAAGGTCTTCATGGAGCGCGGCGACCTGGTGCCGGACAGTGTGATCCTCGGCATCATGAAGCAGGCGCTCAGCGAGCCCCGTGCTCATGGCGGTGTGCTGCTCGATGGCGTCGTCCGCACCGTCCCGCAGGCGGAGGGCCTCGCGAACGTGTGCAAGGAGCTCGGCAAGAAGGTCGACGCCGTGCTCTGCTTCGACATCGACGACGACGAGATTGTACAGCGGCTGGCCGGTCGGACCGTGTGCGAAACCTGCCAGACGCCCTACACGGGTCGTGAGCCCGGCGGAAAGTGCGACAAGGACGGCGGAACGCTCGTCCGGCGCAAGGATGACGAGCCTGACGCCATCCGCAACCGCCTCGCGGTGTACCAGAAGCAAACGGCGCCCGTGCTGACGTGGTATCGTACGCATGGCACCAAGGTCGCCGTCATCGACGCCGTGGGTGCCGTCCAGGACGTCACCGCTCGCGCGCTCGGCGCGCTAGCGTCGTAACCCGCAGCCGAGGCCTCCGTGATCCAGCTCAAGAGCAAACGCGAGATCGAATTGATGGCCGAGGGGGGCAAGATCCTCGCGGCCACGGTTCAGATGCTGCGACGGGAGGTGCGTGCGGGCATCTCGACGGAGGACCTCGACGCGATCGCGGAGAAGTTCATCCGCAGCCACGCGGGTGCGACGCCGGCGTTCAAGGGACTGTACGGATTTCCCGGCACTCTGTGCACGTCGATCAACCAGGAGATCGTTCACGGCATTCCGTCGCGAAAGCGTGTCCTGAAAGACGGCGACATCATCTCGATCGACGTCGGGGTTGGCTATCAGGGTTACTTCACCGATTCGGCGACGACAGTCGCCGTGGGTGCGGTGGATGACGAGACGAAGCGGCTGCTGGAAATCACCGAACAGTCGCTGGCGGCAGGCATCGCGGCGGCGGTGCCCGGCAACCATCTCGGGGACATCGGTGCGGCCGTGCAGCGTGTCGTCGAAGCTGCGGGATTCAGCGTGGTACGCGATCTCGTGGGCCATGGCATCGGCGTGCAGTTCCACGAGGAGCCGCAGGTGCCGAACTACGGCAAGGCGAAGCGCGGGCTGAAGCTCGTGCCCGGGCTCACGCTGGCGATCGAGCCCATGGTGAACATCGGCGGTCCGCAAACGCGGACACTCGCCGACAAGTGGACGATCGTGACGGTCGATGGATCGCGCTCGGCGCACTTCGAGCACACGGTGGCGATCACCGAGGCCGGAAATCGGGTGCTGACGGCCGCGTAGGCTGGTTCGTGCGCTCTTGCTCATTCGTCCGTGCGATCACGCCAGCGACGATCCGATTGCCTTGAAGTGATTCTGGCGGATCTCTCGTTAAAAGACGTTGTTCGTTGGCAGCGCGAATCTGAAAAGCAATCCAACGAATCTCCGCGAATCCCCCCCTCGAAGGAAGAACAGAACGAGGCAAGGCGAACTCGCGCAGATTCGTGGAGATTCGCCGGATTCGCGTTGCCCACGAACAACGCCTTCTTCCACGCCTTGCTTGGCGTTTGTTCCCGCCAATTCGCATGATTCGCGGCGTAGGAGCACGGCCGTGTTGGCGATCGAAAGCACCGGTGTTCGCGCCGGCGCCAACGGTCCGCCTCCCGATCGCGTTGAACTTCGATGCCCACGAACGGCACCACACCGCGGCGCGCGCCCACCTTGCGCCGCAGACTCGGCACTCACGGAGAATGCATGCTGGGATTCAACACCACGGTACGGCGCCGACTCAACGTCGCATTCCTGATCGTCGGAGTCGCAGTGCTCTGCGCGCCGGCGGCACGCGCGCAGGGGAAGATCACGTCCCCAAAGGAGCAGTTCGGCTTCAACATCGGCGACGACTACAAGCTCGCGAACTACACGCAGTTCGAAGCCTACTGGCGGAAGCTGGCGAAGGAATCGAACCGCATGAAACTCGTGGAGATCGGCAAGACGGCCGAAGGCCGCACGCAGCTCATGTCGATCATCTCGTCACCGGCGAACCTGGCGAAGCTCGATCGCTACAAGGAGATCTCGCGCAAGCTCGCCTTCGCCGAGGGTGTGAGTGAGGAGGAGGCGCACGCGCTGGCGAAGGAGGGCAAGTCGATCGTGTGGATCGACGGCGGCCTGCACGCCACCGAGGTGCTCGGCGCCGCCCAGCTCATCGAGACCGTGTATCAACTGCTCTCGAAGAACGACGCCGAGACGATGCGATTCCTGAATGACTGCATCATCCTGGCGGTGCACGCGAATCCCGACGGCATGGAGCTCGTGTCCAACTGGTACATGAAGGATGCGGATACGCTGAAGCGGAACACGAACATTCCGCGCCTTTACCAGAAGTACATCGGGCACGACGACAATCGCGACTTCTACATGTCGAACCAGCCGGAGACGCAGAACATCAATCACCAGCTGTATTGGGAATGGTTTCCGCAGATCGTCTACAACCACCACCAGACAGGTCCGGCCGGCACCGTGATGTTCGCGCCGCCGTTCCGCGACCCGTTCAACTTCAACTTCGATCCGCTCATTCCGGTCGAGCTCGACCTGGTTGCCGCGTCGATGCATTCGCGCTTCGAGGCCGAAGGAAAGCCCGGCGTGACGATGCGCTCCGGGTCGAGCTACTCGACGTGGTGGAATGGCGGTCTCCGCACGACCGTGTACTTCCACAATCAGATTGGGCTCCTCACGGAAGCGATCGGCAACCCGACGCCGGAGACGATTCCCTTCATTCCCGAGCAGCAGCTGCCGCGGGCGGACCTGCCGTATCCGATCGCGCCGCAGCGGTGGCATTTCCGGCAGTCGATCGAGTATTCGCTCACGGCGAACCGCGCGGTGCTGGACATCGCGTCGCGTGAGCGCGAGAACCTGCTGTTCAACTTCTGGCGCATGGGCCGCAACTCCATCGATCGCGGAAATCGCGACACGTGGACGGCGAGCCCGAGTCGCATCGATGCGGTGAAGAAGCGCATCGAGGCAGATGGATCGGGCGCAGTGGCGACCGGTGGTCGCGGTGGGCGAGGTCGCGGTGCGGGCGCTGCTGGTGCTGCCGCTGCGGCCCCGGCGGCCGCACCCGCTGCCGGCGCACCCGTTGGCGATCCGATCTTCCAATTCGGTCGCGGCGCCGACATGAAGTACTACACGGACGTGCTCCACGCGCCAGACCTGCGCGATCCGCGCGGCTATATCGTGCCGAGCGACCAGCCGGATTTCCCAACGGCGACGAAGTTCATCAATGCGCTGCTGCACGTCGGCGTCATCGTGAACCGCGCCACCGCGCCGTTCACTGTTGCTGGCAAGCAGTATCCGGCTGGCTCGTACGTCGTGAAGTCTGCGCAGGCGTTTCGCCCGCACGTGCTCGACATGTTCGAGCCGCAGGACCACCCGAACGATTTCGCGTATCCAGGCGGTCCGCCGAAGCGGCCGTATGACAACGCCGGTTACACGCTCGCGTTCCAGATGGGCGTGAAGTTCGACCGCATCCTCGATGCGTTCGATGGCCCCTTCCAGCCGATCAAGGGACTCGCGTCGCCGATGGCCGGAACGGTGGCTGGCGCCGCGGCCCCAGCGGGCTACCTCGTGAGCCGCTCGGTGAATGATGCGTTCGTCGCCGTGAATCGTGCGCTCAAGGCGCAAGTCGACGTGTTTGCATTGCGCACTCCGCTCACGGAAGGTGGCAAGACCTATCCTGCGGGCACGTTCTACATCGCCGCGACGCCGGCATCCACCGCCCTCGTACGCGACCTTGCGAGGACGAAGGGCGTGTCCGCGGTCGCGGTGACGTCGCGTCCCGCCGCGAATGCCAGACGTCTGCACTCGATGCGCGTGGCGCTCTACGACGTGTACGGCGGCTCGATGCCGTCCGGTCACACGCGGTGGCTGCTCGAGCAGTTCGAGTTCCCGTTCGACGTCATCTATCCCCCGACGATCGACGCGGGAAACCTCGCGAGCAAGTACGACGTGATCATTCTCCCGTCGGGCGCGGTGCCGCGCGAAGGGCAGGCGGGTCGTGGCGGCGGCGGTGGCGGTGGCGGATTCGCCGTCGACACGTCGACGATTCCGGCGGAATTCCGTGAGCGCATGGGCCGCTTCACAGCGGCGCGCACGGTGCCGCAGCTGAAGCAGTTCATGGAAGCGGGCGGCATCGTCGTGGCCGTCGGCACGTCGGCGAACCTCGGCATGAGTCTCGGGCTGCCGATCACGAATGCGCTCGTCGCAAAGACGGCGGCCGGCGTCGAGCGCGAGCTGCCGGGCGACAAGTACTACGTGCCGGGTTCGATCCTGCGCGTGCAGGTGGACACGACGCAGGACATTTCCGCGGGGCTGCCGCGCGATCTCGATGTCTTCTTTGACAATAGTCCCGCATACCGGCTGGGCTCAGACGCTGCAGCCAAGGGCGTCCGGCCGCTGGCGTTCTTCCCGAATGCCACGCCGCTTCGGAGTGGGTGGGCCTGGGGTCAGTCGTATCTCGACGGTGCCGTCGAAGCCGCGGAGGCAACGATCGGGAAGGGAAAGCTGTACATGTTTGCGCCGGAGATCACGTTCCGTGGGCAGCCACATGGGACGTTCAAGTGGTTGTTCAATTCGATCTATGCTGGTGTCGATCCGGCGCCGGTTCCATAGCGCGGATCGTTCGTAAGAAGGGCTGGCTTCCATTTGGGAGCCAGCCCTTCTTCTTGCGCGGTAAGCAACGCGAACTGTCACCCGCCGCTGCAGTAGGTGCAGCCCTTCTCCTGCGCGCGGTTCACGGCAAGGACGCCTGAGGGCACGAGCGTCACTCCCGGGAGGAGGCCGACCATCCACTCCGCCTTGGCTGCTGCTGGCGTTGCGGGGTCCATCGCCTGGACGAACTCCGCGACCTTGTACCTCGACCAGATGTCGTCCGTCAGCGCGGTCGCGATCGCGAAGTGCCGCAGGCCGACCACGGCGCTGAGGTTCGCGTCAGGAACCTTGTACGCGTCGTTGTAGCTGTTCAGGAAGTTCATCGCGAACACGAGCGGAAACTGGTTCGTGGACGTGGCGTCGAAGAACTGCTTGTGCTTGCCCGTCAGCTTGCTGAGCCACGCTTCCGAATATCCGACGGGGTTCGCATCCTCGGCGGACGCCTCTGTTGCCGCGCCGTGCAATCCCACGCCTGTGATCGCAATTGCAGCCGATCCCGCGGCGATGGATCCGAGGAACGAGCGTCGATCGGAGACCTGCTTGTCGGCAGGTAGCATGGTGTCCTCCATGAGAAGTGAAAAGGGACAGCCGGGATCATGGAGTTTGCACTAAACAGGTGTAACTGCAAGCGGATCGTCAGGCCTGACCCGACCTGAAAGCGCCGGGAGCCACTAGCCCCTGGCCGCTCAGCTCTCGATCGCGCGTTCGACGAGGGCAAGGGTTCGACCCGCGATATCACGCGCTCGCTGCAAGACGCCGCTGGCCGATTCGGCCAGCGGCGTTCCGCGTTTCCGGTCGCTCATTGCCACGACGTTGATGCGCACATTGAAGCACGCGCCGGCACACCCGGCTTCCGCCAGCAGCGCCGCAACACCAGCGTCACTCGCCGCATTCGTGTTGCCACGTTCGGCAACGTCGTGCGCGAGCTGCGCGACATCGGCGCATGCACGCGCGGTCTCCAGTGGAACCTCCGCGGCGTGAATGAGTGCGTCGTCGATGCGGGCCGTCTTCTCCGCCTGCTGCGCCTCGGAGTCAGCGGGAAGCTTGTGCGCCGCCGCCACGATCGCGTACGCGGATGCATCGCGCGCCACGAGCGTCGCCAGGGTGTTGCCGATGGCCGCGGCGCGCACGGCGATCTCCCGCATCTCGGCGTCGACGGCCGCGTACTTTTTCTTCCCGATGGTCAGGCCCGCCACCATCTGTGCGAGTGCGGCACCAAGGGCGCCGACGTGCGCCGCCACGCTGCCACCACCGGGTGTGGGGCTGGGCGACGCGACGGAGCCCACGAATCCGCTGAGCGATTCGCCGCCGGAGATGGCCTCGCGCACCTTTCGGTCGAGCACGAGATCAGGAGTGAACTCTCGCAGCTGAATGTGCCGTGCTGCCGCGGCAAACAATACACGCTCCGGAACGAGCCCGACGATCTCGCTCCAGGTCGGCGATACACCGTGTGCTTCTGCCTCCATCTTCACCATGTCGAAGACGCGATGCAATGGCGTCTTCTCCGTATCGACGAGATTCATCGAGACCTGCGCTTGTCCGTCGACTTCGAAGGCCATCGCCTTGACGTACCGCAGTCCTCCGGACGACCCGCGCAGTGCCTTCGCGACCTCCTTCGCCACCGGCATGTTGGACGCGGGGCCGAGGTAGACGTTGTACGCGACGAGAAATGGACGTGCGCCGATCGCCACCGCTCCGGCGGTTGGGTGTATGACGGGCGGTCCGAAGTCGGGCATCCGTCGGGACGACGTGGCCATGTCCTCACGAATTCCCTCGAACTCGCCGCGTCGAACGTCGGCGAGATTTTCGCGATCCGGACGGGTGGCGGCGCGCTCGTAGAAGAAGACGGGGATGCCAAGCTCATTCCCGACACGCTCACCGAGCTCGCGTGCGAGCGCGATGCAGTCCTCCATCGTTGCGCCTTCCAGCGGGATGAACGGCACTACGTCGGCTGCGCCCATTCGGGGATGCTCACCGGAATGCGTCGTGAGGTCGATGCGCCGCTGCGCCTCCCGGATGCCCGCGAACGCCGCGTCGACCACAACGCCGATGGGTGCGACGAAGGTGATCACGCAACGGTTGTGGCTCGCGTCCGCGCTGGAATCGAGGACGTGTGCTCCGGCGACACCAGCGATCGCGTCGCGGATGGCATCGACAACCTCGGGGCGACGTCCCTCAGAGAAATTCGGAACGCACTCGATGAGCTTCATGGCGAAAGCAGGAGGATAGGAGGATAGGATGATAGGACGATAGGAAGATAGGAAAGAACACCATCACACCCAGGCGGAGGTCGAATGACGCGACACACGGAAACCTATCCTCCTCCTATCATCCTATCGTCCTATCATCCTATCCTCCCAGAGTCTTCAGCATCCAGGCATGCATTGCCGGATTCGCGGCCAGGATGGATGTCTCTGCCACCGGACAGGGCGCGCCGTCAATCGTGGTGACGAGGCCGCCCGCTTCGTGGACCATCAGCGCCCCCGCAGCCAGGTCCCACGCGTTCAGGCGCAGCTCGAAGAATGCCTCGTAGCGCCCGCATGCCACGTCGGCGAGATCGAGGGCGGCGGCGCCATTGCGGCGAATGCCGGACGTCGCTCCCATGATGGGGGGAAGAAGGCGCACGTAACGCTCGATCTCCTCCTCGCGCGAGAATGGCAGACCGGTGGCGATCAGCGCTCGGTGCGGCTCCGAGATCGTGCTCACGTGCATCGCCTCACCCGCGCGACGGGCGCCGCCGCCGAGTGTCGCCGAGAACAGCTCGCCGGTGGCGGCGTTGATGATGGCGCCGGCGACGACCACTCCATCCACGACTGCGGCGATCGACACCGCGTACCAGGGGACGCCGTGAAGGAAGTTGGTCGTGCCGTCGAGCGGGTCGGCGACGAAAACCAGGCCACGCGTCGCGTCGGCATCGGGTGAACCCTCCTCCGCCAGCAGTGTCGCGTCCGGGTGGCGCGCCGCGACGACTTCGGCCAGTGCAACCTCGCTTGCGCGATCGACCTCGCTGACGAAGTCGAACCGGCTCTTGGACTCCCATGTCAGCGCGCCGCGTCGCGCAGCGCCATCGCGGATGACATCCGCGGACCGGGCCGCGGCCGCTACGCAGGTGGCCAGTAGCCCGCGGTAGTTTCCTTGCCCCGTTTCCGCTGCGTTCATTACGTTCTCCAGATGGCGCGCATCTTCAGTGGCATACAACCGTCCGGCGAGCTCCACATCGGGAACTATCTCGGTGCGGTGAAGAATTGGGTCGCGCTGCAAGGCACAGCGCAGTCCTTCTTCTGCATCGTCGACTATCACGCGATCATCGCCGCCTACGAGCCGAATGACCTGCGTGCGCGCCGGCGGGAGATGGCAATCGGTCTGTTTGCCGCGGGGCTCGACCCGGAGCGCTGCACCGTGTTCGTTCAGTCGGACGTGCCGCAACATACTGAGCTGGCGTGGATCTTCAACACTGTCACGCCGGTGGGCGAGCTCGAGCGACAGACGCAGTTCAAGGAGAAGTCGCAGCGCCAGGAAAGCGTGAACGCGGGCCTGTTGAACTATCCGATCCTTCAGGCGGCGGACATCCTGCTCTATCTGGCGGACACGGTGCCCGTGGGCGAGGATCAGGTGCAGCACCTCGAGCTCTCGCGCGTCATCGCACGCCGGTGGAACGCGCAATTCGCGCCGGACGCCGATTATTTCCCGGAGCCGAAGCCGCTGCTCACGCCGACGCGACGCATCATGGGCCTCGACGGCTCCTCGAAGATGTCGAAGTCGACGGGCAACACGATCGGCCTCCTCGAGACGCGCGACGAGATCTGGGCGAAGCTGCGTCCCGCGATGACGGACCCGAAGCGCATCAAGAAGACAGATCCGGGAACGCCTGAAGTGTGCAACATCTACCACCTGCACAAGGCGTTCAGTCCTCCGGCCACGGTCGAGCATGTCGCGACGCAGTGCTCGACGGCAGGATGGGGCTGCATCGACTGCAAGAAGGTGCTGCTCGAGTCGATGGACACCGAGCTGGCTCCCATTCGGTCTCGAGCCGCGGAGCTCCGCGCAACACCCGCGATGCTCGATTCGGCACTGGGTGCTGGAGCCGCAACGTGCAGGGCGATCGCCACGGAGACCCTGCGCGCGGTGCGCGGCCGCATGGGGTTCGATTGAGCGCGTTTGCCTTGTCGCTCGCCGTCCTTGCGCCGGGCGCCACCTTCCAGTTCACGAGCCGCTGGTCGCTGCGATGGTGGGCCATCGCCGGCGCGCTCCTCATCCCCGTCATCGTGCTTCGCATCGCCGAGTGGCGCTTGCGGGCGCGCGCCTGAGTGTACGTCGGTCACGCGGGCATAGCGCTCATCCTGAAGTCGCGGGCGCCGGACGTTCCGATCGTGCCGCTCACCCTGGCGTGCTATGGGCCGGACTGGATCGATGCCGCGCTGATGATTCCGGCGCCGCGCGAAGGGATGGCTCCGTACTCGCACTCGCTGCCGGCGCTCGTGATCGGCGCCGCCGTGGCGGGCGGTCTCTACGCATTCATCGCGCGTCGGCCCGGGGCGATGGTGCTCGTGCTTGGATGGCTGCTTCATTGGCCGGCGGATTTCCTGACGGGGATCAAGCCAATCGTCGGGCTTAGTCCTCTCGTCGGTCTGGACCTCTACCACTTGCCGCTGGCCGACGTCGTGCTCGAGAGTGCCCTCATCATCGTCGCCTGTGCCGTCTACGGGAAGGCATTCGCCAGGGAACGCCGACAGCGAAGGCTCGTCATCGCGCTCGCACTCACATTGCTCGTCCTTCAGGGGACGTTCGACGTCGTGCTCAGCCGAATTGATCCACTACCATGGAATCCCTCTCTCGCTTTTGCCAAGTAGCGGGCTCATCTTCCTCGTCTGTTGGCCGCAACACCCAGTTACACGCATGCATGCCTCTTGCACTCATAGGCTCCACTTCCAAAGCGAGCCTGAAATGAGCGATAGGGATGCGAGTGGCGTGATGACTCTGGTCTGTCTGACGTGCGGCAAGGAACAATTCTTCACCAATGACGTTCCGGCGGCGGTTTCCTGCGCACAGTGCGGAGGAACGGTTTTCCGGAGCTACGCCACTCCCACGGAACCTGATGAAGCGGCGATCGATGCGCTCGAGTCGCAAACGCGCAGCATGGCGTATGGCGACAGCTCTCCCGACACCACGCGCGACGACGTTCGCGACCTCGACCTGCTCTGAGCCGTTCGCGGGCGAGAGCCCGGCATTCTTTCGGCGCCACCGCATATGAATTTCCCGGAGATGATGGAGGTCGTGCGCACGCTGCGCCTCGACCTCCTCGGCAAGCTCGGGCTCGCCGTCCTTCTCGGTGGCATCATCGGGTTCGAGCGCGAGCTCTCCGGGAAGCCTGCCGGACTCCGGACCAACATCCTCATCTGCATCGGGGCGGCGCTGCTGATGGACGTGTCCATCCGCATCGGCATCATTGACGGACACCGGATTGGCGACCCGGGCCGCATCGCAGCGCAGATCGTGAGCGGCGTCGGCTTCCTGGGCGCCGGTACGATCATGCAGTCCCAGGGCATGGTCACCGGCCTCACATCGGCCGCCACGATCTGGGTCGTCGCCGCCATCGGCATGACGGTGGGCGCCGGCTTCTATGTCGAGGGAATCGGCGCCGGCGTGCTGGTCACGTTCGTGCTGACCGGGCTCGGCAAGCTCGAACACTGGGTGCGCCGGGCCAGGCGAGTTGCCAGCGCGACGGTTCGCGCGCGTGTGGGCACGCCGATCGAGGACGTCCGCACGGCGCTCCACGCCCACGGCATCAACGTCGAGTCGCAGCGCATCTTCGATCATCCTGAGGATCGCACCTTCGAGCTCAAGCTCTCCGGGCCGGCGCGCCAGTTCGCGATCGCGACGGCGGCACTGCTCGGGCGCGACTACATCTATGGGGTCCACGTTGACTGATCGTCGCCGGCTGGTGCTTGACCTTGCGGCCACCTCACGAAACTGGGCCCTCACGCCGGAGGGAGCCGAGCGCGTGATGCGCGAGACCCCGGCAGGATGGGAGGTCGTGATCGTCAGTGCCGTGACCAGCTCGGACGGTGACGGACCCCCCACGGCCAGCGACGAAGCCCGCCTCGCCGCCGGTGAGGCCGAGGCGTACTTCGGCTTCGGCTTTACCGCCGATCTGCTTCGCGCGGCTCCGCGATTGCGCTGGGTGCATTCCGCAGCGGCGGGCGTCGGCAATGTCCTCAAGTCGGGGATTGCGGACACGGACATCATCCTCACCAATTCCGCCGGGGTCCACGGTCCTCCGATCGGCGAGTTCGTCGTGGCGGGCATCCTGCACTTCATGCGCGGCCTCGATGTCGCCATCGCGCAACAGCAGCAAGGGGTGTGGAGCAAGGCATTCTTCGTCGCGGACGACTCTCCCGTGCGGGAGCTCAGCGATTCGCGCGTCTTGATCGTCGGCGCCGGTGGACTGGGCGGCGAGGCCGCGCGTCGGCTCACCGCACTGGGCGCAACCTGCGTCGGCATTCGGCGTCGGCCGGAGTTGGGCGCGCCGGCAGGATTCTCGACGGTGGTGGGGATGGAAGCGCTCGAGAGCGAGCTACCACGGGCCGATGCGCTCCTGCTTGCGGCGCCCCTCACGTCCGAGACTTCGGAGCTCATGACGCGAGCGCGACTGGAACTCCTGCCGCGTCACGCCATCATCGTCAACGTGGCCCGAGGTGCGATGGTCGACGAAGATGCGCTTGCCGACCTGCTCGAGGCCGGTCGCCTGCGCGGCGCGGTGCTCGACGTCTTCCGGCAGGAGCCACTGGCGACGGCCAGCCGCCTGTGGCAGCTTCGAACAGCCCTCGTCGTTCCCCACGTATCGCCCGTTTCGCCTGGGCGGTTCTGGCCCCGACAGCTCGATCTTTTTCTCGACAACTGGCGGCGCTACGCAGCGGGTGAGCCACTGCGCAACGTCGTCGACAAGCGCGCAGGATACTGATTCATGGAACGGATCATCAAGGCCGCGGTTGATCGCGGTGCGTCGGATGTGCACATCAAGGCGGGCGACGTTTTTCGCGCACGCATTCACGGCAAGCTTGTCCCGCTGACGAAGCAGGCGTTGACTCCCGAGCAGACGCGCACCATCGCGCTGCACCTGATGTCGAACGAGGACGACAAGGCGCGAATCGACAAGATCATGGACTACGACTGTTCGTGGTCGTCGCCAGGCATCGGCCGATTCCGGGTCAACATCATGAAGCAGCGCTCGAGCTTCATGATCGTGATGCGCGTGATTTCGTTCGAGGTGCCGACGTTCGAGAAACTTCGGCTCCCGCCTGCCTTGGCGCGCGTAGCGGAGGCGGAGCGCGGCATGGTGCTGGTCACCGGCGTGACGGGATCGGGCAAGTCGAGCACGATGGCGGCGATGGTGAACTACATCAACCAGCACGAGAACCGCCACATCCTCACGCTCGAGAACCCGATCGAGTTCCTGCATACCGATCTCCAGAGCGCCATCACGCAGCGCGAAATCGGGCAGGACACGACCGACTTCAAGATGGGACTGCGAGCTGCGTTGCGTCAGGATCCGGATGTCGTGATGATCGGCGAGATGCGCGACGCCGAGACGATCGACACGGCGATGAAGGCCGCTGAAACGGGACACCTGCTCATCTCCACGCTGCATACGCCGGACGCGCAGAGCACCATTCTTCGCATCATGGCGATGTTCCCGCCCGAGGAGCAGGATATCGTACGCATCCGCCTCAGTGAGACGCTGACGTCCGTTGTATCACAACGACTCCTTCCGAGGGCAGATGGCAATGGCCGCGCGGTGGCGGCAGAGATCCTCATCGTGACGCCGGCGGTGCGCGACATGATCGCCGACGGCAAGAGAATCAGCGAGATTCGGGATTACATCGAGGATGGCAGGGATCAGTACGGCATGCAGACGTTCGACCAGCATCTGTCGGACCTCGTGCAGAACGGCACCGTGACGTTCGAAACCGCAGTTGCCGCGTCAACGAATCCGTCGGACTTCCAACTCAAGATGAACATGTTCCGCCGGGTATCGTCGTCGGTCACCGCAGCGCAGATCGCCGAAGCCGAGCTCGCGGCGGCGCAAACACCAGCGTCAGGCGCACCGCCGTCCGGGATGGATGGAATCAGCGGCGGCTTCGACTTCATGAACCAATGATCGCGCTTCGTGGTGTTTTCGCTCCGGTCGTCACTCCGTTCGGCGATGACGGAGCGATCGATCTCGATGCCTTTGCGAACAACCTGAGCGCGCATCTCTCGGCAGGCGTGTCCGGCATCGTGATCACCGGATCGACCGGCGAGGCCGCCCTGCTCGACGACAGCGAGCGGAATGCGCTGACCGAGCGCGCGCGGAGTGTCGTGCCAGGCGGAGCGGCGTTGTTGGTCGGCACCGGCTCCGAGTCGACGCGGGCGACGATTGCGCGAACCGCAGCGGCGGCAGAGCGTGGGGCCGACGCCGTGCTCGTGGTGGCGCCGCACTACTACGGGCAGGCCGTGACGGGGAGCGACCTCCGAAAGCACTACCTGCGCGTGGCGGACGAGAGTCCGATCCCGATCGTGCTGTATTCCATTCCGAAATACATGCACTTCGCCATCTCGCCCGAGGTGGTCGCGGAGCTCGCCACGCACGAGAACATCGTGGGCATCAAGGACAGCGCTGGCGATCGCGCATTCTTCGCGCAGTTCATGGAGTCGCAGGGTGACACTTTCACGGTGCTCACCGGGAATGCCTCGTTCTTCGGCGAAGCACTCCGCATGGGCGCTCGCGGAGGCATACTCGCCGCAAGCCTGTTTGCACCGGAGCTCACGCTCGGCGTGTGGCGCGCGCACGAGGCCGGGAACGACGAGGCAATGGATCACGCGCAATCCGCCATGACCCCGCTCGCGGCGCAGATCGTCGGCGGTATGGGCGTGGCGGGGGTGAAGGCCGCGATGGATCATGTGGGTCTCTCCGGCGGCCGACCGCGGCCGCCGCTGCAGCCGCTGGATGACGCGAAGCGGGCGGTGCTCGAGACACTCATGCGCACCGCGGAACGCGAGACCGGTCACGTCGCTACCGTAGGTTGACATCGTGAGGCCGAGCTGCGCAGCGGAGTAGACCATCTGCTCGCACTCGGACGCGAAGCTCGGCCGGCGGGAAGCGCGGCCGAGTCGAAGGCACGAGGATATTGCGCCGATGTCTTGCGCGAGCTCGGCTTCACCGTAAAAGAAGAACGGTTCGACTACTCGGCATTTCCCGGGCGACTCGCGACCCCGATCGCCGGCGTGGTGCTCGGCGCATCGATCGTGGCGTCGAGTTTGCTGACGCTCGCCGGCGCGACGGGTGTCGCGATCGCGGTGCTGGCGATTGGAGTTGTGGGCACGTCACTGTTCGCCCGGTGGATGATGCGTGACGGCGTGCTCACCGCGCCTTGGCTGAGGGCTGAGTCGCGCAACCTCGTGGCGAAACGGGGAGCAGGCGAGCCGCGCGTGTGGCTCGTGGCGCACCTGGACAGCAAGTCCCAACCGATTCCGTCTGCGGTTCGCGTGGCGGGCGTGACAATTCTTGCCGCTGCGCTCGTGCTGGCGGTCGCTGGTATTCTGGTGACACTTGCGGGTCCCACTTCACGTATGATCGAGTGGGGAGCGATGGTGGCTGGCGTGGTCGGTGCATTGCCAGTAATGGCAAGCGTGGTCGGCATGCGGTCAGACGGTGCGGTCGACAATGCATCGGGGGTTGCCGCGGTGCTCTCCGCCGCCGCGCTCGTTTCTCGAGGAGTGTCTCTCGGTATAATGCTGCCGAGCGCGGAGGAATTGGGGCTCGCGGGCGCGCGCGCCTGGGTACGACAGCGCACCGGCGGCGTTGTTCTCAACTGTGATGGGGTGGACGATGACGGTACGCTCGTGATCATGTACAACCACCCAGCGCCGCCTCGGGTGCTCGCGGCGGTGCAGCATGCTGCCCACTCGGTCAAGTCGGCGCGTGCGCGCCGAATGCCACTTGGCCTGCTCACCGATTCAACGGCTTTTGCCTCAGCAGGGTGGGATACCGTGACGGTCAGTCACGGCTCGCTCGCCACACTTCGCCGCGTGCATTCACCGAGCGATTCGCTCGAGCACCTGCGCGGTACGTCGATCGGCGTGGTTGCCGACGTTCTCGCACGCGCCGCGGAGGCGCTCGCCAAATGAATCAATTGCTACTCGCCGCTGTGCTCGCGCTGGGCCTCGTGATGATTCCGTTCGGATTCCCCGGGACCTGGATCATCGCGGGCGCCGCGCTCGGCTACTCGATCCTGGTGCCGAATTCAATCGGCCTTTTCACGGTCGTTCTGGTGACGGTACTGGCGATCGTCGCGGAGGTGATCGAGTTCACGCTGACGGCGAAGTACACGAGAAAATACGGAGGGTCGCGTCGCGCCAGTTGGGGCGCCGTGATTGGTGCAATGGTCGGCGCGGTGATGGGCGTTCCGGTGCCGATTCTCGGATCAGTGATCGGTGCGTTCGTCGGTGCGTTCGTGGGGGCGTTCGTTTTCGAGATGTCACGGGGCAGCAGCGGCGGCATGTCGACGCGCGTCGCGACGGGTGCCTTGATCGGGCGGGTGCTGGCAGCGGCGATGAAGGTGGGGGTCGGAGTGGGGATGGCGGCGTGGGTGCTGTTTGCGGCGCTCGTATAGGGTTGCACCGCGGAAAAAACGAAGAAAAACATTTTACCACGGAGGACACGGAGGGGCGCAGAGGGAAGCGGAACAGCGCAGTCCTCCGTGTTCTCTGTGTCCTCCGTGGTAGATTCTTTTTCGCTTTTCACAGGTGACGCCACCTTGTTGGCCGAAGCTTCGAATGGCACAACGCCCCGAATGTCCATGTGCGTTACGGGCGCGGTGTCCCGACGCGTTGACTTCGCTCACGCCACCAGTAGATTCAACCAACGCCCCGCGCACCAGCGGGGCGTTTTTTGTGTCCGCCGGTCTCACTGCTCGGGAGTGTCATGTTCGGTCCGGAATCGCACGTCGTGGTCGTCGTTGGCGCTCAGTGGGGCGATGAGGGGAAGGGCAAGCTCGTGGACGTCCTCGCGGAGCGCGCCGATTGGGTCGTACGCTACCAGGGCGGCGCCAACGCGGGACACACCGTCGACCTCGGCGACCGCACCTTCGTGCTCCACCAGATCCCGAGCGGCATCCTCCACCCCGGCGTTCGCTGCGCCATCGGCAATGGGGTCGTGCTCGATCCGGATACGCTGTTCGACGAGATCGACGGACTGGTGAAAGCGGGCATCGACGTGGAAGGACGGCTGTACGTCAGTGAGCGCGCACACCTCGTGCTGCCGTATCACAAGGCTGTCGACGGCGCGAGCGCGTCGAGCAAGGCGATCGGTACGACGGGCCGCGGCATCGGACCCGCGTACGAGGACAAGGTGGCTCGTCGCGGCGTGCGCCTGCTCGACCTGCGTCACCCGGAGCGCCTTCGTGAAGTGGTGGCGAAGGGAGCCGAGAACGCACAGCGCCGCCTCATCGGCTCGGGCGCGGAAAAGGTGATCGACATAAATGCGGTCGTCGCGCATCTCGAGCACCTGTCGAAGCGCCTGCTTCCGCTGGCGGACGACGTAGGCCTCACGGTGCACCGCGCGGTGAAGGCCAAGGCCGCGGTGCTGCTCGAGGGCGCTCAGGGTTCGCTGCTCGACATCGATCACGGTACGTATCCGTTCGTGACGTCGAGCAACACGACCGCGGGTGGTGCATCGATCGGCGTTGGTATCGGTCCGACTGACATCAACCGCGTGCTCGGCGTCGTCAAGGCGTATACGACTCGCGTCGGAAACGGGCCGCTGCCGACGGAGCTCGCGGAGCCACTCCAGAGCGAAGTACGCAAGCTCGGCAATGAGTTCGGCGCGACGACCGGCCGCGCACGCCGCTGCGGCTGGTTCGATGCGCTCGTCGTGCGCTATGCGACGCGCGTGAATGGACTCAGCGATCTCGCCGTCACCAAGCTCGACGTCCTCGACACGCTGCCGGAGCTGCTGCTCTGCACCGGCTACGAAGTGGACGGCGAGATGTACGAGGAGTTCCCGAGCGACCTGCTGGCGCTCGAGAAGGTCAAGCCGCGTTACGAACGGTTCGAAGGTTGGAGGGAGTCGACGGCGAACGCGCGCTCACTCGCCGACCTGCCGTCCGCCGCACGCGTATACCTCGACCGCATCGAGGAACTCTGCGAGGCACCGATCACGTACGTCAGCGTGGGGACACGGCGCGATCAGATCATCGGTCTATGATCGACCTCCTGATCGTTGGTGCCGGACCGTGCGGCTTGGCTGCCGCCATCTCCGCGCAGCGCGCCGGCCTGGTGGCCCGCGTGCTCGATGCGGGCGCGGTCGTCAGCACGATCACGCAGTACCCGTACTACGTGAGCTTCTTCTCCACCGCGGAGAAGCTCTCGCTCGGCGGCATTCCGTTCGTGGTGGCGACGGAAAAGCCATCGCGCCGGGATGGCCTGGCGTACTACCGCGCGATCGTACGTCACTTCAAGCTCGACGTGCACCAGTACCAGCGAGTGGTGCGGCTGGAGCATACCGGTGATGTGTGGAATGTTCACTCCGTCACGGTCGACGGGGCCGAAGTCGAGACTCCGGCGCGCGCCGTCGTGATTGCGACGGGATATTTCGGCTCACCGAATTATCTCAAGGTGCCGGGCGAGGAACTGCCGCACGTTCGCCATGTGTATCGAGAGGGGCACGACGCGTTCGATCAGGACGTCGTCGTCGTGGGCGGAGGAAATTCGGCAGCCGAGGCGGCGCTGGATCTCTGGCGCGCGGGTGCACGAGTGACGCTGGTGCATTTCGGTGCGGACTTCGACAAACGCATCAAGCCGTGGGTACTGCCCGACTTCCAGAACCGCGCGAAGGAAGGGGCGATCGGGACGCGGTGGAACAGTCGCGTCGCGAGCATCGCGCACGGGGTCGTTGTCGTGAACACTCCGGAGGGTGCCGAGAGCATCCCCGCGCGTTTCGTCTACGTGATGACCGGCTTCGCGCCGAACACCGAGCTTCTACGCGATGCCGGTGTCCCGATCGATGCGGTGACAGGCGTGCCTTCACATGATCCCGACACGCTCGAGACGCCGATTCCGGGACTCTTCATCGCGGGGGTGGTCGTTGCCGGCTTCGATGCGAACCAGGTATTCATCGAGAACGGCCGTTTCCATGGCGACAAGATCGTCGCGCGGTTGCTCGGCAAACCGACGCCGCCACCGCCGCAATTGAGCGCCGAGCTCGATACCTGAGTTAGGTTCAAGGTTCGGAGCGCTCAGGAATTGCGCGCGGCACCGCACCCAGCGGCGCCGAATTCATCCCGACGAGTTCACGTACGATGGCCGCCAGCACCCAACCTGATGTGATGGACAAGCTCGTGTCGCTCTGCAAGCGACGTGGCTTCATCTTCCAGAGCTCCGAGATCTACGGCGGCACAGGTTCGGTCTGGGACTACGGTCCACTCGGCGTCGAGCTCAAGAAGAACATGAAGGACCAGTGGTGGAAGTCCATGGTCCGCATGCGCGATGACGTCGTGGGACTCGACGCCGCGATCCTCATGCATCCGCGCACGTGGGAGGCGAGCGGGCATGTCGCCGGCTTCACCGATCCGCTGGTGGATTGCAAGACCTGCAAGGGACGATTCCGCGCCGACAAGCTCGAGGACGCGCGCTGTCCACAGAAGCCGAGCAAGCGTCCGGGTGAGGCGGAGCAGTGCCAGCTCACCGAGCCGCGCATGTTCAACCTCATGTTCAAGACATTCATGGGTCCGGTCGAGGAGAGCGCGTCGACCGTGTATCTCCGCCCGGAAACGGCGCAGGGAATCTTCGTCAACTTCCTGAACGTGCAGCAGAGCACGCGACAGAAGATTCCCTTCGGCATCGCGCAGATCGGCAAGGCGTTCCGCAACGAAATCACGCCCGGAAATTTCATCTTCCGCACGCGCGAGTTCGAGCAGATGGAGATGCAGTTCTTCGTCGAGCCCGGCGAAGACATGAAATGGTTCGAGTACTGGAAGGCCGAGCGCATGGCGTGGCATCAGTCACTGGGGCTTTCGCCCCAGCGACTGAATTTTCATGAGCACGAAGGCAGCGAGCTGGCGCACTATGCGCGCGCCGCGTTCGACATCGAGTTCGACTTCGGTGGAACACTCGGCTTCCAGGAGATCGAGGGCATCCACAACCGTGGCGACTTCGATCTCGGTCGGCACCAGGAGTTCTCCGGCAAGAAGCTCGAGTACTTCGACCAGCCGAACAACAAACGCTACCTGCCGTACGTCATCGAGACATCGGTGGGCGCAGACCGGTCCACGCTCGCGGTGCTCGTGAACGCGTATCGCGAAGAGACGGTGGAAGGTGAAGACGAGGGCCGCACGGTGCTGCGTCTGCATCCGTCGCTCGCGCCGGTCAAGGCCGCGGTGTTCGCACTGACGAAGAAGGAAGGCATGCCCGACATGGCCCACAGGATTGCCGGCGACCTGCGTCCGCACTTTCCCGTGGACTACGACGAGACCGGCAGCATCGGCAAGCGGTATCGACGACAGGATGAAGTCGGGACGCCATTCTGCGTCACGGTCGATACGGAGTCGGTGAAGGACGGTACCGTCACCGTCCGTGACCGGGACTCGCTGAAACAGGATCGTATTTCCGCTGACGCGCTCCTTGGCTACCTGAAGGAGCGGCTCCCCAGATGACGGAGCCGATGTCGGTGGAACGACTGCGGCGCGATGGCGAGGCATTCATGCAGGAGCTATCCCTCGAGTTCTACCAGTCGCTGAGTGGGCTGAAGGGCGAAGCGCAGATCCAGCGCATCTACGAGAAGTACCGCGCGATCTTCAGCGAGGAGTCGCTGGACGTCGCACGCGAGATGTTCGACGGGAGCGCCGAGGGGAGCGACGACCGGCGGTCGGCGCGTATCATCCTCGACTGGCAGGTGGAGTCGCGGAGCGGGCAGCAGCTCGCCGCGCTTGACGAGCGGGAGATCGAGTGGGAGGGCGAGAAACTGGTGCGCTTGCCTGACGGCCGGGAAATCCCGTTTCAGCGCGTCGCGATCGACACTGCGAACAGCTCCGACCGCGAGGAGCGCGCCATGATCGAGACGGCGCGTGTGGAGGTCGTGCAGCGCGAACTCGCGCCGCTCAAGCGCGAGCGCATCCAACGTGAGCGCGACATCACCGAGTCGGTGGGGATCGCCGCCGGATACAATGCGACGTGGGAGCTGCTGAGTGGCATCTCGCTGAACGCACTGCGCGATGAGTGCGCCGCGTTCCTCCGCGACACGCAATCCATGTGGGATGATGTCGCGGCCGAGGTCGTGAAGCGCGTGCTGGGTATGACCGTTCGTGAGGCGTCGCGTGCCGATGCGCTCGCGCTGTTCCGCGCGCGTGAGTTCGACGAGTTCTTTCCAGCGCGGGACATGGAGACGACCATCCGCGGCCAGGTCGCCGAGATGGGAATCGAATCCTCGGCGAATGGGCGGATCCGGTTCGATACGGGTGAGCGTGAGGGAAAGCGGTCGCGCGCGTTCTGCTCGCCGGTGAAGGTGCCCGACGAGGTGTACCTGGTTCTCCGTCCTCACGGCGGACAGGCGGACTGGAACACCTTCCTCCACGAGTACGGACACGCGCTGCACTTCGCGTACATGCGTCCCGACCTGCCCATGGAGTTTCGCTTCATGGGGGACAATTCGGTGACCGAGGGCTACGCGATGCTGTTCGATCACCTGATGCAGGACTCAGGCTGGTTGCAGCGCTACACGGGCCTGGAAAAGAAGACCGCGCCGACGTTTCTACGCAGCGCCGGCTTCGAGGAGCTGCACTACTTGCGGCGTTACTGCGCGAAGTTCATCTACGAGACGCAGTTATATGGGGGTGAGCAGTCGTTCGATGCGCTGCCGGACGTCTACGTCGAGCTGCTGACGAAGGCGACGAGCTTTCAGTATTCGACGGCGGATGCGTTCGTCGACGTCGATCCGCGGTTCTATTCGGCGCGCTACCTGAGGGCGTGGCAGTTTCAGGCGCTGTACACCGAATCGCTTGTCGAGCGGTATGATGCGGACTGGTGGCGCAATCCGCGCTGCGGGCCGTGGATGGTGGAAACGCTGTTCGGAGAGGCGCAGCGTGAGCTCGCGCACGAGCAGGCGATGCGTGTGACGGGGCGGACGCTGGGGTTTGCGCCGCTGATCCGAAGCGTAGAGCGGATGCTCGGTTAGCGAGGGAACCGCGCGAAATTGCTGTCCGGCTTTGCTGCAGGCACCTGTCACCCGCATCATCAACCGCCATCGGCATCAAATCATGCGCTTACGCTCCGGCCACTCCGCGTTCTCATTCCTCGCGCTCGTCACGCTCGCCTCGTGGCCCACGACCGCGCGTTCCCAGAGTCCGTCCACCGTCTCATCGCCGGACAGGCGAAATGCCGTGACGGTCGACGTGAAGGAAGGCGCGCTGCGCTACAGCGAACACGCGCGCGCCGCGGACCGCGAACAAGTGGCGACGTTCGATCGCCTGCTGCTCCGCGAGCGCGGCTTCGTCGCGGTGCGATAAGGCGAGACCTCGCAACGACCTACTTCTTCGTCGAATACTGGAGGACTTTCGCATGCGCACGCTCGATGAAAACCCAGCGCGCGTTCCCCACCCCGCGCGAGTCGCGTATGTTGCGAGCGTGGAATACGCAAACGGCGAGGCACAACTGGTCAAGTGGATGATCGAGCGCGGACGGCGCGGGTCATTGGCGCTGCGCCGTTGACGGGGGTTCTATCGCTAAGGAGTTGTGACGAAATAACTGATTGATTCAGAACGGGCGAATCGTTAGATT
>DAIUFP010000040.1:24755-35084 GCA_036844565.1 Gemmatimonadaceae bacterium | reverse complement strand
TCGCTGGTTCGAACACAGGGCAGTATCACTTCCTCGGGAACAACTACCATCCATACAATACCGGGTGGATCACGCTGCTGATCAGTTTCCACCCGTCGATGATACCGTTCGCGAAGGGACGTGCGACGATCTGATCAAAGGCCATTCGCTCGACGCTCGGCCGGCGCTCAGATCTGCGAGTAGGACGTCGGCCGGAGAATGATGTCCGAGATGGCTGACACGTTCTCACGATACTGCGCGTCGCCGGAGAGCGTCTTCCAGTCGGGATCCTTGCCGAACGCAGCCCACGCCGCGTCTCGCGCCACCATGTCGCTGAACGTGACCATATAGGTCAAGCTCGGCATCTTCGCGCCGACGACCGTCTCGCCGAAGAACACCGGCGTGAGCCCCGTCCGACGGAAGATGGGCACCTCGCCGGCATTGAACATCGCGCGCTTGTTCAGGGCGGCGCGGTCGCTGTGACTCTCGTAGGTCCGCATCTCGAATATCCGGGGGGTGTTCGTACCGGCACCCGCGGAGGGCTCGAGCGTCGGCATCGCATCGAAGGCGCGCAGCAGCGTGCTCTCGACGCGAACGAACGCTGGGTCGGACATCGGCGCGTCAAGGATTGCCGCGCCGGCGCGCGTGTAGACGGTGTCGCTCGCGAGCCGGTCGCGCAGTGACACCACGGAATCGAGCGTCTGGTGCGCAAGGACGAGGAGCAACGACGGCGCGTTCTCGCCGTAGACCACGGTGAAGGCCCCGACTCGGGCAACGCCGGCGCGATTCATCGCGGGGATGGCCGCCTCGCCGATGAAGGTGCCGAACGCACGCTGCTTCGTGCCCGGAAGCAGGTGGTAGCGTCGGAGCTCGAAGAATTGGCGCGGCGCGGGTTGGCCGAGCGCGTCAATCGCGGATAGCGGCGACACGGAGGCGACAGCGGCGGTGGCAAGAAAGTTACGTCGGTCCACGGAGTTCTCCTCGAAGGTCAAGCAGGGGGTTGTTCGTGCCGCTTCGGAGTGTAGTCGCTCCGCAGGCGTCGCGCGTCCCCCCAAATGGGAAATATGACCGACGTGTCCGCTGCTACGCCCAGGCGGCGGAAGCAGCACCTCCACTGGCTGAATTCCTCGGCCTCTCACTTCATAAGGCGCTGTCCGGTTTTCAGGGGCGTTCGCGTTGACCTCTGTGCGGCCCTACCACACAGAGGATACCATGACCCGAGTCACCAGCGCACTCCCGTGTTTTCTGCTGATCGCTACCCTCGCCGCGGCGTGCGGCGACGGTACCAGCACCACCGGTCCGGACGCGGCGTCGAGCGACACCGTCAGCACCAGCGCACGTTGGAATCAACGCGCCGTGGCGCTCGTCGTCGCGAGACAGCCCGCCAGCAATGGACAAGCAGTCGTCAGCCGAATTCTGACCTATGTCTCGCTCGCGCAGTACCGCGCGGTGGTCGCGGCCCAGGCGGCGTCCACGCAGTCCAAACCGCCCTCCATCGCCGCGGCCGTGGTGGGCGCCTCGGCGGCGGTGCTCGAGTCGTACTTCCCACTCGACAGCGCCGCGACCGAACAACTGCGCACGACGGACCTCGCTGTCCTTCCCTCGAGCAACACCGACATCCCTGCGGGCGAGGCGCTCGGCCGCTCGATCGGCGCCGCGGTGTTGGCGTCCGCTGCCTCGGACAATTACTTCGCGACCGCACCGGGTCCGGTACCGACGGGTGCCGATTACTGGGTTTCGTCGTCTGCCGCAGTCGTGCGCTCCCTCGACGGAACGCGCGCCTTCTTCCTCACTTCGCCGGGCCAGTTCCGTCTCCTTGATATACTGAAGTAGAGCCGGCCGACAGCGTTTCGGCACCCTCGACTTCCCGCCCACGGAACATGCAATCAAGTGATCGCGACCGCTCGCCAACAGTCGTCTCCCCCAACATGGAAGGAGTGGGCACGTCAGCCACCCTGGCGCTGCTCGAGACGATTCAGCGACGCAGGGCGGAGGGGCGCACCGTCTGGGATCTCGGATTGGGCGAGCCGGTGTTCCCCGCGCCTCCAGCGAGCGTCCGCGCCGCGATCGAAAGTGTCCAGGGCGGCGATCTCCGATACGGACCGGTAGCCGGGACGCCCGCGCTTCGTGAGAGCATAGCTGTGCGCGCACGCGCTGCTGAATCGAATGGCATAGACATCGGCGCCGCCAACGTGGTGGTTTCCAATGGCTCGAAGCAGGCGCTGTTCAACGCGTGCTTCGTTCTATTCGGCGACAGCGACGAGGTGCTCGTTCCAACGCCGGCGTGGACGAGCTACTACGACATAGTCCGTCTCGCGCGTGCGCGTGCGGTGCCCGTGCTCGGCGACCCAGCCGCATCGTTCAAGATCGATGTGGACCGTCTTGCGGCCGCCGCGTCGCCGCGCACGCGCGGTTTGATCCTCAACAACCCCTGCAACCCAACGGGCGCCGTGTATTCACGGCAGGAACTCGCCGACGTCGTGCGCCTGGCGGATGAACGCGGGTGGTGGATCATCTCGGACGAGATCTATCGCGAATTCAGCTACGACGCGCCGGCTACGTCACTCGTGTCGGTGAGCGCCGGGTTCGAGCGCCTCGTCGTGACGAATGGCATGTCGAAGGCGTTCGCGATGCCCGGCTGGCGCATTGGATGGTCGATAGCGCCCATACCGGTAACGCGACTCATCGTGTCGTTGCAATCGCAGACCACCGCTGGTGCGGGCAACATCGGACAGGCGGCGGCTGCCGCGGTACTCGAGGACGAGCACACCGAGTCATACCTGACGTCGATCCGCGACGCCTTTCGGCGGCGTCGCGACTGTGCGATGGCTGCGCTTCGCGGGGTGAATGGGCTCGAGGTCGTGGTGCCGCGCGGCGCGTTCTACTGTTTCTTCAAGACGCCCGCACGAGGAGGGGATGGCGACGACGCGGCGCGGTTCTGCCAGCGTCTCCTCGAGGCGCACGATGTGGCCCTCGTTCCTGGCGATGCCTTCGGAACGCCACTCTGGGCGCGCGCGTCCTATTCGGCCCACGACGATTCCGTTCGCGAGGGATTTGGACGTCTCGCGCAGTATCTCCGCGATTGCGCGCTATCGCCGGGAAGTTGATGCAGGTGGGGGTGGTGAACGACGCCTGCTCCCAGGGCTGGCCGCAGTTACACGGTCACCACGGGGCTGCTCGGAGGACTTCCGGCGCTTCCACCGGACGATGCGTGCCCGAGTCGCGTTCGGTCTCCAACCGGATCAGCCGACGGTCGGCCGCACAGAGTGCGTCCACCAGGCCCTGATTCAGCGCCGCCAATAGCTTGAGCGCGATCGGCGATTGGCGATCCAGCAGCTGCTCGCACGCATCGCGATCGATTTCCGCGAGCACGGCGTGCTTGTGAATCGAGCAGTTCGCGACGCGCGGTTCGCCTTCGATGAGGCTCATCTGGCCGAAGATGCTGCCCGGGCCGAGTTGTGCGAGCAGTTGCGGCCGTCCGGTGACCGTCACGCTCAACGTCCACCAGGCCACTGATCACCACAAAGCACGTCCCGCCGGGATCGCCTTCCGAGAACAGCAACGTTCCCGCATCGAGGTCCAGGCGCTGCATGGCTGCCGCGAGGAGTGAGAGGTCGGCTGGCGTAAAGGACCGGAACAAGGGAAAGTGCGCGAGCAGGTCGGGCGCCATCGCGGTGCGGGATTCGGGGACCGTATCGAGGACGCTGATCATGCGCGACATCCTCGGCGGCCGTTGACCGTGAATCGCGCTCGCGTCGGGCGACGTCCGCAACGTGAGTGCCTCGGAGAGCTGCCGGTCGACCGCCTTCAACTGCCGACACAGCGACGCCATGATCCGCCACAGGCTGTCTGTCTCGAGCATGAAGATCGCGTTTGCCGATGTGAGCCGGCGTGGCGAGAACACGTCCTCGGGAAGCCATTCTGGTGTGCGGCCCGTTAGCGCGATCTGTGCCGCCGCGAGACCGGCTGCGGTCGTGTACGTGCCTCCGTACCCTTTGTAACCCGCCGCGACGATGACCCCCGGGCGCAACACGCCAATGGCGGGCAGTTGGTCCGGCGTGAACGCCATGGGTCCGATCCATTCCGTAGACGGCGGCTGACCGCGAAGCTCCGGATAGAAGCGGTCACGAAGTGCGAGGAGTGACAGGTGAGTCTTCCACGAGCGGCGCCGCGAGGATGGCGTGTGCATCGGACGATCGGGGCCACCGCCCATGAGCACTGGCGCGGATCCCGTTCGCAAGCCGGTGCGCGGCTGGTTGAAGAACACCGGCCCGTCCTCGCATGTCACGACTCGCCCCCGTGCCCGGTCCGGTGCGTGCTCCGTGACCTGGATTTGGCTTTGATGTGGACGGATCGACGACAGCTCGGGAAAGAGTTGACTCGTGAACGCGTTCGTTGCCGCGATCACGCGTCGCGCTGTAATCGTTCCGCTCTCCGTGACCACGTCATGCTGCTCGGGAGCGTGCGTGAGCACGGCGCGCACGGGAACCCTGGCATACAGCTCGACGCCGGCGCGCAGCGCGCACTGGAGCAGCGCGCACACATACTTGAATGGATGGTAAGTCCCGTCACCGGGAATGAAGCGGCCAAGGTACGCGGTCTCGACGCCGAATTCGTCCCGGATCCTCTTTCGCGACCACAGTTCGATGCGTTCCCCGTGCTGCGCGGCAAGCATCACCTCCTCGCAGAGGCCTTGCTCCTCTTCCTCGGTGCACGCGAGGTGCAGCCATCCCCGCGCCAGGAGGTTGCAGTCGATACGCTCGCGGAGGACGATGTTCTTGAGCAGGTCGCGATTTCGCAACGCAACGCCGAGCACGACTGAGGACTGTCGCTCGCTTTCCGCATGCAGCACTTCGTGGGGAAGCGTCGGGTAGCAGCGGCGCAGGAAGGCAAGTCGCTCGCGCGCGAGACCTTCGTACACACCAACCGAGTTCTCGGGGATCAGCTCGAAGTTGCCGCCGTTGCGACCACTCGCTTCGCCGGCAGGGTCGCCCTGGTCCAGCACGACCACACGCATGCCGTCGCGAGCCGCGTCGGCGAGATGATAGGCCGCCGAGGCGCCAGTAAGGCCGGCGCCAATGATGACGATGTCGGCTGTTGCGGGGAGCTCCGGGTGCGACCGATAGCCCGCAATCGGATGCCCCGCACGAAACCAGTACGGCTGATTGTCCACCGGCACGCCGATCGCGCGATGTGTCGCGACGCCGACGCGCGCGAGCAGCGCCTGGAACTCCGCGAGGGCGGCAGGCGAAAACTCATTGTCGCGATCCACCTGTTCGAGCTCGCGCTGCAGCAGATCGTTCGCACGGACATGCGCACCGAATCGCTCGGATACCTTCCGTGCGAGATCCCTCACTTGGCGAACGCCGAGTTTCCTGGCGCCGCGTGTGGGCGCGGACTGTCGATCTTCCATCAGCTTAGCGACCTCGGGAAGCGACCGCCGCTGCCGAGCGGTGCGCGTCTCGCGCTGCTGCGAGAGGTCTGCTAACGTGCTCGCCGGCCGAATCCTTAGCGGGACTGGGCCAGTCACTCGCCTAGGCGGGCCGATCCGCCAGAGCCGCCGCGACCGCCTAGTCCACCCGAGCCGCCAGCTCCGCCCGAACCGCCTTCACTTCGAATGCTTCCGCGAAGGAGCGTGAGCGATTCCTGGGAGCTCGTGTCATTGTGCGCCACCTCAACGACGATGTTCCCGCCGCGACCGCCCGGGCTACCTGCGTGACCATCTGCGCCCGCGCCGCCGTCTTCGCCGCGACGGCCGTCAGATCCGGCGAAGGAAGGGCAACTGGCGCCCGATCCCATGAGGCCTGCGCCGCCGTCATGACCCGATGAGCCATCGAATCCGTTGGCCCCGTCCGCGCCCTTGCTGGTGACGTGGAAACTGCTCGCACGCGACGTTTCGACGACTGCTTCGTACCGATCGTCTCCGTTCACAACGGAGTAGCCGAGACGCCCCGTGCTCATCCGTTCCAAGTGCACCTGCAGGTCCGGCCCGTCGCCGCCGCGCGAGTGAGACTCGAGCACGAGGTCGGCGGGCGTTTCGAATACCAGGTCCCATGCGAGTTCGGTGAGCGTCCTGCCGCCAACGCTGAGCGGTACGACCAGACGCCGCGCACTCGCGGCGAGACTCACGGCTTCGTGCGCGGTCAACTGCTCGGCGAAGCGAAGCGTGCCGTCACGCTCGAGGTGCACGAGTGGATTGTCGAGCGCTACTGCGCTCGTCGGCACGCAAGGTGAGAGGTCCAATTCCTCAGGGGGCGCGCACACGGTGAGCGGTCGGTCGATGCCTTGGAGCGCCACGTGGAGCGCTCCGCGCAATGTCGGTTGCGGAAGTACCGAGACGCTCCCGTCGCCGGAATAGCCGAGAAGTGTATTCGTGTGACGCCGGAGATCCTGGCGGACCCGCACGCCGCGCGCTGCGATCGTGCTGAGATCGACCCAAGCGCGCAGCGGACGATGATCCGCCGTGGCGACAGGATTCGCACCGAGCCGAACCATCGTCTCCTCGACCGCCGCCGCGTTCTGGCGCACCTCAACATATGGCGACGCCTGTGACGAGGGCTTCGCCACCACTATTTCCGGCGAGCTGGCCTGCGGTCATCGGCATCGGGAGATGCGAGGTGCACGCGGCGAGGAGAACGAGAAGCAGGCCAAGAAGCCCGGCGTCTGGGTGCGACCCCAACCCTCGAGACCAAGGCGCGATCATTTCTATTGAACGTTGACACCCCTTTCCCTGGCCCCTTACCGTCTTTTCCATCGGCCAGTACTATGGCGGCTGTGTGAATTGTGTCGGCCCCGTTCCGGTCGTCGCTCAGCTCCGTGAGGCGATGCGGCTCGGACCTGCTATTCCAACGAGGCACTGACGTGTCCGAACCAGGTATCTCTACTCCACCCGCCGCCAGCCTCACCAAGGCGCTCGCAGCGCTGGTGATCGTCCTCATGCTGGTCGCGATCGTCTACGCCACATGGATCGCGATCCTGAATTGGAGTCACATCGGCGTCTGAGGAGGCGGCATGAACAAGCGGCAAACGCGCGCGTTTTTCTACGCCGGAACGGGGCTGTGTGGCCTACTGTTCCTCGGAATGACGGTGGATACGCACCGGCAGATCCACACACTGACGAACGACGCGAAGCTCACACCCGCCGTCATTGAAGGCAAACACATCTGGCACAAGAAGGACTGCATCAACTGTCACACCCTCATGGGTGAGGGAGCGTACTTCGCCCCCGACCTCACCAAGATCACGCAGCAGCGAGGAGCGCCGTACCTCAAGGCCTTCCTCAAGGACCCCGCGAAGTTCTACTCAGAGGAACGGGATCGACGGCTGATGCCGAATCTCAACCTGTCCGATCACGAGATCGACCAGGTGATCGCGTTTCTCGACTGGGTGGGGCACATCGACACGAACGGATGGCCGCCGCGGCCGATCCTCGTTTCGGGGGCAACGATCCCCGGCACCGGGATGGTGGGCGCCGGGGCGGCGCAGCCGGCGGCGTCGAATGAACCGGTGGCCCTCGGTCAGACGCTGTTCCACACTTCACCTCCCGGCTGTTTCGCCTGCCACTCGGTCTCGCCGGGCGTGAACCTCGTCGGACCGTCGCTCGCCAACATCGCGGAGATGGCCCGACATCACATTGCGGATCCGAGCTATCACGGTACGGCGAAAGACGCCGCTGGCTACATCCACGAATCGATCATCAACCCGAACGCCTTCGTGGTCGAGGGACCGACCTACTCGAGCGGTGGGCATTCACTCATGCCCACCGGATTCGACGTGGCGCTCAAGCCGCAGCAGATCGACGCCCTGGTCGCCTATCTCATGACGCTCAAATAGGAGTTGGCGGATGCGCTACAAGTCACAGCGAGTCGCCTACGCCTACTGGGTCGTCGCGCTACTGCTGTACGGACTCCAGATGGTCTTCGGCCTCCTTGCCATTGCGAAGTACCTCGGTCCGGACCCGCTGCGCGACTATCTCCCGTTCGACCGGGTGAAGGAGATCCACACCAACCTGCTCCTCGTCTGGGTGCTGACCGGCTTCATGGGCGGCGCGTACTGGCTCGTTCCCGAGGAGTCGCGCACGGAGTTGCACTCGCCGCGACTCGCCTACTGGGCGCTCGCGCTCTGGACGACGGCCGGTGTGACGGCCGTCGTCGGGTACGTCTTCGGCTGGACTGAGGGGAACAAGCTCCTCGAGCAGCCGTACCCGGTGAAGATCGCCATCGTGATCGTCATGCTCATGTTCCTGTACAACCTGGGAATGACCATCTGGCGTGCACGGCGTCTCACCACCACCGAAGGCGTGCTCGTCGCCGGTCTCGCGCTCACCGCGATCCTCTACCTGCCGGCACTCCTCGTGTTCGACAACTACACGCTCAGCATCTTCTACCGGTGGTGGACGGTGCACCTGTGGGTCGAGGGCGTGTGGGAGATGATCCAGGCGGGGCTACTCGCGTACCTGCTGATCCGCCTCTCGGGAGCCGATCGGGAGGTCATGGAGAAGTGGTTGTACGTCATCGTGGGACTCACGTTCATTTCCGGCCTCATCGGCATGGCGCACCACTACTACTGGATCGGTGTGCCACACTACTGGCTTCCCATTGGCGGCTTCTTCAGCGCGCTCGAGCCGCTGGTGTTCCTCGGCATGGCGATCTACGCGTACTCGGCCATGCGGCGCTCGGGACTCGCGCATCCCAACAAGATGGCCATTCACTGGACGATCGGCAGCGCGATCTTCTCGGCGCTGGGCGCGGGCATCCTCGGACTGGCGCACACCTGGCCGTCGGTGAACAAGTGGACGCACGGTACCATGATCACGGCGATGCACGCGCACATGGCGTTCTTCGGTGCGTACGTGATGATCGTGCTCGCGATGATCACCTACGCGATGCCACAGCACTTCGGCTACGCCGATGAGGGGCGCGAAAGCAGCGTCGGACTGTGGGCGTTCTGGCTCCAGATCAGCGGCATGTTCGGGATGACGATGGCGTTCGCCGCGGCGGGGATCACGCAGACCTATCTCGAGCGGATCATGGGACTGGGCTATCTCGACACGCAGCGCAAGATGCAGGTGCACTACCTCATGCTGACGGCGGCGGGAGCCCTGTTCGTGATCGGTGTCGGATTGTTTCTCTACGACTTCTTCTTTCTTGCGCCGCGCCGCGGTCGACAACTCGAGACGTGGCCCGCCGAGGCGCCGCTGGCGGAGGCATGATGCGTGGAGGCGCGATGCTGAACCCGGTGTCGGCTCAGGAGGCGAGCCCCACGCAGCCGAGCGCATCGCGCGCCAGCGCCGAAATGGAACTCCTGGGTGGTCTTCGCTACCCGCGGGCCGAAGCCCCTTTCTATTTGCCTGTCCGTGACGAGGTGGCACTGTTCGAGGCGGCACACCTTGATGGAGCGGCTGTCATGCTCAAGGGTCCGACGGGGTGCGGCAAGACGCGCTTCGTCGAATACATGGCATGGCGCCTCGGTCGTCCGCTCGTGACGGTCGCGTGCCATGACGACCTCTCGGCGAGCGATCTCACGGGTCGGTATCTCATCCGGGGCGGCGAGACGGTGTGGCAGGACGGCGCACTCACGCTCGCCGCACGACATGGGGCGTTCTGCTACCTGGACGAAGTCGTCGAGTCGCGACAGGACGTGGTGGTCGTGATCCATCCACTCAGCGATCACCGGCGCCTGCTTCCGATTGAGAAGCATGGTGAGATCGTCGAGGCGGCGCCCGGCTTCCAGCTCGTGGCGTCATACAACCCCGGATACCAGCACGCCCTCAAGGATCTCAAGCCGAGCACTCGGCAGCGGTTCGTGATGATCGACTTCGACTTTCCACCAGCAGACGTGGAGCGGGAGATCGTCATGCACGAGGGCGGAGTGGATGCCGCTATCGCCGAACGGCTGACGGAACTCGCCACGCGCGTGCGGCGGCTCCGCGACCGAGGACTTCCTGAAGTACCGAGCACGCGGGTGCTGATCGCGACCGCCCGCCTGATCGCGCGCGGCATTTCGCCGCAGGCGGCGTGTCGCGCCGCGCTTGTCGGCCCGCTCACCGACGATCCGGATGTGCTCGCCGCCGTGCACGACCTGGTGGCGGCGACGATCTGAGGTGGGGGAGCCAGAAGAAGTCATCGTCCAGGCGGCACACTTCGCGACTGTCACGGCGCGCGCACTCTGGGCGAGCCAACGCGGACCCGATGGCCGCGTGCGACTGACGGATGTGCACCGGCGCCTCGAGCTGCTGGTGGCGACGCTTTTCCCCAATGCGCCCCCGATCGGGGTTGCCGAGCCGCCCGCGCCACTGCCACTGCTCGCGCGCCTCGCCTCGCCGCTGTCGGCCCGCGCTCGGCCGGCGGG
>DAIUFP010000040.1:0-24745 GCA_036844565.1 Gemmatimonadaceae bacterium | reverse complement strand
CGCTTCGACCGATGGGCTGCGGCTCCGGCTCCCGGTGGTCATGGACGGACCGGCAGGCGAGACGGCGGTGGCGCGCTACCGGCTGCTGGTGCTCGAACAGGCTGCGCGCGCAGAGCGCGGTACGCCCGCCGCGCTCCCCGCGAACGATCTGTTGGCGCGAGACCTGTACCTCATCGCCGAGGCGGCGGCAGTCGACCGGATGCTGGCGATCCTTCTTCCTGGAATGCGCATCGACATCGTTGCGGCGCGCGCGGCGGCACTCGCCGATCGTGCCCGGACGGCCAGTCTGCGATTGAGCCGTCAGGAGATGGCGGTCGAGCGACTCATCGCGTCGCTGCTCCACGCCGATCCCCTCATTCCACCACCGGAGATTCCGGTATTCGTCACCACGGCGGAGTCGAGCCGTTGGGCGGGGGAACTGGCACAGCGCATCCGAACCCTCTCGGGCCGCTACCGGGGAATCGCCCCCGTCGCGTTCTGGGGAACGGTCTCGCCAGCGCCGGATGTCGCTCCGATTGCGGCCACGCGAAATGACGCCACGGGGGCGCAGCGTCCTCCGCGCACGCACACGATGCCGCGGCGCCCCCGCGCGCGGGCCGCGACCGATGACGAAGACGACGCGCGGACTGGCACCTGGATCGTCCGTGCCGATGATCCGCAGGAGAGCGTCGAGGATCCGATGGGCCTCCAGCGCCCCACCGATCAGTCGGAAAACGCCGATCCCGGCGACCTGGGCGACTCACTCTCGGATCTGCGAGAGGCGCGGCTCGTCCGTACTCCCGAGTCTCCGCGCGAGGTGCTCGCGAGCGACAATCCGGTTCCACGAACGCCCGCCGTGCGCGAGCTCGCATGTCGGAACTCCGCGATCGCCTATCCGGAATGGGATTACCGGGAGCGTCGATACCACACCCCGGGTGCCGTGGTGCGCGAGGCTCCGGTGCGTGAGGGCGACCCTGCGTGGGCACGCCAAGCGCTCGAGCGCCACGCCACGCTTGTCCGCTCCGTCCGCCGCGACTTCGAGCGTTTACGCCCGAGAAGGGAGATTTTGCGGGGCCAGCTCGATGGAAGTGACCTGGACGTGGATGCGTACGTCATCGCGGCCTCGGACGCGCGCGCCGGCGCCTCGCCCGACGGACGCCTCTATCTCGCCGACCGTCGTCTGCGACGCGGAGCAGCCATCTTCCTGCTCGTGGACGTCAGCGCATCGACCGATTCGTGGGTCGCGGGATCCCGCCGCGTGATCGACGTCGAGCGCGAAGCACTGCTCATTGTAGGGGAGGCGCTGGCTGCGCTCGGAGACGTGCACGCGATCTTCGCGTTCCGCGGAGAGGGTGCAGGCGGTGTCGAGGTGCTGCCGATCAAGCGATTCACGGACCGCTCCGGATCCAACGTCCGGAACCGGATCGCCGCGCTCGAGCCGGATGGCTTCACGCGTGCTGGTGCGGCGATTCGTCACGCGACGGCGCTGCTGTCACGAGAGCCCGCAACACAGCGGATTCTCCTGCTCCTCTCGGATGGACGTCCAAACGACGTGGACATCTACGAGGGGCGTTATGGTCTGGAGGACACACGGCAGGCGTTCGGCGAAGCGCGGCTTCAGGGAATACACGCCTTCTGCCTCACCGTGGATCGGGAGGCGCCGGACTACGCGGCGCGCGTTTTCGGCAGCGGCGGGTACGCCGTGCTTCGCCATCCGGAGCGACTGCCGGAAGTGTTGGTGCGCGTGCTGCAACGGGCGCTGCGCGGATGAGAGCCCAGCCACGGCGACGCGCAACGGTTGCCATCTCGTGTCACTTGCCGCGTGCTGCGCCTCCGAGGCTTCGGGCGCCGTGCCGGCCTGGACGTCTGGACCAATTACAGCGACTTCAGATACTCGACGAGATCGCGCGCCTCCTGCGAGGAGAGACCGAGCTTGAAATGCGAGTTGTAGTGCATCACGACGGCGAAGAGATCGGTGAAACGTCCGTCATGGTAGTAGCCTGGACCCGCGGCGCCGTGCCCATTCGCCTTGTCGTACGTCCACAAGCCTTTGAGCGGCGCGGTACGGTAACTCTCGTCGGGCGAACGCTTCGCCTGGAAGTCGTCGATGCCGATCTCGCTCGCCTTGTGGGTGTTCCAGCCGGGCTCCGTGAACAGCGGCGGCACGTGACAGGATGCGCAGTTCGCCTTGCCGGCGAACAGGCGCTCGCCGCGCGCGGCGGCGCTCGCGTCGAATGATCCGGCGGGCGACGGCGGCGCTGGGATGGCCAACTGATATACCTGGAGCGCGCCGAGCTTGGAGGTGATGAGGTCGGGTGAGTTGCGCAGCTTCCATGCGCCCGTCCGCGCGCTCACCGGATACTTCCTCGCGTCGCCGAGCCGGCGGTCGTAGAACACGCCCTTGCCATGCAGCTCGGTGTTGGCGACGTAGGCATTCCAGTACGTCACGTCGCCCCAGCCGCCGGTCCAGGTGTGGTTGTTCACGCCGGCTAGCCCGAAGGCGTTGGGGATGATGGTGCCGGCCTGCTTGCCGTCGGGACGGAACGCCTTGCCGTCCTTGTCGAGCTCCGCGTCGAATCGCCCCGGCCCCCAACTGCTCAGCACCTTCTTCACGGTCGGGACATCGACCTTCAGCTCCCGCGCCAGCAACGCCACGTTCGGCGTTGCGGCGATGATCGCGCCCGCGTTGAGATCGCGGTTGCCCCATCCGTCGAGCCGATGGCCGATGCCAGGCGCGAACGCATCGTCCACTGTGGAGTGACACACCGCGCAGGTGAGCCCCACTTTCGTCATTCGCTCGCCGTTGAAAGTGCCGACGACGCCGAGCACCGCATTCAGCTTGATGAGCGTCAGGGTGGTGGCCGGATCGTTCATGTCCACCTTGCCGGCCTTCACCGCCTCGACCACCGCCGCGGGCAAGGCGTCCATGTCGACCTTGAGCCCGAGCGCGAGGGCGATTTTGGGACTCACGCCGGCTCCGACGCCGCCGTGCCCGTCTCCCTCGATCGCTCGGTCGAGCCCAAGTCCGTCGCTCCAGAACGCCTCGTCCCCGAAGGTGTCAAAGCGGAACGTGCGGCGCCCGTCGTCCATCATCTGCTGCACGTTGTCGGCAATGACGACGTCGAATGGCGCGAGCCTCGACATCGGAGCGCGTGCCGGCTTGGGCGTCCCGCCAATGTCGTGGACCGATCGCGCCGCGAGCGCACTTGCCGCGAGAGTGATCAACGCGAGAATGGGGATCGCTCGTCTCATAGGCTCTCCTGAAGATGCGAGCCTGGAGCCGCAGCTCAGGCCGGAAGGATGGTCACGTCGGCGTACCGCACTGCGGGTCGGTACGCGGCACTCCGCGCTGCATTTGTCATACCATTATTTGACTTATCCTTTCGTCGACTATTTTGTCCGGGGCTGCTTGGCATTCGCCTTCGCCGTGCACACGCCTTCGTATCCATCTGGTTCACTCGGGCAAACCGCTCAGCGCAAAACAAATGGAGGTGTGGGCGCGCTGGAGTCAGTCCGTGAGTACGCACATGCACCGCAAAGAGCAGCGCACCACCCAGCACCCGGGCATCGCATGACGCCAGTGAACCCCAAGAACGATCACCCTTAAACAGGGGACATTTCTACTGAACTAAAACAGGGGACATTTCTATTGAACGTTGACACACGTGCCCCCTCCCCCTTGCGCTCGCGCAACAAAACTCTCAGAATCCCGCCACAAATGAAACGTCTCGTCGCACTGGCCACGTTGCTGATCGCACCAACCGCATCAGCCCAGCAGCGCCCTGACTGGCTCACGCATGCTGCCTTCTACCAGATCTACCCCTCCTCTTTTCAGGACAGCGACGTTAACGGGATCGGCGACATCGCGGGGATACCGTCACGACTCGGCGACCTTGATTCGTTGGGCGTCAACGCGCTGTGGCCGAATCCGGTCTTCAAGTCCGGGGGTGGGGCGACGGAGGCTACGATGTGATCGACTACTCCCAGGTGGATCCTCGGTTTGGCACGAACGCCGGGTTGGCCGCGTTCGCGAAGGATGCCCATCGCCGGGGCATGCGGGTCGTTCTCGATCTCGTGGCCGGCCACACGTCCAATCAGAGCGAGTGGTGTCGCCAGTCAATGCCGCCTGTCTCGGCGGCGATCTCCAAAGTGCCGCAACGAGCAATGCCCCGGGAACTGCACGACAGGGCGCACGCGGCGCATTGCCTTGGCGAAAACGCCGGGGCAGCCATGTACCCAAGGAGCATCACAAGGATCGAATCCGTGGGGTCGTCATGGCCTTTGCTCCGACATCACGCAGGCCACCGAAGGAAATGGGACGCGCCCGTACAAATGGCCATTCGACCCGGCCCGATCGGGTACGAACCATGGCAACGACTACGCGATCTACCGGCTCGCCGAGATCCTGCTGATCAAGGCCGAGGCGCTCAACGAGCTCGGTCGCACGGCGGAAGCGATACCGCTGATCAATCAGGTGCGCGCGCGCGCGTTCTCGCCGCCGCAACCGCTGTCCTCCTCGCTGACGCAGGCAGAAGCACGGACGGCGATCTTCGACGAGCGCCAGTTCGAGCTGATCGAAGAAGGGAAGCGGCGTCAGGACATGATCCGGCAGGGCACGTACCTGGCCGCCGGCTGGAATAAGCCGGTGTCCGCCCCGTACTTCGTGCTCCTGCCCATTCCGCAGCCCCAACTGGACGCGAACCCGCTGCTGGTGCAGAACGCGGGCTACTGAACGTCGAGTGACGGGGGTGGTGCCACGTCTTTACCGACGCCGCCCCCGTTGCAATGAACAACACTCCACCCTTCGACTACCTGGCCCATGGACAGCAACGATAAGATGTCTCGACGGTCGTTCGTCGGCGCTGTGGGAAGCGCCACCGCCGGCCTGTACGGCTTCACGATCGTCCCACGCCACGTGCTCGGCGGCCCCGGTTTCGTGGCGCCGAGCGACATGGTGAACGTCGCCCTCGTGGGGGCGGCGTCGCAGGGGATGTCGAACGCTCGTGCGCTCATCGCCGGTGGCCAGCGCATCGCGGTGCTGGTGGACGTGGACTTCGCCCTGGTGGACAGCAACGCGAAACGCGGGGCACAGCCGCGCCCGAACGCGGGAGCCAACGCGCCCAACCCGGCCGCGGCGCCCTCGGGGCTGGTGGGGAACGCGGGAACACGCGGTCCACAAACCAACGTTGGCCCGGAACTCCTCGCGCAATATCAGAAGGCGAAGCGCTACGCCGACGTGCGCGTGATGCTCGAGAAGGAAAAGGGAATCGACGGCGTGGTGATCGCAACGCCCGACCACTTCCACGCGGTCGCCGCGAATCTCTCGATGCAGGCCGGCAAGGCCGTGTACGTCCAGAAGCCGCTCACCTGGAGCGTGTACGAGTCGCGCGTGCTCGCCGCCACGGCGAAGCGCACGGGCGTGGTGACGCAGATGGGCAACCAGGGGCACTCGTTCGACGGCACGCGGCAGATGGTGGAGTGGATCCGCGCCGGCGTCATCGGCCCGGTGCGCGAGGTGCATACGTGGACGAACCGACCAATCTGGCCGCAGGGGATTCCGCGCCCGACGACGCAGCCGCTCTACACGCCGCGCCCCGGTGGCGGCGGACAGGCACAGCCCTCGGCTGCCGCCGCGGGGAGCACGGTGCCAAGCTGGGAGAACGTGCGCGACGTGCAGCGAAACCTCGCCCTCGTGCTGGCAGCCGGCGCCTCCGCTCCGCCGCCGGGACTCGACTGGGACCTCTTCCTCGGCCCCGGGCCCGTGGTACCGTATCACCCGCTGTACCACCCGTTCAACTGGCGGGGATGGACGGACTGGGGAATGGGCGCGCTCGGCGACATGGGCGCGCACCTCATCGACCAGCCGGTGTGGGCGCTCGACCTCGGGCTGCCGACAACCGTCGAGGCGACGTCGTCGCCGTGGGGACTCGATGTGGACGCATCACCCGCCACTTACCCGCAGGCGATGACGGTGCACTACGAGTTTGCCGCGCGCGGCGACATGCCGCCGGTGAAAATGAGCTGGTACGACGGCGGGCTCATGCCCCCGCGTCCCGACTACCTGCCGGACGACCTCGTGCTGGACCGCGCCGGCGGCGGCATCTTCGTCGGCTCGAAGGGCATCATCCTGTATGGCACCTATGGCAACAACCCACGCCTCTTTCCCGACGCGCTCAATTCCGACGCCGCGAGAGTCCCGCAGTCGATCAAGAGGGTCCCGGTCTCGCACGAGCTGAACTGGGCGAATGCGATCATGAAGAAGGCGGAACCGAGCAGCGATCTCGCATACGCGGCGAAGCTCAACGAAATCATGCTGCTCGGTGTGGCGGCACTGCGAACCGGTCAGGGCGTGAAGCTGAAGTACGACGGCGCCAACATGCGCTTCACCAACAACGCGGACGCGAACCAGTACCTGAAGCGGGAGTATCGAGCGGGGTGGAGCCTGTGAGGCGCCGCATCGAGACATCAAGTGATGCCAACGGAGCGCCGATGCGCTATCGCTCCCTTGTCGCACTGGTGTCGCTCTGCTCCTTGGTGGCGAGCACCGCAGGCGCGCAGAGCGCACCGTTCTCGTGGCGACAACACGAGCTCACGCGTCCCCACGCGCCGCCGGTCACGCCCGCGCCCACCCTGGGCGCGCCGCCGTCAGACGCGATGGTGCTCTTCGACGGGCGCGACCTGTCGGCATTCGTGCGGGCGCGCGGCGGCGGACCTGCGGGCGCCGCGCCGGCCGCACCCGAGCCGGCAACGTGGAAGGTCGAGAATGGCTACATGGAAGTGATCCCGCGGAGCGGCTCGATCCGCACCAAGGAATCGTTCGGCGACATCCAGCTGCACGCAGAATGGGCCGCGCCGAATCCGCCGCAGCTCACGGGGCAGAACCGCGGCAACAGTGGGTTGATCCTCATGGGTCAGTACGAGATCCAGGTGCTCGATTCGTACGGCCGCACCGACACCTACGCGGACGGCACCGCTGGGTCGATCTACGGGCAGTATCCTCCGCTCGCGAATGCGAGCCGACCACCGGGCGAGTGGCAGGTGTTCGACATCTACTTCCGCCGCCCGCGCTTCCGCACCGACGGATCGGTCCAGGAGCCGGCGCGCGCAACGGTGGTGCACAATGGTGTGCTCGTGCAGAACAACGAGATCCTCCAGGGTCCAACGGCACCTACGCCACCATACGGCTACGTTGCGCACGCCGACGCCCTTCCGTTCTCGATCCAGGATCATGGGCAGGCGGTGCGCTTCCGCAACATCTGGGTGCGGCGTCTGAACGAGCGTCCCGAGCCGAAAGCCGGCTACGTGCCCAATGCGATCGCGCTCACTCCGGCGCAGCTCCAGGGAATCGCGGGCAGCTACTACATCCAGCGGGCTCCCGGCGCTGCGGGCGCTCCAGCAGGCGGCGCCCCGAACGCGGGCTCGCAGTCGCCCACGTACACGGTGACCGTACGCGGGAACGAGTTGTACGTGGCTCTCAGCGGCGGCTCCGCACGCCCCGCGCGCGCGATCCCGACGGCCATCGATCGTCTCTGGATGACTGGCCGGGCGGCGGAGCTGGTGCTCACACGGGATGCGAATGGCCTCGTGACATCGATCAGCGAGGCGGGTTCGAGCGTGGCGCCGGCGCAACGGCGCGACACACTGCCGTGAGCGCGTGTGACCCGCTCAAGTGTCGGTGTGCGGTGGCGCCTTTAATTCGCCTTTGATCCCATCGAAGCTGGGGTCACCGCGCCGACGCCTGGCAGGTGTCCTCCGTCATCCAACCACCGTTGCCTGGCCGCATCGCTCAGCGCTCGGTCCGGCGGCGGCGGTGCGCCTTCTGCGTCACCTGACGTCGACGCGTACGCCACCGTGAGCAGAACCGAGGCGCCGAACGTCGATCGTGCGGCGTGCTCCACACCAGCCGCGAACACCAGGAGGTCTCCGGCGGCGAGCGTGTACTGCCGGTCAAGGGCGACAAAAGTCACATCGCCGTGCAGGACGTGAATCGACACCGGATTGTCGGTGCTGTGAGGTGGCAACGTTCCACCGGCGGCAAGTCCGATGATCGTCAGTCGCAGGGGGCCTTCCTTCACGAGAGTCCGCCCGCTCCGGCCATTCGCTGCCAGGAGATCCTGGTCGATTGTCATTACATCGGAGCCGAGGTGCTGAACGAGCACGTCCCCCGTGATGGTGCGGTGCATCGACGACATGAAGGAAGAGTGTTGAGGTTTGTCAGTGAAGGATCGTGCACAATCGAGGCCGCTCGGCCCCCCGCCTGGTCATCATGTCACGAGGTGGCGGGAAGCTCGTCACGGTCCAGGCATCGCGTCGCCACCGTCTGCGCCGGGCGCCGGATAGTGCAGCAGGGTTCCGGCATCCACGATCAACGCCCCGAGTGTGAGGGTGGCAGGTGTCACGGTACCCAGAGCCATGATGTGCCCTACATGAATGCTGCTCGCCAGCAGGTAATCGGCGATGATGCGGCGATGACATCGCCACCATACTGCTTCGGCGCACATGATGGCGCAGCGATGCGTGCTCGAGAGAGCTATCAGTTCGTCGAGGCCGGCGTGGAACGCCTCGGTCTCGGCGTAATCCGCATAGTTGCGGAAGGCCAGGACGCGCCAGAACGTATTCGTCGACGGCGGCGCATTCCTGGCGTGGTGACGCCGCCCGCCGAGGGCGCGCAGATGCTGGTAGTCAATTCCTTCGGGGGCGAGAGACGCCGGCAACACGTCCAGATTGAACTGTGGCGTTGTGCGCGACCGCGGAATCGAGCGTACGTCGATGAGGAGATCGACGTCCACCTGTCGCAACAGCGCGACGAACTCGGGGATCGTCCGTGTTGAGTGCCCGATGGTGAAGATGGGGTATGGCGTGATTGCGTCCTCGCGCTCTGATCAATGCGTCGAATCGCCGCGCCGTCATGGCAATCGCCTCCTGAGGGCTCTCGCAGTCAGAGTGCAATCGCGGGTCCAGTGTGTGTGAGCTATCGACGAAGCAGAGCTGCGGATTCGCAAGGCACACCTACTGCGGCGACGGCGAGCGTCACAGTCCAGCCTGAGGTATTCGCGCCACTGCCGGGATCATGCGCTCGTGCTCCATCGACACCTCTGCCTCGAGGTTCGGCAGGTCCCGCCCGATCGTCGCCACCGCGAGCGCGCGGCCCTCCGCCACATAGCGGACCTCGCAATCGCGAAGCTCCAGCGAACCGTCGATCTCGATTGCGTCCCACCGTTCCGCGTGGCCGACGTACGACACGGTAAGGTCGAAATGAGCGCTCCAGAAGAAGGGGACTGCCGTGAAACGTTCCGCGGCGCCCATCATGTTGCGTGCGGCGGTCTGCCCTTGTCGCTGGGCCGCCACCCAGTGCTCTACCCGGATGAGCGCGCCCATGCGCGGGTCGGGGTACCGCGCCACGTCGCCCGCCGCGAAGACGCCCGGTGCGCTCGTGCGGAGCTCTCCGTCCACGAGCACGCCGCGATCGAGCGCGAGGCCCGCACGCTCGGCCAGCTCGACGTTGGGCCGAACTCCCACCCCCGCGACGACGAACTTCGCGTCGATGCGCTCCCCGTTCTCGAGGATGACTGCGCCGTCGGCCAGCTCGCGCGGCTTCTGCCCAAGGTGAAAGTGCACGCCGTGGTCGAGGTGCACACGGTGGATGAGGTCGCCGAGCTGTGGACCGAGAACGCGCTCGAGCGGACGGGTCTCCGGCGACACAACGTGCACCTGGAGGCCGCGGGCGCGCAGCGACGCGGCCACCTCGAGTCCGATGAAGCTGGCGCCGAGCACCACGACGGGCGCGTCACGTCCAGCACCTTCGGCCGCATGGATGATCGCGCGACTGTCGGCGAGCGAACGGAGTGTGAGCATCGGGAGCGTGCCGCTCGAGGGCAGGGGAAGCACGATCGGCGATGCGCCCGTGGTGAGCAGCACGGTGTCGTAGCCGATGTCGCGACCGTTGTCGAGCCGCGCGCGACGACCACGAACGTCGAGCTCCGTGACGCGATGCTCGCGCTCGAACTGGATGTCATTGTCGCGAAAGAAATCGGGTGTGCGAAGCGTAACCCACTCTGCCTGCGCCGTGCCGGCGAGGAAATCCTTCGAGAGGTTCGGCCGGTCGACGGGCGCGTCGGGATCGACGTCCACCATCGTCAAACGTCCGAGGTATCCCTCCCTGCGCAGCGTCACCGCCGCCTCGATCCCCGCGGCGCCCGCACCGACGATGAGCATCGAGTCTGGAGTCGAGCCCGCGCGCTTTGGTGGCGCCGTCGCCGGCGAATCCTTTCGTCCGAGGACCCGGATGCGTCCGTCGCGCTCATCGACCTGCCAGCAGGAAAGCGCATCGAGCGCCGGGGCCGGTCAGGCTCACCGGTGTCCAGACGGAACGCCGCGTGGTGCCATGGGCAGCGCACCGTCCCATCGATCACGAGCCCCTCCGCGAGCGGCCCGCCATAGTGCGAGCAGATGGCGCCGATCGCGAAGCACCGCCCGCCGGAGCGGACGAGCAAGACAGCATCGTCGCCGACATGGCCGGCCATGCTCTTTCCGTCGAGCAACTGCTCGCTCGGGATGCCAGACGCGAAGTCGGGCCCGCTCGGCCTTGCAGCGTCGTCGCTCATGATCGGCCTGCTCAGGTAGTCGTAGAGATGAAGGAGCGGCATCGAGGCCGCGCGTTGTACTGCATCTGCCTAGCGCTGGCGCTGGTGCGCGAGGTCGAGAAATTCCGCGCGCGTCATGGGACAGTCGCGAAACACGCCGCGGAGCGCACTGGTAATGGTGGCCGAGTTCTGCTGCTCCACCCCGCGCATCATCATGCAGAGGTGGGACGCTTGCAGCACGACGCCGACACCCGCTGGCTTGAGCACGTCGTCCAGGGCGTCGGCGATCTGTTCGGTAAGCCGTTCCTGGACCTGTAGCCGGCGCGCGAATACCTCGACGATCCGCGGCAGCTTGGACAACCCGACAATCCGGCCATTCGGGACGTACGCCACGTGGGCTTTGCCGAAGAAGGGCAGCATGTGATGCTCGCACATCGAGTAGAACTCGATGTCACGAACCATCACCATGTTCGTGTGTGCCTCCTCGAACACCGCGTCTCCCACCGCGTCGGATACGTCGAGCGCGTAACCGCGCGCAAGCCACGACAGGGAGCGACTCACGCGATCGGGTGTCTTCAGAAGCCCTTCGCGATCCGGATCTTCTCCGAGCAGCGCGAGCTGGCGTCGCACGAGTGCCGCCATCTCGGCGTGCTCGTTGGCAGGGGCGGATGCAGCCGCCAATGGCGCGTCGTCCAGATCATTGTCCATCACGTCCAGCGTCATCATTCCTGCCATGATCAGACTGCCTCTGGAATGAGAAAGCGACAGTTCGGAGCGTTGGCTCGATCGCAGTCCTCCTTCACGCTGACGCCGGTGACCTCCGACAACAGCGCCTCCACCGCGTGGCAAGTCGCCGGGCACGCGGTCACCGCCTCGGATAGCACGCAGCCATGTCCGCGGATCTCGTATCCGTCGCTCGTCTCGAGCAACTCGGCGTCGGCGCCCAGATCCGACAACAACGCGGCGCCCGCGCGAGCCCGCTCGCCGAAGGAGGTGCTGGCGGGAACGGCAGGTGCCAGGCGGCGGCCCGCGCTTCTCAACACTGCCTCGAGCTGCGTGGCTGACAAGCGTTCACCCAACTCCGCGAGGAGTGAAGCGAGCAGCGGCGCGTAGGCACTGGAAAAGAGGGGAGCGGCGTGAACGGACACGGCGTAGAGCGTGGCCGGCTTGCCGACGGTCCCGTCACGCCGAACGCCCGTGGCCCCAACGATTCCGTCGCGCTCGAGTGATGCGAGTTGCGCGCGGACCGCGTTGTCGGTGAGGTCCAGCGCCTGCGCGAGATCCTCGACGCTGTGCTCCCGCCGCCGCAGCAGGGCAACGATGCGACCGCGGGTCGAGTTTCCGAATTTGCGTTGCCACCATGCCATCAGTGCCTCCTGAGGATGCTGATAAGGATAGCGGAGTCAGAATAATTAGTCAATAATTCAGTTGACATATCACGGGCCGGGCGCCATCTTCTCCTTCGAAGCCGGGGAAACTGGCCTTCGATTCCGGGGATATTTCCCGGCATGTCCCCCCCACACGGTGGTCCGATGAAGAAGCAGACGATGTTCCTTGCCCTCGCCGCAGTCAGTGCGCTCGCGGTTACGCCGATTGTGGGCGCGCAGTCTCCCGCACTCGAGTCATCGCATACGGCGGTCCGCGCCTCAGTGGCCGCCGGTCTGGATGATCCGACGATCGTCGCGATCTTCGACGCGGCGAATACGTGGGACGTGGAGACCAGTCAGGTGGCGCTGAAGAAGAGCCACAACAAGGACGTGCGACAGTTCGCGACCATGATGGTCAATGACCACAAAGCCGTCCGGCAGCTGGGACGAAACTTGGCGCATAAGCTCCATGTCACGCCGACCCCGCCAGGCAAGGACTTCGCGCTCTACATCGACCACGTTTCGGCGATGAAGTCGCTCCGCGGCGCGAAGGGAAAGGCCTTCGACAAAGCGTACATCGATCACGAGGTGAGCTACCACCAGGCAGTCATCGACGCGGTCACGACACAGCTGCTCCCGGCGACGAAGAATGCCGAGCTCAAGGCGCTCGAGGAAAAGGTCGCGCCGAACTTCCAGGCGCATCTCGCGGCGGGCAAGGAAGTGCAGAAACAACTGGAGAAGTAGCGCCGGTGCGCTGAGCGTCGCGCAGCTACCACGACAATGGCGAAGGGCGCGTGCGATCGGCACGCGCCCTTCTCGTAGCGACCGTTCCTGGCGCGTCGGTGCGGCGTCACGGGATCAGCGCACCGAGCCCATACACGAAGAAGGCACAGCAGATAATGCCGAGAAGCAGGGCGCTGACGCCCAGTCGCCGTCTCCCAGGCAAGCGATACCACAGGTAGAGTCCACTCAGCACGAGGACCACGAGTCCGACCGCGAGCGCGTCCATCGCGAGGCTCCAGATGCGGGTCAGTATCCAGTCGCGGGTGAGAGCTGGGTCGTCCATCTTCACGCCGGTGAACTTGTGCAGCGCGTCCATCACGCCCCATGGGTTCAGCCGGATCTCCGTGACGGTGGCGTGTGCACTGTCGAGCCGGGCTTGCACACGGAACACCCTTCCTGGCCGTACGACCTGGAAGTCGAAGTGCCTGCCATCCGGCGAGCGCCTGGTTTCGCCAACCTCGCCGACGATACCGAACTGGCCCATGAGGTCAGCGGCCGTTGCGAGATCGCCGCTGCCGGGAGGGCTGCGGAACGCCCGCTGGGACGCCGTTTCCTGGCGCGCTTTCCAGAACTGCGCGACGGACCATTTCGAGTGGTTCAACACGAGGCCGGACACCGAGAACAGCCACACGAAGAGCAGCAGGTAGAGACCGAGATAGTTGTGCAGCTTGCGGGTGACGATGCGGATGCGGGCAGACCGCAGGCGCGCGGACGCGCTTGGTGGGAGCGTGCTTGCACCCGGCGTTCCGATCCGCATCGTCGCGTTGGATTCCGTCATGCGATGATGGCGAACACGATCGCCATGAAGGACAGCACGCCCGCGGCCAGCACGCGCAGCCCCGTGCGTCGGTCGGCCTTCAGGATGGTCCAGAGGTACACACCACTCGCCGTGAGGAAGAGCAGCAGGTAGACCGTTCCATCCGCGAGCCATCCCCAGAGCCGGGTGAACAGCCAGTTGCCGCGAATATTGGCGTTGTGGGGCCCGGGCATCTTGTGGAGGTAGATCATCGCGTCCCACACGCCGGTGCGCTTCTGCTCGATCGTCGCGATCCCGGTCGTCAGGTCCACCTTCACGTGGGTCGTGTGGCCCGGCGACTCGATGGGAAAGCTGACGCGTGTGCCACCGGGCTTGCGACTCACGTATCCGATTTCACCCACGATGCCGATCTGGTGCCGCACCTGCGCGGCAACGGCGAGGCCATTGTCCACGTCCGTGACGACAACGCGAACGACCCGCGGAGCGGTTGTCGGTGCGGCGCCGCCTCCCCATGGCATGAGAGCGTGATTGAGCTGGATAGCGCTCACGGCATAGACGAGCACGAATGGGCTGACGAACAGCCCCGCGTACAGGTGCAGATTGCGGGTCCAGCGATAGAACGATCTGGAAATCAGCAGGGGATGTGGCGTCGGCATGCGCCATTCTAACGAGGGGCGCGAGGACTTGCCCTCCCGCTCGTGACACGCGGGTATGTCGCGACTTGGGCGACGCGCGCTGAGCGTGCGCACTTCAGCGCGCAGTCTCCGGTGACCGTCCTGGGTGGACACCCAGAGTGTTACCCAGACTTGGATGCAGCACCTGCTCGGAGTCTCGTTGTCCAGGTCGAGTACGCTCGGACTAGCCTGGGACTAGCCTTCAATACTGTTCAGTTTGTAGGATCGGTGCTAGATTGAGTCCGACGCCACCGTGAGGTCGCATGGCTCGGACTGCTGCCGGTTTACCTGCTGGGATTCGCCTGACGGATCATATCAGCCTCGGCGTCCTGACGACGCAGTTCCCCATCGAGGTGGTGGAGCAAGTGTTGTTCGAGACGGAGCGGTTCAGTGAACGGGAGCGGGATTTACCGGCGCATGTGATGGTCTATTACGTCATCGCGCTCGCGCTCTACGCCGACGTGTCGACGCGGGAGGTGCTCCGCTGTTTGACGGAAGGCGCGCGCTGGTTAGGTGACCCCACCGCGACCACGATGCCCAGCAAGTCGGGGATCTCGCAAGCGCGGACCCGACTGGGCGCGGCGCCGCTGGAGGCGCTATATCGCCAGGTTGTCGCGCCGGTCGCCACGGCCGGCACGCGCGGGGCGTGGTACCGTGGGTGGCGGGTGATGAGCCTCGACGGCACCACGCTGGATGTCGGCGACACGGTGGCCAATGCGCGCGCCTTCGGGCGGCCAGCGAGTGCGCGGGGCGTGAACGCGACGGGCGCCTTTCCCCAACTGCGGATCGTGGGTCTCCTCGAGAACGGGACGCACGCGATTTGTGCGGCGCAGCTTGGGGCCTACACCACCGGGGAAGTCAGGCTGGCGGCGGACGTCGTGCCGCACCTCACGGGAGAGATGCTGTGCCTGGCCGATCATGGCCTGCTCGGCTTCGATCTCTGGCGCCAGGCGGCCGCCACGGGTGCGGCGCTCCTCTGGCGCGCCGGCGCGACGTTCACGCTGCCGCTCCTGGAGCGCTTTCCGGATGGGTCGTATCGCAGTGAGCTGCGCTGGAACTCCCTCTGTACGAGCACCAATCGCACGGCGATCCCGGTGCGCGTGATTGAATACACGCTGCCCGATGTGCCCACGCCCGAGGCGACGTATCGGCTCGTGACGACCGTGTTGGAACCCGGCCGCGCCCCGGCCGAGGAACTCGCGGTCCTCTACCATGAACGGTGGGAGATGGAGACCGCATTCGACGAATTCAAGACGCATCTCCGCGGCGGCCAGCGCGTGCTGCGGAGCAAGACGCCTGAACTGGTGCGGCAAGAAGCGTGGGGCTTTCTCCTCGCCCACTTCGCGATCCGCGCGTTGATGCACGAGGCCGCGCTCGGCGCGCTCCCGCGGGCGCGCGATCCTGACACACTGTCCTTCCCCCACGCACCTCGTGTCACCCGTCGTACGCTGCCCCATGTGGCAGCCCTTCCCCTCTCAGGACCAGCGGCGCCACCAGCAGGCGCGCCAACTCGTGCTCGACGAGGTGCGCGCGGAGCACGTGAGCTCGAGCCGGGGGCGCGTCGTGCCGCGCGGCGTCAAGCACAAGATGAGTAATTTCCCGTTGCGGCCCCGCCGTCGAGTACCGACCCGCCGTTGCCGGTTCCGCGTCCACATCGTGCGCCGCCGCCGCCACACGCCGGCATGGGATAATCCTCGCCGAACCACTAACTGAACCGTATTGACGCTAGCCGTGTTCCGGGGATGAAGGGCGGCGGTCGGCCCGGCCCTCCCCGGCTACGTCGTGAGGACACGGGGAGTCGGCGTAGGCGCGACGCCGGACGGCGCCGCGGCCCTCGACCGCTCCCCACCAATGTGTCCATTTCTCAACCGTTGATTCTGTCCAAGATCAAACCGGTGATGACACTCTCGCGCTTATACCAGAGACCGACGCACGACACTCCGGCGGCCCTCGTAAACGGCGTATACGCGCGCAACGATCTTGCGCTAAATCCGCACTCCGACCCCTCTGGCTCTCTCCGCCGACACGCAAGTGCGCGGGTTGGTGCGGTATACTTCCGTCATGATCTTGCCGACCGCAGCCCAACAGCACGCGTGGATGACGCAGTGGCGCTCCGCCGCAGTCGAGTTGGAGCGCGTGCGGTTGCACGAACTCGCCGCCGTGGATCTCGCTCGCGTTGCTGCGGATCTCGAGGATAGCTGCGTGGTCTCGGCGCTGACGGCACGAGACTCTCAGGAGTCAGGATTGATTGAGCAGCAGCGCTGGCTGCACCGTCGCCGACAGGCATGAAGACGCTCCTGCAAGCCGGTGCCTTGGTGCAGCAGATCTTCGAGCGTCGCGACTGGACGTTCTGTTTCATCGGTGGGGTCGCAAACTTCCGGTGGGGGACGCCCCGACTCACCAATGATCTCGACCTGACGCTGCTGACGGGATTCGGCACCGAGGCGACCTATGCGGCGGCGCTGCTCACCGAGTTCGAGAGTCGCATCAGCGATGCTACGGAGTTTGCCCTTCAGAATCGCGTCCTTCTGTTGCGGACGCCTGATGGCTTTGGCATTGATGTCGCCCTCGGGGCGATGCCGTTCGAAGCCAGCGCGATTGCCCGATCGACGAACGTGGAGTTGGTGCCCGGCGCCGTACTTCGGACCTGCTCCGCCGAAGATCTCATCGTGCACAAGGCCTTCGCCGCGCGGCCGCAGGATTGGGTGGACATCGAGGGTGTCATCCTCAAGCAGCGCGGACAGCTCGCCTGGCCGCAAATCTGGGCCGATCTCGCCCAGCTGGCGGAGCTCAAGGAGGCGCCGGAGATCCTGACGGAGCTCGAGCGCATTGCGACGCGCGCCCAGTCCGTCATTGGCCCCTTTCTCCACGCCCGTTGACGAGCTCGATCGATCTGCTCTCGGCTGCTCCGGAATGCCGCGCCGTTGCGTGGCGCGCGCGCGCGGCGACGGGCAATCCGCCGCACACGGGCGCCTCGGCGCAATAGATCATCATGAAGATCGTGACGGAGGACGCCGCTCCCGTGAGGCGCTATCGCAAGGCGGTTCCGCCCAACGTGGCGGCCGCAGGCGCCACGTCACTGGAAAAGCTCCCGGCGCCAAGCTCGCGTTCGACGATGTATGCCGCACCCAGTGACTCCTGAAGCCGATCGCGAAGCTCCGAGCTCATCGTGCGTCCGTTCTCTCGAGACGCGCGACTTCGCGACGTATCCCGTCGAGATGGGCACGAAACGATGGCTCCGCATCCTGCCGCATCAGGAGATAACGACGGTACGCCTTCAACGCGCCTGCGCGGTCGCCGGTTGCTGCAGCGAGCCGGCCTTCCTCACGCAGCGAGACCGGCAGCGACGGGTCGTAGCCATAGAAGAACGGCCGTCGCCGAACCGCCGCGAGCGCGCGGGCAAGGTCTCCGCGCTGCTCCCAGAGGCGAGACGCAACCAGGTTGCCCGCCTGGAGCAGCGCTCCGCTCCGCTGTGGTCCTTGCCGAAGCATCGAGTCGAGCTCCACGAGCCGTGCGCGCGCGTCGGGTCTATGCTCCTCTGACGCGAGCTGAGCGTCGAGCACCAACGCGTAGTCGGTGCACAATGACGGCGCGAGACGATCGCACACCGCCGGCGGAATGGCGCGAAGCCTCGTCACGGCACGATGACCTCCAGCGCGCTGTCCATGCGCGAGATCGTAGAGACCAGCCGCGAACCAGTCCAGCGCCGATGCTGCTGCGCTGTCCGTGTCCAGTGCGCCTTCGAGGGTCCGCCGCCCCTGAGCGCCCTGCGCGGAATCCCCATCCGCGAAGACGGCGTTCAACACACTGCGCCTCGCCTGTCCCGGGGCGGCCATCGCGTTCGCGCGGGTCTCTGCCAGGCGCGCGGCGCGAGTTGGCTGCCCTTCCAAGTGCGCGATGAAGATCAGATTCCCGGTGCGCGAGCGACGTTCGGCCTCCGTCAGCGCGCGGGGAAGGTCCGCGGTTGCAACGCTGTCCATCACGCGGAGTGGCAAGCCCAGGCTGATCGCCTCGCCTTCCACGGGCCAGAGCCAATCAGGATGCGCACGAACCAGGGCCCGCCATTGCGCTCCGCGCCGCGAATCGCCGAGGACTGCATCAGCGAGGTAGAGGCGCGGCAGCGCGCCCTTCGACATGCTGTCGCGGTCGAGCCGAACTTCGGTCGCGCGACGAGCCGACGCCGTGTCCCCGCGCTCCGCGTACAACCCGCCGAGGTGCTCGAGCCCCTCCGTGTGATTCGAATCGAGTGCCACGGCGCGCTCGAACGCCCCGATGGCACGTGTGTGCGCATCGGTGTCACCCGTGATGGGTGCCCAGTGGAAGTATGCTTCGCCCAGCGCAGCCCACGCTTCCGGACTGTCGGGGGCCAACTGCACTGCGCGTTCGGCGAGCTTGCGCCGCTCGGCGACATTCAGCTCGATCGGATATTGCGGCCCGACACGTACGTCCACGACTGCGCGCGTTGCGGCAGGCAAACGGTCGCGCAGCCGACCGATCTGCCTGGAGGCGGAGTCAGGGCTCGTACCCAGCCACCCCGCGACATCCAACAGGCCGACCCATGCCATCGCGAGATTGGAGTCCGCCCGCACTGCGGCGTTGAAATGCTCGGCGACCGCTTCATAGCTGCCCCGCCGCAGCAACGCTCGGCCCTCGAGGTAGTCGCGGATCGCTGGCAGCGATGTACCGGCGAGCCCGTCGAGTGCGTGGGTGTCACGCCGAGCGCGTAGTGCAAGGACTTGCACGACCAGCCGGTCGACGAGTGACAACAGGCTGTCTCGCGAGCCTTCAACGGACGCCTCCCGCGCATTTCCGCCGCCGGTGGGGACGAGCGATGCATGGAGCGCCACATGCTCCCCCGTGCCCGTGATTTCGCCGAGCAGCATTTCGCGCGCACCCAGATGGACAGCAAGGCGACTCGCGGCGGCCGGAGCGATGTCGGCGCTTTCAGTGCCACCAGCATCACGCCACGCGGCAAGCATGGCTCGTGGATCGACGATGCGCGTGCTACCGGTGAGCTTGGCGGCGAGCAGGTCGAGCATTCCTTCGCGGAGATAGTGCAGCGATGGGTCGGCGCCAGCAACACGAAATGGAAGCACCGCTACAAGCCGTTCATCCGTGGCAGTGGACGCCTGTCTGCTGCGCCACGCGTACAGGCCTCCTGCGAGCAGGAGTAGAGCGACGAATGACGCGAAGACCGCGACACGCTTCGACGCACGAGCGGCGAGTGGCGCGGACGAGGATGGTGCTCCGAGCACTGCGATCAATTCAGCGGCGCTCGCCGGCCGCTCCTGCGGATCCTTTGCCAGACATCGCATGACGAGCGCAGCAAACGACATCGGCACGTGTGGCGCGAGGTCGCGTAACGGCTTTGGTGTCTCTGCAATGTGCGCAGCGATGAGTTGTTGCGCGGTTGTCTTTGACGCGAAGGGATGCGCGCCCGCAAGCATCTCGTAGGCAATCACGCCCCATGCGTAGAGATCAGCGCGATAATCGACGTCGTCTCCCGCTGCCTGCTCCGGCGCCATGTAGGCCGGTGTGCCGAGCGACGTGCCGGCCTGCGTGAGCGCGCTCGTTGACGCGTTCGCTCTCGATGCAGAAAGTGCCTTTGCGATTCCGAAGTCGGTGACGACGGCCGTGCCACCGGAGAGCAGCACGTTCTCGGGCTTGATGTCGCGGTGGACGATTCCGCGGTCGTGCGCATACGCGAGGGCGTGCGCGAGGTCGCTGAGGATCTTTGTCGCTTCGGCGAGAGCCAACGAAGGCCAAGGTGCGGGTCCTTCGCTGCGCTCAGGACGACAATTGGCCAGACGCGCACGGAGGCTCTCGCCGTCGACGAACGGCATCGAGTACCAGGGCAGGCCATCGGCATCGCCCGAGGTGATGACGGGAACGATGTTCGCCTGCTGCAAGCCGGCGGCGAGGCTGATCTCTCGCTCGAATCGCTCGACATTCAGGCCCGCAGCGAGCTCCGGCGACAGCACCTTGATGACGACCTGTCGATCGTAGCGGACCTCGTTCGCCACGAACACGCGCGACATGCCCCCGCCGCCGAGCTCGCGCTCGATGGTGTAGGCGGTGCCGAGCGCGGTCTGGAGCTGCTGCTGAAGTAAGTCGGGCAAGCGGGAGGGCGAAGATTCCAGAATGACGGGCGCGGTAAACATACGGACGCGGTGGAGCGACGCAAACAGATATCCCGATACCATGGGCCGAGCAGTTGCGACATCGGACGTGCTCCGAGCTATCGCGTGGTGCCCAGGCGCTCCTCGAGGAATCGTGGGAGGTTCGTCATCACGCCGAGCCGAGTGGTGCGGTCGGCAGGATTGCGGGGTATGAGGCATCTTTCGGATTGGCGCGACGGCACAATGCCTTCGATGGCATGGTTGCGGCGCGCCTGTCCCATGAGCTGAACCAGAGGCAGCTCGCCCTCGTCAATCATGCGTGGAAACGCCCGGACGCGATGTACACCGTTGAATCGCATCGGATGTCGCACGGGGTGGTGTATTCAAACTGCCAGGACCGACTTGCTTCAGCTCGCGACGCTGGGACTTCTGGAGAAGCGCAAGCGCGGACGGACCCTTGTATTCGTTCCTTCCTCGAAGTTGCGCGCAACCGCACCACGATGACTCCGCCAATCCCGTCAAGCGTGTTCGTACGGCGAATCGCGACTCGTCGTGATCATGTTTGCGTGCGAGTGCCGGCTCCGTACTTTTGTAGATGCGAATCGCACTAACGTCTCGGGCGTCGTGTGTCTGCTCGTGGGAGGCGTCTGGCTCCTTCAGGCAATCAACATTCTCCCGGGCAGCTTCATGACTGGCCAAACGAAGTGGGCCGTCATCGGCGGCCTTCTACTGGCCGCAGGCATCGCACTGTTGATCTCGGCGAATCGTCGCCGAGTGTGAAGCAAGAGAGGCCCCGCCGTGCCTGATCCGACGAGCGACCCTCGCCAGAACGATTCACTTGCCCGTCTTGCCGCTGCGCTCTCCGGCCGGTACGAGATCGAGCGCGAGATCGGCGCCGGCGGGATGGCCACCGTATACCTCGCGCGCGATGTCCGTCACGAGCGCCATGTCGCGCTGAAGGTCCTCAGCCCGGAGCTCGGTGCCGTCCTCGGCGCCGAACGCTTCCTGAGCGAGATCAGAGTGACCGCCAATCTTCAGCACCCCAACCTACTGCCGCTGTTCGACAGCGGGGAGGCGGATGGGCTTCTGTTCTATGTGATGCCGTTCGTCGAGGGGGAAACGCTCCGACACCGGCTCGATCGTGAGCGGCAGCTCCCCGTGGACGAGGCGGTGCGCATCGCCATCGCCATTGCCGGCGCGCTGGACTACGCGCACCAGCGCGGCGTCATCCATCGGGACCTCAAGCCGGAGAACATCCTGCTCCAGCATGGCCAGCCGATCGTCGCGGATTTCGGCATCGCGCTGGCGGTGTCGAACGCAGGTGGCCAGCGCGTGACGCAGACGGGGCTGTCGCTCGGCACACCGCAGTACATGTCTCCTGAACAGGCGACGGGCGACCGCCTCATCGACGCCCGATCCGACGTGTACTCGCTGGGCGCCATGACGTACGAGATGCTCGCGGGCGAGCCTCCGCACTCCGGGACAAGCGCGCAGGCGATCATCGCCCGCTTGATGACAGAGAGCCCGAGGCCACTCACCGTGAGCCGGCCGACCGTGCCGGAGAACGTCGATGACGCCGTCCGGTGCGCGCTCGAGAAGCTTCCGGCGGACCGTTTCAGCATGGCGGGCGAATTCGCCGATGCGCTGCGCGGTGGCACCACGCCCTCGCGACCGACACGCGCCCGCGCGGTGCCGATTGGGAAGGGGCACGGGTCGGATACGCTCACTCGCGGAGCCTTGGCGTTGGTATCTCTGATCGCGTTGGTGCTCGCGGGGCTTCTGTTGCGGGAACGGTCGCGACTGGAGCAGCCGCGTTTCCGTTTCGCCGTGGACCTTCCTCCCGGCCAGCGGGTCGCGATTACCGTCGGGTCGGCGGTCACCATCTCACCGGACGGACGCGCGGTGGCATACGTCGCGTCGTCGCGGAGCGCGGCACCGCAGCGCATCTACGTGCGTCCCCTCGACTCGCTCTATCCGCGCGCCGTTCCCGGCACTGACGGCGCGACCATGCCGCGCTTCTCCCCGGATGGCCGGTGGCTCGCCTTCATGTCGCCGACTGACCTCCGTCGCGTGCCGTTGGCCGGGGGCGGCGCGGAGATCATCACGTCATCAGTGGCAGGATCGCAGAACTTTGCATTTGGTCCGGACGGCGACGTGGTTCTCGCGCGCGACGGAGCGCTGTGGCACATCGGCGCCAGGGACTCGGCAACGCGCCTGACGACACCCGATACCACGCATGGCGAAGTTGGTCACGCCGTCCCGCTGTTTCTCGACAAGAAAACGATCGCGTTCTGGCTTCAGAAGCCCACTGCCGACGGAGCCCTCCGGGGCATCGGAATCACGAGTCTGTCGGGGGGCACGCACTCGGTGGTGGATGTCCCGGGCGACACGCCGCTCGGCTATGTCTCCGACCACCTGCTACTCTCCAACCAGAGTGGCGCCATTCTCGCCTATCCATTCGACCTGAAGGGGCGACGGGTCACCGGCCCCCCAATCGCGGTGCTCGACAGTGCAGTCTGGATCGCGGCTGGCGGTGTCCAGGCGAATATTGGGCGCGACGGATCCCTCGTCTATCTCCGGGGCAGCTCCGGCCGCCGGCTCGCCGTGCTCGACGAACGTGGTTCGGTGGTGGCGGAAACACCCGAACTTCGTGACTACAGGACCGCCGCAATTGCGCCGGATGGACGACACGTGGCCGTCGCCGTGGGCCGAGAGATGATGGGCGGGCGCAACGCGTCGAGCTCGGACATCTGGATATGGGATGTCGAGTCGAGGGGCATCGTTCGCCTGACGACTGATGGCGGTACCGCGCCCGACTGGTCGGCGGATGGAAAGCGCATCGCGTTCATCCGGACGACTACCGCCAGCGGACCTGCGGGCGGCGCGCGCTCCGACGCATGGTGGATGCCTGCGGACGGAAGCAGTCCGGAGCAGCGGCTTCCGTTCCCCGGCCTGGCGCGCGTGACCGCGATTCGCGTTACGCCGTCGGGAAAATCCGCTGTCGTGGTCGCGCGGGATTCCTCGACGCAGGAAGATCTCTATCTCGTGAGTTTGACGACGCCTGGTGCAGCGCCCGTCCCGTTGGCGCACTCTCGCTTTCGCGAGATCCAGCCCCTCATCTCTCCCGACGGGCGTTCGCTCGCGTATCGTTCGAACGAGACAGGCCGATTCGAGCTCTACGTGCAGTCGCTGGAGGGGGCGGCCGCTCGCGTTCGCGTCTCCACTGCGGGGTCGGGCCTCGCGGTTTGGGCATCGAACGGGCACCGGCTCATCTATTACGCCGAGAATGGAGCCACGCTCGCGGCCACGCTGTCAGTTTCGGGCTCGTCCATCAGTGTCGTCCGTACCGACACCGTCGAGGTGGATCGCGGCGCAGAGCTGCGCGACCTGGCATCTCGCAGCAATCGGGTGCTGGTGGCACGAGAGCCCACCGACCGGCGCATCATCGTCGTGCCGAACTGGCTCCGCGAGGTGAGTGCGCAGCTCAGAGGGAAATAGCAGCCTCACCACGCGCTGGACCATTGGCCTTCCGTTGGTGTCATGAACGCCGCCATACTTGTCCAACTCCCTAACGAACATCCCGTTCCGCACTTTCTCTCCCCTCGGGCGTGAGACGTGACTGACCTGGCGCGCCTGACCGCGGCGCTCGCCGACCGCTATCGCATCGAGCGCGATGCTTGGCGCCGGCCGCATGGCCACCGTGTATCTCGCTCAGGATCTCAAGCACGAGCGCGAGGTCGCGATCAAGGTGCTGCGTCCGGAACTGTCTCAGTCCATCACCGGCGAACGCTTCCTGCGCGAGATCGCCATCACGGCACGGCTCAATCACCCGCGGCATACTTGGGACACGGTGACATCCATTGACCGCCTGAACGCCGCGAAAGCTCCTGTCGAGGCCAGCAGCTAGCGAATTGAAGGCGTAGGCTGCCGCAGCCGATGTGGAACAGGCCACAGGAGCGCCGTTTGGCACGGTGCGATCCCGAGCCGCGAGAGCAGGGTCCGGAAGCGCGGGTCGTCGCGCAACGGCAACCACAAGGTATCACAGCCAGGGAACACCGTGACGCCAATGAGATCGTGTCGCTCGATACTGCGCTCGAGCTCCCGGACAACCTCGTCGCGATTCCCGTTCACGACGGCGGCGCTTCACTGAATTGTCATGCCTCAGCTGGAAATGGAGTATCCGGCCGATAGGAGAATGGCAGGAGGACACTGGGAGCGCTGCGAGCAGACGACCGAGGCCGTCGCGTTCCCGCGAATCGACACGTCTTACGCCCTTCGTTTGGCATCAAGTATTGCAGTATCGCGCTATTAGAGCGTAAAGCATTGCAACTGCTGGTTGCCTGATGCGCGCCTGATTCGTACGCTATCGTATGAAAAACTGCGCTATTTGTATGTTAAGGCACAAAAACTTGCCAGATACGCTCCGTTAGGAGTTGTGACGAAATAACTGATTGATTCAGGACGGGCGAATCGTTAGATTGGT
>DAIUFP010000039.1:0-38598 GCA_036844565.1 Gemmatimonadaceae bacterium | reverse complement strand
CTGCTTCGGGAGCAGGAGGTCGCCGGTTCAAATCCGGCCGCCCCGATCATTGAAGTCGTTCGCCTTTATGCACTTACAAAGCCCCCGAGTTGCTCACGCAACCCGGGGGCTTTGTCTAACATCCCCAGACGAAACAGGGAGTTTCAGGATGGACACCAGCTAGTCGGCTTCCAGATGGTCGCGGCTGCCCCTCATTGCTTGGTCAGCGTAAACGCGTATGGGCCGCCGGTCGAAGTGAACGCCGTCCCCGCACCATTGCGCAGAATTTCCGTAATCGACACCGTGCCGGTGATCGTCGTGCCCGACCGTGTCGCGTTGATCGTCAGCGTCTGATCGTTGCTCTGATAGGTTTGCGAGAAATGCGTGAGTGTGCCCGTGATGGTCGATCCGTTGAGAGTCAGCGTGCCCGTCGCGGCGACGGTGAATGGCAGTCCCGTGCAGGCCGACCCGGACCCCGTGACGAGGATGCTCGATGATGCGTTCCCGGTGGTGGAAGTCGTAGTCACGAACAGCGAAAGACTCGTAAAGGTCGCCGACACGGTATACGCGCACCCAGGCGGCGCGGGATCCGTCACTGAGCTCATCGCACCGCCAAAGTTCGCCGAGTTCGCGAAGGTCTCGCCATTGGTGAAGGTCGCGGTCACGGACTTGTTGGCATCCATGATCAGACTGCACGGTGACACGGTGCCGGTACACGCACCGCTGAATCCGGTGAATGTCGAACCCGTTGCCGCCGTCGCGGCGATGGAGACCGTAGTGCCCTGATCGTAGGACCCACCCGCCGGCGTGGCGAACACCGAGCCCGTTCCCGTGCCAGCCTGCGTGATTGTGAGCGCCACAAGAGGCGGCCGCACGGTGATGGTGATGGTGTTCAACTTGCCGCCGCAGGTCGCCGTGATGACGGTACTCCCGACGGAGATCGCCGCGACCGTCCCGACCGTCGCATCAATGGAGGCGACCGACGGGCTCCCCGACGCGTACACGCACGTCACGCCCTGGACCTGCACGCCGCCGGTGTTCACCGGGGTCGCGGACACATTGGTGACATCTCCGACGCGCGGATTCGAATTGGTCGAGACGATCGTGACCGATGCGACCGCAGGTGGCGCGGTGCTATCGCCACCGCAAAAAGTCGTCATGACAGCGGCGACGGCCGCCATCCCGTACTGCAGGACTCGTCTACCGATTGGCTTGCTCATTTGCAAGGGTTACCAGTTACAGAGGAGACTCAGGGGTGTTCCGCTCGACGTGAAGCTCCGGATCGCGCCGTTCGTTCGGTCCGCAATGTTCGATCCGGCGGCGCGGAAGTAGTGCGTCGTTCCTTCCAGAAGTCCCGTCAGATGTTCTTCCACCACCTGCGACGTGGTACCGTCGCCGGTTGAGCGCGCCGCCGTGGACGTTGCACCGGCGAGCGTGGAGCTCGTGCCCCCTGCGGGACTAGTGACATACCGAACGCTGCGCAACATGGCGTGCCGAGCGCAAGCCCGTCCGCAAACACTTGTCCCGATTTGTGGCCCGTGTGCGATAGCGTGCAATTGTCGTCCTGAGCCAACGGCGAAGGACCTGCACGTGCAGTTACGCAGTTGCGGGTGCAGGCCCTTTCGCTGCGCTCAGGACGACAAGGGGCCAAGCGAGTTCCTTGAGCATCTGGTTCCCATCGGCAAGCGCCCTCACGAGGGATTGGCGCTACCGGAAATAGCGCACTAGCAGCAACATCGGATGACCTCAGCGCATCGAGACGTGCGCAGGACCTTTCAATACGCGGCGAGTGCGTCGACGCATGTTCATCGCTCATCGCTGACCGGAGCATGAGTGTGTCGAACCTGCGGCTCGTCCTTGCCTGTGTTGCCCTCACGTATTGCCCCCTCAACGACGCGCGCGCACAGGCCATGTTCCGCGGCAGCGCGGACCACCTCGGCGTCTATGAGTCAGCCGCACCCACGCTCCGAACGGTGCTGTGGAAGTTCGCGGTAGCGGGCCGCATCGTGTCCTCGCCGGTGGTCGTCGGCGAGGCGGTGTACTTCGGAAGCAGCGACGGCTCACTGTACGCGGTGGGTCGCGCGGACGGGTCTGCGCTGGAAGTTCACGACGGGCAACGTGGTCCACGCGTCTCCGGCCGTATCCGACGGTGTCGTCTACATCGGCAGCTGGGATCGCAACATGTACGCACTGGACGCAGGCACGGGCAGGAGCTGTGGCGCTTCCAGACGGGAGAGGATACGACGATCCACAACCAGGTCGGGATCGCCGGCTCAGCGGCCGTCGCGCGGGGCGTCGTCTACTTCGGGTGTCGCGACGGGCACTTCTATGCCGTGGATGCGAGAACCGGCGCACAGCGTTGGAGTCACGACAACAAGATGGGTTGGGTGATCGCGTCTCCGGCCATCAAGGACGGCGTCGTCTATTTTCCCACGTCGGACGGAACGCGATTCAAGGCCCTGAACGCCGAGACCGGCGCGCTCAAATACGACCTCGAGACCAAGGCGATCTCATTCTCGTCGCCGGCCATCGCGGACAACGTGATCTATTTCGGATCGTCAGACGGATGGATGCACGCGCTCGACCTGGCCACCGGCGCCGTCAAGGCAGAGTTCCAGAGCGACGGCTCAAAGGCGAATTCGGCCACGTACCTCGACGAGAAGGGTCACTTCAATTCCGAGGCGATGTACCCCGACTTCACGCTCGACGGGATGATCATCGGCGTGCACAACATGTTCACGCTCGGGTCGTTTCTGTCGTCGCCCGTCGTTGCGAATGGCATCCTGTACGTGGGGAGCACCGACGGAAGTCTCTATGCGCTCAAGTGAGCCTCGATGATCGCCCGCTCGCTTTCTAGCCTCGTCGTGGTGCTCACGACCGCGCCGTCGTTCGCCCAAGCACCGGACACCGCGAGGACCAAGCGCGCATTTCTCGCCAAGGAGCGTCGCACCGCAGTTCTGCGGACGCGAGTGGCGCAAGCGCAACGACTGACGTTCATGAAATCTCATCAGTTGATGTGAGTCAGGCCCGCTCTAGGCATGGGGGAAGTGTTCGGCGAGGAACGGCAGAAGGGCGTCGGCGACTTGCTGAGGGTACTGCGCGTGGGGGTAGTGGCCCGCGTTCTCGATCATCGCGTACCGGCCCAACCCGGCTGGTAGCAGCCTAACGATCGCAGCGGCCTCGGCCTCAGGTTCCGGGAAATCCGAATCGCTGCCGCCCATTACCACAAGCGCCGGGCACCGCACGTCTGCCAACTGCGCGGCGGCCCGCTTCAAGGTCGCCGTCGAGATGAACATCTTCTGGGCCGCTTTTGCGCGGCCGGGCTCACGCAGGTTCGCCTGCAGCGCAGCCAGCCAGGTGTCCCAGTCGGCCGGCTTGCGCCCTGGGTACGCCACGTCGAGGTACTTCGACCAGGTCTTGACGCTTCCGGTGAAGACGAATCGAGCCAGCAGGAGCGCGCCGCGGCGGTAATTATGGTCGTTACGCAGCAGCGCGGCCACGCTGAATTTCGGGGGGCGGGTAAACGGGTCGATCTCCACGATCGCGCTCACCACGTCAGGGTTCGTCGCGGCCGCGATCGTCGTCGCTCCGCCCGAGAAGGACTGGCCCACGATCACCGCCGGGCCGCCCAGCTTTCGGACGACCTCAATCAGATCGGCGGCGGTGTCTGCGTGGGTGTAGGAGTCCCAGCCGATGCTGGACTCACCATGTCCCCGCAGGTCGACGCTGGCGACGCGGTAGCCGGCATTGGCGATCAGCGGGGCGAGGAAGCGGTAGGTGCTGCGGGTGTCAGCGATGCCGGGGGACAACACCACCAGAGGCCCATGCCCGATCACCTCGTAGGCGATGCGCCCGCCAGTGATCTCTACATACTCGGTACGGCTTGTCCGATCGTCCATCGTTGTCCCCTTCATCGTGTTCTCTCATCTCAATAGTTACGAACAACAACCAGCAGGTGACGCCCGCCGCTTTGGTGGCCGCGATGACGTTGGTGTGATGCACGACGCGCTGGCCTGGCGCGCTGCTGAAGATCAGCAGCAGCCGGTCCACTCCCATAAGCACCGCATGAGGCTCTCCGAGGCCGAGTAGTCTGCTTGGCGCACCTGGACGCGGCGCTCCAACCTTGCTTGGGGTGCGGACCAAGGCGACAACGTTGGAGGCGGGCACGTCGCCGGGCCAGTAGTTCGCCGACAGCAAGTCGTCCAAGGTGACGCGAGTCTTCGGTCACGTCATAGGTGGTCATGTTCTTCCTGACTTGAGGTGAGCGATTAGATGGTGCTATTGACTTCAGTCAACGGTCCCGGAGGACTGTCATCGCAGTGAGATGACCATTCTGCGGGTCACGAACGTGAAGCTGTGATTGACGCCTCCGGCACATCGAGCGATATGTTGCATCGTCCAGGACAGGGGAACAGAGAGATGAGGCCGAATTCGGAACTACGCCCACCGGGCGCACGCGCGCCTGCCTTCGCGTTTCTTTTCACCGCCGAACTGGAGGCGCTCGAGCCAATGAGCGGAGGAAACTCGTGAGTGCGGAGACGGCGACGCTCAAGCCGCCCGTGGGCGGGACAGACCATCTTCTCGGCCAAGCGGACGCGCCAATCACGCTCGTGGAGTACGGAGACTACCAGTGCCCGCACTGCGCGCGCGCGCACCCGCGCGTCACGACACTCCAGCAGCGATTCGGCGATCGACTCACATTCGTGTTCCGCAACTTTCCACTCGCGGAGTCGCACCCGGAGGCGTTTCACGCCGCCGAGGCGGCGGAGAGCGTCGCGGCGCATTGGGGCACCGATGCGTTCTGGAAGATGCACGACCTGCTATTCGAGCATCAGCAGGATGACCTCGACGCACTCGACGACGCGCATCTCGCGCGCTACGCCGAAGCCGCCGGCGCGAGCGCCGAGCAGGTGCAGGAGGATCTCGACGACGGCGTTTACGGAGAGCGTGTGCGGGAGGACTTCATGAGCGGCGTGCGCAGCGGTGTGAATGGCACACCGACGTTCTTCATCAATGGAACGCGCTACGACGGCGATTGGGCTACCGTGGATGTCTTCGCGGCGGCGATCGAGGAGGCGTCGGGGGCCGGGAAGTAATGTGAAGCGCACCTGCGGTCGATGGCGTCGGAGCGTCGGGGCACCTATCCCCGATTAACCAATGGCCGCCGTTCGCAGTTCCCGCTTCAGCACCTTGCCGGTCGCCGTCATCGGTAGCGTGTCCCTGAATTCCACGACCCGCGGATACTTGAACGCCGCCATCGTCTCACGCGACCACGCGATGAGCTCCTGCTCCGTGATCATGGCGCCCGGCTTTCGTATCACGAACGCCTTGACCTCCTCGCCGAGCGCCTCGTCCGGCACACCAATCACGGCGACCAACGAAACGGCCGGATGTCCCATCAGCACCTCCTCGATCTCGCGCGGGTAGACGTTCATTCCACCGCGTATGACGAGGTCCTTGATCCGGTCCACGATGAACAGATACCCATCCTCATCCTTGCGGCCGACGTCGCCGGTGTGAAACCAGCCGTTGCGCAGCACGTCTAGCGTTGCCTCGGGTCGCCGGAAATAGCCCTTCATGATGTTATGCCCGCGAATCACGATCTCGCCGACCTCGCCCTGAGGCACCTCGGCGTCGTCTTCACCGACCACCATCACGTCGCAACCCCAGATCGGCACTCCGACAGAGCCGGGCTTTCGCGGCGCGCCGTACTGGTTGAACGTCGCCACCGGCGATGTCTCGCTGAGCCCATAGCCCTCCATGATTTCTACGCCGAAACGCCGATCGAAGGCGTGCAGGATCTCGACGGGCAACGGAGCTCCTCCAGAGGAACACACGCGCAGGTTGGCTGCGATCATGGACGTGTCGATCTTGAGCTCCTCGACGTGACGCAGCAGCGCCCAGTACATGGTCGGAACGCCGGCGAACGCGTTCACCTGTTCCGACAGCATCGCTTCCAGAACGGCGGCCGGCTCAAACCGGGGCAGAAGTACCACGCGGTTGCCCTGGAGAAACTGCGCGTTCATCACCGCCGTCTGGCCGAACGAATGGAAGAGCGGCAGTACGCAGAGCGCGGAGGCCGCAGTGGTGCCGAGCGGTCCGAGGCACATGTCGCGCGACGCCATCGCGTTCAGCACCATGTTCGCATGCGTCATCTCGGCGCCCTTCGGCTGGCCGGTCGTCCCTGAGGTGTAAAGGACGACCGCGGTGTCGTCCGGCGCGCGCAACACCGTTTCGAACGTCTCCGGCTGCGCCTGCATCAGTGCGCCGAGGGTCGAAACACCGGTCACGGGCGAGGCGCCTGCTGGATCGCGCGTCATGACGACCAGGTGCTCGCAGCTCGGGACACTTGCGACGGCCTCAGCGGCCATCTGAGCCATCGGGAGCTCGGTCGTGCCCTCGAAGCACAGGTGGACGCGCGCCGCAGAGTCGTGCAGATGCTGCGCGATCTCGCGAGGCTTCAGGAGCACGTTCAGGGGAACGACCGCCGCGCCGGCCTTCAGGATACCGAAGTACGCGATCGGAAAGTGAGGCGTGTTGGGGCACGAGAGCGCCACGTGGTCGCCTGGCCGCACACCGAGCTCGTGCAACGCTGACGCTACGCGTCGAGCGGCGGCGTCGAGCTGGCCGTAGCTGAGGCGCGAACCGCCGGCTACGATCGCCTCCCAATCAGGATGGAGGCGCGCGTGGTGTTCGATCAGCATCGCGAGGTTGAGCATCGTGACGATTCCGTAAGGTGCATGCCTGCATGCGCGCCCGCACCCATGTGGCGAGCGGCAATTGCCGAAGGCCTCGCTCACGAACGCGCGGGCCGCGACGGGCCAGCATGACGTGGAAGGCGCGCACTCGGCCGCGTGTGCGACGGCGCTGCGCCGCCGCCTATCTCAGATATTGGGAAACGAATGCGAGGACGTCCGCTCGGTCCATGCGGAATACGCCGCCAGTGCCACCGCACGTGCCGTTGATGCCAAACGACGTCACGCCGGCAACGACGGTGCTGGACCCCAGGTAGTTCGGACCGCCGGAGTCTCCGAAACAGGTGCCTCCGGTTGATGCGTTGTTCGAAAGGAGCAGCGATCCCGGCCCGGTAAAGCCCGTGTTGATCTGGAGGAGGTGCGGCGTCGCCACCATTCGAACCTTCTCCGCGACCACATGCGCGGGATTGATGCGCTGGAGTCCATAGCCGACGGAGGTGAACGACGTCGAGCTGCGGGGCCTCAACGCGTCGAGGGAATTGCCCTCCGGCAGCGTACCGTATGCGCTTGCCGGCAAGGAGACCGCGGCGCCCAGTTCGATCACCCCTACGTCGTGCAGAAAAAAAGCGGCCTCCGTGAACTGCGGGTGCGAATGCCAGGCACGCGCTTCGATCGTGTTGGGCCCCGCGAACGGGTAGTTGTTGTTTCCGTTCTCGACATCCGATTCGGTGAAGATGCGCATGCCCGTGAACTCTCCGGGCTCACCGGCGCAGTGGCCGGCGGTCAGCACGACCGTGGGCGACAGAAGCGTTCCCGAGCAGCGGAACGCCGGAATGCCCGCGACATCCATGATGATGAGGATCACGGCCGGATGGCTCGCCCCGTCTGGACTGCCGTTGGTGATACGCGAAGCGGACGACGGAACCATGGGCGCGGTAGACGACGTGCTGTCGCATGCCGAAAGCAGCATGAGCCATGCTGCGGCGGTGCATGCAATGGTTGCTCGTGTTCTCACGGGATCTCCGGGGCGGGAAGCTGGTCCGGTGCATGGTTGCATCGGCAATAGGTAGAGCGCAAACAATGGCGCTGCCGGCGCTCGGGTGCCAGAGGATGGCCCGTGAAAACCGCAGCGGGCAGGACGAGCGGCGAATAGCGCAGCGGACGGCGAGCCATAGCTTTGCGAGACGCACGATGGTCGTGAGCCAGGGACAAATGAACCTTTTATCGCGCTTTATCCGTCGCCAGCACAGAGCGTTCGGCGCTTCGCTCGCCATCTACATGCTCACGAGCTGCGGAATGCCGGCGGCGTCACCCCCGGGGCCCACTTTCACGATTGGCGCACCTGTTCAGGTGTGGCTCACAACAGGCGACCAGTCCAGGCTCCTCAGTCACGAAGCCGATGTGCACTTTCGTGAGGATAGCACCTGGTCGCTCCCGATGATTGTGCTCGATCCTGCCAGCACACACCAGCGCATGATCGGCTTCGGCGCGGCATTCACCGATGCGTCGGTCTACCTCATTCAAGAGAAGATGTCGCCGTCACAGCGCGAGGCGCTGATGCAGGACCTCTTTTCGTCCACGAATGGCATCGGCTTCAGCTTCGCGCGTGTCGCGATGGGTGCGTCGGACTTTTCGCAGCGTCACTACAGTTACGACGACGTGCCCGCCGGCGCGTCAGACACGCTGCTGACGTCGTTCTCGATTGATCCGGATCGCGCCGACAAGCTGCCGGTCATCAAGCGCGCGCTCGCGATCAATCCGCGGCTCACAGTGGTGGCGAGCCCGTGGAGTCCACCCGCCTGGATGAAGTCGAGCGGAAGCCTGGTGACCGGCACGCTGAAGCCGAGTGCGTACTCGGCATTCGCGCAGTATTTCGTGAAGTTCATCCGGGCGTATGCGGAGGAGGGCGTGCCGATCGCCGCGGTGACAGTGCAGAACGAGCCGGCCTTCGAGCCTGCAGATTACCCGGGCATGCGTCTGGATGCGCCGGCACGCGCCGCGGTGATCGGCGGTTTTGTGGGACCCGCGTTCGCCCAGGCTGGACTCAAGACGCAGATCTGGGATTGGGACCACAATTGGGATGCTCCCCAGCAAGCGCTGTCGGTGTTGAGCGATTCTGCCGCGAGGCAGTACGTGCAGGGAATCGCATGGCACTGCTATGCGGGAGACGTCGCCGTGCAGTCCGCGGTGCACGACGCATATCCGGACAAGGATGCCTACTTCACCGAATGCTCAGGCGGTGACTGGGCGCCTGACTTTGCGGGGACGCTGAAGTGGGACGTGGCGCAGTTGATCATCGGCTCGACGCGTGGATGGGCGCGCGGCGTCGCTGTGTGGAACCTCGCGCTCGACGATCACAACGGACCGCACCTTGGGGGCTGTGGCAACTGCCGCGGCGTGGTCACGGTGAATGCATCGGGTGTCGTGACGCGCAATGCGGAGTACTTCTCCCTCGCGCACGCGAGCAAGTTCGTCAGGCCGGGCGCGCTGCGAATCGCGTCATCTCCGTCGCAACGCGGACTGGAAAACGTTGCATTTCGAAACGCCGACGATGGGTCGATCGTGGTGATCGTCCTGAATCCCGCCAGCGCGCCGCAAGCGTTCGTCGTTCGCGCATCAGGTAGCGCGTTCGCGTACACTCTCCCCGCGGAGTCCGTCGCGACTTTCGTCTGGAAGTGATTTCTGGCAGTAACCTGGAGCATCCGATGACAATCGACCGACGACAGTTTTTCGGGATAGCGAGCGGCGCGGTTCTGGCGCCCCTGCTCGGCGGCGACGTCGCGGCCGCGCCGAGTCTTGATGCGGCGGCGACGGCACCCCCCGCCCGCACTCACGATCCGGAGGCCGAGGTGCACAGCGTTCGCCGTCCCTCCAACGATCGGAGGAACAGCTACTACGCCAGCAATCGAGAGCCGCTCGCGCACGAGTATTTCGTGAAGCTGCCCGTCACCAGCGTAAAGCCCGGCGGGTGGCTGCGGCGGCAGATGGAGCTACAGAGAGACGGCCTCACGGGTCACCTCGATGAGATCAGCATCTGGCTCTCGAAGCCGGACAACGCGTGGCTGAGCAAGGATGGAAAGGGCAAGCACGGATGGGAGGAGCTTCCATACTGGCTGAAGGGGTTCGCGAACATCGGCTATATGCTTGGCGACGCCGCCATGATCGCCCGCGCCAAATTCTGGATCGATGCCGTGCTCGCCAATCAGCGCGAGAGCGGTGACTTCGGTCCGGAAGTCTTCAAGGGCGCAGGCAACCGCGACCTGTGGACGAACATGCCGATGCTGTTCTGCCTGCAGTCGTACTACGAGTACAGCGCGGATCCGCGCGTGCTGCAACTGATGCAGCGCTACTTCGCGTGGCAGCGCACCATACCGACTGAGAAATTCCTGCGCGACTACTGGGAGCACAGCCGCGGCGGCGACAACCTGTACAGCGTGTACTGGCTCTACAATCGCACAGGCGATGCGTCGCTGCTCGAGCTCGCGACGAAGATTCACCAGAGCACGGCGAACTGGCGCCAGCAGCGAGCGCTGCCCAATTGGCACAACGTGAACATCGCGCAGTCCTTTCGCGAGCCGGCGACCTATTACCTGCAGAGTCACGAGACGAGCGACTTGAACGCGACGTACGCCGACTTCGACCTCGTGCGCGAGCTGTATGGACAGGTGCCCGGCGGAATGTTCGGTGCCGACGAGAACGCGCGGGTCGGCTATGACGATCCGCGACAGGCCATCGAGACGTGTGGGATGGTCGAGCAGATGACGTCGAACGCGCTGCTCATGCGCTTCACCGGTGATTCGAGTTGGGCGGACAACACCGAGGATGTCGCGTTCAACATGTTTCCGGCAGCGTTCACGGCGGACTATCGCGCGTTGCGCTACCTCACCGCGCCGAACATGGTGGTCAGCGACGGCAAGAACCACGCGCCGGGGATCGCGAACAACGGGCCGTTCCTGATGATGAACCCGTTCAGCAGCCGGTGCTGTCAGCACAATCATGCGGCCGGCTGGGTGTATTACGCCGAGAATAGCTGGATGGCGACGCCGGACGATGGGCTCGCCGCGCAGCTCTATGCCGAGGGCGAGGTGCGTGCACGCGTCGGCGACGGAACGCACGTTCGGCTCGTGACCAGCACGAAGTATCCATTCGATGAACACGTCCACATCGCGATCGACACACCGCATGCGATTGCGTTCCCTCTTTACCTGCGCATCCCACGCTGGTGCCGAAAGCCGACGCTTCAGGTGAACGGCCGACCACTCGCCGTCGACGGCCGCCCCGGCGAATACCTGCGAGTCTCGCGAACATGGCGGGCGGGCGATCGCGTTTCGCTTGTGCTCCCGATGGATGTCACCGTTCGCGAGTGGCGCAGGAACAAGAACAGCGTGAGCGTCAACTACGGACCGCTCACTTTCTCGCTCGACATCGCCGAGCGCGCCGTGCAGCGAAGCAGCATCGAGACGGCGGTGAAGGATTCGCGGTGGCAGGCGGGCGCCGACTCGGCCAAGTGGCCGTCGTTCGAGTTGCAGCCTGCGTCGGCGTGGAACTACGGATTGCTGTTGGACGACTCGGATCCGAGCCGATCGTTCACGGTGGCGAAGCGCGCGTGGCCGGCCGACGGCAATCCGTTCACCCAGGCGAACGCGCCCATCGAGTTGCGGGCGCGCGGGAAGCAAATCGCCGAGTGGGGGATCGACGAACACGGGCTAGCCGCAGTGCTCCCACAGAGCCCGGTGCGTTCCGAGTCACCAGCCGTTGGCGTCCGGCTCGTCCCAATGGGAGGGGCTCGGCTCCGAATCTCCGCGTTCCCGAAAGTGGTGTAGCGCTGGAGCTCAGTACTGCACGTCGACACCGGTGACGACTCGCCAGGTGTCGCGTGCGATGAGGAGTTCTTCGTCGGTTGGAATGGCCCAGGTGGCGACGCGCGATCCATCACGCGATATCTGCCCTTCGTGATCGTTCACTGCGTCGTTCCGCTCAGCGTCCAATTCGATGCCGAGCCACTGCATGTCGGCACAGATGCGGGCGCGGATGGGCGGTGACTTCGCGCCGATGCCACCGGTGAACACGATGGCGTCCGCGCCGTTCATGGCCGCGAGATACGACCCGATGTATTTACGCACCCGATAGCAGAACAGGTCGATCGCGAGCCGTGCGCGCCGGTCGCCATTCTCCGCTTCTTCGTCGAGGAGCTCGCGCATGTCGGCGGTAAGGCCGGAAACGCCGAGCAGTCCGGATTGCTTGTTCAGCATGGAGTCGAGCTCGGTGATGCTCAGCCCTTCCTTGGCGGCGACGTAGTCGAGTATGGCCGGATCGAGGTCGCCTGAGCGGGTGCCCATCACGAGACCCTCGAGTGGCGTAAAGCCCATCGAGGTGTCGACCGACTCACCATGATTGATGGCGCACGCCGACGCTCCATTGCCGAGATGAATCGAGATGATCTTCGTGTCGGCGCGCGAGATTCCGGTGAGCTGCCGATACCGGTACGCGACGTAGCGATGCGAGGTGCCGTGAAAGCCGTAGCGGCGCACGCGGTGCCGGCGATAGAGCTGATAGGGAATCGCGTAGATGTATGCCGTCTCGGGAAGGCTGTGGTGAAAGGCGGTGTCGAAGACGGCGACCTGCGGGACTGCCGCGCCGAGTACAGCGGTTGCTGCGGTGATCCCGCGGATGTTGTGCGGGTTGTGCAAGGGCGCCAGCTCGATGAGATCCTCGAGCTCGCGGCGCACGGCGTCGTCCACTCGTGTGGAGTGCGTGAACCGTTCGCCGCCGTGAACGACTCGATGCCCCACGGCGTCGATTTCGCCGACACTGCCAATGCGCACGCCTGAGGCGTCGCTCACCAACCACGCGATGATGTGCTCCACGGCGGCGGTGTGGTCACGGATGGCTGCCGTCGTCTTGATCGCGGCACCGTTCGCTGCGGTGAGCGTCAGAATGGCTTCACCTCCAATCCGCTCGATCTGGCCTCGTGCGAGTCGGCGTTCGCTATCGGTCGCGATCGCCGACTCGTCGGTGCCGATGAGCTGAAACTTCACGGAGGACGAGCCTGCATTCAGCACCAGGATATTCATCGAGCGGAAAACTCCCCACAGGGTGGTCGGGAACGCGCCGCTGCATTTCGGCGGTTGCCCGACAGGAAAGGTATGCCGCGCGTGAGAGGTTCCGTGGGAGGACCATTCCCATGGAGAACCGCCCATGCAGGCCACCCACTCCCGGACCCACCGCTCCTGGCGAACCATTCGCTCTCAGGTTCGGAGACACTTCGCGGCGATCGCGATCGGTCTCGCCATCCTGCTCGTATTCCTCGTTGCAGGAACGGCCGGGGGTCAGGCGACGGGAGATGCCCTACCGTTCGCCGTCGGTGAACACCTCGTCTATGACGCGCATGCCGGACCGGGATTGAACGGAAAGGCGGAGATGTGGATCGACGGGCCGGCTGACGTCCGCGGTACGCCGACGATGGTGCTGCGCTTCACCTTTTCGGCGCGGGTCGGGTTTCTGCGCGTGTCCGACAACACCACGTCGTGGCTCGATCCGGTTCGGATGGCATCGCTGAGATACACGAAGGAAGAACATCACCTTCTCGCGCGCCGCTCCGAGGATGTGTCGATCGAGCCATTCGCGCGGAAGTGGACGGCGGCGGACGGCAAGGAGGGCAAGACTCCGAGCACCAGCCCACTCGATGAGCTGTCGTTCATCTACGCCGTGAGAACCTTTTCCTTCGCCGAGGGTTCGCCGCCGCTCGTGCTGGATCGCCACTTCGATCCGGACCGGAGCCCGACCACCCTCCGATCGCTTGGCAGAGGTAGCGTCACGACGAGCGCCGGTGTGTTCGCGACGCGCGAGGTCGAGATGCGAGTGCGCGATGCGCGGAACTACAAGGGCGAAGGCATCATCCACTTCTCGCTCAGCGACGACGCATGCCGTCGGCCGATTCGGATCGAGAGCAACATTCCGGGCGCGGGCAGCGTCGTGCTCACGCTGGCAAGCGCGGTGCCCGTGATCGCGGCGTGCCAGCCACGTCTCCTGGCGACGCGCGTTCCGTAGCGGCGCCGTGTCGGGACAAATCCCGGCGTTTGTACGCAAGTTGCGCAAAACGTTCCCCAGTTCGCCTGACATTCGCGGGGCCTGGTTCGGATGACCTTCCTGCATCGAGTGCGATGATCGTGCTCGTACATCACGGAGACCGAATCATGACAAGGCACACTCTGCGCACCCGCATCATTCTCCCGGCCCTGACGCTGATCGTAGCGCTGCCGGTCATTGGCTGGAATGCGCGTCCGGAACTTCTCGCGCTCCAGCCGGAAAGCAAGCTCTGGGTCGAGGGCAAATCCACGATCAAGAGTTTCAGCTGCGCCGCCAGCAACCTGACTGCCGTCATCGACGCCGTGCCAAACGGCATCACGAAGGTCTCGGCCGGCGAGAAGGGTATTCGCGCCCTTCGCGTCACCATCCCCGCCGAGAAGCTGGACTGCGGCAATGGCACAATGAACGAGCACATGCGAAAAGCGATCAAGTTGAGCGACAATCCGACGATCGAATTCAACTTGTCCGGCTACGACGTGAACAAGGGCGCTGACGGCGTGTCAGGAACCCTGAACGGAACGCTGAAGCTCGGCGGCGTGACGAAGGCGATATCCATTCCGGCGACCGGCAAGAACGAAGGCGGCGCCCTGCACGTGACGGGATCGTACGACCTCAAGATGAGCGATTTCGACCTCACGCCACCGTCGCTGATGTTCGGGCGCATCAAGGTCCGTGATGAGTTGAGCGTGAAGTTCGACGTGCTGCTCAAGAGCTGAACCACACCCCACCAGCGCCCGACAACGGGCGCTCTTCATAGGAGTTTTTCGACATGACTACCACTTCGACCAGATTGCTTCTGTGCGCTGCCTTGCTTGGCGCCGCAACGCCTGCGATGGCGCAGAAGCCCGCTAATACTTCCGGCACGGCGGTCACCGCCAACACGGCGAGCACGCCTGACACCGCCAAGACGACGGACAGCACCGTCACGACGCCGAAGAAGGCGCCGAGTCCGCCCCGCTACATCGCGCCGAAGGACGAGATGCAGTACATGCGTCACGCTGACCAGCGCGGAATAAACGTGTTCGAATCTCCAAAGGACGAGGGTCCTGTCTTCACAGGGTACAAGCTGAACTGGGGCGGCGCATTCGCGCAGCAGTTCCAGAACCTGACGCACCAGAACACCGCGTCGCCGAAGGTCGTGGGCGGCGTCGATGCGAACAGCCTCATCCAGATCGGCTCCGGCTTCAACAATGCCGACGCGAACCTCTTCCTGAATGTCCAGGTTGCGCGGGGCATTCGTGTGGCCGTCGAGAGCTATGCGTCGGCGCGTCATCACCAGGACAGCTGGATCAAGGATGGCTACTTCCAGATCGATGCATCACCGATCGAGAATGCTTTCCTCGACAACCTCATGCAGTACGCAACGCTCAAGGTTGGCCACTTCGAGGTCAATTACGGTGACCAGCACTTCCGCCGCAGCGACAACGGGCAGACGATCTACAACCCGTTCATCGGCAACTTCATCATCGATGCCTTCACGACGGAAATCGGCGCCGAAGCGTACCTGAAGAGCGACGGCATCATTCTCATGGCCGGCCTTACGGGTGGTGAAGTGCATGGACAGGTGACGGCTCCGGGACAGCGCGGTCCGACGTACCTGGCCAAGGTCGGCGTCGACGAGCAGCTCAGCACGGACCTGCGTGTCCGCCTGACAGGATCGATGTACAAGACCGATCGCTCAGTGAGCAACACGCTGACGAGCGGCGACCGTGGCGGCTCACGCTACTACGACGTACTCGAGAACACGGCGTCGACGGAAACTGCCAACGCGTGGTCGGGTGCCATTCAGTCCGGCATGAAGAACATGGTGACGGCCTTCGTCTTCAATCCGTTCATCAAGTACCGTGGTGCGGAGTTCTTCGGAAACGTCGAGACGATCACGGGTGCAGCCCAGACCGAGTTGTATCGCCGCACGCTGCGACAGGCCGTCGGCGAGGCACTCTATCGCTTCGCGAATGACAAGCTCTATGTGGGCGCTCGCCACAACGTCGTGAACGGCGAGCTGGCTGGCATGGCGAACGACATCTCGGTAACGCGCAACCAGCTCGGCGCCGGATGGTTCGTGACCCCCAACGTACTCTCGAAGATCGAGTTCGTCCGACAGGAATACGGGGACTTCCCCACCAGCGACATCAGGAATGGCGGCAAGTTCCAGGGGTTCATGGTCGAGGGTGTGGTCGCCTTCTAAGGGTGGGGTTTTCCACCAGGAGCACGGATATGACACACGTCGCAATTCAGCCCGCTTCGCGTAACGCGTGGGAGGCGGGCTCACAGGAAGGGCCGGTGCTGCTGGCCACGAAGCCCTACAATGGTCTCGATGCTCCACTTGCAGTTGCACGGTGGCTGTCGGCACGTGAGGAGCGCGAGCTCCATGTAGTGACGGTGCTGGAACAGCCCAATGGCATCGCGGAGGCGGCAGGCATGCCGCCGCTTCCGCCGCGGTACTACGAGGAGGAGCGCGCGTCACTGGCGAACGAGCTTCGTCGCGCGATCACGCTGGACGGCACGGGACGGGATTTGCCGAACGTCGATGTGCTCGACGGACCGGCGGCGCAGGCGATCGTCGACGTCGCGCGCGCGCGCGGCGCTCGGGTCATCGTCATCGGCACCGGCAAGCACGACGCCATCGGACGGGTCCTTTATGGAGAGCGTGCACTCGACATCGCGACGTTGGCCGACAGGCCCGTGCTCATCGTCCCGGCGGGGGCCGTGGCGCGGCCGGTCGCGCTGGCGGTGGTGGCGGTGGACTTCACCGCAGCGAGCATGAGAGCGGCGCGAGCGGCCCTTCCGATGCTGTCCGCTGGGAGCAGGCTTGTCCTGGTGCACGTGCGCAACGTGATTCCGGAAAAGGGCGAGTTCGCCGAGCGTCGAGAGTTCGCCTACGAACGGGGATGCGAGCTGAAGTTTCGGGAGTTTCTCCGGCAGCTTCCGTCGCTGCCTGGCGTCGCGGTGGAAACGAAGTACCTCCACGGCGACCCGGCAGCAACGATCGTGGCGTACGCGAACACGCACGATGCGGGGCTGATCGCATGCGGCCGCGCCGGACACTCATTCGTGCAACGGCTGCTCGTGGGCAGCGTATCGTCAGCGATCGTGCGGCGCGCGGTGTGTCCCGTGCTCGTCGCGCCGGAGCGTGTCGAGGATGCCGCGATGTGAGTGATGACGGCCGACACGCTGCGCATACCGTGTGTCGGTGGGTGTGACGAAAGCGCGTTGCACCTGACGTGAAGCCTCAACCGGGCGACGTTGGCACCGCGACGCGAAGCGAGAAGCGCACCGTGGTTCCGACGCCGAGTGTGCTTTCGATCCAGATGTTGCCGCCGTGTGCCTCGACGATGCCGCGCGAGATCGGCAGACCCAGTCCCGCTCCGTGGCGATTCGCGCGGCGCACGTCGCGCGGAGCCTGATAGAACCGCTCGAATACGTGCGGCAGCTCGTCAGGCGCGATGCCTTCCCCCGTGTCGGTCACGACAAAGAGCACTTCATCGTCATCGAGGTGGGCACCAAGCGACACCGCCCCTCCAGGCGGCGTGAACTTGATCGCGTTGCCGATGAGATTCGAGAGGAGTTGCGTGAGGCGATCGGGATCGGCGTAGACGTCCGGCAGCGCGCGTGGGAGATTGACCGCGAGTGATACATGCCCGGCCTCGGCGAGTGGCCGGAGCCCTTCGATGCTTCGCTCCGCAATCGCCGTGGCATTCACCGCATGCGGGCTGACGTGCAGGCGGCCCCCGCGCAGCCGTGTCGTATCGAGCAGGTCCTGGATGAGGGCGTCGATCTGGTCCGCGGCCTGCTGGATGATCCTGACGCGCTCGACCACATGCGGCGGCAGATGACCGACGGCCTCGTCGTCGACGATGCTGCGGGCGAGCATCTTCACCGCATTGGCCGGATTGCGGAGGTCGTGGGACACGATCCCAAGCATGTCCTCGCGAGCGGTGACCGCGTCGCGCAACGCGTCCTCGGCGTTCTGTCGCGCAGTGATGTCGCGCAGCACCGCCGCAAAGATGTTCTTGCCATCCACTTCGATTCGCTGGATGGCCGCCTCGCAAGGAAATTCGTCGCCATTGCGCCGCAGGCCGCAGATTTGCTGTCGCTCGCCCATGAGGCGTGCGCGGCCATGCGCGGCACCAAAGCCGTGCACGTGACCTCGGTGAGCAGCGCGATAGCGCTCCGGCAAGAGCATCTCGAGCGGCTGGCCGCCAACGTCTTCGGCATTCCAGCCGAAGATCCGCTGGGCGCCCTCGTTGAAGAACACGATGCGCTGTTCGTCATCGACGGCGATGACCGCGTCCGCAGAGATCGCCAGCAGCCCGGCGAAGAGGTCCGGTGGCAGGCGCTTGTGCATCGCCGCATGCTCGGCGGCCTGAATCGCGTTTTTCATTCTGGCGTGCTCCGCGCTGGACCGGTGTCTCGATCGGCGTAGGGACTTCTCCTGACACGCGCGTCAGGTGCTGCGGTCCACAATGGGTTGTTCTCCCCGACAGTCGCGCGCCTCGGTTGCGCCGAGATTTGAGGTGTGACCCAACCCTCAATCTCGCAGTCATCCGTGTCAACCGACATCGACCATATAGACATCGACGCGCTCGCGAAGGGCATCACGTCGCGCCGCGCATTTCTCCGTACGGCTTCCCTCAGCGCCATCGGCACCGCGGCGCTCGCCGCATGCGGGAAGGGTGCATCGTCCACCCCCGAAAAGGCCGCGGCCGCCACGGTTCCTGTAGCGCCGACCGTTAGCCCGCGGGCGGCGGCTGATGCGATGGATGCGATGCACGAGAAGGGGATCAAGGCGTTCCCTGCGAAGACCGTCGGAAAGGGGAATCAGGTACTTGCCCCGCGCATCGAGAAGGGCGTCAAGGTGTTCGACCTTACGGCCCGTGAGATCAAGTGGGAAGTGGCGCCGGGGCAGAGCGTGAGCGCAATGGCGTACAACGATCAGGTTCCCGGACCGCAAATTCGCGTCCGCGAAGGGGATCGCGTTCGTGTGAACCTCAAGAATGAGCTGACACAGTCCACCGCGATCCACTTTCACGGTATGGAGTTGCCGAACGAAATGGACGGCGTGCCGTTCATCACGCAGCCGCCCGTAAAGCCAGGGGAAAGCTACACATACGAGTTCACGATTCCCGAGGGGAACGTGGGCTCCAACATGTACCACTCGCATCATAACTCGACGACGCAAGTGAGTCTCGGCATGCTCGGCGCGTTCATCGTCGAACCGCGGACGCCGCGGCCGATCGAGAAGGTCGCGCACGACTACCTGATGGTCCTGAATGACGGCGCGCACGGCTTCACGTTGAACGGCAAGGGCTTTCCGGCGACGGAGCCACTGACCGCGAAACTCGGTGAGAAGATACGCATCCGATTCATGAACGAAGGCATGATGATCCATCCGATGCACCTGCACGGCATGCACATGACGGTGATCGACAAGGACGGATGGCCCCTGCCCGCGCCCTGGCGTTGTGACACCCTCAACATCGCACCGGGCGAGCGCTACGACGTCATCGTGAACTGCATCAACCCCGGCACATGGGCGTTCCATTGCCACATCCTGCCGCACGCCGAGAGTGAGAACGGCATGTTCGGGATGGTGACGGCGCTCGTCGTCAGCAAGTAGAATGCAGGAGACACCCACGGCACCGCGGCGGCCCGCGCGCGGCGGTGCCTCGCGACCCGGTACCCCTTCGCCGACCCTCATGTCCACTGCAGCCGAATCCGGTGTCATCCGTATCATACTCGCCGACGATCATCTCGTCGTGCGAGCCGGCCTGAAGGCGTTGCTGGGCTCGTCGAAGGACATCGAGGTGGTAGGAGAGGCGACGAATGGACGCGACGCGATCACACTCGTCGAGCGTCTCAAGCCTCATGTCGCGGTCATGGACCTCGACATGCCACAGATGGATGGCATCGCGGCCACCAAGGAGCTCGTCGCGATGAATTCCGCGACGCGCGTCCTGATCCTGACGATGCACACCGAAGACGACTATCTCGTCAACCTCCTCGCTGCCGGGGCCGCCGGCTATCTCGTGAAGAGTGCGGCTGATCGCGAGTTGGCGGATGCGGTGCGCGCCGTGGCAGCGGGCGACACGTACGTCCAGCCGTCCGCTGCGCGTGCTCTCGCGCGCGAAGTGACCCGGCGCGCCGAGCGGAGCGACGAACGGCAACGTTACATGGCACTGAGCGAGCGCGAGCGTGACGTCCTTGTGCTTGTCGCCGGCGGCTACTCGGCGTCGGAGATCGGTGAGAAGCTGTTCATCAGTCCGAAGACGGTCGAGACGTACAAGCAGCGCATTTCGGAGAAGCTCGGCATCACGCACCGGTCCGACTATGTTCAGATCTGCCTTCAGCTCGGGCTGCTGCAGGCCAAATCATAGGAGGTACCATGTCGAAGGTCACCACGCCGTCGATCCGGGATCTCACCTCGGACGAGGCCCACGCGTTCCTCAGGGCCGGAAATGTCGGACGCGTTGCGTTCAGCCTGCACGACCACGTGGACATCACGCCGATCAACTACGTGTGCGATGGAGAGTGGATCTTCGGCCGTACGAGCAACAGCGCAAAGCTCTCCAAGCTGCTTCACAATCCGTGGTGCGCGTTCGAGGCTGACGAGGTTCGCGGAATGTTCGACTGGACGAGCGTCATCGTGAAGGGCACGTTCTCGCTGCTCGACGCGAAAGGCGGCTCACCCGATACGTATGAGCGCGCCGAACGACTGCTCGCGACACTGGTACCGGGCACGTTCTCCGTTCGCGATCCCGCGCCACAACGCAACATCGTGTTCGGCATCTTCATTCGTGAGATATCGGGGCGAATTTCCCGCTGATGGTGCTGGGTTGTGGCAGGACGTGCATTCGCGTCGCGGTGCTCCGCCGGCTCGGGCATGGCGCGTGCTGCGCTGGTCAAGGACAACGCGTGCTGGCTCAGCGAAGACGGACGAGGACACCCCGCAGCGGCCCGCTCGTGGCGCCAGTAGATCCCGACAGCGTGACGGTGGCTGTCGCATTGGCTGCGACAGAGAACCGGTAGTACGCCGCTCCACCCGGTATCACTGATCCCGACGTCGTCGGTGTGACGAGAGGGTTCACTTTTAGTGGGTACTTCGAATTGCTGCCGAGCGCCGGAAAGATGCTGTGCCAGTTCCAGCTCGGCTGCGTGAAGTCCGCGGACACGCCAGACACAATGTCGTCTGCATAGCTGGAGACCGACCAGTCGCTCAGCATGGCACCAACGTTGGCGCCGAATACCTGACGGAGATTCGCGATGCCGGTTACCTGCGAATTCACGAGAGCCTGCCAGACGCTCGCGTCCGTGCCGCCTCCGCGCAGCTTCCGATCGGCCGCGTAGCGGAGAAAGTCCCACGTCGCGCCGCGGGTCGCGAGGCTGTCGTCATCGCGGATCGGTGAGTTCGTCGATGGACTCGTCAGGTATTCCTCATACCGGCCCGCGTTGGATGACTGATCGCTATTGAACGCACCTACGAGTAGGCTGCTCGCCCGGAGTGACGTCGCACTGAGGTTGCTCAGCGGACTGGATTGTCCTTCATGATAGAACAACAACTCCTCGGCGACATGACTCAATCCTTCGTTGAGCCACACGGCCTCGTTCGGGTCCGCATTCTGGTTCACGTAGAGCCGCCGCGATGCGTTGATGAGATGCTGGAACTCGTGCGCGAGCACCGACGTCGTCACGCTGTCGACGAAACCCGTGCGACGGATATTGCCGTTCACCACGCCGGTCGGATCGGGAGTGAGCAGGTAGAAGATGTTTCTCGTATTGCTGCCCGCGCACCCTTCAAGCGTTGTCGTGTTCGCGACTGGATAAAGGTCCCGATCGAAAAAGAAACCCCCGATATACGACGCCGAGTTCCTGGGCGTGAGCTCGTTGACCGCCGTCGTGAAGAGCAGAACGATCTTTCCCTCCGGACCGAATGCGGCGGGAACGCCGAAGTTCGCGACGTCGATCGGATAGACGAGTGTGTCGAAGCGGGCAGCGAATCGCTGGTAGTCGGCCTGGGTGAATCCGCCGGTTGGGTTGAGCGTGTCGGCCACCACGATCGACTGCGAACCGATGGCGACGATGCGCGAGCCTCTCAGAACGAGGCTGTCGCACGGATTCTCGCTCACGTTGAGCGTGAGCACGTCCCCGACCTGCGCCGGCAGCGCCGACACTGACGCGGCAAAGCCACCCGCGGATGACGCTCGGCGGCTCCACTGCTGCCGAGCGAACGACACGCGCGGACCGAGAACAGCTCGCGCCCTCGCATTGATGCGCGCGGCAATGCTGAAATCGAGGACGGGGCCACGTGTGGCGCCCGCCAAACCACTTGGAGATCTGGATGTGGCGGGCGCGCTCACGGCGCCCGCACCGCCGACCCCGGTAGTCGCGACCTGAAACGTGGTTGCCACGGACGAGCCGTCCACCGCGGTGTCCGCCACGACGAACACGTACTCGCCTCCCGCCGATCCGCCCAGCAGTGAAACGGTGCTGCCAGTGGCAACGATCTCAGTGCTACCGACCGCGAGTGGAGAATCACCCCCAGGACCGCCAGTGGTCGAGGTCGCATCTGTCGCCCCGCAGGCGAGCGCCAGGGATGCAGCGATGGCGGCGCAGCATTTGAGGGCTATTTGACTTGAAGGCCGGTCGGGCGACATACGCTGCTCCAGAAGCGGAAGAGTGCTTGTGACTCTATACGCCACTCACACCACTCCTATCTCCACAGAGCGTGCCAGCGCGACAGCCTCAAACGTCAGCGTGTCATCCGGGCCCGTCGATTCGCGATCAGCGTCGCGGCCGAGGCGAGTGTGTCAGCGTCGCGGACCAGCGAAATGCGGAAGTATCCCTTCCCACCCCGGCCAAATGCGACGCCCGGCGTGACGACGATACCATCTTCGTTCATCAGCGACTTCACCCAGGTCCAGTCGTCCACGCCACTGGGCACGGGGAGCCAGAGGTACATCGACGCGGACGGCGGCGTGACGTCCCAACCCGCCGCATGAAACGCCGAAGTCATCGCGTCACGTCGGGCTCGATACGCCTGGACTTTCGGCGGCACGAACGACTCGCGGTGATCGAGCGCATACGCGGCCGCCTGCTGGACGATCGTCGGCGTGCCGTAGCCAACATTCGTTCGATACGCCGCGAGTGCTTCGACCGCCTCCGCATTTCCGGTGGCGAATCCGATGCGCAGCCCCGCCATGCTGAACGTCTTGGAGAACGAGTGGAACTCGATGGTCACATCCTTCGCATCGGCGATCTCGAGCGCGCTCGGCGCGGGAGTGCCGTCGAAGGTGAGCTCACTGTACGCGAGGTCGCTGATCAGCAGGATGTCGTGGCGCCGCGCGAAATCCACTGCGCGCTGATAGAACTCCAGCTCGACCCGCGCGCCGGTTGGGTTGTTGGGGTAGTTCACGATCAGCAGCTTCGCCCGTCGCGCGTCTTCCTCGGGAATGGCGGCGAGGTCGAGCTGAAAGTTGTCGCGCGCGCGCATCGGCACCCATGAGACTTCGGCACCACTGAGCCAGGTCGACCGCGCGTACACCGGATAGTAGATCTCCGGGACGAGCACGATGTCCCCGGGCGCACACATCGCCATGACGAGCTGGGCGAGGCCTTCCTTGGCACCGCTCAATGCGACCACCTCACGCTCGGTGTCCACTTCGACGCCGAAGCGCGATTGCATGAAGCGCCCGATCGACTCGAAGAACGCCGGCACTCCCCGGAATGGCGGATACCCATGTGCCGTTCCCTGATGCGCGGCGGCCGACAGTGCCTCGACGATTCCAGGCGCCATTGCCATGTCGGGACTTCCGATGCCGAGGTCAAGCAATTCTGTGCGCGTCAGGCGCGCGTCCGCCTTCAGGCGGTCGAGCTCGGCGAACACATATGGCGGAAGGCGGCGCAGGGCGTCGTTCTGCTTCGAAGTTACGGCGGTGGTCATTGATTCTCGGCGAAGATCTTTCGTATCCGCACGGGATCGCTTGTCCGGGAGAGCGACAGCATTAGCAGAATGCGGGCCTTCTGGGGGTTGAGGTCGCCAGAACCGATGGTTCCGCGCGATCCCGAAGGTACCCGGCCGGAACCGGTTCGTGTCGAGCTCACCACGACGACACCGTGTTGTATCGCTCGCCTGAGCGCGGACTCCTGTTCGGGGGCAGCGTGCCCGCGGCCTGCTCCGGCGACCACGATCCCCTTCGCACCCGACCGCACCATCGCGTCGATCGCGACGCTGTCGGCACCCGGATACACGTAGATGATGTCCACACGAGGTAGCTCGCGGACGCTGCTGACGTCGAATTGCGCTGTGGTCCGACCCACAGAACGACTGTGGTAGAACACGCCTTCCGGATCGACGATGGCAAGCGGGCCGCGTTCGGGCGCCTGGAACGTCTCCACACGAGTGCTGTTCGTCTTGGTCACGTCGCGCGCGGCGAACACCCGATCATCCATGACGACGACCGTGCCGCGGCCCATGGTGTTGCTGTCCACCGCGGCGCGAACGGCGCTGGTGAGGTTGGCGGGTCCGTCGGCACCGGCCATGTTCGATGGGCGCATCGAGCCGGTCACGACCACCGGACGCGTACCTCCAACCGTGAGGTCGAGAAAATACGCCGTCTCCTCCATGGTGTCGGTACCATGCGTGACGACGATGCCACGCAGGTCCGGTCGCGCTTGAAATACGTCGGCGATTCGGCGTGTCAGCTCCAGCCACCGTGCCGGTCCGATCGCGGCGGATCCGACATTCAGGAACTGCTCCGATTCAATCGTCGCGACGGAGTCTATCCCGGGGACCTTTACGAGCTCCGCGATCGGCACACGCGTCGTCGCGCCGGTCCAGTAGTCCCCGGCCGATCCGATCGTTCCTCCTGTTCCCAACACGAGGACAGCCGGACGGGGAGCCTGCGCGGCGCTGGGGCGCGCAAATAACGCGACGCAGAGCGCCGCGACGGCGTGATGAGTTCGCATTGTCCAAACTACCAGCGACCGTTGGGCCGCGCCATCGGCCCGCATCGGTGTGAGAGCGAGACGCGCAGCGCCGATGCGCGCGTTGAGGAAGATCGACCGCGCTGGGGTGATGAAGGCGTCTCGACTAGAACAGATAGCCCAGCCCGATATAGATCGCCGCTGTCGACTGCGATGAGTGCCCCACATCCGCGGCAATGACGAGGCTCGGACCCACTGCAACGCGTGCGCCCCCCCCGTACCCCACGTGAAGGTCCGAGCCGACCTGCGAGATATCGAGCCCGTCGGTCCACACGCGGCCAGCATCGGCGAAGGCGCTGAGGATGAGTCGCGCCGATCGACCTGCGACGTCGAACGTCGTCGCCGCCCAACGCAGCTCGGAATTCGAGAACGCGACTCCCTTCCCCACGTAGCGATTCTTCGGGATGCCGCGAATCGATGTCGCACCACCGAGGATCTCGTCGTCCCTGAAGGAGCTCTGCACGACGAAGATCTCCGAGACCGCCGGATCACCGTGCACGGTCTGCAACACCACTCGCTCGGCCAGCGTGAGTGATGAGGCGAGCGGAATGTACTGGCGCACCGTTCCGGTGATGCGCGTGAACACCTGGTCGCCGCCGAGTGTGCGTCCCGCGCGCTGCACCAGCAGCTCCGACCAGTTGCCATGCTCCGTGCCGATCTCCTTGTCGCGCGTGTCGAAGACGAGACCAACGCGCGCCAGCCGCGCCTTCACCGTGGGCAGGTTGCCCTTCACGGTCTGCTGCGCCAGCAGCGTCGTGCCCGAGTCGAAAGGGACCGTTTTCACGTCGGCGTTTCGGGTCGCGACGCCCAGCAGCACTCGCAGCGCGGGAAAGCCGACGCTGTGCTGGAAGTCGGCATTGGCACGTATCACCGTGCGTCCGAAGCGATAGTAGTACGGGTTCGCACCCGCGGTCGCGCTGGCGAGGTTTTCCGTGTTGTTGCCGATTCCGTAGTACGGGGCGGTAATCTGCTGCTCACGCGCCACCTGCGCGTCGAGCCGCCAATCGCCGGGCAGCAGATGCGGTGCGTCGAGGAAAAGCGTGACGTCGCGCCGCCCTCGCGTCGTGAAGAAGACCGCGGGCTGAAGCGAGTAGCGGTACGGCTGCGCACCGCGGAATCCGTAGTCGTAGTACTGGAGCATGGCTCCGTAGCCGAATCCCTCATCTGCGTCGAAGTTGAGGGACGGCAGCCCGGCGAGGCTGTGCCCAGTTGGTGCGGAGGCGGGCTGCTGCGCTGAAATCGCGGTGGCGGCAACGACTAGCAACGAGGCGACGGCGACGAAACGCATGGCGGACACGGTATGAGGGGATCGAGCGAATCAAACCTGCGCCAGGTCAGTCATCAACCGGTCACTGGAGAGTCAGCTCACATTCGGGTATCGCTTACGGGATGATAGCGGGCCCGGCTCGCGCTCGAATGAGCTCCTTGAAGCTAGGATCGTTCCACAATGCCGCGAAGTCTCCGTCGTCGTGGAGAGTGATCGTCCCCAGGTCGTAGGGTCGATATCCGGCGAGCACCGCGGTGTGAATCATGGTGACCGCCTCGCTGCCGCGGCCGCTGAGCGCCAGTATCCGCGCGCGCCAGTACGACGGCAGCCCGAATGCGTACTTCGCGGGCCACTGCGCTAGCCGTCGATCCGTCGCTGCGACGGTGGCCGAATCATTGGTGCGAGCCGCGATTGCGCCGAGTCGACCGACAACCTCGATGTCCGATGCGCCTCCCGGAAGTGCATGGTACGCGTTACGAGCGTCGGCGAGCTTTCCCGCCTCGTACAGCGCCAGCGCGCGCAGCTGAAGGTCCTCGCGCGACGGCTGCGCTGTGGACGGCAGCGATGCAACCCGGTTGAGCAACGCGACCGACCCGCTCGTGCGCCCATGCGCACGCAGCTCGCGAGCGGCGAGCATGGCCAGCCAGCGGGCTTCCCGGCGCGGCGCCGGTGCATTCAGTCCGGCTCGCGCCAGCAGTGAGTCGAGCCCCACGACATTGCCCTGCGCGGCGTAGGCCCGCGCAACCGACATCGCGCTCGTCGGGCTCGTCGGAAATCGGCGCCACTCCTGACGCGCCGACGAAAGCTCGTCACCGTGAAGACCTAGCAGGTGCTCGTCCATCCCGCGCCACGCCCAGTACATCGGTGACACGAGGTTGATGCCTCGGTCGGGACTCGCCGCAACGAGTGCATCGTGCGCTTCGGCGAATCGACCCAGGTACGTGGCGGAAACCGCCACGAGCAACGCGATGTCCGCCGAGCCGGGACTCAGGCGCAGCAGTTCTCGCGACGCGCGTAGGCGTCCGAGCAGGTCGCCGCGCAGGTCCGCCTCGAAGAGAGCCAGCGCCTCGCGCTCCGACCGTCCCATCCGGCTACGTCGCGGCTCCAGCTCGGCGACGGTCGTCGCGAGCCCCGCCCACTGCTCCTTCACGTCCAGGACGTACGCCCGCATCAGCTTCGGCGCCGCATAGGAGGAGTCGATCGCGGACGAGAGTGCCAGCTCAGCGAAGACGGCTGTCGTGTCCGCAGGCCGTGCGAAGAACATCTCCCACGCGCGCGACGTGTGCTCGAACGCTTCGACCGACGGTGGCTCGCCGAGGCGAGCCGTGCTCGCGCCGGCGGTCGAATCCGTCGAGGCAGCGAGCGACGCCGTGACGCGGTTCGATAGTACGCCGATGAGCGCGGGCGCATCGTCTGCACGACCGCGCAACGGACCGACCGCATGCAGGATCACGCCACGCGCGGGATCCATGATGTCCGCCTCGAACTGCAGCGAGTCGCGCAACCGGTAGTAGCTGCCCGTCACGACAGTGGCTGCGCCGGTTTGCTTGGCGAGAGCGGCGGCGCGATCGTGCGCTGTGCCGGCTGGACCGAACGCCCCCAGCATGCGATTGATCGTCGCCGACGTGCGCGAGTCTACGACCTCGAACCCCGCTTCGAGCATGGTGCGTGCGACCCAATCCGCGGCGAGCTCGCCGAGTGGGTCGAGGTGGCTGTCGCCCGTCCGATTCTCGAAAGTGGCGACGACGATTCGCCGACTCGCGTTACCGGCCACGTCACTCGTTGATGCCGAAGTTCCGGACCGGAGAGTCGGCAGCAGCAGTCGACCCACGACGACGCCCACGCCGACAAGCGCGATTGCAATGAGCCGCCGGCGCCACGGTGATCGCGCGCGCCGCGCTGGGCCGACCATGGCTTCGGTGCTGTCGGCGACATTCGATTGCGGCGCCGTCTCCGCGGGCGCGTCTGCCCGAATCGGATCGACGCCTAATTGAGCCAACGCATCGGGACCATCGCTCGTGACCAGCACCGATGCCACTCGTGCCGATTCTGTCTTGACCGAGCGTGACGGCGGCACATACTCACCGCGCCGAAGCTCTTCCGAGAAGGCCAGCACCGCGTCATCGGCCGGAGAATCGAGCTCGCCCTTGACGATTGCCTCATGGACACGCGCGTGCTGAATCGCCGCGCTGACGTCCCCGGAGTCTGCCAGCACTCGCATCAGCGAAAGTGCCACGCGGCCACTGAGCGGCTCGGCGGCCGCGGCACGTCGCCACCAGTGTGCGGCCGCCGCGTGATCGCCCGACGTCTCCGCCGCGCGTGCCAGCCGACCAATGGCATCGAGGTTTGCGCGCTCGAGTCGACTGCGCTCGCCCGCCGCCCACTGGTCGAACTCCGCGGCCGACTTGATGAATACCCCGTCGAGGAAAGGGCCCGCATAGAGTGCGGCCGCTGCAGCGTCGTCCCCGCGAGCGAGCGCCTCGTCGAACTCGCGCACGTCGCTGGGCACTACCGCAGGGTCGAGTGAGAGCGTCGCGGTCCCGGCGATCGCGTTCTCGTTGCCGAGGTCGCGCCGGAGCGCGTAAACACCCTGCTTCAGTGCGTGGCGAGAGCGCTCCTCATCGCTCTCGGGCCACAGCAACGCGAGCAGCTTGTCGCGCGAGATACCCGACGCGCCGCTCGACGCAAGAACGGCGAGCAACGCCAGCCTGCTCCGCTGGGATGCGGCACCGGTAACGGGGACGCCGTCGTTGACGAGACTCAGCCCTCCGAAGGTCAGGAGGCGCAGCATCCCGTGGGGTTGCGATGGTTCGTGCCGTCTGTGTCAACTTGATGCATGCGCAAACATGTGAGGTCGCTGATGATCCTGCCAGCGCGGCCGCATGTCCGCTACGGCTTTACCGGCACGACCTTGGCGCGCGGCAGATCACTTGCAGGCGCCGCTGCCGGCTGCACCTCGGACTGCGGCATCAGAAGATCGAGCAGGCGAGTGGCTTCGGCCACATTTACCGCTGTCCGGCGCAGCTTTCCCGCCTCCGCAGTGTCGCCCTGTGTCATGACGGCATCGGCGAGCATCAGGGCCGTGGTGACGTAGACGAAGGGAATGCCGACCGATGGCCGGTCGACCCAATCGCCGCGTCTTACAATCGCGGCCGGCGCGCCGAACTGATCCCAGAGCGTAAGCGTTCGAGTCACGTCGAGATGAACCCCGCCCGCCGTTGGCAGGACATTGGGCGTCGACGCGACAGTCGTTGAGTTGATCTTGAACGCGAGACCTTCCATGACCGAATAGGGCGCGAGGCCGAGCGCCTGGACATAGTTGCCCGACGTTCGCGCGATGTACACCGGTCGTGTCCCAAGATTGTCCTTGATGAGCCGAAGGACCATGAGGTCTCCGCGCGTCGGCACACCCACCTCGAGTTGACGCGGGTCCACGATCGCCCTCAGCGTGCCTGCCTGGAACACCTGTGGCTCCCGCACGTCGATGTAGTCCGGTACGGCATCGAGCTCCGTGTCGCTCAAGGAAAAGAGTGGTGCGGCCGGACGCGCTGCCGTGATACTGCGGTAGATCGCCGGTCCCCTCGCGGCATCATACGTTCCAAGCGCTCGATGCTGGAGACCGCGCGGATACCAATCGGTGTTGAGCAGCGAGGTGACCGCGATGGTGACGTCGCGACGCACGCCCTCTACCTCCTGCGCATACCAGAGGGGAAAGGTGTCGTTATCGCCCATCGTGACGAGAATGCCGTAGGGCTCGACCGAGTTGAGTAGATCATGCGCCCACTCGCGCGTCGCCGTTTCGCCGGCGCGTGACGCATCCCGCCAGTTCCCAACGAGTGGAACGATGCCGAGGAGCAGCACCGGAGCGGTGGTCACCCAGCGTGCGCTGCCGCCGCCGCGTGCGCGGGTTGCCAGCGCCCGCCAGACCGTCGCGAGTCCCAGTGCCGCCCACACGCTCCACGTTGAGAAGCTCCAGAGATAGAAATAGTCGCGGTCTCGTACCTCCCGCACCACGTTCGTGAGCTCCGGCGACTGCGATGCGCCGTACTTGAAGTTCATGTAGAAGACCAGGGCGAACGTCACGGTGAGCACGAGCGGCCCGAAGAACCAGAACGACGCGCGCTCCAGTCGCCAATGGGTGATGCCGCCCAGCACACCGAGAAGGAGAAAGGTGAGCGCGAGAATGGCTTGCGTGGTCGGCTGCGTGCCCCGCGCATCGCGCAGCCACTGCCACTTGAAGTAAAGCCACCACATGCCCATCTGCGCACCGAATGGCGCTTGCCGGAGCGAGAGATCGGGCTTGCCATACTGATCACGATTGATGTTCGCCATCAGCCGCACGGCGGTCGTCCGCGAAAACGTGCAAGCCACGCCGATCGACGTCGTGCATCCGGTGGGCTCACCCTCATTCATGACGGGATGCCATCCCGCTCGAATCGGCTCCACCGCGAACGGCGTCAGGCCGAGCGTCAGGGCAAGGACACCAGCGAGCATCAGTCGCCAGCGCAGCACTGTGCCAGGCTTACGGACAAGGACCGCGACCGCGACGGCCGGACCGACCAGGAGACCCGCCGGATGATTCGTGTACCCCAGACCAATGAGATACGCGATGAACACGAGCAGCCTGTCAGCGGCTCGGCCCTCGGGTGCGTCGCACCATTTGACCGTGAGCCACGAAACGACGGCAAAGAATGCCAGTGAGACGGTGTACACCTTCTCATTCACGACGCTCTGGTTCCACACGGTGAACGCCGTGGCGCCAAGCACCGCCGCGACGACCGCCGCGAGCGTACGCGTCCATCGCTCCGTCGACCAGGCGGTAAGCACGCGCTCCGCGACGAGGAACCACAGCGCGGCAGACGCGGCACTGCACACGGCGGCGAGGGCATTGATGCGCAGTGCCACCGATCCGACCGGAACGAGTGACGCTACGCGACCGAGCAGCACGAAGAGCGGATTCCCCGGTGGGTGCGGTATGCCCAGGGTATACGCGGCCGTGATGTACTCGCTGGCGTCCCACATCGCCGTTGTCGGCGCGAGTGTGACGAGATAGAGACACAGGACGGCGAGTCCGACGAGCGTGGCAATCCCGTATGAGGGCGCAGCGCGGCCCGCTTGCATCGACGCACCGGGTCTCATCGCCATGTGACGATCGCCGCGGGCACAAGAATCACATAGGCAACCACGAGCAGTGCGGGCGCGATCGTCGTACCACCCCTGACGAGATCGACGTATCCGATGAGCAAGGCGGCGGCCGCGGCTGTGCGCATGAGGCGCGCGAGCCGAACCGGCGCGAATGATGAACTTCGCACCAGAGTGTTCCGTGGTTGTGGTGTGACTGCCGCGCCTGCGTCAGTTCGATGCGCGAATGACGTGGAGGAGTGAATAGACGTGGCCAGGCGTGCCCGCCTGCCTCGAAGCGAAATCCCCGACCCATCTGGTGTTGTCCACCACGATCGCGTAGCGGTGCTCTCCGTCGTGCAAGGCGAGCCGCGTCTCCCAGCGTCCGCTCTGCGGGTCGCGTCGCATCGGAGTCGCGTCGGCGCTCCACGCATTGAAATCCCCGACGACGGCAACGCGTCGCGCGGCGGAATCATCGAACATGAGACGCACGATACGCAACGTGTCCCGCAGCCGGTCCACGACCGAATCGCCAATCACCACGCTCGTCGCCCCATTCCCCTCGTGTCGCATCCCCGCGAGAGGCGTAAGCCCGGAAACTGTCGTGATCGAGCCGATCCCGGCCGCAAGGGCGACGCCGATGAGCGAGTGTCGCGCCGTTCGGGCAAACGAGGGCGGAATCATTCGCCGACGCTGCTCCTCGCGGGCCGCGTGCCGCACCCGAACCATAATCGCTTCCTTGCCGCGTGGCCGCGGAGTGGCGGGAGCATTCAGCGCCCGCTGCAGCCGCTGCTCGAACTCGATGTCAGACACTGGAGACCTCCTGGAGAATCATGCGAAGCCGCACGAACGCGCGCTGAACGCGCATCTTGAGCGCGGACTCGCCGGCGCCCGTCACGCGCGCCATTTCCTCATACGTTAGATCGTCGCTGTAGCGAAGCACGACGGCCTCGCGCTGTTCAGGCGGCAGCATCGCCAGCGCACGATCGAGATCGGGCCAGTCGTCGTCGCCTGCGTCAGTCCCCGCACGGCGCGCCGCGTACTCGGGGTCCACGTCGTCGCTGAACACCGCTTCACGCCGCTCGGACTTCGCGCGAACGGTCCGGCACTGGTTTACAAGAATGCGCGTCACCCACGCAACGAAGCGCTCGCGGTCTTCGTAGCTGGCGAGCGCACGGAACGCCCTGAGGAAGGAGTCCTGCACAGCCTCCTCCGCGTCCTCGCGATTGCCGAGGATGCGGTAGGCGATCCGCGCGCATCGGTCGTAGTGCCGGTCCACGAGGATTCCAAACGCCTCGGTGTCGCCGGCCAGCACCCGTTGAATGATTGCGCGGTCTGTCATATGTCCTCAACAACTACGGGAACGTCTCCATTCGTCACATTGGGCACTCGGACCGCTGCCACGGTAGCGCATCCGTCAGGGCTTTGCTTGTGAGCGCCCTGGCGATGGATTAATTTCAGGGGCTCGCGTGCCGGTAGCGCGACGGGGGCATTTGCCCCACTGCGTGCGTAGCTCAGCTGGATAGAGCGCTTCCCTCCGAAGGAAGAGGTCGTGGGTTCGACTCCCGCCGCGCGCATCGACCAGACGAGCCCCCCGTCTTCTTGCATTCGGCGGGGCTGCAACCCGCCGGCACAGGTCCGCACGACTGATCCGCATACACTGGTCCGGCACTTGCTCCCCACCGGAGCAACCCTCCCTGCCACCGCCCCCACCCCACCACACGCCCGATGGCGCGCCGGCTCTCATGGTTTGACGTCCGTGGTGGCTTGATCGCGGTAATTGCGATCATCGTCATTGCGGCCGCCACCCTGAAATACTCCCGACTCGGCACCCTGCATGGCGATACCATGTTGCTGTACGCGCACGTCGGCGAGGCGCGGGGGCTACTCGTGGGCTCCGAGGTCTGGTTGAACGGTCAGAAGGTGGGAAAGGTACTGGCCATCGACTTCCGCCCCCCGCAGACCAGCGACACATCGGCACGCATCGAAATTCGCATGGCGGTGCTCGAGAAGTACCGCGCCGCAATTCACAAGGACGCCGTCGCACAAATACAGGCTGGCGGATCGGTGATCGGGGCTCCCGTGGTCTATTTCACGCCTGGCACGGTGAGGACCCGCGTCATTGGCCCCGGCGACACGGTCACCACGCACCCTCAAGCCGACGCCGAACGCGCAACCGGCGAGTTCAGTGTTGCCTCTCGGCAGTTCCCGGCGATCATCAACAACGTGAAACTGCTCGCGGGTGAGCTCTCCTCAACGAGAGGCTCGGCCGGGGCGTTCATGAACGGACCAGGTGGACCCGGATTGCCCGCGCTCCCGCACACCGTCGCGCTGACGGGGCAGCTGTATGCAAAGCTGAACGGGGAGGGGACAGTCGGCCGAATCCTCTCGGGTGGCCTAACGCGTCGCGTCACGACAACCCTTGCTGGCGTCGACTCGGTGCGCGCGCTGCTCGATTCCCCGAACACTTCGTTCGGCCGATTTCGCAAGGACAGCACCCTCTTGAACAACGTCGGCTCCCTGCGCGACGAGCTCTCGCTCATTCGCGCGCAACTCGACGAGTCCCACGGTACGGCCGGCCGAGTCCTCCACGATAGCGCGATCGGGAACGGCGTGATCGAGGCGGAGCGACAGATGACCCTCCTTTTTGCCGACGTCAAGAAGCATCCGCTTCGTTACATCGTCTTCTGAACTTCAGCGCATCGTTTTCCTTCGTGCCCGTACTCCTGCCGCCACACGACGTGACCGTCCTTCCCTCCTTCCGCTCCACACGGCCCTGTGAACATCGCTGAGCTCAAGCGGAAGTCCCTGCCCGAGCTGAATGTCCTGTCCACTGAGCTCGAGCTCGGAGGGCGCGATGCGCTCGACCGACACGCCCTCACCTTTCGCATCGAGCAAAAACTGCTCGAGAACGGCGAAACCCTCGTCGGCGAAGGCGTCCTCGAAGTGCTCCCCGAAGGCTACGGCTTCCTCCGCAGCCAGGACTGGAACTACCTCTACAGCCCCGACGACATCTACGTCTCGCCCTCGCAGATCAAGCGCTTCGACCTGCGCACGGGAGACACCGTCGGCGGACACGTTCGACCGCCCAAGGAGTGGGAGCGCTACCTCGCGCTGCTGAAGGTCGAATCGGTGAACGGTGGAGCGCCCGACGCGGCGAAGACACGTATCGAGTTCGAGAATCTCCGCCCCCGCTATCCCGACGGACGCCTGCGCCTCGAAACGGCCGAGGGCGACCTCAGTATGCGGGTGATGGACCTCATCGCGCCCATCGGAAAGGGGCAGCGTGGGCTCATCGTCGCGCCGCCGCGTGCCGGCAAGACGATCCTCCTCCAGAAGCTCGCGAACGCCATCGCCGAGAACTATCCGGAGGTCGTGCTCATCGTGCTGCTCATCGATGAGCGCCCCGAGGAAGTCACCGACATGCAGAAGGTGGTCAAGGGCGAGGTCATCAGCTCCACCTTCGACGAGGAGGCCACACGACACGTCCAAGTGGCCGAGATGGTCATCGAGAAGGCGAAGCGCCTGGTCGAGTCCGGGCGTGACGTCGTCATCCTGCTCGACTCCATCACGCGATTGGCCCGCGCGCACAACTCCGTCATTCCCAGCGGTGGCAAGATCATGTCGGGCGGCCTCGACGCAAAGGCGATGGAGAAGCCGAAGAAGTTCTTTGGCGCGGCCCGCAACATTGCCGACGGTGGGTCACTGACCATCATCGCGACCGCGCTCATCGAAACCGGCTCGCGCGCCGACGAGATGATCTTCGAGGAGTTCAAGGGCACCGGCAACATGGAGCTCGTACTCGCTCGCGAGATCGCCGAGCGTCGCATCTACCCCGCGATCGACATCAACCGATCGGGGACGCGCAAGGAAGAGCTGCTGTTCACGCCCGAGGAGCTCAATCGTGTCACGCTGTTGCGCACGTTCCTCGCGCACATGCCGGAAGCCGAATCGATCGAGTTCCTGCTCAAGCAGATGTCGCGCTCGAAGAACAACAAGGAATTCTTCGTGCAGATGCGTGAGGGGTGAACAGCTCCAAATGCCGATGATGCCCGCCGACCGCGGTCGCTGGATGGCAATCGACTGGGGCGAGCGGCGCATCGGCCTCGCGATCAGCGATCCGACCGGCACCATTGCGACGCCCGCTGGTGCGATCGAGCGCCGCGCAGGCAAGCGTGCACCAATCGCGGAGATCGTGCGCCGCGCGACCGCCCTCGAGGCACTCGGCATCATCATGGGTCTTCCCCTCGACGGCGAGGGCGATGACACGGTGCGGTCACTCGAATGCCGGCGCGTGGCGTCGGAGCTCGCGCGGCGAACGTCGCTGCCCGTCGCGCTGGTCGATGAGCGCTTCACCACCGCCGTCGCATTGCGCGCCGTTCGAGAGATGGGAGGCAAGACGCGCGAACGGAAGGCGGACGTCGACGCCCTGGCCGCCACGGTGCTGCTCCAGCAGGCGATGCGCATGCAGACGCTTCCCGCCGTGGATCCGCTGGAGGGCATTGATGCGGATCCCTCGTAGTCGTCGCATGCGCGCATTGCTGTCGGTCGCGGCCATCGCCACGCTCGCGTCGTGTCGGGACGTCAATTCGGCCAACGTGAAAGTCGTCATTCCACGAGGCGCCAATCTGCGCGTGGCCGCGGAGTCGCTTGCGAAAGCGCACGTCATACGCAACGCCACGGCATTTCGGCTCTACGGAATGATCGAGCGGCGCGACCGGTCGCTGCGCGCGGGCACTTACGTCATCAGTCCGCGGCTCTCGTGGGGCGAGGTGCTCGACGTGCTGCAGGGGGGCAAGAGTGTCGAACAGCGCATCACGATTCCCGAAGGATGGTCGCTCGAGCAGATCGTCCCGCAGCTCGCGCACGTACTCGGTACACCAGTGGATTCCGTTCGCGCGGCCGTGCGGGATACGGCGCTGCTGCACGCGCTCGACATTCCAACCGAAACGCTCGAGGGCTACCTGTTTCCGGACACCTACGTGTTTCCGGACGGGACAACCGCACGTGCGGCGGTCAAGCTCATGGTCGATCGGTTCCGGCAGGTGTGGCAGCCGGAATGGGATCAACAGCTGCAGGCGCGCGCCATGAGTCGGAACGACGTCATGGCGCTCGCCGCGATCGTCGAGAAGGAGGCGAGGCTCCCAGAGGAGCGGCCGGTCATCGCCGCGGTGTACCTGAATCGCATCAAGGCCGGGATGCGCCTTCAGGCCGATCCCACGGTCCAGTACGCCATTGGCCACCACGTTTCGCGCGTGCTGTACAAGGACCTCGAGATCGACTCCCCATACAACACCTATCGCAACAAGGGGCTGCCTCCGGGTCCGATTGCGTCGCCGGGTCGTCCGTCGATCGTTGCCGCGCTCAATCCCGCCAACGTTCCGTATCTGTACTTCGTCGCACATCCTGACGGTCATCACGAGTTTACCAGGGACTTCACCGCGCATGCGGCGGCCGTCAAGCGCGCGCGACAGGAGTGGGATTCCTTGGCCGCGGTGCGTCGCGACACCTCGCGTGTCGCTCCGGCGAACGTGCTTCCAGGTTCCGTTTCGTCGCCGCAGGCGATGCCTGCGCGCGAGTCGCCGAAGAAGCGGTAGTGGACTCGCGGCCGCGGTTCGATCCGGCGGTGCTTCGGCTCATCGCGATCACGGATTCGCTGCGCGATGGCATTCCCGGGCTTACGGATCGCGCGCGTTCTGCAGTCGCCGGTGGTGCGACGATGATTCAGCTCCGCCTCGCGGACGAACATCCCCGCACGTTGGTCGACGTTGCGCGCGCCCTTCGTACTGCGTTGCCGGACATCCCGCTGCTCGTGAATGAGCGCGCCGACGTTGCCCTCGCGGCGGGTGCGCAGGGTGTGCACGTGAATGTCGATGGTATCACGCCGGCGGCGCTTCGCCGTGTCGTGCCGCTCGGCTTCATCATCGGCGCGTCGGTGGGTGACGAAGAAGAAACCGGGCGCGTGGCGGGCGCGGATTACGTCGGCATCGGCCCGGTATTCGGCGCGGCAGCGACGTACGGCGCGAGCCGAGCGATCGGGCTTGTGCGCTTCGCCGAAATTGCGCGGCGGTGCGGAATACCGGCGGTCGCTATCGGAGGCATATCAGCGCTGAATGCTGGAGCTGTCATGATCGCAGGGGCAGCCGGCGTCGCGGTGATCAGCGCGCTGTTTTCCTCGGCAGATCCGATGCGGGCTGCCCGAGACCTCCGTGCCGCCCAGGACGCCACCGGAAGCTGATGTCGGGGACGTTTTTTTCTTCGAGTCCCGTCCGCCGCTGGTGGACCGGAACCTTCCACGTGGCGACTTCTCGCTCGGTCTGCACAAGGCGCGCGAATACCGGCGGCAGGATGAACAGGTCGACCAGCTCCGGATCAAAGGTTGTTTCGCGTTCCTCCACGATGATGTCGCGCGCGATTTCGACCGACCTGCCCTTTCTGTAGCGGCGATGGAATGTGATGGCGTCGAAGGTGTCGGCGATCGCCACGATGCGGGAGGTCAGCGGGATTCGTTTGCCCTTGAGCTGACGGGGATAGCCCGTGCCATTCCACCGCTCGTGGTGATGGAGCACGCCGCGAGCGAGCTCGGGATAGAAGCTGTTGAGTGGCGCGAGGACGTCAGCGCCCCGTTGTGGGTGGGTGAGGATCGCGCGCCGTTCGGCGTGCGTCAGCTCACGGTGGTCGTGAATGATGTCGAACAGCGCTTCGTGGATCTTGCCGATGTCGTGAAATAGTGCGACGCGTTCGACGCTGCGCGACTCGTGTTCGTCGAGACCTGCGGCGTCGGCGAGAACGAGGGCGTAGTTGGCCACGCGCCTCACGTGTGCGCCGGTCTGCGCGTCATTGGCATCGATGGCTTTGAGGAGCGCTTCGAGTGCTGCGGCGGCGAATCGTTCGGCACTGAGGCGGCCTGCGCGCTCGCGTCGGGCGAAAACGGCGGTTGCGGCGACAGTGCCGGCGGCGGCGACGGCAATGGCGGATTTCGGGATCTGCATGATCGCGAGGGAGGCAAGACTCGCTCCCCGCAGTTTTGTGAATCGTGGCAATGAGCGCTGCGCCGATTCGGATGTGACGGTGTTTTCTTGTCCGACTGTCCGACTGTCCGACTGTGTGACTGTGTGACTGTGTGACTGTTAGACGAAACGCCCCCGAGCGCGGAGCGCTCGAGGGCGTTTCTACAAGGTGCCGGCGATGGCCTACTCTCCCGCGTCCTCTCGGACGGAGTACCATCGGCGCTGTAGGGCTTAACGACCGTGTTCGGGATGGGAACGGGTGTGGCCCCTACGCTCTAATCGCCAGCGATAGTGCCGTCGGCCCGTCGGTGGTTTGACGGTCTGACAAAGTGAAGAAAAGGAAAGGAAGAGGATGGTGCTCGCGGAAATGAATTGCAATGTGACGCGTACTCTGCGGGTTTGACCTACTTAGGAAGTAGTCAAGCCGCACGGGCGATTAGGACCGCTGCGCTCG
>DAIUFP010000038.1:39462-45624 GCA_036844565.1 Gemmatimonadaceae bacterium | reverse complement strand
CGCCGAGGCGCTTTTCGTTGCCTCCCCCCCCGCCCGTTACCGCACTCCCCTACTCGGCAACGGTTACAATTGCACCGCACGGCAGTCGTTCACCACGATGACCTCCAACTCAACTGCTGCGACCGAGCAGGCGTCGCACGACACCCACGCCTCCGAGCCGGGCACCGCCCTGCCTGTCCACGGACCACTCGCCGCCGCCATGGAACGGCTGGTCTCACTCGCTGCCGCCTCCGTTCGCGCCCCCTTTGCCTTCATCATTCTCACCGGCAGCGACAGGCGCTCCTTCGGGGCAGGCCCCGGGCTCCCACAATGGGTGTCGCATGACTCTGGCGCCTTCTGGCGCTCCGGCATCGGCGAACGCATCAGCGAAGGGCCTGTCATCCTCCGCGACACGGGTGACTCGAACGGCGCGCCCGAGGAGTACGCCGCTCGCGAACTCGGCATCCGATCGCTGCTCGGCGTCCCCATCCGCGCCAGCACCGGGGAACTGATCGGCGTCTTCTGCGCCGCCGATCCCGAACCGACGCAATGGAGTGACGACGACGAGCTGATGCTCGAACAGTTCGCATCCACGGCCGCCTCCGACTGGGAGCTGCGCCATTCCCTCGCGGAGCACGAAGCGAACGAGCGCCGCATGGGCTTCTACAACAATCACGACGCCCTCACCGGCCTCGCGAACCGCGCCAACCTCCTTGACCGGCTCCGATTCGCGCTCGAGCGGCCCACGCTCACTCACCGGCCCAGCAACAACGGCGACTCGCCGAACGCGCTGCACGTACCGGACGACGAGCTCATCGCGGTGTTCTTCCTCGACATCAACAACTTCCGCACGGTCAACGATCGCTTCGGGCATCAGGTTGGCGACTTGTTGCTCGCATCCATCGGGAAGCGGTTGCGCCAGGCCGCCGGCGCCAGCGCGTGTGTCGCGAGGCTTGGCGGCGACGAGTTCGCCGTGCTCATCGAGCGCATCGAGGGCGCCGACATGGCGGAGCACGTGGCGCAACGGTTTCGCGAGGTGCTCTCCAAGCCAACCGTGGTGGGCAAGGAAGAGATCCTGCTCACTGTCAGCATCGGCATATCACTGAGCACCACGTCCGCGGAGCTTGCGGAGCACATGCTTCGCGGCGCCGACCTCGCCATGACGCGCGCCAAGCGCGCGGCGCTCACCGACATCCAGCCAAAGCCCGTCGTCTTCGACTGGGCGATTGCCGCCGAAGCGCGCGCCAAACGTCGCCTGCAGGACGAGTTGCGCGACGCCGTGGCGCAGAACGAGTTCGTGCTGCACTACATGCCTATCGTGCGACTCGCCACGGGCGAGATCGAGGGCGTCGAGGCGCTTGTGCGTTGGCAACATCCCACGCGTGGATTGATGTTGCCCTCGCATTTTCTCGGCGTCGCGGAGGAGTTGGACATCATCTCCGAAGTTGGTCGGTGCGTCCTCCACGAGGCCTGCCGTCAGGTCGTGGAATGGAACCGTGATGCTCCACTCGGCAGTCCGTTGAGCATTGCCGTGAACCTCTCGGCACGGCAGTTCAACGCCGTCGGGTTCCTCAACGACGTGACGGAGGCAATTCGCACCTATTCACTTCCGCCGCGATCCCTCGTGCTCGAGGTCAACGAGCAAGTGGTGGAGCGTGACATCGCGCGCGCGTATGGCGTGATGCAGTCGCTCCGCGTCGTGGGAGCGGTCATCCACATGGATGACTTCGGGAAGGGGAACTCGCCCCTCGGGTTTCTGCAGCGCCTGCCGCTCGATGGCGTGAAGATTGACCATGCGCTCGTGAACCGCATGGACCGGGACGAGCGAGCGCTCCGGCTGGTGCGATCCGTCGTCGGCCTTTCGCGAGAGTTCGGCCTCGATGTCGTTGCGGAGGGGATCGCCGCGGCGAGTCACCTGACGACGCTCCAGGACATCGGGTGCACGCATGGGCAGGGCCCGTTGTTCTCCTCCGCAGTGGAGGCGCCGGCGATCTCCCGCATGCTTCACGCTCGACCATGGTAGCGCGAGATCGTCGCCACAGACCGCGCTAATCCGATTGACCAGAGCAGGTTACGTAGATAAATTCCGATGCTCTACCAGAATGGGGCCTGTAGCTCAGTTGGTTAGAGCGCACGCCTGATAAGCGTGAGGTCAGAGGTTCAACTCCTCTCAGGCCCATTGTCTAAACGATTGCCCCGTACTCGCTTGCGCCAGTGCGGGGTCTTTCGTTGGCACTATCGCGTGAGGTCAGTGCCGCTGGCAGTGACAAAGGTCCCTAATTTCGTCGCGACCGCGCCGACCTGGGGAGATCTCCGCTCAGCTTGGGTATTTCCTCGTCGCCTCGAAACGCAAGGACGGTTCCGCTCGGCCGATCTGGCACAAATCTTCGCCGTCGCCACGACAGACGTTCGAGATTGGGCGCGTCGTGATCTCGAAACCACGGCAACGTACAGAGCGGCAAGTGGCGATTGGCAGTGGTGCGGTGCAAGTTCAATCGCGAGGCGCCGCTATGGTCAGCGCACCCACCCCGACATCTCACTTCAGAACAATCGAGTGCGAGAGCCAAGGGCATTTGGCGGCGGCCGCTTGTCTGGAGCGCCCTCGCGTTCGTGGCAATCGCCGCGAGTGGAGTACTGGTACTCCGCCTCAATCGCTCCGCCGAATTGGAGACTCGTTCATCCTTTCGTTGGGCAACGCACACGTTGGAAGTGGAGGATCAGCTGCACGAAACGCTCGCGGCCCTTGGAGAGGCCGAGAGTGCGCAACGCGGATTTCTCCTTTCCCGCGATACGGCGTACCTGGCGCCTTCAGTTCAGGCCGGCGACGCCGCCAGACAATTACTGGCCTCCCTGCGAAGGCTCACCGCTGACAACGCACGCCAGCAAAGTCGGCTCGATACGCTCGACCGCCTGGTGGAGGCTGGACTCGGTATGCTGCGGTTCGGCGCGGCATTGATGAAAGCCGGTCATCGCGATTCGGTGGATCGCATCATCATGAGCGGTCGCGGCAGGGGGCTCATGGACTCGATTCACGCGACGGTGCGCAGTGCAGTCGCGAACGAGGATACACTGCTCGAGCGTCGCCAGGTGGCGGTGGAGAGCGCATTGTCACGTCGCCGGTTCGCGGAGGAGCTCATCGTAGGCATCGCGCTCCTTGCGATGGGACTGGCCGCGGTGGTATGGGTGTGGCTTCGCCGAGCCGAACACGTCGTGACGATGTGCGCGTGGTCGAAGGCCATCCAGTTCGAGGGCGAATGGATGAGTATCGAGGCGTATATGGAGCGCAGGTTCGCGCTCTCCATCACGCATGGCATCTCGCCGGCGGAACTCGAGCGCCTCGAGGCCGGGTTGGACCGGGCTCCGGTTCTCGCCAGCGCGACACGAGGTGTGGCGCCGCGGGACTCGTGAGCATTGTGCAGGAGGGAGAGGCATGACCGTGCGCTCGCTATTTGCTGTGCGGTGGAGGCAAAGCGCGCGCGACGCCATGCGCTGTGCCGCATTCGGCCATCGGTACCGAACGCGTGGGCGTTGCGGCTCGCGTACGTGGGTGCTGCGACTGTCTCGCCGCGCGGCGAGCGTCGTGCGGCAGGCATGAAGTACGCGTTCGCATACGAGCGCTTCGAGCCGACCACTGATTGGGCGGTGCGATTCTTCACGTGGCGCGACACCGCTGCGAAGACCCTCTCCGTCGAGGAGTTCGCGTTACTGCGTCAGGGCGCTCCTGTGCTCACACGTCGCGAATCTCGGCTCGGTTACATGTGGTATCGGCCGGCAATCGCTGGGCTTCCGCCGTCGCGCTTCGCCGCCGAGGCAATGGCGCGCGTCGACGGCTGAAGCCGGGTGAGTACACGCTGCGCACGATCAGCGACGACGCCATTCGGGTGTTCGTCGACGGCACTCTTGCGATCGACAACTGGACGCCGCACGAATCGGCGGTGAACACCGCGCGGCTCACTGGTGGATCGCACGACATCCGGGTGGAGTACGCGCAGGTGGATGGGTGGACTGAACTGCGCGTGGAGATTGTGCGCGGAGCGCAGCGGGCGGCGGGGTCCGCTGGACCGCACTAGAGCTTGTAGCTTGTCGCGTAGGGGACTGTCAGGTCCGCATCCACGACTCGTTGCCCGCTTGGGGCTCCCGCATCGGGCGGCCCTTCGATCGTGGAACCACCTCACGTGGTGTGCCATCGAGGTGTGTGTGGTCAGTGCGCGTTTGCTTCCAGCGGCTGTGCGCCGCTTCGCCGGTACCCTCTGCACCGTGTGCTCGGTCGGCTTTCCGCGGCACCGAGGATCGACCTGATGGTCGCAATCCATGGGCGCCTAGGATAGCCTGCCGCTTGACGGATGGGCCGTAGTTCATTCCGAGTGTGATGTGTCGGCGATGCCTTGCCGAACCTCCGCGCATTCGACAACATCTAGGGATCGCGCGGCCCCACCGACCGCTGCTTGCTCGTCACCGCCCCGTATTCGAGGTGCCTCTCATGTCCGTCATCCGCCGCTGTCTCGCCGCGCTGCTCCTCCTGGCGGCGTCGTGCGCGAAAAGTGCCGGATCCACCGAAACCGACGCGCCGCCGCCCCAGAACAAGAGCGTCATCAGCAATCAGGAGCTGCAGAATCCCGTGCTGCTCGGCATGGATGCGATGCGGGCCATCCGATTTCTCCGCCCCACGTTCTTCCGCGAGACCGCGCCGCTGAGCTTCTCCAATACCTCGGCGGGCACTCTTCAGTTTTCGATGGATTTCGGCCCGCTGCAGCCCCTCTCCGCTCTCGCGGCCGTGCCGTCGCTCTCCCTCCAGAGCGTCTATGAAATACGATATCTGGACCCGAATGACGCGCAGAATCGCTTCGGCCTGAATGCGAACGGTGGTCCCGTCATCGTCATCGTGAGCAACAAGCAATAGCGTCGGACGACTTTTGCGGATTTTGCGGATGTTGTGACGCGATCAATTCTGTGCGGGTCATTTCTGCTTGATCGCTGGTCGGTTTTGTCGCAACGCGGTACAAACATCCAGTTTCTCGGCACGTCTTGCGGGATCGTTACCGAAGAAGTACCATCTGCTCGCCCGTGTAACGGCGTCTCGTTCAGAACCCTTGCTAGAGTAGTCGCTGCCCGTCGACAACGAGGGGGAGCGTCGTTTGACAGGTACGGATCGACTGTTCCCGCGCAGCAACCGGGCCCCGACCCGAAGCCGGTTCGGGCAAGTATTCAGGTTTTCCTGCCGCGGCCCTCGCCGCACACCTCTGCCAGTCGGAAGCTGTCGCTGTTGATGACTTTCCTGCACACCCTTTGTCATGAGCGTGGACAAAGGGCAACGCGTGCACGCGTAGTCCAGACAGTCCCACCCCCGTTTCCCCAGGAATGCAGCAGATCGAAAGGCTCGGCCTGACGTCCGTGCAAGGACCAGGAGCACAAAAAACGCATGCGCCAATCGGAGGAAAACAATGAAGAAGAAGTTGCGGGACCGGCGGTCTCTCTGGAGTCAACTCCCGAATCGCCTTCACGCGCTCGGTCTTGGCCTGCTCATCCTGTTCGGACTGAGCGGCGCCGCGCTGGCGCAGCAGACCACCGTCACCGGCACCGTGTCGTCTAGCAGCGGCTATCCGCTCTCCGGCGTCCAGGTTCGCGTGCAGGGTGCCGATACGCACACGGCGACGAGCCCGAATGGACGCTACGTGATCAACGTGCCGGCAAACGCCGTCCTGTCGTACACGCTCGTCGGCCAGCGCCTGCACACGGAGCCGGTCAATGCGCGGACGCGCATCGACGTCACCATGACCCAGATCGCCTATCTCGAGGAGGTCGTCGTCACCGGCTACACGGAGCAGCGGCGCGGAGACATTACCGGGGCGGTGTCGAGCATCAATATCGAGAGTGCGCAGCGCCCGATCACGGCCAGCGTTCTTCAGCGGCTCGATGCGGTTCCCGGCATCACCGTGGCGTCCAATGGCTCGCCGGGCTCGCGGAGCACCGTGCGCATCCGCGGCATCAGCTCCTTCCAGAACAATGACCCGCTTTACGTCATCGACGGCGTGGCGGTGCAGGATTCCTACATCAACTTCATCAACCCGAACGACATCTCGTCGATCCAGGTGCTGAAGGACGCGTCGGCAGCGTCGGTGTACGGGTCGCGCGCCAGCAACGGGGTGATTCTAATCGAAACGAAGCAGCGAGGCGTGACTGGCT
>DAIUFP010000038.1:0-39452 GCA_036844565.1 Gemmatimonadaceae bacterium | reverse complement strand
GCTCGCCGCGGATGGTCGCAACAGTCAGGACCGGAATGTCCACGCCCACCAATGGCTACGACAGGTTCCTGATCACCAACTCGCTCGACTACTTCAAGGTTGTAAAGGCGAGCTACGAGAACGCAGGATTGGCGGTACCGACCAACATCTACGGCGATCCCAATAATCCGACGATACCGCAGTACACGTTCGCTGCGACCTCCACGCGGACTGGCACCGACGCCTTCGGGCGGCCGGTGGGTGTAGACCTGACCAAGTATTCCTACCCGCTTAACCTGATTCAGGGCGCTAGCGCCGGCACCAACTGGTGGGATGCGGTGTTCGGCACGCCCGGGAAGGTGCAGGACGTCAACCTGAGCATCACTGGCGCGGGCGAAGACAACGGCTACGGGGTCTCGTTCAACCTGTTCAATCAGGATGGAACGGCGGCCTACAATAACTTCCGACGGGCAAACATCCGCGTGAACAGCTCATTCAACCGGAGCAAGCTCTCATTCGGCGAGAACGTCGCCCTTTCCGGCGAGCGTCACTATGGCGGGCTTCCGGATGATCAGGGTGGTGAAACAGGGCTTATCGGCAAGAACATCCTGATGCAGCCAGTCGTGCCCATCTATGATGTCCAGGGGCACTTCGCGTCGGGCAAGGCGGTTTCGCTGGGCAACAACACCAATCCGCTCAAGTCGGCGTACGAAGCGCGCGACAACATCACCGGCAATAACCGCGTGTTCGGCAACGTGTTCGCCGGCCTCGCGCTGATGCCGACCCTGGCGTTGCGCAGCAGTCTCGGGTTCAGCGTGAACCAGGGGTCGTCATATGGCTACAATCCAATTACCCCTGAGAATTCCGAGCCGAGCCTCAGCGATAACATCTACGACAACACCAACTCGTCCAATGAGTTCACGCTCAGCAATACGCTGAAGTATTCATTGCAGCGGTCACAGCACGGGTTCACCGCCCTGCTCGGCCAGGAAACCGTTGTCGGTACCAACCGCTCGATCAACTCATCGTTGAGCAACCTGCTGTCCAGCGACCCCAATTCCCGGTTCGTGCAGGACGCGTTGGGCGACGCCAAGAGCAAGGTCGTCAACTCCTTCGGCGGCCACAGCGCGCTCCAGTCGCTCTTCGCCAAGGCGGACTACAACTTCGCCGACAAGTACGTCGCGAGCGCGACGGTCCGCCGAGATGGCTCGTCTCGCCTGGGGCCGAACAGCCGCTACGGAACGTTCCCGGCGTTCGGCCTGGGATGGAGAATCTCCAAGGAGAAATTCCTCGAAAACAAATACCTCCTGTCTGACGCCATGCTCCGTTTCGGCTTCGGCGTCACGGGAAACCAGTCCGTTCCGACAGGCCGTACCGTCGACCAGTATGGCGGAAGCAACGGAGACACGTACTACGACATCACAGGCTCCAACACCTCGGTGGTGGCGGGCTACCGCCAGACGTCACTGGGCAACGCCAACCTGCAGTGGGAAGAGAACCGGTCGAAGAACGTCGGCGCTGACCTCGCGTTCTTCGGTGGCGCGATCAACGTCGTCGTCGACCTCTACGACCGCGCGACGAACAAGCTGCTCTTCAATCCCGCTATTCCTGGAACGGCCGGTTACGCCGACGCTCCGATCGTCAACATCGGCGCGATGAATAACCGCGGCTACGACTTGTCCATCGGCCACCAGGGGGTGAACTGGAATGCCACCCTCACGGGCAGCCGGTACAAGAACAAGATCGTTTCCATCGACGGCGTGCAGAACTTCTTCTACGGTCCCATTTCAACGCGTATCGGAAATGCCATCATCAACCAGATCGGCAGCCCGATCGGATCGTTCTTCGGCCTTCAGGCCAATGGGTACTTTAAGGATGATGCAGACGTGACCGCCAGTCCCACGCAGGACGGCGCCAAGCCGGGCCGAATCAAGTTCGTCGACACCAACGGCGACGGAAAGATCACGTCGGCCGACCGCGTCATCATTGGCAGCCCGCATCCCAACTTCACGGGCGGACTCGATCTTGGTTATCGCGCCGGTAACTGGGACCTGAATGGCAGTGTGTTCGGCACATTCGGCAACAAGATCTTCGACGCGCAGAAGGACTTCTACGTGTTCCGGGACTTCTCGACCAACGTCCGCAGCGACCTGCTCGCGAACTCATGGAAGACGGCCGCGGACGTCAATGCGAAGTACCCGAAGCTCGACCAGAGCGACACCTACAGCAAGGCGATCAGCAGCTATTACGTGGAAGACGGCTCATACGTCCGCATGCGCAACCTGCAGTTGGGTTACAACGTGCCGGCCTCAATGTCCCGCTGGCTCTCTGCGACGCGGGTCTACGTGCAGGGGGAGAACCTGTTCACGTTCACGGGCTACAGCGGCCTGGATCCGTCGCTTCCTACGGCCAACGTGAATGGATCGGGCGGTGACATCCGCGACCAGTATCGTGGTGTTGACCGCGGTGTGTATCCCAGCAGCAAGACGGTCAGCGTCGGCCTGTCCACTTCGTTCTAACCCATGACTTACTTCAACAAGAGAGCGGCGATGATAAAGGGATCGAGGAAGCAGGTGTTCCTCGGCGTGGCGGCAATGCTTTGTGGAGTCGGCACCCTATACGGGTGCGCGGATCTCCTCACGGACGCCGCAAAGCCGCAGGGAACGCTCAATGCGACCACACTTGCCAACAAGGCGGGAGTGGAGGGTACGCTGATTGCTGCGTACCGACAGCTGGACCGCAGCAATATCGGCTCTGCGGTCAGCAATTGGGTATGGGGAAGCGTCACGAGCGACGACGCGTACAAGGGCACAGAGGCATCGGATGCGCCCGACATCGACCCAATCCAGCAGTACCAGTGGTCTGCCGCTGGCGTCGACAACCAGTTGAATGAGAAGTGGAAGGCCATGTACGAGGGGATCGTTCGCAGCAACGGGACGATCAACTTGCTGAAGCAGGTCACCGCCGCATCACCTGGCGCCATCCTTCCGGTAGACGCGAAGGGCATCGAGGGAGAGGCGACCTTTCTGCGGGCGCATTATCACTTCGAGGCCTGGCGCATGTGGGGCAACATTCCATACTTCCGCGAAACGGATACGGACTTCCGCAAGGCCAACTCCACGAAGGACGAGGTGGCGAAGGAGATCCTCAAGGATCTCGATGCTGCCATTCCACTCCTGCCCCTCACGCCGCGCAATGGCAACGTGGGCCGGGTGACGCAGTGGACCGCCAAGGCCTACAAGGGGCGCGTGCAGATCTACAACGGCCAGTTTGCTGAGGCGCTCGTCACGCTGCGGGATGTCCAGGCAAACGGTCCGTATGCGCTCGAGACCAGTTACGACCACGTGTGGACCGGCTTCTTTGACCTCGAAAACGGCAAGGAGACCATCTTCGCCTATCAGGCCTCGGCGAATGATGGGCAGTCAAGCGGAGGCAACGCCAACGAAGGAGAGCGGCTCACGTTCCCGCACTCCGGTAGCCCGTTTGGCTGCTGCGGGTTCCACCAGCCTTCGCAGAACCTCGTCAACTTCTTTGCCACGGATGCGGTGACTGGACTTCCGGCGTCGCAGACTAATGCGAATTGGAATGCCAGCAGCGCCAACTTCGATGCGTCGGTGCTGACGCCGGTGGATCCGCGACTGGATTTCACGGTCGGTCGCGACGGCGTGCCGTACAAGGACTGGGGACCGCACACGAAGGAGTGGATCCGGGATCCGTCAAATGGCGGCCGTTACAGCAACAAGAAGAACGTGCATGAAAAGTCCAGCGGCGCCCAAAGCAGCGTTGGCTGGAACAACCAGCAATTGAATTCAGTGAACATCCACATCTTCCGCTACGCCGACCTCCTGCTCATGCTGGCCGAGGCGGAAGTGGAAGCGGGCTCGCTGGAGAACGCCCGTGCGATTGTGAACCAGATCCGTGCGCGCGCGGCGGTGAAGGTGCAGGGTCCCGGAAAGGATCGTGCAACGATCGCCGTGCCGCTCGGCGATCCGTCGGTCACGTATGCGAATTACAAGATCGGGCTATACACCGTGCCGTTCGCCAGCAAGACCGAAGCACGGCAGGCGGTACGCGACGAGCGCCGGTTGGAGCTCGCCATGGAAGGCCAGCGCTTCTTCGACCTTCGTCGCTGGGGAGTGGCCGAGACGGTACTCAATGCGTACATCGCGGTTGAGAAAACGCGGAGAGTTCAGCTTGCCAACGCGGCCGTATTCTCACCCCGGCATGCACTCTATCCAATCCCTACGCTCCAGATCGAACTGTCAAAGGGCGGGGCTGCAGGTACAGGGTTGAAGCAGAACACCGGCTGGTAGTATTCTTAGGCGAAGGACCTGCTGGGGAGAGCAGGTCCTTCGCTACGCTCCGGGCGACAAAAGGGGGCCACCACGACACCGAGCGCTCACAGGCAGCCGAGCGCTCACCAGGCCACCGGGCGCTCTCCAGGCAACCAATCACGGCACCGGTACAGACGTACCGGTGCCGTGATTGCGTTGGCGGATGGTGAATGCCTGCAAGGCGCCGCCTGTATTGGCGACAAGCACCGCCTTCCCGGTTGGTGTCTTGACCAGCGCCAATCCGGACGCATTGAAGGGCGCAAGGAAGCCGCTTAACGCAGGAGGCACAGGCGAGAAGTTTCCCTTGCCATCGCCTCGCAGCCAGAGTCCGTTGCCTGCATCTGCCCTCGTCGTATTGGGCTCCATGTCGTACATGTTCCCCGCCACGACCAGGTCGAGATTGCCGTCCTGGTCCACGTCATGGACAATGATGCCCTTGATCGGCGCAATCTGCGCCAGGTTCGGGAGTGTCCTGGAACTGAACGTTCCGCCCCCGTCGTTGTGGAGGTAGACGCTGGCGAACGTGTCCGCCTGGTAGTGGAGTGCGCCCTTCAACACGGGAGCACCGAATATCTGGTCGATGGAAGCATCAGCGAACGAGCCATATGTCGGAAATTTTACACCCAGCGTGTAGATCTCCCGACCAAGCGACGCGAGTCCGGCATAGGGGAACTCTCTCCCATCGACCTCCTGGGTAAGTATGACATCCGCATCCTGATTCCCGGTGAACGCGGCCGCGTAGACGCCGAAGTGATTGTCCCTGGATGTCTGGTATGCCTGATTCAACCCGAGATTTCCCACCACGAAGTCCGGCCGGCCGTCGTGGTCGAAGTCTCCCACGGCAAGGCTGTACCACCACCCGCGCATGGGCGGCAGGTGCGTGGACTGGGTCACATTGCGCAGCCGCTTACCATCGTTGTGGTAGAAATGGATGGGCATCCACTCACCCACCGTGACCAAGCCGAGGTGGCCAGCACCATCGAAATCGACCCACGCGGCGTCGGTGATCATGCCGCCGGGATGTACCAGCTCGGGCGCCACGTCCTCAGTCACGTCCGTAAAGTGGTCGCCGTCATTCCGGAGGATATAGCTCCGGGTGGGTGCTGGATAATTCCGGGTGCTCATCCGGCCGCCGACGAACAGGTCCTGCCTTCCATCGCCATTGAAGTCGCCGGCGCGCACCGTGGCCGTGCTCGTGAGCATTGTGGGGAGTGCACCTGCCGGAGCTCGCACAAACTTGCCGGCGCCCTTGTTGAGGTAGAGGCGATCCTGCAACAACGGCGAGTGGGGCACGAGCTGATATCCACCGCTCGCCACATACAAGTCCGGCAATCCGTCTCCGTTGGCATCGAAGAAGAGTGCCCCCCAGTCCTCATAGGCCTTGTCTGCTTCCCACGGCTGGCCCTGCGATGATTCGATGAACCTGCCGTCGTGTTGCTGGAGAAAGAGCTTGCCGGCAACTCCGGCTGCGCCACCAATGAACACGTCGTCGAGTCCGTCGCCATTCACATCGCCAACGGCGAGGGGAGGACCCTGGCTGGAGAGCATGTACGGCAAGAGGGGTTGGACGGTGTAATCGACCGCCGACGCAGCGTGGTGCTGGTAGTCGAGCCCCTGGCCAGCGGCCACGGGCTCGAAGTAATGCGCCCTTGGCGATGCCGGCGTTCCGCGCGCCTTCTTCTGTGTCGCATCAGCCTCCTTGACCACCATGACTCGATCGACGGCCAAGTTGGTAAAAATCTGGAATCGTCCGTCGGGCCACACGACTTCAAGGCTGTCCACGCTATGAGTATTTCCGACGCCAAAGTGCACGGGATCGTCCATGCTCGACATGAAGCCTCGTACCGGCGAGAAGTAGACGCTCTGCTTCCTTCCTCCAGCCGTGAGAGTGAGTGTCGTACCCAGGCCTCGTGTATTGAGCGAGTCCCCGACAAGCTTGATCCGCAGGAAATGATGCGCATCGTCGCTGGGCTGGACGTTCTGATAAATGAACGCCGGCGCATCGATGTTGTTCACCACGAGATCGAGCTTGCCGTCGCCATCGAGGTCTGCGTACGCAGCGCCATACGAAAAGCTCGGTTTTCCCATGCCCCACTGTTTCGACTTGTCAGTGAACGTCAGATCGCCATTGTTGCGGAAGAGGTAGTTGGGCTCCTCCCACGTGTAGACATCCTTGAGTAGTTGGAGTGCGCGCTTGTTGTTCCCCATTCGGCGCGCACCGTTTGCCGTAGTCTGGTAGTCCAGGTCGTTGACTGCCTTGGGATAGCCATTGCCGATAAAGATGTCCTTCAGGCCATCGTTGTCGAAGTCGGCAAAGAGGGCACTCCAGCTCCAATCCGTGGCTGCCACGCCAGCAAGGCGCGCGATATCGCTGAAGATGACATCACCCTCCTTCGTGACCCCGTTGTTCAGCTGCAGGGCGTTCACGTCATAATCATCGCGAAAGCCCCGTTTGCGATACTCCGCGACGCTACCGTACGTGGAGAAGCCGCTCATCCGCTTCCGGTGGCGCATGTCGGGGGGCATCATATCCACCTGCAGGATGTCGGGCCGGCCGTCGTTGTTGAAATCCGCGATGTCCACGCCCATGCCCGCCATGCTCGTATGCTTGAGCCATTGGGCAGCCTTATTGGTGAACGTGCCATCCCGGTTGTTGACATACAGGACGTCGTTGGGCGCACCGTCGTTGGAGACGTAGATATCCGGCCAGCCATCACCATTCATGTCGGCGACAGCCACGCCGAGTCCATAGCCCCCTTCTTTCAGAATGCCGGCCTCATTGGATACGTCGGTGAAGGAGCCATGGCACGTATTGCGGTACAGCACGTTGTGGCTGCCTGGTGTTTCACCGCGCATGCCCGACGGGTGCGTGGCCACATCGCCGCGGGAAAAATCCTTCGGCGAATTGTTGAGCAGGAAGAGATCGAGGCAGCCGTCGCCATCATAGTCGAGGAAGACGGCGTGGGTGGTGAAGTTGGTGTCTGCGATACCGTACCGTGCCGCCGCCTCGGTGAACGTGTGGTCCCGGTTGTTGATGAACAGCAGGTTTGCCCGGTCTGATGGGCTGGACCACGGCGGGCCGGACACGGACACGTAGATGTCGAGGTACCCGTCGTTGTTGATGTCCACCATGGTGACACCAGTGACCCACCGGTTGGTGGTCACGCCCGCCGCCTTGGTGATATCGTCGAAGCGCATGTGACCCTTGTTCAGGTACAGGCGGCTCGACACCATGTTGCCGGCAAAAAAGATGTCGGGAAGGCCGTCGTTGTCGATATCGCCAACCGCCACTCCCGCGCCGTTATAGATGTAGACGTCAGATTGAACGTTGACCGAGTCGGTCGTGGTGATTGTGTTCGCGAACGTGATTCCGGTTTGATCGGCGCCAAGGAGCTTGAACAACGGGCGATCTTCCGCCTTCGTGCAGCCAGCCAGGAAGAAGAAAACGAGCAGGCCGAAAAGGAGACATTGGCGCGCGCGAGCAAACATCGTCATCGCAGATCCGTGGCAGGGAGAGACTCGTGAGACGCAGACAATACGTCGTCGCGTACAGCCAGTCAACGACACCGGAACGCGCGCCGTCGCGAAGCATTAATACTGGCAGAGGTGTCGGCCACGGGGTATGTTTTTCACATGAATCAACAGCTCCCAGTGTCGCGCATCATCAACCTGATGTCGCCGGATTCGCAGCGACTCTGGTCGGTTGACGAATCCGATGTTCGACGCTGGTTGCTGGCCGGGGATGCCGACGCCGTGCTTGCCATCGACGGCTCATTCGCCATCGTCGCGCAGGAGGGACAGCGTATCGTGTTAGCTCGAAGCCTCGACCGCCCGATGCGGTATTTTCTCGCCAAGGCCACGGACGGCCCCGTGCTGATCGTCGCGGACAGAATCGACGAGATCGCGGCGGAACTGGCGCGGCGCGGATGGCTCGGCCAGTTCCACCCCAGCTACACGCGGATGGTTCCGGCGCATCACGTCACGACGTTGCGGCTGGTCGGCTGTCCCGATCCCAATCCAGTTCACCGGCGCTTCTTCGATCCGCCGCGCGCCACGCTTGGCACCGACCTCGACGTCATCGGTCGCCGGTATGTCGAGGCGATTTACAGCGAGCTCCACGCCTGGCTCGCGGTGCAGGATGCCTCGGCCCCGATCGGCGTTTCGTTCTCCGGCGGTATCGACAGCGGCGCGGTCCTTGTCTGCCTCTACAAGCTATTGCTGAACGAGGGGCAGTCGCCGGCGCGGCTCAAGGCGTTCACGCTCTCGATCGACGGCCAGGGTGAAGACGCTCGGCAGGCCCACGAGTTCCTGAGCCGCACGGGGCTGGAGATGCTGGGTGAGATCATCGATGTGTCGTCGGAGTCGCTCGATCCGCTGCGGGCGGTTGCCGTCATCGAGGACTACAAGCCGCTCGACGTAGAATGCGCTGCGGTGAACCTCGCCTTGCTCGCTGGTATCCGGGAGCGATATCCCGACTGGCGACTGCTGGTCGACGGCGACGGAGGCGACGAGAACCTCAAGGACTACCCGATCGAGGAGAACAGCGAGCTCACGATTCGCAGCGTGGTGAACAACCGCATGCTCTATCAGGAAGGATGGGGAGTGGAGTCGATCAAGCACTCGCTCACGTACTCCGGCGGGTATAGCCGAGGGTGCGTGCGGGGCTATGCGTGCACGCGTGAGTACGGGTTCGATGGGTTCAGTCCGTATGCGCGTCCGTCGGTGATCGCGGTGGCGGAGGCGGTACCATTTGCGGCGCTCACCGAAGGCTCGCACGACCGGCTGTACGCACTGAAGGGCGAGATTGTCGCGCGCGGCATTCGGGCGGTGCTCGGGCTCGAGATGCCGGTGTTTGCGAAGCGTCGGTTCCAGGAAGGCTCGGTGGCGACGCAAGAGGTGTCGCGCCTCTTTCCGCGAGACGAGGCGCGCTACCGCAGCCACTTCGAGACGCTGCACGTCGCGTCGGTGTGACCGCGCTTCGCGGCGATGTCCTGATCAGGAGTCTCAGGCCGCCGAAGCCGTTCGTCGATCCGTACAAGGCGCATGGCTCGATCATCGAAGCGGAGCGGCGCCCCGATGGCCGTGTCGAGCAGGCGCTCACGCTCTTCGCCACGGGTGCGGAGTGTCCGTTCACCTGCTCGTTCTGCGACCTGTGGCAATATTCGATCGAAGGTCCGACTCCCGGCGGCTCTCTTCCCCGACAGGTGGAGAGCGTCCTGGAGTCGCTGGGTGCGTCACGGCCGGATCGATTCAAGTTCTACAACGGGAGCAACTTCTTTGACACGCGGGCCGTTCCAGCTGACGACGTTCCGCGAATCGCCGCACTGACGCGATCGTTTGCCGCGGTCACGGTGGAGTCGCACGCCAGTACGATCGGGCCAAAGGCCGTTGAGTTCGCGCGGCAGATTGCGGGGCGACTCGAGATCGCCGTCGGACTCGAAACGATTCACCCGGGCGCGATGGCGCACCTGAACAAGCGACTCGACCTGTCGCGCTTCGACAGTGCGGCGCGGTTTCTATCGGATCACGGCATCGATCTGAGGGTGTTCGTGCTGCTCGGCGCGCCGTACGTGCCGGCTGCCGAATCGTTGATGTGGACGCAGCGAGCGGTGGAGTACGCGGTAGAGCGGGGTGCCGCGATCGTGTCGATCATTCCGGTGCGCGGCGGGAACGGAGAGATGGAAAGACTCAAGGACCTCGGCCACTTTGCGCCGCCGACGTTGCTCGAGCTCGAGGCGGCACTTGGCGCATCGATGCACTTCACCAATGCCGTCGTGACGGCGGACCTCTGGGATGCGGAGCGACTCCCAGCGTGCGAGGCCTGCCGTCGCGTGCGCATCAACCGGCTGCATCTGTTGAATGTCACGGGGTTGGCGCAGCCGCCAATCGACTGCGACCAGTGTATCGCTGCGTGAACCGCTGCGAGGTAGTCGTCGTCGGGAGCGGGTTTGCCGGGTCGCTCATGGCGCGCGTGTTGGCGGTGCTTTCCTACGACGTGGTGCTTCTCGAGCGCGGTATGCATCCACGCTTCGCCATTGGTGAGTCGTCCACGCCGCTTGCCAATCTCTCTCTCGAGCGAATCGGAATCCGATACGGAATGGGGGACTGCTATCGCCTGGCAACGTATGGCAGGTGGTCCGCGAGCTTCCCGGAGCTTCGCCGCGGGTTGAAGCGAGGGTTCACCTTCTATCGGCATCATCCCGACCAACCATTCGAGAATCGCGGGCTCGATTCGGAGCGGCTTCTCGTGACGGCAAGCCCTGAAGACGCTGTGGCGGACACCCACTGGCTGCGCGCGGACGTGGACGAGCATTTCGTGCTCGCGGCCCAGGCGGCGGGAGTCGACTACCGTGATCGGGCGGAGCTTGCGTCGGCGGTGTTCGAGTCGGGGGGGGTTCGGCTTGGCGGGAGTCGTGGTGGTGTGCCATTCGAGATGCACACGCAATTCGTCATCGATGCGAGTGGTCCCGGCGGGTTTCTCGCGCGGCTGCTCTCCATTCCCTCCGACATCGAACGCACCCAGACGCGATCATCAATCGTGTTCAGCCACTTTACGGGCGTGAAGGCAATCCCGGACGTCGTGGCCGGTTTGCCCGACGGCCCATACGCCGATCACCTCGCCGCGGTGCACCACCTCATCGACGAAGGGTGGATGTATTCGCTGGGGTTCGACCATGGCGTGACCAGCGCTGGCTTTCTGCTCACGCCGCGTGGACTGGAATCGCTCGGTGTGAAGGAAGACGTCGACGCGGACGCACTCTGGAACACGATGCTCAGGCGATATCCGTCGATTGCGAGCGCATTCGTCGACGCCAAACCGGTGATGCCGATCGCCTTTCGATCGAGTATTCAGCACCGCCTCCAGTGCGCGTCAGGCGACCGATGGGCACTGATGCCGCACGCGTTTGCGTTCGTCGATCCGCTGTTTTCCACGGGCATCTCCTGGAGCCTTCGAGCGGTGGAGCGATTGGCCCTCGCGTTCGAGGACGTGGTGCATGGCCGCCGCATTCCGGACCCGGCAACACTCGTGCAATACGACCGCATGCTTGGCGAGGAGGCAGACCAGATCGACGTGCTTGTCGCGGGGGCGTACGAGTCGATGGCGGACTTCGACCTTTTCGCTGCGCATGCGATGCTGTACTTCGCCACCGTGTCCTTCGCCGAGGTCAGTCAACGTCTCGGCTCGCAGGCCGCTCCAGCGTGGAAGGGATTTCTCGGAGTCGATGATCCTGTGCTCGCACCGCTGATGCGCGAAGGGTTGCAGCGCGTGAGGAAGATCACGCAGGGGCGCGGCGAGCCAGGCACGATGGAGGAGCGGCGTGCGTACGCTGACTGGGTGGCGAGCGCCATTGGGGCGAGAAATGTCGCCGGTCTTTCCGACTCGAGTCGGCACAACCTCTATCCCGTCGACTTCGACGCGCTCATTGAAAGACACGCGTTGCTTGGAATGACGCGCGAACAACTGCTCGCGGCGCTGCCAGCCCTCAGGGGCATGAGTCCGGAGCCGGCGTTTTCGCGCTGAATGCGGAGGGGTCCATGCGGTTGTAAAGTCAGTTGCTGAATCCCCGCGTGCACGAGCATTCCATGCCCCGGGAATCAGAAGACGATCATCGCGAACCAGAAGAAGATTCCTGGTTCAGGTGGCAAGGCGGGGCGGAAGTAGTCGCTTGGCGGCAGCTCTCAGGTCGAGCCACTTCGCGATGGGACCGACCGTCGCCAATGCAAGAAGCGCCGGAGCCGCATTGAACGCGGTCGGAAGCATCATTCCCTTGTCCGATGCGAGCCGGATGAGTGATTCCACGACCGCGATCGTGATCGCGACGACGATCTGGGGGCGGCGTCCCTTAACGACCGTGCGTGGATCCGTGATCATGAAGAAGATGAACAGCTGATACATCGGGCCCGTAATGGGCGCGATCTCGGGCAGCACCGGCTGCCCGAACACGGCCGCGCGAAGGTTGTTCAGCAGCAGAAACGAGGCGACGTACGCCAAGGTGATGTGCAGCACCCCAACCCGCGCGGCGATGATGAGACCAAAGGTCCAGATGACGAGGTTCGTGATGACGTCATTCCCGAACTGGTGGCTGAGCACCGACACATGTCCCGGCGCGAGCAGCAGGAGCGCGCAGATAGCAAAGTTGGTCGGATTCCAGAGGTGCTGCTCGCGATAGCGGAGTACGTACTTTGACGAGATCGCGAGGAAGCCGCCGAGTATGAACGGCCACATCGCGCCGCCCTGCGGCTTCGTGAGCAGGGTGAGACTGATGCCGCTGATGTAGGCGCTCAGCAGGTTCACGACCCTCCCACGGTCGAACCAGGAAAGGAGCGCCTCCGTGGCCGTGCACACCGCCAGCGACAGTAGGAGGCGATTGTACCCCCCGACCATCTGATAGCGAAGCTGCGCCGACACGAGCACAAGCGTGACCAGGAACGAAATGAGGTAGCGCGAGTCGATGTCGCTCGCCCGCTGCCACAGGCGGCGTGTCACGCTGGCCTCCGGAACTCCGGTGTGGGTTGCTTCGCTCATGCTTTCAGCGATCGGGCTCGGTGACGGTCACCAGACCGTCGATGAGGGGTCGAAGCAGAACCTGTCGTGTGCCCGACGGCCAGTTGATGACCACGCGGTTCACCCATTCACGATGGCCCAGCCCGAAATGGAGGCGTCGATCATTCTGGCTGGCGAAGCCCGAGCCGCCGTCGACGACCCGACGCTGCGTGAGCTCTGCGGCTTCCACGACAACCTCGGCACCGATGGCGCTGCGGTTGCTGCGCGTCCCGATCAGCTTGAAGGCGATCCAGTGGTTCGTCGAATCGGGCGTGTCGCGGTAAAGGATGGCGGGCTGGTTCTGGTTTGCCACGATGACGTCGACCACGCCGCGATTCGAAAGATCCGCGAGAGCCACCGCGCGTCCGTCATAGAGATCCGTGACGCCGACCTGCTTGGCCACATCGGACCAGCCGGCGACGCCGCGGTTCTGGTAGACGCGCGACGGCTCGTAGCCCGACAGGCTTGCATTGCCAAACGGTGGCCATGTGGTGGCGTCCTCGAAGAAACGGCCGTTGGCGCCAGCGATCTTCGACATGGCATACCAGTAGCTCTTCTGCCGGTCTGCCGAGATGAAACCGTTCGCAACGAACAGCTCGTTGTTGCCGTCGTTGTCGAAGTCGCCGAACTGTGCCCCCCACGCCCAGCCCGCATCGGCGATCTCGCCTTCCGCGACGTTGCGGAACTTGCCCGACTCCGCCATCCCGTTGAGGCGAAGGTTGTTGTTCTGGAACAAGTATCCGCGCTCGGAAATGTTGCTGACGAATGCGTCGAGGCGGCCGCGATTGAAGGCGTCGCCGAGTGCGACGGACATGCCACTCTTGGACTCGCTCTCGAGGCCGGCGGGCGTCAGCACGAACCGCTTGCCATGGTCGTTGAGATACAGCTCTTCCGGCCCGTAGTCGTTCGCGAGGTAGATGTCGGGCCAGCCATCGCCGTTGAAGTCGGCCGACGCCGCCGCGAGCGACCAACGAGTGCTCCCCACGTGCATCGAGTCGGTGACGTCCACGAAACGGCCGCCGCCAATGTTGTGAAAAAGCAGATTCTTGCCGCCATTGGTGGCGAACTCGAAGCTGTTGTGCATGATCCGCGTTGATTCCAGATGCCAGAGATCGACGTCGCGGAAGTAGGCGGTGACGTAGAGGTCGAGGCGGCCGTCGCGATCGTAGTCGATCCAGATCGCGCCGTTGCTGTTCACCCAACGACGAAGGCCCGCCTTCTCCGTGATATCCTCGAAATGGTGTCCGTCGATGTTCCGGAACAGGGCGAGGTAACCATAGCGATATACGAGGAGGTCTTCACGACCGTCGTTGTCGATGTCGCCCCAGATTGAACCCATCGACACGCCTTCGCCGGGGCGGTTCAGGTTCGCCAGACCCGCACTGGCCGCGACTTCCTCGAACTTGCCGTTGCCCAGGTTGCGATAGAGCGCATTTGGCTGACCGAACGCACTGTTCGTGAAATAGAGGTCGGGGAATCCGTCCCCGTCGAAGTCGGCGACGGAGACCGAGGCGCCGAGTGCCGCGACATGCGGCTCAATGCCGGCGATTTTCGGATCGAATGACGGCCGATGATGGACGAAATGAATGCCCGCCTCGGCGGTGGCGTCCCGCAGCGAGAAGGCCGCGCGAGCGCCACGCGTGGACGCTCGGGTTGGCTCACTATCCAGCCGGAATGCGAGCAGGAGGGCTGCCACAAACGGCACGGCGATCACGGCGCGCCGAATGGCGGGTCTGGGGCGGTGCAGCACGCATCGAGTATAGCGCGCGGGCCGAGCGGCGGCGACGCCCCGGGTGTGAAATTAGCGCCGCCGCTCGTTCGCCTTCACGACGCGCGTGTCGTACTCACGGAGGTAGCGCTGGTGGCCTGCGTCAGTCGGATACGCATCGCCGGGTGCGTACGGGTACGACTTCACGCCGTGGAACGGCAGCGGTGCCACCGTAGTCCCGAAGGCCGTGTTCAGGTCGGAGTCCTTGATCCAACCATCGGTATACAGCAGGAAGTCGCGCTTCCAGCCACGCGGTACAGAGGCCGCCGAGCTCGCGTCGAACTGGATGGTGGTCTCGTCGCCAGGCGCCATGACGACGTACATGTCGTCCGGATCGCGGAGCAGGGGGAGCACATCGCCGAAGCGGGTGAATGCGCCGGCGATCGGTCGCCACGGCGATTCCTTCGTCACGTCGTCGTACGCGAACCAGTACGGGCCATAGCGCCCGCCCTTGCGGTACGTGCGAGAGAAGCCACGCGGGTGCAGGTCTGCCGACACAGGTGCAAGCGTCGCGACCTTCGTCGCGCTGCCAGATACGTCGTGGGCGACGAACGCTTCGTCCCAATAGATCTGAAGATTCGTGCGGATGCGGACGTGGTGATCCGGCGTCGGAAACTTTTCTGCGAGATCGATGATCATCGTCTTGTCCTTTCCGGACGGGAAGCCGATGTTTGCGATCGCGGTACGCCACTGCCCCTTCGCGTCGCGCACCTCGAGCGACGGCGACGCGAGCTTGAGCGACGTCTGCTGCGAGAGCGCGACGTTGATGCTCGCGTCCGTCGGATAGATCCAGCCGCGCAGGAAGAGATAGACGTCACGCTTTCCGGCGTTCGCGCCGAGATCAAGCACGAGATCGTGCGACTGAACGACGCCCTGGTACTGCGTCGGGGTGAAGTTCGAGACGTAGACGCTGTCGCTCGCGCGAAGCGCAGGCAGCACGTCATTGCCGCGATCATCGACCGCCGAGAGCGGAACCTCGCGCCGCGCCACCTGATAGAGACGCAGCTTCACCGGCGCGGGCGGCACGAACGTCTCGTCGACGAACACCTCCACCGAATCGGGATGGTCCACCGTGAGCAGCTCGAGCTTGTCCGCGTACGCGGTCTCCCAGAGCTCCTCGGTGAGCTGGATCAGATAGCGTCCATCGCGCGGCTGGAGGGCGTCACCGGGAATGCGCAGGTATTCCTGCGACGCGCCGGCCGGAGCAAAGGCCGTATTGCTGCCCATCAGCCCGAGTGGCATGCCGAGCGCGCTGCGCCACATCGCATCCGTCACGAAGCGGAATTGCTTTCCGTCCCACGTGTAGGCAAATGCGCACGAGCCCTTGAGTGCCTCGCGCTCGACGACGTCCTGATCGGAGCCAGGCAGATAAACCGTTTGCGGAAGCCCGTTTGGCCACTCGATCCGGAGCACGTCCGCCTTGAGGTGCGGGCCGAGCCCGAAATGCGTGCGTCGGCCTGTGGCGACGCGCGTCTGGTAGATCTCGCCGGCGCGCAACTCGAGCCGCGCGCCGATGCCGAACGCGTTGTTCTTCCCGCTGCCAGCGCCGAGTCCCTTGAGCTCGATGTTCACCGCGAGGTTGCTGTTCCCGAGCTCATTGCGGAGCAGTCGCGGCGCGCCAGTCGCGTCGAGGAGCAGCAGATCCTCGTCTCCATCATCATCGACATCCGTGACGACGATCGACGAGGCACCGAGCTTACGAACGGCGTCGGGGAGCAGCGTCGAGCGATCCATGAACTTGCCGGATCCGTCGTTCCTGAAGAGGAACACTCCGCCGGCTTTTCCCGCCGAGCTCACCACCAGATCGAGCCAACCGTCATTGTCGTAGTCCACGAATACTGCCGACGACGCAGTATGCGAGCGGAGGCCCTGCAAGGCGTCGGCGGAGCGGGTGTCGCGACGGAAGGTGCCGTCGCCCCTGTTGAGCCAGAGCGTAGACTCTGCGCCGTTCGCGCCGGCCACGAAGAGGTCGAGATACCCATCGTTGTTGAAGTCTCCGACGGCACTGGCGGCTGATCCCCCAACCGGCAGGCCGCTCGATGCGGTCACGTCGCTGAAGTGCTGTGCGCCTCCGTTGTGCAACAGGGCACTCGGGCCACGCTCACTCGACACGAATAGGTCGGTGCGACCATCTCCATCAAAATCGCCGAAGACCACGTCGCTCGCATCACCTCCCGCGAGGCCGAGCGCGGCGGTCGCCTCGGTGAAGGTCCCGTCGAGGTTGTTGCGATACACCGTTCGCTGTCGCGCGCCGATCAGGAGCAGGTCGAGATCGCCGTCGTGATCAAGGTCGAGGAACACCGCCTTTCGCGCGCCCCGAACATCACCGACTCCCGCCTTCGCGGTGACCTCGGCGAAGGTGCCATCACCGTTGTTGCGAAAGAGGTGCGCGCGCCCGTCGCCGCCGATGGCGAAGAGATCGAGCCATCCGTCGTTGTCATAGTCCGCGAAGGTGGCGAAGACAGCGCCCTGCGGAAGCGCGATGTGCGAACGTTCGGTGACGTCCTGCAGATAGCCGCGCTGGACACGATACAGATGGACTACGCTCTTGCCCGTCGCCGACGAGGTGGACACGAACAGGTCATCCGTGCCGTCGCCGTCGAAGTCGCCAGCTGCGATTGTGAACGGTGCACCTTCGGCCGCGGGAGTCGCCGGTCCACCAGCGGCCGCGAATCCTGCCTCGGCCGTAGCGTCAATGAATTTCGCAACGTCGGTGCTCGCCTTCCCACGCAGTCCGTGCAACGTGATGAAGTCCCTCGGCGCGAACGACAGCACCGGACGACCGGGAATGGGGCCTTCGATCCAGCTCACTTCCGCCAGTGAAGCCTGATAGGGCGCCGTCACACGCATGAGCCGCGTCAGCCGTTCGACGATCGCCGGCGAACGCACTTTGTCTCCGGCGCGTAGCAGCGTGATCGAGCTATCCAGCGCGGCCCTCGCCTCGGCCGGTGGATCGGGGGGAATGCGGCGGATCTCCTCGAGCTGGCGCACCGCGCTGTCAGCCGCGCCACGCATGACGAACGCCGTCAACAGATCGAGCCGAGCCGCGAGATTCGCCGGCGCGACCGCCAGCACCTCCCTCAGCCGTGCTTCATACTTCGGTGATGCGCTGGTGTCGAGCTGTCGAGACTCCAACTGGGCGAGCGCATACAGAACGTGCGCATTCGGCGTCCCCGCCTTGAGTCGCTCGAGCGTGGTGCGCGCTTCGGCCTGCCGATTCGTGATCGCATACACTCGCGCGAGCGCCAAGCCCACTTCCGCGCTCGTGGGGTCGATCTCGCGCGCGCGCCGCAGCTGCTTCTCGGCATCCGCGAGACGACCGCCCTGGAGGTAGGTCAATCCAAGGTCCGCGAAGCCAAGTGCATCGTCAGGCGCGAGCGCGGTGAGCTTCTTGAACTCCGCTTCCGCTTCCGGCAGCTGATTTCGCTGGAGATAGCCCAGGCCCAGCACGCGGGTCGCGTACAAATCTTCGACCGACGCCGCCTTGCGCCTGCACGCCGTCGCGGCGCCGAGGAGCGCGAAACAAGAGAGGGCGGCCATTCGCCAGCCCTGTCTCTTCCTGCCCATCGCGCGCGCGCTCGAGGAAGGGGAGCTCAAAATGACAACTTGAGCTGCTCCGCCGTGATGTCCTCCAATCGGCGTTGGCGAGTTTCCATGCCGAATACGGCGATAAGCATCACGGCGATCGTCATGGGAATGGCGCCAATGAGCGCAACGGTGGAAATGGACGGCGTTGCGATGCCGAACACCACCAGCGAAATGATCGCGACCCCACCAGCCTTGCTGGCTCCTGCCGCAAAACCCGTCCCGCGCGATCGAATGCGTGTCGGATAGATCTCGGCGCTATAGACGGAGAGCACTGCAACGACGGAGCTGATGCCCCAGATGGGCACGATGAGCAATGCGTACAGCAGTGCGCGGTTGTGCACGATGGCGTCGCCGGCGATGACGAATCCGAAGAGCGCGGCCGCCGTGAGCGCGGTGATCGCCATCATCGTCCGCTTGCTGCTCCAGACGCCGTACATCCATGCGATCACGAACGTGAGGGGAAAGCCCATCATCGCCGCGTTCCTGAGGATTGCGTCTGCGTCCGTATATCCAAGCCGACGCAGGTTGGATGGCATCCAGAGGTTGAAACCGAACAGCACCAGTCCCGACCCCAGCGCGATGCATCCGACGACCGCGCTCGAGCCGAGAAAATCTCCACGCGTGAGCTCGCGCCAACTGCTGCTGACGCGATGCTCGACATCCGGCTGAAGATCGGGTTCGTCAACAACGATGGCGCCGAAGCGTTGCATCACTGCGCGCGCCTCATCATCTCGCGAGTTGGCGAGAAGGTAGCGTGGCGACTCGGGAATCCAGCGGTTCAGCAGGACGAACAGCAGCCCGGTGGGAAGTCCGATCAACCAAAGGATCCGCCAGCTGTATGTGGGGACGAGCGCCACCGACAGCCAGCTCGTGAGGATGTACGCGCCGGCGATGTCCGCCCCGATGAGGATCATCAACCAGCTGCGGTGCTTGGCCGGGATCGTCTCCGCGAGCAGCGCGTAGCAGATCGGCAACATGCCACCGACCGCGAGTCCCATGAGGAAACACATCACGAGGTTCCACGCAAAGTCCGGCATCGCGCCACAGATCGAAGTGCCGATGAACGCGATGCCCGCATACAGGATCGACGCGCGCCGGCCGATGCGGTCGCCGAGCCATCCCCAGAGGAAGGATCCGAGCACGGTCCCGATGATGCCGGACAGCGCCACGTAGGCCACCGGAATGGTGCCGCCAGGATTCAACGGCCCCTTGAGGCCATACTCGGCGGTCATGCCGGGCAGCACGAACGCCAGGGCCGTCGGCTTCATCACGTCGATCGTGACGGCAAGCATCATCGTCACCAGCAACCCGATGTGCGCGCGCGTGAGGGGCATGTCGTCGAGCGCGCTCACCTGAATGCGAGAGGCGCGCGACACGATATCACTGGCGGAGCGCGGCATGAGGCCGTACAGGCTGCTCGCCAGTCCGACGATGATACCGGCCATGCCGATCTTCATTGACGTATTCATCGGCATGCCGACGAGGCGATAGCCGTTGCCGCTGCCCATCAGGTACATCGGCAGGTGAAGGCAGACCCCTACCGTGACGCATGCGACGCCGAACCAGAATGCGCCCGCGTGTCCGAAGGTCACACCACCGAGGTTGCTCCCCCGGTCGTGTCGTTCCGTCGTCATTGCCGATCTCCTCTCGCGTGGTGGCTCAACCTCCACCAAGAGTACAGACGGAGCCGAGCGAGAGCGAGGTGTCCGCGTTTGTGCTCCGGTGGTCGAACCGCTCGTTCAATCCGTTGCGTCGACGCCGGTGGTCGAGCCGGGGGTGGCATCCGAGAGATCGCGAATGCCGCCTTCGCTGAGCCAGAGCGTGAACGTGGCCCCCGCGCCTTCGCTCGAAATGGTAAGGTCGCCGCCCATCAGTAACGCGAGCTGCCGGCTGATGGTAAGTCCGAGGCCGCTGCCCTTTCTCGCCGCCTGGCCATCCGGGGACAGCTGGACGAACGGCTCGAAGACATGCTCCTGCTTGTCGGCTGGAATTCCGGGACCCGCATCCGTCACACGGATGGTGCACCACGAGCCCTCGGGCAGCGCGCTACCGGCTGGCACCAGAGCGCCGCGTGCCGCTATCACCTCGACGACGCCCCCCGAAGGCGTGAAGCTCACCGCGTTGCCCAGGACGTTCACCAGAATCTGCCGCACACGGTCCATGTCCCCGAGGTACCTGATGTGCTCGGAGGTTTCCGCCAGATGGAGTGTGACGTCCCGAGCGGCAGCCTGTGGTGCGACGAGAGCCGCGGCCTCGCTCATCACCTGACGTGCGCCCGTTTCGTATCGTGCAACGCTCAGCCGACCGGCTTCGCCCTTCGCCATCTCGAGGAAGTCGTTCGTCACCCCGATCAGGTGCTTGCACGCGTGCTGCACGCGATCGAAGTAGTCCTTCTGCTTGTCGGTGATCGACGCCGCGATCTCCATGTCGAGCAGGTCGAGGTATCCCAGAATTGCGTTGAGCGGAGTCCTGAACTCGTGTGTCGTGAGCGCCATGAAGCGTTCGCGCACCACCATCGAGCGTTCGGCAACGCGGCGGGCAGCCTCCGCGATTTGACGCTCCTCCTCCGCGATCACGCTGAGCCTCTCCACCTCGGCTTGGCGCTCGGTGAGATCTTGCAGTGCAGCGAGCAGCGCCTGGTTCTGCACCTGGAGCTCCCCGAACGGCGTCGCCTCACTGGACTTCGCAAGCTCGGCGCTGAGTCGCGCCGCGTCCGTGGGACCGAATTTCGACGCAGACCACGGCAGAAACTTCGCCATGACGACCGTTGTGCCCTTGTCAGGGGCAGAGGTGAGCGCAAAGCGATCCATCAGCGCGCGCGACCCCTTGATGCCGATCCCCAGCCCGGTGCGCGACTTGAAATCCGGCGAGAGTACTCCGGAGACATCCGCGATCCCGGCGCCGTTGTCCTGCACGCGTATCACGAGTTCCTGGCGATCCAGGGCCCGGGTCTCGATGGCGAATGCGATGGTACCGCCACCGCCGTACTCGAACGCGTTGCGCGCCATCTCCGACAACGCTGTCGTGATCCGCACGATGTCACCCGTCGAGAAGCCAAGAAATTGGCTGATCTGCCGCCCACGCTGCCGGACCAGCAGAATGTCGTGTTCGCGCTTGATCGAGACCGTCAGCAGAGCGACGATGAGGCGCATGACTAGGCCAACTCCGCGCCGGCGCCTGCGAGCACCAGCACGGTGACGTCGTCGCGCTCACGGGCGAAGTCGCGATAGATCATGCCGGCGAGGAGGCCGGGGTGGAGCGTCCTGGCTCCCTCGTACGGGTCCAGGCGCCACCGTGCGACGATTCCGTCGGAGTGCATGATGAGCAAACCGCCGGTAGGCCAGCTCGCACGCATGGGTTTGAGCGTGGGCATGCCGTGTCCGACAATTCCGTTCTGCGGCACGAGGTATTGTGTCGGCCCCTCGCCAACAAGGCGGACGTCGACATTGCCCACGCCCGTGAAGGTGACCTCCTTCGGAACGGCCTCGACGGTCACCACGGAGACGGCGGCACCACGTGTCTCACGCATTCCGTCGTCGAGCGCGGAGAACATGACATCGTGCCCCAACGTCGCGCTTGCCGCGAACAATCGCGAGGCACTCGCTGCCGCGAACGCGGCATCGGGCCCATGGCCCAGTCCATCCACGAGCATCAGCGCGAGACGATCGCGCAGCGCGACAACCTGCCAGTGGTCGCCGCATTCGGTCTCGCCCCGCATGGGCACGCACACCACTCCGAGCCGATCATCCAGTACCGTCGGGCGGGGGGCACGGCTCATTGCATGCTCGCGCTGCCCCACCCGTGCCAGGACCGCAGTACCCAGGGCACGGTGTGAGTGGATGGCAAACACTTCAGACAGGCGGCGAATGGCGCCAAGGCCCTGACCCGCTGTGCCGGCTGAGGAGTAGCCGTCCGCCATGGCGCGCTGGATGTTGGGAATGCCCGGACCCTTGTCGAGCGCGAGCACCTCGATCACCGGACCGCCGCTGTGCAGCAGTGGACGCAGCAAGACCATGCCGCCCCGGCCGTGACGCACGATGTTCGTCGCCACCTCCGTGACGACAATCGCGAGACGCCCGACAGCATCAGCGTCGAGGTTGTGCGAGTTGCCGAGTGCCGATGCAAGCCGACGCGCGGCGCCAATCTGGCTCTGCTCGTCCATGTCGATGCACACGGACCCACCTGCCACGGGACGCGAGGGCGCGATTACACTTTCCATCGCACGATGGTAACGCACGTCCCTTCGGACGGAGTGGACGTAAGCGCGAATTCGTTGACGAGCCGCTTTGATCCGGGCAGTCCAATACCCAAGCCGCGACCCGTCGTGTACCCATCGCGCATTGCCTGCTCGAGATCCGGAATTCCGCGTCCCGCGTCCTTGAACGAAATGCGAAGTCCCTGCCGAGTCGCGTGGCCGACGACCTGAAGGCACATCATTCCGCCACCCCCGTGCACCACCGCATTGCGCGCCAATTCGCTCGCCGCCGTCACGACCTTCGTCAAGTCGACGATCGCAAGGCCGATATCGCTTGCCCAGTCACGCACGACGTGACGCGCGGCCACGACATCAAGATCCGAAGCAAGTGAGAGGCAGATTTCCTTCACCACGACGGGACCGTCTGTCACGCACGGCCTGCTGCCGCACGCTCGACCAGCGCCATTCCTCGCTCGACATCCAGTGCGGTGTAGATACCTGGCAGCGACAATCCCAGCTCGACGAGGGTGATCGCAACCGCCGGTCGCATGCCCACCACGACCGTCTCGGCGTCGAGAATACGGCCGATGGAGGCCGTGTTCGCGATCATGCGCCCGATGAACGAATCCACCATTTCGAGCGATGAGATGTCGAGAATGACGCAATTCGTGTCCTGCGCGGCGATCGCCACGGCGAGCTCGTTCTGTAGCGTCATCGCAAGCTGGTCGTGCATGTCCACCTGGATGGTGACCAGGAGGCACTTGCCCATGCGCAGGATCGGGATCCGCTCCTTCGCCATCTTAGTCCGCTTTCGTCGCGGCGCTGACCATGCGTCCCGTGCGTGACAGTGCGACGCGGAACGCGTCAGCCAAGGTGGCTTTTGTCGTCACGTCGCCGAGGTCGACGCCGAGATGAACGATCGTCTGCGCAATCTGGGGACGGATGCCGCTGATGATGCACTCGGCGCCCATGAGTCGCGTTGCCGTAACGGTCTTGAGCAGGTGCTGCGCGGTCATCGTGTCGACCGTCGGTACGCCTGTAATGTCGATGATGGCGATCGCGGCTCCAGTCTCGACGATGCGCTGTAGCAACGTCTCCATGACGATCTGCGTGCGCGCGCTGTCAAGCGTTCCGATCATTGGAAGCGCGAGCACGCCGTCCCAGAGGGTGACCACCGGTGTCGACAGTTCGAGCATTTCCTGCTGCTGCCGATGGATGACCTCTTCGCGGCCGCGCTGGTACTCCTCCATCGTCAGGAGGCCGAGCTGGTCGAGCAGTTCCGTCGCATGCCAGATCTCCTCTCCGAGCTGCGCCGCGTCATCCGAGAATTCAGTGCGCAACATTGCAAAGAGCGGACGCTTGAGGGCGAAGACGAAGCTTGCGGTTTCGGAAGGCGAAAAGCCCTGACGAGCGCGCGTGCGCGACAGGTCGGCGAGAAACGCACGAGCCGGAGCCCATGCTTCTGCTTCCGCATCGAGAATCGAGTCCGAATCGGCGGGATTGGCGATGAGCGTCAGGAATTCATCGCCTTGCGCGCGCAGCTCGGCGGCGGGAAGACTCTCGGCGCGCCCTTCCTTCAGCTGCTCCTTCACCCAGGCGGTGAGAACTTCTTCGCGGCGCTCGACGATCAGGCGACGGAAATCGGAACGGGGAACGGCTACGGCCACGAGCACCTCCGGGCGGGGTTGGCATGCATGGCGAGAGGGCCTCGCTTTCGCTGGGCGGCGCCGACGGCGAACCGCCGCGACCTATGCACGAAACCGTACGGCAAGAAAGAATCCATGTTCCGCGCGCGCCAACACGCGGTGCGCGAACGGGGGGAGCGCCTATGGTATTGTGCAAACATGACTTACCGTGCCGGGCTGAAGGGGTGAGGGCTCTCGATCTCTCTAGCGCGCGTATATTTGGTATCCCGTTCACCAACTGCTCAGCACCCGACTTGTCGCGCGTGAAACCACTTCAGCCTCATTCCGTTCCATTCACGCTGCTTTTGGGTTCGCTGGTGACACTCGCCTCATTCGCCACCGACATGGCGTTGCCGGTTCTGGCCGCTACCGCGCTCTCCCTCGGCGTCACTCCTGCGCGCGCAGCGCTCACGATGAGCGTGTTCATGGCCGGGTTCGCCGCGGGCCCGCTCGTCTTCGGTCCGCTGTCCGACCGCTTCGGCCGGCGCCCCATCCTCCTGACCGGTTGCGCTGCCTTCGCGCTGTTCGGCGCGCTCGGCGCCTCCGCGCAATCAATACAGACGCTGCTGCTCTGCCGGACCCTCATGGGCATGGGCGCAGGAATGGTGCAGGTGCTCGTGCTCGCGACCGTACGCGACCTGTTCACGGGTCGCGAGGCTCGAGCCAAGCAGTCGTACGTCAACATGGCGTCGGGCGTGGCTCCCATCATCGCGCCAACGATCGGCGTATGGGTAGCGGCCGCCGGAGGATGGCGCGGTATCTACGCATTGCTCGCCGTTGGTGCGCTCGTGCTGTTGATCGCGGCGTGGCTCGGACTCGGAGAATCGGCGCCGCTCACGGGCGGTGCGCTCACACTGCGCGGTACGCTGCACAACTACGCACGCGTGATCCGCAATCCAATCAGCTTCGGGAATGCGCTCGTTACCGCACTGGTCTTCGGGAGCCTCTTCGCATTTGTGTCCGGCTCCTCGCTGGTGCTCATCGGCGTGCTCGGTGCATCGCAGCGCGTTTACGGGCTGTTGTTCGCGCTCACGTCGTTCGGTCTCGTGACGGGCTCGTTCTCCAGCGCTCGACTCGGCCGACGGGGCGTGTCTCATGCAAGGCTGCTTGGCACAGGCCTCACGATCGTCACCGTCATCGCTGTCCTACTTCTGCTCCTTTCACTCAGCGGCCTGCTGCGCGTGGGGACGTTCATTCCCCTCGTCGTCATAGGAAACGTCGGCACGGGACTGCTGCGACCCAACGCCGCGCAGGGCGCGCTCGAACCGATGCCGGATATCGTCGGTGTCGCGAGCGCCCTGCTGAGCGGAATGCAGATGGTCATCGGCGCGCTGTCGAGCGCGATCGCCGCAAGCCTCTTCGACGGCCGGACCGCACTCGCGATGACTGGTACGATGACGATCTGCTCGCTCGGTGCTGCCCTCGTCTATGCGAGCGTCGTTCGGCCCGCCGAGAAGCGGTCGCATGGGCATGGGGCGTTCTCGACTTCGCCGAGCGTCGCCGCGTAGACGACCGTCATCCCGCTACTGAAGCTCGCGTCCGAAGAGCTCCTCTTCCGCCTCGAATACCGTGACGAGCACGCCTGCCACCGCGCCCCCTTCATCGTGGATGGGCGCGTAGGAAAGCGTCAACGAGAGATTCTCGCGGCGACCGGTACGTGTCACCGCGAACGGGACGTTCTCTCGCGAGATGGTTTCGCCCGCGAGCACTCGCGCGTAGATGGGAGCGAGCACCTCCCATTCGGACGCGCGCGCTTCGCGAGCCGGCATGCCGAGTCCGCCGGCGCGCAGGTCGCCGACCAGGTCGAGATACGGCTCGTTGAAGAGCTGCACGAGTTCCGGACCCCACAGCACCATGTTCGGAAACGCGGACCAGAGGATGTGCAGGAGGCTCGAACGAAGCGCAGGGGACCACGTGCTCTGGTCACCGATGGCGGTGCCGCTCCAATTGTGGGTGCGAAACGCCGCCCTGATCTTGCCGTCACCGGAGAACAACTCGCGCGCGCTGACGGACGGCGGCTTCGGGGATGTCGTTTCGCGGGCGAGTGCTGGTGCATCGGCCTGCATTGCTTCTCCGGGAGCAGTGCGTCGCATCGACAGCCGGCCGATGGCCGAGTGTTGTTGACGCAATCACACTCTGGAGTTTACACGTCCGCGTGCATGCACGCCATCTCACAAACAGTGCATGCGCGCAATGAACGTGTACAATGATCCAGCCCTGACCTGTAACTCCGCCGTGCGTAGCAGCCTCGTGCGGTCTAGTATGCGCGTCGGCCGTCGCGCTGGCGGCTGGCGTCAAAAAGCGATCCGTAACTGATCACGAAATACGGTTTCGACGGGAGGATCTCGCTGCGGAACACCGGGAAGCCGACGTCCACGCGTATGCTGCCGACCGTCCCATTGGCTGACAGAATCCGCAGTCGTGTTCCAATCACGCCGGCCGCCAGCTGGTTGACGGAGGGATCGCTGACGTCCCAGCGGTATGAGCTCGCCAGAAATCCGCCCACGTTCAACACCGACGCGGCTCCGACACGCATCACCCGGACATCGCGATCGATCGATCCGGCAAGCGACCGGCCCCCGCGCGTTGCGAGATATCCCAGGATTGGCGCGGTGTAGTCAGCCAGCGGCATGAGCGACAGCCCACGGCGGTCGGGATCGAGCTCCGAAAGCTGTTCGGCCGTGACGCGAAGCCCCCACATGCCGCGCGCGGCCTCAGTCCGGTACATGAGCGACGCCCGCGTGATCTGGTTGCGATCGACGTCGTGGCCGAGGTACGCAGAGGCCCAGCCATTGAGCATCACGATGCGGCCACGGCTCGGCATCCACACGCGGCCCGTCCAGAGATCGTACTTGATCGCCGCCACTCCGATGTCTCGCTCCCGACCGGCGGCAATCACACCCTCACCCTCCCAACCCATCGGGATATCAAGAATTCCGCCGCCCGGGACGATCCAGCTGGCGCTGTCGAACTGCGCGGTGCGGCGTTGCAGTCCAAGGTCCAGTCCCAGGAAGCTTCGGACGTGCGGCAGTCCCGCTGCCGTCGATCGGTGCTGCGTCGCCGAAATGCTGGCGGCGCTATCGAATTCCACGCCGAGCAGGGCCTTGGTAACGCTGTTCTCGTCCGAGGCGATCCGCCGCCCCACCATCGTCATCGCGTTGATGGTATGGAGCGCCTTCTCGGTGACCACCGTGTCGCCGTACGACAATCGCGCGAGGCTTCCTTCCGCTGACCAGCGGTCGAGGACGCTGTACTCGTGCTGCCTCAGCCCAAGCCGGAATGCATGTGCGCCGGCGAGATTCGCCATGCGCACCGAGGCCACGGTGCTGGTGCCGAGGAAGAATGGATCCGTGAACGCGGCAGCAGCGCCGTTTCCGCGAAGCGACATCTCCCGCGTGAGTGAGACGGTCCGTCCGCTGCCAAGGAAGTTCCGGTCTTCGACGCCAAGCGAGAGTTGATTGGACGCACGGAGGCGCGCCGTTGGACGAAGCGTCCATGTGTCGCGCGTGTGCACGACCAGTCCGACTCCGCCCGTGGCATCGCAGCGGCGCGCGAGGATCACCGCATCCGAGAAGAGCCGCTGCGCGCGCAGGCGACGCATCGTTTCGCCCACGAGCAGCGTGTCCACGGTGTCGCCTGGCGCAAAGAGCAGCTGCCGGCGAATCACGCCTCCCTGCGACACCGGATGCAGCGCGTCGAGCAGATGCGCCGGGCCGGGGAGCTTCGGCCCGTCACTCACGATCTCGACGGAGGTGATGTGCACGCCGCTGAGCGTCGCGAGCGACGACCGCGATTCGATCACCGCGCAGTCGTCCGCGCGTGCCGGAATCGCGAAGACGCACGCGCTCATCGTCGAGCACGCGATCAGACGGACGGCGAAATGCAGCGCGGTCGGCGGTGGGGCCGGCGAAGCGGCAGTTGATGTCGAGAAGGCGGTTCAGCGAGACCGCACTCAGAGTCCCATAGACTGCGGTAACGAGCCGAAGGAAACAAGGGTATGTTTGGCAAATGCGCCTGGCGCCACTCGCCGCATCTCTCCTGGTTGTGCTCGGTTGTGCGGACGCGCCGCCCCCGCCGACCCATGTTTCATCGTCCCCGCGCGCGGCCGCGGAGCGGCGCGTGCCCGACGGCCCCCTCGGCGCATCGATCACGCGGGGACTGGCCCTCATCGAGCACACCTCGGACTCCCTTCCCGATTACGTCGGCGCGAACCTTCGCTGCACGAGCTGCCACCTCGAGCGCGGGTTGCGCGATAGCGCCGCTCCGCTCACCGGCGTCCACGACCGGTATCCGCGTTTCGTCGACCGCACCGGTGCGGTGGTGTTGATCGAGGATCGCGTGAACTATTGTTTCACGCGAAGCTTGTCGGGTCGCGCGCTGCCGGCGCGCAGCCGCGAGATGGTGGATATCGTGGCGTATCTGGCGTTCATCTCGTACGGGACCAATGGGAAGGTCGAGCCGACTTTAGCCTTGCTCGCCGCAGACAGTGCGCGCGGAGCGCAGATGTACGCCGCGAGTTGTGCCCGGTGTCACGGCGCGGACGGATCCGGCATACAGGCAACGCCGGCCGTCTGGGGAACACACTCGTACAGCATCGGAGCCTCGATGGCCCGCGTGGGACGCGCGGCGGCATTCATCCGACGGAACATGCCGAACGACAAACCCGGCACACTCACGGACCAGCAGGCCTACGACGTCGCAGCGTACATCAATTCGCACGCGCGTCCCGACCTTCCCGGCAAGTCGCTGGACTGGCCAGCAGGCAACGCCCCTTCGGATGTGCCGTACGCGACTCGGGGGCACACGCCCGCGCGCGTGCCGCCAGTCATCGCACGTACGCACCGGCTCGACGCAAACGTGCCGGCGCCCGTCTCAGCAGCTTCCCAGCACATGAACTGATGTACCTGGTACGTCGTACCAGGTACCTGGAATGGCATATGAGCCACGGGGAACAGTGGAGAGATCCAGTGTCCACTGTTCCCCGGAGGTGTTATGCCAGTCCCGGTACCGAGTACAACGTACCGAGTACGCTTTGCAGCTTTCAGCGATCGGTAAGGGTTATCTCACGCGTAGTGGAGGCTGGTGCGCCATCAACTGGCGTCAACGTGAGCGTCAACCGGTAGCGCCCCGCGTCGAGATTGCCGAGGTCGAGTGCTACAGCATGAGGCGCGGCACTATCCGTGGACGGACGCGCGTCTGCCCAGTGGATGCGAATCGGTGTATCAATCGGCGTGAGCTTCAGGTGCTGCCGCGCACTGCGGATCCAGCTGTGATCGACACGCTCCACACTGAGCGACAACTCGATCGATTCGCCTCCCGAGGCGATGCCATATGTCTCCCAGAAAAGACCGATTGGGCGATCACGCGTGACGGTGTCGCCGGGAACCGCACGGGCGAGCGCCGAATCGAGGCTCGACGCGGGTCCTTCGTCCGCGCGGTAGGCGAGCAGATCCGAGACACGAAGCCGATTGCTGTCTGGTCCGACCGCAAGGGTGACGCGACTGCGCGCGAGCGTGCGCTTCGTCGTGTCGCTCACGTCCACGCCCACGAGGAACGGTGTGCCGCTCATCATGACGCGTGTGCGCCCGACGCGCCCTGAATCGCTGGCACCGATGGCGATGGTGCCGTCACTCGTTGCGACACCGAGTGTGCCGACCGGCGTAACGAGCGAGTCGTCGGCCGCAGTCCACGCAGCGACTACCAGCGTGCTGTCACCCCGACGGAAGCGAGCGAACTGCACGGCGGCTGTCGCGACACGTCGAACCCGCGGCGGTGCGTACCGCGCTTCGGCCTGATGTGAAATCATGTCCCACGCATCGACGGCGAGCGGCCGCAACGAATCGACGAGCCAGCGCTCCGGTGCAAAGGCGAAGCTCGGCGACGGGTCGTGTCCGATGATGCTCGGGTCCGCGCCCAGCTGAACGGACGCGACCGCCCGGCTCCACGCTGTCGGCCAGCCATAGCGCAGCACGAGCTCCGCCGCGTCGTCGGCCCAGCCGAGCAGATGCGGCGTCGCCGCGCGTTCTCCAAGCCACACCAGCACGCGTCGGCTGTTGAATTCGTTCTGCCACTCGTTGTACGGCGTCGACAGCTGCGGACGGCTCAGCAACCAGTAGCGCTTTTCCAGATTCACGCGCTCGTCGCAGCTGCGGTGCGCGTAGAAGTCCCTGTCATCGCCTGCGAGCAGGGTCGACACGTCGCGCCAGGCACATGCGACGTCCACCGGCATCAGCGAAGCCGAAAGGGCGAATGCCGAGTCGGCACCGGTTTCGTCGGCGCGCGCATGCGCCGCGTACCCCACGAGTTCCGCGCACCACCAGGCGCTTGCGCGACACGACCGCGCGACGCTGTCAGCAACGACATACTGGCGCCCGTCCACACGATAGTGCACGCGCATGGCCGCGAGCCAGTCACTGCCGGGATACCGCTCACCGAGTGCGTCGAGCTCCGACAGCAACTCCGCTCGTCGCTGCGTGATGGTCGACGCTTCCGGCGGGAAGACGGGCTGGCTGTCGTCATACCACCAGCAGTAGCGGCCCAGGTGGACATCGCAGCGTCCGCCACCGCTCGAACCGAGCGGGAGCAATGCCCTTCGACTGCGCTCGAACGACGCTTGCGCGTTTCTGGCTCGTCCCTGGTCGCGTGCCGAATCCTGAATGGCCGCGGCGTCATACCGCGGCGAGTCACCGACCGTTACCGCACGAAGCTGAGCGGCGAGAAGGATCAGGGCCAGCACTGGAGTCCTCGCTAACGGAAGAAGTAGATCAGCACCGCAAGCTCGATCGCCGCTGCGACGGCGCCGAAAATCACCGCCGCGCGGATGTCGCGCCTGGTCTGGGTGGTGTCTTCTTTCATGCGGTCAATGATTCCCGAAGTCGCGAGCGAGCGCCAGAGCCTGCCGTCTTTTCAGGAACCTGTTCCGCTCGCGTGCCGTCACGATTGCAAGGACGCAACAGCCATGCTGCGGGATTCGTGCGCTCGAGCCGACACTACTAACTTCACCGAGTCCACCGCATCATTCGCCTTCAGTCCGTTCAATATCGTGATGCACTGGCTGGTCAACGCAGCGGTCCGCGCGGGGCTTCCCGGGGCCAAGACTGCCAACATCGCGCCGAACACGGCACTGGACGCGGCGTGGGAGCGGCTCGCGCGCGAACTTCGGATGACCGAAGGGGCGCTCGCCTCGGCAATTGCGCCGACGCTGCGGATGCGCATCGCTGATTTCGAGCGAGCCGAGGCGAAGGCGGCGCGACTTGTCCCCGAGAAGGTTGCACGGAAGCATGGCGTGTTTGCGCTTCGCGAGAGCGACCGCGAGCTGACCGTCGCATCGAGCGATCCGCAGGACTACGAGGCCGAGCGCGACCTGGGCTTCGCGAGTGGCCGCCGAATCGTGTTCGAGCTCGCCGCGCCGACCTCGATCACCGACCACCTGACGGGTGGCTACTCCGCGGATCGCATCGTGGAGCACCTGCTGGCCGCCGCTGATTCCACGCTCGCTGACGCGGTGCGCGTCGTCGAGGACATGGAGCCGGAGGTGGTCGAGCAGGGCGACGTCGAATCCGCTCCGCTGGTGAAGCTCGCCAACCTCATCCTCAGCGATGCGGTCGTACAGCGGGCGAGCGACATCCACATCGAGCCCGGTGGGACGAAGGGTGGGGTCGTCCGCTTTCGTATCGACGGCGTGATGCGCCAGCACATGGTGCTCCCCAGCGCCGCCGTCAACCGCATCGTGTCGCGCATCAAGGTCCTTGGCAAGCTGGACATCGCCGATCGCATGCGTCCGCAGGACGGGCGCGCACGCATCCAGGTGCTCAACAAGTCGTACGACCTCCGCATCTCCACGGTCCCCACACGGGATGCCGAGAAGGCGGTGATCCGCATCCTGCGTCCCGACATGGCGAAGACGCTCGCCGACGTCGGTCTGCAGGACTACGAGCTTCGGCGAATCCGTCAGCTGATCGGACAGCGCGACGGTATCGTCGTCGTCACCGGACCGACCGGCTCGGGCAAGACGACGACGCTTTACGCGGCACTGTCGGACGTGGCGACGAGCGAAGTCAACGTGATGACGGTGGAAGATCCCATCGAGTACGAGCTCGCCGGTGTCACGCAGATCCAGGTAGAGGCAAAGCGCAACGTGACGTTCGCCTCTGCGCTGCGCTCCATTCTCCGCCAGGATCCCGACGTCATCTTCGTGGGTGAGATCCGCGACAACGAGACGGCGGAAGTCGCAGCGCAGGCGGCGGCGACGGGCCACCTCGTGCTCGCGACGCTGCATACGAACGACGCGATGAGTGCGGTCTCGCGCCTGTCGGACCTCGGGCTCGACCGCGCGACGATCGCATCGGTGCTTCGCGGGTCGGTCGCGCAGCGTCTCGTCCGCCGCCTTTGCGTCGATTGCGCCGAGAAGATCTCGGGGCCGTTGAAGGAGAGGGAGGAGCGTCTCGCGGCGACGTTCGGGATGACGCCGGAGTATCGCGCGGTCGGATGCGCGAAGTGCAACCAGACCGGCTATCGCGGGCGCATCCCGGTGGTCGAGGTTGCGACGGTCAGCTCCTCCATGATGGACCAGATCGTCGGCGGCGCCACCGCGCAGGCTCTCCAGCGCATGGCCGTCACGCAGGGAATGCGTCCGCTCCGGGAAGTGGCGCTCGAACACGTCAGAAAGGGCGAGACCTGCCTCGAGGAAGTCGAACGCGTGCTCGGCGAGGTTGCCGACGACGGCCCGGCAGCAACGCCGCACGCGCCCTGCATCCTTTTCGCGGATGACGATGCGGTGCTGCGCCACCTGGCGACGACGATCCTGGAATCCGGTGGGTACCGCGTTCGGCAGGCGTGCGATGGTGCGGAGGCACTCGCACTCATCGAGAGCGGAGAGGATTTTGCTCTCGTCATCACGGATCTCCGCATGCCGGGCATGGGAGGAGACTCGCTGGTGAAGGAGCTGAGGAGCAAGGTCCAGACGGCCATGCTGCCGGTGATCATCCTCACCGGTGCCGACGAACGCGATACCGAGGTAGAGCTCATGGACGCCGGCGCCGATGATTACATTCGCAAGCCCATCGACCCACCCAGATTCATCGCGCGGGTGAAAGCGGCCCTTCGCCGGGCGGGAGTAACATGACCGAACCGACAGAGATCGTTGGCGGGGCCGAGGAGCTGCCGTCGACCGATGCCGCTTCACTCGAGCGACTCAAGCGCTTCGGCGGCGGCAAGCTCTTGAGCGAAATGATTTCGCTCTTCATCGCCGCGGCACCGGAGCGCATTGCTGCCGCGCGGGCCGGCCTGGAGGCGAAGGACGCAAACGCCACCGAGATGGCGCTCCACTCCCTCAAGTCGAGCTCCGCACAACTCGGCGCGATGAAGATGCAGCGGCTCAGCGAGGCGGGTGAGCGCCTCGCGCATGCTGGTTCGCTGGACGGCCTGGAATCGATCGTGCAGGACCTCGAGAGCGAGTTCCCTCGCATCCAGCAGTGGCTCGAGCACAATCGCAGCGCGGAGACTCAATGAATACAGTTGCGGTAGTGGAAGACAATGCCGACAACCGGCTCCTGCTTCAGGCCATCCTCGACGGGCTGTACGATGTCGTGGAGTACGAGAATGGCGTTGACGCACTCGCTGGATTGGCCGCGCACCTTCCGGACCTCGTGCTGCTCGACATCTCGCTTCCAGGAATGGACGGCAACGAGATCCTCGCCCGCATTCGAGCGGACGAGACGCTACGACGCCTCCCCGTGATCGCCCTCACGGCCCACGCTATGGCGGGCGATCGCGAGAAGTATCTGGCGGCCGGCTTCAACGATTACATCACGAAGCCCATCGTCGATGAAACGCTGCTCCTCCGTGCGATGGACAAGTGGATCGCGGCGGGGAAAGCGGGCACGATCTAGGGAAAGCCGCGCGTGACGAGCAGGGTAGGCAGTGGGAGTGACGGACGTCGGAGGCTATTCGTCGTTCGCACACGAGGCGGACTGGACACCGCCCCTCATATACTCCTGCCGCAGCTCCCCCCTCCATGCCCAAAGTTCCCCCAAGCGTGCAGCGCCTCATTCTGGCGTTCACGACAGGACTCCTCCTCGCCTGCGCCGTTGCTGTGAGCGGTCAGGGTGATGGCTTGGCGTCGGTCATCATCGGCCAGTAGGAACCAACCTTCCCCGCGTTGGCCGTTCCGTTCTCTGCCAACCGCTTCCGACACCAGAAGCAGAATACGGATTTCGGATGGCGGTGGGCCTCGCGCTACGTGAGCCTCCGCGCCCTCTGCGGCTTTCCCTTTTCTCTGCGCCCTCTGCGGCAAGATTGAACTCTACGCCTCGCGTAGTGCCGCCATTGGCGTCTCACGGAACACCTCGCGTCCCGTCAACAACCCGATCGAAACGGCCACTGCAATCATCAGCAGCGCCACGAGTGTCGCTGGAAGCAGGGCGGGGACGAACGGTTGCTTGAACATGAAGTGCATGAGCCCCCACGCGCCGCCGACACTCAGCACGACCCCCGCGAAGCTTCCGAGCGCGCCGAGCAACAGGTATTCGGCGAGCATCACCCGGCCGACCTGACGCCGCGTCGCACCCAACACCTTCAGCAACACGCCCTCTCGCAGGCGCTCTCGGCGCGTGGCGCTCACGGCGCTGAAGAGGACCGGGATGCCCAGCGCAAGGCTGAGCCCCGCCATGAATCGGATGGCCGTCGTCACCTTGTCGAGCACGCGGGCGATCGTCTGCTGCACGAGCGTGAGATCGAGACTCGCCACGTTCGGAAAGCGCGTGACGACGTCGCGCTGAAGGCGCGCCACCGCACCCGTTCCGCGTACATCGGCGAGGATGACGAACTGCTTCGGTGCCTTCTCCAGCGCACGCTGCTCGAAGACGGCAAAGAAGTTCGGCTCGAAGCGGGTCCAGTTCACGTCGCGAAGGCTCGTCACGCGTGTCTTCACGCGAACGCCCTGCACGTCCCAGGTGATGGTGTCGTGAATGCCGACCTTGAGTGACTTGGCGACGTCTGCATCGAGCGAAACGACCGGAAGCTGATCGACGGGCGTTCCACCCTTGGGGAACGTTCCCGCGGTGATCTTCTCGGACGGCATGAGCGAGTCGCGGTACGTCGAACGGAATTCACGACGCAGCACCCAGCGTTCTCGACCCTGCCCGCCGCGGCCTGGTGGCGCGCCTCGACCGCCCGCGTTGGCCGTATCGGGCGGAGCACTCGACTCTTCCTTCAGCAGTTGGTCGCCGACCAATGAGTTGATCGCCACGATCTTCATCGGCACAATCGGCGTGCGCTGCGCGACTCCGTAACCCTGCGCGCGAATCATGGAGTCGAGTGGCGCACCCTGATCGTCTTGCACATCGAAGAAGAGGACGTTCGCCTTCGATGCATCGAGCTTCACCGATACGGTGCGCAGCAGATTGTCCTGCACCTGATACACAGTGCTCATCAGGAACACGCCGAAGCCAAGCGCGAGCACCACCGATCGCGTCTGGTTGCCCGGACGGTACAGGCTTGCAACGCCCTGTCGCAGCACGAATGGCCATGACGGACGCACGACCTTTCGCGCACTCGCGCTGAGCAGCGCCGCCGCGCCATACAGCAGCGCGACCGCTCCGGCGATTGCGCCGGAGAACGCCAGTCCCTGCTGTGGCGTCTCCGCGCGCGCGATGCCGAGCGCCGCAACGCTCAGCACGATGATGAGCGCGACGAGCACGCGGAGTGGATCGAACTTCGCGCCACGCAACGCGGCGGCGTCCGATTCGCGGCGCAGTGTCTGGAGCGGACTCACGTTGCGCAGCGAGATGAGCGGCTTGAGCGCGAACACGAGCGCCACCCACACGCCAACGAGCATCCCCGTCAGCAGTGCGATCGGCTCGAGCGTGACCTTCACGTCGACAGGAAGGAAGTCCGCCAGCACATGGGGAAGGCCGAGTTGCAGGCCGATGCCGAGTAACGCACCGAAGGCAGCGCCGAGGAAGCCCATCGCGACCGCCTGGAGCAGGTAGATCGCAAGCACCTGGCGACTGCTGGCGCCGAGACAGCGGAGGATGGCCACCGTGTCGATCTTGCGCATGACGAACGCATTCACGCCGCTGGCGACGCCGATACCGCCGAGCAGCAGTGCGACGAGACCGATCACGCTGAGGAAGTCGCGAAGCTGGTCGACGGCCTGCGTGAGGTTGAACTCCGTCTGTGCCGCCGTGCGATAGTTGACGTGATCCTTCTCGAGCCGGTTCTTGAATCGGAAGATGAACGTCGATGGAGGCAGCGTCGCTGTGAGCTTGAGCAGTGTCTTGCGCTCCGAGCGACTGCCGAACATCAGCAACGAGGTCTCGTCGAGATATTTCGCCGGGATGTAGACGCGCGGGCCGATGGTGGTGCTCACGCCGACGTCGCCCGGTACGCTGACGAGCGTGCCGATGATGATGAAGCGCGCAAATCCGAGCGCGAGTGTGTCACCGACCTGTGCGTTGAGCGCAATGAGCAGCGACGGATCGACCATCGCCACTCGACCCTCCTGGAGACGCGCCCACGCGCCGGCCGGATTCGTGATGATCTCGCCGTAGAACGGATATCCGGGCGTGACGGCGTCGATCTGCGCGAGGCGCGTGAGTCCCGTTCGTTGGACGAGCGCCATGGACGTGAAGCTCGTCACGTCGGCGATGCCAACGCCTTCCTTGCGCAGCGAGTCGAGACCGGCGAGCACCGGCTTCGTGTACGCCGTGCGCGACGTGAGCGCGATGTCGCCGCCGAGGAGCGCGCGCGCCTGTTCGCGAACGGAGCGCTGGGTATTGCTCGCGAAGGAGTCGATGGCCACCAGTGCGCCGACGCCGAGCGAGATGGACGACATGTAGAGCAGCAGGCGTCGCCGCGCCGTGCGGCTCTCGCGCCACGCGAGCGCGAGCAGCTGGGACAATCGCATCAGGAGACTGTGACCGGCTCCGCGTTCACCAGAGCGTCACTCACCACCGCGCCGTCGGCGAGGCGGATGATCCGTTGTGCGCGATGCGCGAGGGTGAGGTCGTGTGTCACGAGGATGATCGTCGTGCCTGACTCGCGGTTGAGCGTCTCGAGTAGCTCGACGATGTGCGCGCCAGTGTCGCTGTCCAGGTTGCCGGTGGGCTCATCGGCGAAGAGGAGCTTCGGGGAATTGCTGAACGCGCGCGCGATTGCGACGCGCTGTTGCTCGCCGCCGGAGAGCTGATTGGGAAAGTGGTGTGCCCGGTCGCCGAGCCCGACGCGGGTGAGCAACTCGCGGGAGCGCGCAGGGGCGCCGTCGTCGCCGCGGAGCTCTAGGGGCACCTGCACGTTCTCGAGCGCCGTGAGGGTGGGGATGAGTTGAAAGCTCTGGAACACGAACCCGACCTTCTCGCCGCGCAGCTTCGCGCGCTGGTCTTCGCTCATGAGCGACAGGTCTGCGCCGTCGAGCACCACGGTGCCGTGCGACGAGACGTCGAGTCCGGCGAGGAGGCCGAGGAGTGTAGTTTTCCCGCTACCCGACGGTCCGACAATCGCGACGAAGGCTCCGTCGGGAACGATAAAACTGACGTCGCGTAATACGGACAGGCGGCGGTCGCCGCTCTGGTATTCCTTCGTCAATTCGCGGGCTTCGAGCATGAGATCGATTCGAGAGACAGTGGCGGGCGTGGCGGCGTGCGCGGTGCTGCTGGCGTGCGGTGGTGACAACAAAGGTGTATCGGCGCGCCCGGATTCGTCCGTTGCGGCTGCGCCGGCGGGAGTTTCTGTCGCGCCTGCTGAGGGCGCCGTGGCGGGTTCATCGGCCCGCACGGTGCTGTTTCTGGGTACGTCGCTGACGGTAGGACTCGGATTGGATCCCGATAGCGCCTATCCGCAGCAGATCCAGAGGAAGATCGATGCCGCGGGGTTGCCGTACCACACGGTGAACGCGGGAGTGAGTGGTGAGACGTCAGCCGGCTTGCTACGGCGACTGGACTGGGTGCTTCAGAATCCGGCTGCGGTGATCGTGGTGGAAACGGGGGCGAACGACGGGCTGCGGGGACAAGCGGTTGAGGGTACGAAGGCGACGATCGGTGCGATCCTGGTGCGCATCGCGAAGGAGCGTCCGGAGGCCAAGGTGCTGCTGGTGCAGATGGAGGCGCCGCCGAACCTGGGTGCAGATTATACGCGTGGCTTCCATGCGATGTTTCCTGCGCTGGCTGCGGAACACAGGGTGACGCTATTGCCGTTCTTTCTGGACGGCGTGGCGGGGCACACGGACTTGAATCAGGGGGATGGGGTGCATCCCAATGATGTTGGGGAGAAGATCGTGATCTCGAATGTGTGGAAGGGACTCGAGCCGCTGCTGAAGCACTGAGGCGGTGAAACACTGAAGCCCTGGGCCATGGGCACAACAGCGGGGCTTGGGCTAACCACGGGCTGAGGCTCGGGCTTCGGGCGGAGGGCTGCCGGCCGGGGCTTGAGCCTGCCAATGGGAGGCGGCTCCGCGGTGCCCAAGCCCAGGCCCGGGCCCACGCCCGAGCCCCTTTTTGCCCAAGCCCAGTTGTTAGCCCAGGGCCCAGGGCCCGGCAGTCCCCAGTTGCCGGCCACCGTCCTTTCATCTAAATTCAAAGGCTGTCCTACTTTACGTCATCAATCTGCTGGAGTTCACATGGCAGTTCCCGCTACCCAGATCCGTCGCGGCATGGTCATCGTCTTCGAGGGCGAGCCTGTGCGCGTCGTGGAGTTTCGCCACCACACGCCGGGCAACCTGCGCGCGATGGTGCAGGCCAAGTTGAAGAGCCTGAAGAACGGCAACAGCTTCGATCACCGGTTCCGCGCCGCCGACTCCATCGAGCCGGCGTTCATGGAGACGCATGAGCTCGAATACATGTACGACGCGGGCGGTACGTACCACTTCATGAACTCCACGAACTACGACCAGATCGAGATGGATGAAGAGGCACTCGGCGACAATGCGCCGTGGATGCAGCCGGGCATGAAGATCCAGGCCGAGTTCTACGATGGGGCGCCGATTGGCGTGCGTCTGCCGAATTCGATGACGCTGACGATCGTCGAGACGAACCCCGTGATGAAGACGGCGACGAAGACCGCGTCGAGCAAGCCGGCGAAGCTGGAGAATGGCGTCACGGTGAACGTGCCGGAGTTCGTCGCCACGGGCGACAAGATCCGCGTGAATCCCGGGACGGGCGAGTACATCGAGCGGGCGAAGTAGTCGATTTTTCGGGTTCGTGCGCGGGTTGCGGCAGTTGAAATGCGGTGATCGGCTGGTTACAATCAAAGCTCTCTGCGGCTTTGGTCGTGGAGTACCCCGCGCGGGTCGGCGGGACCACGGTGGCTATAGCTCAATTGGTTAGAGCACCGGTCTGTGGCACCGGGGGTTGCGGGTTCAATT
>DAIUFP010000037.1:0-47188 GCA_036844565.1 Gemmatimonadaceae bacterium | reverse complement strand
CCTTCAACAACCAGTGTTGCGACGACCGGCTGAATCCGGGCTGACGTCGCACTTCCGAAGTCTGGGTTTGAACGACGTCACATCTCCGGCAGTCCGCCAGCCCCAATTGGCGGCGGCAACAGAACCAGCGACTGCGCCCGCAACACCAGCTCCTGCACCCCCGGACGCTCGCGCATCGCAGCGAACGCCGGATCGAATCGGATCTGATTCGCGTCCGACCAACAGCGCGCGATCGCATGTTCGAGCGCATCGATCGCCGCGTCGTCATCGCCGAGCGCGGCGTGCGCGGATGCGATGTCGTACCACACGTCGGCGTCCGTCGCCCCGAACAACTGCGCCCAGACGAACCGGCCGCGCTCCTGGAAGAGCGAACGTGCGGCCTCGAGCTCGTGGCCTGCGCCCACGACGTCGCCGCGCGCGGCACGGACCCGGGCCATGCCGCAGCGCGCGCGAACCCAGTGCGCTCCGATGCCCACGCGATGCGAATGGGTGTCGGCCAACTCGATCGCCGCGTGGAAGGCGTGTTCTGCCGCTTCGAGATTGCCCGCGCGCTCCTCGACGCCTGCCTCCACGACGCGTGCATACGCCGTCATGATCTCGCTGTACACGTGATCCATCGCGGGGTATGCGCCGAGTGCCCAAGCGAGCGGCTCGCGCGCGCGTTCGGGCTGGTCGGAATTCAGGAGCGTGGATGCGCGCTGCACCGCCGCTCCGATGAACAGGTGTCCCTGCCCCGAGCGTTCGACCACCATGGCCTCGTCGAGCAGCCCCGATGCATGCGAATACTGCCCGCGCAGGATGTAGACGGCGGCCGCGCTCATCGCTGGAGGATGGAACGCCGCATTGATCGCGCGCGCACGCAGCAGCGGCGGGATGGCGCGCGCGAAGTCCTTGGGCGTCTCGGTACCGACCGCACGCATGCTCAGGATGGTGCCCAGGATGAACCAGCCCATCGGGCCACCGGGGTCGTGCTCGATGGCCTTCCTCGCCGTGTTCACCGCGTCGTCGTACTTGCGTTGGCGCAGGTACATGTACGCGAGGAACGGATACGGCTCGCCGAGCGACGGATCCAGCGTCATGGCGCGCTGAAGTGCCGCGGTGCCCTGGTCCAGGTCCTCCTGCCGGCCGAAGGCGATGTACTTCGGCATGAGCAGGCTGCCGAGTCCCGCCCACGCGAGCGCGTAGCCCGGATCGATCTGCACCGCGGCGCCAAAGTGTTCGCCCGCATGGCGCATGCTCTCCTTCCCGAACTGCTGAAAGGCGCGCTTGCCCTTGGCGTAGTGCTCGTACGCGGTGAGCTGCGTCGTCTCCGGTCGTGCGATCCCTTCGAGCTCACTATGGGTGAGCCGGATCTGGAGCACCGCCGCCAGCGACGTGACGATGCGATCCTGCATCGCGAAGACGTCGTCGAGCGCACCATCGATCTTTTCGGCACTCACGGTTTCGTGCGACACCGTGTCGCCGAAGTGCGCGGTGAGGCGCACGCGCTCGCCCGCACGCTGGAAGCCGCCCCACACCACCCAGTGCGCGCCGGCCGCACGCCCGATCTCGAGCGCATGCTCGAGCGTGATCGCACCCGCGGGCGCGCCCGCGAGCATCCGCTTCCGCGCCATCGCGTCCGAGCCCACCACCTTGATGCCAGCGATCTTCTGGAGATCGACGCCGATGGTTTCCGCGATGCCGCTCGAGAGCCAGTCGATGTCCGCGGAGCCGCTGATGTTCGTGAAATCCAGGACGACGACTTTTCGGCGGGTGTCATTGTCCTTCTGCCGCGCGAGAAGACGTTCGTCGCTCGTCGTGGTCGCGCGGAGCTCGACCATCGCGACCTCGAGCGCCTGCGCAAAGTCGCGAATGTTCGCGAACCGTTCGGCAGGATCCTTCGAGAGCGCGCGCGCCACAGCCGCGGCAACGCCGCGCGGCAGCACCTCGCGAACGCCCGTGAGCTGGGGCGCCTGAATGGTGATGTGCTTGCTGATGAGCGCCATCGTGTTGCGCGCCACGAATGGCGGAACGCCGGCGAGCATCTCGTAGCACACGCACGCCAGCGAATACTGGTCGCTGCGACCATCGATGTCGTCCTCGGCGCATGCCTGCTCGGGACTCATGTAGGCCGGAGTGCCGAGCGTGCTTCCGAGAGCGGTGAGCGTTTCCCTGCCCGTTTCAATCGCGGCGTTCACGCGCGCCACGCCGAAGTCCGCGAGGAGCGCCTGACCATGCGCGATGAGGAGGTTCTCCGGCTTCACGTCGCGATGCACCACTCCGCGCTCATGCGCGTACCCGAGGGCATCGGCCACCTGACGTATGATGCTGATGGTCTCGGTCAGCCCAATCGTGTGCTCGGCATGGAGGCGATCGCGGAGCGACCCGCCCTCGACGAGGGGCATGACGAAATACAGCAGTCCGTCCGCGCCCCCCGAGTCGTACAGCGGCAGGATGTGTGGATGCTGGAGCCGCGCCACGAGCATGATCTCGCGCGCGAATCGCTCGGCGCCGATGGCAGCGGAATACTCCGGGTGCAGCACCTTGAGCGCGACGGGGCGGTCGTGCTTCAGGTCCTGCGCCAGATACACGGTCGCCATGCCTCCACGCCCGATCTCGCGGCCGAGACGGTAGTGGTCACTGAGGCCACGCCCGATGCTCTCTCGAACCTGTTCGCTAACGGTCATGAGCCTTGCGCGTGGAAATGCCGTCGCCGCATTGATTCACACGTCAAGCGGCGGCCCAAGATGGGCCCCGTGTGCGTCGAACGCCAGAGTTTTGAGGGGTCAGGCGTGGGCGCGCGATCGCGCGCCCGCGTGCGTGGAGTCAGGGCGGGAAGGGCTCAGCTACAGCCCGGAGTCGTGCTGGAGAGGTCGAACGTGCTGCAACCAGCGATGGCCACACCATCGAACGTCACCTTCACCTTGCTCGTGCCATTGAAGGTGATGACAATGCGTGACGGGGGTAGCGGAAGACCCGTAAATGATGCGCTGGTTTCGTCGATCGTAATGGTACCCGACGAAGGGTAGGTATTCGGGCCGGGATTCGCCGGGATGACGAGGTCGGTGGTGGTGGTCGTCATCGTGTCGGTGAATGGCACGGTCAACGTACCGGTGCCGTACGTGCCGCTCGCGTTCACCGTCGTTGTGCCATTCAGCACGTGCTTGCTCGTCTGAAGCCCGCTCAGCGTCTGATCCAGGTGCGCGTCCGTCGTGGATGTGCCCGCGGCGTTGGTTTCCGTGCCGGTGATCGTGCCCTGCATGCGGACCGCCGCCAGCGAGGTGGCGTCGAAGGCTGAAAGCGGACTACCGCTGCTGTTCAATAGCTGGTAGCTCTGCGTGATCGTGAGACTGCCCTCAGTGATGGGCGCGCAGACGAACGACGCTGAAGCGAGGGCATAACTGCATCCCGCAGGAACCGGGCTCCCGACAGTGGTTGTCGGGCCTCCGAAACGAGGCGACACGCTGCTCGCGGCGGAGATAGCTGGAAGCCTCATCTCCGTGAACACCTCATCAAGGCTGACCGGGGTGCTCGGGGAAACACTGGAATCCGCGCCGCAGCCCGCGAGCAGCGCGGCGGCGGCGAGAGCGAAAAATCGGGGGCGCACTGGATTGAGCATGAATACCGCTAAGAAGGGTCAGATACTCAGATGATTAGTCTAATCCCTTTCGTACCCATCGCGCCAAGAATCGTTCTCGGGAAAGGCGCGCGGACCGCAATCGGGACGACCTACTTCCTCTGCACAGACCTGCCGACGATGATGCTGACGTTGTCTGTCCCGCCCGCCAGGAGCGCATCGTCGAGGAGCTGCTCGCACACCTGCCTGGCTGAGGTCATGTTCGCCAGCCGATCCCGGATGAGCTCGTCCGGGACGTGCTTCGTGAGACCGTCGGTGCACAACATGTGGACGCTCTTCCAATCCGAGCGCATGCGCGTGACCACTGGCGTGGCGGCATCGCCCCCGATCGCGCTCGACAGCACGTTCGAGTACTGCGACCGCGCCGCCATGGCGCGTGTGAACACGCCCTGGTCGAGCAGATCTTGCGCGATCGTCTGGTCGCGACTCACCTGCGTCAGCTCGCCCTCGCGATAGAGGTAGTACCGCGAATCGCCGACTTGGAGCAGGTAGCAGTACGGCCACACACCCATCCAGAGCGTCAGCGTCGTGGCCATGATGCGACCTTGCACCACTTCGCGTGCCCGCGCAATGACCGCCTCGTGGCTCTTCAGTGCCGCGTCCTGAAGCAACTGGATGAACTGCTCCTCCGCCCCATCCGAGCGATAATAACAATCCGTGCTCTCGGCCATGTAGTGCATGGCGACTTCGAGTGCCGTGGCGCTGGCTTCCTCCCCGTTTTCTCCTCCGCCTACCCCATCGGCGACCATGGCGAAAACCGCGAGTCGCTCGTCATCCATGGGGAGACGCTGCTGCTCCGTGAGGTTCGTCAGCCGGACGTGAACGCGCTTGTGGATCGTCGCCACCAGGAAGTGGTCCTGATTCTCGGCGCGGACATTTCCCGCGTGCGAGAGCCCGAAGACGTCGAGCTCATCGTCCTGCGGCTTGGGATTCAGGGCGGCGACGGACCTGGCTGGAGTACGCATGCGCCTTCGGGTCTTCCTGGGTGACGCAACGGGATCACTCCTGCAATCTACGGAACGCTTGTCGGACCACAACGCGCGCTCGGTGCAAGGTCATTCGCGCACCTCGTCGATAAACAAAAAGGGATCGGCCACCCACAGCTCAAGACGCTTGTCGGGCGGAGTGGCTGCGAGTGCGGCGGAGTATCCGACACCGACGTCGATGTCGTGCAGGCGCCACCGGCCCACATTCGCAGGCCAGCTTCGGTCCGCGATCAGACGCGCGTCGTCGTCTGCCGAAACGTCGAAGTGAGCGAGACCTGCGGAAATTCCCGCGCCAGTCCCCTTGAGGTACGCCTCCTTTCTCGACCAGATCGTGTAGAACGCGCCTTCGCGTTCCGCCAATGGCAACATGTGCAGCACCTCGCGTTCCTCGGCCGAGAAAACCGATTGGGCGAGTCGCGCGCGTGCGATGTCATCGAGTCGGGCGCTCCAGTGCTCGACGTCGATGCCGACGTCGCCATCCCGTGCAAATGCGAGGAGCACGACGTCTCCCGAATGCGAGACGTTGAAGCTGAGACCAGGGCTCGCGAGGGATGCAACGCAAGGCTTGCCGAATGGGCCCAGCTCGAAGCGCAGTGTGCGCGCGTCAACGTCCAGATAGCTCGCCGCGAGGAATCTAAGCGCACCTCGGCTGACGACATGTCGCAGCCGATCGGCCGCGGCATGGAAACGGCTTCCACGCGTGCGCTCGTCGGCGTCGAGCAACGATTCGAAGTAGCGCTCGCATGGCGCGAGTGTCACGACGTTCGCCTGCCAGACGTGGATCACCTCCGCGCTCAGCGCTGGAGTGCGCGATGGAGCTTGCCACGGCGACACGTGCGGGCGACCTCGCTGTCGGTTCATTCAGGAAAGCCATTCCCTCACGCGCACCGCATGAGTCAAACCCCTGACGTCACGCAGAATTTATCCGGGCGAGGTGCCCAGCGCGCTCCGCACGGCGGGCGCGGCCACGCCGCCGAGCTTGTGCCGAGGCGTTCCGGCGCTGACTCTTGGCGCAATGCTCTCACCAGCAACGCTTCGGCGCCGACACCTCAATGAAACCGTTTCCGCACGCGGCGGTGTTCGCCTTCGCATCGTGGAGCGTCCGGGACTCTGGATGTCGCCCGAAGAGTTGGCGAGGATCGTCGCTGACCTTCAGGCCGTCGTCGCAACGGCAGTGCCGGGCGGAGAACTCGCGTACGGTGTCGCGTCAGGCGACACCGGTCGGCTCGACGCTTCCATCTTGACGATCGCGTACGACCGCGGCGGCCGAGCGATCGGGTTCAATGCATTGTCGCTGATGGACTGCGAACTTCGGGGACAGCAGATCGAGGTGCTCCATCTCGGCGACTCGGCCGCCGCGATGGCGGCCGAGTTGCGAACGGCGTGTGGGGTCGGCTTCAGCATTCAGAACTTGCCGAATTCAAGAAGCGCGGCGGTCGACACGCCGGAGTTCGTGCCGACGCCGCTCGCGATTCGGGACGCGCCCGCGGCGCGGTAGCCGGCCGTGATGGCGAACCGTGCCCACCCAGACAGGTTCACCTCTCCACCGCCGGCCAGGGTCGCGTACGGCACCATTGTGACCTCGTCCTGACGGAACTCGCTTGCGCCAGTTTTCTGGTAGGTAAAGTAGTCGTATGAGTTGACGAGTTGACCGGCCCCCGCTGATGCGACGAGGTGGACCAGGCTCGCCGAGGACCAGCGGCGCTGCACCTCGAGGCCCAACGCGGTGGCAGTCATGCGCGGGTGAAAGCCATTGCTGTTCGGGACGACGTAGGTGGTTGTGTCCCGGAGGGTAACGCTGCTTGAAGAGAAGACGATCGTCCAGTCCGGTAACCGGCGGGGAGTGACGCCAATGCGGAACTCTCCGGTGCCCGCCCGGGCGTCCGAGCGCGCCACGTATGGCGCGGATCCACCGCCCAGCGCTACATGCATTCCCTTGATGCCGAGATGCTGGATGAGTGTCTGCTCCTTTGGCGCAGCCGCGGTTGAATCCTGGGCGGGGATGGCCAGCGGAAGCAGGAGCGCAACGAGGAGGCTGCGGGCGGTTTTCATGGTAGTGTCGGGCGGAGGTGAGCGCTTTCGATGCGATCGTCGCAGTGACGACGCGAACAGGCTAGTCCGGCTTGGTCACTCTGCGGTCACCGTGCGGTCAGTCGGTCGCTTACGGGCGTCGCCACATCGGAACCGGCCGAAACGAGGCGTGTACGAGGTCGGATGCACCCACCGAAACGCCCGATCGCGCTTGTATTCGCACTGGGAATTGCGCTGCTGCTCGGCCGGCGCGTTGGCGCGCAGGGCACGGCGGCGGGCCGGGACACGACCATCCGTGAATATCGCGGCGCGTATCAGCGCGGCTTCGAGCAAAGCTGGTTCGCGGCGTGCGGAGCCGCATCGGACGATCGCCAGTGGTGGGTGACTCTCACCGATCAGGCACTCGCCGAACGCGACAGCATTCTCGCCACCATTCCCAAGGTGGCGCCGTCAGACGGCCTTTACGTCCGATGGAAGGCGAGGGTCGGCAAGCGAATGCCCGCGGGCATGATGGGTCGCGGCACCCGCTATATCCTGGTGACCGAGGTCCTGGAGATCCGCCCGACTTCGGGTGGTGATCCCTGCCCGCTGGAGCGATCATCATGATGCGACCCAAATGCGCCGTTCCGCTCGACTAAACACTGACGCAGATAGCTGACAACTGTCAGCTCTTCGGTTGCAGTTTTCAGTTTTTCGCGCTCTCAGTGATCAGTAGTTGCGGCTTTCAGCGCATTGCCTCGAATGCCACGTTGCCAATCCCATAGCTCCGCCAATCCGCGTAGTCGAAGTGCCACCACTCACTCGGGATGACCGCGAAGCGCTCGGCCTCCATTGCACGCCGGAGCACCTCGCGATGCCAACGCTGTAGCGACGTTCCCCCTGGGTAGCGCGCGGCGGCGCGATCGGTGGTCTCGTCGTATGTGCTGACCATCTCGATGGGCACACCAGTCCGTAGGTCATAAAGCGAGAGGTCCACCGCTTCACCGCGGTTGTGCTTCGAGCCCTCCGCCGGATTCGCCACGAAGATGTGCTTGTCGTCGGGCGCGGCGTCCCAGAACATCCTGGTCACAGACCAGGGCCGATAACCATCGTGGATCAGAAGCCCGAAACCCATCGGGCGCAGCGACACACTCACGCGCACGAGCGCCTCGGCGGCCGGCCGCTGGAGAAAGGCACGAGCCTGCGTATAGAACGGCGTGCCGAAGAGGTTGTTGCTCGTTGCATAGCGGATGTCGAGCTTGATGCTCGAGTCGAGCCGCGTGACCTCCACCAGATCCGACGGTCGAAAGGGACCTGCCTCCTTCGGTGGCATTGCGGCGAGCGCTTCGCGACGAATATCCGCGAGGGGGCGAACCGGCGTTATGACAAGCTGGTTGCCGGACTCGGGTCCGATCTTTCGACGTTGAAGCTGTTGCGCCCCGATGGACATCGCGGTGGCGTGGGCACTGGCGCCGCGGCTGAAAACAACGATAGCCGTGCCGGCATCGCCGAGCTCGAAGCGGTCGGACGAGAGCTCCAAAAGCCTCACATCGGTGAGCGTATCGCGCACGTGCAGGTAGAGTTGACCGCCGCGCTCGAGCACGATGCGGATGGCGGAGTCAGGCCCATACTCGCCGATGATGCCGAGCCACCGCTGCGGCGGAGCCGGCGGTGCGTTGGATACCTGCTGCGCGGTGATGCTCGCCTGCGCAGGGAGCGCCGTTCTGCACGACGCGAGCGCGACGAGCGCTAGCGCGGGCAGCGCTCGCCGGAGATCGTGCGACCACTTCAGTGTCTTCTGCATGCGTCAAGATACGGCGAAACGGCGCGGCCGGTGAGCACGCGCCGGCGGGCTTCGTCGCACTGGCGCTATCCGCCGATGCGCACCTGGATGCCGTGGATGAGGTAGGGCATCTGCGCATCCGCCACGACACGCATGAGCACCGTGCCTTGAAGCTGCGATGAGAGCGTCATCTCCAGGCTGCCATCAGGGAACTGCTCGATCCGGTCGATCGTCATGGCGCCAACGGTCTCGTGGATCGTGCTGAACCGGGTCACGCGTTCGTTCAGGGTAGGACTGTCTGGATCCGTCGCAAAGTGGGTGGAGATGAACGTCCGCAGTCTCGTGGTGTCTCCGGCATTTGCCACGGCGACGAAGTCCCGAAGCCCCGCCGCGATCTCATCGGGCGCGGGCTTCCCACCGGGCCGACGTGCGACTTGCCCACCCCCATCGCCACCCGGATTAGGCAGGCCAAGGACCTTGCCGAGCTCGCGGCGGATCGCAGGCGCCTTGGAGAGCACGTTGGTCGAGGCGATGATGATCTCCGTCTTCATCCGCGGCAAACGCTCGTAGAGGAAGAAGTTCACATTGTCGGATCCGGCGAGACCGATCGGCTCGTCGGGGTTGAATCGGAGCGCGCGGGTGGCAGGTGTCATGAGCTTCGTTCCCTCGAACAGTTCCGTGTAGAACGCGTGCATGTCCCCGACGGTCGACAGCATTCCGCCATTGCCCCGCAGGTTCCAGTACGGACCGTCGACGTCGTGCGGCTTGGCGAGCATCGTTCCCTGGTCGCTTCCCGCGGCGAGGTATCCGTGCGCGAGGTCGTCAGCCTTGAAACCCGGCAGGAGGAATCCCGTCCGGCGCAGGCCGAGCGGGGTCAGGATGGCGCGCTGGACGTAGGAGTCGTACGTGGTGCCAGCCACCTGTTCAACGATCGCGGCGAGCACACTGAACCCGGTGTTGGAGTAGCTCTCTCGCGATCCCGGCGGGAAGAGAAGCGGCGTCTTCATGGCGCGATCGACGAATGCCGGTCGCTTCAACGCTTCGAAGTCGCCGCCGATCCCCGCCGGAAATCCTGCACGGTGATTCATCAACTGCGCGATGGTGATGTTCCGCTTGTCGGCCGGCGCGCTCGGGAAGTACTTCGCGAGCGAATCGCTCTGTGAAAGCTTCCCCGCCTCCTGAAGCTGAAGAATGGCGACGGCGGTGAAGTCTTTCGTGTTGGAGCCGATCTGCACGACTGTCTCCGCCGTGAACGGAATCCGCGTTTCCCGATTGGCGAGCCCGTAGCCTTTCTCGAGGAGCGTGGCGCCGTCGCGCTCGATGCGCACAACGCCGCTGAATCCGGCTCGCTCAGCCACTCGCATGGTCGAGTCGAGTTGTGTTGTCATCGTTTGTGCGTGTGCGACCGATGCGGCGGCGTACAGCAGGCTCACGGCGAGGGCGGCGGATCGTGGGTTCGTCATCATCGAGCGGTGGGGTGGGGGATGACGTTCGACATCGGACCTGTGAGAGAGGGTTTACCGCGAACCGCCGAACGCAATGATGGGCGGGCGAATTTATTGAATGGTGTTCCGCATCTGAACTGAAGGAATGAAACGCTCATGATTCCGCTCTCCGTTCTCGACCTCTCGCCGATCCTTGCCGGTGGCAACGCGACTGACGCGTTCCGCCGCACGCTCGACCTCGCTCAGCATGCCGAACGACTCGGCTACCAGCGGTACTGGCTGGCCGAGCATCACAACATGCCGGGCATTGCCAGTGCGGCGACGTCCGTCGTCATCGGGCACGTCGCCGGTGGGACGTCACGCATCCGGGTGGGAGCCGGAGGCATCATGCTGCCGAATCATTCGCCGCTCGTGATCGCGGAACAGTTCGGCACACTCGAGGCGCTGTACCCGGGTCGCATCGATCTCGGGTTGGGCCGCGCGCCTGGCAGCGACCAGCGAACGATGGTGGCGCTGCGCCGCGATCACCGGAGTGCGGAGCATTTTCCCGACGATGTGCTGGAGCTACTCGCCTACTTCGCGGACGAGCACCCGGGACAAGCGGTGCGAGCAGTGCCTGGCACCGGTCTCCACGTGCCGGTCTGGCTGCTCGGCTCGAGCACCTATAGTGCGCAGCTTGCGGCGGCGCTCGGTCTCCCCTTCGCGTTCGCATCGCACTTTGCGCCCGATCAGCTGCTCGCTGCGCTGCAGCTCTACCGCGCAGGCTTCACGCCCTCGGCATATCTGGAGCGTCCGCACGCGATGGTCGGGCTGACGGTGATCGCGGCGGCGAGTGATGCGGAGGCGGAGCGCCTGTCGACGTCGCTCCAGCAGCAGGTGATCGCGCTGCATCGTGGGCGTCCCATTCTCCTTCAGCCACCGGTGGACGATATGAGTGGCCGTTGGACACCGGAGGAGCGCTTCCGGGTGGAGCACATGATGCGGTTTGCGGTGGTCGGCGGTTCTGACACGGTGCGCAAGGGCATCGAGGACTTCGTTGCGCAGACGGCGGCAGATGAGGTGATCATCACGGCGAACATCTACGACCACGACGCGCGGCTGGCGTCGTATTCCATCATTGCCGAGGTGTGTGCGTTGGAGTCGGCGGGCTAGAGGCGCTTTACGGACGGAACTGCAACTGACAATGCGGAACTGCAACTGAATGGGATACGCTTCCTCCTGAATGATCCCTCCTCAGAATCCTCGACTGGAATACGAACCCCGCCACCAACGAATCTAAGCGAATCGGTTGAATGACAGCGTCAGTGGTCCTTCGTTCAATGCATTTTTTGAACTTCGCTTCATGATTATCATCTTCCGACGACAAACGGAGTAATTCAACTGATTCGCTTTCAGATTCGGTTGCTGGTGGCGCTCCACCAACAGCGGAGGATTCTGAGGAGCGCTGACCGCGGTACGAAGGATTGAATAGTCAGTTGCTGTTCAGTCAGCTGCTTTCCCAATCAGTGCCAGTTCCGGCCAGCCCGTCACCTCGCGCCTGACACATCCGCCTACTTTGAAGTCGATGTCTTACAACGACTTTATGCTATTTCGGCGATCGCTCCCGCGCACACCCGCGCTCGATCGCATGACCGTCCGCGCACGCGGCCTGGACTTCGCCGTCTGGACGAGTCCGCCGGTGGACGACGCGCTGCCACTGCTCTTGGTGAACGGCGGCCTCCTCTACGACCACGGCATCCTCTGGCCCGCCCTCTCGCCTCTCGCGGCACATCGACAGGTGATCCTGTACGACCAGCGCGGGCGAGGTGAATCGCAGGCGCCCGCCGATCCCCTCAGCGCGCGAATTGAAGACGACGCCGACGACATCCCCGCCCTCCGCCGCACCCTCGGCATCCGTCGCTGGGACGTACTCGGCCACTCATGGGGCGGTGGGATCGCGATGCTCGCCGTCGTCCGCGATCTTGCCGGGACGCGCAGGCTGGTGACCGCGAATGCCGTCGGTCCGACTAGCGCATGGATGCCGGCACTTCAGGCGAATGCGCGCTCGCGTGTGGACGACGAACGACGTGCGAGCCTGGAAAGGCTGTACCCTGCACTCGAGACGCCCGAGGTCGCGGTACACGGCGCGTACTCCCGAGCGAGCTACCCCGCGTACTTCGCCGATCCGGACTTCCGCAACCGCTTCGCCCCGCCGGAAGCAGTGAGCATCACGGGCGCCGCGGTCGCGGCACGTTTGCGACGCGAGGGGTACGACTGGAGCGAGCAACTGCGTGCCCTTTCGACGCCGACGCTCGTCCTTCATGGGCAAGGAGACGCGCTTCCGTCAACGGTCGCGAACGAGCTCGCCCAGTTGCTGCCGCGCGCGCGTCTCTCCCTCATCCCTGATGCCGGACACATGCCTTTCTGGGAAGCGCCCGAGCGCTTCTTCAGTGAGGTCAAAGCCTTCCTTGCGACGGGGACTTGAGCCACGTCGTGACACCGACCAACGATGGCCCGCACGATCTCCCGCCTCCGCTCCGGCTTCACCGCCGCCCTCCTCCTCGCCCTTCTCCCGCTCACTGCATCGAGCGTCCGCGCGCACGGTCGCACGAGCGTGGCGAGCGGCGGCGCCGTCGGGCATCCGCTCGGCGACGGCGAGCATTCGCGCGAATCGGTGCGGCGCACGTTGGCCGAGCATGCGAGCGGCACCTACATCGGCGAGATGCTGAGTGAGCGCGACAGCGCGCTCGCACGCTGGCACGATCGCGATGGGAAGCCGCTCGTCGTCTGGATCCAGCCGTCGTCAGACGTGTCCGGCTGGGACGATCAATACATAGACGACGTACGCGCCGCATTCTCCGACTGGAATGCGCTCCAGCTGCCGGTGCGGTTCACGTTCGGCACTGACTCCGCCTCCGCCGACGTACACGTCACCTTCGTGGATCATTTCGACGAGCCGATCAGCGGGCGCACACGGTGGGCCCGTGACGATGATTGGTGGATCACCGACGCGGACATCGCGCTCGCCGTCTATCATCGCGGCGGCCCGATGCTCGACGACGAAGCGATGCATGCGATGTCGCTCCACGAGATCGGGCACCTGCTCGGACTCGATCACACGACCGACCCGACCAGCATCATGGCGCCGAAGGTTCGCGTGCGCGTTCTCTCGCCCGCGGACAGTGCGACCGTCCGCCTGCTCTACACGCTGCCGCCGGGAGGCGTCCGCTAGTTCCGCTAGTTCGAATCCGCGCCGAGCTCGTACTCGTCGTTCTCCTCGGCGGTCTTGCCGGGTTCGTGGTCTCGACCAGCATGCGCAACGCGCGCACACGCGCGCGGCGGATCGAGACGACGGCGCTATCGCGCGACACCACGATGGTCACTGCGGGCCACGTGCAGGGAACCGTCCGCCGCGCACTCGTTCCCGCCGGCAAGCGCCAGGCAACGCCGCCCGATGAACTGCGACGCCGGGTCCGCAACCTCGCGAGCGGCACCTACATCGATGACATCCTGGCCGCGCAGGATAGCGCCCTCTATCGCTGGCCCGAGCGATTGAGCGACGCGATTCGTGTCTATATCGAACCCTACTCGACGATACCGGAATTCGATCCCCAGTACCCGCAGATGGCGCGCGACGTGTTCGCCGAGTGGAGCGAGGCGGGCTTCCCACTCCGCTTCACGTTCATCTACGATTCAACCACGGCCGACTTGACTGTCCGCTGGCGCGAACGCTTCGACCCGGAGGAGGGTCAGCGCATCGGCGTCACGGAGCGCACACAGACGAGCGACTACCTCATCGCGAAGGCAGTCCTGGCTATTGCCAACCACGACAGCACCGGTCGCGCTCTATCGGCGACGACGGTTGGTGGAATCCTTCGACATGAGATCGGCCACGCACTCGGCTTGAACCACGCGAGCGATCCATCGAGCGTGATGTACCGTGAATCGGCGACGAGTACAATTGGCGTCTCGGATCGGGCGACGCTGCGCCTCATCTACCTGGTGCCCGCGGGGTCACTGAAATAAACCAACCGCGGCCAAACAGGACTGAGTACCGAAGTACCTCAGTACCGAGTACGAAGGACTTCCAAACGTGAGGGGGTGAGACGGCACCTTTGAATTTTGAGTGCCTTCGCCGGGGTGAATACTTCGTACTCGGTACTAGGGTAACTAGGGTACTTGGTACTTGGTCCTGGAGTATGGGTGTCAACGCAGTCGCTGGTGTCAAACGCAGTCGCTGGGCCCTCAGGCAGTAAACCAGATCCGCGCCGAGATGAGCACCAGAAACACCGCGAACACGCGCTTGGTCGTCGTCGGATTCAGCGACAGCCCCACCCTCGCCCCGAAGTACGCCCCAACGAACAATCCCAAGGCGATCAAGAGTCCGCCAACAACGTCCACATGGCCGTTCTTGTGGTACTCCCACGCCGCGAGCGCGCCCACTGGCAGCAGCAGCGCCATCAGCGATGTCCCCGTCGCCGTCGTCGGCTCCATCTTCGTCACGATCAACAGCAGTGGCACGATGATGATGCCGCCGCCAATCCCGAAAAGACCGGAAAGCAAGCCGGCAGCGAGGCCAATCGCCACGAAAATGATTTGCATCGAGTCTGAGGCTGGGGGGAACTGCGCGTTGCTCGGCCCGCGCGTGCGGTACCTTGTGTCGCCGCGAGTAGCTCGACTCGCGAAAGGTACGCGCGCGAAGCGGCGCTGCCATCCGTTTTGTCCGTCGTTGCGGTGTTTTGCACCTTCCTTGACCTACGGGCGGGGACTAGGATTCCAGCGAGCCCCGATCCCACCTGAACGATGATCAGTCCGTCCTCGCTTGCCTTCCTCAAGTTGCTGCTCGATACCCCCGCACCGTCGGGGTTCGAGACGGCCGCGGCGCGTGCCTGGCGCAAGGAGGCGGAGGCCTTCTCCACCATCACCATCGACGTCGCCGGAAACAGCATGGCCGAGGTGAACCCGGGGGGTTCACCGACCATCATGCTCGACGGCCACATCGACGAGATCGGCGTCATCGTCCAGTACATCGATGACGACGGCTACGTCTACATCGCGCCCATTGGCGGATGGGACCCACAGGTGCTCGTCGGCCAGCGCATCCGCTTCCTCGGTAACGACGGCGACGTGCTCGGCGTGGTCGGCAAGAAGCCGATTCACCTGATGAAGTCCGAAGACCGCGAGCACGCCAGCAAGTTCAGCGACCTGTGGGTGGACATCGGCGCCGCGAAGCGGGACGAGGCTGAAGCACGGTTGAGCGTCGGTGATCCCGGCGTCATCGATTCAAGGACGCTCGACTTCCCGAACGACCGCATCGTGTCGCGCTCCATCGACGATCGCATCGGCGCGTTCATCGTGCTGGAAGCGTTGCGCCGATACGCCGAGAATCCCGGTACGGCGCGCGTGGTGGCTGCCGCGACGACTCAGGAAGAGATCGCCTGGCATGGGGGCGGCGCGCTCGTCTGCGCGCACTCGATCAAGCCAAGGGTCGCGCTCGTCGTCGACGTCACCTTTGCCACCGACCATCCGAACATCGACAAGAAGGAGATCGGCGAGCACAAGATGGGCGCTGGCCCGATCATCAGTCGCGGTGCGCTGCTGTCGCCGGTCGTCCACCGCATCCTTCGCGAAACGGCGAAGGCGCACGACATCGCGCACGCGGTGCACGCGGTGGGACGCGATACGTCGACCAACGCCGACGCGATCCACATCGCGCACGAGGGAGTGGCAACGGGCCTGGTGTCGATCCCCAACCGCTACATGCACTCGCCGAACGAGATGGTCTCGCTCGTCGATGTCGACAACGCGGCGACTCTCCTCGCGGAGTTCTGTCGCTCTGTGACGGCCGACACGGATTTTACCGCGCGCTAGTTGTCCGGCGGCAATTCTGTGGCGTCGCCGCCGCAGTCCTGTTGCCGCGACGCCATGACGTCACCTCCGCACATTTCCGCCCCGCGGTCGCGCTTGAGTTTATTGTAACTGCTTGCAGAACAATGTCTTGCGCCTCTCAACGGTAGAATGCGCCTGCTAAGGCCCGCACTTTGCGCTCTATACGTTTCGTTCGGACAGGGCGCGTGGCGCTACCTGAACGAACAGAGGCATCCCGACTGAGTTCTCGTCTGGATGCCTTTTTAACGATCCCGGCCACGTTGCGCGATGCTCAGTCTTCGCGATCCCATTCGGGCGCGTCAGTCCCACTCGGCCGCTGTGCCCGGTCGTAGCGGCCGATCGCGAATGCCGCCGCGTTGCGCACGTCCGCGTCCTTGTCCTGCATCAGGGACTTGAGCGTCGACAGGGCGTCTCCCGTACGCGCCTCGCCGAGTGCGCTGACTGCAGCCACGCGATGGCCAGTCGTCTTTCGATCGAACAGACCCTTCCTCGGAGTGGCCGCGATCACGAGGCGCTGAACGGCTTCGGGCGTCGCGAGGCGGCCCAGCGCCATGAGGAAGGCGCTCTGCACCTCGTCGTCCTTCTCATGCTCGAGCGCGCGCAGCAGCTGCGGCGCGCTCGTCCGCACATCCTTCCGCGCCGCGAGCGCGGCCGCTGCCTGGATGCGCCTCTGCGGGACCTGGTCCGTGAGCGCCCGCTGAATCATCTCGAGTGCGCGAGGGGTGCCCAACTTCATCAGTGCGGTCGTCGCTGCCTTCCGGACCCGATCATCACCATGTTGCGCCAACTCGTTCAGCGGCTGCTCGGCGTCAGCGACCTGGAGCTCGCCGAGGAGGTCCGCGGCATTGCGCGCGACGAACCAGCGCGGGTCGTTCAACATCCGCAGGAGTGACGCGATACCCGCCTCCATCCGTGCGAGCGCCTTCACGTATATGCGACGGTCGTCCTGTCGTGTGACGGAGGCCATCTGTTCGATCAGGGCGTCGGCGCCATTCTCGCCCGCACGCATCAGGACGGCGAGGTTTTCGTCGCGCTTCGCGTCATCGTGCGGGAGCTGACCCGCGACGAGGCGGAGCAGTTCCGGTTTCGCCAACCTCCGAAGCGTCATCGCGAACGCGCGCTTCGCATCGAAGTGCTCGAGCAGCGGCTGGCGGCGACCAAGGCGGAACATGATCTCGCCGACAACGGCCGCCTTGCCTTCACGCGCCGCCGCTTCGGCCAGGACCGCGAGGTCTTCGAGTCCACGGGCGATCGTGCTCGAGTCCGTGGTGGTCTCAAGGCGTGCGAGCACCACATCGTAAGGCTCTGTCGGGGTGCGTACAGCCGCGAACTGGTCGAAGAGGCCACCGCCTCCGCGCGAGTCGGTCGGCGCGGGGATAGCCTGGGTCGCGCGGGGAGTTGACCGCGCCTTGGCAATCGCGAGCGGATCGTCGAATACCTCACCGAACTCCATTCCTTCCACGCTCGGCATTTCCGTCGACGTCGCCTGGCGGTGCGGTCGCTCCGGCAGGAGGCGCGGGCGTGCGGCAAAGCGGATCGTCGTCGCTCCAGCCGCGATGCGCTGCGATTCGGCCGCGGCGCCTCCGTCGTCGATCACGGGCATACCGGCGAGAATGCGCGCAGCGGCCAGCAAGTCTCCCGGCTTCGCATTCTCGTTGACCGTCAGCATCGCGAGACCGTGCTGGAAGAGCTGGGTCACCAGATCATGGACGCCAGTGAGCACACGCGGCACGGGCTGCCCGTTGGCCTCGAGATCATCGCCCTGCACGGCAAGGCTCACCGCACCGAGCTTGGCGGTGTTGTGCAACGCGCGAAGAGCCGTCTTCTGCTCCTCGGTGTTGGCGGGCTCGTGCAGCAGGAGCCAGGTTAGTTGCGCGAACTGTCGCGCGAGAATGACCGTATGATCCATGAATCAGGTATAGTCTGAAGCACGCGGATAGTAATCATCCGGGGATCGATCTGCTCAAGCAGTTCCACAACCGCACCACAAACAACAGTGCCTCTCAGAACAGCCCTCAGTCAGTCCATCCGTGCCGGCGTGCGCCGCGCCGTCCCTGTCGCAACAGGGTTGATCCTGCTCGTTTCGAGCTGCAGGACCGCCGAAAGCGGATCCACGCAGGAACCCGTGGTGAACGCGAATCGGATTTACCGAGACATCGCCTACCTCTCGGACGATCGGCTGGAGGGGCGCGGCACCGGAACGGCCGGAAATGACAGCGCCGCCGCGTATATCGCCCGCAGCCACGCACTGGTGGGCCTCCGCGCACTTATGCCGGACACCAGCCGCGGCGCGTGTCGCGTGCCGCGCGCGCCGGCAACCTGCATGGGCTTTCTGCAGCGATTCAATGCACGCGGCCCGGAGGTCGCGCACACCGGGCATCCCGAGGGACTGCCCTCGGAGAACGTCATAGCGATGGTGCCTGGCAGCGATGCGGCGCTGCGAGGCGAGTACGTGGTCATCGGGGCGCACTTCGATCACCTCGGACGCTCGCCGTTCGGGGCGCTCGATCCCCAGGCCGGCGACGCAATCCGAAATGGCGCGGACGACAACGCCTCTGGCACGGCGGCCGTCATGGAGCTCGCGCGGATGTTCGCCGCGCATCCGGCTCGCCGCTCCATCATCGTGGCAAGCTTCACCGGAGAGGAGCTCGGATTGCTCGGATCGCAGTGGTTCGTGGATCACGCCCCCGTTCCCCTCGACAGCGTTGTGGCCATGGTAAACTTCGACATGGTCGGCCGCTTGAGGAACGACAAGCTCATCGTCTATGGTGTCGCGACTGCGAAGGAGATGCCGGAAATCCTCGACGCGGCGAACGTTGCGCCGAAGCTCGCCATCAGTGTGGTCGGCGATGGATTCGGGCCGAGCGACCACAGCTCGTTCTACGCGAAGGGAATTCCCGTCCTGCATTTCTTCACGGACCTTCACGACGACTACCACCGTGCGACGGACGACATCGAGCGCATCAACGCGCCCGGCGAAGCGCGCGTGGTGGCGCTCGCGGAGCGGACGGTTCGCGCCATCGCGAATCGGTCATCGCGTTTGACGGCGGTGCGCGTCGCCGCTCCGCCGCCCTCTTCCGGCGGACAGGGCTCGAACACATACCTCGGCTCGATCCCGGACATGGGTGGCGGCGACGTCCCCGGTCTCAAGCTGACCGGCGTACGTGCGGGAAGCCCGGCGGAGCTCGGCGGTCTTGCCGCCGGCGACATCATCGTCGAATTCGGCGGCGCCGCGGTCACAGATCTCAACAGCTACTCGGCCGCGCTGTACGCACACAAGCCCGGCGACGTCGTGTCGGTCGTATTTCTTCGCGCGGGACAGCGGCGCACCACTTCGGTGACGCTTGGAAAAAGGGGATGATAGGAGGATAGGATGATAGGATGATAGGATGATAGGAGCAGGATCGCAGTTCCTATCCTCCTATCCTCCCTCCTTGTCCCTGAGCGTCTGGTCGTCGGCGCGGTACACCTTTCCGCTGCCGGAGGGACATCGATTCCCGGTCGCGAAGTATGCGATGCTTCGCGATCGGGTCGTTGCCGAAGGAATCGTGTCCGCCGATCATGTGTTCGATCCCGCTGCGGCGACGGACGACGATCTCCGCATGGTACACGCGGCGGATTACGTCGAGCGATTCAACGCCGGCCTGCTCGATGCGGCGGAGGTGCGACGCATCGGCTTTCCGTGGTCGGTTGAGCTGGTGGAGCGGTCTCGGCGTGCGGTCGGTGGAACGCTCGAGGCGTCACGGCACGCGTTGCATCACGGCGTCGCGATGAACCTCGCGGGCGGAACGCATCACGCGTTCGCGGACCACGGCGAAGGCTTTTGCGTCTACAACGACGTGGCGATCGCGATCCGCTCACTGCAGCGGGAGGACCTCGTTCGCCGCGCGGCGGTCGTGGATCTCGATGTCCATCAGGGCAACGGCACGCATGCCATTCTTGGCGCCGATCCGAGTATCTACACGTTCAGCATGCACGGCGGAAAGAATTTTCCGTTCCTCAAGGTGCCGGGCACGCTCGACATCGAACTTGCGGACCGCACGGGCGACGACGTCTATCTCGAAGCGCTGGTGACGGCATTGCCGCGTGTGCTCGTCGACGCGGCGCCGGACATCGTGTTCTACATCGCAGGCGCCGATCCTCACGAAGGCGACGCTCTCGGTCGCCTTGCGCTGACGTTCGAGGGACTCATTCAGCGCGACCGCTACGTGCTCTCGCAGTGCCGTGAGGTCGGAATCCCGGTCGCGGTCGTCATCGGCGGTGGGTATGGCCGCGACATCGAGGACACGGTGCAGGTCCACGTGAACACTGCCCGAGTGTCGGCAAGCTTCGCCGGAAGCTAGAACGATCTCGAATGCCAGTTGTGGCTTCGCGGCTCGAAACCACAACTGAATGTTGGACGCTTCCTCACGCGTGCGAGCCGTCGTCAGCATCCTCAACTACTGTCGCTACGCGACCCGCAACCGGATCGACTGCGGAAGTCGCGGATAAGCGTTGGAGGGCTTTCGTCAAAAACTCTTCGTTTGACGTTTCTTGAACGCAGTCATCCGCCTGATCCGCTTTGATCAGTTGGTGGTGGCGGACGTGCACCGTTCGGGGATTTTGTGACGGTCTCGCGCCCGTGTTTGACGGATTCAAATGGCAGTTGTGGTCTTCTGCGGTTCAAGGCACTTTCCCCAGCCATCCTATTGTCCCCAGGGTTTAGGCGGAGGCAGCTCGCTCGCGAAGCGCCAGGCGGCAATCCCATCGCGCGTGATCGGAAGCTTCTCCAGCCGCGCCCGGATCATCGCGATCGGCATCGCGCCTCCTTCCAGCACGGCATCGTGGAACACGCGCTCAGTCATCTTCCCGCTGTCGACCAGCTCGTGATGCAGCGCGCGCAGCTGGAGTCCGCCGAGCATGTAGCCCGCCTGATACAGTGGCGAATAGGTGCCGTTGAAGGACCGGCGTACTTCACCTTCGGCGTTCGCTCGCTCGAATCCAACCGTGTCGACGAGGAACTGCACCGCCTGTTCCGGCGACATCTTTCCGAGGTGGAAGTTCAGCGAGAAGATGATTCGCGCGCTGCGATGCATGCGCCAGAAAAGTGCGCCGACGCGGTCTTCCGGCGTCGAGTGAAAGCCGTGATCCCAGAGGAACATCTCCCAATAGAGTGACTGGCCCTCGTTCCAGAATGGGGTGCTGAAGATCCGGCGATGCGCGTTGTACCGGGTCTGCATGAACTGCTGAAGGTGATGTCCCGGATTGAGCTCGTGGAATACCGTCGCGTGGGAGAAGTGTGGGTTGTTCCCGCGGAGGCTCATGAGTTTGTCCTCGTCGGTCATGTCCGCTGTCGGATACGACACGAGAATCGACTCGCCGCCGAGGAAGAAGGGGCTGACCTTCTGTCGCTCGGGGCTGAGCATCTCCATGCGCCAGTCTTCGCGCGCCAGGGGAGGAATCGTCACCCAGTCGTGCGCGTCGAAATAATCTTCGGCCTGACGAGCCAGCGCGCGGATCATCTCGGGCTGCTTCCCAGGCTCGACGTACGTGTCCTTCACCTTCTCGATCGCCGCTTTCCAGTCGTCGCCGAGTCCCATGCCGCGCGCGGCCTTCTTCACTTCGCTGAGGGAGAAGGCGTACTCCCGCTCGGCGATCGCGATCAGTTCCTCGGGCGTGTAAGGAATCATCTCGTGCTCGAGATCTTCCTTCAGGCCTTCGGCGCCGATGGGATCACCGATGATGGGGCCGTCGTTGGCAGGGCCGGCGCCGGCTCCTGGCGCACCTCCCGCACCTCCCGCACCTCCCGCACCTCCCGCACCTCCCGCACCTCCCGCTCGACCAGTGTTGACGACGAGCACTGCCACTGGAATGCCCACGACACGCTCACGGAGAGTCCGAGCATACCGGTTCAGTGCGGAGTCGAGTCGCGCATAGGGCGACTTCACCCACCAGGTGAACTGCGGGTCGTATCCGTCGTAGTAGCGATACCAGCCGGTGACGATGCCGCGCACCTGGTCGATGTTGTCGGCAGCCCGATTCGCGACCGTGCGCGACACTTTCGGTGGAGCAGCGCGCGGCTTCGGCGTGCTGTCTGGCGCGGCGCCTCGGCCGCCAGCAACAGGCTCGAACATCACGCGCATGCTGTCCACAATGCGTGTGACTTGGGCAATCGTTCGCGCCGCCGGCGGCGGGTCGACAGGAACGAGGTCGCGCCGCGTATCCTGAAGTGCGAGCAGCCGGTCGCTGAACGGCAGCAGCGGCGCGGTCTCGTTGCGCTTGCGATCATCGCGGTCGAGGACTGCGATCTGGTGCTTCAAGTGGTTGTCGAGGAGGACGTAATCGGCGCGTCCTTCCTGGTTCAAGCGATCGAAGTCGATCTCACGCAGGCGTGTACGCCATGCGACGGCGAAGCTGCGCATCCGGCGGCGTTGGTCGGGGGAGTCGTTCGCGTCATAGCGTCGCGTGAGGGACTGCTGGTCGGCGGAATAGCGTTCCACGACGGACACGAGGTCGCTCGACGGCCGTGCGATGAGCGCCGTGAGCTTCGGCACCGAGGCAAGCGGGTCGGCGACCTTGGCGGGGGTTGTCGCTTTCTGCGCCGTTGCCAGTGTGGAGGCACACAGGCAAAGCACGATCACGAATGACGAACGCACGAAGCAGCGGTTGAGCAAGAGAGACAATGAAACCTCGAGTGAGAGCATACCCGCAAGGCGGGAGCGCAACACGCAAACCGCTGCCACGCGACAACACCGGCAAGACCACAACTGACCAACTGCTCCAACATCCAGCGGATCACTCCGTGTGGACGTCACCCTCCCAGCGCCCCGCCATGCCGCATACGGCATCCGCACATCCATCCTTTACTCGTCGAGATCCGTGCAGGGACACAATTAAAAAAATCTTTGACGCTGAATTTCTCGTGTTGTCATGCGTGGAGAGAGCTTCCAAGGTTACGCAGTTGCCGAGCGTCCGGCGATGCGATGAGTTGTGGTCGCGTGGAGCTATCCGCGACGATCCGCCCGATCCGCGTTGATCCGCATTGCCAACTGACAACTCGACCCGCACACCGGCGGATTGTCCGCCGCACGGAGCAATTCGCGAAGATTCTTGGGGATTCGCTTGATTCGCGCTCCCAACGAACAACTCCAACCCCCAAACGAGCGCCAATTGTACGCCGGTTCGCCGCGCGTGCCTAGGTCGCCCCACCAACCTCGAGGATTCGGCGCTCGAGATACCGCCGCTGTGGCTCCTGCGTCGTCAGGGTGATCGCGTGACGATACGCTGCCAATGCCTCCTCGCGTCGGCCGAGTCGCCGAAGGAGGTCGGCGCGCGCGGAGTGCGCCAGCTGATATCCCTCCAGCTCACCGCGCGCGAGCAGCTCGTCGATGATCGCGAGGCCCTGCGTCGGTCCGTCCGCCATCGCGATAGCGGCCGCTCGATTCAGCTCCACCACTGCCGACGGACGAACTCGCACGAGCACGTCATAGATGCCGACGATCTGACGCCAATCGGTATCGCTCGCGGCCCTCGCCTCCGCATGTACGGCCGCAATGGCCGCCTGAAGCGTATACGCCCCAACTCGCCCGGACCGCAGCGCACGCTCGGCAATGCGGCAACCGTCCTCGATCTGCTCGCGGCTCCAGAGACTGCGGTCCTGTTCCTCGAGCACGAGGAGCTCGCCTCCCGCGCTCATGCGCGCCGCGCGCCGGGAATCGTGCAGCAGCATGAGCGCCAGCAGCCCCAGCGCCTCGGGATCCGGCGTCAGCTCGACGAGCAGCCGCGCGAGTCGAATGGCCTCCGCACAGAGGTCGGCGCGCATCAGCGTGGCGCCGGAGCTCGCGGAATATCCTTCGTTGAAAACGAGATAGATCACCGCCAGCACCGCATCGAGCCGCGCGGGCATGTCGGCTTGTGATGGTATCTCGTAGGGAATTCTCGCCTGGCGGATCTTGTTCTTCGCGCGCACGATGCGCTGCGCGAGCGTCGGCGCCGGCAGCAGGAAGGCGTGCGCGATCTCCTCTGTCGTCAACCCGCCGACCGTTCGCAGGGTGAGCGCTACGCGCGCATCCGCATTCAGCGCCGGATGACAGCAGGTGAAGATCAGGCGCAGCCGATCATCGGCGATTTCGCCATCGTCTGTCCATCCCGCTTGCTCGTTCGGCTCTTGTATCATACCGCGGGCAATCTCCTCACGCTTGCCGTCGAAGTTCGCCTGCCTGCGCGCGCGGTCGATTGCCTTGAAGCGACCGGTGCTCACGAGCCACGGAACTGGATTCGCCGGAATTCCCGCTGTCGGCCACTGCTCCATCGCCACGACGAACGCGTCGTGCAGCGCCTCCTCCGCCGCGTCGAAGTCGCCGAGTAGCCGGATGAGCGTCGCCAGCACGCGTCGAGAGTCGGTGCGGTAGATCTCTCCGACCAGTTCGGCGATATCGGATCGAACCGGCCCCGGGATGCTCGCGTCTTCGGTCATCCCGGGATGTTATACGAAGATCGACACGCAGGCGCGTCGATCAGGCCATGTCCGCGACGGGGCGCACCTCGATGGACCCGAATTGTGCACCCGGAATCCCCGCGGCCAGTTGAATGGCCTCGTTGAGGTCGCGCGCTTCGACGAGGTAGAAGCCACCGAGCTGCTCCTTCGTCTCCGCGTATGGGCCGTCCGTCGTCGAGACAGTGCCGCCGTTCGTCCTGACCGTTTTCGCCAGGTCGCTCGTACGCAGTGCCTCGCCGCCGAGCAGGTGACCGGCGGCCGCGATGCCCTCGGTGTAGGTGCGGTACTGCGCGCTGACGCTGGCCTGCGCTTCGGGCGTGGTGTGCTGACGAAGGGTTTCGTCGCCGTAGATGAGGCAGAGGTATTTCATGGCTCAACCCATCGGGAGAATGGGGCGAACTTCAACGGCGCCGCCGTCACCGACGGGAATGCGTGCGGCGATCGCAACGGCTTCGGCCATGTCCTTCGCCTCGACGAGATAATAGCCGCCGAGCTGCTCCTTGGTTTCGGCGTAGGGTCCGTCAGTGGTGCTCACGGTTTCGCTGCGGACACGCACCGTCGTCGCCGTCGACGTGGGCTTGAGCGGATTGCCGTTCACGTAGTGTCCTTTGGCCTTGATGCCTTCCGTGAACGTGTAGTACTTGCCGTATCCAGCGGTCGCTTCGTCCTTCGACATGCGGTCCCAGCGTGTTTCGTCGTCGTAGATGAGGCACAGGTATTTCATGTTGGCTCCGGAGAGTGTGGTCGCTGTTCGGTGCTCTTGGTCGAACAAGACCGGGGCAAATCGACATCGTGCGCAAGACGTCGGCGAATCACCTGGGGGAGCAATGTGCAGCGGGCCTCAGTTGACGGTTCGCAACGCGGATCCAGCGGATCACTGCGGATTTCCGCGGATTGCTCCTCACTCGGATCAGCAGGCGATTCGCTTTACTCGCAGCCTCGCACTCCTTATTGACGCTTGCCAAGCAGCCAAGTGTCGGCAAGACGGCAAGTGCGCCGGCAATGTGAATTTCACGGAGTAATCAGCGGAGACCCGCTAAATCCGCGTTGATCCGCGTTGCCGGCGAACAACTTCAAACGACGCGGCCGCATTAAAGTCCACTACATGCCGCCGACCCCAACCCCGGCCCGCGAAGGGTTCACCACGTCGACGCCCGTACCGCTCTACTGGGTCGAGTACGGCGACGCCGATGCGCCACCACTGCTGCTCCTGCATGGTGGCCCGGGCGCCAGTCATGAGTACCTCCTCCCGCAGATGCTGGAGCTGGCACGCGACCACCGGCTGGTGCTGTACGACCAGCGCGGCGGCGGACGATCTCGACACGATGACGACCGCGAACCAATCACGTGGCAGGGTCAGGTCGCCGACCTAGCCCTCGTCGTCGCGGAACGCGCAATTGCTCCCCTCGACCTCGTCGGGTACTCGTGGGGCGCGCTGCTCGCCCTCCTCTACGCGATCGAGGCGCGCGCCGGTCGCGTCGGACCAGTTCCGGCGAGGCTCGCCCTCATCGAGCCCGCACCAGTTACGCGGCAGTATCGTGACGCCTTCGAGCAGGAGTTCGCGAGACGCCAGTCCGGACCCGAGGTCGCCGCGCTTCGCAACGAGCTCGCACGCTCCGGCCTGAAGGAGACCGACCCGGACGCCTACCGGCAGCGCATGTTCGAGTTGAGCGTCGCCGGCTACTTCGCCGATCCGAGTCGCGCACGCGATCTCACGCCGTTTCGCGTCACCGGCCGCGTCCAGCAGTCGACGTGGGCGTCCCTCGGCGACTTCGACCTGCGCCCTGCGTTGCGTGACCTACGGCTACCGGCATTCGTCGTTCATGGCCGACAGGATCCGATTCCCATTGCCTCCTCCGAGAGCGTGGCGGAGGCGCTCGGCACAAAACTGGCGCTGCTGGATGACTGCGGCCACGTGCCGTACGTTGAACAGCCTGCCCAGCTGTTCCCTCCGCTTCTCGCCTTCCTGCGCGAGCCCGCACAACCACCAGTCGTCAAGTAGGCGCCGTGGCCGAAGAGACCGTACAACCTCACATCGCGACACTCGATTACGACGGTCGCCGGTTCAACGTCAGCTGCCGTGTCGTGTTCGATGGAATCGAGTACGTCGGCCGGCTGTGGTTCACGGACGAAGCGTGGGATGACGCTGGCCTTCCGGACCGCGGTGCGCTTCCCGGACGGACGCGTGAGGAGTCGCTGGCACTCGCCCGCCGGCTCACGCAACAGGACATCCTCCTACGGTACCGACGGGCGCTCGCCGAGAAGCGCCGCTTCGTGGGGCTCCGAAGGGCTACCGACGAGATCCTCGGCAAGATCCGCTACCTGAACCAGGTGGCGATCAGCATGCGCGCGGGTCTGCTGGACTCCGAGGGCGCCGCGGCCGAGATCGACCTCACCGAACGGCAGCTGCACGACATCATCGAACGGCTCAAGGCGTTTGCTGGCGTCGAGGCGTAGGGAGCCCGCCACACGGGCTTCTCGCGCCGGGGCTCTACCGCAGAGCCGTCGGTCAACAGCTATCAGCATCAGTTTCCAGTCGAGCGGAACGGCCCTTGATTCGTCCGAGCTCAACTGCGCACTGACGCTGATGGCTGACAACTGAAAGCTCTTCGGTTGCAGTGCCGAGGCCTCCGCAGAGCCAGTTAATTTGCAGAAATGGATCCTCGCTCCGCCGCCCACGTTCTCGCGCAGATCGCCTCATTCCTGGAGCTCCGGGGCGATAGCAAATTCAAGATCCGCGCATATGAGCAGGCCGGTCGCGCCGTTGCAGCACTGGACACCGACGACCTCGGGGAACTGGACCGCAACGGCACCCTCGCCGATACCCCGGGGCTGGGACCCGCAACGCTCTCCGTTGTTCGCGACCTCATCTCCAGCGGTGAATCACGCTACCTCGAGGAGCTCCGCGCCCAGCTCCCGGCGGGGCTCGTGGACCTGCTCGGCATTCCGGGACTTCCCACCGCGAAGATTCACCTGCTCCACGAATCGCTCGGCATCGATTCCGTCGATGCGCTCGAGGCGGCAATCCACAACGGACGTCTCGCATCGCTGAAGGGATTCGGACCGAAGACATCGGCCAAGTTGCTCCGCGGCATAGAGATTTTCCGCACGTCGGGCTCGATGCTGCTCTGCCATCGCGGCGCCATGCAGGCGCGCACGTTGCTCGACGCTGTTCGTGCCCATCCCGGCGTGACTCGCGCCGAGATTGCCGGTTCCGTGCGGAGACACAACGAAGTCGTGGGCGACGCGGATATCGTCGCCGCGTGCCGCGCCGATCCGACTGCCGTGGCGACGTCATTCGCGAGCGCTCCCGGCGTTCGCGCCGTCACTCGCCAAGGCACAGCGTCGCCCAGCATCACGTTCGTCGACGGCGCGCACCTCGACCTCTTTTGCGTCGCGGAGTCCGAATTCGCAGCCGCCCTCTGGCGCGCAACCGGTTCCGCCGAGCATGTCGCGACCGTGATCGCACTGCTCGCGCGAAAGGGCATCACACTGCGCGGCGACACGCTGCTCGACTCACGCGGCGCGCCCATTTCGGTGAACGATGAAGCGGACGTCTATCGACTTGTCGACCTGCCTCTTATACCAGCCGAGATGCGCGAGGACGGGCAAGAATTGCTGCTCGCCGTTCGTGGGCCGATTCCTCCGCTCGTCGAGTACGCCGACATCCGCGGCGCGCTCCACTGCCACTCCGACTACTCCGACGGCAAGGCGAGCATCACCGAGATGGCGGAGGCGGCCCGCGCGCTCGGCTGGAGCTACATCGGCATCACCGACCACTCGCAGGCGGCGTTCTACGCAGGCGGAATGGCGAGAGATCGCGTGCTCGAGCAGCACGAGGAGATTGATCGCCTGAATAGCGCGTCTCCGAACTTCCGGATCCTCAAGGGCATCGAGGCCGACATCCTCGCCGACGGCGCGGTCGACTACGACGCAGATCTCCTCGACCGCTTCGATTTCGTGGTGGGCTCCGTACATTCACGGTTCTCCATGGACAGAGCCAGCATGACGGCACGCGTTCTCCGCGCCCTCGACGACCCGCACGTCACGATACTCGGCCACCCCACCGGCCGGCTGCTATTGTCGCGCGATCCGTATCCGATCGACATCGATGCCGTCCTCGAGAAGGCAGCGTCGCTAAGTGTCGCGGTGGAGCTCAACGCCGATCCGAAGCGGCTCGACCTCGATTGGAGAATTCTGCGCCGTGCGAAGTCGCTGGGCTGTTCCATCGCCATTGGTCCAGACGCGCATTCCACAAAGGGACTCGAGACGATGAGCATCGGTGTCGGCATCGCCCGGAAGGCAGCGATTGAAGCAGACGATGTGCTCAACGCATGGAGCGTCGACGTCGTCGTCGCGTTCGCGCGCGCACGGCGCGGGGGCGCGCGCTGATGGCGGCGCGCAAGAAGGTTGCACGACGCAAGGCGCTCCGCGGCGCCGCTCTGAAAAACTACGCGCACGTCGTGCTCGAACGGCTGCTCGAGCGCTATCCCGAGGCGCACTGCGCGCTCGACTTCACCAATGCGTACGAGCTGCTGTCGGCAACCATCCTCAGCGCGCAGTGCACGGACAAGCGCGTGAACCTGGTGACGCCGAGCCTCTTTGCGCGGTATCCGGATCCGACTGCGCTCGCGGCCGCCGACCAGCCGGAAGTGGAGGACATCATCCGGACGACCGGCTTCTTCCGCAACAAGGCCAAGAGCCTCATCGGCATGGCGAACGGACTGGTGCAGTCGCACGGCGGAGAAGTTCCAGCGGAGATGGACGCACTTGTGAAGCTTCCCGGGGTAGGACGGAAGACGGCCAACGTCATCCTCGGCAATGCTTTCGGACGCAATGACGGCATCGTCGTAGATACGCACGTCACGCGCGTGAGCAACCGGCTTGGGCTCGCGTCAGGTACGGATGCGGTGAAGATCGAGCAGATGCTCATGCCGCTGTTTCCGCAGGAACGCTGGACCATCATCTCGCATCTTTTCATCGAGCACGGCCGGCAGGTGTGCATCGCACGAGCGCCGCGGTGCGGGGAATGCGTGCTGTGCGACGTCTGCCCCTCCTCGCTCGTCTAGCCTCACCTTAGACTTCGACGAATGCCACCACACTCTGTTCGCGCTGTCGCCTGCTTCGCTGCGCTTTCACTCGTCCTCACGGGCGCGTGCGCACGTAACCCGGATCCGGACGCGGAACCCGAGATGGTCCACGAAACTCCGGTGCGCATCGCGCCCCCCGCCGGCGCTGTAAAGCCGGGTGACTGTCCCGAAGCCCTCCACCGTGCGCTGGCCAAGCCCGATCTCGACGTGGATCGCCTGGCCACGCCACGTGCCAGCGTTCCATCGGCGGTGACGGGAAAGTCGATGCCCGCCGCGGTGCGCCACGCGAAGTACAACGAGGTGCGGGTCACCGTGCTCGTGGACACTCTCGGCAAGGCCGACATGAAGACCTTCACCGTCGTGAAAACGACGCATCCATGGCTGGCGAGGAGCTTCAAGACGGCGGTCGCGAAGTGGACGTTCGAGCCCGCGCAGCTCGCGGGCTGCAAGGTTCCACGCCTGTGGCTCGGCGCCATCACGTCGGGGAAGCCGCCCGCGCGCTGACGTCGCGGCGCTGGAGTGGGAGCGATTGCGCTCTCACACCAGTGCCGGGCTGTCACTGGATCCGCAGCACCGCGATCCCGATCTTCGACGTTGCGCCCAGTGCTTCACCGTTCAGCCCGCGGAGATCCAGCACCTGCGACGAGGTGCTGCCGGGTGCGCCGCTGATCTTCAGGAGCAAGGCGCCGCCGCCCTTGAGCGTGGTCGACGCCTGGAACGAAGTGCCATACGCTGCCTGCCGGATCGAGAGTGGCGAAGCCGGCGGGGGATTCTGGATGTCCCTGTTGTACCCACTGAATACGCCGGGGAGATTCCAGCTCTGTTCAACGTCGGGCGGCGACGCGTTGGGCAGATCGTCGGCCGCGAGCATGAGCGTGAACTGGGCGAGCAGCTCTGGCCAGCTCTTGCCCGAGGGCGTGGTGACGTTCACGACGCCTTTCGTGGTGACGCTCCCCACGATTGTGCGGAGAAAGTCGCCTTCCGTGGCGGTCGCGTATGTGTCGGTGAGCCACCGGACGAACATCCACGCGCTGCCGTAGATGTCGTTGTCATCGGAGCCGCTGAGGATCGTCTTCTGCTCGATGCTTTGCAGGTAGTCGGCGAGGTAGAGAAAGTGATTGCCCATGACGAACGTGCCGTTGCCACACGCGGGTGTGCCTGGCCGAACCTCGCAGTCCAGTGTTCCGGTATACGTCGAATTGGTTCGCCAGCCGTTGCCGTGGATGGCGCGTCCATAAAGCTCACTCGCGACCTGCGCGGTGGCTTCCTCGAGCCACACTTCCTCGTCGATGGCGGGTCGGGGATCGGCGAACCGCACAGCGTTCGCGGTGATGTGCTTGGCCTCGTGGATGAGCGTAGCCGGCATCTGGCGCTTCCACTGCGGACGCCCGTTGAGCGACGTGCTCGCCGACGACGTGTCGGTCACGGCGCGGGCATAGAAGATCTCCGCCTTGTTGCTGGCGTTGATCAGTGCGTTCTGCGCTGGGTCGTACAAGTCGCACAGCTGGACGAAGCCGAGGATGCCGGCCCCCGCCGTGTTCACCCTTGGCGTGAACAGCATGATGATGCGGCCGTTGTGGTCCGTGGAATCGTCCCACGCGAGCGGATTGCCGAAGTTCAGGAGCAGCGGGAAGGAGACATTTTCGAACTCCTGGGCCAGGCCGATCATGTCATCATCGATCTTGCCGGCAAAGGCTGACGCGTTGTCCTCGAGCACGATGGCCTTGGGACCGACGTAGACGACGCGCGCCGTGACCACCGGCGACTTGTCGGTCGTGCAGCTGCTGTAGTTGAAATTGATCGACGCGTTCGCTCCCACCGTGAGCGGAACGGGTACGAAGCTCGACGTCCCCGTGGCCGCCGCCGACACGCTGCGCGATGCGCGCGCCGAGGTGCGGGGCTTTCCGAGCCGATGGAATAGCTCCACGTCCGCCTCGAGACGTTGGAGGTGTTCGCGGGTCGCCGCTGCAATGGCAGGATCGACCGGCGCTTGGCGCACGCCCACCGGAGCCGCGAGTGCGATCGAGCGAAGTGCATCGGGCTGCGCCGCCACCGATGCAAGAGCGGCTGGAGGGACGCCGCTCAACGCGAACCCCTCCGTCTCCTGCAAGGACGTGCCGGCGTTGAAGACGCTCACGATGTAGGTGCCCGACGCCGACAGCTCGTTGCATCCGAGGTTGCCGCCGGCGGTCGCGATGAACGTGGCACCAACCGCGATCGATCGAGCAGTCGCGACCGTGAGTGGCTGCTGCGTCGTCCCGGTTCCCGCGATCGTCGAGACGTCGACGTTCACTGGATGGGTAGACGCGCATGGCAAGCCCGTTGACGGAACCTGGACCGTGAGCTGTGTCGCCGTCGCGGCGGTGACGACTGCCGTCACCCCCGCGATCTCCACGGTGTTCTGCGCCGGTGCTGGATCGAAGCTCGTGCCGATGATCGTCGCCGTGACACCGGGTGCAAGCGTCGCCGGAGAGATGCCGGTCACCGTCGGCACGGTTGTTCCCGGTGGCGGCGAAACCACCACCGTCAACTGGGCGCTGAAGCCTTCAACCGTCGCCGTGATTGTGACGGTACCGCCAGCGAGGGCCTTGAGCGTTCCGTTGACATCCACCGTGGCGACGCGCGCCTTGCTCGACGTCCACACGATCGGTCGGCCCGTGAGCACGCCGCCGTTCCTGTCCTTGAGCGTCGCGACCAGGGCGATCGTCTGGCCGGGGAGGATGGGGCCGGCGGGCGACACCACGATGCTCGCGACCTGTGGCGTCACGACCTGGATGTTCGCCACGCCGAACTTGTCGTCGACCGTAGCGGTGATCGTTACGGGTCCCGGCGCGACGGCCGTGATGAGGCCTGAGGAGGTCACGGTGGCAATCGTGGGCGCAGACGACGCCCACGTCACCGTCTTGTTCGTCACGACGGCGTTCTTCGTGTCCCGTACGTCAGCAGTCGCCGTCTGCGTCGCCGCCACCTCGAGCTGGCTGCTCGACACGGAGACGGTGACGGATTTCACCGAGACCGGGGGCAGTGTAGGCTCCGATCCGCCACAGGCCGCAACAAGCGCGAAAACGACTGCGGCCAAGCGGACGAACTGGTGACGGAGGCGCATGGCTCTGTGGGGAGTGGGCGTCGTGGTGGCTCAGGAAAGCTCCACTGCGGACCGGTGCCTGTACATGACACGCAAGGAAGAGCTACTCCCCCGGCGCATTTCACCATGGCATGACGCCAGAGGGCGACTATCTTCCGAAATCCACCCAGTTCGGAGAAGCGCGTTGAAGACTGCAACTTTCGAGACCAATCGCGGCACCATCACCGCGGAGCTGTACGATACCGACGCCCCAAAGACGGTCGAGAACTTCGAGAAGCTGGCGAATTCGAAGTTCTACGACGGCGTGAAGTTCCACCGCGTCATCGCGGATTTCGTCGTCCAGGGCGGCGACCCCAACTCCCGCGACCTGCCCGAAGGCGATCCGCGCATCGGCAGCGGAGGACCCGGCTGGAAGATCAAGTGCGAAACCGCCGGCAATCCGCGGAAGCACGAGGTCGGCTCACTGTCGATGGCGCATGCCGGGAAGGACACGGGCGGCAGCCAGTTCTTCATGGTGCTGTCCGAGGACAACACGCGGCACCTGAACGGTGTGCACACGGTGTTCGGCAAGATCACCGGCGGGTTGGACGCCATGAAGCAGATCAAGAAGAACGACGTCATGACGAAGGTGCGCGTCGCATGAGCGCCTCCCAGCAGACCGACAAGTCGGCGGGGTTCACCGGCCTGATTCTCGGCGCCATCGCGATCTTCGTCATCCTGTTCGCGATCGTTCGGCTCACCAATGCACACTACGCATCCGAAGCGAAAGCGCCGACGGCCGCGGAAGCCACCAAATAGCTGGAAGATCGTACCCGGTATACCGTACTCGGGTACTTGGAATGGCATAACGGCCACGGGGAACAGTGGACACTGAGAAACTGAAGCGCCGCTCGAGAGAGCGGCGCTTCAACGTTGTGTGACCATGACCCACGTCTAAAGTGATGGGTCTACCGCTCCCCCGGAGCATGTGCCCGTTCCCGGTACGCGGGTACGCCGTACCAGGTACGTTCTCAACTTTTTTTCAGTTCCCGGAGGTATCTCTCCGGCGCATCGAGGAAATCCCGCGTGAGTACCACATGTTCCAGCTCGCCGTACGGAACCACCACCGCTGGCACCACGTCGAAGCTGTAGATGGTCGCCCCCGAGTACGCCAGCAGGATCGGTGAGTGCGTGGCGATGATAAATTGCGCATCCTGCGCGATCATGTCCTGCATCATCAGCATGAAGGCCAGCTGGCTCTGCGGACTCAATGGCGCCTCGGGCTCATCGAGCAGGTAGAGCCCACCCGGCACGAAGCGCGACTGGAACAGCTTCAGGAAGCTCTGCCCGTGCGAGTTGGCGTCGAGGTCGATGCCGTAGCGTCGCTCCATGTCCGCCAGCGACGACTTGGCCGGACCCATCGCCAGCCCCTTCGCCCATGCCGACCGGTCCGCGTACTCGATCTCGAGATCCGCGATGCGCTGCAGCAGCTCGGCGCGCATGGCCGACACTCGCTTCGCGAATCCGAAAAAATCCTCGGCGCGCAGGAAGAAGCCTCGCGTCGTTCGTCGGTTCCACACCAGCGTGAGGACATCGGCGAGCTCCCGCTGCGCGCCGAGGGTGGCGTCGCCGGATAGGTCGGAGGAGCCGATGGCGGGCAATCGAGCGGCCGCCGCGACCCCCTCCAGCAGGGTCGATTTCCCCGATCCGTTCTCACCGACGAAGTAGGTCACCGCGGTCGGAAAGGACAGACGATCGAGCGCGCGGATGACAGGCACCGAGAAGGGAAACCAGTCCGCATCACCCTTGCCTCGCACGACTTCGCGCAGGAAGAGGCCGCCACCAAGCGGATTGCCCCCTTCAGGGGTATTCTTCATGGATGGCCTGCGTGGCGGCATCTCGAATGCTGTACGCGGTCACTCCCCCGCCGCAATTCCCCCGACGACCCCACCCACCCGCATGCTCCCAACCCGCGACGACGCGCTCGCTCTCGTCCATCAGTTCACCGCCAGCGATTCCCTCCGGAAGCACATGCTTGCGGTTGAAGCCGCGATGCGCGCGTATGCGGAGCGCAACGGTGACGACGTCGAACGGTGGGGCCTCGCCGGCCTCATTCACGACTTCGACTACGAGCGCTATCCGAACGACGCGCACTCGCCGAGCGAGGAGCATCCGGCCGAAGGCGTGCGCATCCTGCGGGGTCGCGGTTGGCCCGAGGACATTCTCGATGCCATTCTCGGGCACGCGCAGTACTCGGGCGTGCCGCGCGTGAGCGCGATGTCGAAGACGTTGTTCGCCGTGGACGAGCTAACAGGGCTCATTACCGCCACCGCACTCGTGCGGCCGTCGAAGAGCGTGCACGAGGTGGAGGCACGCTCCGTCCGAAAGAAGATGAAGGACAAGGCGTTCGCGCGTGGCGTCAGCCGCGACGACGTCATACAGGGCGCCGAAGCACTCGGCGTCGATCTCGACGTCCACATCGCATTCGTGATTGGGGCAATGCAGCGCTCTGCCGGTGCCCTGGGTCTCGCGGGAGTGCCGCCAGCATCGTGACCGGTTACCCAACGCTGCACCCCGCCTGTCCGTAGAAGATATGACGTCTCCCCACCGCCATACGGATGATCGCAACCCAAGCACCGTTCCAGCCGTACACCATGCCTGCGCCGGCTGACGTGCCGGCGTCGGAGCGCTCGATTGTCATCGCGGCGCAACGCGGGTCGGACGACGCGTTCTCCGCGCTGGTCCGCATCCACCAGCGGCGGGCGTACGCCATCGTGCGTGCAATCGTCCTTTCGCATGAAGATGCGGAAGACGCGGTGCAGGAAGGATTTCTTCACGCGCACCGCGCGCTCGACCGGTTTCGTCCCGACCAGCCATTCGGGGCGTGGCTCTACCGGATCATGGCGAACGCCGCGCTCGATCTCGTCCGTCGCCGAAAGGTTCGCGCGGCGGAGGAGCTGCCGGAAACGATTCCAATGCCGTTCCGCGATCCAGCGGAATCGGGAGAGCTTCGTCAACGGCTGCAGGACGCGCTCACGCATCTGACGCACCGCCAGCGCGCGGTCATCGTGATGCATGACGTCGAAGGGTTCACTCACGGGGAAATCGGGCGCACGCTCGGCATCCCCGAAGGCACGGCTCGATCAGACCTCCATCATGCTCGCGCTGCCTTGCGCAAGCTCTTGCAGAATCTTCGGAGTACACCATGAACAACGACCGCTGGATTTCCGGCGATGCACAGCTGACGAGCGCCCTCCGCGCGCTTTATGCTGCCCCAGTCGATGAGGCCTACTGGGACTCGCTCGAGGCCCGCATCCTCGCGCACGTCGCGCAGGGCGGTGAGACGCGATCCTTCTGGTCCGAGCTGGCCGAGATGGCTCGACCGGGCCTCGCGGCCGCCGCGGCCCTCATCTTCGCGGCGAGTCTCGCACTCGCGCATTCGCGCCAGGTCGAGGTCATCAACGCCTACGCCAGCGTCATCTCGCCCGTGCCGTCCACCATCGAGACCGCCACGCGCGCGGCTTCCGTGGGCGACGGCGACGCGGCGCTCCATCTCCTCATCTCACGCTAGGCATCACATGGAACGCCCCAAGCAACAGGCCCTCGCGTTTCTCCTCGGCGCTGTTCTCGTCGGCGGCGTCGTCGGATTCTCCGCCGACCGCATGTTCCGGCAACAGGACAACACCCTCGAGGCGCGACGCCAGCGCATGTACGACGATCTCGGCTTGGCCACCGCACAGCGCACGGCGCTCGACTCCGTGTTCGATGCGTCCAACTGCCAGCTCGACCAACTCTACTCACCACTCCAGGCGGCGTACGACTCCATCAAGTCGTCACGACGCTCCCAGATGGACGCCATCCTCACTCCAGAGCAGCGCACGCGCCTCGAGGCCAAGCGGAAGGACGAAGACGTCCGTCGCGACGCCGAGCGCAAGCGCATGAAATCGGTATGCCACAAGTGATCTTCTCGTCTTTCCGGTCGGTGCGTGCAGCGCTGACTCTTCTGTTGTTGCCCGCCGCGCTCGCGGCGCAGAAAATCACCGACAGCCTCGTCGCACGTCCCATCGCACTCCGCGAGGCGGTGGCACTCGCCGACCAGAACGGGCTTGTCGCCGTCCAGGCGCGCGGACTGGTGCGCGACGCCGAGTCGGGGGTTCGTACGGCGAAAGGCGCCCTGCTGCCCAGCCTCAGCGTCTCGTTGAGCCAGAACAACACCTCCGGCGACCAGTTGAATCCCTATACCGGCGTCGTCACCCAGCGCGTTGCGACGAAGCCCTGGAGCTACAGCACCGGCCTCAACTCCAGCCTCAACCTGTTCGATGGCGGACGACGCCTGAACGAGGTGAAGCGAGCGCACTACGACGTGAGCGCGGCGGAAGCGAGCGCGGTGAACCAGAAGTACAATCTCGCCCTTCAGGTCAAGACGCAGTACTACGCCATTCTCGCGGCCCGCGAAGCAGAAGGGGCCGCCCAGGCGCAGCTCCAGCAGGCGGACGAGCAGCTCAAGACCTCCATCCTCCGCACGCGCGCCGGCGTCGTCACGCTGTCGGACTCGTTGCGGTCCGTCATCGCGCTCGGCAATGCGCAGCTCGCGCTCATCACCGCGCGCAACAACGTGCGCGTCGCAAGTGCGGCGCTCACGCGGTTGATCGGGTCCGAAACACTCGTGACCGCACAGTCCAGTGACACGCTCGATGTGGGCCTCTCGCTCGTGGACAGCACCGCGCTCGCCGGCCTGCTCGACGAAGGACCGCAGGTGCGCGCCTCCGAGGCGCAGCTCGCGTCGGCAAAATCGGCTGCGAGATCTGCGAAGACACCGTACCTCCCGTCGCTCGACCTCACGTTCTCGCGCGGTGGGACGGCTGCCAATCAGTTTTACGGACTCAACGGCGACCCGCTCGCGTTCTCGAACACGTTCGCTCTGCGCCTGTCGTACAACCTCTTCAACAACTTTACCCGCGAGGATGCGCTCGTTCGCGCGAACGTTTCGGCCGACCTGGCCGAGGCGACGCTGCGTGACGTGCGGCTCGCCGCGCGCCAGACCCTCGTGCAGCAGCTCGCCGCACTGAGCTCCGCGCAGCAGCGCATCGTCATTCAGCAGGCGTCGCTCGACGCCGCGAAGGAGGATCTTCGCGTGCAGCAGCAGCGCTACGCACTCGGCGCCTCCACGCTGCTCGACGTCCTCACTTCACAGACCACGTTGGATGCGGCGCGCTCCGCGCTCATCCAGGCTCGACAGGACGTTCGTCTCGCGCGTGCGCAGCTCGAAGCGCTCGTAGGGCGCGACCTCCCTTGATCCACTCCAACTCGCTCTCCGTGCGCAAGCTCATCGCCGTCGCCACGCTCGCCCTCGGGGCAGCTTGCGCGTCCAAGGATCAGAAGGCCATTCCCGTCGCCTCCGTGCCGGTCACGCGTCGCGACATCGTCATCGATGCGCAGGCCACAGGTGTTGTGGAGCCCATCTTCGTCGTCGAGGTGAAGTCGAAGGCCGGTGGCATGATCGTCAAGCTTCCCGTCGAGACAGGCACCGTCGTGAAGCCGGGCGACCTCCTGGTACAGATCGAGACGCGCGACGTGCAGAACCAGTACGACCAGGTGGCTGCGCAGCTCGACGCCGCCAAGTCGAAGCTCGAGGTATCCACCGCGCAGAAGAAGCGCGCGGACGAGCTGTTCAAGAGCCGCATCATCACGGCAACGGAGCACGAAGCCGCGCAGATCGACTTCGCCAACTCGCAGTCGGCGCTCGTCTCCGCGCGCACGAGCCTCGACCTGCGCAAGCAGAGCCTCGAGGACGCCACCGTGTCGGCAACCGTCGGCGGAACGATCATCGAGCGTACCGTGGCACTTGGCACCGTCATCACCTCGGCCACTGGCGCATTTGGTGGTGGCACGACGCTGCTGAAGATGGCCGACCTCAGCAAGGTGCGCATCCGTGCGCTCTTCAACGAGACGGATATCGGCCAGGTGCGACCGGGCCAGACCGCGACAGTGACGGTCGATGCGTATCCGGAACGCCGTTTCGTCGGCACCGTCGAGAAGATCGAGCCACAGGCGGTCATTCAGCAGAACGTCACGATGTTTCCCGTGCTCGTGACGCTCGACAACACCGAAGGCCTGCTCAAGCCGGGCATGAACGGCGAGACGAACGTGATGGTGGAGCAACGCTCGGCGGTTCTATCCGTGCCGAACGATGCGGTCCGCAATCCACGCGAAGCAGCGGCGACGGCGCCGATCCTCGGGCTGAATCCGGACACGGTGCGCGCGCAGCTTGCCTTGCAGATGTCGGCGCGTGGTGGTGGTCGTCCGGGCGGCGGCAAGGGTGGCGGTGGTGGTGGTGGTGGTGGTGGTGGCCAGCGCGGTCAGCGCGGCGGTCAGGCTGGAGCGACGCAAGGGGAGGTCGCGCTCGATCCGCAGCAGGGCCAAGGCGGACAGGGTCAGGGCGGCCAGGGCGGCGGCTTTCAGCAGATCGACGTGACCGATGCGCAGTGCAAGGCCGTCACGACGGCGTTCGCGAAGAAGCCGGCCGAGAAGGCAAAGCTCGATGGGCTGCGCGCGCAGACGATGAGCGGTTCCATGGATCGTCAGGCCATGCGCGCTGAATCCGAGAAGATCTACGCGGCCGTTGGCGTCGACGCGAAGGTTGCTGGTGCGTGCCGGCGAAAGGAGATGCAGGCGAGTGGTGGTGGGACGGGTGGTCGTGGCGCGGGTGGTCAGGGTGGCGGCGCGCAGGGCGCGGCCGCGCCGGGCGCAGCGGGCCAGGGCGCCCGCGGGAATGGCGGCGGTGGTCGTGGCGCGGCAGGCGCTGCGCCGGTGTCCGGCCTCAACATCGGCGGCGATGAAGGTGCGCCCACCGGTGCACGCCGTACCCGGGCCGGCCTCGTCTTCGTGAAGAAGGGTCTGACGTACGAGCCGCGCCTGGTGCAGCTCGGTGCGTCCAACTTCGACTACACGGAAGTCGTGAGTGGTGTGAAGGAGGGTGAGGAGGTGGCGCTGCTCGCCGCAGCCGCGCTCCAGGCGCAGCGGCAGCAGCAGAGCGACCGGATGAAGGCGAACACCGGCGTGCCTGGAATGCAGCAAGCGCCCGCAGGCGGTGGACGCGGGGGTGGTGGTGGTGGACGTGGTGGCTGACCAATGCTGATCGGCGAGATCATCAGCGTCGCGCTCGGCGCGCTGCGCGCGAACAAGCTCCGCTCCCTGCTCACGATGCTCGGCATCGTGATCGGGGTCGCGGCGGTCATCGCCGTGGTGGCACTCGGAGCCGGCGCGCAGAGCGCCGTGAAGGATCGCATCAGCTCCCTTGGCACCACGCTGCTCACCGTCATGCCCGGACAGCAGCGCGGCATGGGCGTGGCGTTTGACCAGACGATGAAGCTCACCATCGCCGACGCGAAGGCGCTCGAGGAGCGGGCGACGAACCTCAACGCGGTGCAGCCGGAGATCAATTCGCGGGTGCAGGTGCAGTACCTGAACCAGAATGCCAGCACGTCCGCGGTCGGGACGTCTGCCAATTATCTCACCGTGCGGAAGTACGAGCTCGCCGCAGGCCGGATGTTCACGTCGCAGGAAGACGAGGGTCGCCAGCGCCTCGTCGTGCTCGGCCAGACCGTCGTGACGAACCTCGGCATTCGTTCGCCGGAGGCGATCATCGGCGAGAACGTTCGCATCAAGGGTCTGCAATTCCAGGTGATCGGCATCCTCAAGTCGAAGGGGCAGTCATCGCCGTTCGGCGATCCCGACGACCAGGTGCTCATTCCGCTCACGACCGGTCGCTTCCGCGTGTTCGGCACCGATCGTCTCCGCTCCATCAGCGTTCTTGCACGGAGCGAAGAGACCATTCCTGACGCCATGGCCGACGTCCAGAAGGTCCTGCGCAGGCAGCATCGCCTCACGTCGGCGAAGGCGGATGACTTCCAGATCCGCAGCCAGGCGGACTTCCTGAACACGCTCGGCGAAACGACGGCGGTCTTCACGTACCTGCTCAGTGGTATTGCCGCGGTGTCGCTGCTGGTGGGCGGTATCGGCATCATGAACATCATGCTGGTGTCGGTCACGGAGCGCACGCGCGAGATCGGCATTCGCAAGGCACTCGGCGCCACGAGCGCGAACATCCTGCTGCAGTTCCTCATCGAGGCTGTTGTGCTCTGTCTCCTTGGTGGACTGGTGGGTGCCGCGGTGGGCAGTGGCGGCGCGCTGGCGATGAGCAAGTTCGCGCAGTGGAACACGCAGATCTCGCCGTCGTCGATCGTGATGGCGTTCGTCTTCTCGGCGGTGGTCGGCGTGCTGTTCGGGGTGTGGCCGGCGCGGCGGGCGGCGAGCCTGGATCCGATCGTGGCGCTACGGTACGAATAGCAGGATGATAGGAAGATAGGATGATAGGAGGATAGAAGTCCTATCACCTATCCTCCTATCATCCCGCCGTTCACCTTAGCGTAAAGCTGAACGGCACCTGCACCAGCGTCCGCACCTTCCGTCCCGCCGCTTCGCCAGGAGTGAAGCGATAGAACGCCAGCGCGCCCTTCACGGCGCTCGCGAACAGCGGATGAGTCGCTTCCACGACTACGAGGTCGCCCATCTCCGCGCGACCGAGTGTGTCCACGACGAAGCGAACGACCACTTGCCCGGTCGCGCCGCTCTGCCGAAGCATGTCCGGGTATCGAGGTGCCGGGGCGTTACCGATGATGCGCGGCACGCGGTCCACGACACCTGCGTCGAGAACGGTCCCCGGACTGAACTCATTCGTCGGCTCGCCTCGACCAAGGACCGATGGCCCGGTAACGCCTCCTACGGTTAACACGAGATCGGGGGGTAGCGGAGGTCCGTCAATGTCGATTGGCGGGAGCGACGTCGGTATGCTCGTCCGAGCGGGAATCACGATCGGGTTGATGGTCGGAGCATTCGGCTGCCGAGTGGGTGCCGTGGTGGTTGGTTGATGCGTCTCGCGGATTGGCGTCGGAGCCGGCACATACACGACGGGGCCGAGTGGCTGACGGTCGGGGTGCGCATCCACGCGTGTCGGATACGTCAGCGCGACTGCGGCCGCAATGAGCAGCGAGTGCAGCACAATGCTGATCGCTGCGCCGCGCGCGCTCCGCCGGCGAACGGCGCGTGATTCCACCAGGGTCGTGAACATTTTTTCCTCCGCGTGAGTGTCGTCGGGTTGCTGTTCACCGACGATACGACGCGGACATTGCTGCCTCGTGATGCGACCATTGCGAATCAGCGCGGTGACGCGTGACGTCTTCCTGAAGGGTGCATGACGAATTCATGAAGGCGTAGAAAGTGCGACGATAGTTGGCGGAAAAATCGGAAAATGCGGTCATCAGACCTGGATATCGGAAAGGGCGCGGAGCATCGGATGTCCAGGTCCGAAAGCCGTTTTGTCCGAAAGTCCGCCAACTGTCGTCGCCGTTGTCATGGGACAGCAAGGGATCCCAAACGCACAGAAGAGGGGGACGCCGAGCCGGCGTCCCCCTCTTCCATCGTGGAGAGCGATCAGGTGTTGCGGTCGATGCGCGACTCCGTCTCGCCCACCTTCCGCTGGGCCTTGCCCTCGAGCTCCTTCGCCTTGCCCTTCATCTCCTCGCTGTGATTGTCGGTGGCGTCACCGACATTCTTGCGAATCTTTCCCCCCATTTCCTTCGCGGCGCCCTTGACCTGATTCTTCCGTCCATCCGTTCCGAGATCTTTTGCCATGGTCATATCCTCGCACGTGAGAATGAGTGGTGTGTTTCCGTTGACCCCTACCTATGGCAACTGATGTGCCGTTTTCGCCCTCAGCGGGCTTAGCTGCGACCGCGTATCTCCTCGTGCGGAATCTTTGATTTTTTCTCCCACAACCGCCCTCGAACTTCTGCCTTTCATCCCGACATGCTCGCTCGTGATTGATCCCATCGAACTCTCGAACTACGCGGGGCTCGGGGCCATCGGACTGCTGACGGCGAACATCCTGATCGGTCTGCTGCTCGCGACGAAATACAATCCCGTGCGACACTGGCCGCATCGTCGGATCAATAGCGTACTGATCCACAACTACACGGGCTATGCGGCACTCGTGATGGTGCTCGTGCACCCCGCCCTGTTGTTGCTGCCGAATCGCGTCGACTTCCATCTGATCGACCTGTTCTATCCGATGGACGCGCCCAAGCAGCCGTACATCAATTCGACTGGCGCCGCGGCGGCGTACCTGCTCGCGATCATCGTGGTGACCTCATACTTCCGGTTCCGGATCGGGCGCCGTTGGTGGAAGCGCATTCACTTCGCCACGTACGCGCTCTTTCCCCTCTATGCCGTGCACTCGATCCTCACCGATCCGGCGCTCAAGGACCGCAGCATCGACTACCTCGATGGAGAGAAGGTCTACGTCGAGCTGTGTGTGTTGGCCGTGGTGGTGGCGATTGGCGCTCGGGTGCGATGGCAGATGAAGCGACCACTCGCCCGCGTGCATCGTCCGAAGGCAGCGTAGGCCGCGAGTCGTGCTTGACTCCGATATATCGGCCGATATATCTTTGCATCAACGATATATCGCTCGGCCCGAGCGGAGGATACCATGCGCGACTGCTTCTGGAACTGGGACCAACGTCCCGAATCGTCCCACACCCGCGGAAAGTGGGGCTGGGACGCGAGCTTCATGAACGGCTTCTTCGGGGCTGAGGGGCGTCCGCGTGGGCGCTGGCGCGGGGGACGCATGTTCGAGCAGGGCGACTTGCGCTACGTCGTGCTCCGGCTGCTCGAGGAGAAGCCCCGGCACGGCTACGAGATCATCAAGGCCCTCGAGGAACGCTTCGGCGGCGCGTACGCGCCCAGCCCCGGAACGGTCTACCCCACCCTCCAGCTCCTCGAGGACCTGGGCTACGCCCGCATTGTTCCGGGCGCCGAGGGGAAGAAGGTGTACGAGATCACAGATGAGGGCCGGAAGCATCTGGCCGAGAATCGCGAAACCGTCGACAACATCTTCGACCGCATCGCCAAGCTCGTCGGTCACTTCCTCGACGAGCCGATGGCGGAGGTGCACGGCGCCTTCCGTCGCGTCGGCAAGGCGACCTACGGCCGGGCCACCGATGCGGTTCACGACCCGGCGCTGCTGAAGCGGATCGTCGAGATCCTGGATCGCGCCGCCGGCGAAATCGAGGCGATCGCCGCGAAAGCGTAGCGCATCAAGCGGTCTGTACCGCTGCCGTAACGCCGAACGGCGCATATGTTGAATGAGGCCGGAGACGCACGCGTCTCCGGCCTGCGCCGTTTCCGGGGCGCGTACGCATCGTTGCTCTCTCAAATTCGATGTCGGTCGAAACTGTAACTGCGGCATATATGTCCGTGCACGAGGTGCCCGTTCCGCCCGCCCCCAGCGGCAAACGGCTCGCCGTGCTCTCGCTCACCGCGCTTGGTGTTGTTTACGGCGACATCGGGACGAGCCCGCTCTACGCGCTGCGTGAGTGCTTCAAGCAGGAATACGGGATCACCCCAACGGCCCCGAACATCATCGGCGTCCTCTCGCTGATCCTCTGGTCGCTGATCCTCGTCGTCAGCATCAAGTACATCGTCTTCATCCTGCGCGCGGACAATCGCGGAGAAGGCGGCATTCTCGCACTGCTTGCGCTGCTGCTCCAGCAGAAGCGTCGCGCAGATGACCAGAGTCGGCGACTCCTTCTTGTTGCGCTGGGGCTTTTCGGTGCCGCGCTCCTCTATGGCGACGGCGTCATCACGCCGGCCATCTCCGTGCTCGGCGCCGTCGAGGGCCTCGAGGTTGGAACACCAGCGCTCGCGCACATCGTCGTCCCGATCACGCTCGTGATCCTGTTCGGGCTCTTCATGGTGCAGCGATACGGAACGGCCAAGGTCGGCACCGCCTTCGGGCCGATCATGCTCGTCTGGTTCGTGACCATCTCGGCACTCGGGGTCCGGTCCATTCTCGCTGCGCCTGCCGTGCTCGCCGCGGCGAATCCGTGGCACGGGGTCCAGTTTTTCATCGAGCACGGCATGGCGGGGTTCCTGACCCTTGGCGCCGTCGTCCTGGTAGTGACCGGCGGCGAAGCGCTCTATGCGGACATGGGACACTTCGGCAAGCGTCCCATTCGCATCGCGTGGTTCGTGGCGGTGCTTCCCGCGCTCCTCCTGAATTACTTCGGCCAGGGCGCCCTGCTCCTCCGTGAGCCCGCCGCCGCGAGCAACCCGTTCTATCTCCTCGCTCCAGCGGCGTTCCAATGGCCGCTGCTCATCATCGCCACAGCGGCGGCAGTCGTCGCGTCGCAGGCACTCATCTCAGGCGCATTCTCGTTGACACAGCAGAGCATCCAGCTCGGCTACTCACCGCGCATGCAGATCATCCACACCTCGAAGCACGAGGCCGGGCAGATCTACATCCCCGAGGTGAACAAGGCACTGATGGTCGGATGCCTGGTGCTGGTACTCTTCTTCAGGAACTCCAGCGCGCTCAGCGCGGCCTACGGCATTGCCGTCACGGGTACGATGGCGATCACGTCGATCCTCTTCGCGGTGGTCGCGCGCTCGCGGTGGAACTGGTCCAAGCTGCATGTCGGGATCATCACCGTGCTGTTCCTGCTCATCGACTTCAGCTTTCTCCTGGCGAACGTCATCAAGATCGAGCACGGCGGTTGGGTGCCCCTCGTGATGGCCGTCGGCGTCTACACGCTGATGAGCACATGGAAGCGCGGACGGATGCAGTTGCAGGAGATCCAGGAAGCCGGTGCGCTGCCGCTCGCGACGTTCCTCACGAGCATCAGCAAGACGCCGCCGCTACGCGTGCGCGGAACGGCGATCTTCATGACGTCGAACTCCGACGGCGTGCCCGTGGTGCTCCTTCACCATCTCAAGCACAACAAGATGTTGCACGAGACAGTGGTGCTCCTCAGCGTCCAGACGCGTGGCATCCCCGAGGTGACGGGCGACAACATGCTCACGCTCGAGAAGATGGGTCAAGGCTTCTACCGCCTCGTGGCGACGTACGGCTTCATGCAGTCGCCGAACATTCCGGCGCTGCTAGCACGCGCGGCGACCGAGGGCGTGCCGGTGCCAACGATGGACACGTCCTACTATCTCGGACGCGAACGCTTGGTGCTCACCGGGAAGGCCAAGATGTCGCGCTGGCGGAAGAGCCTCTTCGCGCTGATGTCGCGCAACGCGCGTTCGGCTACGGAGTTCTTTCAGATTCCGCCGAACCGCGTGATCGAGCTCGGGGCGCAAATCGAGTTCTGACGTCCGAACTGTAAACTGACGCTGATAGCTGTTGACCGATGGCTCTGCGGTAGAGCCCCAGCGGTATTTGCCTGTCGGCTACGAGCTCGAGCTCGCACCCTACAAACACGAACTCGCCCGGGCTCTACCGCAGAGCCGTCGGTGTTCAGCCATCAGCTTTCAGTTTACAGCCAACTGCGCTGACTACACGATCACACTGGAGCCGCGCAGCCGCGGCAACACCTGCAACGAACGCTCGATCTGCGGACGAATGTTCTGTAGCTGCATGCGCACGCCGTCCATGCTGCGTCGGATCTCCGGCGTCATCTCGATACGCATCTCGTCGAACGCCCGTGGCGCCATCATCTCCATCCGCTCCATAGCTGGCATCGGAGCCATTGGCGCCATCGGAGTGCTCGGCATCATCGGCATCATCGGCATCATCGGCATCATCGGCATTGCGGGCATCATCGGCATCATGGGCGCGTCGCCGACCATCCCATCGTACATGAACATCGTTCCGCCGGTACGTGGCAGGTCCCCCGCCCTGACGGCCTTCAGCGTGACGTCGCGAAACTGGCCATTCGAATACACTTTCAGCGTCACGTTGTCGCCCGGCTTGAGCGCGCCAATCTCGCGCTGAAGGCGCTGCGCCTTGAGACTGGCGAGCGACCGGTCGCCGGCGTCTTCTCGCGCGACGCGCAGGTTGACACCATTGATCGCCGCGATGCGATTCCCTTCTTCGATGCCGGCTTTCGCCGCGGGTGACGAGTCCGACACGCTCATCACGAGCACGCCGAGCGAGTCGCGGCGACTTCCCGTGCTGCCGATACCGAAGCCGAGGGCGGCCCTGTTCTCCAGGTCGGCGCGCGTGGTCCTCACGAAATCAGTGCGGGCGAACAGCACATCGGAGTCTGCCGTCTTCAGCTTGACGCTCTGCGTCCGTCCGTCGCGGTAGACCTTGAGCTCCACCTCGTCACCCGGCTTGGACTTCGCAAGCGCTCGTGTCAGGCGCCGTGTGAACGCGCTCGACATCTCACCGTCCTCGACGTCCGCCGCGTTCACCTTCAGGCTCACGCCATTGATCGCCGCAATGCGATTCCCTTCCTCGAGCCCTGCCTTCTCGGCCGGACTTCCCTTCGTGATCGACGTGATCATGAGGCCGAGCGTGTCGCGGAGCGTACCGGTGGTCCTGGTGCCGATACCCAGGGCGGCTCGGTGCTCGGGCTCGCCGTCCATCATGTAGGCGCGTGCAATCGACGGCGGGATGACGCGAACGCGGCTCTCGCTCTGGGCGACCGCGACGTGTGCGGCAGCCGCGCTGACGGCGGCGATGGCAAGTAGGCTGATGTGGCGCATGAGAAGGTCCTCGGGGCCAGTGGGTTGCGTACCGGGTGTGACACACCACCCAGAGCGAGGGTTGCCTATCGGTTGCCTATCGGTGCCTCTCGGAAGAACGAAACTGCGACGACAGTTGGCGGAAAAGTCGGAAAAATGCGGACATCGGACCTGGATTTCGGAAAGGGCGCGGAGCATCGGATGTCCAGGTCCGAAATCCGTTTTCCCCGAAAGTCCGCCAACTGTCGTCGCCGTTCTGCTGTTGGTCGCGGATGGAGCGCACTTTACGGCCATCGTATATTTACCGAATGGCCACCACCC
>DAIUFP010000036.1:0-49614 GCA_036844565.1 Gemmatimonadaceae bacterium | reverse complement strand
GCACACCGGCTGCCGCACTCGCGGCTAGTGTTGCACCGACCGGTTGAGACCACCGTTGAATTCGCGCAGATTCGCGTTGCCCCCGACCAACGTTTTCATGACGTCCTTCAGCACCATCCTGACCGTCGCCGCCACCATGTGCGCGGCAACTGCATGCACCACGACGACCACCACCAAGGTCGACATCCTCCCCTCGGCGAGTGGACTCGCCGTCATGGCCGCCGGCACCGGGTGGCTCGGCGACCCTCGCATTGGACTCAGCCGAGATACCGTCCTCGCCGCGGCGCTTGCCGACATCGATCCCGCGCGCATTCGCGCCACCGATTCGACGCTCGTCTCCTTCGGGACTCGCAACACCTTCTCGGACACTACCAGCCCGACACGCGGCATCGGTGCTGCCCGACGATGGCTGCACGCACAGCTCGAGCTGGCGAGCCGCGACTGCGGCAACTGCCTTCGCGTCGAGTACGACGCGGCGGTCATTCCCGTTCTGCGCCATCCGCAGCGCGCGTCGGTCAACATCGTCAACGTCCTCGCCGTTCTGCCCGGGCGCGACACCAACCGCGTCATCGTCATCGGCGGACACTACGATTCGTGCATCTGCAGCGTCGCGCCCAACGGTAGCTTCGACTCGACCAGCACCGCACCGGGCGCGGACGACGATGGGTCGGGGACGTCTGCCGTCGTCGAGCTCGCGCGTGTCGTCGCGCACCGCTACCCAAGAGGTCTCGACGCCACCGTCATCTTCGTCCTCCATGCCGCCGAAGAGCAGGGCCTGCTTGGTGCGACGCACCTGGCGCAACGCCTGAAGTCGGAAGGCAAGCATGTCATTGCCGGCATGACCGACGACATCATCGGGAACGTGATCGCCGAGGATGGCTCGGTCGACTCCACGAGCGTTCGCGTCTTTGCCCAGGACCCCGACACCTCTGGCAGTCGCGAGCTGGGCCGTTACGTCTGGGGGCTCGGCGCACTCTACCTGCCCCGGCTCGAGGTGATCCCCGTGTTCCGACTCGACCGGATCGGACGCGGCGGCGACCACTCTCCCTATATCCTGGCGGGCTGGCCCGGACTTCGCTTTACGGAACGGCTGGAAAACTACAAGCGCCAGCACCTCCCGACCGACGAACTGTCTCACGTGAACTTCGGATACGTTGCCCAGGTGGCCCGTCTCAATGCGGCCACCGTCATTTCGCTCGCCTCGGCGCCCGCATCTCCGGATACGGTAGTCGCGCGGCGCGAGAATGCCGCGTCGGGCGGCCAGGCGTGGTCACTCCGCTGGACGCCCGTTCCGGGCGCGGTCAGCTACGAGGTGCTCGTGCGTCGGTCGACGTCGCCGACGTGGGATCATGCCATTCAGGTCGGTGGCGCACTCACGCATCAACTGGATTTCCAGCTCGACGACGGATGGGCAGCGGTCCGCGCCGTGGGTGCGAACGGACACAAGTCCATCGCCCGCGTTGCGGGACCCGGTGCGCGTCCCGCTGTTGTCGCGCCCACCGGCCGCCCCGGTGAATGAATCGGCGCCTCTCGCGCACGTCAGCGCCGATCTCATTGGTGTTCGTACCGGCGCGTTACGTGACGCCGCACTGCTCAGCGGCCTGCTCATTGCCGCCGCGGGTGCGGCGGGCCTCAACGCCATTGGCGCGCCAGTCGTGCACATCGCGCCATCCGGCGCAATCGCCGCTGTGCTTCTCCTCGATCCCTGTCACGTGAGCATCCATTCGCTCCCTGAACGCGAGCTCGCGCTCGTCGATGTCATGGCACGTGATGCGGCCTCCGCGGAGAAGGCGCTCGACGTCTTCGTGCGCCGCCTCGCGCCGACCTCGGTCACCCGCGAAACGCGAGTCCGCGGCTGATGCGCGCACTGCTGCCGGCGCTCCAGGCACTACTCGTCGTCATCATCGTGGCGTGGGACATCCTCCTCAGTGCGCGAATCGCCCAGGTGCGGACGCTGCCACGCCCTTTCGTTTTCCTCACCGCACTGTCCGGCTTCCTGCTGCTGCCCGCGCTCGCCATCCACCTCGCGACGTCGGACGCGATCACCGCGCGCTCCGTGAGCGCGGTCGAATGGATCTGGCCGCTCACGCTCGTCGTGTTCGCGCTGCAGGCGCTCTACGCGGCAACGCGCCGGCTGGTCAATCCATTTCTCGGATTCTTCATGTCGGCGTACGATCTCCTCATCGCCGTCGACGTCGTGTTGCGATTCCTCGCGGCTCAGGATCGTGCGCTGCCGACGGTGGCACTCGCATTTCTTGCGGCCACCGCGAGCGCCTTCGCGTTCGTCACGCAGTCACCCGAGATGATCGCATCACCGGCGTTCCTCTTCGTGCCCATGGCCGCTCCCGCGTTCCCCGCACTGCACGCGTGGTCCGCGAGCTTCCGCTTCTTCCTCGCGGTGGTCGGGTTTCTGTGGATCGCCGTTGTGGTCTCGCAGGCGCCGCCGGCATTCGAGACGGTGCGATCGTACACCAGTCACGATCCCAGCATGGAGCGTCTCCAGGAGCGTCCGGCTGGCGATCTCGATATCGGCATCAAGATTTTCCCCGACCTCGCCAGCGGTCCGCCGCCACTCTCCATCAAGAGCGACCTCGCGCTCGTCGACACGCTCGGCGTCGCGGTCGTGAGCATCACGATCGTTCCGGAGCAGATCAATAAGGCGGGACTCGACTCGATCGCGCACACGCTCGAAACTCTTCGCGGGGACAGCACGCAGCTCATCGTCTCGCTCGGCTACGTCACCAGCATCAATCCGCTGCCCGGACGGACGTTCGACGAGGCGAAGCGACTGGCGGCGATCGAGGAAATCGTGCGCATCCTTCACCCGGACATTCTCGTTCCAGCGCTCGACCCGTACGGTGCCGGTGCCCTCTCCACCGGCTCACGCCCACCCGAGTTCTGGAAGGACTACCTTACCCGCGCATCGGCCGTAGCGAAGCGCACCCGCCCGCGCACGCGGGTAGGAGTTGCCGCGTCTACTTACGACCGGAGAGACAGCACGCTGTACGCATGGGCGGCAGCCGCGGGCTCGCCGATCGACATCGTGGGATTCTCGCTCTGGCCGTCGCCGACAGGCCTGCGAACCCTCGACGCCGCGCGCGGAGCCGCCGACCGCTGGATGCGTGAATCGAGGTCCACGAAGGATCATTGGGTGTTCGCGACCGGTGGCTTCCCGACAGCGCATGGCGAGGCGAGTCAGGAGCAGGCCATTTGGGACGCGCTCGCATGGTCGACGAGTCGCCCGTTGATCAAGGGATTGATCGTCGCAGAGGCCGGCGACTACGGCAGCATCCGCGGAATACGCGCCGCGGACGGACACCTGCGTGGCGTGGCGTTCGCGATCAAGCGCGCCATCAAGGGCCTGCAGGAATCCGCCGCGCCGGACTCGACACCCGCGGCGTTGACCAAGGGACGGGCGCGCGTCGGTTCGTAGTCCCTACACCGCTCGTCCTACGCCGCGCACGATGCCCTCGACCCTTCGGCTCTCGTCGAAAAGGTCTCGCGCGAGTTCCATCATCTGCTCAGCCGTCACGGCACGGACGCGCGCTTCATACTCGGCAAGCTCGTGCAAGCCGCCAAACATGTAGGCGTCTACCATCTCGGCGAGTACGGATCCACCACTCTGCTGGCTGATGGCGTGCGTGCCGATGGCGTACGTCTGCGCCTGCTCGAGTTCTCGCGGAGTAACGCGCGTCTCGCGAAACTTCGCGAATTCCGACAGCAACCCCCGGCGCGCCACTTCTTCCTTCTCCGGCGATGTCGCGATGTAAGCGCCGAATGCCCCCGCCAGCATCCGCTCACTCGAGAACGCGTGCACGGTGTATCCGAGCGACTGCTTGTCGCGAAGCTCGTCGAAGAAGCGACCTCCGAGCCCGCTCGCCACACCGGCGATCATCTGCGCCGCGAAGCGGGACGCGTCGCTGCGCGACGGCCCGCGAAAGAGCATCGCGAGCGCGGTCTGCGCCTTGTCGCGCGTGTCGACGCGCTGGACCGTATTTGTCGGCCACTCGGGCCGTTCCAGCGGCGACACGATACCGCCCAATAGCTCGCTGAATGGTGCCGCCATCATGGCGGCCAATTCGTCGTGGTCCGCGTCGCCCACGATAGCGAGCATTGTTGGGCCGTTCAGGAAGCGCGCTGCGTGCCACTCGCGAACCGCCTGCGCGGTGATGCGCGGAAGCGTGGCCTCATCGCCGTTCACCGGCACGCCATACGGATGGCCCGCGTATGCCGCCATCGTGGCAAGCCGCATTGGATACCGATACATGTCGTCCCGCAACGCGGTGAGATCCGAAAGCGCCACGGCGCGCTCGGTGTCGAGCGCATCGTCAGGTACGGTGGGGTGCTGGGCGACGTCGCCGAGCAGCCCGATCGCAGCGGCTGCGTTTCGCCCCGGAACACTGATCGACCAGCCAAAGCTTTCGCTCGCGGCGCCGGCGCTGACACTGCCCCCAAGCAGCTCGCCTTCCTCGGCAATCTGTTCCGCGGAGCGGAGACTGGTTCCCTTGAGCGCAGTGCGCACGAGCATCGCGGTGAGGCCCGCCTCACTGGCGGGTTCGTCGCGCGAGCCACCCACCGCGAAGACACCCGCATGCACGAGTGCGCCGGCCTTGCGACGCACGAGCAGCGGCGTGCCGCTCTCGGTGCGGTATACGCGCACGCCGGACTGTTCACGCTCGATCCGCAGTCGGGTGTGGACCGCTGGCGCCTCGATGGTGGGCAGAGTGGCGGGTGTCACTTCTGCGACCGGCGCATCGTCGAGGAACGCGCGCATCGCCTGCGCACCAGCGGCGATCTCGCTCGAGCTCCTCGGCCGATATACGACGACGGATGCCTGATCCGGATCGAGGTAGGTTCGCGCGAGCGTCGTCAGCTCGTCGGCTGTCACCGCCAGCGCGCGCTCAAGGTAGGCCTCGCCGCGTCTCCAATCGCCGAGTGCCTCCCATTCAGCGAGGTAGTTGGCCTGTCCTTCCATGTCCTCAAGGCGACGCACCCATCGCGACTCGTAGAGACTCTTTGCGCGAATGAGCTCAGCGTCCGTCACGCCGCGTTCGCGCAGGTCGCGCAGCTGTGCCCATATCGCCCGCGCAGCCTCCGCGCCACGCTCCGGTGGCGACTCGGCATGAACGATGAAGACGCCGAGGGAGGTGGGCGTGTAGTCGTAGGCGGAGACGGATGTCGCGAGCTTCATCTCCCGAACGCCGCGATAGAGCCGCGACGCGCGTCCACCGCCGAGCACCATCGAGAGGATGTCGAGCGCCGGAGTTGCGTCGTCGAGCGTGCCTGGTGTGCGCCATCCGAAGGCAATCTGGGTCTGCCCGATGTCGCCGGTCCATTCCCGATAGCGAAAGCCCGGCGGTCCGACTTCCTCGGGTCCGGCGGAGAGCTGCGGTGTGCCGCGAGGCAGCGCGCCGTAACGACGCGTGACCTCGGCCAACGCGTCATCGTGATCGACGTCGCCGACGATGGTGAGGACCGTCTGCTCTGGGCGATAGAAGTTGCGATAGAACCCGAGCATTGCCTCACGGTTCAACGCGCGAAGGCCCGGCTCGCGCCCAATCCGCCAGCGGCGGATGCGATGGCGGTCGTGGAGCAGTTCGAACAGCGTCTCACTCGCGACGGCTCCGGGACTGTCGGACTTGCGCTTGGCCTCCTGGATGATGACCTCGAGCTCGCGGCGCAGCTCGTCGGCGTCGATGAGTGAGTGCGCGTACGCGTCGAACTGCACCTCGAGGCCCGTGATGAACCCAGACGACGGAAGCACCGTGTAGTAGACGGTGTGATCGTAGATGGTCGCCGCGTTGAGATATCCGCCAACCGCCTTCGTTTCGCGCGCGATCTCGCCGACAGCGCGCGTCGCTGTCCCCTTGAAGAACATGTGCTCGAGGACGTGCGCGATCCCGACGACGTCGTCCGTTTCATCGAAGTAACCAGCCCGCACGTAGGTCACGATCGCGACGACCGGCGCTGACTCGTCACGACGAATGAGTACGGTGAGGCCATTCGGAAGAACGGTCCGGCGAACGCTCGCGGGGTCGAGTGCGATGTCGAGATCAGAGGACATCAGTCACCGAATGGAGTTGGCACTAGCCGAGTTCACCACGGAATTCATCTCGTAATAGCCTCCCGGCAACTGATTTTACCACAACTGATTTTACCACAACTGATTTTACCACAGAGGGCACGGAGGACACGGAGGACACGGAGGAAAGCGGAGGACAACGGAACGGCGGATGGATAAGTTGAATGTGTTTTTCCGCGGTCCTCTGTGTCCTCTGTGACCTCCGTGGTGAATTGCAGTTCCGCCGTTGGCAGTGTCAGGTTGGACACTAGCTGAGTGGCAGTGAGCGGAATAGCGCCGTTGCCGTTCACACAATGGCGAGTCGACGATACCGTAGCACAATCAACCCGGCGACGAAGCATACGAGGCCGTACGCCGCGTACCACTCGATGAGTGGCCATGGAAGTGGCTCCGCCTTCGCCAATGCATTGTACACTTCCGACGTGCGATGCAGCGGCGGAAGGAGGTACACAAGCTTTGCGAACACGACTGGCGAGTTCTGGAAGCGCTCCCAGAAGAAGCTCGCCGCAACGGTGACGGCCACCAGCGAGAGCCAGTCCCACCGCGCTGCGGCCGAGAGGAAGAAGGTGATCCCGCCATACATGACGAACATGAGCGCGAGAACGAGCAGCAGTCGCAGACTCAGGATTGGCCACACGAGCACGCCGTACGCCGCGCCCAGCAGCGATATCACGACGACGAATCCCAGAGTATGGACGAGGAACGCCTGCCCGTAGTAGCGCCATGGCGCGAGCGGCTTCGTGAACAGAAAGCGGTAGTATCCCTGCTTCCGGTCATTGGCCACGATGCCGTTCATCGCGATCAGTGCCCCGACGAATACCATCCCGCCGAGAAAGTTTCGCAGGAACATCTCGTTGAAATCCTTCATCAGCATCGCCGTCGCGCCCGGCATGCCGCCCCACTTCTCGATGAGCCGCGGCGGAAGTGTCGCCAGGTTGCGATGCAGCGCCGGTAACATCGGAGCAAGCGTGAGATAGCCGAGCAGGCTTCCGATGATGAGCAGGGAGATTCCCCGGTCCATGAGAAAATCCCTCATCTGCCAAGCGCCGTATCGCACCACCCGCGCACGCGTTGGCGCGCCGTGGCTCACGCGGTCGCTCGTTGCCGTGGGTGCCGTCATCGGTCTGTTGCCCGCCGGCCAACAGCTTCGCGGAACTGCTGCTCGAGCTCCGAGTGCACCGGATACACGGCGCTCACCTGTGCCCCTGCTGCGATCAACTCCGCGAGGCCACGATTGATGTCATCGAGCGAGACGCCCGACATCTCGTACTCGCCCCGACCGAGTGATCGCGCCATTGGAAAATGCGTCGCCACCAGCTCTTCTCCTTTGGTCAGCACGAGTCGGTACGCAGCGCCCTCGGTGACCTGACGATCCGTCGCACGAACATCGACGACGCGCACGAGCCGGCCCCGATCGATGATGCCCACGCGGTCCGCGAGTCGCGCCAGCTCGTCGAGATTGTGTGACGCGATCAGAATGGTCCGGTCGGGACGGCGCAGCTGGTCGACGATATCGCGGAAGCGTCCGGTCCATACGGGGTCGAGTCCATGCGTCGGCTCATCCAGCACCACGAGCCGCGATTCCGCCAGCAGCGCCTGTGCGAGTCCCAGCCGCTGGAGGTTTCCTTTCGAGAGTTGTCGCACGCGCTTGTTGCGATGTTCCTCGAGGCCAAGTTGCGTGATGGCCGCCTCGACTCGCGCGGAGAGCTCGGCTTCAGGTACGCCCGACAGGATCGCGTAGCGCTCCAGCGCCACCCCGAGTCGCCACCCCGCCGGAATGTTGATCAGCTCGGACAGGTAGCCTACGCCGTTGCGCGCGACGAACTCGCGGGGATCCGCTCCGTCAATTCGCGTCTCGCCTTCCGAGGGAGCCAGAAACCCGAGCAGCAGCGAGATGAGCGTGCTCTTGCCCGCCCCGTTCGGACCCGCCAGTCCGAAGACTTCTCCCTCGGCGATGTCTAGCGAAAAATCGGTGAGGGCCCGGACCTCGCGACCCATCCAGCTTCGGTAGCTCTTGCCGACTCCAGAGAACGCGATCACGACGTGACCCGTCGCTCGAGCGACGGGCCCCGATTCATCGCCGAAAGCGCCGAGCTAGGGACGTGGCGCCACGGTCATGGGGACGGTCGGCTGAGCCGGCATGGCGGCGGGCGAAGGCGTGCATGCCGACCACGGCCCGCTGCCCGCGCGGCCGATCCAGCGCTGTCCTTCATCCACTCGGCCCAGTCGCATGAGGGAACACCCCAGATAGCCCTGCGACGTCTTGTCGTTCGGATCCGCCGTCAACGCGCGGATGTAAAACTTGCGCGCGTCGTCGAAATGCTGCGCGGCGAAGAGCGTGCTCGCCAACTCGCGCAGCGCGGTCGCGTTCGTGGGCCCGAGCTTTACCGCATTCACGGCCTCCGTGTTCGCGTTCCCGAGATTTCCTCGCTCGCGCTCCATCCGCGCCAGATAGACATGCGGCATGGGATCCGTCGGCACATCGGTCGATGCCTTTCGGAACGACGCCTCCGCCGCCTCCTGCCGACCTTGCTGGTACGCCTGCACGCCCTCGGCGTACGCCGCGCTGCTGGTGCTCCGGCTCGACAGTGCGAACCACGCAATGCCGCCGATGACCAGCAGCCCAACCAATCCGAGCACTGGAATGGCCCACGCAGGACGGGAGCCGCGGAACCCCGGCGCCGTGGGAGTGGATGCGACTGCGATCGGAACCGACGCCGCAGCGACTGGCGCCGCCATCGGCGCACCGGGTCGCGTACCGATCGCTTCGCCCATGAGCCCGGACTCGAGCTTGGCGAAGGCCTCACGCGTTGCATTGACGTCGCCCTCGGTTGGCGAGTAGTCCACGCGCCCCGAACGGTCACGCGCCGCATGGAATTCGGCGAGCGCGTTCGCCTGGTCGAGCGACAGGAAGTTCCGTTGCCGCAGCTCGCGAATCAGCGGCTGGCCGGCGAGCGTCGTTCCCCCGACCAGCGACCGCAGTCCGGTTTCCACCGCGGTCCACGCTTCGATGATGTCGGCGGCGAGGTCTTCCTTGTCGCGCGTGGTGCTCAGGCGCGCCACAATCGGACGCGCCGATTGCACCGCGTCGAGCGCGGCGCGCTGTGCGGACGTGCTCATTGGACGATACGAAGTAGCCCTGCGTGAGCGCTCGCGCGCACGAACAGCTCGACATCGTGGCTCGGCACCCGAACCCCGGTCTCGCGGAAGGTCCGCTTCGCGACCCTGGACATGAAGGCCTCGAGCGACACCTCACGCCCTCCTTCCGTATCAACGTGTTGTAACGACCGCACGATCTCCTCCCACGAGCCAGTGAGCTGCCGACCATCCCGCGTCAGGACCTCATGCGCCGAGAGGATGGAATCCTCGGCCGTCATGGCGTCCTGCGCCTTCCCGTCAGCCAAGGAGGAAAGAAGCGTGCCGAACAGTTCCAATTGACCCCGTGCGACCTCGACATCGCCCCCTTCGGCGCCGCCCCCGCCGTCGATCTCGATGAACAGCTCGTCGAGGTCGTCGAGCTCTCCGCCGAGCTCCTGGAGGCGCTCTTCCCAGGGCTTCAGCGACGGGTCGTGCTCGTCGAGCTTGTGGGCGGCGCGCTTGAGCTCGATCAAGCGCCAGATGCCGAGCTCGTCCCAGTGCTCTTCGGTGGTGGTGCGATCGAAATGGTAGAGCGCCCCATCGTAGTCGCCGCGATCGTACAGAATGTTCGCGAGGTAGATGCGGGCCTCGGCATGCTCATTGTCCGCTTGCAGCGACTTTCTCAGCGACGAGATCGCCGCATCGTCATCTCCCAGCCGATGCTGCGAGTAGCCGACGCAGGCGATGGCTTCGGCGCTGTCGGGCGCCTGCTGCACCGCCACCTCGAAGAATTCGAGCGAGGCGGCGAACAGCTCACGCCGGTCGCGCGTCGAGGCCTCGCGAAACAGGGCCCGGCCACTCTGGAGCATGAGGTCGAGGTCGTCCGCATATCCGAGCTCCAGCGTGCGACGAAAGCAGCGGAGTGCCGCCTCCTCGAGACCGAACTTGAGCAGCGTCTCGCCCAGGCCGGCGAGCGCGTCCTCGTGCTCTGGCTCGAGCACGAGCGCCTCCTCGAAGCTGCGGCGCGCCCACGCGAACTCCTCGCGAGCCAGGCGCGCATACCCAACGCCGATGTGCAGCTCCACCGAGTTCGGGTAGAGTGCGAGCCCTTCGCGAAGCACGGACAACGCGTCGTCGTACTGCCCTTCGTTATAAAGCTGGTGCGCCTGCTCGTCGTACTCTTCGGAGCTCAGGAACGGAGTGGCCATTGCGACGAAAGCCTCCTGCTCGTGAGGGACACCCAATTGTACCATTCGGTGGCACGGAAGTTCAACAGGTTTTCTCCGAAATAACGCGCTAATCTTTTTCCTCCCTCGCCAGGCGCATGCGTTGTGCGCACAGCGCCGTTGCGATTGCTCCCGCAAGAAAGGCGTTCTCCTCCAGTAATCCGAGATTGGCCGATAAAGATCGCCCCTCGGTGGCACGCAGTACCGCGCCCAGGAGGAACGGAGTCATTGCGGCACCCCGGATACCGGATCGCTCCGCTTCCGCGAGGGCGTCCGTCACGGCACTTTCGACCACATCGCGATCCAGGGCGACGTCCTCCGGCAGCGGCTGCACCACGAGCGTCGCCTGCGGGCGGCCAAGCGCCCTGGATGCGAGGTGCATGGCGGCGATCTCTTCTGGCGAGTCGGCACGGGCGGTCAGGGGAAGCCCGGTGGTACGCGTAAAGAACCCGGGTAGTTCGTCCGTACGGTAGCCGACGACGGCGACACCGTGCGTTTCGAGGCGCTCAAGGGTCGCGGCGAGATCCAGGATGGACTTCGCGCCGGCGCAGACCACGATCATCGGCGTGCGCGCGAGCTCACCAAGATCGGTCGATTCGTCGAAGGGAGCGCCTCTGTGGACACCACCGATGCCCCCCGTCGCGAACACCTCCACACCAGCCGCCGCCGCAATGCAGAGCGACGCCGCTACGGTCGTCGCCCCATCGGCCTTTTGCGCGGCCGCAACGCCGAGGTCGCGAGAGGAAACCTTGCGAACGCCCGTGCGCGCAAGGAAGCGCTCGAGCTCGTTGGGCGCGAGACCCAGCACCGGCACACCGCCGACGACAGCGGTGATCGCCGCCAGCGCCCCACCGCGCGCGACGCCAGCCACCATCCGCTCGGCGGCATCGCGATTTGCCGGAATCGGAAGTCCTTGCGCCAGCACCGAGCTTTCAAGCGCCACCACCGCCCTTCCGGACGCGATTGCGCTCGCCACATGGGGCAGAACGCGCACGACGCCCGATCTGTCTACATCCTTCATTGAGTGGCGGGACGCACGGGTCGCCGCGGCCACGCGGCCACGATCGCCTCGCCCATGTGCGCCATCATCACGTGCGCTTCGTTGTCGATGACATAGCGTTCGTCGACGTTCTCCTTCGTGAGGACGCAGTACGCAATTCTCGACTGCAGCGGGAAGAGCCCGCACTCGGTGCGCACCTTGTCGGTCTCACCCGTCTTGTGCGGCACGTCGAGCCCCGTGATGAAGCGATTCAGCTTGTCGAAGTTTTCGTTGTGCGCGAGGATGTCGAGCATCGCGCTGTCGGCCTTGGGGCTCACCGCCTTCCCTTCCGACATCAGCGCAAACAGCTTCGCCATCTCGCTCGGCGTCGTCACGCCCAATCCGTATTTCACCGAGCTGTCCATGGCGACGCTCGAGTTCCGAAGGAAGCTCTTGGAGTGCACCTTCGTGTGCATCAGCCCGAGCTTCTCCATCGCGTCCCACTCGCGACGGATGATGATGCGGTCGAGAAGCAGGTTGGTCGCCGTGTTGTCGCTGATGGTGGTCATCAGCCACGCGGCGTCGTGTACGGTGATCGTACTGTTGTCGTGCATGAACTGCAGGAGGCCGGACCCGGGCACCTTGTCGATCTTCAGCACCGTGAGTGGATCGTCGAGCGAAAGCATGCCTTGCTCCACGAGACCATAGACCGTCACCAGGATCGGCACCTTGATGAGGCTCGCCGTCGGGAATGTCTCGTTGGCACGCCGCTCGAGGCGCTCGCCGGTGTCGAGGTTGTGGACGACGTAGCCCACGACACCGCGGTGCCGTTCCGCAAGCGAATCCAGCGTCCGATGCAGCGTGGCCGTATCGGCACGCTGATAGACGACGGGTGTAACGCTCGTTCGCGTCGCCTGACCGCCGGCACACCCCGGCAGCGCAAGCAGCGCCAGGAGCAGCGCGGCGCGATCACATCGCCGTATCACCGCGACTCGTGCGGCTCGGCGTCGGGAAGATCTTCAGCCCGGATCGATTCCAGCAGGTCACGCTCCAGCGATGTTGGGTCATACACGGCGACGACTCGGATGATCTCGCCGACATAGGCATCAAATGTCTTCACCTTGCCCTGCGCCACGTGAATCTGGTGACCATCCTCGAAGCGGAGGACGACCGAAGGGTGGTCGACGTTGACGTAGGCCTTCCGAAGTTTCGTTGCGGCTGGGGGCATTGTCGTACTCGTGGTCGGGGATCTACGTAGGAATAGAACGCTGGCGCGGCGCGGCGTCGAGGTTGCGCCTGGCGACGCCGATCAGGTAACCACCAACACCTCATCGGCGTGGACCTTCCATGCGTCCGTCGCAAGGATCTCGTCGATCATGGCGACGACGCCCTCCACTTCACCATCCGTCGTATAGAAGTGCGGCGCCACTCGTATGCCGGCACCTGGCCGGTAGTCGACGATCACGTCGCGAGCAAGCAGTGCCTGCGCCACCTCGCGCGCATGCGGCACGTCGAAGGCCACGGTGCCGCCGCGCCGCGCCTCCTCCCGCGGTGCCGTGACCGGAAATCCGCGCGCGTCGGCGAGCTCGATCAGCCTCGTGGTCTGTCGAATGCTCTTCGCCCTGATCGCATCCATTCCAGCCTCGCGAACGATCCTCGGTCCCGGGACGGCCGCGAACAATGCAGGAATCGATGGCGTCCCGGTGAGCCACCGCCAGGCACCCGTCGCGTACGTCATCTCCGGATCGAAGGCAAACGGATGCTCGTGCGCCTGCCAACCGGTCAGTGACGGCGCAATCGTCGCACTTACCTCCGGGCGGACCCAGAGGAAGCATCCGCCTGGGCCACCGCAGAGCCATTTCAGCACGCCGCCCGTGAGAAAGTCCGCGCCGATCGCCCCGACGTCCACGGGCACGATCCCAACGGAGTGGTATGCGTCGAGCGACACGAGCGCGCCAACGTGGTGTGCATGCTCCGTAATGCGCTTCACGTCGAGCACATACGCGGAGCGGAAGAGCACGTGCGAGATGGCCACGAGGCGGCAACGCTCGTCGATCGCCGCCATCAACCGATCTTCATCGATACTCATTCCGTCGTCACTCGGCACCACGACGATGCGGGCGCCGAGTCGCGTCGCCAGCTCGTCATATACGTAGCGGACGGACGGAAAATCCATCTCCGTCATGACGATGGTGTCGCGACCACCAGCGTCGTAGTCCAGCGCCGAAAAGATCTGCGCCTGCGCGATGGACACGTTCGGCACCATCGCGATCTCACCCGGACCCGCGCCGATGATTGGAGCAATCTCGTCGCCGACATTGACCGGCATCTCCCACCAGCCCTGCGCCCACGCGCGGACGCCTCGTGTCTCCCACTCTCTTGCGTACGTCGCCAACTGATCGTGTACCCCGCGAGGCATGGCACCCAGCGAATTGGAGACGAGATAGTTCGTCGTCGCCAGGATCGGAAACTCGCTGCGGAAGCGAAGAAGCGGATCAGTCATACGCTCACCACGCGTGCGCGGCGCGATGGAAGTGTTACTGCGTACACCAGCGTCGCAGCCGCCACGACAGCCAATGCGGCGTACCACTCCCTTCTCTGGACGCTCGACAGCATCAGGCCAATGACCGCGAGCGCGGCCACCGGAACCACACCTCCGGCCGGTATCAGGAATGGAATGCCACCCATGCGTACGTCGCGCCGGCGCAACTCGAGCACCGCGACCGCACACGCCGCGTACACGAGAAGCGCGGCTACGTTCGAGGCGACGGCCAGCACCTCGAAGAGGCCGGAGACGGCCAGCACGGATACGATCACCGTCTGCACCGCAATCGCCACATACGGGGTGCCCCGAACCGGATGAATGCGCGCGACGGCGCTCGGCAGAAATCCATCCCTGCCCAGCGCGAACAGCATGCGCGGCACGGCCAGCATCATTCCGCTCACGTAGCCGAACATCGAAACGATCGATCCGACCAGGATCATGGTCCTGCCCGTGGGTCCAAGCGCCACCGCCGCCGCCGATGCGAGTGGTGTTGGATCGCCCGCCAGCGCCGCCCCGAGCAGGCCCTGCGCGACGACCTGTATGATGATGTACAGAATCGTCACGGCAATCATCGCCGCGAAGATCGCCTTGGGAACCGTTCGTGCGGGGTCGATGACCTCGCCGCTCGGCACAAGGGCCGACTCCACGCCGAAAAACGCAAACATCAGCAGGATCGAAGCGCGAGATACTTCGCCGGTGGAAGGCGTGCGCGACCAATGGAGATTCTCGGTTCGCATCACAAAAAGCCCCACCACGATCAGTGCGATGAGCGGCGCAAGCTTCGCCACCGTGGCAACCGTGTTGAATCGAGCGACGAGCCCGACACCGCGCGCATTCGCTCCCGCCAGCACCACGAGCGTGGCGATGAGCGCCCCGCGCTTTCCCCACAGCGGGAGTGACGGAAACATCGCGCCGACCGCGTCGATGAAGAATGAAGCGACGGCGGAAAGCGCGAGTGTCACGGCCACCCAGAGGAACAGCCCCGCCAGGAACCCCACGAATGGACCGAACGCCGTTTCGACGTACGCGTAGGGACCGCCCGTCATGGACACCCGACTCCCCGCCTCCGCGAAGCACAGCACGATGAGGCCCATGGATGCCGCACACACGAGGTACGCAATCGGAGCTGCGGCGCCCAGCGTGCTCGCGATTCCCGCCGGCAAACGGAAGATTCCGCCGCCGATGGTGACGTTGACGATTCCAGCCGCCAAGCCCCACGTGCCGATGGCGCGAACGAGGTGGCCTTCGCGGGCGCGGGACGGCGCAGCGGCGGTTGTGACATCGGTCACGATGATCGCGGCATGATTCGGCTAGATACAGATAGATGCATGGGTTCGACGGCCCGAAGTTCGCAGAACAAGCGCGTGAAAGACTAGACTTCGCACATCGTCGGCGCCACTTTCGCGATGACAGTTCACCGACATCGGGTGCCGCGTCCCTCAGCCAGGACCAACATGCATCAATCCACTCGTTCGCTCCGCTCCTTCGCCCTCTTCGTTGCGGCCGTCGTACTCGCCGCCGCGCCTCTTCGCGCCCAGCGGATCTCGGGCCCCATGGCCGCCAGCGCCGAGGTGGCGCCGGTCGATACTGCCGTCGCTGCGGGACCCACGCTTCGTAGCGCTGCCGTCGCGGTGCGGCACGCGGACGAGGCCCCTGCGACGGCGTCAGCTCCAGCGGCGCCGCGGTCCGGCAGCCGCGGTCAACCCGAAGCGCTGATGATCGTTGGCGGCGCAGCCATCCTCACCGGCATCGTGGTGGGCAACAACGCCGGCTACGCGATTTCAATCGCCGGTGCCGTGATCGGCCTCTACGGTCTGTACTTGTATCTCCAGTAGCCGCTGCCCCGTTCACGCGTGAGCAGACGAATCGCCCTCGTCCTTGGCGGCGGGGGTCTGAAGGGTTTCGCGCACATCGGCGTGCTGCGCGCGCTCGAGGAACTCGGAATTCAGCCGGACATCTATGCCGGCACGAGCATCGGCGCGCTCATTGGCGCGTCGTATCTCGGCGGCACGTCCGTGAGCGACATGGCCTCGCGCGCGGAGGCCATGCGGCGCAAGGACCTGTTTCGCGTCAACCACTTCGGCATGCTGCTCGACCGAATGCGCGCGTCCTCGATCTATCTCGAGGATCCGCTTCGCGAGCTGTGCCGAAACGCAATCGGTGAAGGCGACTTCACCTCGCTTCCGAAGCGATTGCTCGTCAACACCGTCGACGTCGACCGAGGCGCGCGCGTCGTCTGGGGCTCGCCGGGCCTGGAGAAGGTCAGCGTTCGTGATGCGGTCTACGCGTCGTGCGCGCTGCCGGGCTTCTTTCCACCAGGCCACGTCGGCGACCGCACCTGCATCGACGGCGGCGTCGTTGACAACCTGCCGGTCTCCATCAGCGCGCGCTTTGCCGACATGATCATTGCGGTCGACGTCGGCAGCTCCGATGCATCGCAGGAAACGCAGGCCGACACACAGGGCTTCGCGACGCTCTACATGCGCGCCGCAACGATGATGTTCCACGCGTTGCAGCAGTATCCGCTCGAGCGCTGGTATGGTCCTCCAATGGTCCTCATACGCCCGAAGGTGAACGACGCGAACTGGCTGAGCTTCGCCGACACATCACAGAACATCGAGGAGGGCTACCAGGCCGCCAAGCGTGCGCTCGAGCGCTTCGACTCCTATTGGGACAATCGGGGATGCGTGTATCCGCGTCGCCGCGTTGAGCTCGAGGTTGATCGGGCGAAGTGCATCAGTTGCGGGCTGTGCGTCACGCTCGCCCCGGCGATCATGAGCATGGACAGCGCCCAGAAGGCCTATCCGCGCACGAATATTCTCGACTGGTCGCCCGCCGAGGGTGGCTTCGTGCACGAGTGCCCCACCTACGCGATCAGCGCGCGCAACATCGACCGCCGGGCACCGAGCATGAATGAAGAAACGCAGCACGATCCCACGCCGAGCGGCGCCGGTTGAGCCTGAACTACCCGGCGGCGAGCGTGCGCACCATCCGGTCGTAGACGTCCACCGCCGCCTCGAGCTCGCGCACGCTCACGTGCTCGTCGTCGCGATGCGCGACGTGAATGGAGCCTGGCCCGAAGAGATAGGGCGTTCCCCACGATGGCATCGCGGGAATGTCCGTGGCGAAGGCCACGACGGACGTCGGAAAGCCCGGCAAAGTGCCTAGCCTTGCCAGCGGAATCTCGATCCCGCGTTCGATGTGTGCCCGGCCTTCGGCCCACTTCGACAGGACGCGCCACACCTCGTCGCCCTCCGAGACCAACCTCGCCATGAGACGCGCCTCGGCGCTCGGCGCCACGACGTTGTCGGCGACGCCGCCGGACAGCCGGCCGATGTTGATGGTGGTGTCGCCGAGCATGTCGTCGGTCGGCAGCTCGAGGGCGTCGAGGCCTGCGAGAAGATGCACGAGATCGCGCGTGGCGGACTGCCCCAGGTGCGGATAGGCCGAATGCGCGGCTTCCCCCTTGGTCCGCACGAGCACGCGCATTGCGCCCTTGGTGCCGAGTGCGAGAGTGCTCTCCGTCGGTTCGCCGTTGATGAGCGCGCGGCTGGAAAAGCCCGTGCGACGGAGCCATTCGTCGGCAGCGTGTGCGCCATCGTGCGTGGTCTCTTCGCCGACGACGAACAGCAGGGCGACGGAGACTCCATCGCTCCGCAGCCGCTCCGCGGCGCACACCATGGCGGCGGCAATTCCCTTCGCGTCGCAGGCTCCGCGCCCGAAGATCGTGTCGCCCTCTCGCCGGGGTGCGATGTACGGCGGAACGGTATCGAGGTGCGTGGATAGCGTTATCCACGGCCCGGAACCGGCGGTCGCGAGAATGTCCGTGCGGGTGCCATTGACCGGAATGCGCGTGACATCCCAACCGCGCTCGGCGAGTGCGGACCCAAAGGCCTCAATGAGCGCGGTCTCTTCTCCGCTCGTGGACGGGATGGACATCAACCATTCCGTGATGGCGGCGACGTCGTTCGGAAGCTGGGCTGAAGTCATGCGGAACGCTCGTGGGTGCGGCGCGATGCGGCAAGCGCCGTGATCGGAACCGGGGCTGGGTTCGGTTGGCTGTTCGAAAGGAGTGGTGACGCTCCCCCCTCCATCCATGCTAGATTGAGTTCAGCCTGCCGTCAGAGCAAGAGCATCCGGCAGTGGCTCCGTTCTCCACCGTCGTCTGGGCAACCACCCCGGGCGGCAAAGCGAGACCCGCAATGACCTCACTCGATTCATTCAAGAGCCGCGCGACGCTCGACGTCGCGGGCAAGTCCTACACGATCTACCGCCTCGACGCCGTGCACGACGCGTCCGGTGGCAACGCCAGTCGCCTTCCGTTCAGCCTCAAGGTTCTCCTCGAGAACCTCCTGCGCAACGAAGACGGCGCCTTCGTCAAGAAGGCCGACATCGAAGCCATGGCGTCATGGAACGTCCAGGCGAAGGTCGAGAAGGAGATCGCCTTTCGGACGGCGCGCGTCCTCCTTCAGGACTTCACCGGAGTGCCAGCCGTCGTCGACCTCGCCGCCATGCGCGACGCCCTCGCGAAGCTCGGCGGCAATCCGCAGCTCATCAATCCGCTCCAGCCCGTCGACCTCGTGATCGACCACTCCGTGCAGGTCGACGAATACGGCACCGACGCCGCGTTCCTCATCAACACCGACCTGGAGTTCGAGCGCAACGTCGAACGCTACGTCTTCCTGCGATGGGGCCAGGACGCGTTCAAGAATTTCCACGTCGTTCCTCCCGGCACCGGTATCTGCCACCAGGTGAACCTCGAGTACCTCGGCAAGACCGTCTTCGTGAACCAGGAAACCGGCGAGGCCTATTGCGACTCACTCGTCGGCACCGACTCGCACACCACGATGATCAACGGCCTCGGCGTCCTCGGCTGGGGCGTCGGTGGAATTGAAGCGGAAGCCGCCATGCTCGGCCAGCCGGTCTCGATGCTCATTCCCGAAGTGGTGGGGTTCAAGCTGCATGGCAAGTTGCCCGCTGGTGCGACGGCCACCGATCTCGTGCTCACCGTCACCGAGATGCTGCGCAAGAAGAAGGTGGTCGGGAAGTTCGTCGAGTTCTACGGCAGTGGGCTGAGCAGCCTCAGTCTCGCCGACCGCGCGACGATCGCGAACATGGCGCCCGAGTATGGCGCAACGATGGGCTTTTTCCCGGTCGACAGCGAGACGCTGAAGTATCTCCGGCTGAGCGGCCGCAGCGACGATCATGTCGCGCTCGTCGAGGCCTATACGAAGGCGCAGGGGCTCTTCCGCACGGACGAGACGCCAGATCCCGTGTTCACCGATACCATCGAGCTCGACCTCGGCACCGTCGATCCGAGTCTCGCCGGTCCGCGCCGTCCGCAGGATCGCGTTCCACTCAAGGCGGCGAAGCAGATGTATCAGGACTCGCTGCGCGCCGATCTCGAGAAGTCGGGAACGCTCGCCGGCGTGGCGAAGCACAGTGCTGCGACTGCCGTCTCCGCATCACCCGAGCTGGCGCAGTCGCTCATGGTGGCCGACGAGGAAGGCGCCGCGCAGTCGCAGCACGAGCACGGCGGGATTCACTGCGAGTACGGCGGCGAGAGCTTTCGCCTGAGTCATGGCTCCGTCGTCATCGCTGCGATCACGAGTTGCACGAACACTTCGAATCCTGGCGTGATGCTCGCGGCTGGACTGCTGGCGAAGAAGGCGGTGCAGAAGGGACTGAAGACGAAGCCGTGGGTGAAAACTTCATTGGCGCCGGGCTCAAAGGTCGTCACCGATTACTTCAACGCCGCCGGCGTTACGGAGTATCTCGACAAGCTCGGCTTCAATCTCGTTGGATACGGTTGCACGACGTGCATCGGGAATTCCGGACCAATTCCTGACGCGATTGCAACAGCAATCGAGTCAGGTAAGCTGTTCGTCGCCAGCGTGCTTTCGGGGAACCGCAACTTCGAGGGTCGCATCAATCCGCTCACGCGTTACAACTATCTGGCGTCGCCGCCGCTCGTCGTTGCCTACGCACTCGCGGGTCGCATGGACCTCGACCTCACGCGCGAGCCACTCGGCATCGGCAGCGACGGCCCTGTGTTCCTGCGCGACGTGTGGCCGAGCGCGCAGGAGGTGCAGGATGAGATTCTCCGCAGCGTGAAGCAGGAGTTCTTCCGGACGCAGTATGCCGACGTCTTCAAGGGTGACAAGCACTGGCAGGGTCTCAAGGTGCCGGCTGGCGAGACGTACGCTTGGCAGGGCGACTCCACCTACGTGAAGAATCCGCCGTACTTCGAAGGCATGACGATGCAGGCGCCTGGCGTGAAGCCAATCGCCGGCGCGAAGGCGCTGGCGATGCTCGGTGACTCCATCACGACGGATCACATCTCGCCGGCGGGCAACATTCCGGCAGCGAGTCCCGCGGGCAAGTGGCTGCTCGAGCACGGCGTGCTGCGGAAGGATTTCAATTCGTACGGTGCGCGTCGCGGCAACCACGAGGTCATGATGCGCGGAACGTTCGCGAACATCCGCCTGCGGAACGAGATGGTGCCCGCGACTGAAGGCGGTTGGTCGACGACGCAGGAGGGTGGCACACCCGCCTTCATCTACGACGTCGCGATGGAGTACGCGAAGAGCGGCACGCCACTCGTGATCGTCGCGGGCAAGGAGTACGGCACAGGGTCCTCGCGCGACTGGGCAGCCAAGGGCACGACGCTCCTCGGCGTGCGCGCAGTGATCGCCGAGAGCTTCGAGCGCATCCACCGGTCGAATCTGGTGGGGATGAGCGTGCTGCCGCTCGAGTTCACGAATGGGGACACACGACAGTCGCTCGGTCTCACCGGTTTCGAGACGTTCGAGATCCAAGGGCTCGACGACTCACTGGCGCCGCGGCGAACGCTCACCGTCAAGGCGACCGGAAGCGACGGGTCGGTGAAGTCGTTCGGGGTGCTCTGCCGCATCGACACGCCGGAAGAGCTCAACTACTTCAAGCACGGCGGCATCCTGCCCTATGTGCTCAGGAGTCTCGCCAAGCGCTAGATGAAAAAGGGGGTGCGGTGATCAGCGTTCGACCGCACCCCTGCGCTACTTCTGGTAGAGCAGGATCGTCGACGTTCCTTCGATGGAGAATTGCGACGTCCCCATCGTTCCCGTAAACACGCTACCGGCGCTGGTCGTGAAGTTCGCGGTCTGCCCCCGCACGGTGAATGTCCCGCGCAGCGTGTCGGCGGGAAAGTCCACCGTCGGCGTCACCGTTCGACGGTAGTGCGTGATGTCGACGAAGCCCCCGCTCGACGTGAGAGAGAACGTTTCGTCCGTGATCTCGAGCGTTTGCGCCGTCGTTTGCTGGATCGCGTACGGCAGCGGAAATCCGTTCACGCTGCGGAGCGTGTAGTCGCCAGCAAACGGCGTGAGATCGTCCGTGATGGTGCTTGCACTGCATGCGAGCAGCGCGGTGGCGAAGATGATTCCGAGGGACGACCTGCGCATGCGCGATACTCCGATGTGTGTTGAGCTACTCAATGGACTCCCCCACGGCCGGGTTCGTCATTTCGCCGTGACAGCCTTTCGCTGGGTGATGATCGCACCCGCGTCTATTTCATCCAGCATCGTGTTGTGATGCTTCTTCGAGGTGGCCGCCTCGATCTGGGCCAGAAGGTCGCGCTCGATGGCTTTCACGTCGAGAGGCTGGAGCATGTGCACGAGCTCCGGATCGTCGCTCACGCGGTGGCCCAGTCGCGTGTAGAGTCCGGCCACCAGTTGCAGCGTCTTCGTCACTTCCTGCTCCACACGCAAGTTCACCTGAAGGCCGAGCTCCTCCCGCAGTTCCGCGATCGCCGACTCTCGCTGCTGCGCCATCAGCACGAAGATCGAGAGGAAGATCGCCTCGAGCGAGACGATGGTCGTCATCAGCCCGAAGGGGTATGGATCGATGGGCCTGATGCCCATGTGCCCCGTGTTCCACAGCACCCAGAAGGTGAAGCAAGCTACGTGGATGACGAGAAACGCCGTCGAGCTGGCGACTTCGTTCAGCATGTCGACGAAGCGCTCGAGCAGGGACCGGTTCGCTGCGTGCTGCGCCTTGATCGCGCCGAATGCGAGATTCGCAACGTACCGCCGCTTCCGACGCTCTTCCTGCGCCGGGTCGAGCGCCTTGTCGTCGCCGCTCGCCTGCTCGAGTGGAGATTCTTCCTCAGTCATGTGTCATGGGAAAGCGAGAAGCATGCCCTGCACAGAATTGCGCAGTGCCGCCCCCCCGCGCTCACATGATCACGGATTCTTCACGTCCACCGTGTGGCCAATGATGCCGCCGAGAATGCCGCCCGCTGCCGCTCCGATGATCCCGCCCCTCACGCGATCGCGGCTCGTCGTCGCCCCGATCACTGCGCCGGCGGCCGCGCCGATGGCCGCATCACGCGTCGTGTGACGAATCGGCTCGGGTGGAGCACTCGGCTCGCTTGGATAGTAGGTCCCCGACGAGCCAGACCTGGTGTTACCCCCACCCGAGCTTCGCGTACGCGATGCAGTGCGACGTGCCGGCGCGCGATACACCGGCTGCGGCGCGCGAGGCGTGGCCGCATACTGGGGCGCGACTGCCGTGGCCCCGCGCTGCTGCTCGGACGGAGACACGAACTGACTCGCCGCATACGGCTGAGCCTGCGCGGCGAGCGCGAGATCGTTCTTGAGCGCGTCATCCGGGTGCGAGTCCGCACCGCGGCTGCATGCGCCAACGAGTGCGAGACCAGCCAGCGAGATGAGCAGTGGGTGCGTGCGCATTGAACAACCTCCGAGGTGTGGTACTAGACAACCCTTACTAAGGCAGCAGACAGGCCATTACTTAACTCCCCATGTGCGTGGTTAAGTGGGGATCTTCGTCCGCAGCGTGAGAGTCGACCGTCCACTTTTGAGGATCGCCGAGTGCCTCCTAATGCGTCACTTCCCCTGACACGATCTCCTGCGGAGGCGCGCAGCCTTCTCGTTGAGCTGTACGGTGCCGCCGTAGCCGGGGCGGCTCCAGGCCCTGTCACTACCGCGGCACTCCAGGAATTCCCCGCCCGCCCTACCCAACGCATCTGGCTCTACGCGCTGGGAAAGGCAGCGCACCCCATGGCCGCTGCCGCCACGGCGGCACTCAAGCGCGCGATGCTCACCATCGCCGGCGGAGTGATCGTCTCCCCTGAGGTCGAGGCGTCGCCGCACGCCGCCCTTCGGTCGATGCAGGGCAACCATCCACTTCCTGGCAGGCTCTCCTTCACTGCGGCGGACCGCATTGGCGAAGCCGCGGTCGGCATGCGCTCCGATGACATCGCCATCGTGCTCCTGAGCGGTGGCGTATCGAGCCTCATCGCCGCGCCACTCAGGGGAATGGCGGAAGCAGATGTCGGCCAGCTGTTCGAGTTGCTCCTCGGCGCAGGCCTCGACATTCACGAGATGAACGGCGTACGCAAGCGGTTCTCGCGATGGGGCGCGGGCAGGCTCGCACTCGCCCTCGCGCCAGCGCGCACCTACACTTTCGCGATCAGTGACGTCATCGGCGACGATCCGGCGGATATCGGGTCGGGGCCCTGCACTCCGGATCCGATGACGGTGAAGCAGGTCGTCGAACTGTTGCAGCGCACCTCGCTGCTGTCGCGACTCTCTCCGTCGATGCGTGAGTACCTGTCGGCCGTTACGCGTGGCACCATTCCGGAGACGCCGAAGTCAACGCACCCCGCGTTTGCGCACGTGACGACGCGTGTCATCGGAAGCAATCGCCTCGCGGTTGATGCCGTAGCGGCGCACGCAACCTCGCTCTCGCTCGAGGCGGATGTCATTCGTGCTCCCCTGCACGGAGACGCCGCCACATGCGGCACCGCGATCGCCGACCTGCTGCTTCAGCGTGCGCAACAAGGCCGTCGCGGATGTTTTGTGTGGGGCGGTGAGACGACGGTCGAGCTCAATTCTGCCACCTTCCCAACAATTCCCCGCGGATCGGGATCCTCCGCAGCGCTTGCGACGAGCGAATCGGCGCCCAGTGGAGGACGCTGCCAGGAGCTCGCGCTCGCCGCGGCGCGGCGCCTCGCCGGAGCCGGTGAAACGGCGCAGCACGTCACCCTTCTCGCCGCGGGTACCGACGGGCGCGACGGCACGGTGGACGCAGCCGGCGCATTCGCCGACGGCAGCACCTGGTCGTCGATTCGGGAGAGCGGCCACGACCCCGACCTCGCGCTGCGACGCCACGAATCGCATGGGGCCCTTTCCGCCGCGGGCGCGTTGCTCCCGCGCCGATATACCGGCACGAACGTGATGGACGTCGTCATCGGTCTCGTCGACTGACGGGCCACGCCAGCGCGGAACCAGAGGTGCATGTCTCCGATTGATCACCTGCACGCATCACCTCGTTTCCGCGCCATAGATTTCACTCAATGACGAACCGCGTCTTCACCGTCGGCATCATCCAGGACTCCGCCTCCGCGGACATGCAGGCCACGATCGAAGCCTCCATTGCACGCGTGCGAGAAGCCGCCGCACTCGGCGCGCAGATCATCTGCCTGAAGGAGCTCTTCAACGCGCCGTACTTCTGCAAGTCGCAGAAGAGCGATCGTTTCGACCTCGCGGAGCCGATCCCCGGTCCGACCACGCAGACGATGCAAGCGATCGCGCAGGAGCTCGACGTCGTGCTCATCGTGCCGGTCTTCGAGAAGCAAGGGCGTGGCGTCTACCGCAATTCCGCCGCGATCATCGACGCCGACGGCTCGCTGCTCGGGGTGTATCGCAAGATGCACATTCCCGACGACCCGCTGTTCAACGAGAAGTACTATTTCTCGCCGGGCGACACCGCGGACGACGCGCGTATCGATGCCACTGGAGATATCGCGAAGCAGGCCAGCGGATTCCGCGTGTGGAAGACGAAGTACGCCACGATCGGTGTGCTGATCTGCTGGGACCAGTGGTACCCCGAAGCGGCGCGCATCACGAGCCTGCTCGGCGCGGACATCCTTTTCTATCCAACGGCGATCGGCTGGCATCCGGCGGAGAAGGACGAATACGGCGCGGCCCAGGTAGACGCATGGCGCACCATTCAGCGGTCGCATGCGATCGCGAACGGCGTTTTCGTGGCGTCGCCAAATCGCGTGGGGTACGAGGACGACGAGCCTGGCACACGCGGCATTGAATTCTTCGGACACTCGTTCATCGCTGATCCATTCGGGCGCATTCTCACCGAAGCGGGCACGGACGAGGCGGTGCTGATCGCCACATGCGATCCGCAGGTCATCGAGGAGACGCGTCGCAACTGGCCTTTCCTGCGCGACCGTCGCATCGACGCATACGCGCCGATGCTGTCTCGCTATCTGGGGGCGTAGTAACTCTGCCCAACGCGCACCTGAGCTTCCCGGCCGAATGGCATGATCACGATGCCACCTGGATTGCGTGGCCGCATCACGAGCCCGACTGGCCCGGCAAGCTCGGCCCCATCCTATGGGTGTACGCCGAGATCGCGCGGGTCATCGCGCAGCACGAGCGTGTCGAGATCCTCTGTCACGACGAGACGGTTCGCGCATCGGCCGAAGAGCATCTCGCGGCGCATGGCGTAACGGCGAACGTTCGACTTCACATCGTGGCGAACGATCGGGTATGGTTGCGCGACTCCGCGCCCACCTTCGTCCACGACGATGCGGGCGGCGTTCAGCTGGTGAACTGGGGATTCAATGCGTGGGCGAAGTACCCGAACTTCGCGCGCGACGCTGAAGTCGGCGGGGCAATCGCCGGCATCACCGGATTGCCGCGAATCGCTCCCACACGCGCTGACGATGGTTCGCCCCTCATTCTCGAAGGCGGCGGCATCGAGACGGATGGCGAAGGCTCGCTGCTCGTGACCGAGGAATGGCTATTGTCCGACATCCAGGTCCGAAACCCCGGCTTCGGTCGCGATGACTACGAGCATGCGTTCCGCGAGTACCTCGGAATCCGGCACACCATCTGGCTCGGCGAAGGCTGCGTCGGCGACGATACTCACGGGCACGTCGACGACATCGCGCGCTACGTCGCACCTGGCGTCATCGTGCTCGCCTACGAGGACGATCCGGCCGATGACGAGAATCACCGCCGGTCGCAGGACAACATGCGGCGGCTCGAGCTCGCGGGTGCCAACGCTGGCGCGCTCAAGGTCGTGACGATTCCGTATCCACGCGCCGTCACGATGAAGGGAGATCGCTTGCCGGCGAGTTACGCGAACTTCTACATCGCGAACGGCGTTGTTCTCGTACCGACGTTCAACGATACGAACGATCGCATTGCGTTGAATCAGATCGCCTCACTCATGCCGAACCGGAAGGTCGTCGGCGTGCACGCGGTGGATCTGGTATGGGGATTCGGCACGCTGCATTGCCTGACGCAACAGCAGCCGTCGCCGGAGGCGACGGCGGGATGATAGGACGGCGGGATGATAGGATGATAGGAAGATAGGAGGATAGGACTGCCGAGCTTTCCTATCATCCTATCATCCTATCCTCCTATCATCCTATCCTCCTGAAGTTCTAGCCTGCTCCTTGCACTTTCCCGGACGTCATGAAGATCACGCTGCCTGGTGACGACGCGATTCGGCTCGAGCCGACAACTGGTGCGCTGACCATCGAGGCAGCGTCGATCGACGTGGGCTATTCGCCCTTCCACATGCTCGCCAGCGCACTCGCCAGCTGCACGTTCTCCGCCCTTCATTCGTGGGCGACGCACAAGAAGCTCTCCGTCGACGACCTGGCGTTGGATGTGCGATGGAAGTTCGCCGACGATCCACACCGCGTGTCCGAGATTCGCGTCACGTTCAACTGGCCCTCACTGCCGGCGGATCGCGTAGCAACGGCCAAGCGCGTCGCGGCGCTTTGCACGGTGCACGCAACGCTGACGCACCCGCCTCACATCGACATCGCTGCATCAACTGAGTCGGGAGGGGACATCCACGATGACACTGCGACCGTTGCCGCCATGCACGGAGACCCCGCGGCCGCCCCCGCAGCGCCCGTCGGCGCGCAGGCAGGTACATGACGGTCCCGGTGGTGCGCTTCACGGTCTCCGGGCAGGATGACGCGGCCTCGCACGGACTCGGACGCGCCTACACCGTCGTCTTTGACGGCGACTGTAAAGTTTGCACACGCATCTCCGGTGTCCTGCGCCAATGGGACGCGCGCCGCGAGCTCGAAGTCGCCTCATCCCAGCAGCCGGGAGTCACGGCGCGCTTCCCCTGGATCCCGCTCCGCGCCTACGCCGATGCGCTCCAGCTCGTCGCGACGGATGGAACAACGTGGCAGGGCGCAGCGGCCGTCGAACAGCTCCTCACCATCCTGCCGAGAGGCGGCTGGATCGCGTGGGTCTTCAAGATTCCATTCGCGAGACCGCTCGCCGACCGCTTCTACCGCTGGTTCGCGCGCAACCGCTACCGACTTGGCTGCGGCGCCCACTGCCAGTCGCGACCTCTCGACGTGATGTGGGCCGAGGCCGAGAAGGACTGATTACGCCGGTGCGGCGATGCGCACCTCGTTTTCAGCTCGCGTACGGTGAAGCGTGACACGCGGCAGCCTCAGCGCTCCCGCTACTTTTCAATGATGCGTCCTGCCGTTCTTCTCCTCTCTGGCGGTCTCGATTCGACCACGATGCTGGCCCTCGCGGTGCAGCAGGGGTTCGACGTACACGCCATGACATTCCGTTACGGGCAGCGACACTCGTCCGAGATCGACGCCGCGCGTCGCGTGGCGCGCGCCTACGGTGTCCGCGATCACGTCGTGGCCGACATCGACCTCCGGACGTTCGGCGGGTCTGCCCTCACGGCGGACATCGACGTCCCGAAGGATCGGACCGACGCGGCCATCTCGCACGGCATTCCAATCACCTACGTGCCCGCCCGCAACACGATCTTCCTTTCCTTCTGCCTCGCGTGGGCGGAGGTGCTTGGCGCATCCGACATCTTCATCGGCGTGAATGCGCTCGACTACTCCGGCTATCCCGACTGTCGGCCGGAGTACGTGCAGGCCTTTCAGGCGATGGCGAATCTCGCGACCCGCGGCGGAGTGGAGGGCACAACGCCCATCTGCATCCAGACGCCGCTCCTTCATATGACGAAGCGCGAGATCGTGCAGCTCGGTCTCTCGCTGGGTGTCGACTACGCCATGACGCTCAGTTGCTACGATCCCAGTCCGTCCGGCGTGGCGTGCGGGCATTGCGATGCATGTCACCTCCGACTCCGCGGATTCAGTGAAGCCGGCACCGCTGATCCGGCGCCGTATCTCGGTCCCGCAGGCGCAGTGTGACGTACGTCGTCAAGGAGATCTTCTACACGCTGCAAGGCGAGGGTCAGAACGCCGGCCGCCCCGCGGTGTTCTGTCGCTTCAGCGGCTGCAACCTGTGGACAGGCCGCGAGCAAGACCGCCACATGGCTGTCTGCAAGTTCTGCGATACGGACTTCATCGGCACCGGACCCGACGGCGGCAGGTTTTCAACCGCCGCGGCCCTCGCCGACGCAGTGCTGTCGAGATGGCCGACCGCCACGAACGGCAGGGCGGCCGGCGGTCGTCCACTGGTGGTCTGCACGGGTGGCGAGCCTTTACTACAGCTCGACGCCGAGGCGATCGACGCGCTCCAAGCTCGCGGGTTCTCGGTGGCCGTCGAGACGAACGGAACGCAGACCGCACCAGCCGGCATCGACCACGTGTGCGTCAGCCCGAAGGCAGACGCACCGCTGGCGTTGCTCTCCGGCCAGGAGCTCAAGCTCGTGTACCCCCAGACGCAGCCGAGCGCACAGCCTGATCGCTTCGCGGATCTTGCCTTCGAGGCCTTCTACCTTCAGCCGATGGACACCGCCGACCCCGACGAGACTCGGCGGAATACGGCGGCGGCCCTGGCCTACTGCCTCGCGCACCCGCAGTGGCGCCTCAGTCTTCAGACGCACAAGCTCCTCGGCATCCGCTAGGCCTCTGTCGGTAGCTTGTAAGCGTAGTCAGGGAAACAGGTTACGAGTACCCCGCCGACTTGGCAGGCAACTGTCCGGAATGTCAACGGTTGACCCCGCCGACAGGCGCAGGTAGCATCCTTGAATGTTCGCCCCCGCCCTTTCCCGCCCGCGTCCCAACCTGAGCAAGTCCCTGTTCGGGTGCGCGCTCGTGCTGTGCACAGCCTTCCAGGCTGGCGCGCAGGGTGTCGAGCCGGTCGATCATGCGAAGCCGTTCACCGAGATGAGTGCCTCCGTGCATTCCTTTCGCGACTCGCTGGTGGCCATCGCGCGTGCCCAGATCGGCACGCGATATGTTCGCGGCGGCACGAGCCCCGAGCACGGCTTCGACTGCAGCGGACTGGTTCGCTACGTGATGGCATCGCTCGCGGTGCACCTGCCGCGCACGGCGCGTCAGCAGGCGACCTCGGGCTTCGCCGTCGCTCGTGAGACGAATCGGCTCCGTCCGGGTGACCTGCTCACCTTCGGAAAGAATTCCCGGGGCGCAAGCCACGTGGGCATCTACATCGGGGACGGACGCTACATTCACGCGAGTAGCACGGCGGGTCGAGTGATCGAGAGCGACCTCGGCCGCACCTCGTCTCCGCTGGTTCGCACGTGGCGCGGCGTGCGACGAATCGTCGCCGGTAGCGCTGCGGATTCCCTCCGGCTTGCCGACGGCAGCTGAACCTCTGTCGGTACTGGCAGGAGTGAAGAAGGACACCGGCATTCCCCTCGTTGTCACCGACACCGCCGCGCTGCGCGCGCTGCCGACGCGCCGAGATTTTCTGCGCCTCGTGGCCTTGGGCGGCACCTTGGTGGTTTCCGGTGGGCTTCTGGCCGCCTGCGAGGACGCCACGAACACCGGCGGGCTGACCGGTCCCGGAACCGGCAGCATCCTCACGATCGACTTCTCGAAGGGGGACGTCGCCCTGTTCCAGTTTCTTTTTGTACTGGAACAGCTCGAGGCGGAGTTCTACAGCCGAGTGGTGGCGCACTTCGACAGTTCCGACTTCACCAGCGCGGACCGCTTGGTCCTCACCGACGTCGCGAACCACGAGGCAATCCACCGGGACGTCCTGGCGACAGTGCTCGGTGCGGATGCGACATTGCGAATCACGCCCTTTTTCGGTTCGGCTGGGTTCACCGTTCGCGCTGACGTCCTCGCGACGGCCAGGGATGATTTCGAGGACCGCAGCGTATCGGCGTACAACGGCATCGCTCCCTATTTCACCGACGCGAACAACCTGACCCTCGCCGAGAAGATCGCTTCGGTCGAGGCTCGGCACTCGGCGGCGATTCGCGACCTGCTCAGTCCCCTCGCGAACACCTTTGCGCCGACGGCGTTCGACGGAGCGAAATCGCCCGCGAGCGTGGCGACTGACATACAGCCCCTTCTCGAAGACAAGCTGACCTTTGCCAATGCGCCTGCGTCCTTCACGTTGATTCCAGGCTCGATGGCCGTCAGCTCCCAAGCGCCTTCCGATGTGCTTTCGGCGCTGCAGTTCGTCCTCCTCATCGCGGAGCTTCAAGCGGATTTCTACCAGCGCGGAGCAAGCGTCTCCGGGCTGATTCCCAGCTCTGACGCGCAGGTGTTCGCAACGATCGCGGGGCAGGAAACGGCGCACGTCACCCAGCTGCAATCGCTCATCAGCCTCAGGGGCGCGGCGGCGGCAGCGCGTCCGTCCTTCGACTATACGGCGAAAGGCAATCTTCCTGGCTTCGCCTTCCTTGCCGCACAGTACGCGACGTTTACCCTGCTCGCGCAGGCGCTCGAGGACTTTGGCGTTCGGGCGTGGAAGGGACAGTTGAAGACGCTGCTCGAAGACACGGGCGCGCTTTCATCCGCGGTGTCGATGCACTCGGTGCAGTCTCGACATGCTTCCGAGATTCGTCGCCTCCGCGGCAAGAAAGGCTGGATCACCGGCAACAACCGCGACGATCTGCCGCCCTTCATGCAAGCCGTCTACGACGGTGAGGAGAATACGACGCAGGGCAGCGCGAATGCCGCTTCGGTCGCGGCAAGCTTTGGCGGAACGTCGAGCGCGACGGAGGCGTTCGACGAGGCACTCACGACGACGCAGGCAACGACGTTCCTCGCCCTCTTCCTTCCGTAGAAGCCGCTTCGAGGGTTAATACCGGGCGCCGCGGGCGGCTTCCGTGACCATCTCCACGCGGCCTTGCGTGTCGGACCGATAGCACGCCGACGCATTTCGGGCCGGCTGCGAGCCCATCGCCTGACCGCGCGTCCCTGCCTTGAGCGCGGCAATTCCCGGCGGGTCGAGGATGCGGCCGAGCGCGTCGCGTCCATTCTGGTTCACCTGCATGGCACTGTTCGCGGGCCCCGCGCACCGGCGCAGCACTCGCTCGTAGCCATTCCCGAAATTCAGGAGCACCGAACCGTCGGACAGGACCTCGAAGGGCGCACCATAGACCACGTAGCCACCCGGCGAGTAGACGTACACGGGCTGAGGTGCGGGCCGCGGCGCGGGCGGGGGCGTCGGCGTTCCGGCGTAGCCAACCCTTGGGCGCGGCGCTGGAGCCGGCGCGGGTGCCGGTTTGGTGTTGGTTTGCGCCGCGAGGCTCCCGGCGATTCCCAGCAGAGCCAGCGTGGCGAAGAGTGCGCTGCGTTTCATGAAACGTTTCTCCTGCAGAACCGTGAACCGAGCTCCAACGCGATGTCGCTTGTGCCTTGAGCCTACCCCCTTACCAACGCTTGGTGCCGCCTCGCGGTCTTGATCAGCACCTTGCCGCCCCGCGTGAAGGAGTTCAGAGGCGATGCTCATTCCAAATTTGGAATGAGCATCGCCTCCAGCACCACGGTGGCGTTACTGCTTGATGATCTGGCCGCGGATCTCGCCGCCCGGATTCACGCTCGTGTGCACGTTCGTGTACGCGTTGCCGTTGTTCAGCAGCACCTTGAGCGAGTCGCCAGTGATCGTCGAGGTGCCGTTGGCCACCGTGGTGGAGAGATCGATCGTGCCCGACGTCACGTTGCCGCTTTGCACGGAGCCCGTCACGAAGGGCACAATGACGCCGCCCGCGACCGCGGCGCCGCCGACATGGATGTGAGACGCCGTCGCCGGTCCGGTCAGACCACTCACCGTCACGACGTACGAAAGGGTGTTTCCCGTGAGTGTGTAAGTGGCCGTTCCCGTGGCCGTGCTGGCATTGGCGTTGGGCTTCTCATTGGCAGCGTTCATCTGCGAGATGAACGTGACGGGTGTCGTGACGACAGCCGTCGAACCACTTGAACCGCAAGCGGCAAAGACCGCCACCGATGCCAGTGCGACAGCTCCGAGAATGATGCGACTTCTCATGGAAATCTCCAAAACTCAGGTGGGCAAATGCGATGGGGAGAACATGTGTCCGACCCGGAGTGTCGCGGCCCGGTCACATGCACTTGCATCTATGACAGCCGCATCTTTGTCGGCGTCTGACGACAAGCACTCGCCGTTTACGGCTGTACCGGCACTCGCATCGCGCGCGGCGACGGACGCGCATTTCCGCCGTCCACGACGTACTTCCACCCACCGTCCCGCTGGCGCTTCCACACGGTGAGATACTTCGAATACCTGACGACGGCGTTTCCGTCGTCGCGCTCGGCCATCACCGTCGCGTTGCCGACCGTGAAGCCGAGGTCGCCGGCCGCGGATATCTCCCCGTACACTGGCTGCCACGTGAACGACGAGTTACCCGCCGACGGGCCAAAGGACGCCGTTATGGCGTCGGGGCCCGTGATGAACTCACCGGCAGCCGAGAAGATCTGCGCATCTGGAGACGCGAAGCGGCCGAACGCCTCGCCCGCTCCCAACCGAGCGGCGTCGCGCGAGAATGCGACATCCGCCGCGCGAATGAGGTCTACCGGGGCGCGGGTGGGTGACATGGCGACGTCGGCAAGGACGCCTTCGGCGGCCATGGAGGGAAGTGCGAAAGGCGCGGGCGGTGCACCATACGTCTCGGCATACCCCGCAATGCGCCATCCCGAGACGCCCTTACGCCAGAATGCGATGTACCGGTCCACGCGGAGCGATGGTTCGCCCTGCGCTGCGCGACCCACGATCGCATATCCGTACGTGTACCCGCATGCTCGGTCACGGCTCACCTCGGCACGCACGGGCTGCCAGCGAACGGCGGCACTCGCCCCCGCAGAATCAGCTGCGACTACGGACTTCACTGCGCCATTGCCGCGCAGGATCGGTAGTCCGCCGCGGAGATAGACCGCGTCGTCGGCAAACGCGGCCGCAAATCCATCCGCGAGCCCTTTCTGGTGAACCGACTCGGCACGGGCGATGTCCGCATTCAGTAGCTCGTCGTGTGCCGCCTCGGCTTCGGGAGGCGGCGCAAGCAGAGACTCACCCGAAAAGGCCGGGCCCGGCTGTCCATGGCAAGCGGTGCACGCGCCCACCGCGAGCACCAGCATGAAACGAGTTCGCACGTGACCTCCGCGACGTCGCAGGCGGTAGTGAACCCAGGGTGACCTCATTGACTGTAACCCGGCGAGCACGGTTTTCGCCACGTTTGGCCGCAGTGAGGACAAAAGGCCGCGGCACGCCCCGCGATGCGCATGGGTAGGTTAGAAGTGGGTTCGCTGCCCGAGAGTGGCGCCCTCTATCGTCGATCGTCCTGATTCGATGTCTCAACTCAAGCGGCCGGGGACCGGCCGCGATTTTCCTTACGTCGTGACAACACCCCGAAAACGTTCTACCAGGCGTCCTGGGCGCGGAGGAACCTCCACCCAGCTCACGTCAACCTCGACCAGCCGCACCGCATACGCAGAAACGAAGCGATGGCTGCTCCAGCAGCACGGCGCGGTATGCGCCTACTGCGGGCGACGCGTCCCCCCCGTCACCATCACCCTCGATCACGTCGCGCCCCGGCGCGGCCAGAGCGCCTACGACCGCCGCGATAACCTCGTGCTCGCCTGCGTGGACTGCAACGGCGCGAAGGCGGACATGCCGATCCTGGCGTTCCTGCTCCGTAAGCGCGAACGTGCGGCGATGCTGCGGCGCTACGGCGCCCACCTCAGCCCCATGCTCGTGGATCTCGTCCGGGCGCTCGCACCAGAAGGCGACGTCGTACGCGTGAAGGAGACCTTCGATGATCTCTTCACCGACGACGAATCGCCATATCACGAGTCCCCATACCGCGAATAGCCGCGACTAGGCTGGACGCTCGAAGTAATACGCTTCCACGAACCAGCGGCGGATGCGACGCACATTGGTGAGGTCGGCCCGCGTCGAGGCATCGACGTCCGCCCCGGCGTAGCGCTCCGCCAACACTCCCTTCAGTCGCACCATCGCCTCGATGGCCGGCGTATTGCTCCGGCGCGCCTCCTGCGCGAACACCCTGACGACATCCCGCACGAGACTCTCGCCTCCCCGAGGCGGTTCAGGCTCCGGCGGGCGCACCTCCGAGGCTTGCGGCTGCTCCAGCATTGAAGGGCGGCGCGGCTTGATGCGCGGCTGATCCGCCGAGAACTTTGGAGGATTCGCCACCCGCGCGGCCAAACACAGCCGCTCGAGCTCGGACGCAGGGATCACCTGCCACTCGGACGGGAACGGTGCCAACCGCCGCTTCTCTCCAGCGCTTACGAAGGAGAGCCAGCCCTTCTCCAGCCCGCGCGATACTCCGCGAGGCGACGCGGAGGTGCGCCGGATCTCGAATACTTCCCAGAGAATTCCGGAGGAATCCTCGAACGATCGAGAGGCCACGTCGACTGTCCTGATTGGGGAGGTTCGAGCCCGCGGCATTGCGCCGTCAGGTCATGCTTTGGCGCGCAAGGAATGTACCCTGCCCCGGCTGCGGCGCATCGGAAGATACGATTCGCGCCACCGCATCGTGCAATGTCGCCACCTGTCGCGACAGCCGCTCCACACGCGCAGCGACCACCGGCGACACCCGAATATCCGGCGCTGCGGCAAGCGCTGGCAATGTACGTGGTGGCCTTCCCTCCAACAGCGCGTTCGAGATGTCCTCGAGCGCCTCTATCACTGCGAGGCAGAACGGCGCGAGCGCGGCGCCCATCGGCTCCGTCGCCGAGTGTCGCGAGATCGCAAGCGCGGCCACAGAAGCGGTGAATCGCCGCGTGTACGCGAGCACCGTGAGTGCGGGAGCCAGCGCGCGCTTGTCGCCGTGCGCCTCGGTGAGCGCCCGTTGGAGTGATTCCTCCGCATTGACGGTCGCGAGTCCAACCGCGCGGCGCAGCCGCCGCATCACTTCGCCGGCTGACTCGCCGCGATCGTCATACTGCTCGCTCACACCGCTGAGGTACGCGCCATTCGCCTTCAGCGCAGCGGCTGCATACGTCGGAAAACGGTTCCGCTCCGGGCTCGGCCAGAGAAATCGCGCACCACCAAGCGCGAGGCCGCCGCCGAGCAGTGTGTTCATCACTCTCGTTCCCGCGAGACTCCAGTCGCCCGCGCTGGCCTCGGCGAGCAGCACGAATGTCGGCGTGAGGAAAACCGAGAAGGCCGCATAGTTGACGGGCAGCAACGCCACGCAGCAGGCGACGAACACCGTCGCGATCACCAGGATGGCGCGCGGATCGTGGAAGGAGGCGCCGAGTCCCGCGGCGAGGAGTCCGCCGAGCACCGTGCCAAGCACGCGCTGCACCGCACGCGTGAGCGTCACGCCGGTGTATGGCTGCAGAATGACGATGACCGTGATCGTCACCCAGTAACCACGCTTCAGCTCGAGCAACTCGGTGAGCGCGACGGCTAGCGTGGTTACCACAGCGACGCGAAGCGCGAACCGCACGATGAGCGAATCCTGCGACAGCACGGAGCGAAACGTCGCCCAGAGCGAACTCTGCTCCTCCGGATCCTCTGCGGCGGGCGAGCGGGAGACCGATGGTGCGGGCGCGGAATCCGTGTTCAGCGCCTGCACTGTCACCGACGCGACGTTGGCGAATTGCGCGGCGCGATCGAGAATGTCGGCCGCATGCGCGTATTGCGGCGTCGAGGCCACGCTGCGCTGTTCAAGCAGAGCTTCCCGGACACCAGCGCCCCCCCACGCGACGACAATAGCATTCTCGTCGTCCTCCTCGAGAACACCATCCGCGATCGAACGGGCCGTCGATGCGATCTCGCGGAGTTGCCTGATGCAGGCGTCCTGAATCGTGTCGACACGTTCATTGCCACGCAGCGCCGAGAGCGTATCACCGAGTGCGACGCAGTGACCGAAGAGCTGGTCCGCGGACTCGGCAAGCACGAGAAGCCGCTCGCCGCGCTCGACCGCCGCTGGCTTTCCGCGCCGAAGCTGAAGGAGTACCGCGCTCGCGTGCTCTAGCGCCGTCCTGACGTTCGTGATGTGCGTGGGAGTGAACACCGCCGGCCATTCCGAGGTGTGTGTCACCTCCGAGTCGGCTGCGAGTTGTTCCACATATCTGGCGAGTGCGGTGTACGCCTCGGCGATGGCGATCCGCGCCGGGCGATACGGTCGGAGCGGCCAGAGAATGAGCGCGATGCCCATGGCCCAAACGCCGCCGAGCATGATGTAGCCCGCGCGCTCCAGGGGGTCCGTGGCCTGAGTCGCCGGAATCGCGAGGGCTACGACATAGACCGAGAGCGAGGCGCCGCCAACGCTGACGCCGGAGTTGCCCCAGGCGCGCATGCAGCTCGTGCCGAATGCAACCACGAACGTCGCGACGAGCGTAGCAGCAAGGTGCCCGCTCACGAGTGTGGCGGTGATGGCCGTGGTGGCACTCGCTCCAGTGAGGGCGGCCATGGTCCAGGCGCGAGTGCTGTACGATCCGCCCCTGTCGGACAGCGCCCCGTTGAATCCGCCGAGGCTCATCCATGTTGCCGCACCGGCTCGGTCGAGGAGCTGCCCAGCGGCGAGGGGAATGACCGTCGCGAGCGACGCGCGAATGCCGGCCGCATACGCGGGCCGCGTGTTCGCCAGGAAGGTCGCGCTGCGAAGAGTGTGCACCGCGCTGCGGAAGCTGGGCATTCTAGAAAGATGCAAAGTGGCGTCGCGCCGCGCTTCGGCACTGCAACCGAAGAGCTGTCAGCTAACAGCTATCAGCGTCAGTGTGCAGTGGGGCGGAAGTGCGTGCTGTTCCGCTTGACTAAACACTGTCGCAGAAAGCTGATCACTGATGGCTCTTCGGTTGCAGTGCCGAACCCCTGCCCAAAAGACCGCCCGACGTCAGTCGATTGGCTTGAGTTTGCCCAAGATCTCCGCGCGTCGCGGCTCGAGAAATGGCGGCAACACCACCTTCTCCCCGAGGGTAGCCTCGCTTTCGTCGACGCCGAAGCCAGGACCGTCCGACGCAATCTCGAAGAGAATGCCGTTTGGTTCGCGGAAGTAGAGGCTGCGAAACCAGAAGCGATCGACTTTGCCGCTATTTGGAATTCCGAGCGTGCGGAGTCGCTCGGCCCACGCTTCATAGTCCGCGTCCGGCGTACGGAAGGCGACGTGATGAACACCGCCTGCGCCTTGACGTGCGACCGGAACATCCGGCTGCACCGCTACGTGGAGCTCGGCCGCGGGTCCGCCGTCGCCCATCGAATAGACGTGCACGGTGTGGCGCGCGTTGTCCGCGTGCGGATACTCGCGTTCAGCGCGCATGTTCATCGCCTTGGTGAGAATTGCGTCGGTCGCCCGCAAGTCCGGAACACTCAGGACAATGGGACCGAGTCCACGAACCTGGTGCACCGCCGGCACCGTGCTGCGGTCCCATGGGTGCGACTCGCCCACGCCCTTGTCGTCGACGAACGAAAGGCGCTGGCCTTCTGGATCCTCGAAGTCGAGAGTCAGGCGCCCGTCACGCTCGGCGATTGGGCTCGACGAGACGCCCTTGCTCTTCAGGTGGTTCGCCCACCACTCGAGCGTGTCCGCTCCCGCGACGCGCAGGTTCGTGTGCGCGATGGAACTCGTGCCCCGTCGTTCCTGAGGCACGGGCCAATCGAAGAACGTCAGGTCGGTACCCGGCGTCCCCCTCGCATCGGCATAGAACAGATGGTATGCGCTCACGTCGTCCTGGTTCACGCTCCGCTTCACGAGTCGCATGCCGAGCGACTGCGTGAAGAAGAGGTGGTTCTCGCGAATTTTCGCCGAGATTGCCGTGAGATGATGAATGCCAGACAGTTGCATGGGACGTGTGTGGATCAGGCGTGAACGAGCTGCGCGTCGACGTGAATCTTGATCTCGTTGCTGACCAGGACGCCACCGGCTTCGAGTGCCTGGTTCCAGGTGAGGCCGAACTCGCGGCGATCGATCTTGCCGTCGGCGCTGAAGCCCATGCGCTCGCCGCCCCAGGGATCGATGCCTTTTCCCTCATATGTCACATCGAGCGTGACCGGCTTCGTCGTTCCGCGGATCGTCAGGTCGCCCGTCAGCTTGAAGCTCTCCTTCTTACCGCTGATCTTGGTGCTCTTGAAGGTGATCTCGGCAAAGTTCACGGCGTCGAGGAAGTCGGCCGACTTGAGGTGACCGTCGCGCTGTTCGTTGCGTGTGTCGATGCTGGCCACTTTCATCGTGGCGTTCACGACCGCGGTATCCGGCGTGCTTCCGTTGATCTGGACGGTGCCGTCGAGGTCGGCGAAACGGCCCTTGACGGTGGTGAACATCATGTGCCTGGCGGAAAACTCGATGGTCGTGTGGCTCGGGTCGAGCTTCCAGGCGGCGGTGGTGGTTGCGGCTGGTGCGGTCATTTTGGCTGTCTCTCGGGTGAGTGTTAAATAACTGAGTATTCAAGTACTAAGGTTTAATTCGGCGATTACGAGCTGTGATCTGTCCTGGGCTAGCGGTCCTTCATCTGGGCTGCCGCGAGCCCGAGCTTTCGAAGCAAGACTGTGGCCTGCGCCTGCTCGTCGGGGACGAGACCGGATACTGCTGCGGCAATCATTTTCGCGTGCTCTGGAAATATTCCGCGGATGAGTGCGTCACCCGCTGGAGTGAGCACCGCATATCGTGCCCGACGGTCGCTCGGGCATTCCTCGCGCTTGACGAGGCCCTTCTCCACGAGGCGATCTACCAGGTACGTTATGCCCCCAGAGGTGACCAGGATCTTTCTCTGGATGTCGCCCAGCAGCAGCGGCCCCTTGTGAAGCAGCACCTCGAGGATGCCGAATTCCGTCGTCGTCAGGCCTTTCTCGGCGACCTGTGCGTCGACCTTTGCGCTGACGGTCAGGAACGCGCGGGTCAGCACGATCCAGAGCTTCAGGGCTGCAGCCGTATCCGGCGCCGTTGAGCTTGTGTCTGACGCTGCCTGATCGTTCGTCTGTGGTATCATCTTAGAACTAAGCTAAACTATTCGTTGCTTGAGCGCAACCTGCGGCCGGCGGGATGCGCTGGAATGTTCGCTAGCATACACAGCCTTGTCGCGCATGGTTCTTGAATACCGAGCCCGAACGAACCCTTGGTCATCCTTGATCCGTTGGTACGTGCGCACTGCCGAAAAGAGCGAAGCACAGGTCCGCGCTGCCACAGGCATTTCCGGACTCGACGACATCCTTGGCGGCGGCTTTCCCGCCGACCACATCTACCTGCTCGACGGTGAGCCGGGCACTGGCAAGACGACTGTCGCACTTCAGTTCCTCCTGGATGGAATCACGAATGGTGAGCGCGGCCTCTTCGTAACGCTCTCCGAGAGCCGAATCGAGCTGGAGGGCGTCGCCAGCTCCCATGGGTGGGACATCGGTGGAATCGAGATCTTCGAGCTCTCCGCCGCCGCGAGCATCGCTGACGAGTACACTCTGTTCCATCCTGCCGAGGTTGAATTGCAGGAGACGATGTCGGCGGTATTTCGCGTGGTTGAAGCGAACAACCCCGATCGCGTCGTTTTCGATTCGCTGTCGGAGATGCGACTTCTCGCGCGCGACCCGATTTTCGTATTTAGCACCGCCGGCCAGTCCGTAACGCGTTTGTCAGGAACGCGTATGTAGGTTGGCCGCCATGGCTCCGACGCGTTTTCCACCTGAGATCCAGAGCGAGCTGGCGCAAGCGATGGGCGCCTTCGCGCGCACGGCGGGCGCAGCACCTGAGCATACGCGCTTCGTGGCTGTCAGGGACCTCGTTTGCCGCCACGCCCTCGCGTCGTCCATGACGCCCGAAATGATGGTGGTCGCGGTTCGGGACGTCTACCTCTCCGTCTCCCAAAAGGACGTGCCAGTTCGGGAACGACTTCGCGATTCATACGAGCGGTTGATGTTTGGATGGGTGCGGGCCTACTTCGAGGAAGCCAACCGCCGAGTTACGGAGCGATAGCGGTGTCTATGGAGAATGCTGCGCACGACCGGGAGGAGCGTTCCCGCGAACGCTTCGAGCAATGAACGATGACGTGCTCGTGATGCCGAGCGCCCAATGCCTGGACGGCCATTTCATCTTTCCGGGCATCCCGAATGGTGGGAACTGCGGAACGCCTGACCACGCGCCTGTCGCTCACGATTCAACGAGTGAACAGGTTCCGCGCCCTTCTCCCGTTGGGCGGTGTGTGTGCCGTGTTGTTCGGGCTCCTGCCCACGACGGCAAGTGCCCAACTCTTGGAGTTACATGGTATTTACGCCACGGGTGAATCGTCGCATCGGACGGTACACGGTGTTGGTGTGATGCTCGCCGGTGTCGTCAACGCTGGCCCGCTGGTGTGGATGGACGCAGCAGGACTCGACTACGTCCGGGAGCCGGCACTGGGTCCGGGCGAAGGCAGTCTCTCAGCGTCGCTTGCCGTGTCACCCAATCGCGATATGTGGTCCTGCCGTACGCCGGAGCCGCGATCAGCGTGAACAGAAGCGGCGGCGTCCTGACCCAATGGTCAGGCGTTCGACCTGGTGGCGACGGATTCGTTGGCGCACACGTCGCGAATGATGCTTCGGTCGTAGCGATCACGATCGAGGAGCTGGTCGGTACCATTCGCGGGCGGGAGCGCATGCGATCGACCCGACTTGGTTTGATGGTGGCCTGGTAAGGAGCGGTCTTCGTTAGCGTCAGGAATCGGTGGTTGGTAGTCCGGACGCGGTGCGTGCAATCATTAGTCGCGAGGAATGGCCTCGACCGCGACCGCAGCATGCCCATCAGCTGCGCGACACCGAGCGCGAGTGGCCCGGCAACCATTGCCAATACGGCGCAGCGCTGACACGTCCGGGTCCGACGCTCCTAACTAAACGCCATTGTGCCCGCCGTGCCCGTCTGGAGCGACTCTTGTCAGCCGGCTCACAAAGGTCAATGAGGTCTTCCCGTTGGTAGTGCCAGTAGCGGACGACCCTCCGCCCACTGAACGTTCCGATCCCGGCGGGGGAGGACGACCTCGCTACCTCAGGTACATGCGACTGGGTCCCGCCAGCGTCGTGCCGCCGTACATCATCGGCCTTCCCCCATTAGGTCCGGCAGGGCCGACCGCCAGAAACAGCACCGTTGCGGCGCCGAGCGTCCAGATGATGGGTCTTGAAGCAAGCGGGAGGGGAAGCACAACAATCAGTGAGAGGACGCGTCCGGACTGACGCTGGCGCGCTTGCGCAGCGAGGTCGTCGCGATGAGTAGCACCATGCCGGCCGCAATCACGAGCGACGACGTGATCCGCCCAAAGTTCAATCCCCCTTGGCCCCCGGGCTTGGTGAGCGTATCGCCGAGCGTCACACCGAGGGGTCGAGTGAGCACGTACGCCGCCCAGAAGAGCACGGCCCCGCTAACCCGGGTGAAGCGATGCGCCAGCGCGACCACCACGATGAGCGCGGCGAACACCAGCGCGCCCTTCTGGAAGCCGAGGCCGGCGTCGGTCGCCACGAAGTCGCCAAGCGCGGTGCCGAGCGTGTTCGACACCAGGATCGTGAGCCAGTAGAAGATCTCGTTCTTCCGAGTGGTGATCCGGTCCACCGCTATCGCGCCCGTCGACCGGTGCCAAACGAAGAGTACGACGAGCACCAGCGCGAACTCGATGACCGACGATTTGACGTAGCCGAGCTTGAGAGTGCGATCCAGCATGTCCGACGTCGTCGTTCCCACGGTGGTCGTGGCGACGACGACGAGCCAATAGTAGATCGGGTGGTAGCGGCTCGAACGCACCTGCGCGGCGAGCGTGACGAAGCAGAACGCGAGGAAGATCAGCGTGCTGACGACGTAACCGAGGTTGAGCGTCATCGACAACGCATCACCACCAGTTTCGCCGACCGTGGTGGCGAAAATCTTCACGATCCAGAAAGCGAGCGTGACTTGCGGCACCTTGCTCCACGCAAAGTGCTCGCTCTTGTCCTGCGATGCGTTGGCGGCGGTCATTGCGATCGGGGCTGTGGGATGAGACTGGCGCGACGGCAGACGGCATTCGCACAGGCTGCGCCAGAGCTGCAAATCGTTCGCGTGCGTCTCGGCTGCGCGCCGAGTGGAACGAACGCCTCCCGCCTCACTTCTCGAACGGCTTCTCCAACTCGTCCACGAGATCGAGGATTGGCGTCGCGAGTTTTTTGTAGTCCGCTGATGTGTGCGCCGCAGCCAAGCGACCGACCAGTGCGTCCATCCTGGCCGCCGCGGCCGCGCCGCCATGGCTCACCACCGACGGCTTGATCGCCTCCCACGTCCGTCGGAGGTCCGCCGACACCGACGAGAGCTTGTTCACGTCATTCCGGGCAGACCAGATCTCGATCTCGCGACCGTAGTAGTCGAGGCGCACGATGTCCGCCGGCATCTTGGGGCGATACGTTTCCGTGAGCGCCGCGCCGATGAACGTCACCCTATTGGCCGCCTCGACCGACGCGTCGCGCTGATGCCCCGCCACCGCGCGTTGGAGAGTGTCGAGGACTCCCCGCAGCCGGCTGCGCTCCGCGGCCGTCAGCGCGGATGCGGAACGATTGAGCGAGTCGAGGATCGCCGTGGCCTTGTCCCAATTTGCCGCCTTCGCCTGGTCGTAGAGATCTTCGCCGTGCGTTCCCACGTCGGCCACCGCGGCCGGCACACCCACCGCCTGCACGGAATCGGCGGCGCGCTCGGTCAATTCTGCATCCGCCGCGGCTGCCGCTGCCTTCGGACGACTTGCGCTGTCCGACGATGAACTGTTCTTCGCGCTGTCGCCCGATGTGCTGCATGCGGCAAGGAGCGCTATGAGGACGATACTTCCAATGTGCCGAGACATGGCTGAACTCTCCGAGGTGGATGACGGGCGGATACTATCGGACCAGTGGGTGTGCGAGATACGGGGGGAGATGCGGCGGAAAGTTGCAGGGGACGGTTGCGTTGAGCGCGAGACAGGCGCGTCCGCGTTGCAGCGCCTCCTCGATGGTCCCGAACCCGATCGTCGCGGACGGCAGCTCGACATGCGGCCAGTCCCACGTATGATCGAGCCGCCCCAGCACGCGGAACGGCAGGCCGGCCGACGTCCGTCGATTCGTCACCCAGCGACGGAAGACGACCCAGCGTGCCCGCGTCCGCGCGTTGCCTGGATTGCCGTCGTCGATGGCGATATCCAGGGCGCGCCCGTACGAATGGTTCGACGTGAGGGTATGCGTTCGGCCACGGCCTTCCGCCATCAGGAAGGCCTCCCGCAGTGGAGAGCGGTAGGTCGCGGTCACGCGCAGGCGAAAGCCGGCGGCGCGCGCGGCGCGGAGCATTGCCTGAACGTCCGCACTGATCTCGGGGTCGAGGTCCGCCGTCGAGATGCTCGAGGGTTGGGCACCGCCCGTGAAAATCGACGATGCCGTACGGCGTACGCGCCGTTCGACCGCTTCCCATGATTCCGCGGGCCCTCGCACGGACACGTAGCCGATGCGGTAGCTGTTCACGTAACAGGTGAGGCAGCGCTTTCGCTCGGTGTCATACTTGAGGATGCCCTCCTCGGTCGAGTCGGACACGTACAGCCGGTGCGGATCTCCGACGCCGTAGGCGCGCCGCAGCACGTCGGCGTCCTCGACCGAAAGAGACACGGTTGCGTAGTGCGGAATGCCACGTGCGTCGACCCCTTCGTAGCTCGCCGCGGTCTGGTTGCCGGCCAGCACGGTATCCGAAGCAGCAGAGGAATCGACCGTCACCGGGAGACGGTCGGACTTCAGCGGCGTTCGCTGGAGACCGCGGTCGATCTCGCGCGGGCCGCGGCCATCTTCCCCGCGTCCGGACGAGCACGAGAGGCCACTGAAGCAGGCGATACAGGCGACTGCTGCGAGTCGCAGGCGCGAACGCAGCCTGCTTCCAAGACTCATCGCAAACATTCGCCGAAACGAGGGAACATCGGGAAGAAAGTAATGCCCGCACCTGTCGCCTCGATGACAGTGAAGGACTGAGGGTGGGGCGCCGGGAACGGATGCAATAATGACGTGCCTGATGAGTCGAGCGACGGGGAACGGTCCGCTGTCTTTCCTGCGTGTTGGCGATCTGATTCCCAGAAGGCGCCCAGAACGCTCTCGATACCTCGGCCTTGACCCTCACGGGTTCGGCGAGCGCCGTCCCCTGCCCCACCCAAAGGGGGACTTCACGGTTAGGGCGAAGTACGGGTGGCCGGAAACCTGCGCGCCGCGCAATACCGGAAGCCCGAAGTCGACCCCCAGTGTCGGTTGGCCGAAGCGAGTGGGTTCGAGGCGCAATCCGAACCCCACGTATCCCGCGTAAACGCGCTCCAATGCTGACGCCAGCGGGATTTCCTCGCTGTCTTCGTATCCGGCCGCTCGCAACGAAATGGGGAGTGGCACGGCGACATCCCAGCGCGCTGACGCCGCGATGAACGCGGCGCCCGCTAGTACGTATCCGCGGTGAGCCGAGAGGAGTGGGGCCGAACGTTCGAGGGAACCGGTCACCGCGGTTTCCGCGAGACGCGTGCCGTGCGGTAACGCGCGCTGCACGCGGTCGATCAGTTGAAGGCCGCGGACGTCCGGATCCGGATCGAGCAACCGTTCTGCGGCGAGCTGCGCGGACCAGAGGCCACGCGCGGCGGGAGCGACGAGTTCGACCGCGGCGCGCAGCGCGCCTGCCTGCCATTCGGTCCGCGGTGCGCCGACATAGCGGTATCCAGATGCCCACAGATCTGCCGAGATCAGTGCGCGGCGCCCTACGGTGTCCGAACCGAGCGCGCTGGGCTGCCTGTGGTCCACGTTCCAAATGTGACCGGCCCAGAGATCGGCTCGTGCCGCGGGACGACGGGCCGCGAAGTCGCGCCCCACGCTCACCACGCTCTCCCACTCCAGACCGATCGGGATTTCGGCAGGCGCAAGTCGCGCATCAGCGGCGCCGACGGCGGGCAACAGCCACCGAACGATCGAATACTGTCCGACACGGCGACTCAGTCCGACGTCGAGGCCGGCGAAGGCACGCCGAACGACGGGTGGCCCGGCGATGGCAAGGTCAGCGCTCGCACTGATCAGCGCTCGTTCGGCCTCGGCGCCCGCGATCAGGAACGTCACGCCGCCGGCCGACGCGGCGGCGAGGCGCTGACGAATGAGCAAAGAGACGGCGGCGCGACGGACGGTGTCCCCAGTAACCCAATCGGCGGTCGGCCGGATGGACTGGCGTGATGACTGCCGCGCATCGAGGCTGAACCCGGTAAGTGCGAATGCGCCGTCCTCTCTCGATCGGAGGGACACGCCGGAAGCGGTGCCGTCGCTATAGATGTCGTGACGCAGGGTGGCGATCACGCGCGACCTGAAGAGAGACGGGTCGCTATACGCCGTGCCCAACCCGAGCTGGCCCCGGTCACTCCGCGCGTACGCGCGCCCGTCGCGGCCTGTGCCCAGGAGGTTCGTCTCCTCGACGCCGGCGACCGCACTCGTAGACCCGTCCAAGGTGAGACGAGGGATCATGCTCCACCGGTCGCGAGTTTCGACGGTGAGGATGGCGTCCCCCGCGCTGTCACACGCGCCCGTCACATCCGCGCCGGCAAGGTAGCGCAGCCTGCGCAACTGCCGAACCGATTCCGCGACGCGCAGCGTGTCAAGCCGGTCGCCGACGGCGAATAGGAGCGCACTCCGAATCGTGGTCTCACGCGTCGTCACGTGCACGGCAGCCGTGAGTGCGGCCAGAATACCCGCGGGCGCGTGTGTGATCACGCGCACCATACCGATCCGCTGACCAGCGAGGCTTCCCACCGCCCCGGATACGGCGGCGTGGCAGGGCGTGGGTTGGTCGGGAGCGGTTGGGGGCGACGCCCCGGAGTGCTGGAGTGTGGTCACCAGCGCGACGAATATCAGCACTGGCTCATCGCCTTCTGGCTAGAATGGGCTCTCGATGGTGACGCCCGGGCGGAATAGCAGTGCATTGGTGTTGTCGTACGTCACGCCGAGCGAGAACCACCGTCCGCGACGCGGGGCGAAGCGGATGCCCATCATTCCGACCTGCTCTGCACCGGCAATCTCGGGTGCCGTCGCCGACTCCGTCGCGCCGGTGCCTGCTGCGGTCGTGGAGAGCAACTCCGCCAGCAGGTCGATTCGCGCCGAGAGGTGGTGTTCTAGCGCGAACGCCAGACTCACGGTGTTCTGAACCGCGATGTTTGGCGGCTTGCCCACGAACGCATACCCGACGTTCGCGTGAAGTTCGGTACGTCCGAGGACCCTACTGGCAATGAGATACGGAGTGAAGTCGGGGCGTCGCGTTCCGATGAGCGTATCGCGCGCCGTGGGGACCTTCAGCTCTGCCGCCAAGGCGAGCGCGGGCCATCCGCCAGTCTCGCCTCGCACGAGGTACTGCAACGTCGCCTCCAGATCACCTAGGCCCATGGCGCGCCGCCCGGACTTCGGACGAATGGCCGTGAAGAGGACTGGCTCTACCAGGAGAGCGAGGCGATCGGTGGCCCCGTACTCGAAGGCGAGCGGGATGGCATGTTCGGTCCCTTGCGGCGACATCTGGAACTCATACGTAAGACCGGTCAGCAAAGTGCCTCGGACTGGCAGTCGCGCCGTCTCGGTCTCCAGCGGCTGCTGGGCCTGGACATGCCGCGGTACCGCCACGGCCGAGAGTGCACTCACAAGCGCTGACCATATACGGAGGGAACTGACTCGCCGTGCCAGACATGAGCGCAGAGTCGCTGGCGCGTTTCGCTGCACGGGAAGTAGCTGTCGTAGTGAGGTATGCGCCGCTGATGGCGCGCCGAAGTACGGATGTGCGAGCATCATCGGTACGTGTATCTCCGTGGCAAAGGAACAGGGTCGTGCATTCGACTCACCGACGACCAACAAGTGGTAAAGCTCATCGGTCGCATCGAGCGCAGGCTGCGCGCGCTACCTGACGCACCGCACAAGCGTGGCGTTCACGTTGAACCTATTCCCGAAAGCTGACGCCCCGGTGACATCTCCTTTACAGCGCGTCAATACCGGGCATCGGTCCTCGCGACCGCACCGAAGACGTCCGTTGCATTTGCCAGCTCGACGATGAACACGGGTCGTCTATTCGGAACGCGCGGCCTCGTAACGGCATACGCGCGGCTTCCTGAGCGACTCGCTTGGCATGCCACGGTCCTGACCACGGCGCGCGCGCGAGTTGGGTTCCGCGCACCGGGGAACGACGGGTGTCGACGCGGTTACCCGCGACAACGCCGCAGACCAGCACGAGAGGTTACGTCGCCCGGGACACCACACACGGCTCCGACCGCCCGCTATCGGCTCGGCTAGCTTGCTAGACCTTCTGCAGCGCCTTCCGTTCCTGCACCGAGAGATAGACCACGAGCGCGACGATGAGGACGAGGATCACGGCCGTCACTGGCAGCCGGCCCCACCCGAACCCACCATCACTCGGTGCCTGCGTGATCAGATCGCCGGCCGACGCGCCCAAGGGACGCGTGAGGATGTACGCGAGCCAGAACGCAAGCACGCCGTTCATTACGTGCAGCCGGTACAGGGCATACACGATAGCGATCCCCGCAGCGAAGAGCCCGAGGGCCACGGCGTAGCCGAGCCCGAACCGCTCGGAGATCAAGTCGCCGCCCGAAGTGCCGAGCGAGAAGGTGAACAGGATGGCCACCCAGTAGAAGAGCTCCCGGCGCCGGGTGACGATCGTGTGCACGGAGAGGCTGTGCTCGCTCCGATACCACCACGCGAACACCACGATGAGAGCAACGAGGAAGATGCTCGTCGTAGTGAGTAGGCTGACACCCAGATTGTCGACGAGGTTGTCGGAGATCAGGGTGCCGACGACGCTGATGAACACGACTGCGATCCAGTAGATCGTCGGGACGTATCGCGTCGCCCGGAGCTGCACGAAGAGCGCGATGATCAGCAGCACCGCCATGACGATGGACGTCACGACGAGGCCAAGGTGAAACGTCGTCGAGAGCACATCGGCCGCGGTCTCACCAACGGTCGTTGCGCAGATCTTGATGATCCAAAAGACCAGCGTGACGGCGGGGACCTTGTTCATCGCGGCGGTCAGGTCTGGCGAACGAGTGGCGGTCACACGAAGTCCTGGCAGGAGATGCGCGAGAGGCAGGCAGGAACCATTCCGTTGCAGCCCACCCGTACCCACGTCACCGACAACGGGCCACGCTGCTACGCACCGTGGCCCGAATGTCAGCTGCCTGTCATCTTACGGCTTCGCTTTCGCCGCTGCCTTGGCCGCCGCTGCGGACGATCGCGGACGCGGCGAGGGCGCTGCGCGAGGCAAAACCATCCAAAGCCGGTTTGGGTCGCCCACTTGATCGCTGCCTGGGTGCATTTTTCGACTCGCTGTACACGCTGCGGGACTCCGGTACGGTTCTCGTGGTGCTGACCGGCGATCACGGTATGACGCCGTTTCCGACGCTCAAGTCCGTGATCTACGACAACAGCGACGCGCAGCGCGTGGACCTCGCGCCCGTTTGGGCGCAAGCACGTGATCGGATGAAGGGTGCTCGTGTTCCTGACTCTCTCGTCGGGTTCGCGGATAACGTCCTCACGCTCAGCAGCATCGGACTTCGACGCCTCGGCCTCAGCGCGGACTCTATCGCGACGTCGTTTGGAGTGGCCGCTGTGCGCGTCCAAGGCGTGCTCCGAGCAGATCTCGTTTCACGTCTGCCTTCGGCCGATACGACTCACGACGCGATTGCGCGGCGACGGCTGCATGTGTTCAGCCCGAAAAGCGATACGACCCGACTCGTCGTCACATTGACTCCGTTCAGCTACTCAGCGTCAGTATCGTATGCGACCCACGGGTCACCGCATGACGCAGATGCGCATGTCCCATTGGTTTTCGCAGGTCAGTGGATCCGAGCGGGGCATCACACCGAGTTCGTTCGGACTGTCGATCTCGCCCCGACCGTGGCGGCGATACTCGGCGTCAGGCCCCTCGCGCCGCTCGATGGAAAGGCGCTCATGGTCGTGATCAACGGACCGACACCTCATGAAGGACCGTGACGCCAACACACGAAATGCGTTGGCTGTGTGCGCGGTGCGGAAGACGGCCCTTGGGGCAGAAATGTCGTCGACATACTGCCCTCAAACCGCTCGGGACATGGCGAATGCCTTGGCCGCTGGGTGAGCACTGCGTCGCTACCGTCGCTCATGCGGGTGCGAACGGGGCCTGTGTCCGTGCGTCCTTCTTTCTGGTTCTCGCGCTCGGCGAGACCTGTTGTGTCTGGGACTTCGTAAGCCTCGCGCCCGTGGCGCCCCAGTCGAGTTGCTTCCCTCCGTATTCCCTCGAGCAAGCGCGCCAATCGGACATGGACAAGTCCACTATGGATCGCAGGTCCAAGACCAAGCGGTGCGGATTGCTACTGTAGTCGCCGCCATCCCACCTAAACTCAGGGTCGTCCAAGGCGCCCACGGCAACGTTGAAATAAGCCGCCTATACCTTCGAGCGGCACGGCATCCAAAAAACCTGGGATCGCACTGCAAAAGCAAGAAGCCCGGTACCGACCTAAGGGCTTGTGACGAAATAACTGATTGATTTACCGCGGGTGCGGTGTAGATTGGCG
>DAIUFP010000035.1:0-51628 GCA_036844565.1 Gemmatimonadaceae bacterium | reverse complement strand
CTCTCGCCGGTGCTCCGCACGCAGACCGAACGATTACTCACACTGCACGACGCGCATACCCCGCGCCGCTCGCTTCATAGCACGCGTGAATCTCGCCGTCGCGCGCGATGCGCGCGATCCATTTCTGGAGCTTGGGGAGGTCATTGGGCAGCTTGTCGAGGCGCGTCGGCGCCTTCGCTGACCCGGGTAAGACGGCGATCGTGATCGAGTCCTTGTGCACATCCATGCCGAGATAGATCATAGAGCGAGCAGCAGCAGTGGCAGGTCGTGATGACATGGGTTGGTCTCCGGGAAATGCGACAGTGCCGCATCGTCGCAGGTGGCTCTGGTGACTCCGTCTAACGCGCGAGGAACTAACCCACGCGAAGTCCAGAGGCCAGCCCAGTCATAACTTCTCTGCGTCGCCCACGCAGTGCTGGACAATCAATGTACGATGTATGTACATTGCTTCATGGCCGACCTGCGCTTCTCTTGGGATCCCGCGAAGGCTCGAGCGAACCAGTCGAAACACGGCATCAGCTTCGAGGAAGCAGAAACGGTGTTCTCAGACGAGAACGCTATCCTGCTGCCGGATCAGGAGCACTCCGCGGGCGAAGAGCGGTTCATCTTGCTCGGCCTCAGCGTTGTGCTGCGTACGTTGGTCGTTGTTCACTGCGAGCCGGATGCAGGTGGGGTCATTCGCCTGATCTCTGCGCGACGAGCCACTCGATCTGAGCGTGGCCAGTATGCCACGCGGTGGAGCCGATGAAGAAGGAATACGACTTCTCAACGGGCACGCGGAATCCGTATGCCAAGCAACTGAAACAGTCGGTCACGATGCGTGTCGACAAGACGACGCTCGCGTACTTCAAGACGCTGGCAAGCGAACTTGATGTGCCGTATCAGACCTTGATCAATCTATATTTGCGGGATTGCGCGGTGACTGGTCGGCGGCCCGCCATGACCTGGCGACCATCACGATCCGGCGCCGCATAACGTGCGTTGCAGCAGTCGGGCGATCATTGGTAGCTCGCTTCGCTCGCATTTTATGAACTCGCCCGCTGCTGAACTTGAGCGTTGGGCGGCTCAACGAATCTCGGCCATGAGAGTTGACAGTCTCGCTCTGATCGCGCTCACCACTATGGTAGGTGGCTGTCGCGACAAAGCTGCACCGTCGCAGTGAGACGGCAGACGGTAGCGCGTCGGAGGCGGCCACGGTACAATCGATAACTATGACCAAGCGTCGATACAGGGACGAGGAGGTACGCGAGATTTTCAGTCTCGCGGCGACCGGCGGCACGGGCGATCAGTCGCTGCCCTCCGTCGCACCCGACGAGATACTGCGCCCTTAAGCCTTCGCCGTCGGATAGGGTGACGTCGACGCCGGTGTCGTCCTGCATGAAGCCTGTGACATCACGTGCGCGGTAGATCTTCACTCCCAACTCGTCGACCCAGCCAGCGAGGATTCGCTCGCTGTGGTTCTGCCACAGCCCGAGCCCGTACGGATGCCGAGTGGGAAAGTCGCTGATGTCCAACCGATTCATGGCGAACCCCGCGACCTGCGCCACCTGTCCTTCCGAGAGGAACCGATCGGCGATTCCACGCTGATCGAATACCTCGATGGTGCGCGAGTGCAGGCCGCCCGCGCGGGAGCCGGCGAGATCCTGGCTGCCGCGCCGCTCGACAATTACAACGTCGACTCCTGCCAATGCCAACTCGCCCGCCAACATCAGCCCCGTCGGACCGCCTCCAGCGATCACCACCGCATGTTCGGTCATCGCAACTCCTGGTTCAGAATGAGCGCGAAGTTTGAACTCGCACGGAGGCCTTGCCGCAAGTCTGAGGGCCTGAGGGATTCCACTACTGCAGACCGTCCACAACCACCCGGTTGGAGAACGTCGGCAGGTACACGTGTCCGTTCGCAATCGTCGGCGCCGCGAATTTCGCATAGCTGCCCGATGCGTCGCGGACGGCATTCTGTCTGTTGTTCCAAAGCTCCCTGCTGACGTCATTCGCGTCGAACGCTCTCAATATCCCTGGGCTTATCGCATGCTCCGCGTCTCCGGTGGATGCATACGACGCCCACAGTATTCCGGTCCCGTCCTGTGACGCGTTGGAGGACACCGACAGGATTGCCCCGCTTTGCCCGGTCGGTCCAGCGGCAGAGGACACAACCTGATCCTGCTGGCTCAGCATGTTGCTGGTGCGGTCGAACGGAAAGGCGCGTAGCGGAACATTCTCGGACCACACGTAGACGAATTCCTTCGCGCTTCCCTTGAAGTACGCCGCCTGGCAATGCATGCTGGCATTGCTGCCAAGCGGTACGACTTGCTGCACCTGGTTGGAGGAAGGCAGATAGCCGCCCATCGCATCCTTGTTCAACAGATACAAGTTTCCGTCTTTCCCTCCGGTGAGGTAGTACGCGGAATTGGGAATGAGGAACGTACCCATCCCGCCGTAATCGAGGTCGTTGGTGTTGAGCGCCTCGACATTGTACGGCGTGAAGTAACTCGCCACCCGCAACGTCGCGCCGGACGGCGTGAGCTTGAGGGCACTCTCGGCACGATTGGTGAGATTCGTCGGGTCCCCGGCCTCTCCCACGGTGCCGTCACCCGTCACCACATAAAGATTGCCGACGGCATCCGCAGCCATGCCGGTTCCGCTTTCCCACATCCCTCCCGCGTATCCGTTCGGCGTGGCATTGTAGACGATCCGTTGCTCGAGGGTCGCCACGTCATAACCCAGTATCCATCCATGATACGGGCCCCAATCGCAGTGGGATGAGAACGACACGAACACCCTGCGGTTCAGCAGCGTCAATCCCTGACGCTGGTTCTGGCGCTGCGCATCGAAGGCAATCACGCCGTTCACGCTTCCTTCGCCATTCCCGCTGGAGGTAGCGGTGATTTTCGTCGGCCCGAAAGCAACCTCGCTCCCATCGACGATGTTCACGGCGTGCAGGTACTGAACGAACGTGCCGCCCGCGGTGCTGCGCGCAACAAAATACATCGTCCCTTTTTCGCCATCGATCACGGGGGTGCCGACGATCCCGATGTTGCCGCTGAAATCGGAGTACGTGCCGCCACACGCCCCTGTCATGTCGGTGTTTCGTGGCGGGCGCATGCCGGGAGCGGTGAAGCTCTTTTGCCAGTAGAGTTTGCCGTTGTCTCCATCGTACGCGTACACCGTGTTGTTGACCGTGGCGACGACGACAATGTTGTGATAGCCGCCGCTGATGTTGACATGACCGACGACCAGCGGCTGTGCGTATACCTGATCGTCCACGGGAAGCGTGAACACTTCGCCAAACTGCGTGACGTTCACATTGGCGGTCGTCAGCGCCGTCTCGTTGTCGTTCCATCCCGCCCGGCTGTTGTCGTTGTGCTGTGTGAGCACGGAAACAGACTGGGGATTCGGCTTCGTTTCCGCTTGGATGACGGGCGCGGCGGTATCCTTGCAGCTCGCGAGCAACAGACAGACGAACGACACGGGCAGTTTGCGTCTTGACATGAGCGAGCGGCAGCAGGTTCAGTGATGGAAGACGAATGCCTATCGCTCGCGCCGACAGGCATCGGCGCTGAGGTGCGCTGCGACCGTGCGGAGAATCGACACTGCGGGTACACGAAGGGTAAGCACGCGCATGACGTCCGGCAGTCTATTCCGGGCTCACCCGGTACCGTGGCAGGTCACCCCATCGGTCGCATTGTCGCCGGCGAGGCGATGAAGTTCGGCTGACGACACCTTGCGCAATGTGCTTTCACGAAAACTCATTGCGGTCGACTATCTCTGCGCACGTCCGTCCGTCGTCACGAACCTTGTTGGACCTTCCAGGATGAACACATGACAAAGTCGAGCGCAAGCGAAGGCGAGTCGGCGTCGAAGCTCATCTCCAACAGAATCGCCGAACTCGGGGACGGGCGCGGGGAAACCCTCGGCAGAATGCGCAAGCTCATCAAGGCCGCAGACCCAGACGTCGTCGAGGAGTGGAAGTGGATGGGCACTCCGGTGTGGTCGCACGACGGCATCATCTGCACGGGCGAATCCTACAAGAAGGTCGTGAAGCTCACGTTCGCGAAGGGGGCGTCCCTGAAAGATCCGGCGCGTCTTTTCAACTCGAGTCTCGTAAGTCGAAACCTTCGAAGGAGGCGAAGTCTTAGGCACATGATGGCCAATCGCCTCTTCATCGGATGTCTCGTGAGCGCCTGCACCGTCGCATGCGCGCGCACGGAAGGAGCGAGCGCTCCCGCGTACGAGGTGACGGCCCGCTTTCCGCACGACTCGACGTCGTATACCCAAGGTCTGGTATGGGCGGATAGCATTCTTTACGAGAGCACGGGCCGGTACGGCTATTCTGAACTGCGCCGCGTCGATCTTCGCTCGGGTAGGGTTCTCGCGTCACGCTCGCTCGCGGCGAACCGCTTCGGCGAGGGACTCGCGTTGGTCAAGGACCGCCTGTTTCAGCTGACGTGGCAGTCTGGCGTTGCGTATGTCTATGATGCGGCGACGCTCGCGCCTCGCGACTCCTTCACCTATGCTGGCGAGGGCTGGGGCCTGGCGACCGACGGAGCCTCGCTATTCATGAGCGACGGCTCTGATTCTCTTCGCATACTCTCTCCGGCCACGTTTCACACGGACCGTGTCGTACATGTGCGCTACAAGGGCGCTCCGCTGTACAAGCTGAATGAACTGGAGTACGTAGATGGAAGCGTGCTCGCCAACGTCTATGAATCGAACTGGGTGGTGCGGATCGATCCTGCCAGTGGTGAAGTACGCGAGCTGCTGGATTTTGCCGACCTTTACCCCGACCGCGCTGCGTCTGCGGAGGTCATGAATGGTATCGCGCTCTCGCCGGACAAGGGGCAGCTGCTGCTGACCGGCAAGCTATGGCCCGTCATGTTTCAGGTGCGATTCCGCCCATCATCCGCGCCTCGTTAGCTGCGGCGAGCGCAGGCAGTTACTTCGCAGCATAGCTCTCACTCGGCGGGATGGCGATCACGGTCACGCCGGCCGAGCGCGCCACCTCCATGGCGCTTAGAACACTCTGGTACGTTGCATCGCGCTGTCCCGCGATCTGGATGATCTTCTCGGGGCGTCCGTCGAATACGGAGCGTAGCGTTTCGCGCAAGGCTGCTTCCGTCACTGGCTGACGATTCAGCAGGTAGCCGCTGGCGAGGACTTCTTGCACGATGGGACTTCCGTCGCTCGCGCAGCTGCCAGCGCACGGCACGGGCAACTGCGCATCCATCGTCTTCCGCGCGCTCATCGCCGCCCCACAGCGAAAGGTTTTACGCGGATGACGCGGATTTAGCGGATAACGCGGACTACAGCACCGCCAATCGCAATAGTCATCAAACACAATCCTTTTGTTGTGCTTTTTCACTTAAGGATCTAACGCAACGGCATTCGTGTCACACATGGAGTAATCAGCGTTCATCCGCTCAATCCGCGTCATCCGCGTTGCCCCAATGTCTGAGGAGCCAGCCCGAGGCAGTTCTCACCAAATCGGCCGATAAAGCAACAACAGGCGGACTGCGCCGAGTACGCGTAACATGCTCGAACACGACGAAAGCCTCGAACAGGTAGACCCGAGTGTTGTGCTCGACGAGAGATGTCAGGCCGCGAAGCCCCGCCCGACGATCGTGACGGCCAGCATCGCCTGGGCAAGGAACGCGATCGTCCGCACCCAGTTGGTCGCAATGAGCAAGCGCGTCTTTCCCTCATCGTATCCTGAAACCGCCATCTCGGATTGCAGGCGTCGCTGCCAGACTGCGGTTGACGCCAGCTGAACGAGATTCAGCGCGAGGGCCGCAATCGCTTCGCTCGCGTGCATGAGCGGTGGCCGCACCCACACCAGCGCGAGCGAGACCAGCAAGAGCGAGAGCGCTGGCAGAATGACCGGCACGAGGGCGGCTCGGTTGTTCGCGCGTATGTACTCGACGAAGTTCCCTGCGCCAACGTGGGGATAGATGGCGTAGTGCTGAAGCTGAAGCGTGGTCATCGCGCCCGCGTTGAAGACAGACAGGAAGACGAACGCGAGGAAGAGAAGAAGGGTGACGTTCATGGTTGAGCCGCGCTCGGCCGACGCCCGGCATAGTCGCGCCGCGCCACATCCGCCGCGGACGTCAACGTGAGATCCGGAAACTGCCGGCGCAGGCCGGACGGGTCGAAGGTCATGTCCGTCGTATCCATCACGACGCTGGCCTGAACGAGTCGTGCGAACGTCGGATTGAACGGCCGGGCGACGACCGACATCACTTTCATCATGGGCAACGGAATGTGCTTCACCGGCCCGTGCACGCCGGTCACGACAGAGAAGGCCTCGACGAATTGCACGAGCGAGAGGTTCTCCGGGCCGCCGATGTCAATCGCGCTGCCGCGCAAGGCGGCGTCCGTGCTTGCGCGCTCGACGCACCACGCGACATCATGCGCCGAGACGAAATTGATGGGGTTATTCGCGCGTCCGAACACGACGGTCTTGCCCGTCTCCAGCAGTGGCGCACAGAGCACTTGTTGAAACGTCTCCACAAACGGCGACGGCCGGATGATCGTCCATGACAGCGCGCTCCGAACGAGCGTCTGCTCCGCCTCGTACTTCATGCGGTGCAACTCGGTTGGGTGGCCGGGAGACGCGCCACGCACCGAGACGAGGATGAAATGTTCGACACCCTGTCGTTCGCACGCGGCAATGAGGTTGGCGTTTCCCTCGAGGTCGACCTGTCGCGGCGTCACACCCTTCATGCCGAAGGCGCTCATCGCAGAGATCACCATGCGGGCACCGGCCACGGCGCGATCTGCGTCGGCGGGACGACGGGCGTCCCCAGCGACAATCTCGACAGCCGGCAGGAGCGCGCGCCTTGGGAGCGGCGCCCGGGACAGGATGCGGACATTTTCGCCGCGTATCGCCAGGCGATCGACGAGAAGTGTGCCCAACCGTCCGCTGCCGCCAGCGATCATGATCATGGAGTATGTGCGGCTGTCATTTCCCGCCTCGCTTGAGTAGATTGCAAGAGTATTGATTAGACTTATGGTAATGTGAATTGAGGCGACCTGTCAAGCAGCGGCAGTACATCTCCCCACTCCGGGCCGACCAGGCGCGCGTCACCAAGCGCACCATCATCGATGCGGCGACGGGACTTTTCTCCGAGAAGGGATACGCGGCGGTGTCCGTCGACGCGATCGCGACGGCCGCGGGCGTGAGCCGCGCGACGGTGTTTGCATCGGTGGGCGGCAAGCCGGCGATCCTGCGCGAGGCGTTTCGCGCGGCGTTTGGACGTGCGGCCGGCGATGAGGACATACCGATGCCATTCGTCGATCGACCCCGAAGCCGCGAGGTGCGTTCGATCAAATCGGCCCGCGGCCATCTCGCCGGGTATGCGGCACTCGTCACCGAGATCTTTGCGCGCATGTCCGGCGTGTACGAGGCAATCCGCGAAGGGTCACGATCGGACGCTGAGGTAGGCGCACTGTGGACGGAGATCAACGACGAGCGCCGACGCGGCGCGGCGACAATCGTCGCCGACGTGCGGGCCCGCGCCACGTTACGACGTGGCCTGGTGGCCGAGAGCGCAGCGGATGTCGTCTGGGTGCTCAATGATCCGGGAGTCTTTCACATGCTCGTTCACAACCGCGGGTGGTCGATGGAGCAATACACAGCGTGGTTGAGCCGGGCGCTGGAAGTCGAACTGCTGGGGTAACCCGATGACGTCCCCCACGTGCACGATGATGCGAGCAACTCGATTGGCGCGCTCCTGGCCCACATGGCTGTGGTGGAGCGCTGGTATCACGTCCTGATATTCGAGGAACGACAAGCCTCACCACTGGAACTCGCAGCGTGGGAGCCCGCCCTCACACTCGGCGACCAAGGACGCCGTCTTCTCCGCGACAAGCCACTCGAGCACTACCTTCACGACCTCAGCGAAGCACGCCGTCTCACGCTCGAGGCCCTTGCAACTCGCGATGATGATTGGTTGGAGCAGCCACTTCGCACCGCCCCACCGCTGAATGCCCACTGGGGCTTGTTCCACATCGCCGAAGATGAGATCAGCCATCGCGGGCAGATCCGGTGGCTGCGCGCCCGCCTGCCCAGCGCTTGATCGCGGGCTGACCTCAGCTCACGCGATGGCGCGACGACCGGCAAAGGCTTCGCGCGCCATCTCCGCACACTCGACGGCGATGCTCGACACGCCGAATCGCCTTGCGCCGAATCCTTGTCCCGTCACGGGATTGAAGTACTCCCGAAATCCCGACTGCCGTACGAGCGCCGCCGTGCGGTCGACGAGATGCGCGGCTTCCGCATCGCACTCGAGTCGCAGGAGTCCGCGAAGGATGAACCACGTGGTGAACGGCCACGTCGGTCCGCGCCAATAGCGTTCGATCCACAGGTAGCGATCTTCGCCGGGGACGAAGCTCGCCTCCGACGCCGACGTGCTCGGGATGGGAAACGGCAGCCAGAAATGCTTGGGATCGAGAAGATGCTCGTCGATGATCCTGCGGCAGATGTCGACCGGCAGGTGCGGAAGCGCGAGCGGCGCGAGTCCCGCCCAGGTGCTCACGTCGAGCCGCTCGCCACCGGGCCCTTCCGCAAAGAAGAACCCCTTCTTCGCATCGAAGAGACGCGTGACCAATGCGCCCGTCAGCTCCTCGGCGCGAGTATTCGCGCCGGCAACACCGAGTCGCGCGAGGCCTTCCCAGCCGAGGATCCACGCGGTGTTCACGAGAACGTCCGTCGCGTGAAAGCCGCCGTCCGCCACGACACGCCGATAGTCGAACTCGCGGCGGCGGTTGAAGTGCTGGAGCGCGAGGAACCCGACCTTCGGATGGCTCCGCCAGCCGAGCGGCAGGTCGTAGGCAGGCGTTGCGTCGAGTCCTGTTTCGTCGGGCTGGAGGATGCCGATCAAGCCATCGGGCGCGGCGCGCGAATGGTCGAGGTAGGCGTGGAAGCGCGAGAGGGCATCACGTCCCTCCTCCGCGAACTTCGCGTCGCCGGCACGCTCGGCCACCTCGGCCCAGACCCACGCGAGGAGCGGGGGCTGGATGGTGGACGTATGGCGTGCCTGGGTGTCCTGCATGTTGTAGGTGAGCGCGCGCGACAGCCGACACGGGCCGTGCCAGAATATCGTGTGGCCGATCATGCCGGACGGGAGCTGCGCCGCCGCGAGCGAGCGGAGCTCGCGCATCGCGCGCGCGGGTTCGAAGCGGCTCCACGTGAGGGCGTGGAAGCAGGAGTCCCAGAAGAACTGGTCGGGATACTTCGTCGCGTCGGGGCACGTGTAGCCGAACTCGACGCCGCAATCGTTGCGGCCCTCACGCCAGTTGGCCTCCAGCACCTGTCGGGCGCCGGTGAGGATGTCGGAGTATGGATGCACGGAATGTGCGTTCACGAGTGTGCCGCCGAGGGATTGTCGCGCCGTAGTCCGGGACCAAAATGCATGGAACGGGCCGCATGACGAGGAACGTCTGCCAAGTAGCTGGACACGGATGTAACCTACGTACCCCGTCTACACCCCGCGCTGTGAGTACGTTGGCGTCGTGGACATCCACGTCATTCGGTAAGCATGCTCCTGGACGACCTCATGCCGCGTTACGATGTGGTGGAGCGGCACCGCACGATCATTCATGCGTCGCCGACCGTGGTGTTCGGCAGTATTCGCGAAGCTGACTTGGCGAACGCTCCCATCACTCGCGCGCTCCTCACACTACGCGCCGTTCCCGCAGCGATCGCCAGGCGATGTCACCGCAGATTCATTTCGCAGCGGCCCACCCGTGAGACAGGCGCTCGCTGGATGGAATTTCAGTATCACGCCGCGACCGGGCGGTGACAGTGAGCTGCGCACCGAAACTCGCGTGTGGTGCGCCCCCGACGCGCGATGGAGGTTTCGGCTGTACTGGCTCGTCATTCGTCCGGGCAGCGGATTGATTCGTCGCGCCATGTTGCGGGCGATTCGCCGGCATGCGGAATCGCAATGAGCGACGGAGTCGTTGGTCACATCGACTTTGATGGTCGCCGGCCGGGCATTGCCTGTCCCCGGTGCGGCGTCTCGCCGTACATTGGGACGCAGTGGGCGTGCAGTCCCGACGGATGCGGCGGACTATTCGACACGTTCGCCAGCGCGGGACGATGCTCGTACTGCTCGGCGCAATTCTCCTGGACCAAGTGCCCGTCATGTCACAAGATCTCGGCGCACAAGGCATGGTATCATCGGCATGACGTGAACACATGCTACTGACCCGACGCGAAGCACTCATCCGACTCAGCGCGTTGCTCGCGGTACCGATGATTCGATGGCCGGCGCGGCTCGCCGACCCGCTCACCGGCACCATCGTCGACTATCAGGCGGGCCGCATCCGCCGTGATTGGACCGCCGTCGAGGTGACGAGGCGCGCACTCGACCGCTGTAACGCGCTAAACGGAAGCCTATACCTCATCGACCAGCTCTCCACGACCGCGCTCGACGACGCCCGCGCCTCCGACGCCCGCGCGCAACGCGGTGCATTGCGCGGCCCACTCGACGGCGTGCCCGTGTTCGCGAAGTCCATCTACGACATGACGGGGCTGCCGACGACAGGCTCGAGCGCCGAGTGGGCGCGGTTGTTCCCCGACGCCGTGCATCGTGACAGCATCGAGGTCCAACGCATGCGCGCCGCTGGTGCGGTCGTACTCGGCAAGACGGCCGCCGACGATTTCGCCTATCGCGGCAATGGCACGAGCACCTTTTCCGGACAGGTGCGCAATCCGCACGACCGCTCGGGGACGAAGACACCCGGTGGCTCGAGCGCCGGATCCGCGGTCTCCGTCGCCTGCGGAATCGCCTTCGCCGCACTCGGCACCGACGACGGCGGCTCCAATCGCATTCCCGCGCAGTTCTGCGGCGTCGTGGGCATGAAGCCGACGTTCGGCCTCGTGCCGCGCACCGGAGTGATTCCCACCTGGCCGTACCTCGACACGCACGGTCCGCTGTCGCGCAACGTTGCCGATGCGGCACTGCTGCTCGACGCGATTGCGGGGCCTGACGCTTCCGATGGTCTTGCGCTCACATCTCCGTGGACACGCGGCGCGCTTGCGAACCTCCGCGACGATGCGCTCGTCAACGCGCGACTCGGTCTCGTCGAGGCGCATGTGCCGCGCAGTCAAATGTCTGCCGAATCGCTGGCAGTGTTCGATCGTGCCATCGGTGATCTGCGCAGCGCGGGCGCGATTGTCGAGTCGAGTGCACCGAGCGTCACGCGAGCGAGTGTTCGCGCACTCTTCGCCGAAGCGGCGCAAGCGCGCGGTGACGTCGCACCGAATGCCAACTCACCCGCGGCGACGGCCAACGCGCTGTTCCGCTACTTCGCCGGCCAGGGCGGCGATCCTCGGCGCGACGTCGAGCGCGGGCTCGCCGCATATCGCGCCTACTATGACGTGCTGCCGAAGGAATGGACCGAGATGGCGCTGCTCATCGAGCAGCCCTACGAGCGAGATCCGGCCGGCGTCTCGTTCGCGCGCTCACGTGACACCGTGATCGCTCAGCTCGCTGAGACGTTCAAAGCGCAGCGGCTCGACGCCATGGTCTATCCGACGATGCCCTTCCCCGCACCGCGCGCCGTCGATCCATGGCCCGATGTCCGTACGACACTCGGCTACGGCAACTGGCTCGGATTGCCTGAAGTCTCGGTGCCGTCAGGAATGGGAGCGGACGGCATGCCCGTGGGAAACATCTCATTCGTCGGCTTGCCCGGCAGCGACGCGCGCCTACTTGCCCTCGCGCATGCGTACGAGGCTCATTCAAGAAGATTTGTCGCGCCGACGGTCTGATTTTCACACAGCATTTCGCGAACATGGCGCGTTAGACTTGAAGGCAGCCGCCCAGCTGTCCCCCCACCCGGCTCCCAATGCGACTCATGAATGCACGCACTCTCTCCGGCTTCGTGGCCGCACTGCTGATCGCATCGGCGACGGCGGCGTGCTCCCAGGAACCGCCGCGCGCCAAGGCCGACACTGGTTCGAGCGCTCACAAGCACGACATGGCTGGCATGTCTGGCATGGACCGCATGTCCATGCTCGTCGTCATCCCGAAGGGCGCGATCTACACCGAAGCGGACGTCCGCTTCATGCAGGGCATGATCGCACACCATGCGCAGGCGATCTACATGTCGCGGATGGCGGCGGGCCGCAACGCCAACCCTCGCGTCCTCAAGTTCGCCAACAAGATTGATCAGTCGCAACAGGCGGAGATCCGCCTCATGCAGGATTGGCTTGTTGCCAACAAGCAGACCGCGCCGGACACGGGATCGTGGCGCACCATGTCGATGCCCGGCATGCTCACCGCGGCGCAGCTCGCGCAGCTCGACGCGTCAAAGGGCGTCGACTTCGATGCAGAGTTTCTCAACCTGATGATCCAGCACCACAACGGCGCGCTCAAGATGGTCGCCGACCTCCTCGCCACGCCGATGGCCGCGCAGGATGTCGACGTCTCCGTCTTCGCGAATGACGTCGAGGTGGTGCAGACCGCCGAAATCGCACTCATGCAACAAATGTTGGCCAACCTTTGACAATGATGGAGAGCGCCTGATGCGAAATGCTCGCAGGACCTGCACACTCGTCGTCGCATCCGCCCTCGCACTCGCCTCTGCGACTGCGTTGCGCGCGCAGACATATCCCACCGGAAGCGACCCACGCAACGGGTTGAAGTACGGCATGCTCGACGCGACGACCGCACAGAGCGGGATGCGGATCGTATCGTTCACGCCGAAGCCCGCCGAGTTCGACACGGTGCGTGGTCTCGCCTTCATCAACTCGGACCTCGCGTTCAAGGGCAAGTACGTGTACCAGGGCAACTTCGCCGGTTTCTCCATCTGGGACGTCAGCAATCCCGCGAAGCCCGCGAAGGTCGCAGTCGTCCCGTGCATCACGTCGCAGGGCGATCCGTCCATCTATGGCAACCTTCTGTTCATCTCCGCCGAGGGAAACGGCAATCGCAATGATTGCGCGAAGGGCGGCGTGCAGAATCCGTCGGATCACATGGCCGGCGTGCGCATCTATGACGTCAGCAATCCGGCGATGCCGAAGCTCGTGAAGAACGTGCAGACCTGCAAAGGCTCGCACACGCACACGATCATCCCGAGTCCCACGGACAAGGGCGTCATCTACATCTATGTATCCGGCAGCCAGCAGGCTCGGCCCGAGACGGAGCTCGCGGGCTGCAATAACGGCACGGACCCGGCTGATGAGAAGAACTCGATGTTCCGGCTCGACGTGATCAAGGTACCGCTCGCCCATCCGTCGAAGGCCGAGGTCGTGACGGGCGCGCGCATCTTCACGAACATGGCTCCCGCGCCGCAGCGCGGCGGCGCTCGTGCCGGCGGCCGTGGTGCTCGCGGTGCAGCAGCGGCGGCAGCGGCTGGTGGCCCACCTCCCGCACCGGTTGTTCCGACGGGTCCCCGGAATTGCCACGATGTCTCCGCCTATCCGGCGTTGCACCTGCTCGCGGGTGCATGCGGCAGCTACGGCCTGCTCGTCGACATCTCGAATCCCGAGAAGCCTGTCCGCCTCGACGCCGTTGCCGACACGAATTTCTCGCTCTGGCACACGGCCGTCTTCAGCAACGACGGCTCGAAGGTCGTCTTCACCGATGAATGGGGCGGCGGCACGTCGCCGAACTGTCAGGCCACCAGCATGATGGAGATGGGCGGCAACACGACGCTGACCATCACCGGCGGCAAGAAGCTCACACAGCACACGTACTTCAAGATTCCCTCGGCGCAAACGGCCCAGGAGAATTGCGTGTCGCACAACGGTGGGCTCATTCCGGTGCCGGGCCGCGACATCATGGTCCAGGGTTGGTATCAGGGCGGTATCGACGTCAGCGACTTCACCGATCCCGACCATCCGTTCGAGGTTGCATACTTCGACCGCGGGCCGGTCGACGCAGCGCCACCCGCCGGCGACACCACCGCCAACAGCCGCACACGCGGCACCATCGGCGGATCGTGGGGCGCGTACTACTACAACGGCATGATCTACTCCTCGGAACTTGCGCGCGGATTCGACGTCCTCGAGCTGCTGCCGACCGACAAGCTGTCCGCAAACGAGCTGGCCGCCGCGAGGCTCGTGCGTTTCGCGGAGTACAACCCGCAGAGCCAACCGCAGATCAAATGGCCGGCGGCGTTTCCAGTGGTCCGCTCGTATCTCGACCAGCTCGTGCGCAACGACGGGCTGTCCGCTACGCGTACCGCTGCGATTGCGAAGTCGCTCGATGCCGCCGAGAAGCAGGCGGGCGGTGCGAGGGGCAAGTCGCTCTTCGCTCTCGCGAAGCAGGTGGACGCGGACGTGAGCGGCGCCAGAGACGGAGCCCGCGTGCGGGCGATGTCGGCAGCGATCAAGTCACTCGCCGCCGCGTCGAAGTAGGCTTCACTCGACAGGGTTGTACGTCGGCATGAATATCGGGAACCCACACCATGGCGGTGTGGGTTTCTCGTTTCATTGCGCAGGTGCCGCTGCGCCGCTGGAAGGACTACCGGATCGTGGCGAGCGCTTCTACCACAAGTAGCATCCGCGGGAGATGCACATCAATTTCAGGGCATCGTGCGCGTTCCCCAACCACCGACTCCCCAGGCATCGAACCATGAATGCACGCTGGCAGGCCCGTCTCGTTACGCTCGCACTCGGCGCTCTCGTGGCCTCGTCGTCGCAGGCGGAGGCGCAGGGTCCGGTTCCCTCGGGTGAAACCGTGAGCGGCATCTCATGCGACGCGCAGGAAGGGCAGCGGATCCACATCCATCAGCACCTCGTCATCATCGATCACGGCAAGCCGGTGAACATTCCAGCCCGCGTGGGAATACCGACTGGCAAGCGGTGCATCTACTGGCTGCATACGCATACGCCGGATGGCATCGTCCACATCGAGGCGCCGCAGGATCGCTCCTTCACACTCGAGGACTTCTTCACGGTGTGGGGACAGCCGCTCGGCCCGACGTCCGCCGCGTCAGCGCGCGTGGGCAAGCGCGAGAAGGTGAAGGTGTGGGTGAACGGCAAGGCGTACCCGAAGGATCCGCGCACGATCCCGCTCGTCGCGCATGCGGACATCGTGATTCAGGTAGGGCCTCCGTTCGCGAGACCAGCCGCGTTCACCGCTTGGAACGGTTTGTAGCGCGCGCTGTATTTCTCCGACCTGCAGCTCATCCCTTCTCGCTTTCGCCTTCGACCATCGGCCTCTCCGCCTTGAGTAGATCTCCGGTGCTGATGAGCAGCGAGAAGGGACACGATGGAAGCGCGAAGTGCGAAGGTGTTGGCTGGAGGTATGAGGCCTCGCGCAGTGACATCAGCGCCGCACGGCCGACACGAAGAAGAAGTCCAGCATTGCCGTGAGCGGCGACGCATTCCCGCGCAGACGGCTTCGCAGCGCCGCTCCCTCCCAGCAGTCCACCAACAGGCTCGCCATGCGGCGTGTGTCGGACTCGGTCGGGATGTCGCCGCGGCGGCGGGCTTCTTCCAGGCAACCGGCGGTCCGGTTCGCGATTTCGGAAAAACACTTCTCGATCTTGCGACGGAACACCGGGTTCGCCCCGGACAGCTCCTGGCCGAGTCCACCCAGGAGGCAGCCCAGGTAACCCTCCTTCTTGTAGCTCTGTTGGGTCATTTCGAAGAACCGGCGCACCCGCTCGAGCGGGGGGCGGTCCGCGTCCGCAAGACACTGGTCAAGGCCCGCATGCACGCCGAGCATGTACTGGTCGATGACCTGGAGCGCGAAGTCCTCCTTGTCCGTGAAATGATGGTAGAACGAACCTTTGGGCGTATGCGCGGCGTCGAGCAGCGCCTGGACACCGAGCCCGTGGTACCCGTGCTCGAGCAGCATGGCCAGGCCCACATCCAGCAGGCGCTGCTTGGTTGAATGCGTCACCTGCATGGTCGTCGAGTCGCGGATGCAGGTGCGCAAACGGTACCGTGATATTCGCGGAACCTCAGCTCTTCACCTTCTCGATCATGTGGTTGATGACCTGGCTGTGCTCGCGCTGGGGGCTGAACATCACGATCTCCGCGTCGGCGTTGACCTGGACGTTGTGCCCGGGTGGCCAGTAGAAAAGGTCGTTGGCTGCCACGGTTTCCTGCGCGCCCTGCGCGTCAGTCGTCGTCAGCTCGCCGCGCAGGACGAAGCCCCAGTGGGGGCATTGACAGAGGTCGCCTTCCAACCCGATGAAGAGGGGAGTGGTATCCACGCCTGCCGCGAGTGTGAAGTACTCGGTGCTGATCTGATCGAATCCGCTCACGTCCCCGAAATTCTTTCGCTGTCGAATCACCACCCCGGGGATCTGCATCCGGACGTCCACGTTCTCTTTCGCCACTCGCATCGTCGAGCCTCCTGTGCGTCGTTCAGGAATCCCAGTAGACCGATTGGTCTATTCCAGAGTATAGCGCGTTGGTCGCTCTCGTCAATGCCACGCGATCCGCGAGCACGCGTCGACCTGAACCCGCGTCCGGAAGCAGGCAGGCCACTCCGGCATCAGCGTGCCGCGCTGACCAACCGCTCGATCGCGCGCATGCCGTCGTCGCCGATGTCGAGGCTGAACTGGTTCACGTAGAGCGCGATGTGCTGCGCCTGCACGGACGGCGACATCTCCTGCGCATTCGCCTGAACGTACGCGCGACTCGCTTCGGGATGGTCGAACGCATACTGCACCGACGCGCGAATGGCGCGCTCGGCCGCCGCGGTGATCTCTCCGTCGAGATCAGTGCGCGCGCAGATGCCGGCGAGGGGCACGGGCAGACCGGTTTCATTCGTCCACCAGTCGCCGAGGTCCACCGCCTTGTGAAGGCCGTGGTCTTGATAGGTGAATCGACTCTCGTGAATGATGAGCCCTGCATCGACGTCGCCCTTGCTCACGGCGTCGAGGATGCGGTCGTAGCGCAGCTCGACCACCTCGCCGAGCGTGGGTGCAGCCAGGCGGAGGAGGCTGAAGGCCGTCGTCTCACGACCAGGAATGGCCACGCGACCGCGCACCGCCGCATCGAGTGACATCGGTGTACGCGTGACAACGAGCGGCCCGACGCCTTCGCCAAGTGCGGCGCCGCTGCGCAGGAGACGATATCGGTCGCCGACGGCCGCAAATGCGCCGACGCTCAGCTTGGTGAGATCGAATTCACCGCGATGCGCGCGACGATTGAGCTCCTCGATGTCGAGCAGCACTGGAGTGACACGGAACGGCGCGTCGACGAGGCCAAACGTCAGCGCGTGAAAGGCGAACGTGTCGTTCGGGCAGGGCGAGTAGCCGAAGGTCAGCTCACGCATGGCGCTCAGGTATCGTCATGTCGGATCAAGCTGGGGCAAGCGGCATCAGCTCCGCCACGAGCAATGGCGTCGCCGCGGCGATGGCCGCGAATGCGGCGTCGAAGTGCCAGCGGGCGCGGTCGGGCTCCTCGATGTGATTCGAGATCGCGCGCACCTCGATCGCGGGAATGCCCGCCAGCTGCGCGGCGCGCAGTACGCCGAAACCTTCCATGGCTTCGACGTCGCAGCCGGATGTCCCGCCGATGCGTCCACTCGTGCCGATTGCGCGTGCGACCGCTGACGGAAGCGCGCGTTGCGCAGCGGCGACAAGCTCGCTCGGCGTGACGATGGTATTCGGTGCCCACTCGGCGGGCACGCCCAAGTCGCAGTACTGCGACTCGGTGCCGATCACGATTGTTGCGGGCGGAAACGCACCGTGGCGACGTGCGCCAGCGATGCCGACATGCAGGATGATCGACGGTCGCTGCCGCGCGATCTCGGCGGCGGTGGCGGCCGCGGCGTCGACGGGACCCACTCCGCACAGCAATGTGCGCCAGGGGCCGGCCTCCGAGCGCTCGCGCAGGGTGGCTGACACGACGAGGAGGCGAGCGTGCTCGGACATGTGACCGAAGTCTAGCTACCCTCGCGCCAGTCGACCCAACGCCGCATCAGCCCACAGTGCGCTGAGTTGATGCACCGGGCCCGCTCCCTGGCCCACCCGCAGGTCCGTCGCGCCCGCGATCGCGCGCGCCACGAACTGCTGCGCATCCCGGCATGCCTGCGGAAGTGTGCACCCGGTCGCGAGGAGCACCGCGATTGCGGACGACAGCGTGCACCCAGTGCCGTGCGTGTTGTTCGATTCAATGCGCGGCACCGCGAACTCGTGGATGTCGCTGCCATCACACAGCACATCGACCGAGACCTCACCGCTCGCCAGGTGTCCACCGGTGACAAGCGCCGCCCGCGCGCCGCGCGCAACCAATTGCTCCGCGGCGGCGCGCGCGTCGGCGAGACACCGCGCGGACGGGTTGCCGAGAAGGATGCCTGCTTCATCGATGTTCGGCGTGATCACCGTCGCCAACGGCATCAGTTCCTCACGCAGTGCCTCCAACGCATCAGCGTCCAGCAATGAGGCCCCCGTGCTGGCGCGAAGCACCGGATCGACAACGATGAGTGCCGGCGCATGATCGCGCATGGCGTTGGCGACGACGAGCACCGCATCCCGGCTTCCCAGCATCCCGACCTTCACGGCGTGCACGCGCACATCGGAGAACAGCGTGTCGAGTTGATCGCGGAGAAAGGCGGGAGGAAGCGCCAGCACCCTGGTTACGCCGACCGTGTTCTGCGCCGTGAGGGCAGCAATCGCGGCGCAGCCGTAGGCACCGAGCGCAGAGAAGGTCTTGAGGTCAGCCTGGATGCCGGCGCCGCCACTCGGATCCGACCCCGCAATGCTGAGCACATTGGGGATGATGCCGTTCATGCGAGCTGCTCCTCTCGAGCGCGCATCACGAGGCGCTGCGCCGCTGCGCGCGGGTTGGGCGCCGCACAGATGGCGGAGACGACGGCAACGCCTCGCACACCAGTCGCCAGCACCTGCGCGGCGTTCATCGCATCGATGCCACCGATCGCCACGGCGGGTGCGGCGATGATGCGACAGATCTCCGCCGTGCCGGCGAGACCGAGCAGCGCGGCGGCACCACGTAGTTCGTGATGTTGTGCACCAGCGGCGCGATGTCACGCAGTCGCGCCAGCTTCTCCCATGGCCTGAGCATCTCGTCGGACGGGAGCCGCATGGAGTGCGTGTTCATGCAGGCACTTCGGGTTCGGGCATGCGCACTACACCCGCAGTGGGACTGCTCGGACTCGCGTGGTCGCGCGTGGCCATTCGGCCAGCGCGCAATCCTTCGCGCCCTGCCTGCACGGCCTTCCGGAATGCGGCTGCCATCGAGACTGGATCCTTCGCTTCCGCAATGGCCGTGTTGACGAGCACCGCATCGGCACCCAGCTCCATCGCGGCCGCGGCTTCGCTCGGCACGCCGAGTCCCGCGTCCACTACCACGGGCACACTTGCTTCCGCCACGATGATCTCCAGCGCGGCGCGCGTCAGGATGCCGCGCCCCGACCCGATCGGCGACGCGAGCGGCATCACGGTCGCACAGCCGGCCTCCGCCAGGCGGCGCGCGAGCACGGGATCGGCATTCATGTACGGCAGCACGACGAACCCGGCGTCCACGAGGATTTCCGCCGCGCGCAACGTCTCGATGGGGTCGGGCAGCAGGTATTTCGCGTCCGGAATCACCTCGAGCTTCACCCAGTTCGTCTCGCTCATCGCCCGCGCAAGCCTGGCGACGCGCACCGCTTCATCGGCGGTTCGGCACCCAGCGGTATTCGGCAACAGCTGGTACGACGCAAAGTCGATCGCGTCGAGAATGCCCACGTGTCCGGGTGCGCCCAGCTCAACGCGACGGATGCTCACCGTCACGATCTCCGCGCCGCTCGCCACGAGAGCCTCGCGCATGACGGCGAAGTCGGTGTACTTCCCCGTGCCCAGCATGAGCCGGGAGCGGAACGTCTGTCCGGCGATGACGAGCGGATCGTCGTCGCTTCGATCGTGGATCTCATACATTGCGTTACCCTCCCTGCATCATGGTGACGATCTCGATCACGTCCAGCGCGGCGACGGGCACATCGGGAATCTTGCCGGCGCGGTATAGCTTCTCGTCGTGCATCACGACCACGGCCCCGTGCTTTACGTCCAGCTCCGCCAGCAGCGCATGCAGCGTGAGGCCGTCGCGATGCGGGTACTGCTCGCCGTTCACGTACATGCGACCTCCTTCGCCTCGGCGTGGGAGTCTTGTGCGAGCGCCTCGACGAAGCCACGCGCCGCCACGGCCGGATCGCGGGCGTCCAGCACGGCGCGCACGAGCGCGATGCGCGTGGCGCCAGCCTCGAGCACGTCGTGCACGTTATCAAGCGTGATGCCGCCGATGGCGAACCAGGGCACGTCGATCGAGCGTGACGCGACGTCGCGCACATACGACAACCCCGCAGCGCGTCGGCCTGCCTTCGTGGGCGTCTCCCACACCGGACCCACGGCGAAGTAGTTCGCCTGTTCCACAATCGCCTGCTCGGCATGCGCGGGCTCATGGCTTGACCGACCTATCATGAGCGACGGCGCAATCCGACGCGCCCAGGCGACGGGCAGGTCCTGCTGCCCCAGGTGCACGCCGTCCGCCCCGGAGGCCAGCGCAACGTCCGGGCGGTCGTTCACGATGAACGGCACGCCCGCATCGCGCGCCACCTGACCCACTCGCTCCGCCAGTCGCAGGTACGGCAGGGCATCCCACTCCTTGCACCGCAGCTGCAACACGTCCACGCCGCCCTCCAGTGCGGCGCGCACGCGCTCGAGGAATTCGGCCTCCGGCATGCCGGTGCGCAGAGTGGCCACGAGGTACAGCGACCCTAACGCCTGGCGCCGCGCCATCATGGCTTCATGCCTTGCGCCGCCGTGGGCAGGTAGATCTCGCCGCCGGACTCGCGGAACTCCTCGGCCTTGGCCCGCATCCCCGCCAGCACGCCGTCCTCACCACTGCCTTGAAGGCGCGCAGCATACTCGCGCACGTCCTGCGTGATCTTCATGGAGCAGAACTTCGGGCCGCACATGGAACAGAAGTGCGCCACCTTGGCGCCGTCGGCGGGCAGGGTCTCGTCGTGGTAGGCGAGGGCGGTCACGGGATCGAGCGCGAGGTTGAACTGGTCGCGCCAGCGGAAGTCGAAGCGCGCCTTGGAGATCGCGTCGTCCCACTCCTGCGCACGCGGGTGTCCCTTCGCGAGGTCGGCGGCATGCGCCGCGATCTTGTAGGTCACCACGCCGGACTTCACGTCGTCGCGGTTGGGGAGGCCGAGGTGCTCCTTGGGCGTGACGTAGCAGAGCATCGCCGTGCCGTACCAGCCGATCTGCGCGGCGCCGATCGCGCTCGTGATGTGGTCGTAGCCCGGTGCAATGTCGGTGGTGAGCGGTCCGAGAGTGTAGAACGGTGCTTCCTGACACCACTCGAGCTGCTTGTCCATGTTCTCCTTGATGAGGTGCATCGGCACGTGGCCGGGTCCCTCATTCATGGTCTGGACGTCGAACTCCCACGCAATGCGGTTGAGCTCACCCTGCGTGCGCAGCTCGGCGAACTGCGCTTCGTCGTTCGCGTCGCGAATGGAGCCGGGACGGAGGCCGTCGCCGAGCGAGAAGGAGACGTCGTACGCGCGCATGATCTCGCAGATCTCGCGGAAGTGCGTGTAGAGGAAGCTCTCCTTGTGGTGCGCGAGGCACCACTTGGCGATGATGGAGCCGCCGCGCGACACGATCCCCGTGAGGCGGTTCGCCGTCATGGGCACGTAGCGCAGCAGCACACCCGCATGCACCGTGAAGTAGTCCACGCCCTGCTCCGCCTGCTCGATCAGCGTGTCGCGGTACAGCTCCCACGTCAGCTCCTCGGGAATGCCGTCGACTTTCTCGAGCGCCTGGTAGATGGGCACCGTGCCGATCGGGACCGCCGAATTGCGGATGATCCACTCGCGGGTCTCGTGGATGTTGCGCCCGGTGGAGAGGTCCATCACCGTGTCCGCGCCCCAGAGCGTGGCCCAGCGCAGCTTCTCCACCTCGTCGTCGATGGAGGACCGGATCGCGGAGTTCCCGATATTGGCGTTGATCTTCACCTTGAAGGCGCGGCCGATGATCATCGGCTCGAGTTCCGGGTGATTGATGTTGGCGGGTATGATCGCGCGACCGCGCGCGACCTCGTCGCGCACCAGTGTGGCGGGCATGCCCTCGCGGAGCGCGACGAACTCCATCTCCGGCGTGATCTCGCCGCGGCGCGCGTAGTACATCTGCGTCACCGTGCTGCCGCCGCGCAGCGTGGCGCGATTCAGCGTCGCTGGAATTTCGTCGTGGACGGTGCCCGTGGGCACGACATAGGATCGATTGACCTCCACCACGTCGCCGCGGGCGGCGATCCAGTCGGCCCGGAGCGGCGGCAGGCCGTCGCGGACGTCGTGCCCCGCCGGCCCGCTCGTGTCGTAGACGCGCAGGGGCGGCTCACCACCGGAGAGCACGATCTCGCGAAACGGCACGCGGATGCCGTGCGGGCCTTCCGCGTACACCTTGCGCGAGTTGGGGAACGCGTCGCCGTAGCCGGCGTCGGCGGCAGCCTGCGGTTGCGATGGACGGACGATCGTGGCCATGGTGTCTCTCGTGCAGCGCACAGTCGAGATCCGGATGGAGAGGGCAACGCACGTCACGCGCGCGCCCGACATGGCCCCCGCACCCACAGTCGGACGAACGCCGATGAACGGATGCGATTGCCGCGCTCCCTACGCCGGTGTGATCCGGATCAGGTTCCAAGGGACTTTCTCAATCTCGACGCAGCGTGCGGCGGGATACCCCTGGCGGCATCGCGAAGGTTAGCGTGTGTCGGCCGGTATGCCAGTGCGGTCGGGCAAGGCGGGATCGCGCGCGGCGGTCAGGTCGCGATAGGCGAAGCGGTCGTCGCGCATGACGAGCTCGCCAACATCCACCGCGACTGGTTCGTGGAAGATCGGACCACGCGAGACGAAGGTGTGGAACTCGCCGTTTTCGCCGCAGGGATCGACCGTGACAGGCAGGTCGGCCAGCAGCGCGTGATCGAACTCCCGTCCGGCAAACTTGGCGGCGAGCTGCTGCGTGTCGACGCAGACGAGGTGTGCGCGATAGCCGGACGCAACGAACTCGCGTGCAAGGTCGCCGGTGTTCCGCCCCCAGATGGGGAAAACGGGTTCCATGCCGACGGAGGCCATCAGGCGTTCGCGGTATTCACGTACGTCGGTGAGGAAGAGATCACCGAACGCCATGTGCCGGACGTCGGGATGCACGCTCCTGAACTCGTTCACCGCCTGTCGGAACGCTTCTTCGTACGCGTCGTTGGACGACGCTGCGCCCAGAGAAACCTCGAAAAGCGGCAGGCGAATCGACTGCGCCTGCGCCTCGAGCAGGCCGCGCCGCACGCCGTGGATGCTCACGCGCTCGTACTCGCGCGTGATGCTCGTCAGCAGGGCGACCACCTCGTATCGCTCGTCGGCGCGGAGCGCGGCGAGGGCGAGGCTGCTGTCCTTTCCACCACTCCAGCTCAGCACGATCTTGTTCATACGTCCCAGGGTATCGGATGCCGCATGAGTCTAGCGGGAAAGTCGCGGCGCGTGTGACCGGCGGTGGTGCGCACGGGTTGAACGGGTATGGGCGCGCGCGAGGTACGCTCGCGCCCGAACGAGGAGAGTGCCAATGCAGCACGAACGTGTCCTGATCGGCATGCTCACACTCGCTTTCTCCGGTTGCGCCGCGCCCGGCGCGGCCAGCAACGACGGACCGATCACGGGTTCGTGGGGCGGCGTTCACGCGAGCCTCACCCTCACGGGCGCGGGGGGCACCATCATGTACGATTGCGCGCATGGCGGACTTCGCGCACCCCTCGTGCCCGATACCGACGGCAACTTCGATGTACTCGGCGTCCATATGCGCGAAAGTGGGGGACCGGTGCGCATCGACGCGGTGCCCGATTCCCTCCCGGCCCGCTACTTCGGCCAGGTGAACGGCGACCGCATGACGCTCCGCGTGATCGTCGGCGCGGATACTCTCGGGCCTTTCGATCTCCAGCTCGGAGCAGCGCCCCAGCTATTTCGCTGCCTTTAGGGGAAGCTGGCTCGGTCGTCGCCAGGCGGACGTGACGACCTGCGCGCGATCGAGACTGGCCAGCGGTCGGGCAATTGACCATGTTGATCATGTGATGTATCATGAAGTGACTAACATGGTCACTTCTGGAGGCTGACATGATCCGTAGCCGCACACTGAATGTCGCCGAGGCAAAGGCGCGGCTCTCCGAGCTGGTGCAGCGCGCGGCGCGCGGCGAGGAGATCGTCATTGCGCGCAATGGCCAGCCTCAGGCTCGACTTGTCGCGCTACCGCCGAAGGCCGCACGGACGCCGGGCGCGGGGGCCGGAAAGTGGGTCATTGGCGACGATTTCAATGATCCGCTTCCGCCCGAGGCTCTCGCAGGGTTCGAAGGGCCGGTCGAGTGACCGCACTGTTGCTCGATACCCAAGCGTTCATTTGGTGGGATGCCAATGATCCGCGGCTCGGCGGCAGGGCACGCGCGGCGATTCAGGAGGCTTCGGACGTCTACGTCAGCTCCGCATCCGCGTGGGAGATCGTCATCAAGACCGCGCTCGGCAAGCTTCGCACGAAGAGGCGGCCATCCAACGCGGTAGCGGACGGCGGGTTTCTCGAGCTGTCGATCACATTCGAGCATGCAGAGGCCGTTCGCGAGCTGCCTCCCCACCACTCCGATCCTTTCGATCGCCTCATCATTGCCGCTGCCGTCGTGGAAGGCTGCAGCATCCTCACCAGCGACGAAAAGTTCCGCATGTACGACGTGAGCCTCATCGACGCCCGCCGGTAGTGGAACTTCCCGCGCTGGCTTTGCCTATCGCTTCTCCGTCAGCTCGAAGATGTACGTCTGCATTGGCGCGAGGGTCGCCATCGGTACGTAGCCCTGCACGTTGCCACCTCGCTCGACCGTCAGGTCTGTGCCGACGGTTCCGCCGAGCAGGTCCTTGAGCTTGAACATGCCCGCGCTCAATCCACCCTCGGGCGCCGAAAGCGCGACGTTCGACAACGGAGTGGTGCCGAGGTTCGCGACCACGAGCACCATGCGACTTCCGTCGCGACGCACCCAGGCAGCCGCGCCGCCGTTGTTCGCGTCGAGTGGAATGAGCGTGCCGGACGCGAGCGCGGAATTCGAGCTCCGGAGATGGATGAGCCGCCGGTAGAGGTTCAGCAGCGAGCCCTTGTCGGCGTTCTCCACCTGCACGTTCGCGGTGAGCGAGTCCGGCATGAGCGGCTCCCACACGAGGCCCTTCGTGAATCCGGCCGCGGTGCCAGGCGTCCACTGCATCGGTGTGCGGAGGCGCGGGTCGGGCTTGTCGCCCGTCATGCCGATCTCCTCGCCGTAGTAGACATACGGAAGACCGGGCAATGTCAGCAGCAGTTGCGCCGCGAGTCGTGCGCGCGACATGTCGTTGCCGAGCGCGGTCATGGTGCGCGTCTGGTCGTGGTTGCGCAGGAAGGGCGAGTAGCGATACGACGGAAGCTTCGACTGCATGCGCAGCAGCGGCGCGAGCAGGCCCTTCGAGCTTCCGTTGCGGACGGCGCCGAGGATCGCGTCCGACGCCTCGAAGGTGAAGTAGGCGTCGAGCTGGTCGGGGTAGTAGGCCAGCTGCACGCCGATGGTGTCCCACACTTCGCCGATGGTGTAGGCGTTCGGCGAGATGCGCTTCACGTCGGCCGAGAACTGATGGAGCACGGCATGGGTGCCGGCGGTGTGATCAAGCTTGTTCCCTTCCTCGACGAGATACGACACCGCGTCGAGACGGAAGCCGTCCACACCCATCTGCGTGAGCCAGAACTTCGCGATGTTGCTGGCTTCCTGCCGCACGACCGGATTGTCGTAGTTGAGATCGGGCATCTGGGACGTGAAGAGGCCGTAGTAGTACTCGTCGCGCACGGGCGACTTGTGCCACACGACCTGGCCCCACGGTCCCTTCTGGTTCGGCAGCGTCTTTGAAAAGCGGAACCAGTTGCGATGTGGGGAGGCGGTGTCGCGAAGCGCCTCCTTGAAGTACGGATGCTCGTTCGACGCGTGATTCAGCACAAGGTCAACGAGGACCTTGATGCCGCGCTTGTGTGCTGCGGCGACGAGGCGCTTGAAGTCGTCGTTCGTGCCGTAGTCGGGATTGACGCGGTAGTAGTTCGTGACGTCGTACCCGTGATAGCTCGGCGACGCATCAACGGGCATGAGCCAGACGCAGCGGGCGCCGAGGGACTTGATGTAGTCGAGCTTCTGCGTGAGGCCGCGGAGGTCGCCGATGCCATCGCCGTCGCTGTCGTAGAAGGAGCGGACGAAGATTTCGTAGCAGGTCGCACCTGCCTTCCAATCGGGCGTCTTCTGCGCTGACGCAGTGGCGGAGAGAAGAAAGGCAGCACCGACGGCGGTTGCGATTCGGCTTGGCATCGTGATTTTTTGGGCGGGCCGCGAAATGAGTCCTTGGGCCACGAGTGGCCTGGTGCGAGAAGTCTCAGGCTCGCTCTCTTGCCAAATTTGGCAAGAGGCCTGCTGGCGAGTCCCTCAAATGAGCGCGATGGCATTCGGCAATGCCAGACCGCTCGGTTCACGGGCGCGTTTACTACTCCTTGACCCACCCATCCCCGCCGCCGATGTTCGCCTTCCGAGGATGCTCCCGGACAGGTTCCCGCCAGCACACACGAAGGCTCTCGCCATGACAATGAATTTGAGATCCGCCCACATACTCATCGGCTGCGTTGCTCTGGTCAGCTTCGCCACGGCCAACGCCCAGTCCTTCCACGTCGAGAATCTCCGCACCGAGTACGCGAAGAACCCCATCGGCCTCGACGAGCCCGCCCCGCGCCTGAGCTGGATCCTCCACTCCGATCGCCGCGGCACGATGCAGACGGCATACGAGATTCGCGTCGCCCCGACCGAAGGCGCACTCGCGAAGCCGACGTGGACGTCCGGCAAAGTCACCACCGATGAAAGCGTCAACCGCCCCTACTCGGGTCCCGGACTCAAGCCCGGCACGCGCTATTACTGGCAGGTCCGCTCCTGGGACGACCGCGGCACCGCTTCAGACTGGTCGATGCCCTCCTTCTGGGAGACCGGCCTCATGTCCCCCGCCGGCTGGTCCGCGAGCTGGATCACTCCGTCGACACCCGAAGACACCACCCGCTCCAACCCATCCCCGATCCTCCGTAAGGAATTCGCGCTCGACGCCGGCACCATCGCATCGGCACGTGCGTACGTCACGGCGCTCGGACTCTACGAGATGCAGATCAACGGTCGCCGAGTGGGCGATCAGATGCTCGCGCCAGGGTGGACGAGCTACGACAAGCGCCTCGAGTACCAGAGCTACGACGTCACCGATCTCGTGCGCCGCGGCAAGAACGCTGTCGGCGTCACACTCGGCGACGGCTGGTACCGCGGCCGACTCGCATGGGAGACGCGACGCAACACGTACGGAAAGCAGGTCGCACTGCTGGCGCAGGTCGTCGTGAAGTATGCGGATGGGCACGAGCAGGTCATCGGCACGGACAATTCATGGAAGTCGGCCACCGGTCCGATCCTCAACTCCGACATCTACAACGGCGAGACGTATGACGCCAGGCTCGAGCGTAAAGGCTGGGCCGACGCCGGATTTGTCGATGCAAACTGGACGCCCGTAAAGACCATCGAGCACGCGAAGGACATCCTCATCTCGCCCGCCGGCCCGCCGGTCCGCCGCATCGAGGAGCTCGTGCCGATCAAGATCATCCGCACGCCCGCCGGCGAGACGGTCGCCGACATGGGGCAGAACATGGTGGGCTGGGTGCGTCTGCGCGCGACGGGTCCCTCCGGCACAACCATCAAGCTTCAGCACGCCGAGGTGCTCGACAAGGCCGGCAACTTCTACACGGCGAATCTCCGCACGGCGAAGCAGATGGAGACGTACACGCTGAAGGGCGGCGGCGAAGAAACGTTCGAGCCGCACTTCACCTTCCACGGCTTCCGCTTTGTGAAGATCGAGGGCTACCCGGGCACGGTCACGCCCGCGGCGCTCACGGGCATCGTCGTCCATTCGGACATGCCGCGCACCGGCCAGTTCGAGTCCTCCGACGCGATGCTCAACCAGCTCTACCACAACATCGTGTGGGGTCAGAAGGGCAACTTCGTCGGCGTCCCCACCGACTGCCCGCAGCGCGACGAACGACTCGGCTGGACGGGCGACGCGCAGGTCTTTGCCCGCACGGCCGCATTCAACTTCGATGTCGCCGGATTCTTCACGAACTGGCTCGGCGACGCCATCGCGGATCAGCGTCCCATCGGCTCGTTCCCCGACGTGATTCCCGACGTCCTCAGTCGCGGGCAGCCGAATGCGACGAGCTCCTCCGGCTGGGGCGACGCGGGCGTGATCATTCCGTGGACGATGTACCTTGCCTATGGGGACACCAGGCTCCTCGCGAGACAATATCCGAGCATGAAGCGGTACGTCGAATACGAGCACAAGGTCGCCGGCGATGCGCTGCTCTGGAACACCGGATGGCACTACGGCGATTGGCTCGCGTTCTCCACCGTGCGCGCCGACTATCCCGGCGCGACGACGGACAAGGATCTCATCGCGACCGCGTTCTTCGCGCACTCCACCGATCTCCTTGCACGTTCAGCGACCGCACTCGGCAAGACGGACGACGCTCGGCAATATCGCGACCTCTTCGAGCGCATCAAGACGGCGTGGAACAAGGAATACTCGACGTCGTCGGGGCGACTGAGCTCCAACACGCAAACGGCATATTCACTCGCGCTCCAATTCCACCTGCTGCCGGAAGGTGAGCGCGCGGAGGCCGGCACTCGGCTCGCGAAGGACGTCCGCACGTTCGGCCACCTCACCACCGGCTTCCTGGGCACACCGTACATCACGGATGCGCTGACGCAGACCGGACACCTCACCGAGGCCTATCAGCTGCTGCTGAACAAGAAGTATCCGTCGTGGCTGTATCCGATCACCCAGGGCGCGACGACCATCTGGGAGCGCTGGGACGGCGAGAAGCCGGACAGCTCGTTCCAGGAGACGAGCATGAACTCGTTCAACCATTACGCGTACGGTGCGATCGGCGACTGGATGGTGCGTACCGTGGCTGGCCTCGATCTCGATGAGACGTCGCCGGGGTACAAGCACGTGGTGATTCATCCCGAGCCGGGCGGCGGCCTCACGAATGCGCGCGCCGAGTTGATGACGCAGTACGGGACGGCAGTGTCGGGGTGGAAGATCGACGCGGGAGCGTTGCAGGTGCTCGTGCGCATTCCCGCGAACACTCGCGGAACAGTGCGCTTGCCGCACGCGGTGCTCGCGCAGGTCATGGAGGGCGGACGCGCGGTGGCGTCGGCAGCCGGGGTGACGTCCGCGGTGCAGGAAGGCGATGTGGTGGTTGTGTCGACCGGCTCGGGCGACTACGCGTTCAGGTATCCGTACGGCGCGAAGTAGCGCGAGCGTCTTCCTCTACCACGACGTCGCAGCCCAATTCGATGTTTTCATTTCCACGCCAACCCCTCGGTCGCCTGCTCGTGGCGGCCCTTGTCACGACCGGCTGCGGTGGCGCTCAGCTACCCGATGCCGTCACGACCCAGCCCGTTCCGACCGGGCGGCCGACACTCTCCCAGTCATACCGCGCATCGGGGCACGCCGCGGCGGGCGACGTCGCGGTGCACTTGTTCGACTGGCCATGGAACGACATCGCCAGCGAATGCGAGAACGTCCTCGGACCCGCGGGAGTGCAGGCGGTCCAGGTCTCTCCGCCCAACGAACACAGCATTACGCCCAGCCACGACTGGAGTGAGCGATACCAGCCCGTGAGCTACACCGTCGAACGGAGCCGCTCTGGAACGGGCAACGAGTTTCGCAGCATGGTGATCCGCTGCAAGGCGGCTGGCGTGGGCATCATCGTGGATGCCGTCATCAATCACATGACGAACTCGCCGAGTCCCGGCATAGGCACTGACGGGACGTCGTACACGAAGTATGAATATCCCGGGCTCTATACCCGTGCGGACTTTCACACGGCGTGCACGGTGACGAACTACGCGAGTGCAGCCAACGTGCAGGACTGCGAGCTGCTGGGATTGCCCGACCTCAATACAGGGTCTGCAGGCGTCAGACAAAAGATCGCGGCCTATCTCATCGCGCTCTCGCGCGCGGGCGTGGCCGGCTACCGCATCGACGCGGCGAAGCACATCCAGCAGGTGGACCTCGACAGCATCATCGCGATCGTGAACCGAACCGCTGCCGCCGACGGCAATCCGCTTCCGTATTTCTACCTCGAGATCAGCGGCGGGTCGGGCGAGGCGCTCTCGGAGAGCGACTTCTTCGGCGAGGGCTACGATACCGGCGGCGCCGCCGACATCACGGAATTCACGTTCACGGGCGTCGGGGACAAGTTCACGAAACTGAATGGCCAGGCGATCTCCGACCTCAACCCGAACGGTCCCGCGGGAAAGCAGTTCTCTCCGTCGGCATGGGGAATCATCCCGTCCGACAAGGCGCTCGTGTTCCTCGAGAACCACGACACGCAGCACAACTGCGGGTTGAGCTATCGAAACGGCCAGGTATTTCGCCTCGCGAACGTGTGGATGCTGGCCCAGCCCTACGGGTATCCGCTCATCCTCTCGAGCTTCGCGTTTGAGTGTCCGTTCGGCAACCCGATGGGACCACCGTCCGACGCCGCCGGCTGGACGCTGCCTGTCTCGTGCGCGGCAAGCCTCGAGACGGCGGACGTCGGGAAGTTCGTCTGCGAGCATCGCGACCCCTACCTGCTCAACATGGTGAAGTTCCGGCGTGTCGTGGCCGGGACGAGCGTCACGAACTGGTGGGACAACGGTGCGAACGCCATCGCGTTCTCGCGCGGGAACAAGGGATTCGTGGTTATCAATCGCGAGAGCGCTCCTATTTCGGCGACGGTGGCGACCGGCCTGCCTTCGGGGACCTACTGTGATCGCATCACGGGTGGCCGAGTGGGTACATCGTGCGTCGGCACGACCGTGACCGTCGGCGGGGATGGCTCGGTCGTCCTGTCGCTGCCATCGAATTCCGCGATTGCGATCGATGTCGACACGAAGCTGTAGCATGATGAGGGGCCACGACACCGAACCAATGGATCAGGACTGAGCCAGCACACGCCTCGAGCGTCGATCGCGACGTTACGCCAAGGCCGCCCCGCGCGCCTTCTCCTCGCGATCGGGCCGGCGGTACTGGTGTTCGTGGTGGGGACGCTCGCGTTCGATGGCGTGCGTCGCGCGGCCGACACTCGCACGCTGGTTGCCCACAGCCGCGACGTGATCGATCGCGCTCAGGCAACGCTCTCGACGCTGCAGGATGCCGAGACGGGTCAGCGGGGCTATCTCCTCACGGGCGAGGCTCGCTATCTCGAGCCCTATGACCGCGCCGTCGCATCGATTCGCGCCGACACCTCCGCGTTGCGCGAGTGGAGGCCGGAATGGTGTCCTACAATATCGGCAACGTGGCGGTGGGTGCGCTGCTGTCGTCGGTGGAACCGCTCGTTGCGCCGCAGGTGCATGCGCGTGGGCACGCCTACAGATGCCTGCCGTGCGAGCGTGGGCTCGTCGTTCGCGCCGATCCGGACAAGGCCACGCAGATTCTACTCAATCTTCTCTCCAACGCGTCGAAGTTCACGCCGTTCGGCGGCCAGATAACGCTCTCCGCCGAGGCTGCGACCGACGACGGCGGCAACGTTGCGGTCATTCGCGTACGAGACACCGGGATCGGCATTCCCCAGGAAAAGGCGAGCGCCATTTTCGACCCGTTCGTGCAAATCGACACGAGCTATACGTCGCGGACGGAAGGCACCGGGCTGGGCCTCGCGATCAGTCGCAATCTGGCGCGCGGGATGGGTGGGGACCTGACGTACCGGGGCGAGATAGACGGCGGTTCCACGTTCATCCTGACGTTGCCTCTCGCGACGACGGAATGATACTTCTCCCCTCGGATGGTGGTGGATGGTCGTCAGTCATGTGCGCGCACATCACCGTTGGCGCGGCGTCCGCGGCGTCTCGTGGACGCTCTGCATTGCCTGTGCGGTCGCGAGTATTTCCGCCAACGTTCGAGCACAGACGTCCACATCGCGCGACACCGCCGCCGCCGAATCCGCCGATAGCACGCATCATCACGGGTGGTGGCCCAGCGACTTCGCCCTCGCGCTCGGGCCCGGCGTCGGATGGCAGCGATACACCGACCGTGTGAGCGGCAGAGAGACGGGGTTCACCGTCGTCGGCGGATTCTATCGGGGATCGAAGCTCGGCCCGGAGTCGAAGGCGGGATTCGTCGTTCATCACGGGCGTGTCGTTCATTCACGCGCGACCCACACTGACGTTCGCGGACGGCTCGACACGTGACTGGAACGCGGACCACATACGTCTCGATGCGGGCGTGGCATTCACGATCTTTCACTGGCACCGGCCATTGGGAGGATAGGAGGATAGGAGGATAGGAAATCAGTGCAGTGGTTTCCCTATCTTCCTATCATCCTATCATCCTATCATCCTTGCTTTGTGCTGCCTCACGATCTCGATCTCGCGGAAGTGCGGGTGCTCGGCTCCCTCATCGAGAAGGAGTTGTCCACGCCGGACCACTATCCGCTCTCGCTGAATTCGCTCGTGAGCGCGTGCAACCAGTCGTCCAATCGCGATCCGGTGACGTCGCTCGCACCCAGTACCGTGTCCGGTGCGATCGACACCCTGCGTCGACAGGATTTGGTGCGGTCGTTCCAGGGCAGCGGCGAGCGTGTCCCGAAGTACCAGCATCTCCTCGCTCAGGCGGACGAGTTGTCACGCGCCGAGTCGGCTGTGCTCTGCGTGTTGATGCTGCGTGGACCGCAGACGCTCTCAGAAGTCCGCAGCCGAGCGGCGCGACTGATGCCCGGCGACGATCCCGACGGCGTGGAGGCCGCGCTCGAACGGCTCATCGCGCGCACGCCCGAGCCGGCCGCAATCCGCCTTCCTCGTCGACCGGGGCAGAAGGAAGTGCGCTATGCACATCTGCTCGCCGGTGATGTCATCGTCGATGTCGTATTCGATGAGCAGGACGAAACGTCCGTCGCCACTCCCGACGTTTCGGGTGATCGTATGGCAGCCCTCGAAGCGCTTGCACGGGAGCTTCAACTCGAGATGGCCGATCTGCGCGCCCAGTTCGAGACTTTCAGAAAGCAGTTCGAATAGCGGAGCTGCCCTACTTCTTGTCGTACGCCTCCGCAGCGATAGCAGTGCCGAAGTCGTCCAGCGATCAGACGCGTCGCGTGCTGCTACCCTTGACGAAGTGCCAGATGATTGCGATGACCGCGATCACCAGGAGTATGTGCACGAGTCCACCGACCACCGGGAACACAAAGAACCCGAGGGCCCAGAGCACGATCAGTATGAGCGCGATGGTGAGGAGCATGGTTTTCCCGGATGAAGGATGAACGGAGTCACGACACGATCCCTACGCCCAGCTCGCTTGTCCCCGTAGCGACCTTCATGCCAAGGGTTGGCCGATCGGCCCAATGTGCGGCCAGTTCGCCCTTTTCTTAGTTTTTTCTTGGCGTTTCTACACACTCCGCGTTGCACCACAATCCATCCGCCTCGACATGTGAGACGTGGTTCTCCTGGCCGCCACAATTCGAATCAACGCAGATCGGCCCGCCGAGTCGTTGACCCGGCGAGCCGATCACGCGTTGGGATGTCGTGATGTCAGTCGACGATTTCGGTGAACGTGGCCTGCACGGTCGCATCGGACTGCAGCTCCGCCAGCACTTGGTACGTGGCCGCGCTATCGGCGGTCAGCGCATCCTGTGCCGTGCCGTCGCTGCCGGTCACGCTCGCCTGGGCGCCCAGTGCTCCTCCGTTCTCCGGAATCCAGCTCACCGTCACGCCGGTCACGGGGTTGCCGTAGGCGTCCGTCGCCATCACGACCAATGGTTGGGTCGTGGTGCCAGCGGTCACGGTCTGCTGATCGCCACTGACTTTCTTGAGGGCCGCGACGGGTCCCGCGTTAGCCACCGCGGAGAGTGTGATCGATGCGGTCGTGACCGCTGCAGCCAACGAATCATTGCCGGCAACGGTCCCAAGAGTCCACGTCACCGTGGCGATGCCGAGTGAGTCCGTCGTTGTGGAGGTCGTACTTACTGACCCGCCGCCCGATTCAATGAACCACGTCACGAGCGCGCCGGCCACTGGCGAGCCGTTCGCGGCAAGTACCTGAACGCTGACCGGGCTGGTGAGTGCTAGGCCGACCGTACCCGCCTGCGCATTACCCTGCGTCGCCACGAGCGACGCGGCGACGAGTGCTGGAGCGGTGGTGTCGTCGGATCCGCCGCATCCGGCGATGAGCACGAGTGCGGCCGTCGCCGCGACGGTGAAACTGGTGAAACGTGCCTGCTGAGTCATGGTACGATCTCCTCCGAAATGTGGTGCTGCGTTGGCCTGCAATCGGCGGGGGTTCGTACCATTGGATGCACCGTGAACGGCTTCGTTAACGGCGTTTCGTGCGATTTCGCGCTAAGAAGTTTTTTGTGTGTTTTGACCCAACAGTTGGTGAATGGCAGTGCTAGGAGCGATCCCTTTGCGGACGCGGCGCGTTCAAGTCATGCCTGCGAGATCGTCCTTGAAGAGCGTGATGAGGCCTTCGTCGCTGTGGGCAGATAGCCCGGTCCTGGCAATAGGCCAACCAGGAGGCGTGGGCGACTGGACCTCAAGCCCGGGCTCTCGAGCCGGGACCCAAGCCCCCTGTTCACCCCGGGAGGGTGGCACCATGCCGGCAACTGCGCCACCTTACTAGCTACGTGCGGCGGCACGCAAAAGCGTGACCTGGCAATGCTCGACCGCCCACATTGGCTCCCCTTTCATCACTCCCATGATCGCACGCACACTGAAGCCCTTCGTCGTCGCGTCTGCTGCCCTGCTCGCGAGTTGCGGGCCGCCGGTCGTCGTCGCCACACCTGTGCCCGTCAGCGCTCGGCCGAACATCGCCGGCAATTGGCTCGTTGCCGTCGAGAATCCGACGGACGGCACCTTCCGCCGCACCTACTTCACGCTCGATCAAACGGGCGATCAAATCTCCGGTACGATCAAGAACAACAACTCCCGGGTGACGATCAACGAGAGCACGTGGGACAGCACCGGCTTCAGCGTCACCAGCGTGACGCGCAACGGGAACAACGAACGCCGCACGACCTACGACGGCAGGCTCGTTGGCAACGAATTGCACCTCGTGATGCGTCGCCGCGCGCCAGGCACGCCCGGTGGTCCGCCCGCGCGTCCCGCTGGCTCGCCTCCCCAGGCCGCGCCGCAGGGTCCGCCGCCCGAGATCGTCGCGCATCGGGTTGCCGCGGGTGAAGGCGCGCTGCCCGAGAGGATTTTGTTGCCCGTGTTGCACAAGGTGACGGACAACGGCATCGCACGCACGCCGGCGATGGGCTGGAACAGCTGGAACAAGTTCGCCGGCCGAGTGGACGATGCGTCGGTGCGCTCCATGGCGGATGCGATGGTGAGCAGCGGCATGAAGGACGCCGGCTACACCTATATCAACATCGACGACACGTGGGAAAGCGACCAGCGCGACGCGCAGGGCAACATCACGACGAACCGCAAGTTCCCGGACATGAAGGCGCTCGCGGACTACGTACACTCCAAGGGCTTGAAGATCGGGATTTATTCATCGCCCGGACCGACCACGTGCGCCGGATACATCGGCAGTTACGGCCACGAAGCGCAGGACGCGAAGACCTTCGCGAACTGGGGGATCGATTACCTCAAGTACGACTGGTGCGGCGCGTCGATGCTGCATGGCCAGCAGGACGAGCAGGCGATGTACCAGATCATGGGCGACGCGCTGCTCGCGAGCGGCCGCCAGATTCTCTACAGCCTCTGCCAGTACGGTGCGGTCGACGTATGGAAGTGGGGTCCGGACGTTGGCGGCAACTCCTGGCGCACGACGGGCGACATCAGCGACCGGTGGTCGTCGATGGTGGGCATCGGCTTCCGTCAGGGTGAGCTCGCTCCCTACGCCAAGCCGGGCCACTTCAACGATCCCGACATGCTCGAGATCGGAAATGGCGGGATGACGGACAACGAATACCGCACGCACATGAGCCTGTGGTCGATGCTCGCGTCACCGCTGCTCGCCGGCAATGATCTCCGTACGATGTCGCCGTCGATTCACGACATCCTCACCAACGGCGACGTGATCGCGATCGACCAGGATCCGCTCGGCAAGCAGGCCTCACGCGTCGCCGGTGCGGACAGCACACGTGAGATCTGGAGCCGTCCGCTCGCTGATGGCGGCTACGCGGTTGCAGCATTCAATCGCGATTCCACCGACAAGCAGATGACCATCGACTTCGCAGCAATCGGTATCGATATGCGCGGCAGAAAGGTGCGCGACCTGTGGGCACACAAGGACGTCGCCGTCCGTGGGACGCCGTCGTATGCCGAGGTGGTGCCGTCTCACGGCGTGCTGATGTTGCGAGTGAGCAAGTAGCGCGGCTAAACCCATACTCCAGGACTGAGTACTTTGTACTCGGTACTCGTGTACGGGGTACGACTCCTGGCGAGCCGAAGGCGTCCCGGTAGCCGCCTGTTCCGGGATGGTGTACTTCGTACCGACGTACCGGATACTTACGTACTTGGTCCTGTTGTATGGGCGTCAAACGCCGTTCCGCACTGAGAGAACAATGAGCGAACAGACAACAAAAGGACAGAGCACCGAGGTGGCCGTGCTTGCCGGCGGCTGTTTCTGGGGCGTGGAGGACATCCTGCGCAGTGTGTCCGGCGTGCTCGATACCGACGTCGGCTACGCGGGCGGCTGGCTCGAGAACCCGACCTACGACGACACGCACGACAGCAAGTCGGGGCACGCCGAAGCGATCCGCGTGACGTTCGATCCGTCGGTGTTGAGCTATGAGTCGCTGCTCGCGGACTGGTTCTTCAAGCTCCACGATCCCACCACGCTGAACCGTCAGGGCAACGACACGGGGACGCAGTACCGCTCCGCGATCTTTCCGCAGTCGCCGGAGCAGAAGACTGTGGCCGAGAGCGTGATCAAGCGCGTTGACGCGTCGGGCAAGTGGAAGGGGAAGGTGTCGACGTCGATCGAGCCGGCGGGCACGTGGTATAGCGCGGAGAAGTACCACCAGGATTATTTGCGGAAGAATCCGGGTGGGTACACGTGTCACTTCATGAGGAAGTGATCCCAATGGGCAATGAAGCACCGACGTACTCGGTACGTCGTACCCGGGTACCCGGAATGGCATAACGGCCACGGGGAACAGTGGACGGCACGAGACAAGTGCGTACGCCGTACGAAGTACTCAGTACGAGGTACGCAGTGAACTCGATCTTTCCACTGTTCCCCATGGGTCGTATGCCATTCCAGGTACACAGGTACGATGTACCAGGTACGTAGGTTGGCGAAGCTCGCTCGAGAGCACCAGATTGAGCGACCTCCTCAGGCTACCATCATGCGCCTCGCCCCACAGTTGCTCGCTCTGACCCTCGCCAGCTCGACGCTGCTCGCCCAGGGTGGCTTCACCATCCAGCAGGTCAAGAGCTACCCATTCCCCAATGAGCTCACCGCGGCCGCGCATGGCGGACGCATCGCTTACGCGCTGAACGAACAAGGCAAGCGCAACATCTGGGTCGCTGACGCGCCCGACTACAAGGCTCGGCGACTCACCAACTACATGCTCGACGACGGCCAGGAGCTCACGAGCGTTTCGCTGAGCAGCGATGGCAAGTACGTCGTCTATGTCCGCGGCGGCGATCACGGATCGAACTGGGCTGGCGCCTCGCCGAACCCGCTGTCGCTGCCGAACGCGCCGAAGATCGAGCTGTGGACCATCCCGTTCGAGGGGGGAACACCGACCCGCATCGCCGAGGGCGATGATCCCGTCATCTCGCCGCGCGGCGACGTCCTCGCCTTCATCAAGGATCGAGCGATCTGGGCCGCGCGCGTCGATGGCTCCGGGGCGCCAAGAAAGGCGTTCAGCATAAACGGCGAGGCGCAGGATCCGCAGTGGTCACCCGATGGCTCGCGGCTCGCGTTCGTCTCCGATCGCGGCGATCACTCGATGATCGGCATCTACGCGAACGATTCGACGTCCATCACATGGCTCGCGCCCAGCACGAAGACGGATTTCTCTCCGCGCTGGTCACCCGACGGCTCGCGCATCGCGTTCGTGCGCGTCGCCAGGGGAGGCGCGCCCGACTCGGTGCTCGCCGACGTGCCGCGCCCGTGGGCCATCTGGTCCGCCGACGCTCGCTCGGGTGCTGCACGTGAGCTGTGGAAGAGTCCATCCACGTTGCGCGGCTCAATTCCGAACACACACGGCGGCACGAATCTCAACTACGGCGCCGGCCGCATTGCATTTCTCACCGAGATGGACGGCTGGCCGCATCTCTACTCGATTGCCGAGAACGGTGGCGCGGCCACGCTGCTCACGTCCGGCAAGTTCATGGCGGAGTACGTCACCATGAGCCACGACGGGCGCTGGCTCGCGTTCGCCGGCAACGCTGGAAGCGACGCCGACGACATCGACCGGCGCCACATCGTCCGCGTGCCGATCGACCGCGCCGCACCTGACGTTCTTACACCGGGGACTGGACTCGAGTGGACGCCGGCCTTCACCGGCGACGGCGGTTCCGTCGCATTCATCGGTGCAACAGCGCAACGTCCACCGCTTCCGGCGATTCTCTCCGCTCGCACACCGAGCGACATCAGGTGGATCGGCGCCGAGCAGATTCCGTCGGACTTCCCGACCGCGCGGCTGGTGACGCCGAAGAAAGTTGTCTTCCGGTCGTCCGACGGACTCGAGGTGCACGGTCAACTCTTCGAGTCGGCAGCCAGCTCGACGCTCGGCGGAAGTAGTCGGAAACCCGCCATCATCTACGTCCACGGTGGTCCGCCGCGACAGATGCTGCTCGGCTGGAACTACTCCGACTATTACGCCAATGCGTATGCGTCGAACCAGTACCTTGCGAGCCGCGGCTTCATCGTGCTCTCGGTCAACTACCGGCTCGGCATCGGGTATGGTCGCGAGTTCCAGCATCCGCGCGACGGCGGCAGTCGCGGTGCGTCCGAATATCTCGACGTGCTCGCCGGCGCGAAGTACCTCCAGTCGCTGCCGCAGGTGGATCGTACGCGCATCGGCATCTACGGCGGCTCGTATGGCGGCTTCCTCACCGCGCTCGCACTGAGCCGCAACTCCGACATTTTCGCGACCGGCGTGGACATTCACGGCGTGCACGACTGGACCGCCGAGCGCGCCGCCGGTCTTCTTGCGCCGCGCTACGAGAAGCCGGCCGACCTTCAGCGCGCGCTCGACATCGCGTGGAAGTCGTCGCCGGTGTCGTCCGTCTCCACATGGCGCTCACCCGTGCTCCTCATCCATGCCGACGACGACCGCAACGTACGCTTCAACCAGACGGTGAGTCTCGCGAGACGCCTGGAGAAGAAGGGCGTGACGTTGGAGGAGATCGTCATCCCCGACGACACGCATCACATGATGCGGCATACGAACTGGGTGCTCGTCGATTCGGCGACCGCGTCGTGGTTCGAGCGGAGGCTGGGAAGATAGGATGATAGGAGGATAGGAATAGGAGCTTCTATCATCCTATCCTCCTATCGTCCTATCATCCCGCGCGCGTCAGCGCGCCGTCAGGCGCGCCCGGCCACCGCGCGCAATGCCGTTACGAACCGCTCACGTACCGGCGACTTCTCGCCAGCGCGCCACACGGCAGAGAGCATCATCTGCACCGACAGATCGGGAATTGACCGGTATGCAACGCCCTGTTGCTGGAATGCGGTGATCGACTTCGGAACGAAGCCGATACCGACGCCCGCGCCGACCAGACTCGTGAGCGTATGCCACCCCGTTGCCTCCTGCACTACGCGCGGACTGAAGCCCGCCGTCCGGCAGCGTGACACGATGTCATCGAATAGCGCCGGATCCGTCTGCCGCGGAAAGAGGACGAACGCCTCCTCGGCGAGACTGGCGAGAGTGAAGCGCGTGCGCCCCGCGAGACGATGTTCGCCGGGCACGGCGAGGACGATCGGTTCCGTGTAGATCGATTCCTCACGAAGCCATCGTGCCGACTCCAACATCGAGCCCTGGAGAATTCCGAGGTCGATGCGTCCGTCGCGAAATGCTTCTTCCTGCCGGAGCGGGTCGAGCTCGAACAGCGACAGTCCGATCGCTGGAAGGTGGACGCGAAAGAAACCGAGGACGTCCGGCAGAATTCCGGTATGCGTTGCCGCTTCGACGAAACCGACGCGCAAGCGGCCAGTCTCGCCGAGCGCGGCGCGCTGTGCGGTGCGTTGTGCGCGTTCGGCCTGGGCGAGCGTGAGTCTCGCTTCCGGAAGGAAAGCCTGCCCCGCGGGTGTGAGCTCCACGCCGCGCGGCACGCGGTCGAACAACGGAGTGCCGACCTCGCGCTCGAGGTCCTTGATTTGGCGGCTGAGTGGCGGCTGCGCGATGCGCAGTCGCTCGGCGGCACGTCCGAAATGCAGCTCTTCCGCAACGGCGACGAAGTACCGGAGGTGGCGAAGCTCCATGCTAACCCCGTTTGCGCGACGGCGACTTCTTCTTCCCCTTTGGCGGTGGCGGCGGCGGCGGCGCGGCGGGAAGTGACGTCGCGGTGCCCTGGTCGGCAGGAACGGCGCCGTATTGCGTGGTAACGTAGGCGCCGATGAGGTTCGCATGCTGAAGCAGTGCGCTGTCGGACGCTCCACTCAGCAGACCGGCGAGCAGCACCGCGAGAAACGCATCGCCGGCGCCGACGGTGTCCTTGACTTCCACCTGAAACCCGGGGTGTTCCGTCCAGTTGCCGTCGTGCAGGAGCGCCGCGCCCTCGCTGCCACGCGTGACGCAGACGACGTCGCAGTTGAATGCGGTAGCGAGGCCACGAACCCTGCTCTCGAAGTCACTGCCAAGCGCGAACCAGTCGGCGACACGCTCGAGCTCCTCCGCGGACAGCTTCACGACGTTGGCGCGCTGCAATGACTCGCGGACGATCTCGCGGTCCTCGAATGGTGCGCGAAGGTTGACGTCGAAGACGATGAGCGCGTCGGTATCCCAAAGCCGGCGGATGGTCTCGCGCGAGGTCGCGTTGCGCTGCGCGAGCGTGCCGAACACGATTGCACGTGCATTCGCGGCACGACGCAGCAGGGCATCGCTCGTGGCGATCGCATCCCACGCGGCGGGCGCGAGGATCTCGTAGCTGGGATTGCCCAATGGATCGATGTCCACGCGGACGAACCCGGTCGCATGGTCCGAATCGACCTGCACGAGATCGGTGGTGACGCCATATCGCGCCGCGCGACGGAGAACTTCGTCGCCGAGCCGATCGCTGCCGATGCGGCTGACCATGGCGACGGGCGTGCCTGTCGCCCTGAGGTGGCACGCGACATTGAATGGTGCGCCGCCCAGAAAGAGTCCTTCAGGGAGGGAATCCCAGAGAACTTCGCCAACACAGAGGACTTCGGTCTTGGTCATGTCGTCATCGCTGTCGTGCGTTCGGCGAGTTCACAGAAAGGCGGAACAGCAATTTACCGCAGAGGGCGCAGAGAACTGCGAATAGCCGCAGAGGGCGCAGAGAACTGCCAATCAACCACAAAGGACCCGGAAGAACTGCCATTAACTACAGAGAACGTCGTGGAACTGCAATTAACCACGGAGGACACAGAGGCCACGGAGGACACAAAGTGCTCGCGTAGTCCTCTGTGCCCCTCCGTGCTCTCCGTGGTTCATTGGTTCTTGTTTTTCTTTTTTACGCGGGGGGTAGATGCCGACAACCACCAGCGATGAGTTTGCATTCCTCTGCGCCCTCTGCGAAAGCTGTTGCGTTTCTCTGCGCCCTCAGCGGTAAAAGCTCTTCGCTTTTGCCTCGTATCACTGCACGGGTAGTCCAGCGCTCAACAGATTGATGAACAACCGCATCGCCCCAGGCACACCGTTCGCTATCTGCTGCGGAAACGTGATGCTCGTGTAGATGAACTTCCCCTTCCCGACGGTCGCTACGAGGAGCGCATTCCGGTTCACTGGCTCATCCGGATCGTGCATCTCGAGAATGCGCTCGTAGTGCGCGTCCACCACCGACGGAATGAGCGTCGCACGATCGCCGACCCATTCACTCCAGTCCGGCCCGGTGATGCGGTTCGGCCATGACACCAGCCGTCCGCGTGGGTCGATCGGCGCGACCGGCGCGTTGCTCATCGCCACCTGGTCGGGATATGGAGTCGCGAGCGCGAGCGAAAAGGGAAGAATCTCCCGCGTGGCCATCACGTTCGGATTGCTGAGCATCACGATGGTGCCGCCCTTGCGCACGAACTCCGAGAATCGTGCACTCATGCCGGCGAGGTTTGGATCGACACGAAATGCATCAGGGCCGAAGACGAGTGTGCTGATCCCATCGAGGCCGAACCGCAGCAGTCCTTCTGCATTGAACGTGTATACGGGTATTCCAAGCTGCTTCAGCGCGACGTCGATCTCGTCGCCCGCACCGCGCACGTACGCCACGGCCAGGCGGCTGGGAATCTCGACGCTCACACCCTGCACGTAGAGTGTCGACTTCCTGAAGAAGTGCAGCGGCGCGAGGTAGGAGTACTGCGCGGTCCGAAACGCCGACGCGAACCGCTCGCCCGGCGCGACGCCCGCGAGGCCGAGCTCGTAGCGCACCTGCTTCGGTATTCCGCGAAGCGCGATCGACATTTCCCGCGCATCGTGCGGGTTGAGCGTGATCGCCGGCGGCAGCGAGTCGAAATGCACGAAGCTTGCTGGCGTTGTTGCGCGGATGGAGAAGCTGCGGGCACGATCCGAGTACGATCGTGCGATGAGGCGCACCTGTTTCTTCATTGGCTTGTCAGCCAGCGCCCACTCGATCGTGCGCTCGAAGCCGAGCGTCACTGGAGGTACGCCACTTACCGCACGGTCGCGGACACCGAGTACCGGATCGGCGGTCTTGAAGACGATCGGCCGATTGCTGGCGGAGATCGTCGTCATCCCAATGGTGAGCGTGACGACTGCGTCACTCACCGCACGCATCGCCTCCGGAAGTGCGATGTCGTCGATCGTGAAATACTTCGGCACGACGTCCGCGCGCGCCACGCCGTCGAGGGCAACGGAGGAGTACGGGAAGAAGTTCTCTTCCCGCTTCCACATCCACCACGGGTGGGCATCCGAGAGGCTGGTCACTTGACGCTCGAGTGTCGCGCTCCCGTGCGCGGGAACGTCGATCGCTGCGTCCATGCGCACCGCAATGCCTCCGGTGACGGAGACGTCGTTCACCCGCACACGCGAATCGCCATGATTGTGGATGGTCATCTTCACGACCGCGGTATCGCCCGTCGCGATGAACTCGCGATCTGACACTGCCTCGATGGAAACGCCCGCCGCCATCAGGAGCGCATCGGACGCGCGCTGAAGCATCAGGTCGAGCGACGCGTCGACGTCGAGCAACGAGGGCGCGCACGGCCGATAAGTCACGATGGTGATCGCGGCCCTCGGCGACGGATGCCGGCACCCGTGGAGAAGGTTGCGTGCACCGGAGGCGAGGTCTGCCGTGCGCATGAGGTACCCTACGATGCGCGACGGCTGCTGAACGTCGAGCTGTGTACGTGCCGAATCCGCATACGCGCTGAACAACGGAAGCAGCCGCCCGATGTCCGCGGGAACGCCGGCGCTGAGTCGCGCGAAGGTCGTGTCGACGCCATCGAACAGGGCCGGTGTCGCTCCGCCTTGTACTTCCGGCGTACGGCTGGCCAGTTGTCGAAGCTGCACAACTCCCGCGCCCTCCCACGGCAAAGTTGTAAAGCCAACGGATCGCAGCTGGGAGCGGCTCGCCACCCCGACGTCTGCGTACGTCCGCCCCGTGAGAACGTCGAGCTCACGCGCATCGATCGTCAGCCCCGCACCAGGACCGTAAAGCGAGGTGACGCCCCACGGCAATCCATATGCGGCAACGCTGTAGCGCGCCGTGTCGAGCGCCGCATCGAACACCTCGCGCGCGAGAATCGCACTCACTTGCCGCTTTCCGTCGTGCATGGTGGTGTCGTCGGCGAAGCGCGCGACGATCACATGTGGCCGGAACGCGCGGACCACCGTGACGAAGTCGCCGAGCAGCTTCGCGCGATCCCATTGCCGGAAGGCGTCGGTGGTATTGCGCGCACCGCCGAAGTCGAACGCATGCGTGAAGTATTGTTCGCCGCCATCGAGTGCACGTGCGGTGAGCGCCTCGCGCACGTGAATCGCGCCCACCGTCGCGCCCGACTCGAGACCGGTGTAGTTCGGTCGACTCTCGGCGCGCGTCAGCGAGAGGTAGGCGGTCTGCACGCGGTGCCCTCTCGCGAGCCATGCGATGAGGTCGGCGTCGGCGTCGCCGGGCTCGGCGCCGATGAGCAGGACGCGCGGCGTGACGGTGAGCCCGTTTACCAGCGCGTGCAGTCGCGCGGCGCCGGTCTCCTGCGCAGTGGCCGTCTGCGTCGTCGCGACGAGCGTCGATAAAACAATCAGTGCAGCGGTCGGGGCCGTACGACGAAGAAGCATGCCGAATCCTGTGGACGGTCCGGCAATAGTGAGCCGCCACCGTAAGCCGAGACAGTGGGCGGAGGTCGAATTCATCGAATCGTAATGACGGCCTCAGGGCATTCGGGCCGAGTCCACGGCGCTTGGACCTCACGCCATGAGCCTGTTACTCGCCGTTTTGCGCGTTTATCGAAGTCCGCACTTCGTCATGAGCCCCATCCTGGATAACCATGCGTCAGCATTCAACTCATCGGCCGCTCCTCGCTGCTCGTCGTATCGCTGCTTGCGACACCAGCCGCGCATGCGCAACTCGTTCCTGGCCAACGAATCCGCGTGGCACATGGCAAGGCGCGCTTGGCCGACGGCGTCTATCTGGGAACCGATTCGCTCAGGTACGCGATGATCCTGTCCGGATCGGACACCGTACGTTTTCCGTTCGACGGCGGATATTCGGCACAGCGCTTCGTCCGTGGCGCATCGCGCGGGCGCGTGTTCCGAACGGGCATTGTCACGGGTGTGGGAGTCGGAGTCATCTTGGCCGGCGGGACCGTTGCGTTGCGATCCGGACCAGCGCCTGAGGTTTACAACGGGATTGCCGCCCTCTTTGCGACCATGAGCACTGTGGTTGGATTCATGGTCGGCGGCGTCATGGCCGTGGCAGCAGACGATGTCTGGGAGGACGTGCGGCTCTCGCCGGGCGGCCGCACGATTACGCTCGACGCGGCTGATCCGAGGGCGCTTGACGTTCCATTGTCACCGGCCCCCGAACGCTGATCGCGCCACTCGGAGAATCTCGTCCGAGAGTGACTTGTCGTCGACCGCGCGCGCGAGCGCGATGGCACCCGCCTCCCTGCCACCTTGAGCCGGTTCTGCCGTGTTCTGCGCGTTCGATTCAGTCGCCTTGTTGCTTAATGTCCAATTGGTCCAATTGGAGAAGGGAATGCGCCAATACTCAGTCCATCGATTCATCCTCACTGTCGCGGCCACATGCCTCCTGGGTGCGCAGGCCACGCAGGCCCAAGTTGCGCCGGGCCAACGACTCCACATCACGCACGGGATCCAAACCGTGGCGGAGGGCGTGTACCTGAACCGCGACTCACTTGGCTACGCCGTCCTCCTGTCGGGTAGCGATACAGTTCGCATTCCCATGGATGGGGGTTACGCCGCCGAGCGGTTCACCGGACGCAAGCCGTATGGATGGGGGGCCGTCGGCAAAGGCGTTGCTGTCGGCGCTGGGGTGGGGCTCGGCCTCCTTGGCCTCACCGCGCTGTCGTCCGACCAGCATGAAAAGGGCGTCGCGTACGCGCTCGGGATTGTTGTAACCGTCGGGCTCACCGTGGCGGGGGCCGTCGTCGGTGTCATTACCGCAGTCAGCGACCACGACGTCTGGCAACCGGTGGCTTTCACGCCTGATGTCGCTATTGCGGTAGCGACTAGCATCATTGTCGATCCGTAACGCCTGCTGGCTGATTCGACCGGACATTGCGAATCACCGTGAGGGTGAAAGCGGCACCGACGTGCGCACAGTGGTCGGAGGTATCGCGGCCATCGCGGGCCACAATTTCTGGGAACGGCTGGAGTTCACTCCTGCGGTCGCGTCTGCGCCCGGAGCCAGTTCCGCCGGTTCCTGCGCGTTCCATCCGGTAAACGTGCTTGCGTCAGGAATCCAACGGGAGAAGAGAATGCGCCGCTGTTCGATGAATTTGCTGCTCGCCCTCGTACTGGCCTCAACACTCCCCGGTTCGGCGCATGCGCAGATCACTCCCGGCCAGCGAATCCGTGTGGCTCATGGTCGCCAACGCATCGTCGAAGGGGTCTATCTGGGCATCGACTCCTTGCGTTACGCGCTCATTCTGAATGGAGCGGACACCGTCCGCATTCCGCTCGATGGCGGGTACTCGGCTGAGCGAAGCATTGAAAGAAACGCTGGGGACGTCATCGCGAAGGGTGCCTCCATTGGCACCAGGATCGGCTTGGGTATTGGGGTCACACTCGAGGTCCTCAATCCTATCGTTCCATCCAAACCACCCATCGACCAGGCCGCCATTACCATCATATCGCTCTTCGTCACCGGCGTCACCACTACCGTGGGCCTCGTTGTCGGCGCGATCGTCGCTGTGGGGGACCACGACGTGTGGCTGCCCGTGACCTTTACGACCGCAACAGGCGTGGCGGGCACCACAGCTCCATGAACCGCAGGAAGCTGATCAAGGGCGATTTACCACGGAGGTCACGGAGAACACGGAGGACGGCAGAACGCTGTACCGCATGGGGGCCGTCTGGTTTCCTCCGTGCCCTCTGTGTCCTCCGTGGTAAGATCGCTCTTCCGCCCTTTGCTCCAGTCGCGCGCTTTCGGCGTGTGCCAACTAGGCTTGCGGCGGCGCGAGCTCGGTCGACCAGAATCCACTGAGCACGCGCATCATCCCGAATCCACTCAGCACCAGCACGACGAGCCACATCCAGAACTGCGGCATGCGTCCATACAGAAAACTTCCGGTGCCGAAAAGCGCGGAGTAGACGAAGGCGCAGCCGAGCATCCAGCCGAGTAGCGCTTGGGGCAGTGCGCCGGACGAGGCGGTGACACCAGAGAGCTTCGAGATGCGCTTCCAACCCGGCCCCGACGGCCGCACGAGCGTGAAGAACTTCACGAGCGTCTCGTCGTCGGCCGGCGGTGCAAGAAATGTGGTGAACATCCACACCACCGTGGTTACGCCAACCGTGACGAGGAGCGACACATGCGACGCCACCTCGAGTCCCATCTTGCGTCCGATAAAGAACCCGAGCGCGACCACGAATGAGCTGGCCATCGCCGCGATCTCGCTCCACGCACTCACACGCCACCAGAACCAGCGCAGCAGGTAGAGCAGTCCAGTACCTGCGCCGATCGAGAGGATGAGGTCGAATGCTTCCTTCGCGGTGCCGAGCGCGTAGGTCATCAGCGCGGCGGCGATCATGAGGCAGGCCGTCGTGAGCCGTCCGGCGAAGACATAGTGCCGATCGGGAAGTCCCGGCCGCAGGAAGCGACGATAGAAATCATGCACCAGATAGCTGGTGCCCCAGTTCAGGTGCGTCTCGATCGTCGATCGATAGGCGGCGAGCGTGCCGGCAACAACCAGCCCGAGAAATCCCGCCGGCAGGAATCGCATCATCGCGGGATACGCGATGTCGTTGCCGAGGAGCGATTTGTTCATCCCGGGAAATGCTGCCGAGATGTCCGAGAGCTGCGGATAGACGATCGTCGACGCGAGCGCGACGATGATCCACGGCCATGGCCGGAGCGCATAGTGCATCACGTTGAAGAGCAGCGTGCCGATGACGGCGTCCTTCTCCGTCTTCGACGCGAGCATCCGCTGCGCGATGTAGCTGCCGCCGCCGGGCTCCGCGCCCGGATACCACACGGACCACCACTGAACGGTGAGCGGGATGACGAAGACGGTGGCCGCAACGCTCCAGTCGCCGAAGTCGGGCAGCATGGCGAGCGTGCGCGGCGGCACCTTGGCGAGCAGCCCTGAAAGTCCGCCAACTTGCGGCTGCGCCAGCGCATAGTAGGCGACCGCGAACGTGCCGGTCATCGTGATGCCGAATTGGATCGTGTCGGTTACCAGCACGCCCCAGAGGCCACTCACCGACGCGAAGAAGATCGTCATCACCGCGCAGACGACCAGCGTCCGCTCCATCGGCCAGCCGAGCACCACGTTGCCGATCTTGGCGGCGGCGAGGTTCACGGTCGCCATGATGACGCAGTTGAAGAACAGGCCGAGGTACACCGCACGAAAGCCGCGGAGAATTTTCGCCGCCTTGCCAGAATATCGAATCTCGTAAAACTCGAGATCCGTGAGCACGCCGCTGCGGCGCCAGAGCCGCGCGTAGAAGAACACCGTCATCATGCCGGTGAGCAGGAAGCTCCACCAGAGCCAGTTCTCAGCGACACCTCGCTCGCGCACCATGTTGGTGACGAGGTTCGGTGTGTCGGTGCTGAAGGTGGTGGCAACCATCGAGATGCCGACCAACCACCAGGGCGCGGCGCGGCCCGCCGTGAAGAATTCGCCCGTGCCTGAACTTGCCCGCCTCCAGAAGAACAGCGCCGGCAGGAAACTCACCGCGATGCTGACGCCGATGATGACCCAGTCGATCGTCGCGAAGTGGAACGGTGTGTTCATGCGCGCGGCTTCTTCCATTCACCCCGGGTGAAGTCCGGAAACTTCATCGGAATGCTGCCCCTGGCGACGGACATCTCCGTGAGCGGAAGCGGGGCACTCCATGCGGCGGCATCGTAGACGTCGTAGTCAGGGGCAAGACCTTCGCGCATGCACTCGATGAGCCGGTACGCCATGATGTAGTCCATCCCGCCATGACCTGCTCCGCGTGCCTTGTCGCCGAGCTTCGTCCAGAGCGGGTGCTCGAACTTTGCTTTCCAGTCGTCGATCGGCCCGAAGCGCTCGCCGCCAGCCTGCCCCTCGATGTAGATGCGCGGCGGATAGTCCTCGAAGGTGCCCTTCGTGCCCATCACGCGGTTGTGTCGCGTATATGGGCGCGCATTCGAGACGTCGTGCTGGAGCATCACGGTCTTGCCGTTCACTGTCTTGATGATCGAGGTATTGAGGTCACCGGTGATGTACTTCTCCTTCCACTTCGGGTCGCCGTGATCCGGCACTTTCTCTTCGCGCCATTTCGAGAGACCTCGCTCCGGCGTGCTCACGCTGACGAGGTAGTCGAAGCGGTCGCCGGCATGGACGTCGAGATACCAGCTCACTGGGCCGAGACCGTGCGTCGGATAGAGATTGGAGTTCGAGCGCGTGTGCCACGCGCGGCGCCAGAGGCCTTCGTCGCGATTCTCGAACAGGATCTCGCGGAGGTCGTGGAGATAGGCGGCTTCGACATGCAGCACCTCGCCGAACACGCCTTCGTGCACCATCCGGTTCACGAGCATCTCGTTGTAGCCATAGTTGCAGTTCTCGAGATGCAGACAGTGCTTCTGGGCCTTCTCGCTCGCGTCGACGAGTGCCCAGAGATCCTTGAGTGTCGAGCCGATCGGACACTCGCTGGCGCCGTGCTTGCCGTGCGCGAGCGCGGCGAGCATCACCGGTACGTGGAACTCCCACGGCGTCGCGGTATAGACGATGTCGATGTCGTCGCGCGCCACGAGCTTCTCGAATGCGTGCTCGCCGTCGGTGTAGACGGCCGGCGCCGGCTGTCCCTTGTCCGTGATCATCTTCACGGCGCGCTGGGCCTTGTCGGGCACGACGTCGCACACCGCGATGACCTTCGCGCCGTCGATGCCGAGCAGCTCGGTGAGAACGGATCGTCCGCGGAGTCCGGTGCCCACCATGCCGATGCGAACGGTCTCGTGTCGCGCAAACGGAACGGCGCGCATCGTCTTGCGTCCCGGCGCCGGTGCCGGCTCCAGATCGGGATGCGACGCCGCCGTGATATTCTCGGCGATTGCACTCGTGAAATGCCCTGATGCCGCCAGCCCTGCACCGGCGAGTGCGGCCGTCTTCAGCAGGTCGCGTCTCGAGATATCGCTCATGATCCCCCTCCTCGTGTAATTGCCGCAGCCAATATCGCTCCTGGTACACAGCTTGGCGCCAGAGCCTACTCGCGATGTCGCTGCAGATTGACGGTCGACGCGCGTGGCGTGTGCACAACAACCGCAGAGCCGTCGGTCGTGAGCCATCGGCGTCAGTTTCCAGTTGAGCCAGAAGCGTTGGCTACTTCGTACTCACTGGTCACTGACGCGGATTGCTGTTGACTGACAGCTCTTCGGTTGCAGTGCACATTGAGTGGCGCACCGCCTCGAAAACCCTCACCGACAGGGGTGCTATGATCTTTGCCGGCATCAACCCGCGGCTGCTGTCAGGACCAATTACCAGAAATGTGTGACCGCCGTCACCTCAAATCGGCGAACCCAATGGAGCATTGGCGGTGACGTAGGGTAGAAGGGTGGCTGACGTGTTCTACTTATCCAAACCACCGTCGCGACGCTTCTGCGACTCGCAACTGTTTCTCTTGGAGATGTTCACAATGAGACACACCTTCACCCGGTTGGCGACAGCAAGTGCAATCGTCATCGTCATCGCTGGCTGCGCCGACACCACTAATCCTTCTGGCGCCACTCTCGCGGCGCTGAGCGCCTCGCTGTCCACTGTGCCCCTGGGATACGGCGACCTGAGCAGCAGCTACGTCGGCGCAGCCCTGTCTGAAAAGGACGTCGCTGGCTTCTGGCTCGGTGGCGGTCGCGAGCGCGGCTTCGACCGGGGCGAGCTCATGGGCGGCGGCCTGAAGGACGCGTTCGCTGGCGCAATTCCATTCACCCGCCGCGACGGCGGACATGGACCCTTCGCCGGCGGCCTGCCCTGCTCGGCTCCCGTCGACGCGACCACGGGCTTCATCACCTGCACCGATACCACCCGCAACGGCGTGACCATCACCCGCGCGGCGAAATACACCACTACGGCCGGCACAGTCCAGTCAGCGTTCGATACGCTCACCACCAACACCGTGGTGATCCAGACTTCCGCCAAGGGCACCGTCACCTACGATTCCGCTGGCGACAATGACGGTCCCGAACGGGAACGCCACTGGGGACGCGGCCGCGGCACGGCTGGACGCCTCCTCGGCGACACCTCGACGATCCTTACGGCCACGACCACGCTGAACAGCTCCAGCAGCCGCACAACCACCGGCCTCGCCTCGGGCAGCACCCAGCGCACCGTAAACGGCGCATCGGCCGGCAGCGAGACCACGGTTGGTACGTCGAGCCTCGGCAGCTTCTCGGCGTCGCGCACGGTTGGTGACACCACGAGCGGGCTGGTGATTCCGGTCGTGACCGGCACGACGAGCTATCCGTCGGCGGGTTCGGTGATCCGTTCGATGACGGCTTCGATTCAGTACGCGGGGCAGTCGGTAGTGAGCCTCACGCGTCGCGAAGTCATCACGTACGACGGCAGCGCCACGGCAAAGGTCGTCATCACGGAGAACGGGACGACCAAGAACTGCACGCGGCCGTTGCCGCGGGGACCACTGAGCTGTTCTTGATAACTGACTGAAGGGCGGAACTGCGACGACAGTTGGCGGAAAGATCCGAAAGAACGGACGACGGACCTGGATATCGGATGATCTTTCCGAAGTCCAGGTCCGATGTCCGTTCTTTCCGTTTTTTCCGCCAACTGGGTGGATTCAATCGGTCGTGGCAACACCTCTTCAACGAGGT
>DAIUFP010000034.1:0-54330 GCA_036844565.1 Gemmatimonadaceae bacterium | reverse complement strand
CTGACGTCCGTTCTCTGTATTCCGCTTCTGGCGTCGTGAGTTCTACCGATATCAGTCGGAAAGGGCCCCGATGGCGGTAGAACTCACGATGCCAGAGGCAGAGGCGGTGGGCGGACGACCGAACGAGCGCCATTCCTTTATCCCAGTGGAGGTCGCATGCCCGCGATCGAATCTGCATCAACCCAGCTTGCAGGATTCATCGACAAGTTCGAGCCCGCGATGGCGAAGCGGATCCGGGCCTGCCGGACTGCGCTTCGCAAGCGCTTCCCGGGCGCGAACGAGAAGGTGCCACTCGGCGACGGGAAGGGGCAGTTGATCATCAAGTCCGTCTCGGCGAAGCAGCGTCCGCGTCGAAAAGCGTAAGAGCGGAACAGCAAATTTACCGCAGAGGGCGCAGAGGAAAAGCTCGCAGAGGGCGCAGAGGACCAACTCTATTGTTGGTGTTACTCTGCGTCCTCTGCGGCAGTTTCAGTTCTCTGCGCCCTCTGCGGTAAAATCGCAGTTTAGTTGGGCGCTCTGCGGTAAGATCGCTGTTGACTACGGCTGCAGCGTCCGCCCCTTGAACAGGTCATAGAGCTGCGTGTGCTTCGTATCGAGCGGCACGAGACGCCCATCGATGAACAGGTAGCGCGTGTTCGTCTTCGCCTCGAGCATGTCGCCATCCGTCACCACGATGTTCGCGATCTTGCCGACCTCGATCGACCCCAGCTTGTCGCCAACGCCGAAGATCTGAGCGGGTCCGAGCGTCACCGCCCGAAGCGCATCGGCCTTCGAGAGCCCAAACGCCGACGCCATGCCGGCAATCGACGGAAGATTGCGCACCTCCGAGCAGCAGTCGCCGGACGTGATCGCGAACTTCACCCCCGCCGCCGCAAGCTTCGCCGGTGTCGAGTAGTTGATGTCGTACGCATCATCCTCTCGCGACGGAAGAGCAAGCACGTGGTCGAACAGCACCGGCACGTCGTGCTGCTTGAGGTATGCCGCCACCTGAACCGCATCACGGCCACCCACGATGATGGGCTTGAGCTTCATCTCCTCCGCGAAGGCCACCGCGGCGCGGATGTCGGCGGCCGCATCAGCCGTGAACATCACCGGCTGCTGGCCACGCACTGCCGGCACGAGCGACTGAAGCACCGCGTCATGACGAGGGCGGGGCAGGGTCTTGTCCTTCTCGTACGCATCGAGTGACTTGCCGTAGGCATCGGCGTCGTGAAGCATCTGCTTCAGCGAGTCGAGCTGGCGTGTGCGAAGCAGCGCCGCGGCAGTATTGCCTGCACCGCCTCCGGCCGCGGCGAGAAAGGCCGCCGCACCGCCGCCGCGACCGCCACGACCACCGGCACTCGGCAGCGAGATCACCATCGCCGCACGCGGTACCACCGACATCTCCGGCACCGTGTAGCCCGAGAGGTTGATGAGTGCCGCTTGTCCGGAGATGATGCCACCCGTCGGCCGGGAGATCACGTTGGTGATGCCGACCACGCGCGCGACACCGACGTGCGCGCTGTGCGGATTGATGCCGTAGATCGCCTGCGCATTCGGGTTGAAGCTTCCCACCTCGGCGACATCAACCGTGGATGCCGCACCCTGCGGAATCTCGGAGAGGCCGAGCGACGTGCCCGAGTCCATCATGCCGGGATAGATGGAGAGACCGGTGCCGTCGATCACCTGGGCGCCGGCGGGAATCGCGACGTTCGCGCCGACCGCCAGGATCTTTCCGCCGGAAATCACGACGGTGCCGTTCGCTATCTCGTCTCCGTTTACCGGGACGATCTTCGCGTTCTTGATCGCGAACGTGCCCTGCGGACCGGCGACGGGATTGTATGAGCCAAGCTGCGCACTGGCTGTTGATCCGGCCGCAATTGAAAGCAGCGCTGCGCCCGCGAGGGCCGCGCGAATCTGAAGACGTAGCATTTAGCGGTTCTCCGGCGGGGTGGCAGCAAGAGCGCCAGCACCCGGAGCGCCACCTGGGCGACCACGCGGTGCGGGCGCCGTGTTGGCATCGGCTTTCTCGAGGTCCGCGCGCTCACGCGCCTCGGCGTCGCGCATGGCGAGGTCCTTCTGTCGATCGAAGAAGACCTCACCATCGATGATCGTCTGCTCGACGCTCGAGTAGACGCTCAGCGGATTGGCGTTGTAGATCGCGACGTCGGCGTCCTTGCCCACTTCGATCGAGCCCACGCGCTTGTCGATGCCGAGCTGCTTCGCGCCATTGATCGTGATGATGCTGAGCGCTTCGTCCTCGGTGAGGCCGCCGTAGCGGATCATCTTCGCCGCATCGATGTTGAGGCGGCGCGCGCGGCCGTCGTCGTCCGAGTTGATCGTGGTGAGCACGCCGTGGCGCATGAGGATCGCGACGTTGTACGGGATCGCGTCGTACGCCTCGATCTTGTACGACCATTCGTCGGCGAAGGTCGACAGTCCCGCACCGTGCTTCGCGATCTCGTCGGCGATCTTGTAGCCCTCGAGGCCATGCTGCAGCGTCTTCACCTTGAAGCCAAATTCGTCGGCGAGGTTGAGCAGCATCAGCATCTCGTCCGCGCGATACGAGTGCGCATGCACGAAGCGCGTGCCCGCGAGCACTTCAGCGAGCGGCTCCAGCTCCAGGTCACGACGCGGTGCGATCAGCGACTTGTCCTTGGCCGAGCGTGCGCGGTAGTCGTCCCATGTTGCCTTGTAGTCGCGGGCGCGAATGAACGCGTCACGGAGGACTTCTTCCTGACCCATGCGCGTTGCGGGGTAGCGGCGCGGCGGGGTGGCGATGCCCGGGATCGTGATGCCGCCGCTGTTCTTGCGGGTCACGTTCTCGCCAAGCGCGAACTTGATGCCGGGCGTCGCGCCGGGAAACAGCATCTCGTCGGCGCCGCGGCCCCACTTCAGCTTGATGACCGCATTCTGTCCGCCGATCGTGTTCGCGGACCCGTGCAGCACGTTCAGTGTCGTCACGCCGCCAGCGAGCGCGCGGTAGATGTTGACGTCGGTCGGGTTGATGACGTCGCGGATGCGCGCCATGCTCGTAACGGACAGCGAGCCTTCATTGATTGCGTCGGCCGCCATGTGCGAGTGCGGATCGATGATGCCGGGAATCACGAACTTGCCGGTGCCATCGATCACGCGTGCGCCCGCGGGCGCGGCGATGTTCTTGCCGATCTGGGCGATCTTGCCGCCGGAAAGCAGCAGGTCCGTGTTGGCCTGCGTTCCGCGTGTCACCGTCATGATGGTGGCGTTGCGGATGAGGATCGGTGAAGCCGCGGCGCGCGCTTGTGCGTGTAGCGCCGGCGCCGCGAGCGCGGTGGCCGCAGCCACCACGAGAGTCAGCTTTCGCATCGAGGTTGTCTCGAGTGATTTGAACGTGAATGAGGAAGCGTTCATTCGTGCGTCTCCAGCTCGTCGTCGTGATGCGAGCTCGTTGGTGGCGTCGGCGTCGCGGCCGCACCAGCACCACGCCCACCGCCGCCGGCTGCCGGTGTGGCCGGATGTAGCGCGATGGGGCGTCCGTCGACGTACAGGCTGTTGATCCGTGCGGCCTTGTCGGTGAGGTCGCCCTTCGTGACCGTGAGGTTCGCGATCTTGCCGACTTCGAGCGAGCCAAGCCGGTCGCTCACGCCGAACAGCTCGGCGGGCGACCAGGTGAGCGCCTTGATGGCCTGATCCGGGGCAAGCCCGCCTTCCACTGCGCGCTGCACGTTGGCGTCGAAGTCGCTCCAAGTCGTGATGCCGCCTGACTGGAAGGCGAACTTCACGCCGGCCGCGGCGAGTCGCGCCGCGGCTTTCGGTGCTGCGACGCGCTCACGCAATACGCGCATCGTCTCGGGCTCGGCGTCCGGCGTCGGCGCGACTGTGCGTCTCGGAAAGTTGATGGAGAGGAGCACCGGTACGTTCTCCGCCTTGAGACGGCTCGTCATCAGGTACGACTCGGAGCCACCGGCGATGATCAGCTTGAGGCCGAATTCCTTGCCCAGGTCGAGGGCGCGCTCGATCTCACGCTGCGAGTTGGCCACCATCACGACCGGCTGCTGGCCGGCGAGCGCCGGCAGCAGCGCCTCGTGCGATGGATCGAACTCGAGCCGCTGCATGCTCTTCGGATTCTTCGCGTAGGCGGCCTTGAGGTCGCGATAGCGCTGCGCGTCGAGCAGCTCTTGTCGCAGAACCGCGAACACGCCCATCAGCGAACCCGGATATCCGCCGCCGCCACCGAATCCGCGGCCGGAGGAGAACGAGATGTGCTGAGCGACGTTCGGCTTCACGATCATCGCCGATGCATTCGAGCCTGCGAGGTTGATCAGCGCCGACTGTCCCTGGAAAATCCCGGCGCTGGAGACCGTGAGCGCCGTGGCGATGCCAGCGCTGCGCGGACCATCGAGCGCATCTTCGTCCAGCCGCACCTGATCCGCCGCACTGAGCTCAGGCTCCACGCCGCGAGGCTGATCGGCCGTGCTACCATTGCCGGACCGGCTGGCCGGTGCCGGTGTTGCGAGCGCCGCGAGGGCCGCCGCTGCGCCGCCGCCCCGACCGCCACCGCCCGCCGGTGTCGCGCTCGGGATGCCGATGCTGCCGAAGGCGTCGAAGAGGCCGGGGTACACGGTGAGGCCGGTGCCGTCGATCACGCGGGCATCGCCAGGCACCGCGACGTTCGCGCCGAGTGCCGCGATGAGCCCATCGCGGATGACGATGGTGCCCTTCTCGATGACCGGCGCGCTCACCGGAACGAGCTTCGCGTTCGTGATCGCGTAGGTGGAAGGAGCGTTCCGCTGCGCTGCGAGCGTCGGCGCGAGAGCGACGACAGCCAGCAGCGCGGCGGCGCGGCTTAGCGGGACAAGCATGACTGGGGGTCTCCTGGGGGGATCAGATGCGGGCGAGCGGCGCCAGGGAGTGGGCGCGGACGGCGTACGAGCTCGGATAACCTACGACGTGGACGTGTCGTTCGTTGGGAGGCGCCGTTGAGCAGCCGAGCGTAGATTGTCCCGTCGCGTGACAATTTCCCTCCCCCGCCGCGATGACTGAACTCACCGACAATCCGCGAAGCAGCGCCATCGCCTGGGTCGGTCCGTTCGTCGTGTTCATTGTTTGGCTCGCGATCGACAAGTACCTGCCCCTCGTGAACCCAGCGAAGGAGCTTGTCCGCGATGCGATCGTCACCGCCGCGATCCTCGTCTTCTCGCGACATCTGCTCCCGCGAAGCGCTCCGCACTGGCTCGCGAGCATCGGAATCGGACTCGGCGTGTGCGCGCTCTGGGTCGCCCCGGATGCGCTCACCCCGGGATGGCGCAATCACTCGATCTTCCAGAATTCCATTACCGGGCAGATCACGCTCTCCATCCCGGAGGGCGATCTCACGCCGCTGATGCTCGCGCTGCGCACCGTGCGCGCAACGTTGCTCGTCCCGGTGCTGGAGGAGCTTTTCTGGCGCGGCTGGCTGCCACGCTGGATACAGGACACCGACTTCGCGAACGTCCCACTCGGTCGCTACACCCCGCTCGCCTTCTGGGCCACCGCGATCCTCTTCGCGTCGGAGCACGGCCCGTTCTGGGAGATGGGACTCGTTTGCGGCATCATCTACAACCTCTGGATGCGAAAGACGCGCTCCATAGGCGACCTGATGCTCACGCACGCCACGACCAATCTCGCGCTGTCGCTCTACGTCATCGGCACGCACCGGTGGATGTTCTGGATGTGAACGGCGGGATGATAGGATGATAGGAAGATAGGAAACTGTACCGAGTACGATCTCCTATCATCCTAGCCTCCTATCATCCTATCCTCCCCCGCGCGCGCCGAGCGCTATCATTCGCTGGCGTCGCAAACTGCGGCGCGGTAAAGCGCGATCACAGAAAACGGAGAGCTCCCCCGCCAGTGGCCAAGAAACCCAATTACGACTTCGAGAAGCGCAAGAAGGAGATGGACCGCAAGAAGAAGAAGGACGACAAGCGCGCCGAGCGCCTCCTGCGAAGGCAGGAGGGAGGAAGCGACGAGCCGGAGGGCGAAGGCGAGGGCGCGGAGCCACAGGGCGACGGCGACCCCGAAACCACCGCCTGACCCGAACTGTTTCTAGCGCTTCCGGAGTGCCTGCGTGAGCATGCGGTCGAGCCCGGAGGCGAAGGCCTGCTTGTCGCGCGGCGAATAGGGCTTGGGGCCGCCGGTCTCCATGCCGCCCGACCTCAGGTCGGCCATGAAGTCACGAACGGACAGCCGCTCCCCGACATTCTCGGGAGAGAAGGCCTCTCCGCGATGATCGAGCACCGCCACGCCCTTGCGTACCAGGGCGGCGGCGAGCGGCACGTCCGCGGTGATCGCGACGTCGCCAGCCTCGGCTGCATCCTCGATGTAGCGGTCAGCGACATCCGGCCCACCCCCGGCGCGTACCGCCGACGCGAATCGATGCGCCACGGGAATGTCCACGCGCTGGTTCGCCACGAGGATGGTCTCGAGCGACAGCCGCTCCGATACGCGAAACACGATCTCTTTCACGTCGCGGGGCGCCGCGTCCGCATCCACCCAGAGCTTCATGGCGTCGTCCCCCTGTGGGTGAGGTGTGCCGTCGGCCCATGCTACCGCCGCGTTGCGCACGTGAACAACTTGAACCACGCGCTTGATGGGAGGAAGGATGTTCGGACTGAGTCGTTGGCGACATCGACATCTGCTGGCTGCGTGGGTCGCCTATTGGGCGGCCTTGGTCGCGATCACGCTCGGTGGAGCGATCCGCGCGGTGCTGGCCTTGACGCTTCCGGCGAACGGCCACGGTTCGTTCTCCGCGAGCTTCGGCGACAAGCGCATGGTGCTGACCGTGGTTGACGGCGCAGCCACCGTGTGGAGGGGTACGGCTTTGCTCAGCACGATCGCCGTTTGGGTTGCGTTACCGCCCCTGCTGCTCTGGGGCGGTTGGATGTTGAGTCGCCCTCGCCTGTCCAGGGCTACGGCAGAAGGCCGGGCACTCGGAACGATGCCGCGCGACGCGTCCGGGTCGCTCGGGCCCGGGGCCGCTCCATTCGCGGGAACTCCTCGCGAGGACGTCCTGCCTGTGCGCGACGAACGCCCGTGAAGGGATGAGTCACGCTGTCGGGTCAGACTGTCCGACCGTCCGATCCTAGTAGAACTGGCGAAGCTCGACGCGCGAGTTGTTCAAGTACACGCCGTTGAACCGCACCACGTCCCCGCTCCGCAGGTTCTGGAAGCGCTGCACGTCTGCGCGGGTCGCGTTGTACGGCAGCGTCACCGTGAGCACCGCGCCGTTGTTCGGGCTGATCTCGAACCACCCATTCGCCACGTCAACGCGCCGCACCGTCCCCTGCAGCGACTGCACCTGGCCGTTGCTCGAGTAGACGCCGCCGTTGTTGGTGTTGTTGCCGCTGGACACTGACTGGTCGACCTGCACGTAGTCCGTGTAGTACCCGCCGTTCTGCGTCTGCTGGATGCGCGCGGTCACCTGATCGCCGTTCTCCAGTGAGCTGACATTGTAGTTCTGGTTCTGGTAGACAATCTTCGTCTGGTTGTCGTAGCTGAGCCCGACCGATTGTCCGTTCGACTGTTGCAGCACGATCTGCCCATTGCGCGTGTCGACGCCGCGGACGGTGCCGCTCACCTGGTTCGACTGCTGCTGTCCGCCGAGCACGCTTCCAAGCACGTTGCCGAGTCCGCCGTTCTGGGCGCACGCCCCAAGCGATGTGATCGCGAGGGCGGCAGCTCCGAGTCGTGCGTATTGACGAATGTTCATGATATCATCTCCTCGTTGTGTACCCCTCGACTAGGCAAAGGCAGTGCCGCTTCTGGCTGCTGCCGATACTCGCCGGGTCGCGCGACCAGATTCATATTGCTGCGGCCGCTCGGCCCACCGAGCGCTTCTTACCCCAGCGGAACATCTCGATGCGACCTCTAGCACTCATCGCCGCATGCCTGCTTGGTGCATGCGCCACCAATCGTGCGGCCCCCGACTACATCAACCCCGCGGGCGCGCCGGTGCGTCCGTTCTCGCCCGCGGTTCGTGTCAACGGAATGCTGTACCTCGCCGGCCAGCTGGGCACGGACAGCGCCGGCAAGTTGGTGAGCGGGGGCATTCAACCGCAGACGCGGCAGGCGCTCGAGAACATCCGCGCGGTGCTCCTGCGCGCGGGCTCGTCGATGGACAAGGTGGTGAAGTGCACGGTCTTTCTCGCGGACATGAAGGAATGGGCCGCGATGAACGAGGTCTATGTCACGTTCTTCGACCCGGCCCGGCGCCCCGCGCGCTCGGCCTTCGGCACCACGGGACTCGCGCTCGACGGCCGCGTCGAGATCGAATGCATTGCCGCCGAGTGACAGCCACGCGTCGCAATGGGTAAGGGGCGGCTCGAGGCGTTCAGCGATGGCGTCATCGCGATCATCCTCACGATCATGGTGCTGGAGCTGCACGTGCCCAAGGATCACGCGGAGCTCAATGATCTCCGGCTGGTGGCGCCGGTGTTCGCATCGTACGTCCTGAGTTTCGTGAACGTGGGCATCTACTGGAACAACCATCACCATTTGCTGCACGCCACGAAGCGGGTCGACGGCGCGGTGCAGTGGGCGAACCTCCATCTGCTTTTCTGGCTGTCGCTCGTTCCGTTCACGACGGGCTGGATGGGAGAGAATCATTTTGCGCCCACACCAACGGCGATTTATGGCGCCGATCTGCTCCTGTGCGCCATTGCGTACTGGATCCTCCAGCGCGAGATCATCAAGGAGCAGGGTCCGGGCTCGATCGTCGCCCGCGCTGTCGGTGGTGACCTGAAGGGAAAGATTTCGCCTGCCGCCTACGCGGTCGCGATTCCGCTGGCATACGTCAGCCAATGGATTTCCGGCGCGCTCTATGTCGCTGTCGCGCTGATGTGGCTCGTGCCGGATCGTCGCATCGAGCGCGTGCTGGAAAGCCGCGCGAGTGAAGTGTGACGCCGGGCTATCCGCGCGCGCACCGTGCGTTGTTCCCGGCGCTCGGACGCGCCATGATGCGAGTGAGCGGCTGGACGTTCCGTGGCACCCTCCCGGACCTGCCGAAGTTCGTCATCGTGGTCGCACCGCATACGTCGAACTGGGATTTTCCCGTCGGTGTCGCGGCACTCTTCGCGCTCGACCTGCAGGCGCATTGGTTCGGGAAGGCGTCGCTCTTCCGTCCGCCCATCGGGACGTTCATGCGCATGATTCGCGGCCGGCCCGTCCGCCGCGACTCCCCGGAGGGGGTGGTGGCCGAGGTCGCCGCGGCCGTGCGTGCGGAGTCGGAATTCGTGCTCGCGATTGCACCCGAAGGCACGCGGTCGTCGGTCGAGCACTGGCGGACCGGGTTCTATCACATCGCGGAAGCGGCCGGCGTTCCGATTGTCCCGGTGTCGTTCGACTGGAACCGGCGGGAGATCGGCATCAACGCACCCGTGTATCCGTCGGGGAATCTCGAGTCGGACGTCGCCGCCTTGCAGGCACTTTACCGCCCGGAGATGGCGCGTCACCCGGAAGGATTCTGGCGCCCCTGACCATCCAACAGCTACGCAATGCCGAGGCGTCGAACTTTGGGTGCGCCTGTCGTGTGCACAACAACCGCAGAGCCGTCAGTTCACAGCCATCGGCGTCAGTTTCCAGTCGAGCGGAAAAACGCTGTTACGCTCGACTGTTCACTGACGCAGATAGCTGTTGACTGATAGCTCTGCGGTTGTTGTGCACAGTGAGGGGCGACCGACTCTCAGCGCCTAGCCGACAGTCGAGGGCTTTGGTACGACAGTAAGTGTCGCGGCGCGGACCCGTTAGTTTCCATGGCGTCCCGATGTCGCGACGACCGAGGCGCTGGTACCGCCCTTGCACCCAGCACGCCCCACATGCCCGACGCGTCGCCTACTCCCATCGATACCGCAGGCGGCCACACCCTCACGGGTGACGTGCGCACGCACGAGGCGTTTCATTCGCGGTATCTCCCGCGTGACCGCACCGTCCTCGTCTACCTGCCGCCCGACTACGATACCGAGTCCGCCGACCGGTATCCCGTCCTGTACCTGCACGACGGCCAGAACGTCTTCGATCGCGCCACCTCGTTCGGCGAGGAATGGGAGGTCGACGAATCGGCGCAGCGGCTCATCACCGAGGGCGAGATCGAACCGCTGATCATCGTCGGCATTTACAACACGGGCGAACACCGGCTCGACGAATACACACCGACACCCGAGGCCGACGAGGGTCGCGGCGGCCATGCGGACGACTACGGTCGCATGCTCGTCGAGGAGCTCAAGCCGTTCATCGATACCACCTACAAGACCCTCCCCAGCGCCGCCATGGGAGGCTCGTCACTCGGCGGCCTGCTCACCATGCATCTCGGTCTCCGCTATCCCACCGCCTTCAGCCGGCTCGCGGTGCTCTCCCCTTCCATCTGGTGGGATGATCGTGTCATTCTCCGCGAGGTGGAAGCACTGCCGGCCCACCTCCCGCTCCGCATCTGGCTCGATGCCGGCACTGCGGAGGGCGTCGACACACTGGTGAATGTGCGCGCACTCCGCGACGCATTGCTCGCAAAAGGATGGGAGCTCGGCGACGATCTCTCGTACCTCGAAGCGGAAGGCGGGGAGCACAACGAGCAGAGCTGGAGTGCGCGCGTCGAACGGTTCCTGAAGTTTCTGTTTCCTCTCACCAATTCGGTGCAGCATGCATCGTGAGCACGTTCGCTGGTTCAGTCCACGACTCGACCGCGACATGGACCTGCTGATCTTCGGGCATGCCGGCGCACGCGTGATCGTGTTTCCCAGTTCGATGGGCCGTTTCTTCGAATGGGAGGATCAGGGGATGATCGCGGCGCTTGGCGAGCATCTCGAGAATGGCTGGCTGCAGCTGTACTGCGTCGACAGCGTGGACGCCGAGAGTTGGTACGCCAAGTACAAGCATCCCGCCGACCGCGCGTTCTACCACAGCCGCTACGACGCCTACCTTCGCGACGAGGTGCTTCCCCTTACGCAGCATCGCAATTCGAATCCATTCCTGATCACGACCGGCGCGAGCTTTGGTGCATATCACGCATTGACCTTCGCGCTGCGCTACCCGCACCTGGTCGGTCGCGCCATTGGGTTGAGCGGTGTCTACGACATCCGGGAAGTCACCGACGGCTACACGGACGAGCACGTCTATCCGTACAACCCAGCCGAGTTCATCCTGGGCGAGTCGGATCCGGATCGCCTCGGCGCGATGCATCGCATGGACATCGTGCTGGCCATCGGGCAGGACGATTCGCTCCGCGGCAACAGCGAGTACTTTTCCGGCCGTTTGTGGTCGAAGAACACCTGGCACGCCCTCCGCATCTGGGATGGCTGGTCGCACGACTGGCCCTATTGGCGGCAGATGATACGCCAGTATGTCGCTGGCAGCGACTGAGGGAGGATAGGACGATAGGATGATAGAAAAAGCTCAGGCTATCCTATCCTCCTATCGTCCTATCATCCTTCGCTTAAGACACTCAACCGCCACTACGATGCTCAAGGTCGGTCTTCTCGTCGGACGTGAATGGTCCTTTCCGCCGGCCCTCATCGACGCAGTCGCGCGGAGAAACGAGGGCGTCGCGGTCGAGTATGTCGAGCTTGGCGGGACGTCGATGGACGAGCCCGTGCCGTACGCCGTCATCGTCGACCGGATCTCGCACGAGATCGGCTACTACCGCACCTACCTCAAGCACGCGGTGCTGCAGGGCGTGACGGTCGTCAATAACCCGTTCATGTGGTCCGCCGACGACAAGCTCTTCGACGCATCACTGGCGACCAGACTGGGAGTTGCGTCCCCAAGAACTATTGCGCTCCCGAACAAGGACTACGTCGCCGGCATCGTGCACGACGAGAGCCTGCGCAACCTCCGTTACCCGTTCGATTGGGACGCGATCATCACCCACATCGGCATGCCGTGCATCCTCAAGGATGCGCACGGCGGCGGATGGAAGGAGGTCTATGTCTGCCGGTCGAAGGAAGAGCTGATCGAGCACTACAACACGTCCGGTTTCCTCACGATGATCGTGCAGGAGTTCATCGAGTGGGATCAGTTCATCCGCTGCATGTCGCTCGGCCAGCGCGAAGTACTCTGCATGAAGTACGACCCGAAGAACCGCTGCTACGTACCGGAAGAAGATCACCTTACCCCGGAGCTCGAGGCGCGCATCGTGAAGGACAGCATCACGCTCATGCGCGCACTCGGCTACGACATGTGTTCGCTCGAGTTCGCAGTGCGCGACGGAATTCCATACGCGATCGACTTCATGAATCCGGCGCCCGACATGGACATCAACTCGCTCACGCCGCACTACTTCGAGTGGGTGCTCAAGGGGATGGCCGATCTCGTGATCCGATTGGCGAAGGCGAATGCGCCGCTGAAGGACGTGAGCCGCGGACAGTTCCTGACTGGTCGCCGAGAGGGAATGTGATGCCCCGGACGCCGGCGAGGAGCTGACATGCTGCGTGACGGCATCGACCAGTATCACTCGCTGCTGACCGACGACCTCGGCGGCGAAACCCAGCGCCAGCTCGACGAGCAGCTGAAGGGCCGCGGTCTCTTCTTTGGCGATCGCGCGCTCTGCACAGTACTGCGTCCGCGATTCCTGTCGCCGGCGCAGTACCGTTTTCTCCAGAAGCGGGGCGCGGTGGTGCTGCGCGCTTTTCGCACGGCGCATCAGGCCGCGCTGCAGGACGAGAAGCTCCTCGCGCAGTTCGGACTGATGGAGTGGGAGCATCAGCTCGTGCACGTCGAGACGGGCTTCCGCGATGCAAGTCCGGTATCACGCCTCGATGCGTTCTTCACCGCTGATCAGGGCGGCATGAAGTTCACCGAGTACAACGCGGAAACACCCGCGGGCGGTGGCTACAACGATGTGCTGACGGAGGTGTTCTACGGCCTTCCGATCATGCGTGAGTTCCTTCGGAAGTGGGACGTGCATCCGCTGCCCGCGCGGCACAATGTGCTGCACGCGCTCATCGATGCGTACGAGCAGTGGTCGGGGCGCCGCGAGCGGCCGAACATCGCGATCGTCGACTGGTCCGACGTGCCCACGCAGAGCGAGTTCCTGCTCTTCCAGGCCTACTTCACGCGGCAGGGCTTCAACTGCAACATCATCGACCCCGCCGACATCACGTACGGCAACGGGACGCTGAACGGCCCGCACGGGAAGATCGACCTGATCTACAAGCGCGTGTTGCTGCACGAGCTGGTCGAGCGCGGCGGAATCGATCATCCCATCCTGCGCGCGTTTCGCGACGGCAAGGTCTGCATGGTCAATCCGCCGGCCTGCAAGATTCTCCACAAGAAGGCGAGCCTCGCGGTGCTGCACGACGAGCGCAACTCCTACCTCTTCAGCAATGAGGAACAGGAGGCGATCGACCTCACGATTCCCTGGACGCGCGTCGTCGAGGAGCGGCAGACGACGCACGCCGGCGACGACATCGACCTGCTTCCCTTCATCGCGGACAACAAGGACGAACTCGTCCTCAAGCCGAATGACGAATATGGCGGCAAGGGCATCGTGCTCGGCTGGGAGGTGGACGATGCCACCTGGCTGAGGTCGATCCAGGCAGCGCTCAGCGAGCCGTACATCGTGCAGCAGCGCATCGCGCTGCCGAAGGAAGACTATCCGAGCTTCGTCGACGGCAAGGTGATGTTCATCGAGCGCATGGTAGACACCGCGCCGTATGTGGCGTACGGCGATCATGTCGATGGAGTGTTGAGCCGACTCGGCACGGCGTCGCTGTTGAACGTGACGGCCGGCGGCGGTAGTCAAACGCCGACGTTCATCGCCGAGAAGCGGTGAACACAATCCAGAAGCGTTGGTCGTATGGAAGTGCGTTGATCGTGTTTATCGCGAATCAAACGAATCAAGCGAATCATTCCAATCGCGTGAGGACTGCCACTTCGCCGCGTGGAGTTGATTCGCGAAGATTCGCAAGATTCGCCGGATTCGCGATGGACACGAACAACGTTTTTCATTCACGGAGATTCGCGCGGCTCGCAGGAGTCGCGCTAAACACGAACAACGCTCTTGCTTTTCCGGTTTCAACTCGAGGACGGACATGAAAGCCCCATCCCTCACGCTCGGGATCGAAGAAGAATACCAGATCATCGATCCCGAGACCCGGGAGCTCAAGTCGTACATCACCGAGATCCTTTCGGGCGACTCCATGATCCTCGACGAGGTGAAGCCCGAGCTCCACCAGTCGATGGTCGAGATCGGGAGTCGCGTCTGTCGCACGCCACAGGAATTACGCGGCGAGCTCGTGCGGCTGCGCGGCATGGTGATGGACCTCGCCGGCAAGAACGGCCTCGTCATCGCCGCCGCGGGAACGCACCCGTTCTCCCTCTGGACCAAGCAGGAGATCACGCCCCTCGAGCGCTACATCGGTGTGCTGCAGGACCTCCAGGATCTCGCGCAACAGCTGCTGATCTTCGGCACGCACATCCACATCGGCATCGAAGATCGCGACTTCATGATCGAGGCGATGAACGTGTCGCGGTATCTGCTGCCGCACGTCCTCGCGCTGTCCACCAGCTCGCCGTTCTGGCAGGCGCGCCGCACCGGGCTCAAGTCGTACCGAAGCATCGTATTCCGCAACTTCCCGCGCACGGGCGTGCCACCGATCCTGGGCTCCTACACCGACTACGAGGAGCTGCTCGGCGTCATGGTGAACACCGGCTGTGTTCCGGACGGCTCGAAGATCTGGTGGGATGCACGCCCACATCACGCCTATCCCACGCTCGAATTCCGCGTGTGCGACGTCTGCACGCGCGTGGAGGAAGCGGTGTGCATCGCGTCGATTCTCCAGGCCATCGTCGCCAAGATCTGGAAGCTCCGTCGCGACAATCTTACCTTCCGTTTGTATCCGTCCGCGCTCATCGAGGAGAACAAGTGGCGCGCCGTCAGGTTCGGTCTCGACGGGAACCTGATAGATTTCGGGAAGGAGAAAGAGCAGCCCGCGCGCGAGTTGATCACGGAAATGCTGGAGTGGTTCGTGGACGACGTCGTTGACGAGCTGGGCAGCCGCCATGAAGTGGAATACGCCTTCGAGATCATGCGGGGCGGTTCCAGCGCCGATCGGCAGCTCGCCACATATGACCGTACGGGCGACCTCCGTGGCGTCGTCGACAGGCTCGTGTCCGAAACGGCTGAAGGTGTGCGCCCGGAAATCGCGAACACCTACGCCAACCGCCCGCGTGAAGGCGAGCCATACAAGATTTCCACTCTCGGCGACCCGTCGAGAAATACACCTCCATTCGCCAGCCGAACCGTTTGATGTCCCGAGTGAACGCAGCATCGCGCAGACCCGTCGTCGGCATTCCCACGCAGACCCTTCAGAGTCTCGGGGGAATCTCCAGCGAGATCCCGGCGTCGTGGGTGATGAGCCAGCGCTACATCCTCACGCTGACGAACGCGGGCGCCATCCCGTGGATGATCCCACTCGTCGACGACGAAACGCTGCGTGGTGTCTACGATGAGCTCGACGCCGTGTTTCTCCCGGGGGGGGCAGACATCGACCCGATGACGTATGGCGCCGATCCGCACCCGCTCTGTGACAGGACGGATCGCGATCGTGATCGCGTCGAAGTCGCTCTCGCCAAATGGGCCCTCGAGGAGGAGAAGCCGGTGCTCGGCGTGTGCCGCGGCATGCAGCTCATCAATGTCGCCGCCGGCGGATCGCTGTATCAGGATCTCGCCGAGGAGATGCCGGGCTCCATCAAGCACGACTACTTCCCGTTCAATGGTCAGAGCTTCTCGCGCGACTACCTCGCACACGACGTCAGTGTCCACCCTGGCTCGCGCCTCGCCAATTTCCTCGGCGCGGGTTCGCTGCGCGTCAACAGCATGCACCATCAAGGTGTGAAGGAGCTTGGCCACGGCTTGCACGCCACCGCGGAGGCGCCCGACGGGCTGATCGAGGCCCTGGAGGGCGACGAGGACGGATACCTCGTGGCCGTGCAGTGGCATCCTGAAGCCCTCACCGAAAACGATGTGCGCACCCGGCACCTCTTCGCCGACTTCATCGAAGCCGGTGCCGAGTGGCGCCGCGCGAAGGCGTGATTCGAATGCGCTCGCTTCACCACGTGGCCGCGATTGCCCTCGCGAGCATTGCGGGTATGACATCGACCGCGCGCGCGCAGCAGGGAACGCCGAAGAGTCAGCTCGCCTCGGTTACGCAGCAAATCGCCGGAGCCAGGGTGGAAGTGCTCTACCGTCGCCCGGTGGCGCGGGGCAGGGCACTGTTCGGTGCGCTGGTGCCATGGGGACACATCTGGACGCCCAGCGCCGATAGCGCGGCGCGCATCACGGTGTCGATGCGGGTCACGGTGAACGGCGCCGAGCTGCCCGCCGGCACGTACAGCCTCTGGACCATCCCCGACTCGGTCTCGTGGACCGTGGTGTTCAACGGAACGCCGGCGGCGTTTCACCTCCGCTATCCCGAGGGGCATGATGTCCTGAGGGTTCGCGCGACACCGCAGCAGGGAGCGCACGTGGAAACGCTGATGTTCGCCTTTCCCACGGTCGACGGTGATTCAGCGATCATGCATCTTCATTGGGGCACCACGATTGTCCCGCTGACCATTCGCGTCGTGCCGGACGCAACGCGCTAGCACCAGGATCGCGATGAAGCTCCAGCCGGTCACCAGCAAGTCGGACATCCGGATCGGGGACAAGGATGCGCGTCTCGATACGGGCATGGATGAGAAGAAGCTGGAGCGCGAGACCGCCAGGTACTCCGAGCGAATCTCCGAGCTTCAGCGTGTGCTGTACGCGGACGGTCGCTTTGCGCTGTTGATCGTGCTTCAGGGGCGCGACGCATCCGGGAAGGACGGCACGATTCGCAAGGTCTTCAGCATCGTCAATCCACAGGGCTGCGCCGTCTCCCGCTTTGCCGCGCCCTCCGAGTATGAGATGCAGCACGACTACCTCTGGCGCGTGCATCAGCAGGTTCCCGCCCGCGGCATGATCGGCATCTTCAATCGCTCGCACTACGAGGACGTGCTCGTTCCCCGCGTCCACGGCACCGTCGACAAGAAGGAGTTGTCCGCGCGCTACGATCAGATCAACGACTTCGAGTCGATGCTCGCCGCCAATGGAGTCACTATCCTCAAGTTCTTTCTGCACATCTCGCGCAAAGAGCAGCGGCGGCGGCTCCGCGAGCGGCTCAGCAATCCCCAGAAGAACTGGAAGTTCAAGGCCGGCGACCTCGACGACCGCGAGCTGTGGGACGAGTTTGGCGACGCGTACCGCAAGGTGCTCTCCAAGACGAGCACAGGTGTCGCGCCGTGGTTCATCGTCCCGGCCGACGACAAGGACGTTCGCGACCTCCTGATCGCACACACCATCGCGGACCGGCTGCAAAAGCTCCGACTGCGCTATCCGAAGGCAGATCCCAAGGTGCTCGCACTCGACATTGACTGAGTCGACACATGCTCCACATGGTCGTTGAACACTTCCGGAACGGCGATGCGGCGCCCGTATATCGGCGCGTCGCCGAGCGCGCGCTCCTCGACGAATGGATGTCTGCGTGGAGCGACCTCGTGGAGTTCGAGCTGATTCCCGTCATCACGTCACCGGAGGCGGCGGCCGCGATGGCCAGCCGCTGAAACTTCGATGGCCGTGATCCGCAGCGTCGCACTACTCCGCGCGATCAACGTCGGTGGCCATACGGTCAAGATGGATCGCCTTCGCGCCCTGTTCGAGGACCTTGGACTCGCGAGGGTCGAGACCTTCATCGCCAGCGGCAACGTGATCTTCGATGCGCCGTCGGCGAACACCGCCCGACTCGAATCACGCATCGAACAGCAGCTCGAGGCGGCACTCGGCTACGCGGTCGCGACATACATCCGGCCGCTCGCCGATCTTGCGCACGTTGCCACCGATCACCCATTCGACACGCACGAGGCCGACGGCCACGCGCTCTCGATCGGATTTCTGAAGACGCCGCTTGATGCCGCGCACTGCACTCGGCTCAAGGCCCTCGCCAACGGATACGACGAGTTTCACCTGAGCGACCGCCAGCTCTACTGGCTTTGCCGCGGTCGCATGAGCGATTCCAAGCTGTTCGGAAAGGTGCTCGACCGCGCGATCGAGGCACCTGTCACGTTCCGCAATGTGACGACCGTCCGAAAACTTGCCGCCAAAATATCGCCGAGCTAGAGACGCTTTCCTCGCCCTCGGTGAATCAGGCGCAGGATGAACAACAGCACGACCGCGCCGATGAACGCAATGAAGATCGTGCCTCCCAGCCCACTGATGGGCGAGCTGACGCCGAGCTGGCGGAATATCCATCCGCCGATGAACGCGCCCACGATGCCGATGACGATATCGCCGATCAGGCCGTAGCCGCCGCCCATCACGAGCGAGGCGAGCACACCGGCGATGAGGCCGACGATCAACCAGGTAAGGAGATCCATGAGAGGTCGAGGTGTAGGTGAGGGCCGAGTATACGCAGGGCTCGCCCATGCAAACCGCTGACCAGACTCAGCGTCACCCGCCCCGGGCCTCCGGCTCAGCGAATGGCCGCTCGCAGGACCACACCATCCAGCGGCTCCGTCGGCCGCACGCCGGCAAGCTCCGCGAGCGTCGGAGCGAGGTCGACCGTTCGCACGAAGTCCGTGATCCGGCCAGGCCTTACGCCCGCTCCATAGAACACGATCGGGACGTGCGTGTCGTAGTCGTACGGTGTGCCGTGGAATGCGATGTTGCCGCGCCACGTACTCCCCGGCGTCAGCGTGACCACCAGCTCGATCGGCGCTGTTGCTTGAAACTGGTGCCGCCACCGCCGCGCGATCGGATCAGTGAGCGTATCCGCCGCCAGCGCCTGAAAGCGGTCGACGCGCCGGACACCCGGCAGGGCGCGTATGGCGGACGCAAAGGCCGCAATCGCCGAGTCGGCGTTCACGCCTGCCGTCGCAAAGGCGGCGCGATCCGAGACCACGATCTGCTGGTCGACGTCGATTGCCATCGTGTCCACCTTCGCTGCCCGCAATCCTGCCCTCAATGGGGCAATCAGCTCAGCGAGAGACACGCGTTCCGGCTTCGGCTTCTGCGACGCCGGCGCGAGCTCGGGAATCGTCCCCACTCCGTGATCCGCCGTCAAGGCAATGGTGATCTGGCTCGAATCCCGGAGCCGGTAGAGCGAATCGAGAAAGACACCGAGCGTCCGGTCCACACGCACGACTTGATCGTGAATCTCGCGGGAGTCGGGCCCGTAACGATGTCCGATGTAGTCGGTCGCCGAGAGCGAGATGCTCAACACGTCCGTGTGCGCGCTGGCGCCGAGTGCCAGCGACTGCACGCCATGCAGCGCGAATGCGATGGTGATGTCGTCGATGAACGGCGTTGCCCGCACGATGTTCACCGCACTCTCCGGATCACTCGGCAGGTCGTGTGGGAACGTGAATCCGCGTCCACCTTCCGCCTCCACCGAGTCTGGCTCGGGGTATGCGCTCGCTGGCAGCAACAGGTCCCAGCGACGACCGGCGAAGGTCTCCGGAAAGCGACGCTCGTTCCACGCGACGACCCATGGCGGCAGCGTGTCGCGATAGTAGCTGCTCGTGGTGAAGCGGCCATCGCTTGAATACCAGTAGACCTCCGACTTTGAGCGGCCGACCGGAAGGATCGCGGCGCGATCCTTCGACGACACCGAGAACGCACGGGACTGCGGGTCAGCGGTCCTGATCCAGTCCACCAGCGTCGTGCCGCGGAAGCGTTTGGGCGATGCACCCGTTCCCACTCCGCCGGCAATCAGCGGCGCCGTCTCGTCCTCGACGCCGATGCGGTTCATCATGATTCCGGTCGACCGCGGGAAACGACCCGACAGCAGGGTGGCGTGTCCCGGCGCCGTCTCCGTGATCGCGTGATCGTGATGAGCGTTGGTGAACCACGCCCCTCCGCGCGACAGCCGGCCGAGTCCACCCGGCAGCGCGCCAAATCGTTCCAGGTAGTCGGCGCGAAACTGGTCGATGGCGATGAGCACCACGAGCCGCGGACGACCGGCAGGCGCAGGACCCTGCGCCGCGCCTATGGACGCGCAGGCGACGACCATCGCGACGGAAGCAGTACGAGCAGCGAGACGTATCATGACCGAATGTGAACGGGATACCAGCGCGCGGCAAGCATGGCGCGAAGCCTCTGCGCGCACGATACTACCCGAGCCCAAACCTGGAGGTTGCATGGCACCAAGCGCGACGCGAACAACGGCGACCTCACGAGTTGTCACGCGCCTCGTTGTGTTCTACGTCGTCCTCATCGGCGGCGGCGCACTGCTGTGGCGCGAGCTTCCACGCGTGGGCGTCTTCGCGCCGACATCACTCGACCAGCTGTTCGGCGGTGGACCACCTGTCACCTCGAAGGGCCTGGTGACCACGCCCCTCGACGAGGTGACGCTCGCGGTGACCGTCGCCGTCGCGATGATCGCCTCCATCCTCCTCTCGCTTCCGGTCGCGTGGGTCTACCTGCTCACGCGTGCGAAGCGTGGGTACCAGCAGTCGGTGGTCCAACTCCTCATCATCCTTCCGCTCGTCGTCTCGGGCATCGTGCTGCTCGTGAAGTACAGCATCACGCTGGCCTTCAGCCTCGCCGGCATCGTCGCGGCCGTCCGCTTCCGCAATACGCTCGACGACAGCAAGGACGCGGTTTACGTCTTCCTCGCCACGGCACTCGGCCTCGCGACAGCCGTCAACCTGCCGGTTGCGGCAGTCATCTCCATTTTGTTCAACGCGACCGCGCTCGGACTGTGGTACTTCGACTTCGGCAACGCACCCGTGGCGCTCGACGGCCGCATCGCCGAGAACCGGCTGCGCCGCGCGAAGCAGCTGGCGCGCACCGGCACGTTCGTCGCGCGAATCGACGAAGAGGTTTTTCGCAACATGACGCGCGATCAGCTCGAGGGCGTTGCCGAGCGAGCGCTGCGGCGCGCGCACACGAAGGACGACGATGGGTCGCAATCGACCGAAGAGACCTGTCTCCGGATCACAACCGCCGATCTCGCCGCAATGCGCCGCGCCATCGAGCCGAGGCTCCAGGACTACACCAAGAGTTGGCGACTGGGTACTTGTTCCAACACCGACGGTGTCGAGCACGCGGACTACTTTGTCCAACTGAAGAAGCGTACTCCGCCCGACGAGCTTCTGTCGCTGATACGCGCCGCCGGTTCCACGAACGTGATCCTCGCGGAATTCCGGTAGTCCACCTGCCACTGTCGAGCGATTACCCATGACCAATCGATTCGCCGTCGGGCTGCTGTGTGCCGCCGCGCTCGTAGCGTTCCCCGCGCATGCCGGGGCGCAGAAGGCCGACAAGCCGGCCAAGGTCAAGAAGAGTGGTTCGGACTCGGTGTCTACGCCACCGTTGTTCACCGCTGAGGCGCCGCTGGCGGTCACCTTCACCGCCAACTGGGGTCGCCTCCGCGGCGACAGGTCCGAAACGTCGCCATGGCGTACCGCGACGATGACGTACACCGACGCGGATGGAAAAGCCGTGAGCACTCCGCTCAAGGTGAAGACACACGGCATCTGGCGCCTGAAGCACTGCACGCTGCCGCCGCTCCGCTTGAACTTCAGCAACAAGGAGACGAAACACAGCGTCTTCCACGACCTGCAGAAGCCGAAGATGGTAAGCGTCTGCAAGGACAACGACGGCTATGAGCAGTTGCTGCTGAAGGAGATGCAGCTCTATCGCGTCTACCAGGCGGTGACGCCGGTGAGCCATCGCGTCCGTACGCTGCGAGTCAGTTATGCCGACAGCGCCACCGGCAAGGCGGAGGTCACGCGCTACGCCATCGTCTTCGAGGATCCCGACGAAATGGCCGACCGGCTTGGCGGCAAGCTGACCAAGGCCAAGGGCGCACAGTCCGATGATTTCGACGCCGATGCGCTCGCCGTCGCCTACATCTTCGAGTACTTCATCGGTAATCTGGACTTCTCGTTCAACGGCGTGCACAACGCCGAAGTCATCGTAAGGAACGACGGGAGCAGTGCACTGCCCGTCGCGTACGACTTCGATTTCTCCGGCGCGGTCAATGCGCCGTATGCCTCGGTGGACCCGCAGTTCAGGACCAAGCGCGTCATTGACCGCTTGTTTCGCGGGTACTGCGCCATTCTGCCCGCGTATCCGGCGGCCGTCGCGCTGTTTCAGAGCCGCAAGGATGCGATCTATGCCCTCTACCGCGATCCCGTTGGCTCGTTGCTCGCGCCCGGAACCGTGAAGGAATCGCTCGAGTACTTCGACAGGTTCTACGAGGACGTGAAGACGCCGAAGGACGCCGAGTCGAATGTGCTGAGCACGTGCGTGCGTTCCCGCTGACGCTGTGAGCGAACGCGAGACCCTCATCACTCCCGAGCTGAGCCTGCTTGCCTTCCAACGTCGGGTGCTGGCGGTGGCGGAGGACAGCGCGACGCCGCTGCGCGAGCGCCTGCGGTTCCTGAGCATCGTCAGCAGCAACATCGACGAGTTCTACATGGTGCGCATGCCGGGCCTTCGTGCCGCTGCACGATCGCGGAGCAGTGACATCGTCGGTCGCGACGGACTCTCGGCCGCCGATCGCCACCGCGAGGTGGAGCGTGCGATCGAGGGCCTCCTCACGGCCCAATCGCGTTGCGCCATGCAGTGCCTCGACGCGGCCGCACGTGCCGGAGCGCGCATGGTGGCGTGGAGCGATCTCACCGACGCGGAACGCGAACCGCTCGTCGACAAGTGCCGCGAGGAGATCCATCCCGGGCTCACGCCACTCGCGATGACGCTCAGTCCGGGGCATCCGCTTCCGCACCTGCCCCATCTTGCCCTCTCACTCGCGGTGGTGTTTCGGCGCGAGCCCGGAGGACCGCAGCACCTCGTAGAGCTCGAGCTTCCGAACGACATGCCGCGGCTCATTCCGGTACCGGGCCGCGAACATGACGTCATCACCATCGAGGAGCTCATCAGGGCGAACGTGGACTTGCTTCACCCGCATGTGCAGGTGGAGGGCGCCCACCTCTTTCGCGTGACGCGTTGCGGGGAGCTGTCGCTCGATGAGCACAGCGCGACCGACCTGCTGGTCGCGGTCGCCACCGCCACCGAGCGCAGGCCGTTCAATCCGGCCGTTCGCGTGGAATTGGAGCGTTCGATGCCCGCGTTCGTGCGCGACATGGTGCTCGAGAGCCTGCGGCACGATGCGGAGAGCACGCCGGGTGCCCACGAGCCTGAGGTGCAGGCGATCGACGGCCTGCTCGATCTCCGCTGCCTCGCCGACCTGCCGATGCCTGCGCGACCGGAGTTCGACTATCCGCCCCTCGAGGCGCGGAATCCCGTTCCCGTCGACAGTTCGATGTTCGACGTCATTCGCCAGGGCGATCTACTGGTACATCACCCGTTCGATGCGTTCGATACCACGGTCGTCCGGTTCATTCGTGAAGCGGCGGACGATCCGGACGTCACCGCGATCAAGATCACGCTATATCGCGTCGGCACGCCTTCCCCCATCGTGCAGGCGCTGCTCGATGCGGCCGCCGCAGGGAAGCGGGTCGCGGCGTTTGTCGAGCTGAAGGCGCGCTTCGATGAGCAGCACAATGTGGGCTGGGCTCGCGCATTGGAGCGCGCAGGCGGAAGCGTCGTGTATGGTCTCGTGGGCCTGAAAACGCACGCGAAGGTCGCTCTCGTCGTGCGGCGCGAAGGCGAGCGGCTGAATCGGTACGTGCACGTCGGCACCGGCAACTACAACATCCGGTCGGGTCGGCAATACACGGACCTCAGCCTGTTCTCCGCACGCGACGACCTCGGCGCCGACGTCGCCGATCTGTTCAACGAGCTCACCGGTTCGTCTCGCCCACCACAGGGCCTTTCACGCGGCGCGCTCGTCGCTCCGCATCAACTGCTGCCGTCCGTGCTGGCGCTCATCGAGCGCGAAACGGCGGATGCGCGCGCGGGTCTGCCCGCGTCGATCACGATCAAGGTGAACGCGCTCTCCGACCAGGAAGTCGTGCAGGCGCTCTACGAAGCGGCGGCTGCTGGCGTCGATGTCGACCTCATTGTGCGCGGCATCTGCACGCTGCGACCCGGCGCGCAAGGATCGTCCGGCCGCATTCGCGTGCTGTCCGTCGTCGGACGGTTTCTCGAGCACTCGCGGATCTACCGGTTCTCGAATCGCGGGAATTCCGTCTATCTCATCGGGTCGTCGGACCTCCGTCCGAGAAACCTGCGGCGGCGTGTTGAGCTACTCGTTCCCGTCACCGAGCCGGCCGACCGCGTGAGGCTCGACCAGATTCTCGCGCTGTACCTCGACGACGGGACGGCATGGGAACTTCGCGGCGATGGGTCGTACATACAGCGGCGCGGGAACGCACCCGGTGCGCAGCAGAGTCTGGTAGAATCCACTGAGCATGACACCATCGCCTCGCTGCGAGCGTAAGTGGCTGATCGAGTCCACAACCTGAGGAATTCCCATGGTCATACCACATCTGTTGATCGGCACCACGAGAGAGCACTACATAGTCCTCTTCTCCGCCGCCGGAGCCATCGGCCTGACGGCGGGTCTCGTGGGATCGTGGATTGGCGGATACATCGGCGCGCGACGTGCGGTGAGAACCACCCAGATGAACAGGGTCGACGCGCTTCCGTCAGCGCAGCACGTCGCGATGATGCAGGCGCTCGACGCCATCGCACTTGAAGTGGAGCGCATCTCGGAGGCCCAACGCTTCACGACCAAGGTGCTCTCGGAGCGGCAGCCGGGCGTTCTTCCCCGCGTGGAATCGCGCAGCATCACCCCACACTGACCGGAGTGCACATGGCGTCACCGCTCTTCGCCTCGACGACTCGGCATCAGGGACTCGGCATCGCCATCCTGCGCGTCATCACCGGTGTGGTCTTCACCGCGCACGGCTGCCAGAAGCTGTTCGTCTTCGGCATGGCTGGCGTCCAGGGCGCCTTCACGAAGATGGGGGCGCCCATGCCCACGATCACGGGACCACTCGTGGCCCTGCTCGAATTCTTCGGCGGCATTGCGCTGATCATCGGACTTCTCACCCGCCTCGTCGCGCTCGGCCTCGCTATCGACATGCTCGGCGCAATGCTGATCGTGCACCTCGCGGCCGGATTCTTCATGCCGCGCGGCTACGAGTTTGTGCTGCTCCTCTTCGCGGCGGCGTTGACGCTCGCATTCGCGGGACCAGGCAGCGCGTCCGTCGATTCGATCATCGCCGCGAAATCAGCACCTTCAAATCGGTAGCGCCCTTGTTGGACGGGTTGCCGGACGCGCGAACAAGGCGAACGCAGGATCTACTCGACCGAAGCGCCAATACCACACCACTGTAATTCATGACTCACCCGGGCATCGCCCCACCGGGCTACAGGCTGCCCGACGAAACGCGTCTCGACTACGTATCACTCCAGATCGCGGACCTCGAGCGCTCGCTGGCCTACTACGAGCACACGCTTGGCCTTCGCGTACTCCAGCGCGCCGGAGCAGTCGCGATGCTCGGGACGCAGAGCGGCGAGACACCCCTTGTCGAGCTCCGCGAAGTTGCGGGCACCCAGGCGGTCGGACGCCACGCAAAGCTTGGCCTGTATCACTACGCCATTCTCCTCCCGCACCGCGCGGCACTCGGCAGCTTCGTGCAGCACCTCGCCGCGATCGGTGTGGAAGTCGGAGCGGCCGACCATCTCGTCAGCGAGGCGCTCTACCTGCGCGATCCCGACGGCCTCGGCATTGAGGTGTACACGGATCGGCCGCGCGACACCTGGCGCGTGGAGCATCAGCAGCTCGTGATGGCCACCGATCCGCTCGACCTCGCCGACCTCGTGAGCGCCGCGAATGGTGCACCCTGGAAAGGCATGCCGGAGGGCACCGTGATGGGCCACGTTCACCTTCACGTCGGAGACCTCGACCACGCCGCCGCGTTCTACCACGCGGGCCTCGGGCTCGACAAGGTCGTATGGCAATATCCCGGTGCACTCTTCATGAGTGCCGGCGGCTACCACCATCACCTCGGCCTCAACACATGGGCGGGACGCGGAGCTCTGCCCGCCGGCGAGAACGACGCGCGCCTTCTCGAGTGGCGAATGGTCCTTCCATCCGAGACTGACGTGTCAGCTGCGGCGGAGAGCCTTCAGTCGGCGGGGCACGACATCACGGACGACGGCGGCGATCGCCTCGCCCGCGATCCGTGGGGTACACGTCTTCGGTTACGCAGCGATTGCTGAGTCTCACGTCGCTCGCCGGCTGGGAAGACGCGGTGCTGGCGAGCATCGCCGGAGCGCAAGGTACGATCGAGGAGCGCGACCGGCAGGTGGAGCGGTCCGGCGTCTACGGTGAGTATCCGGCCATCGTCCGGGCCTACGAGGAGCTGTTTCGCGATGCGGAGTTCGCCGCAGAGGCGATCAAGCGCGCGACCTTCCTCGTGTGGCGTGGTGCTGTCGAGCTTCCTGTCGTCACGGGCATCGCGCCCTTGCCGGATGGAACCGTCCGCGCCGTCGTTGAAGCACTCGACGCGCTCGTACGCCGCGGCGAAGCCGATGACGAACAGTTGTGGATGCTCGCATGGTATCACGCCAGCAGCCCCGACCTCTTCGAGCTCTATGGCGCGACCGAGGAGCTGTTGCGCGCAGCCTCGCTATCCGACGCCGAGGCGTGGCGCGATGCAGCCATCACGCCCGCGACGATGTCACTGCGCGGGCAGATGGGCCGCTACTGGTATGAACTGACAACCGGCGCGAGATGAGTCGCGCCGGTTGCGGCGGTATCAGGTAGCGGGGGCGACCGGTGCTTCCGGCGCCTTGGGACGACGGCCCCAGTGGCTGCGAGGCTCCACTGGTCGAGCTCGCGCCTCCAGCAGGTTCGTGTAGAACGCGACGATCTTGGACTTGACCGTCTTCTGCGTGTCGGCTGTGGCGGCCTGAAACGGCGCGTAGCGCTGGCGGTCTCCGGAAACGTCGAACCACCACCAGGCATCATCAGGAGTGGCGCGTCGTGCTTCCACCTTGCACGTGAACGTCCGCCCATCCTCTACGAACTCGAACCCTCGGATCATCGCTGCTCCTCACGAGTGAACTGTAATATACTCAACTTCACACCTTCCCGCGCTCCGCCTTCAACCTCTGCACGTAGCGAGAGTGGCGCCAGCAACGGCAACCTGCGATCTTGCATGTGGTTAGCTCGGAAGCGTGACTTTGGTGAGGACACAATTTATGAAACAGAAGCGAGCGGATGAGCTGCGAGAAGCCTGGGGCGATGCGCCCTGTGAACATCCGCAGCTCGCCAAGGTCTACGACCTCGGCGCCCATACGGGCAGCTATGCGTGCATCAAGTGTGGCGCGCCATTCACGTTCCGCGAGAAGGCAGAGCTCGCCGCCGCCAGAAGGGGTTAGCCCGTGCTCGGCAAGATGCTCTCTTTCATCGGCGCGACCATCGGCGGCTCGGTCGGCTGGTGGGCGGGCAGTGGCGTCGGATTCATGACGTCGTTCTTCATTTCGATGATCGGCACCGGCATCGGCATCTATGTCGGCAAGCGTCTCGCCGACCACTACGACATCTGAGCACGAGGTGACAAGGATGCGATCAGTGATCGTTGCCGTTATTGCGTGCATCACGCTTGCCCCAGTGGCAAGCGCGCAGAAATGGAAGGACATCGGCAAGACGTCCAGCGGCAACATCGTCTCCGTCGATGAACGCAGCGTAAGGCGGAAGGGCGACACCGTTTCAGCCACGGTTCGCGTGATCTTCACCGAGCCCGTCAAGGCGGCGCGCGGCATCTGGAAGAGCTCGAAGACGTCCGCGACGTTCGATTGCCGTAAACGCTACCTCGCGGCAAAGGAGAACGTCTTTTACTCCGACGAGAAGGGCACGAGGGTCGTCGAGCGGTCGGTCAACAAGATTCCGGGTTACGGACCAGGGCTCGCGGGCTCGCTCGGCGGGATCGCGGTCGACTACCTCTGTGGTCCAAAGAAGTAGCGGTCGTTCAGCGCTTCTTTGCCAGGATCGTCCCGCGACAGTTCACGGCGCCGCAGGAACACGGAAAGCGCCGCTTCGCCGCCGGCGTATGCCGCTCCTCGAGTACGTAGGCGTAGTCGTACGCGAGCTCTTCTCCCGCAGCGACGTCGCGGATCGTCTCGATCCAGATCCGGCCATCCTCGATCACGGCGTCGCAGTTCGGGTCGCACGAGTGGTTGATGAAGCGCGCTTCATTCCCCTCGAATGCCGCATCGATCACGACGTCGTCATCGATGGCGAACAAGAACGTGTGATGGCGCTCGCCTTCGACGTCGGGATAGCGCGCGTCTGCCTCCACTGGCGTGAGCCGCTGTCCCGCATACTCGATCAGCCGCGTTCCTGCTGGAATGGTGCGCACGGCGAAACCACCGTGACCCTGCATCGGTGATTCGCGAATCTCGAAGGGAAGCGTGGATTTCTTGCGCGGCATCGACTCAAGATAGGTGCTGCTAGCCCCATAACCGGCCGTGAACGTCCAATCGGGTTATCTTTCTAGGATGACACCGAAGACAGTAACCGCTGTGAGTACCGACCAGAACATGAGTTTTGCCAATCTCGGCCTCGACCCGCGCATCGTCGATGCGCTCGCCGCCCTCGGATACGAGGAGCCCACTCCAGTTCAGCGCGAAGCCATTCCGCCGCTGCTCGCCGGACGTGACCTGCTGGGTCAGGCCGCGACGGGCACCGGAAAGACCGCTGCATTCGCTTTGCCCTTGCTGCACTACGTCACACCCACCGCGGCGCCGCGCGAGCGCCTGCGAGCACTCATTCTCGTTCCCACGCGCGAGCTCGCGATGCAGGTCGCGGAAGCCGTGCACAAGTACGGCAAGTCGCTCGGCATCATTGCACTGCCCATCTATGGCGGCGCGCCGATGGAGACGCAGCTCCGCGCCCTGAAGCGCGGCGTCGACGTCGTCGTTGCCACGCCTGGCCGCGCGCTCGACCACATCCGCCGCAAGACGCTCCGCCTCGACAGCGTGAAGATCGTCATCCTCGACGAAGCCGACGAGATGCTCGACATGGGCTTTGCGGAGGATCTCGAGGCCATTCTCATTGAGACGCCGGCCGAGCGTCAGACTGCGCTCTTTTCCGCCACGCTGCCTCCGCGCATCGCCGACATCGCGAACAAGCACCTCAAGAATCCGGTGCGCGTCCGCATCGACCGCGAGATCGTGCCCGCCGGTTCGGCACCGCGCGTTCGGCAAACGGCCTACATCGTCGGCCGCGCTCATAAAATCGCGACGCTCGGACGCGTGCTCGACGTCGAGAATCCCACGTCGGCCATCGTATTCTGCCGCACGCGTACCGAAGTGGACGAGCTCACCGAGTCGCTCAACGGCCGCGGCTATCGCGCCGAGGCACTGCATGGTGGGTTGTCGCAGGAGCAGCGCGACCGCGTGATGAAGAAGTTCCGCGCAAACACCGCGGAGCTGCTCATTGCGACCGACGTCGCCGCACGCGGACTCGACGTCGAGCACGTGTCGCATGTCGTGAACTACGACGTGCCCACGTCCGCCGAGGCGTATGTCCATCGCATCGGGCGCACGGGACGCGCGGGCCGAGAGGGCGTCGCGATCACGCTCGCGGAGCCGCGCGAGCATCGCCTGCTGCGCAACATCGAGTACCTCACCAAGCAGAAGATCGACATCGCCACGGTCCCGACCGTCGCCGACCTGCGCGCTCGTCGCATCGAGATGACGAAGACATCGCTGCGCGAGGTAATCCTCGCTGGTGACCTCGACCATTTCCGCGCCGTCGTCGATTCGCTGTCGCAGGAGTTCGACATCATGGACGTCGCCGCCGCGGCGGTGAAGATGGCCGATGCCAAGGATGGAGCCGATGCCGAGGAGATTCCGGTCGTCTCGATCCGCCCCGAGCGTCCCGCGTCTCGGCATGATCGCGAGCGTGCGCCCACGCCCAAGGCCGGCTCGCGCCGGCATGAAGCCGCCAAGGCCGGTGGGAAGGCTGCCGGCGGCAAGAAGCGCATCACACCCGAGTGGGACGTCGCGCGGCTCTACATCGGTGCGGGACGCAACGCGAACATTCGCCCTGCCGACCTCGTGGGCGCCATCGTCAACGAGGCGGGTGTCGACGCCCGCGCCATCGGGGCCATCCAGATTACCGACCGGTTCGCCCTGGTCGAGGTACCGGACGAGATCGCCGACGGAATCATCGAGACACTCCGGGCCACGACGATCAAGGGGAAACGCGTACCTGTCCGCCGAGATCGCGAGCAGGGTGGGGCGGGGTGACCATTGGGTGTCTCTTTCGTAGATTTCTCACGTCGTCATCCACTCGTTCACCAAACCCCCGCATGCGCCTTCGTCACATTGCCGTCGCCTTGCTTCCGCTGGCCTTTGCCGCCTGCTTGAGCGACAGTGCCACCAACAACTTTCCGCTCGTGCCCATCGAATCCACCACCTTTGCGCCATCCCTTGGCGTAGATCTCGCTTCGTCCACCAAGACGGCGTCGGGCCTGTACTACCGCGACATCACCGTCGGCACCGGCAAGACGGTGACGGCCGGCGATTCCCTGAACGTCAAGTATGTCGGCTCGTTGGCTGACGGCACCGTCTTCGCCAACGGAACCTTCGGATTCACGATCCCGGGCAGTGTCATTGCGGGATGGAACGAGGGACTGCTTGGCGTGAAGGTCGGCGGCGTTCGTCAGCTGATCATTCCGTCGTCGCTCGCGTATGGCGCGTCGGGCAACGGCCCAATACCGCCGAACGCCGTTCTCGTCTACACCGTGCAGCCCATCTAACGCAAGGAACGATGAACACCTACGTGTATTACATCGCAGAAAAAATCCCCGGTGCGATGGAGATGCAGCGGTTTGCGCATCCGATCCACGTAGGCATCGTCTCGGCGAGCGATCACGAGGCGGCATACACATCCGTGCTCGAGAACCTTCGCCCTACTTTTGCCGACGAGCCGCAGCTCCTCGAGGTTCGCTTCGAGGTGCTTACCCCACCGCGTGACGGTGGTGGGGTTTGGCGCCACGGCAAGCCCATCGACACCGACATCACGTTCACGTCGGCCGACTGAGCGCTTCCGCCTGAACGTTCGCACGCTCACGCGCCTGACGAATGCAGGCCTTCTCGCCGGCATCGGCATGGGGGCGGGGCACCTCTTCATGCCGGCGCGTGCGACCGCTTCGGTCGCCGCGCGACTGGCGTTCGTGGCGTCGATTGCAGGGACTGGCGCCCTCGCGGGCTGGCGTGAGCGCCGCGGGCGCGAGCTCGACGGCGATGAAGAGCTTGGGTCGCAGCCGCTCTGGATAGCGGGCGGAGTCGTCACCTCGCTGACCGCGGCGTGGATCGCATATCGCGCTGCGCACGGTCGGTGACCCGCGCGTCAAGCAGCGTCTTGCAAACCCACCAAAAGCAAAGACTGAAAAGCGATTTACCACGGAGGCCGCGGAGGAAGGCGGAACAGCGCAGTCCTCAGTGACCTCTGTGACCTCCGTGGTAGAATTGCTGTTGCTACTCCTGCTTGATCAAAGGGAATTCCATGAGCCGCCAAGCATGCGTAGCTGCGGGGACTTGCTTGCGCGCAAGTGAGCCGATTTGAGTGGAAAGTCCGCGTTCCAGAGGTCTACTCCATGGACCAGGACTCGACGGTCAGGTTCACGAGGATACGTCTCGTTGGCGATACGCTCTATGGCTGGGAGTTTCAGAAGAATCGGGCACCGAAGGACTCCGTCGCTAATCGCGCTGCATCGCGTTCGCTCAATCGAGCAGACCCGGCTCGACGTCCCCGAACTGGTCGGACTGGTAATTGTAGGCACCGCAACTGCCGTTGCGCTCTTTTACGGCATCCTGATTCTGGTGCTCATCCATCAGGGTGATTAGCATTAGCGCACAACGGGAGAATCGACGCCGACGTTTTCGACTCGCCCGTTTGTGCGCTGAAGACTTGAATGTGAACGCGGAACCTCAGCGCGTGATCGTCAGCGGCGCTATTTGCTGCATGGTCACCGTGCGCGACTCGCCGAGATGCAGGATGTTCTTCACCCAGTCCCAGTCGCGCGTCACGCCGCCGTTCTCCATCACCATGAGCGCGACTTCCGCCGCGTCGTTGGGATCCATGCGCAGGCAGCCATGTGACGCCGCCTCGCCGAGCGACTCCGTGGCACCGGTGCCGTGGATGTAGTAGTCCGGCTCCTGGAAGAAGATCTTCACCGTCTTCATCGGGTTCGCGGCATCCGTCGGACTCTTGGCGGTCGAACCCTTGGCCCACTTCTCGTCGGGCGGCACCCAGGCGGGATTCCACACGAGCTTCCGAATGGTGAAATTGCCGGTCGGCGTCGGGTGCTCGGACGCGCCGACGGCGACGTCATAGCTCTTCACGATTTCACCATCCCGCTTGAGGACCAGCTTCCGCTCGCTGAGGCTCGCTTCGAGCGTGAGCGACGATGTCGCCGGCGCTGGCGTGCGTGACGCCCCCAGGCCGAAAACGAGGGCGCCTGAAAGGGGAATCGCAAAAAGCGCGATCAGTGATCTTGTTCGTCTCTGCATGAGGCTGCCTGAGCGTGAACGTTGAGGTGTCTCCGTGGTAAACACTTGGCAAACGATGTTCCACTCCAGCGAGCGGACTAGACTTGAGCCTTCGCGCCACCCGCGGGCCTTCTCTCAGGGAACCCGGAACGACCATGAATAATCTCTCGCAGCGCATTTGCAGCGTCGGAGCCGTCGCCCTCATTGCCCTGCTCGGTTGCACGGGTCCGGCAGTGACGGCGACGTCAGTGCCCATTCCCGCGGCCATGTCAACGGCCGGCGCGTCGGCGTCGGCGACCATCACCGAGGCTGACGTTCGCCGCCTGCTCACCGCCCTCGCCGACGACTCCCTCGAGGGCCGCGGCACCGGCACTCGCGGCTCTGCGAAGGCGGCGGCCCTGATTGCGAACGAGATGCGCGCGGCGGGGCTCGAGCCCGCCGGAGACAGCGGTTACTTCCAGCGCGTGCCGGTGGCAATGGTCACGCGCACGATGCGCAATGGCTCCACCGGTCAGGGACTAGCTCTGCTGACCAGCCTCGCCGCGCTCGACACCATCCCATCTGCGCAGCGCCGTGCGGCGGTGAACGTTGTCGGAATCCTCCGCGGCACCGATCCAGCGCTCAAGGACTCCGTCATCCTCGTCGACGCGCACTACGATCATCTTGGGCTGGGCAAGCCGGTCAACGGCGACTCCATCTACAACGGCGCCGATGACGACGCATCCGGCACGGTTGCCGTCCTCGAGATCGCGAAGGCCATGGCCCGCGGACCGGCACCTCGCCGCACCGTGATCTTCGCCGCGACGACGAGCGAGGAGGTCGGGCTGCTCGGCACGCGCTGGTACGTGTTGCATCCGGTCGCTCCGCTCTCGCGCATGACAGCCAATCTCGAGATCGAGATGATCGGCCGTCCGGATTCTCTGGGCGGCGGCGAAGGACGCGCATGGCTCACCGGTTTCGATCGTTCGTCCATGGGAAAGATCTTCGCCGACGCCGGCCTGCCCATTGGGCGGGACTTGCGACCGGAGCAGGGCTTCTTCGCGCGCAGCGACAACATCGCGTTCGCGAACGCCGGCATTCCAGCCCACACGCTGTCGACCTTCAATCTTCATCGCGACTACCACCAGCCCACTGACGACGCGAGCCGCATCGATTTCCCGCACACGACCGCGGTCGTTCGCGCGGCGGCTTCCGCCACGCGGCTCCTTGCCGACGGGCCCGCACCACGCTGGTATCCGGGCGGTCGTCCCACTCCTCCAGTTGCGCAGGGGACGCCAACCACCCTTCCCATCTCGCCAGCTCCGTCACTCGCGACACCGGCTGAGCGACTGAGCCGCTACACCACAGTCCGACTCCAGGCTGACACCTCGTCGCTGACGGCACGCGAACGCCGGATGCTGCCGCTGCTGATCGATGCCGCGCGCGAGATGCACGGCATCTACTGGCAGCAGGTCATCGGCCCGCGCGACTCGGTGATGCGCTCGATCACCGATCCTGCCTCGCACGAGCTGGCCGACATCAACGTCGGGCCGTGGGACAGGCTCGACAACAATCGCTCGTTCGTGGCGGGTGTCGGCGCGAAACCGGAAGGCGCGAACTTCTATCCGCGCGACATGAGCAAGGCGGAGTTTGAGCGCGCTATCTCCGGCGGCGGCAAGAGCGCCGACAGCCTCAAGTCGCTGTACACGATGGTGCGACGGAACACTTCCGGATCCCTCGTCGCCATTCCGTATTCCCGATTCTTCGCCGGCGCGAACGCACGCGCGGCGGCCAAGTTGCGTCAGGCGGCGGCGCTCGCCGACGACAAGGGACTGCGACGCTATCTCATGCTGCTCGCATCGGCGGTCGTCACCGATCACTATCAGCCGAGCGACTTCGCCTGGATGGACATGAAGACGAACACGCTCGACATCGTACTCGGTCCCACGGAGGCCTACGAGGACGAGCTCTTCGGGTACAAGGCGGCGAACGAGTCCTTCGTGCTCGTGAAGGACCAGGCGTGGAGCAAGCGCCTCTCGCGCTTTGCCGCCGAGCTGCCCGAGCTGCAACGTGGCATTCCAGTCGACCCGCAGTACAAGGCCGAGAAGCCCGGCACCGATGCGGATCTCAACGCGTACAACGTGGTCTACGTGGCCGGCCAGGCCAATCAGGGTGCGAAGACGATCGCCATCAACCTCCCGAACGACGAGCAGGTGCAGCTCAAGAAGGGCTCGCGTCGACTTCAGCTCGAGAACGCCGTTCGCGCGAAGTTCGATCGTATCCTCTTGCCCCTCGCGAAGGAGCTCATCGTCGACGATCAGGTCTCGCGCGTGACGTTCGATGCCTTCTTCGAGAACGTCATGTTCCACGAGGTCGCGCACGGACTCGGCATCAAGAATACGCTCGACGGCAAGGGCACGGTGCGCGCCGCGCTCAAGGAGCGCGCCGGCGCGCTCGAGGAAGGGAAGGCTGACATCCTCGGCCTCTACATGGTTCGTCAGCTGAACGCGAAGGGCGAGATGGGCCACGAGTCGGTCGAGGACAACTACGTTGCCTTTCTGGCGAGTCTGTTCCGCTCCATGCGCTTCGGCGCGGGTGACGCGCACGGTCGGGCGAATGTGGTCGCGTTCAACTTTCTCCAGCGTGCAGGCGCGTTCACGCGCGAGGCGAGTGGCAAGTACCGCGTCGACTTCGCGAAGATGCGTGCCGGCGCCGACGAGCTCTCGAAACAGATTCTCGTCCTCCAGGGGAACGGCGACTATGCGGGCGTCGGGAAGCTCTACTCGGATTACAGCGGGATCGCACCACAGGCGCAGACGGACCTCGATCGGCTCAAGAGCAAGGGCATTCCGGTGGACATCATCTACGATCAGGACCGTTGAGTCGCGTCGGTGTGCGCCTCCTCGCGCTGATCCTCGTTTTGGAATCGTCGTCGGTCGAGGCGCAATCGCTCACGTCGCCCGGCATCTCGCACGCGCTCGCGGTGCGGCGCGCGGCCCAGCTCTCGAGCGTGAGATACGCGCTCGACCTCGACGTCACGCAGCGCACGTCGGCAACAGGCCACGTGCGCATGGAGTTTACTCGGCGCGGCGGCGGCGACGTGGTGATCGATTTCCGTGGACAGTCGTCTGACAGCGTTACCGTGAATGGCGCCGCGATTGCGCCCGAACGCACGAACGGACACGTGGTCATACCGTCTGCCGCCCTGCGCGACGGCAACAACACAGTCGCGATGCGCCTCGCGACCGCCATCGCTCCGGCAGGAGCGAGCATCATCAGCTTTCACGATGCCACCGACGGCGCGGACTATCTCTACACGCTGCTCGTTCCCGCCGACGCGAACCAGCTCTTCCCCTGCTTCGACCAGCCGGACTTGAAGGCGACGGTGAGCCTGACGCTCACCACGCCGCGCAACTGGACCGCACTCGCGAACGGCCCCGTCCTGAGCGTGGACTCGTCGTCGAGCGGCAAGACGTTCCACTTCGCTCAATCGAAGCCGATGAGCACGTACCTCATCGCGTTTGCGGCGGGGCCGTGGGCCGTCACGACGGCCACGATGCGAGGGCGCCAGATCTCGCTCTACTCACGTGCATCTCGCGCCCGCGAAGTGGAGGCCGACACGCTCCTCGCGCTGAATGCGCGCGCAATCGCTTGGCTGGAGAACTACACCGCGCAGCCATTCCCATTCCAGAAGTTCGACTTCCTGCTCGCGCCCGCGTTTCCGTTCGGCGGCATGGAACATCCCGGTGCGGTGTTCTACAACGAAGAGAGCTTCATCTATCGCGAGCGTCCAACGCTTTCGCAGCTTCTCGGCCGCGAGGCCACGATCTTTCACGAGGTCGCGCATCAGTGGTTCGGCGATTTCGCCACGATGCGCTGGTTCGACGACCTGTGGCTGAAGGAGGGCTTTGCGACGTATCTCGCGGCGGTCATGCAGGCCGATCTCGATCCGTCCGCCAATCCCTGGAAGACTTTCTATCTGCGGAACAAGCCAGCCGCGTATTCCGTCGACGCGTCCGCCGGAACGACGCCCGTATGGCAGGAGCTCGCGAACCTCGATCAGGCGAAGAGCAACTATGGCGCGATCGTCTACAACAAGGCGCCCGGCATCCTCAAGCAGCTGAACTATCTCGTCGGCGATACCGTTTTTCGAGATGGCCTGCGGTCGTACCTTCGCGGCCACGCGTATGGGAACGCGACGTGGGAGGATCTGCTCGGCGCAGTGGGTCAGGCGTCTCACCGGTCGCTCGACGAGTGGGGCGCCAACTACATTCGTCGTCCGGGAATGCCTGTCCTCACTCCGCGGCTTCAAGTGCGCAACGGACGAGTGACGAGCCTCGTGATCGAACAGCGTCCAGCACGTCCGCTGTCCGGTCCCGCGCCGTGGCCGATCAAAACGGAGGTGCTCCTCGGCTACGCCGACGGCGTGTCTGAGCGGATCCCAGTGGAGCTGCGCGGTCGAGTCACGGTTGTACCTGCGGCAGGCCATCGCGCTCCCGACTTCCTGTTCGTGAATGCGTCCGACTACGGCTACGCACTCACGCATCTCGACGACAGGTCCGTACAGTGGCTCGAGGGTCACCTCGGCGACGTACACGATGATTTCGTGCGGGCCATGCTGTGGGGCGCTCTGTGGGATCAGGTGCGCGACGCGCGGCTGGCACCAGCGCGGTTCGTCGCGCTCGCCCTCCGCGAGCTCCCCGGTGAGAAGGACGAGCAGATCGTCCCGGTCATTCTTGGACGGATGTCGCGTGCGGTGTTGGCGTACCTGTCACCGGAGCAGCAGGAGCGGGTGCGGCCGGATGCGGAGCGGGTGCTCCTCGCGATCGCGAATGACACGACGCGGTCGTACGGCATCCGAAAAAACCAGCTCGACACCTGGATCGGGCTCGCACGCTCACCGCGCGCGCTCGTGACGCTCGAGGGGATGCTCGACAGCACGACCCTCGCTGGTGCGCCGCTTCGGCCGCCAACACGATGGGCCATCGTGACCAGTCTCGTGGCCCGCAACGCACCCACGGCACAAAAGCGACTCGACGAAGAGACGCGAAGGGATTCGACATCCGAGGGCCGGCGCCGCGCCTTCGTGGCCGGTGCGGCGAAGCCCGACTCCACAACCAAGGCGACCTACTGGAATCGCTACTTCGCGGACCGGCAGCTCAACGAGGATTGGGTGACGGCCAGCCTGCGCGCGTTCAACGATCCTGAGCACGAGTCTCTCACGCGCGCGTACCTCGTGCCCGCACTCGACAGCCTTCCGTGGGTTCAACGCAACCGGCGGATCTTTTTCCTGGGCAACTGGGTATCAGCCACTCTGGACGGACAGCGATCGGCGGCTGCGCTGGCTGCCGTTGATGTGGTGCTGAAGCGACGCGATGCGCTGCCTCGGGACCTGCGCGAAAAGGTGCTTCAGGCGCGAGATGAGCTGGAGCGCACCGTGGCAATCAGGCGTGCGTACCCATGACAGAGTGCGTGCTCAGCCTCCTGCAACTTTACCGGAGATCGATCGTCCAATGAGAGACCAAACCGAATCGGCACTGGACGCCGTGCCGACCTCGTGCGTACTATTGGCTTCCCGCCTTCCACGAGCCATGCTGCACGCCCTGCTCGTCAGTGTTCTCTCCACCAACATGATCGTTGCCGCGCCCGCTCCGCTCGCCGGAATGGCGCCGCTCGCCATATCTACCGCCATGCTGCCGCCCATTGGGCTCGCGGACAGCATCGTGATCGAGAAGAAGGCGCACGTGCTCACGCTCTTTCGCGATGGCAAGCCGATGCACAGCTATCTGGTTGCGCTCGGCGGAAACCCGCGCGGTGACAAGTTGAGCGCGGGCGATCGGCGCACACCGGAGGGCATCTTCTACATTGACGCCCGCCAGCCGAACAGCAAATACCACCTCGCCCTCCACATCTCGTATCCGGACGCGGTCCATCGCGCCCGGTCCCTCGCCGCCGGCGTGCAGCCGGGCGGCGACATCATGATCCACGGCCTCCCGAACGGACTCGGCGCCGCGGGCGCAACGCACCGCGTCAACGACTGGACGAATGGATGCGTTGCGTTGACCGATGAGGAGATAGAGCAGATATGGAGCTCGGTTCCCATCGGAACTCCGGTGCAGATCAAGCCCTAGGCGTCACCGCTCGTCGACATGTTTGCGGGGGCGCCCATGGGCGCCCCCGCTTTGCTTTCCAGCCACACCAAATCGCGCCATGACCATCGCCGCGCAGTTCATCGAGCGCTCACGCCAATACCTCGGCCACGAGCATCCGTCGAAGATCCGTCAGTGCCTCGACGTGCTCCCCGAAGACGCACTCTGGCAGCGGAGCGACCCTGCCTCGAACAGCATCGGCAACTTGCTACTGCACCTCGAGGGCAACGTGCGGCAATGGATCGTCAGCAGCGTCGGTGGTGCAGCCGACGGTCGTTTACGCTCCACCGAGTTTGCTGCGACGACCGGAGCCGGCACCCGTGAGCTGTTCGAGCGGCTCAGGGCAACCCTCAGTGAAGCTGACGCCGTCATCGGCGCCCTAACGCCGGCCGGTCTTGAGTCCCGCCGGGTGATCCAGGGGCGCGACGTCTCGGTCCTCGACGCCATCTACCATGTGGTCGAGCATTTTGCTCTCCACACGGGACAGATCATCCTGCTCACGAAGCAACTGTCGCCGGGCAGCATCAGCTTCTACGAAGAGGCCGGCGGATTGGCGATCCCACGTTGGCGAGACCGGACGCAAAAAGAGCAGTGACCCGGCGTGCCGGATCACTGCTCGAGCGCTTCCTCAAATAGGCGGGCTAGTAGACGTAGACCTTCGTGCCCACCGGTACATTCTCGTACAGCCACTCGATGTCCTCGTCACGCAGGCGCACGCAGCCATGCGTGACCGCCGCGCCGATCGACTTCGCGTAGGGTGTGCCATGCAGCAGGTACCCCTCGCCAAGATCGAGACGGAAGTGGCCGAGCTCGCCGGCGATGTGGCTGTTCTTGGTTCCCGCTGGCGGGACGAAGAGCGTGTTGTCGAACACGATGTGTTCGTCGAGCACCATCGGCTCGAACTCCTTGCTCCCGGGCCGGATGATGCCGACTTCGTCGCCCTTCACGAGCAGCTTCGTGCCGTCCTTGAGCTTCACCGGATGTCCACGCGTTAGATGCGCCAGCTTCAGGTGGTGCTCCGAGGCTACTTCGGCAAAATGCCACTCGGGCGGGGTCCAGACGGGATCCTTTTCCTTTCCGCGCACGGTACGAACACCACGGGGCGTCTCGAAGCGCCAGGTCCGGCCACCATACTCGAGGGTGGCGTTCATCGCCGTCGCCACTGGGGCGGTGCGCAACGTGTCTTCGCGATCGATGACGCGCAGTTCCTTGTTGAAGAGATCGACGATCACGCGGTAGCCATTCGAATTTTCGGCCACCGTGCGGGCGGATTCCCAACCCAGGCTGTCCTTGCGGGACTTGAACGACCGCGCCGTCGTTGCGGCCTCGGTGGCTACGACGTCGCTGGCGTCCGGCGTGACGGCGCCGGCAGTGTCCGCGACGGTCTCGTCACTCCGGCGAGCGATCTTGCGGAGCAGGGACACGAACCAGCTGTGCCCGGCCTGCTGCGTTTCCGCCGAATCAGAGACAGCGCGTGTCTTTCCGTCGGCCGTGCTGAGCGTCCGGCCGGAGTCCTGTGCTTGTGCCGCGAGCGATACCGTGGAAACCAGCAGAAGGCTCGAGAGAATTCGCGTCATTGGGTTCAGCGTCATAGGCTCAAAATACACTGCGGGGGACGTGATGTTCCACGTCCCCCGCAGTATGCACAAGTTGCGCCCGATGTTTAGTAGAACTTGAGACCCATCAGGATCGGCCAGTAGTGCGTGTTGCCGCCGTCCGTCATGATGGTCACGTAGCGGCCTTCGTTGAAGAAGTGCAGGCCGCCCAGCGTGTAATCGATGCCAGCGCCAACGTTGTAGTCCCACTTGGTGCCGCTCGTGCCGCCCGTCGTGCTGACCGAGACGGTCTTGCCTTCGCTGTTGACGTAGTTGTTGAAGTCCGAGAAGTGATCGATGCCGCCGCCGCCCAGCAGGTAGATGACCGGGTTGACGTGGCTCTTGCGATCCAGCGGGATACGCCAGACGAGGTCAGCCATGCCCGACATCAGCTTGGTGTCCTTGAGCGTCGCAAGGGGAACCGACTTCCGGCGTGGGAAGTTCGCGTAGTTGCCGTCGATGCGGATACCGATCGCGCCGTTCTCCGGGAACCAACCCAGCTGCGCGTTCAGGTCCAATCCATCATGCTGGAAATCGCGGAAGTTGTTCATCGGAACAGCAATACCCGCCGCCAGCCCGAAGTACACACCCGGGAGCTTCTGGTTCGGAAGCACCTCCATCTGGATGATCGTATCCGGACGCGTGCGGATCGTGAGCGTGTCGACACGGCCCCGCAGCGTGATCGTGTCGGGCTTGCTGCGAATGAACACCGTGTCCGGCTTCGCTACGACTGGTTCCGCTGGTTGTTCCTTGCGCACCGGAATGCGCGTGGTCGATCTCGCCTGTGCAGATGCCGACTCGGCTCCGCCGAATGTAATGGCGGCTGCGAGGCCGAGTGCACTCAACACAAAGTTCCTGGTCTTCATCCTTGTCCTCCGTCGCCGTCGCCCAATGATCTCGTTCCCCGCGGGCGAGGTTGCGGGTGCGACGAGGGTCGTCGCAGTTCTGCCGAGCTCGGGGAATGGCAGACCCCGTGCCGTCGCCGCGCAATTCGACAAAAAACCGTGAAAAAAGTTCTGAAACTGCTCCGAACTCGCGCCACCGGCGCTAATTGCCGAGCTCGTCAGCTCGTTTGCGCGACCCTCTCTGTGCGCACGGTCACACTCGCAGCTCGCGGAGCCGGTTGTCTCCACGCCCGGTTGCGCTCCACCGCATACTGCGGGAGCTTTGCACCCGCGCCCGCAGGCGACGTCAACGCCTCCGCAAGGCGAGTCCGTCCGCGTCGTCTCTCCAGCCGATCGTCACGCGCATCGCGCCCGCCGCGCGATCACGAAACGGCGCGCGAATCTGAGTATCTTGCGTCGACCCTCTCATACATCATGGCAATGACGAATCGCCTCAAGCTGCTCCACGACGCCGGCCAGTCCATCTGGCTCGACTTCATCGCCCGCGACATCCTTCGCAATGGCGAGCTCACACGTCGCATTCGCGACGACGCGCTCACGGGGATGACGTCGAACCCCACCATCTTCGAGAAGGCGCTCGCGGACGGCACTGCCTACGATGATCAGCTTCGAGGTGCTCCGCAGGGAGGCTCCGCAATGGAGCTGTTCGAACTGGTCGAAACCTCCGACGTACGCGACGCGTGCGATCTTTTCATGCCCGTGTACGAGGAGACGAACGGGGCGGATGGCTACGTCTCGATCGAAGTCTCACCGAGTGCCGCCAACAACTCGAAGGAGACGGTGGCCGAAGCGGAACGCCTGTGGGCCACGGTGAACCGTCCCAACGTCATGATCAAGGTTCCCGGAACGACCGAGGGCGCAATCGCGGTGCGCACCCTCATCGGCGCGGGACTGAACGTCAATATTACGCTGCTCTTCTCGATCGCCGCGCACCGGCGCGTCATCGAGGCGTATCTATCCGGCCTCGAAGACCGGGTCGCGGCAAAGAAGCCAATCGATCGCATTGCATCAGTCGCATCATTCTTCGTCAGCCGAGTCGATACGGAAATTGACAAGCGCCTCGATGCGCTCGCCGCTGCCGCGGCTCCAGAGGCGCGCGAGGGCATTCTCGCTCTTCGCGGGAAGGCCGCCGTCGCCAACGCGCAACTGGCCTACAAGCTCTTCCGCGAACAGTTCTCGGGCGCGCGCTGGGCACCCCTCGCCGCCGCGGGCGCTCGCCTGCAGCGCCCGCTCTGGGCCAGCACGAGCTCGAAGAATCCCGCCTATCGCGACGTCCTCTACGTCGAGCAGCTGATCGGGCCCGAAACGGTGAACACCATGCCGCCCGCCACGATCGAGGCGTTCCGTGACCATGGCGAAACCAGCCGAACTGTCGACGCCGACTTCGCCGGTGCGGAGCGCACGATGAAGGAGCTCGCGGCGGCTGGCGTCGTCATGTCGGACGTTACCGACAAGTTGCTGAAAGACGGACTCGCCAGCTTCCAGAAGAGCTTCGAAACCCTCACGCTCAGACTCCAAAACAAAGTCAGCACGCTCTGATGGACGAGCCGCTCGACCGTTCCCGCACGTCCAGTCAGTTCCTTCCGCCATTTCTCACGCAAACCAACGCCTGTGCCTTTTCCTCGCACTAAGATCGTCTGCACGCTCGGTCCGGCCTCGAACAACCGCGAGACGCTGCGTAGCCTCATGGAAGCCGGGCTGAGTGTCGCACGGCTCAATTTCTCGCATGGCACGCACGAGCAGCACAAGGCCACCGTCGCGCTCGTGCGATCCACGGCCGCCGAGCTTGGCCGCCCCGTCGCAATCCTCGGCGACCTGCAAGGGCCCCGCATCCGCATCGGAGATCTCGACGAGCCGCGAAGCGTGGCTGACGGAGAGGACATCGTGCTGGTGGCGGGCGAGGAGGCCGCCGCAGGCCAGTTTCCGACGACATATGAGGGGCTGTGCACGGACCTCAGGGTCGGCGACCGCATCCTGGTGGATGACGGCCTGATCGAGCTCGTGGCGCTGGACGTCGGGACGCATACCGTTACGGCGCGCGTGCTGCACGGCGGAATGATCAAGAGCCACAAGGGCATGAACCTGCCGGGTGTGGCGGTGAGCGCGCCGTCCATCACGGCGAAGGACTGGGCGGACGTGGCCTTCGCGGTCGAGCACGACCTCGAGTTCCTCGCGCTCAGCTTCGTCCGTCGCGCGCAGGACATCGCTGAGCTGCGTGAGAAGATTCCGAAGCACATGCTCGTCGTCGCGAAGATCGAGAAGGACTCGGCGCTGGAGAACATCGAAAGCATCGTCCGTGCGTCCGACGCAGTCATGGTCGCGCGCGGGGACCTGGGCGTGGAACTGCCGTTCGAGGAAGTTCCCATCGCGCAGAAGAAGATCATCGCGCTCTGCAACAAGCTCGGACGGCCGGTGATTACGGCGACTCAGATGTTGGAATCGATGATCTCCAATCCGCGGCCGACGCGCGCGGAAGCGAGTGACGTGGCGAACGCGATCTTCGACGGGACGGACGCGGTGATGCTCTCCGCCGAGACGGCCGCGGGCCAGTACCCACGGCTTGCGGTCGAGGCGATGTCGCGCATCATCACCGAGATCGAGCGCCATCCACGCGTCGTTCGGACGGACGAGCGGCGTGCGCCGGGCGACAACGTTGTTTCCACCGAGCAGGCGATCGCCGCGGCGGCAACTTCCGCGGTGCGCAGCCTCGGCGCGCCGGCGCTCATTGTGTTCACGAAGAGCGGCTTCTCCGCGCGCATCGTGGCCTCGCACCGCCCGAACGTTCCCATTCTCGTGCTGACGGATCAGGAGCGCACGTATCGACAGCTCGCGTTGGTGTGGGGCGTCGTCCCTTGTCTCGTGGAGCACTGTGAGACGTATGAGGGCATGGTGACGCTGGCGTTGTACCAGGTGAGGGAGCATGGCCTCGCGCGCGACGGCGATCGCATCGTCGTCACAGCCGGTGTGCCCTTCGACGTACCCGGCACGACGAACCTCATGAAGGTGGAAACGGTCTGACCTCGTGAAGCTGACGTTCCTCGGCACGGGCACGAGCTTCGGCGTGCCGCAGCTCGGGTGCGGGTGCGCAGTCTGCCGGTCGAGTGACCCCCGTGATCGGCGCACCCGCGTAGGAGCGGCCGTGGAAACCGGCGCGGGTCGCGTGATTCTGCTGGATACGCCACCCGAGCTGCGACTGCAGCTGCTGGCGGCGGGGATCGACGACGTCGACGCCGTGCTGTACACGCATGATCACGCCGATCACACGCATGGCATCGACGACTTGCGGGCGATCACGGCTCGTCGCAACGAGCACATGCCGATGTACGGCTCAGCGCAGACGATGCAGTCCATCGCCAAGAAGTTCGACTACATCTTCGACGATGCGATCCGCCCGTTGCCGGGGTCGTTGAAACCTCAGGGGCGCGCGGTGCTGATGGCGCCCTGGGAGACCGTGCACGTCGCCGGCATGGACGTCACGGCGATTCCCGTCCCGCATGGTCCCGTGACCGTGTTCGCATACCGCATGGGGCCGCTTGCCTATGTCACCGATGCGAAGGCGATCCCGGGTGAGGCGCTCGCTGCGCTGCGGGGAGCCGAGGTTCTCGTGGTGAATGCCCTCTTCCGGCGCCCCCATCGGTCGCACTTGAGCCTGCCTGAGGCAATCGAAGTGGCGCGTGCGGTTGGTGCCGAACGGACGTATCTCACGCACCTGACCCACGACAATCTTCATGCGTCGCTCGCGGCAGAGTTGCCGCCCGGAATTGCGCCTGCATTTGACGGATTGGTGGTTCGCATTTGAGGTGCTTCGATGATGCGGGCATGATGCATTTGTGTAGCGCTCTCGCCACATCGTGACGGATGTCACAAATGTCAAACAATGCGTAACTTAAGGTATGACAATAGTTTACATGCGAAACATAGCCGGAACGACACTTGCCTTACCCTATGCCGTCACCCGTCTGATGCAACGCGGTCGTTCATCAGACAACACTTGGCGGCTGCGCCGTCGCGGTCACAGTTCCTGAGGAGTCACACAATGCGAAGGATCATTGCCGTAGTTCTTCCCGTCGCTTTTGCGATTGCACCGCTGCAGGCCCAGACGCCAACGACGTTCGCCGGTCCGATCGCTCCCGCCGGCACCTTCGGACCGACGGACAAGGTGAATTTCGGCGGCACCGGCATCTCCACCGCCGCGGTCGAGCAGGATGGCGCCGAAGGCGCACACCTCTTTTTGTCCGCCACGCCGCGGTATACCAGTCCTCTGCTCACGAACGACGGAGCAGGAACGTTCTTCGCCAACGCTGGTTACAGCACCGGCGGGGCGACCAACGCTCCTCTGGCAGCCTGGAACTTCGACTATGCCGTGCTTGGGACGGGCGCGATCACGCGGTACTTCACGCTCTTCATCGACGTGGACAAGGGTGTCGGTACCACCACGTTGCTCGGCTACAACATCGACGGTGCGAACACCCCGATTCAGGATTCATCCAATCTCGGCTACTTTGGCGCCCCGTTCGACGCCAACGATGCTGGTGAGTATACCTTTGCGCTGTTGGCCTACTCGGACGCGGCTCGTACCAACGAGATGGCCCGTGTCGCCATCAACGTTGAAGTAACGGCAACACCGGAGCCGGCGTCACTCATGCTGCTCGGAACCGGTCTGATCGGCATCGTCGGCGTCGCACGTCGCCGTCGCGCCTGATTTGCCGCTGCTGGTCCTGATGGTGATTGCGCCCCCGGAGCCTCATGGTTCCGGGGGCGCTTTTCGTTCGGATATCCGCGCCGAACGGTCGAGTCGCGTTTAGTTTCCGGAAACCACGAAACACGGACCGGCAAACGCGTGACGATTCGACTCGATTATACGAACATGATGGCCCCGCCGATCCATGGCGGCATAACGGTCAGCGATTGGAGCGGCGCGGCGAAAGCATTCGGCGACGCGCATCGGGCCGTAGTGGCGCAGTATTCCGGCGGCTCGCTGGGATTCTTCGACCTCCCCGGCAACCGCGACCTGCACCGGCAAACCCTCGAATTTGTCCAGCGCCAGCGCGCGCGTTCGGGCGCGGACGCGCTCACGGACGTGGTGGTTCTCGGCATTGGTGGGTCGGCGCTTGGTCCGATCGCACTCCGCACGGCCCTCTGTGCGCCGCAGTGGAATCTCCTCGACGACGCGGCACGAGGCGGTCAACCGCGGCTGCATGTCCTCGACAACGTCGATCCGGCGAATATTTCCGCACTGCTCGCCCGACTCGACCTGCGCCACTCGTTGTTCATCGTGACGTCGAAGTCGGGTGGCACCGCCGAGACCATGGCGCAGTACCTGATCGTTCGCGCGCGCCTGGCTGCCTCGTTGAGCGATGCCGAAGCGAAGGATCGCCTGGTGTTCGTCACGGACCCGGAAAAGGGTGCACTCCGGGCCATCGCACGCACTGAAGGCGTTGCCACGCTCGACATCCCGTCCAATGTGGGCGGCCGATTCAGTGTCATGACACCGGTCGGCATCCTTCCCGCCGCGCTCGTTGGCATCGATACCGGCGAGTTGCTCGCGGGTGCCGCCGACATGCGCACCCGATGCGCGTCCGGCGACATCAAGAACAACATCGCGGGCACGTTCGCGGCACTCCAGCACATCGCCGACGAGCGCCATGGGCGGCACATCCACGTGCTCATGCCCTATAGCGACGCACTGCGCGACATGGCCGACTGGTTCGTGCAGCTCTGGGCAGAGAGCCTCGGCAAGCACCGCTCGGCCGGAGATCCCGGATTTGGCCCTACGCCGCTCGGCGCGCTCGGTGCCACCGACCAGCATTCCAAAGTCCAGCTCTTCATGGAAGGTCCGGGGGACAAGACAGTCACCTTCATCAGTGTCGACGAGGGCGCGGCCGACGTGGAGATTCCACGTCTTCATCAGGATATTCCGGAGCTCGCATACCTCGGCGGACATCACCTGGGCGAGCTGCTCGACATCGAGCGACGGGCCACCGCGGGTGCACTCGCGCGCCGCGGGCGGCCGAATATGACGCTCTCGCTCGAACGGGTGGATGCGTGGCATGTCGGCGCGCTGCTGATGTTCCTGGAGATCGCCACGGCTTACGCGGGACGGCTGTATGGCGTGAACGCCTTCGATCAGCCGGGCGTCGAGCTCGGGAAGCAGTTCACGTACGCCATGTTGGGGCGCACCGACGCCGGAGCTGCCCGCGCCGAGTGGGAGCTGCTTCCCAAGTCGGATCCGTCACACGTCATCTAGACTTGCGAGCCATTCATCGCCCGGCGAGCTTGCGGCGGGAGGATAGGACGATAGGACGATAGGATGCTTTTCACAATTCCGAGGAATAAATGCTCGACGTCGATGCTCTGAACACACTTTTCGGTGACGCCGTTTCCATCGCCGATGCGCGACTCACGGTGATTCGTCCCGACGCTTTCGCGAACGAGAAGATGGACGAGCTCGTGCGCGCCGCCGTGTTCGGAACGGGCGAAGTCCGCGAGTATGCACGCTGGATGATCTGGGAGATCGGGCAGGGCGCCGGAGTGCGACCCGCATCGATCCACGATCTGTATCTCGCTCGCGGACGAGGTGATGTGCACGGGTTCACGGTGCCGGCGATCAACGTTCGCGCGGCCACCTACGACACGGCGCGATCCATCTTCCGGACCGCCATCGCGCTCGATGCCGGCGCATTCATCCTGGAGATCGCACGCTCGGAGATTGCGTACACGGAGCAGCGGCCCGCCGAGTATGTGGCGGTGATCATCGCGGCCGCACTTCGCGAGGGGTACCAGGGACCCCTCTTCATCCAGGGCGACCACTTCCAGGTGAACCACAAGAAGTACGCAGTGGATCCCAAGCTGGAAGTGGACGGCGTCAAGGCCCTCGTTCGCGAGGCGGTCGGCTCCGGCTTCTACAACATCGACATCGACACGTCCACGCTCGTGGATCTCAGCAAGTCGACGCTGTCCGAACAGCAGCGCCTCAACTACGAAGTCGGCATCGACATCTTGAAGGAGGTGCGCCGGGTGCAGCCGCCAGGCGTGAACATCTCCGTCGGAGGCGAGATCGGCGAGGTGGGGACGGAGAACTCCACCGTCGAGGAGCTCAGGGCGTACATGGACGGCTTCAATGCCACACGGCCGTCCGGGATGGAAGGGCTTTCGAAGATCAGCGTGCAGAGCGGAACGTCGCATGGCGGCACGGTGCTCGCCGACGGCTCGATCGCCGACGTGAAGCTCGACCTTGATACGCTGGAAAAGCTGGGGAAGATGGCGCGTGACGAGTATGGGCTCGCGGGCGCCGTGCAGCACGGGGCGTCCACACTCCCCGACACGGCATTCCACAACTTCCCGAAGCGCGAAACCGCGGAGATTCACCTCGCGACGAATTTCCAGAACATGATGTTCGACCACATGCCCGACGCGCTGCGCTCGGAGATGTACGCGTGGCTCGCCGAGAATGCGAAGGACGAGCGCAAGCCGACGGATTCGGACGAGCAGTTCTTCTACAAGACGCGAAAGAAGGCGATCGGACCCTTCAAGCAGAAGCTCTGGTCGCTGCCCGCCGATGTGAAGCAGAGCATCGGCGCCGTGTACGACCAGAAGTTCCGTTTCCTCTTCGAGCAGCTCGCCATCGGCGGCACCGCCGCCGCGGTGAAGAAGTATGTCGTGCCGGTGGCGCAGCAGCGCGTGATGCCGGTCGACGCCACGCCGGCGCATCTCGCCGCGCCGGACGACGCGGATCTTTCAGACTGAGTGGTGCCGACTTCCGCGCTCGAAGACGTAGCATCCCTCTGGCTGGCCACGCTCCAGCGTGCGATCGGCCGCGCCTCGCATGACGTCAAGGATGCTCTCAACGGCGTGTCGGTGAATCTCGAGGTGATCCGCTCCCGCGCCGCGCGGCCGGATACGCCGGCGTCCGCGGTCGCGAGCTTCGGTGAATCCGCTGGGCATCAGCTCGAACGACTTACTACCTTGATCGATGCGGTTCTCGCCCTCGGCAAGGCGGAACGGACTCCGGTCGATGTTGGCGTCATCCTGCGCCGCGTCGTCACCATCTGTGGAGCGTCGACGTCATCGGACGACGCAACGGTGCGGCTGGTCGAGGACGCATCCATGGGTTCGACTTTTTCACGCGTACCATCCGACGTCGTGCGCCTCGCACTGCTTGCGCCCCTTCTTGATCTCGTGGTCAGTCCCGCCCGCGGCACGTCGCAGTCGGGCGTGACGTGTACCCTCGCCACGACGGAGGACGGCGTGCAAGTCCGGTTTGCGGCCGAAGCGCGTTCCGCATCGATACCCGATGCGCTCGCGGAGATCCTTCGCGGCGCGGGCGTGCGCTCGAGTGAAGGGAATGATCTCACACTGACTTTTCCGCGCGCATGAATCGCCACGCGAGCGGAGTTGCTACGGCACGAGGAACGATGAAGGCAAAGATTCTCATCGCGGATGATGAAGCGGCGATCACGACAGGACTGAGTGCGATTCTCGAGGACGCCGGCTATAGCGTCGACGTCGTCGGCGACGGCCAGAAGGCGCTCGAGATGTTGTCCGCGGAGCGGTACGGTGTGGTCCTCGCGGACCTCAAGATGCCCCGGCTCGACGGCCTTGCGCTCCTCGGCGAATTGCAGGCCCGCTCCATTCCAACGGAGTGCATCATCATCACCGGGCAGGCGACGGTCGACTCCGCCGTGCAAGCCATGCAGCAGGGCGCATACGACTACATCGAGAAGCCGCTCAACGCCGAGAAGCTGAACCGCCTCAAGGCGCTCATCCCGAAGGCACTCGACAAGTATCAGGTGCAGCAAACCAACCGCGAGCTCGCGTCGAAACTGGAGGGGCTCACCCATTACGCTGAGCTCACAGGTCAGAGCGAATCGATGCGGTCGGTCTATCAGGTGATCGAAGCCGTGGCGCCGAGCACCGCGAGCGTCCTCATTCTTGGTGAGAGCGGCACCGGCAAGGAGCTGGTCGCGCGTGCGCTGCACACCAAGAGCGACCGCGCGAAGGGTCCTTTCTTCGCCCTCAACTGCGCGGCGCTCCCGAAAGAAATTCTCGAGAACGAACTGTTCGGTCACGAGAAGGGAGCCTTCACCGGCTCAATCAGTGAGAAGCAGGGCGCGTTCGAGATGTCGAGTGGCGGCACCATCTTCCTCGACGAGATGGCCGAGATGCCGCCGGACATCCAGGTGAAGCTGCTGCGTGCGATCGAGACGAAGCAGATCCGGCGCCTGGGCGGCAAGAAGGAGATCAGCGTAGACATCCGCATTCTCGCGGCCACGAACAAGAATCTCCAGAAGGCGATCGCCGATGGCGAGCTGCGCGAGGATCTCTACTATCGCCTTGCCGTCGTCGAGATCGATCTCCCGCCCCTCCGCGAGCGCGCGAACGACATTCAGCTGCTCGCCAACGAGTTCCTCGGTCGTTTCGCGCAGCAGAACGGAAAGGTGATCACGGGATTCGACGACGCCGCGTGGGAGTGGATCATGGGGTACCACTGGCCCGGCAACGTTCGCGAGCTGAAGAACGCCGTGGAGCGTGCAGTCATCATGTCGCGCGGCACGACGATCGGCCCGTCGGACATCATTCCGCGGCATCTCCGGAATGGTGGCGGCATGCCCTCGGCGCTCACGATTCCGGTCGGCGCAACGGCGGCGGAGGCGCGACAGCAACTCGTCCTGCGCACTTTTGCCTCGACATCCGGTGACACGGCACGCACGGGAACCGTCCTGGGGCTTTCGGAACGCGAAGTGCGAGGGGAGTTGCTGCAGCTGATCAATGGCGGCGCCGGGCAGGGGGCGGGAGCGGCTGACGCGGTCAGTGCGGCGCCGGCAAAGGCGGCGGCTCCGAAGCCCGTGAAGCACAAGGAAGCGGCGCCGCCATCGCGGACCCCGCAGAAGAAACCAACGGCCAGAAAGGGGCGTTGAGCCTCGGCCAGCAAGGAGTGCACATGCGGAATCACGAGCACGACGAACCGTACATCGTCATCGAGAAGCACGGCGACGCGAGCAGCCTCCTCATCGGCGTGTTGATCGGCGCCTCCGTTGCGCTGTTGTTCGCGCCGCGCAGCGGGGAGGAGACGCGCGGGGAGATCCGTCGCAAGGTGAGGCAGGCTGGCGATGTCGTGAAGGGCGTGGCCGAAGAGGTGAGCGGGCAGGTCGCGGATACGTACGAGGGTGCGAAGGCTCGGGTCGAAGAGCAGATCGACAGCGTGCGGGAGGCGGTCATCACGAGGAAGCGACAGGTCTCGCGCGCGATCAACGCCGGTCGCGAGGCGGCGCTGCAGGCACGCGAGGAGCTCGAGACGCAGCTCGCCGAGACGAAGGCCGCGTACAATGCGGGAGCGGGCGTCGCTCGTGCCGGCCGGGTGAAGCGTGCGCCTCCGCTCGCGAACGACAAAGCCACTGTCTGACGAGCGGAAGGAGGCTGCGCCCCCGGAGGATGGAGGCGTGCTCGCGCAGCGCGTCTGGTTGCGCTCGCCCTTCATCAGCTTCGGCTGGACGCTCCGCGATTACGCCAAGCGCGTGTGGGACAACGCCGGCGAGGACAACGTCCTGTTCCTCGCTGGCGGCATCGCGTTCAACATCCTGCTGGCGGCGGTGCCTTTCGTCCTCCTGCTGATCTGGTTCCTGACGTTCCTGCTGAACAAGTCATCCGCCGGCGCGACCGAGGTCGTGACGCACTATCTCGACCGCCTGGTGCCGACGCACGAAGAGCGACCGGATTCACCGTACCATCTGCTGCTGAGCCAGATCCTCTCGACGCACCAGAAGCTGCCCATCTGGAGCTCCATCGGCTTCGTGTGGTTCTCGACGCGCCTGTTTGGATCGCTGCGCACAGTGCTCGCGAGCGTGTTCGACATCGAGAACGAGCGCAGCATCATCGCCGGAAAGATCTTCGATATCGAGATGACCATCCTCTCGACCGTGTTGATCACCGCGAACACGCTCATCAGCACGTACGTGCTGATTGCCACGAACAGCAGTGTGCAAGTGCTGGAAGACCTGGGAATCCGGCATGACGTGATGGGTCACGCCAAGGCGTGGGGCAGCCATCTCGCCGCCTCCGTCCTCCTGGCCGCCATGTTCTTCGCGATCTACAAGTACCTGCCGGTGCGTCGCGTGCGTGCGAAGACCGCGTGGGTCGCCGCGGTGTTCACGACCGTGATGTTCGAGCTCGCCAAGTTCCTGTTCACCCTGTACGTAGGCTCGTTCAATCCCGGATCACTCTACTCCGGCTCCATCGCGGCGATCGTCGTTCTCGTCATCTGGGTGTACTACGCGGCGCTCGTTTTCATCCTTGGAGGCGAGGTTGGTCAGGTGTACGAGCTCAGGCGTACCCGCAAGCGTCAAAGGGAAGTGTTTCTCAACTGAAGGCGTGCCGAACACGACATTTGGCGCGAAGGTTGCCTGAGGATGGTGCTGAACACGCCACCCAGGGAGGCCTACCCAATGCGCAAGATGCTCGTCGGTCTCGTCATCCTCTCGCTGCCGCTCGCGGCATGCAAGAAGACAGGCGACAATCAGTACCAGGTTCAGACGCCAACCATCGGCACGGACACCCACACGGTGACGACGCCGAGCGTGGAGATGAAGAAGGAATCGATTACCACTCCGGTTATCGGCACCAAGCCTGATACCGTGATCATCCAGAGGCCGGTTGCCGGCACGAAGAAGACGGAAGTCTCCGTCCCGGTGATCAAGAAGCCGTAGTTTCGTCGGCGTGCGGCAAGCAGCAAGAACGTAAAGAGGACTGCAGGAAGGGCCGCGCCGAGCTAGATTCGGCGTCGTTCTTCTGCGGTCCTTTTTTTCGCCCTCTCGACCCGCCGTCTTGTTCATCGACATACGCTCCGACACAGTCACGAAGCCGACGCCGGCCATGCGTCAGGCGATGGCCACCGCAGAAGTTGGCGACGACGTTCTCGAGGGCGATCCAACGGTACGTCGGCTCGAGGCTCGGGTGGCGTCGCTCCTCGGCAAGGAAGCCGCCCTGTTCTTTCCATCGGGATCGATGGCGAACATGACCGGGGTCGCCGTGCACGCGGCCCTCGGCAGTGAGGTGGCGCTCGATGAGGAGGCGCATCTCATCTACGGGGAGATGGCGGGTGTCGCGGCGCTCTGCGGCGCCCAGGTGCGGCCGGTGCGTCCCGGACCGGGTCGATCGTTCATGAGCGCGGACGACCTCCAGCGCGTCGTGCGGCCCCCGTCGAAGCACGATGCGGCTGTTTCCGTCATAGGCGTCGAGAACACGCACAACTCCTCCGGCGGCAAGGTCGTTCCGCTCGCGGAACTCCGCGCGATTCGTGCGTTCGCGGACGCGCAGGGGATCCCCGTGCACATGGACGGCGCGCGGCTCTGGAACGCAAGCGTCGCGAGCGGCGTGTCGCTGGCGGACTTCGGCGCATGCGCTCACACCGTGATGCTGAGCGTCTCGAAGGGACTCGGCTGTCCGGTCGGCGCGCTGCTGGTGGGCGATAGTGCGACGATGCACCGCGCGCACAGCATCAGGAAGCGCTTCGGCGGCGGGATGCGTCAGTCCGGCATACTCGCCGCCGCAGCGCTATTTGCGCTCGATCACAATCTCGGCCGACTGGCGGACGATCACGCCAACGCCCGCGTCTTCGCGGATGCGCTCGAGGGCGCATCTGGAGGGGCCGTGGTCGCGCCGGAAACGAACATCGTCATGATCGATCTTCCGCCTGGCGTGTCGAGCAGCGACGTGGTTGCGCGCGCACGCAAGGGTGGTGTGCTCATCAGCGAGTGGAATCCGACGCGTGTGCGCGGCGTGGCCCATCTCGATGTGGACGCGCCGGCAATGGCGCGTGCGGGGCAGGTGGTGCGCGACGCCATTGCAGCAGCTGCCCGGGAAAGCTGAGCACCCGGCAATGGTCGCGGACGTTGTTCGCACTCGGCCGCCCCGCTAGATTGACCAGTGTCCCAGGTCCCGGAGGGCGGCAGCCTTCTAATTCCGTCAGGACCCCGAAGGTAGCAGCGGCATGAGGTGTCTGACGTCGCTTCGTCAGGCCTGGGATATTCGGCGCGGGGAGCTTCGAGCTCCCCGCGCCTTTTTACGCCTTGCCTTCGCCAACGCCCTGAAGCTGACTGTAAACAGTTAGCTGATGGCTGAGAACTGTCGGCTCTGCGGTTGTTGTGCACCCGACCTTTCGTGATGCCCGAGCAGGAGGCGAGGGGCTCTCTGGAATCGGGGGCCGTTGTGGAATCGGGGGCCGTTGTGGAATCGGGGGCCGTTGTGGAATCGGGGGCCGTTGTGGAATCGGGGGCCGTTGT
>DAIUFP010000033.1:0-56175 GCA_036844565.1 Gemmatimonadaceae bacterium | reverse complement strand
CCTTCAACAACCAGTGTTGCGACGACCGGCTGAATCCGGGCTGACGTCGCACTTCTGGACTTCCGCGGTTCGGACAGCAGGTCGTTGCACGCGCTGTCTGCACGGCGCATGTTCCGACCCATGCCTCTCCGTCATCTCGTCCTCGCCCTCGCCGTCTCGCACGCCGCAGTACTCGGCGCACAGACGCAAGCCGGTACCGCCGGCGACTACACCATCCGCGGATTCCGCTTTGCCAGCGGCGAGACTCTCCCCGAGCTCAAGCTTCACTACCGCACCCTGGGCACCCCTCGTCGCGATGCGGGTGGCGTCGTCCGAAACGCCGTGCTCATCATGCACGGCACCACCGGCGCCGGCACGCAGTTCCTCACACCGAGCTTCGCGAACGAGCTGTTCGGTGCCGGTCAGCCGCTCGACACCACGCAGTACTACATCGTGCTGCCCGACGCGATCGGACATGGGCTTTCGAGTCGCCCGAGTGAGGGACTGCACGCGCGTTTCCCGCACTACAACTACGACGACATGGTCGACGCGGACCATCGCCTGCTCACTGAACACCTCGGCGTGAACCATCTCCGTCTCGTGATGGGGACGTCGATGGGCGGGATGCACAGTTGGGTGTGGGCCGAGCGCTATCCGGATTTCATGGATGCGGCGGTGCCGCTGGCGAGTGTGCCCACACAGATCGCCGGCCGCAATCGCATGATCCGCCGGATGGCGATGGACGACATCCGGAACGATCCCGAATGGAAGGGTGGCGAGTACACCGCTCCGCCGTCCGGTTTGCGCGGCGCGCTTCAGCTGCTCTACATCATGACCAGCGCGCCGCTCGTGCAGCAGCGCGATGCGCCGACGCGCGATTCCGCCGACGCGATCATCACGCGCTATCTCAACTCGCGGATGAAGACGCTTGACGCGAACGATTTCCTCTATGCGTTCGACGCCTCGCGCGACTACGATCCCGCGCCGCTGCTGGAGCGCATCACGGTTCCACTCCTCGCGATCAATTCCGCCGACGACCAGGTCAACCCGCCGGAGCTTGGCATTATCGAGCGATTGATGCCTCGCGTGGCGAAGGGGCGATTCGTTCTCGTCCCGATCAGCTCGATCACGCGCGGGCACGGAACGCACACGGTCGCAGCGGCGTGGAAGAAGCCCTTCGCGGACTTCCTCGCTGGCCTGCCCGCGCTTCCTCCGTTGGTCGTCGCCGATGCACCGAAGCGTGTGCCATTCGAGCCCGAGATCCTGGCCTTCGAGGCCGCCGATCGCGCGTCTCCCCCGAAGCAGGGCGGCGTTGTCTTCGCGGGCAGCTCCACGTTCCGGATGTGGGCGAACACAGGTGCTGACTTCCCTGGTGTCCCGCTGTTGAACCGCGGCTTCGGTGGTTCGACGTTGCCGGATCTGCTCCAGGTCGCGTCCCGAATCGTGCTTCCATATCGCCCGCACCTCATCATGCTCTATGAAGGCGACAACGATCTCAGCGCGGGACGAACGCCGGCGGATGTGCTCAACGACTATCGGTCATTCGTGCGGTTGGTCCGACAGCAGCTTCCGACGACGCGCATCACGTTCGTGTCCATCAAGCCGAGTCCGAGTCGGTGGGCCATCGTCGACAAGATGCGCGAGGCCAATCGACTTGTGCAGCGGGAAGTGGCGCGCGACACGCTTCAGGCCTACGTGGACCTCTTCACTCCGATGATCGGCGCAAACGGTCACCCTCGGCCCGAACTGTTCGGGCCGGACAGCCTGCACATGACGCGCGCGGGCTACTTGCTCTGGCGTGAGCGCCTTGCGCCTTTGGTTCGGTGAGGTAAGGGTCGGCCCCGCTCTTGCCACTCTCGCGGTGATGATACCCTTCTCTCGCCAGGTGCAGTGCGCGGTCGTCGTAGCACTTGGTCTGTTGACGGCGTCATGCGTGAAGATCCAGGACGCAGCGAGCAATCGTGACTCGTCGAGCGCGGCCGTCGATTCTTCGCCCATCTCGGACAAATCCCTTCGGCCACCACCCGAAGGTGGCGATCCCGCGATTCCGGTTGTTCACATGCCGGACACCGGCATGGTCGCCGCGGTTCGTGCGGATACCGCACCTCCACCCACCGTCCCCGACTCCACGCCGCTGACGCCCATCCCGAGCGACGAAACGTCCGTCCTTCGTCGCGAGCTCGGCGTGCCCGTCGCAGGCATCGCCGCGAAGTCGCTCCACGACACCTTCAATGAGCTGCGCGGCGGAACCCGCCCCCACGAGGCGCTCGACATCATGGCACCGCGCGGCACGCCGGTGCTGTCGGCAGCCAACGGTCGTGTGCTGAAGCTGTTCGACAGCAAGCCGGGCGGCTTGATGGTCTATGCGGTCGATTCTACAGGGCGGTACATCCTCAAGTACGGACATCTCGACGCGTATGCACCCGGGCTCGCCGATGGTCAGACGCTCACTCGCGGCCAGCAGATCGGCATCGTCGGCACGACTGGCAACGCGGCATCGGGCGCGCCGCACCTTCACTTCGCGATGGCACGAGCCGGGGATCTGAAGCAGTGGTGGCTGGGCGCCGCGGTGAATCCTTTCCCGTTTCTGACGCCGTAGTCGGTCGGTCCTATCGTCCTATCCTCCTATCGTCCTATCGTCCTATCCTCCTATCATCCCGCCCTTCACCGCGGCGGCGGCGTTCCCCCGAATTCCTCCTTCATGCCCTCGAACACGTTGAGCACTTCCAGGATCGGCCTCGGCAGGTAGTCCGACTTCAGGTACACCCACGCCTGCTCGCGGTGCAGGCGCTGCCCCTTCACGCGGGCCCACGCGAATCGCTTGGAGCGCATGTCCGCCGCGATGGCGACATAGGGCACGATACCGATTCCCAGCCCGCTCGCGACCATCGCCTTGATGATCTCCACGCTCTCGGTCTCCATCGCGACGTTCATCGGCATCTGCTGATCGGCGAAGAACTGGTCGACGAGGATGCGGGTGTTCGATCCCGGCTCGAAGAGCACGAGCGGGTGCTCGGACAACATCTGCGCGTCGATCACGCGATGTTTCGTCAACGGATGATTGGGTGCCGTAACGACGACGAGCTCCTCGCGCAGCGCCGGCGTCACCTCGAGGTCCGTGCCGGCGACCGGAAGCGTCAGCAGCGCAAGGTCGAGCTGGTGATTCCTCAGGAGCTGGAGAACGGCCTGGGTGCTGCCGGTCTTCACCAGCAGGTCGACGTCTCGGAACTGCGTCCGGAATTTCTTGAGCAGCTTGGGTAGTACGTAGAGGCAGACGGTGCTGCCGCCGGCGATTCGCAGCTGTCCGCGCTTCAGCTTCTGCGTCTCCGAGATCTCCCACACTGCTTCGCGGAGGTCACGGTGGATGCGATTGGCGGTGCGCAGCAATAGTTGCCCCTCGGCCGTCAGGGTCACGCCCTTCACGGAGCGGTGCAGCAGCGGCCCACCGAGCTCGGCCTCGAGCAGCTGGAGCTGCCGGCTCACGGCCGACTGGGACACGTTCAGCCGGACGGCGGCGCGCGTGAACGAGCCTTCTTCGACGACGGCGCGGAACATCTCGAGCTGACGAACGTCCATTTGGACCTCCTGACTGCGCCATTGAGGCCTACGCCCAGACACAAGCCTGAGCTTCGAGCCAACAACAACCGCAGAGCCGTCAGTTGTCAGCCATCTGCGTCAGTTTCCAGTGACTGCGACACCGGACATCTTCGGAGAATTGCCCTGGTTTGGCTCGCTGCAAACTGATGCTGACAGCTGAACACTGACGGCTCTGCGGTTGCGGTGCACAATGAATCTAATGAATCCATGCGTTTCAGGCATGGATAGTATCACTTAATTCTGTTTGACGCATGGATCCAAACCCGCCATCATCCCTCCGTACCATTGGCCGGAGGGAACCGTGCGGGACGAGGAGTTCGACGGGACAGCGGGTTTCGAGGAGCAGGTCAAGGATGCCTGTGGTGTCGGATTTCTCGCCGATATCCAGGGGCGCGCCAGCCGCACGCTCCTCACGCTTGCACTCGAAGCACTCGGCCGCATGTCACATCGCGGTGCCATCGACGCCGACGGCCGCACGGGCGATGGCGCCGGTGTCATGACGCAAATTCCCTTCGCGCTCCTCCGCCCCGAGCTGGAAGCGCTCGGCCTCGACTGTACGCCCGGCAACCTCGCCGTCGGGTTGCTCTTCCTGCCCCTCGATCCTGCCGCCGCAGAAACAGCGCGCATCCTCGTGGAGCGCGTCCTCGCCGATCACGAGCTCCCCATCTGCCTCTGGCGTGTGGTCCCCGTGGACGACGAGGCGCTCGGCGACAAGGCGCGTCGCTCGCGGCCGACGCTCGTGCATGCACTGGTGCCGCGTCCCGCGGACATGTCCGCCGAACGGTTCGAGGCGCAGCTTGTCGCCTCACGCCGCGCCATCGAGCTCCGCACGGGCTACGCCGGCCTCGAGGACCTCTACGTCGCCTCGCTGAGCCACCGCACGCTCGTCTACAAGGCGCTCGTTCGCGCGACGGATCTGGCCGCGTACTTTCCCGATCTCCAGAACGAGACGTACGAGACGGCATTCGCGCTCTTCCACCAGCGCTTCAGTACGAACACGGCCCCGTCGTGGAAGATGACGCAGCCCTTCCGCCTCATCGCGCACAACGGTGAGATCAACACGATCGTCGGTAATCGGCGGTGGATGCACGCGCGTGGACAGCAGCTCGTCTCGTTCGATCCGGCACGCGGCAAGCGCCTCGCGGAAGTGCGCATCGCGCCCGGCACCAGCGACTCCGCCAGCTTCGACGATGCGCTCGTCTCCGTCACCGCCGCCGGTCGCGACCTCCCGCACGGCATGACGCTGCTCATGCCGCCGTCCTGGGAGCACGACGAGGAGATGCCGGCGAACGTTCGCGCGTTCTTCGACTATCAGGCTTCACTGATGGAGCCATGGGACGGCCCGGCACTCGTCGTCTTCAGCGATGGTCGCGTCGTGGGTGCGGCGCTCGACCGCAACGGTCTTCGACCGGCCCGCTTCCTCGTCACGACCGACGACCTCGTCCTCGTGTCGTCGGAAGTCGGCGTCCTCGATCTCGACGTCTCCCGCGTGGTGCGCCGCGGACGCCTCGGTCCGGGTGGAATGCTCGTCGTCGACCTCGAGCGGGGGCTACTGCGTGAGAGCGACGACGTGCATCGCGAGCTCGCCGAGCGCCTCCCCTACGCACAGTGGCTCGCGGAGCGGCGGATCGAGATCGATACCGTTCGCGATGCGGTCGCTGATGCCAGCGCGATCGCGCCGGCGGCGGTCGACGTTCGCGCGCTTCGCGCCATGGGCTGCACGCGCGAGGAGCTCTTGCTCGTCCTCGGCCCCATGTACAACGAAGGCATCGAGCCACTCGGCTCCATGGGGGACGACTCGCCGCTGTCGGTGCTGTCGCCCATGCCGCGCCTGCTCTTCGCGTATTTTCGCCAGCGTTTCGCGCAGGTCACCAATCCGCCGATCGACTCGCTGCGCGAAGGTCTCGCGATGTCGCTCGACGTCAGGCTTGGCGTATCGGGTGCGCTGCTCGCCGATGCAGCGCTGCCCGGCGCACACGTGCACCTCGAGCACCCGGTGCTCGAGAACGGTGACGTCGAAGCATTGCTGGCGTTCAAGCACAAGGACTGGCGTGCCGAGCGTCTCAGTATGCTGTTCGAGGCGTCCGACGATGTGAAGGGCTTCTCGAGTGCTCTCGACGCTCTCGTTGCTGCTGGCGACAAGGCCGTGCGTGATGGCGCGACCTGCCTCATTCTCAGCGACGATGGTGTCGACGCAACCCATGCTGCGCTGCCCACGCTCCTCGCTGCGGCAGCGATGCACCAGCACCTGGTGCGTGCGGGGCTTCGACTTCGCGCGAGCATCGTCGTCGACGCAGGGGACGCGCGCGACGAGCATGCCCTCGCGGCGCTACTCGGGTTCGGCGCAGATGCGGTGTGCCCCCGCATGGGCTACTCCGCGATTGCATTCGCCGTCGCACAGACGAAGGATGCCGACGACGCGGATCTCGATGACCTGAATGAGCATTACCGGGCTGCACTGACAAAGGGGCTGCGCAAGATCCTCGCGAAGATGGGCGTGTCGACGCTCCGTTCATATCGCGGTGCCGGTCTCTTCGAGGCAATCGGCATCGCCAATCATGTAATTGCGCGGCACTTCACCGGAACGCCGTCGAGCGTGAGTGGGATCGGCATCGCCGGTATCGCTGCCGAAACGCTTGCACGCCATCGCGCTGCGTACGCCGATGAGGCGGCGGCGCTCGAGGACGGCGGATGGCATCGCTACCGGAAGGACGGCGAAGCGCACGCCTTCGAGCCGAAGGTGGTCAAGGCGCTGCACGCCGCCATCAAGAAGGGCGGACGGCTCGAGTATCAAGCCTACGCGGACCTCGTGCATGCGCGCGCGCCGCTCGCGTTGCGTGACCTGATCGAGTTCAAGGCCGGCGAGTCCATCCCGCTCGACGCCGTCGAGTCGGTGGAGGACATCTTGCCGCGCTTCATGAGTGCGGCCATGTCGCTTGGCTCGATCTCTCCCGAGGCGCAGCAGACGATCGCGATCGCGATGAACCGCATCGGGGCGCGCAGCAACAGCGGCGAGGGCGGCGAATCGCCCGAACTGTATTGGGGCGCGACTGCCGACGGTGACCGAGCGAGCGCGCGCATCAAGCAGGTGGCGTCGGGACGTTTCGGCGTCACGGCGATGTACCTCATGTCGGCCGACGAGATCCAGATCAAGATGGCGCAGGGCTCCAAGCCCGGCGAAGGCGGTCAGATCCCGGGCATGAAAGTCACGGAGCACATCGCGCGCGTGCGACATGCGGTCGCGGGCACGACGCTGATCTCGCCACCACCGCATCACGACATCTACAGCATCGAGGACCTGGCGCAGCTCATTTACGACGTGAAGAGCGTCAACCCGGCGGCGACGGTGAGCGTGAAGCTGGTGTCGTCGACCGGTATCGGCACGATTGCCGTCGGCGTCGCCAAGGCGTTCGCCGATGCGATCCAGATCAGCGGGCATGACGGTGGCACGGGCGCGTCGCCGCGAGGATCGATCAAGAATGCCGGAAGTCCATGGGAGCTGGGGCTGAGCGAGGCGCACCAGGCTCTCGTTCGCGGCGGACTGCGTGGCCGCGTTCGACTTCAAGTCGACGGCGGCTTCAAGACCGGTCGCGACGTCGTCATCGCCGCGATGCTCGGCGCCGAGGAGTTCGGGTTTGGAACCGCGGTACTCGTTGCCGCGGGCTGCCTGATGGCGCGCCAGTGCCATCTCAACACATGCCCCGTTGGCATTGCCACGCAGCGCGAGGACCTGCGGAAGAAATTCGCCGGCACCCCGGAAGACGTCATCCGGTTTTTCATCGCCATCGCGGAAGAGGTCCGCGAGATTCTTGCACTCGTGGGCGTCGCACGGCTTTCTGACCTGATCGGCCACGCCGAGTTGCTCGAGCAGCGCAGGCCCGACAGCGGAAAGACGAGCAGGGTGCGCTTGGATCGCGTGCTGCTCACCACACCGCCCGATTCAGTGCGGCGCGCGATGCAGCCGCGCAACGATCCTCCGCGAACCGGTGCGGGCATCGACGAGCGCGTGCTGCGCGAGCTCCACGTGGATGACGGAAAGATCGTCCCGCTCGAGATGCTCCTGCCCATCACGAACGCCGATCGCGCGGTTGGTGCTCGCGTCGCAGGGCAGATCGTCGCGCTCACGAACGCAGGTTACGTCGCGCCACGCACGGTGCAGCTGCACTTTCGCGGGTCGGCAGGCCAGAGCTTCGGCGCATTCTGCGTCGAGGGAATGCGGCTCGTTGTCGACGGCGAGGCGAATGACTTCGTCGGCAAGGGCATGTCTGGCGGTGAGATCGTCGTCCGCCCGCCATCATCGGCGCGACTCCACCCAGCGGGCGACGTCATCGCCGGAAACACAGTTCTCTACGGAGCGACCGGCGGCGCCGCGTTCCTGGGCGGCAGCGTTGGCGAACGCTTCGCGGTGCGCAACAGCGGCGCAGTCGCGGTCGTCGAAGGCACGGGCGACCACGCCGCGGAGTACATGACGGCCGGCGCCGTGATCATTCTCGGACCCACCGGCCGCAACCTTGGCGCGGGCATGACCGGAGGCGTGGTGTTCGCGCTTGACGATGATCAGGCACTCGCACGGCGCACACACTCCGAGTGGGTCACCGTCGAGAACGGGCTCTCGCCCTCGGAAGAGCTGTGGGTGCGTGAGCTGCTGTCACGCCACGTGCACGCGACCGGCAGCCGACTGGCCGAGCGACTGTATCGCGAGTGGGGCTCCACTCGGCTGCGTTTTCATCGCGTGTCGCCCGTTGGTGCCACGCGTGACGTCGGTCAACGTCCTCTGCCACTGCTGGTGCGGTCGGAGCCTGCCGCGCGGGGCGGAGGACGTCAGGTCGTGGCTATGTCCGCTGGTAGCGGACCTTCCTCACACGTTTGAGCAGCAGCGCCACCACGATCGCCGTGGACACGGTCCAGACGCCAACGTAGATCGACTTCGTGCGCTCCGGCGCGTGGACGATGGCGAGGTACCACACGAGAATCGCCACCGCATCCAACGCCATCACGCCAAGCACCAGCTGAAGCGTTGCGCGCCGCATCGCGGCGCGCTTCGCTAGCCTGGCTTCACTCAACCCCTGATTGCTCGCCATTGGCGTCAGTCGTCCCCCATGGCAGGCACTGCACCCGTCTGAATCGGATGCTCGGCCGTCATCGGCGGGTTGAAGCCGAAGTGGCGCGACAGCCAGTGCCGTCCTTCGTCCATCACCTCATAGAAGGTCGGGATCACGAGCAGCGTAAGCAGCGTGCTCGTGAGCACACCGCCGATGATCGCCACGCCGAGCGGTGCGCGGAACTGTGCGCCTTCACCGTTGCCGAGTGCCACGGGAATCATGCCGGCGATCAGTGCGAACGTCGTCATGAGAATGGGACGAAGACGAATCGCGCCCGCCGAGATCAGCGCCTCACGCAGCGGCTGGCCGTCCTTCTCCCTTGCCCACTTCGCGAAGTCGATGAGCAGGATGGCGTTCTTCGCCACGATACCCATGAGCAGGATGACGCCGATGAGCGACATCAGGTTGATCGTGTTGCCCGTGATCGACAGCGCCAGCAACACTCCGATGAGCGACAGCGGCAACGACATCAGGATGGCGAGCGGATCGAGGAACGATCCGAACTGTACGACGAGGATGAAGTACATCAGCAGCACCGCAACGCCGAGGGCGAAGAAGATCTGCGAAAAGACTTCGGCCTGTTGCTGCGCATCGCCGCTCAGCGAGAAACGCACACCCGGGGGCATTGTGAGCTTGGCGACCTTGGCCTGCACATCCTTGGTGATGTCGCCGATCGCGCGACCCGAGGCATTCGCTTCTACCGCGACCACCAGGTCGCGGTCGTAGTGGTCGATGATCGCAGGGCCCATGCCCTGCTTGATCGTCGCCACCTGACCCAGCGGCATCGTGCTCGGTGCGCCATTCGGACCCATGACGACGAGCGGGAGCTGTCTCAGGTCCTCGGCGTTGCGGCGCGCCCCAGGGACGAGCCGAACCTCGACATTGCGCATCTCGCCCGTTGGGTCCTGCCAGTCACCGGCATCGATGCCGGCGAACGCCGGACGGAGTGACTGTGCCACCTGACCCACCGTGACACCGAGTGAACCGGCCACGCCGCGATTGAGGTCGACATCGAGTTCGGGCTTCTGGCCCTTGGTCGACAAGCCGACGTCCACGGCGCCCGGCGTGCTCTTCACAATTGCCAGCACCTGCTCGGCGGCGATGTTCATGGCCGCGAGGTTGTTGCCGCGCAGCTGATATTGCAGCGCCTTGCGTCCGCCGCCGAAGTCGTTCGTGAACACCGACAGCGTGACGCCGGCAATGTTCTTCATCTCGCCACGCAGCACCTGCGCGAACTGCTCGGCGCTGACGCTCCGATCGGTCTTCGGGATGAGGCGCACGTAGATGGCGCCTTCGTCGACCGTGCCGGACGCACCGCCGCCGAGGGTCGTGTACGTGTACAGCACTTCCTTGTGGTTGCGCGTGATGCGGGCCGCTTCCTGCGCCTTCAGTCGCGTGTACGCGAGGTTGGATCCCGGCGGCGTCTCGATGGCGATGGTGAACTCCGCCTTGTCGTCCTCAGGGAAGAACCCGACACCGACTGTCCGCACGACGAGCCCCGACTTGGCCACGATGCCCGGCAGCATGACGAACATCGCCACGCCGACGAGCGCGACCGCGAACTTCACAGCTTTCGGGAGACGTTTGTTGGTGAGCGAGAATACGACCACAGCAACGCTGAAGAGCGCGGCCAGCAAGCCGATCAAGCCTGCCGTGAAGAGCGTGAACGAAGCGAAGAACGTCCCGATGGCCAGGGCAATCATCGCCGAGCGGTGATCCAGCGCCCACGCAATGACGCGCTTGTAGTTCTCCGCCTGGCTGTTGAACCAGTGGTTGAAGCTGTCGAGCTTCTTCGTGATCCACCATTTTTGATCTTCCGTCTGATGCGGATCCGCCCAGTAGGCGGAGAGCATCGGATCGAGCGAGAACGACACGAACAGCGACACGAACACCGAGCAGGCAATGGTCAGCGCGAACGGCTTGAACCACTGACCGCCGACACCCGGCATGAACCCGATCGGGAAGAACACCGCGAGAATCGAGAACGTCGTGGCCGCGACGGCGAGTCCGATCTCATCCGTACCCTCCTGCGCGGCGAGATAGTGGTCTTTTCCCATCTCGACATGACGCACGATGTTCTCTCGCACCACGATGGCGTCGTCAATCAGGATTCCGATCGCGAGCGAGAGGCCGAGCAACGACATCGTTTCCAGCTTGAATCCCATCACCCAGACGGCGATGAAGCTGGCGAGCACGGAGACCGGCAGCGCGAGACCGGTGATGATGGTCGATCGCCACGAGTTGAGGAACACGAACACCACGAGCACGGTGAGCAGCGCGCCTTCCAACAGCGCCTCCTCGACGTTCCGCACCGCGTGGTCGACGCGCACGCCGGCGTCCTTCACGAGCTCGAGCTTCGTGCCCGCGCCGAGCGTCGGCTGGAGTTGCTCGACGCGTGCGCGAATCTTGTCGCTCACGTCGGTCGTGCTGTAGCCCTTCGATTTCTTGACGTCGATGCCGACGGCCTGGCCGTCGTTGAAGAGCGCCATGGTGCGCGGCTCCTCGGTGCCGTCGCGGATGTTCGCGATGTCACCGAGGCGCGTGATGATCCCGTTGCGGTCCGCGACGACCAGTGCGGCGAACTCCTGCGCGTTCTCTAGTCGCCCCATGAGGCGGATCGAACGCTCATCTATGGCTCCCGTGACACGACCAACGGGTGCAGCGAGGTTCTGCGCCTGGAGCGCCTGCACCACCTGCGCGACGCTTACCTGCGCGGACTGCATGCGGGTGGGATCGAGCTCCACGGTGAGCTCACGCTCCACCTTGCCCGCCACCGTCACCTCGGCGACCCCCGAGATCGAGCGCAGCTCGCGCGTGATCGTGGGATCGGCGAGGCGCGTCAGCTCGGCCTGCGACAGCGTGACGCTGGTGAGCGCGAGCGAGACGATCGGCCGATCGGTGTCGTTGAACTTCTTGATGATCGGCTCCTTCATCTCCGTCGGGAGATCGGCGCGCTTGGCCGAGATCGCGTCGCGGAGGTCCTGCGTGGCTTCGGCGAGATCCTTCGAGAACTCGAACTCGACGATGATCTGCCCGAAGCCGTCGTAGGCCTTGCCGCTGATGTGCTTCACGCCGCTGATCGACGCGATCTGTTCCTCGATCGGATCGAGAATTTCCTTCTCGACGCCGTCGGGCGACGCACCCGGATACGGCACCGCGACGACGACCACGGGCGGAGCGACATCGGGAAACTCGTCCGTCTTGAGCTTGAGCAGCGCGAACAGGCCGAACACCACCAGCGCCACCATCGAGACGACGGTGATGAGCGGCTTCCTGATCGCAAAATCCGAGATGAACATGTGAAGACCCTTCGAGAGTTATGAACCGCGGGCGATCAGATCACTGCTTCTTCGTATCGGACGGCGCGGACACGCGCACCGGCGTGCCGGGCGAGATACCGCGGGCCGCGCCGAGCAGCACCGTGTCGCCCTGTGCGAGACCGGCGGTGATCTCCACCGTCTCCGCCGCGGCGTCGCGGATGCCGAGCTGTACCTCGACCTTCTCGATCTTTCCGTTCTTGAGCCGGATGACCGACGGACGCAGTCCGCGCTCATCGACCGCGGCGAGCGACACCATCGGCGCCGTGCGCGTTTCCGTGCTTACGCGACCCTCGGCGAAGAGGCCGCCCACGAGCGTGTTCCCCGCGTTCGGAATGGCCGCGACGATCTTTACCTGGCGCGTGGTGGGATCCGCCGTGGGATTCACGCGCGTGATGCGACCGGTGAATGCGCGGTTCGGATAGCCGTTCACCGTGAAGTCGATCGGCATTCCGACGCGGACCTGACTGAGCTGTTCGGCCGGCACGCTCGCTTCCAGCTGCATGCTGCCCGGGTCGACGACCGTGAACAGCGCCGTGCCGGGCGAAACGACATCGCCCGCACTCACCTGTCGCAGCGAAACGATTCCGGAGAACGGCGCCTGCACGCTCGCCTTGTCGAGCATCTTCTGCACGTTCGCGAGCTGCGCGCGTGCGTTCGACAGCTGCGCCTGCGCAGCGAGCACCTGATTGCGGCCCGCTTCCACCTGGCGTTCGGCAATCGCGCCCGCCTTCTCGAGCGTTTCGTTGCGCTGCAAGTCACGACGCGCGATCTCATAGCTGCTCTCGGCCGTCGTCACCGCGGACTTCGCCGACAGCGCCTGGTCGCGCAGCACCGCCGCGTCGATCTGTGCGAGCGGTTGTCCCGCGCGCACGGCTTGACCGGCTTCCGCAGACGTCTGCAGCACGGCGCCCGACATCTCCGAGCGGATCGTCGCGCTCTTGAGCGGAGCCAACGATCCGGAGATTGCCGGCCCGCTCTTGATCTGCTGTACCTTCACGACGGTCACGTTTTCGGGACCGACGAGCATCGTCTCGACCTTCGCCGTGCCGGCGCTGGCGCTGTCGGCCTTCTTGCAGGCGGTCGCGGAGAGCGCGACCGCGGTGAGGGCCAGCAGTACCGCGGTGCGCGGCGCATTCATGCGATGTTCGATCATGGCGTGGGGCTCCCGAATGTTCCCGCGCCAGCGGTTCCGGCGGCGGTGGATTGTGTGCGCGTCTGTTGCGTCTGCTGTTGCTGCGCCTGCTGCTGCGTTGCTGCCCGCTGCGCTGAAGCTCCAAGCGCCGCGGTGTTGATCGGCAGGTCGCGAATGAGCGCGAGCCTCGCTCGTGCGACCGCGAGGTCGCGAGCGGACTGCGCCTGGTTGGCGACCGCCTGCTCGAGCAGCAGTCGCGACTGCGTGAGGTCCGTCTGCGTCGAGATCCCTTCGCGGTAGCGGAGCTGGTCGATGCTGTAGGCGCGCTGTGCCTGCTGCGCGGTGCCGCGGCTTGCCTCGAACGACGACTGCGCCGATGCGAGCTGATTCAGTGCGACGCGCGTATCGAGCGCTGCGAGCTCCCGCGACTGCTGGAGGCGCGAGCGCGCCTCGTCGAGATTCGCCTGCGCGACCTCGATCTGACCACCGATACGCCCACCGCTGAACAGCGAATACGTGATCGAGCCGCCGACCGTCCAGTTCTCGCTGAACTGGTTGATCGTAGGCAGGAAGCTGTTCGGAAAGAACAACCGCTGATAGTTGGAATTGATCGACAGCGACGGCAGCAGGTCGGCACGTGCGGACTTGAGCTGACCCTCCTGCGCACGCACTGTCTCCTCACTCTCACGAACCGGCGCTCGGCGATCCGTCGTCGTGTCGCTCGCTGCACCGCCTGCGCCCGCACCAGAGGTGACGCTGGACGCGATGATCGAGGTGATTGCGGCCGGCTCGTCGAGAGGCGTCGTGAGCTGCAGCGGCGCATCGAGCGGAACGTTGAGCAGCTGCTTCAGGCGCAGGTACGCGACGTCGCGGTCGCCCTGACGCGTGATGAGCACGGGACGCTGGTTGTCGCGCGACACCGTGGCGCGGAGCAGGTCGAACTCGCTCTGGTTTCCCACCCGGCGTGCGACGGTCGTCTGGCGAAGGAGTTCTTCCGTCTGCGCGAGCGACGTGTCGGCGATGACGACCAGGCGGTCGGCGAGCACCGCATCGAAGTAGGCCTGCGTGACGTCGAGCGCGAGCTGCGCGCGCTGTGCGCCGAGGTCGATCTCGGCGGAACGCTGTAACGCTTCGGAGGATGCGGTCAGTGCGCCGACGCGACCGCCGGAGTAGACCGTCTGCGCAACCGAGAGGCCGAGGGTGTAGGCGTTCTTCGCGCCGAATCCGACCTTGCTGAAGTCGATGCCCTGCGTCGCGGCGCACGTCGATGCCTGGTTCAGTGCCGCCTGACGCTCGGCCGCGGTGGCGGTGGCTGCGATCTGTGGTGCGCACACGGACTGCGGCTTCGGTGTCGTTGACGTGTCCGTCGACGAGCCGCCCGCGAGTGCCGAGAACTGCGACTTCAGCGTGCGTGCGTAGGCGAGGCTCGTGTTGAGCTGCGGGTAGTACGCGCTGCGCGCCTGCTTCACCTGGCCGGATGCGCGCGAGACACCGGCGCGTGCGATCTGGAGTGCTTCGCTTTCGCGCGTGGCGAGGCGGATCGCATCGTCGAGTGAGAGCGCGGTCAGTTGCGGTGACCTCGGCGTCGGCTGCTGCGCGCCGGCGATGAGGGGTGAGGTAACCGCGAGCAGCAGTGCGAGCGCGAGGACGCGGTGCCTGCCTGTTCGGGTCCGAGCGGCATTCATTGCGGTGGGGGAGGCGGGGTTGGGTTGGGTCATGCGCTGCGGGCTCGCGACTTGTTCTTTACGGACGTCGCGGCGTTTTTCTTCACGCCGATCATTCTCAGGAAGCATTGGGTGTAGCGCCCCGCGGCTTCGTCGAGCGGCGGGTAGACCTCGGGGACGAAGGTGCGCGCCATGGCGTCGCTCATGACGGTGCCGACGAGCATGACGGCCGCGGCTTCCACGTCTGAATCGGGGCTGGACAGCCCGAGTTGCTGAAGCCGCTTTAGATAGCGGGTGATGGTGTCGTGAACGACGGTCCGTCCGCGGCAGGCAAACTCGGCCGCTTCGGGGCGTTCCTCGAACTCGCCCATGGAGTGAACGAGGAGTGGGCGCATCTCGCGCACGCGATCGAGGCTGAACTGAACGAACTCGGTGAGCTCGGCTTCCGGATCGTTGGGCTCGTCGGGAAGTGCGGGGGGCGGACCGCTATGGGCGGACAGGACGGCCTCGAGCAATACGCTCTTGGAGCCGAAGGTGCGAAAGAGAGTGACCTCGTTGACCCCGGCTTCGATGGCGATGCGGCGGGTGGTCGCGCCGCGGAATCCGTGTTTGGCGTACACACGGCCGGCGGCTTTGAGAATGCGTTCGCGGCTGATCATGGGGGGTGAACCTAGCGTAAACGCATGTGTATGCAAGTACATACTTGCTTACAGAATACCCGAAAGGAAGCCGAAGCGACGAATATTCATCTATCGGGTGCTTCGCGCAAGGGCAGGCCGACCAGCTACGCTATCCCGACGTCCCGCCGTGCCTCAGACGGCCGTATCTTCCGCGCGGCGAGCGCAGTGACAAGCAAGCGTTGCGCCTCCACCAGCTCGCCGAGAACAGACTCGCATCGCTGAATGCTCCACTCCCAGCTTCCACCCCGACAGAAGAGCCGATATCCGGGCGAATCGATGCTCGGCATCACGCGCCGGCCACTTACGTTTTTCCCGGCGCTGAAAGAGGCCTACGGCGACGTCGCCATGGTTTACATCGGGCGCCAGCCCATCGTGCTCGTCAGCCACCCCGATCACATCCGCGACGTCCTCGTCACGAACGCGCGCAACTTTCACAAGGGACGTGGCCTCGAGCGCGCCAAGATCCTCCTCGGTGAAGGCCTCCTCACCAGCGAGGACGACTTCCACCTCCGCCAACGTCGCCTTGCGCAGCCGGCGTTTCATCGCGCGCGGATCACCGCATACGGCGACGTCATGGCATCATACGCCGAGCGACGCGCTGATCAGTGGCACGACGGTGACGTCCTCGAGCTGAATCACGAGATGGCGGCGTACACACTTGCCGTCGTTGGCAAGACGCTCTTCGACGCGGACATCGAAGGCGAAGCCCACGAGATCGGCGAGGCACTCGCCGCCGCGATCGCGGCGTTCAACTACACCGTCCTTCCGATGGCGCCGCTGCTGCTGCGGCTGCCTATCCCGATGGCCAAGCGTTACAAGCGCGGTCGCCAGCGGCTCGACGCCACCATCTACCGCATGATCGCCGAGCGGCGCGCGTCGAACGAGGACAAGGGCGACTTGCTTTCGATGCTGCTGATGGCGCACGACACCGAGGGCGATGGCGGCGGGATGAGCGACCTCCAGCTGCGCGACGAAGCGATGACGCTGCTGCTCGCCGGTCACGAGACGACGGCGAACCTGTTGATGTGGGCGTTCTATCTGCTCTCGCAGAATCCCGAGGCCGAGGCACGCCTGCACGAGGAGATCGACGCGCTTGGAGGTGGGACGCTCGGCGCCGGCGATGTCGCGCGACTGCCGTACACGCGGGCAGTGATCGCGGAGACGATGCGGCTGTTTCCTCCGGCGTGGATTGTCGGTCGTCGAGCGCTCTCCGAATATCGCGTCGACGAGTACACCATTCCGGCGCGCGCCATTGTGTTGATGAGCCAGTGGATCGTCCATCGCGATCCGCGTTGGTGGCCGGACGCGGATCTGTTTCAGCCAGAGCGCTGGCTTTCTGTCGGATCGGCATCGGATCCTGAGCGACCGAAGTTCTCGTACTTCCCGTTCGGGGCCGGAACGCGCGTCTGCATCGGGGAGCAGTTCGCGTGGATGGAGGGAATCCTCGGGCTCGCGACGTTTGCGCGGCGTTGGGCGATGCGGCTCGTCCCCGGGCATCCGGTGGTCCCGCGGCCGATCATCACGCTAAGAGCGCAACATGGGATGCGGATGGTCGCGCACGCGCGGTGACCTTCGGCAGCTGCGTTCAGGCTCTTTCGCACCGGGAGCGAGCAACCGACTACTGGCCGTGGGATGGGACCGGGTCACACGTTCTTGATCCGCATATTGATGAGAAATGCATGCGCACTCCGTCAATTGATGAGCACTTTCCTCGAATGAACTCATTGACCGTACGGACACGTGTGGGCTGGCCGGTAGCCATCGGCCTCTCCATGTGCCTTGCGCCCGCGTCCCATGCGCAGGACGCGCGATCGGCGCGGATCGAGGGTACGGTCTGGGACAGCCTGCACGCCGCACCGCTCACCGGTGCGAAAGTTCACGCGGTGCTTCTTGGCGGCGAAAGCCAGAGAACGATCGAGTCCGTCACCGAGACGGATGGATCCTTTCGTCTCGAAGGCGTCGTTCCAGGCCGATACAGCGTGAGCTTCGAGAGCGCTCTGCTCGACTCATTGGAATTTGGCGGGCCCGTGCCGCAGGTGACCGTCGCGGCGGGACAGACTGCGCACCTTGCCTTGGCAACACCATCCGCGGCAACGCTGAGAACGATCGCATGCCCGGGTGTGTCGTTCGTGACCCGATCGGGCGCGTTGCTGGGACAGGTCACCGATGCCGAAACGGATCGGCCGCTGGCGGGAGCCGCGGTCATCGTGGCGTGGACGGCGTTCGCCATCGATACCGCCGACGGCGCGCTGCGCTCGGAATTCAGAACGGCACGCGCCCTCGCGGACGAGTCGGGTCAATTCCACCTGTGCGGGGTGCCGACCGAAGACGCGCTCGCCCTCCAGGTGCAGCATGGCGGCCGTGCGGGCGCGGTGCTGCGGGTGTCGATCGGAAACGATGTCGGACTTGCCGTGCGCAATGTGTCGTTCAGCGCTGATGCGTCGAGGGCAATGACCGCCGCCGCGAGTGCCGCGATTCGGGACACCTTGCCCTCGCCTCCCTTGCGTGGCACGTCCTCGCTCGTGGGAACGGTGCGTACTGCCTCGGGCGCGCCGGTCGCTGACGCGAGCGTGAACGTGGCGGGTACTGACGCAGTCACGCGCACTGACGAGCATGGCGCATTCGCCCTGTCCGGATTGCCGGCGGGGAGCCACGACATGGAGGTGCGCCGCATTGGCTACCGCCTGCTCCGCCAAACCGTGGCGCTGCGGCGCGGTACCACCGTGCGGCGCGACATGCAGCTCGAACGCGTGGTGCTGCTCGATTCCATCGCGGTGGTGGCGCAGAGGCAGGCGTATCCGGATTTCGAGAGCCACCGGAAGTTTGCGACGAATGGCCGCTTCATCACGGACGCGGACTTCGATTGGCACCACATGACTGGCGTGAGCGACATCGTCAACCAGACGCCCGGTTTCTCGGCCAATGTGGTGGGCCAGGGTTCAAACGCGTACATGCCAGGCTGTATGGTGGTCGTGGACAACATGGCGGAGCCGGACGTGCCCGGCGTGCGGCGACCGGGCGGGCAGCTCAGCAATGTGGCCCCGTCGGACGTGGGCGCGATGGAGTTCTATCCGCCCGGAAGCCGCAGCGCACCAGCGCAGTTTCATCCAGCGCAACCGCCGCGCTTTGGCCTTCCTGGTGATGCACCGGGTTGTGTGATCATGATTTGGACGAAGTCGTGGGCCGCGGCACGTGCGTCGAAGCGATAGAGATCGGGCGCGGCCCGGGGCAACAGAGATCAGTCGCTCGCGGCCACAAGAGGGGACGAATCAAACCGCGCGCACAGATCGGCGGGATCATCGTAAACCGCCAACGCATCGACGAGCGCATCGTCCGTCCAGCCACCGGACGGCGGAGAGGCCCGCTCGGGGCGCGTGGAGTGAAGTGGTCATGCCTGGGGACATGGTCAAGAGCGGTGCCGCCGCGGCGTGCGAGGCGAGTAACTTCTTGCCCCATGACCGGAATCGACTCGTCTCCGTCCGCGCCGCCGCCGAAGCGGAGCGTCGAACTCCTTGTCGGCGCGCTGTGGGTGATCGCAGTGATCGCGGCCACCGTTCAGCAGGGCGTGCTGCATCAGAACAACAACTTCCTGATCTTCCGCGCGGCCTCGCTCCACCTGCTGCACGGTCAGGATCTCTACGCCGCGTATCCCGCGCTGCACGTCGACTTCTACAAGTACAGCCCGACGTTCGCGCTGCTGTTCCTGCCGTTTGCGGTGGTTCCGTTCGCACTATCGATGCTGCTGTGGAACGCGGTCAATGCCGGCGTGCTGTGGCTGGGGATCGGGATGGTGCTTCCGCGGCGGGGCGCGCTCATCGCGCGGAGCATCGTCTTTCTCGACATGCTGGGGTCGCTCCAGAACGTGCAGAGCAATGCACTCGTTGCGGGACTGATCGTGCTCACGTTCGCCGCGTATGAGCGCCGGCACACCGTGCTCGGAACGCTCGCGGCGGGAATCGGCACCGCGATCAAGGTGTTCCCGCTGGCGGGCTTGAGCTTCGCGGTATTCCACCCACGAAAGCTGCGCGTGGCCGGAGCGACCGTCGTCGTCACGGCGATCCTGCTCCTCCTTCCGCTTCTCATTACGCCGATCGATACGCTCCTGGCACAGTATGCGTCGTGGCGGGCAATTGAATCGCATGACGCACTGGATCGCGGTTTCACCGTCATGCAGATGGTCCAGCTGCTCTTCCAGCAGAACTGGCCCAATTGGCCGCAGCAGCTCGCTGGCGTGCTGGTGCTCGTCGCACCGGTGCTGGTGCGGCGGGATCAGTGGACGGAGTGGTCATTCCGGCGGATGTATCTCTGCTCGGTGCTGTTGTTTTGTGTGATCTTCAACCATCAGTCCGAGAGCCCGACATTCGTGATTGCGGTGGCGGGTGCGGCGATCTGGTTTGCCACCCTCGATCAGCCGTCGAGGCTCGAGTGGGCACTCTTCGGCTTCTTTGTCTTGTGCACCATACTCGCTTCGTCGGATGCAATGCCGAAGGCTATTCAGCGCGCGGTGTTCGACCGGTATCACTTCAAGACGGTGCCGTGCATCCTTGTCTGGGCGCTCATACAGGTGAGGCTGTGGCGATACCGGCGGGCGACATTGGCGATTTGAACGACGTTGTTCGTGGGGAACGCGAATCTTCGCGAAGCTCCTCGAATCTTCGCGAATAACTCCGTGAGCGGATCGGCTGTCGACTTCGCCGCCTCGCGCCTCGACAATTGAACGGCACATCAAAACATGCTTCGAATCCTTCCCTACACAGATGCAGACCAGTAAAGGATGGATGTTCGAATGCCGTATGCAGCTTGGCGGGGCGCTGGGAGGGTGGCCCCACACGGAGCGATTCGCTGGATGTTGGAGCAGTTGGGCAGTTGTGGTCTTCCGCTCAAACAGGATCCACGCGAATCAGACGAGTTGATCGAACCGCGCGAGGCGCAGATCACCACGCGTGAGACGTTCGCGAAGCGCCACCGAGCACAGTGCCGACACCTCGCGCTCCCGCTCCATGCGATACGGATCCTGGGCCGCGAGCACCGCATCATCGTAGCCGGGGTGCAGCATGATCTCGGTGTCGCCCTCGGGCAGGCGATCGAGCATCGTCAGCAGCCGTCGCTCAACATCCGGCGCGCCCTGGAGCGCGATGCCGCGAAAGTTCGGCGACCTCGCGAGGAAGCGCAGGTCGTCCTCATCGAGGCCCCGTGTCGCGACATTCCACGACGCGCGAAGGACCGCCATCTTCGCGCTCGCGAGCAGATCACCCGGAAGCATCGCATCGAGCGGACGTCGCACGACCCGCACATCCGCTGCGCGGGCACTCGCGAGCACCGCCGGGAGCACGCCCGGCAGCCCATGCGTGTGCCGGTGACTGTCGAGGTGCGTGATATCCACGCCCTCCGCGCGCAACGCGCCCAGCTGCGCGTCGCACTCGCGGCGCACGTCCTCGGTGCTCACGCGGCCGCTGACGGCGCGGCTCGCCAGTTTCCCGAGCGAGAAAAAGTTCCCCGTTCGCGGATCACACAGCGTGGGCACCACCGCGAGCGGCGAGCCGGTCAGCAGGTTGAGATGCAGCCCGACGCCGAGTGACCGGGCGCGGTCGCGGACGAGCGCGGCCGCGTCGCGGAAGGCAGGAGTGTTCACCATCATCGAGGCCGATGAGAGCGTGCCTGCCTCGAAGGCCTCGACGATGCCGCGGTTCACACCGGGAGCGAAGCCGAGGTCATCCGCGTTGATGACGACCCGGCGGAGCGCTGGCACCTACTGCGGCACGAGCTCCGTGAGCACCGGCAGCCCGTGGGGCGGCGTGTGCACGCCCGCGCCCCACTGGTCTTCCACCGGGAAGACGAAGCGATGGTTCGCTGCCGCGTACTGGCCGCGCCACGCATTGGTCCGCACGCGCCAGATGTCGAGCAGCATCCGGCGGCTGTCGCTGGCGAAGCGCATCGTGGTCGGCTCGTCGTCGTACCGGAAGCTGACGGCGGTCTGCGTGATGTTCAGGCCGTGCTGCTGGGCAATGTAGAGGCACTCGATGTCGAAGCCGAATCCCGGGATGGTGTTCCGCGAGAAGCAGAGTGCAGCGGCTTCCGCGGTGAACCCCTTGAGGCCGGCCTGCGTGTCGAGGATCTCAGGGAGCAGGAACGTCCGCACCACCTTGTTGAACCCCCGGCTCATGAGATGCCGGGTGTAGAGGTAGTGGAAGAACGTCGGGCTCATGAGGTAGCGCGACTCGGGGAGCACCCGGCACGCGATGGCGATGTCCGCACCCGCCTTCAGGTCGCGCACGATCTTGTGCACTTCGTCGAGCGGATACGCGAGGTCCACGTCGGTGAAGACGCGATACGTTCCGCGCGCGGCCATCATCCCGCGACTGACGGAGAACCCCTTCCCCCGGTTCGTGGAATTCCTGAGCATGCGCGCGTACCCGCGCTGGCGCGTGAAGTCCTCCAGAATCAGCTGGCTCTCGACTTCGCTGGAGTGATCGTCGACGAACACGACCTCGACCGAGCCCGGGTACCTCGTCGCGAAAGCGTCCACGGCGTCGAGGGTAGCCGGAAGCTGCTGGGCGGCATTGTAGACCGGGATCACGAGCGAGAGTGCCGGTACGTGCGCCGTCGAGTCGACCATGGAGGATCACTCGTGTAACGAATGGAGAATGCAACGAAGGCGCGGCATGGGGTAGAACGCTGGCCGCGTGTCTGGACTGAAGCACCCGCTCCGACACTAATTCGAATAGCGTCGGAGAATTCGTCGTGCTCAGCAGTTTGTCGAACAGCCGCAATCTAATGCCCCGGCCGCAGGGTAGAAATACCCCGCACGTCAACAAATGTGGCATCGGGTACGGGTTTCAGTCCTCAAGGCGTCCCGAAAGCGGCAGCGCCCGGCCAGATGACCGGGCACTTTTCTAGGTCCAAGTCGTTGCGCAGGCTGAGTTTCGCTCGTTACGGCTTTGCCGCGAGCTTGCCCTGGATGTCCTTCGCCTTGTCGAGGTGCTTCTGCACGGTGGGCGTCGCCTTCTGGATCATCGCCTTGATGTCGGCGTTCTGGGTGGCATTGGCCGCGTCCTGGGCGAACTGGAGCACCTTCTGGTGTCCTTCGACCGCGTGGTCGACGAACGACTTGTCCCACGCCGCACCCTTCGGCGCCGCGGCCAGGCTGTCTCCCGCCGCCTTCTCGGCCGCGGCGTCCGCATCACTTGGCGCTGACGGCGTGACGTTCGCCTTCTTCGCGACAGCCATCCCCTCGACCCGCATGGCGTGATGGTCCTTCCTCATCATGCGCCCGAATTCCTTCACGCTCGCGCTCGTGCCCTTCTGCTCGGCCAACGCGCCGGCGGTGCTGTCCGAGACGTTGTCGGCGTCGAGCGTGCCGAGGATGACGGCGTCGGTGAGTGCGGGCGTGGCTGGCGCGGGCGTCGCCGCTGTCGCTGCGGCTGCGGCTGCGGTCGAATCGGCGAGCTTCGCACTGTCGGCGGTGGCGTCCTTCTTGGTGCAGCCGGCAACGAGCGCTGCCGCGCTGAGAGCGAGCAAGGACGAATGACGAAGGACTCGGCGTAGCATGTTGCCTCCAAACGTGGACTGAAGGGTGTTTCGGAACGCACGAACAGGCGCAAAAAGCATACGACATTTCCAGCGAACGGACTCAGCTTGAGCTGTGAGCTGTGAGCGGGAGCCAACTGCGACACCAGCACGGAGCTCGAGCGTGAGCCACGAGCACTGAGCATCGTGAGCTCTGGCTCGAGCTTCAGCTCGATGCTCGAGCTGAGTCGGCTCATTGCTGGTAGCTCGCGCTCGGGCTCGAGGCTCTTCCATTGTCTTGCGCGCGGCCCGTATCTCGCACTCCACCCCTGTGTACAGGTGGCACATGGGGTGTGGCGGAATGCGTTGCCGACGGCTGATTCTCGGTTCTATGGCACTCGCCGCCGTCGCGGGTTGCGGTGACGGGCGCTCCGGCCGGGATCGAATCGCTGAGGTGTCCGTCGAAGTGGCTGAGTTCGCTGCGGAGGCCACAGGCCAGAAAGCCCCAATGGCGGATGCGAAGACCGGCCACCTCGGCTTCGATACCGGCACGTACCCCGGCGACAGGGCGATGCTCGCCTGGCGCACGGGCGGCGCGCCGTACGAGTGGACGGGCTACTACCTCCCCAGTCCCTGTCATCCCGACGAGGGCTGGTCCGGCAAGCGCGAAACGCTCACCCAGATGGGCTACGGACTCGCCGTCGTCTACGTCGGCCAGCAGACGTGGGGACGCATGCCCGGCGCGCCGCACCTGGTTCCCGTGCAGGTCAGCCGGCGCGTGAAGCAGAGCGTCGGTCGCGGAAGCAAGCGGAAGTCGGTATGGAAAACGATCACGCAGACCGTGCTTCGGCCGGCCCCCGCGCCCGCACCGGACGTCACGTGCAATGCGGACTTCGTGAGCGGTGCGCGCGGCGCACGCGATGGAGCTGATGCCGTCGCGCGAACCGCGGCCGACGGATTCGAGAAGGGCACGACCATCTTTCTCGACCTCGAGCGCATGGACGCGCTGCCGCAGCCGATGCGCGACTACTACAAGGGATGGGTGGCGGCCGTGCTTGCCGACGGACGTTTCGTTCCGGGCATCTACGTCCACACGTTCAACGCGAACACCGTTTACTCCGACGTGAAGTCACTCTACCGTGCCGCCGGCCTGACCAACGACCCGCCGTTCTGGGTCGCGAAGTCACGCGGCTTCGACGTCACCAAGCTGCCGAGCGAGGTGGGCCACGCCTTCGCGGCGGTCTGGCAGGGTGTTCTCGATGTCGAGCAGACGTGGAACGGCCACAAGATTCCGATCGACGTGAACGTCTCGTCGTCGAAGTCGCCGTCCACGGACTCGCGCCCACCCGCCGTGCGGGTGGGCAACTAGCCGATTACGCCGCTGCGATCTTCTTCAGCTGTTCGAGTGCGGACTTCGCCGCCGCACTCTCCATTGCCGCCGACGCGGCAGCCTTCACCAGCTTGTCGTCGCGGTGATAGAGATCGTTGCCGAAGTACAGCTGGCCGTCGCGGACGAACGCCGTACCATACGTGATGTAGACCGGAATCTTCTTCGGCAGCTTCACGGTGGTGTTGTCCTTCCCGTTGTCCATCGCGTCCTGGACCTTCGCGGCATCCCATCCCAGCACCCACTGTGCGAGCTCATTCGGTTTCTCGACGCGGATGCAACCGTGGCTGAAGGCGCGGACATCCTTGTTGAACAGCTCGTGATTCGGCGTGTCGTGGAGGTAGATGTTGTAGTCGTTCGGGAACAGGAACTTCACGAAGCCGAGTGCGTTCTTGGGTCCGGGCTTCTGCCGAATGCGGGTGGCACCGCCGTCCTTGTAGTACTCGAGATTCTCGGCGTTCATGTAGCCGGGATTTGCGGCGATCTTCGGGCCGATCTCCGTCGCCTGAATGTCCGGCGTGATGTTCCAGTATGGACGGAAGACGACGAACTCCATCGAGTCACTGAATACCGGGGTCGCCTTGTCCTCGAACGACTGGCCGACGATGACCTTCATCTCGAGGGACTTCTCGCCAGTGTCGTACGCCGTAAGCTCGAACGCCGGCACGTTCACGTACACGTAGCGTGAACCGAGCGTGCGCGGCATCCACCGGTAGCGCTCGAGGTTGGCGGCGATCTGCCCCAGGCGGTAGCCGGCGGGCACGTTGAGCGCGTTGACGGTCTCCGGGCTCAACGTCTTGTCGACGGTGATCGCGTGATGAGACTGGAACTGTCCGATCGCCTCCGCGAGACCCGCGTCGTACACTGAGCCACCCGCTGATGCGGCTGAACGCGAGACCTTGCGCTTCGAGGAGTCCGCCGTCGTCACTTCCGAAGCTGCTGCTCCATCGACGAGACCTTCGGCCGCGAGGCGTTCCCTGAGGGCCGAGAGGCGCGCCGGCGAGTCCGACTGTCCCTGCCGAAGCGTCTTGCCTGATGGTACGCTCGGAAAATCGCCTTTGCCGACGATCATGCGATAGCGCGCGAGCTCCTTCTGGAGTGCAGCGTACTCCGGATCGGGCGGCCTCATCTCCGCGATGCCCCGCGCAAGTGTGTCGCCGAGCGAATGGACGAGGGCGCTGTCGACCTCGTCGTCGTTCGGGTTGATGTGCCATGCCTGACCGACGTCTTTCGGACTGATCTGGCCGACCAGCAGGTCCTCACCGAGCGATGCGTACATCGACGAGAGCAGGACGTCGGCATTCGCGAGTTGGTCTGCAGTGGGCTTCGCGACTTTCACTGCACCGAGTGCGTTCGCGAGCTCGACGACGGGAAAGGCATCCGCACGAAGCGCGTCGTTGCTCACGGTGAGGACGGCATCGGTCAGATCCTTCGCGCGGTCCTTTGCGACGCCGTCGCTCGTGAGCCACAGGGGCGTTTCGCCGAGACTCTTGTAGAGAGCCTGCGTGTGATGCCACGCGCCCTTGTCGACGCCGTCTGGCGCTGCCGCAGCAAGACGCTTGGTGAGCGCTGCCTTCAGGTCCGCGATCGGAACCCCCTGCACGTCGGTGAGTGTGGCGGGGGACCATACTGCTGCGTGATGAAAGCGTCTGCCGCCCACCACGCGCTTGGCGGCCGAGGCCTGCTTGGAGCACGCCGCGGCGACGGAAAGGGCAACGAAGATGAGGGCAGTTCGGCGCGCGAGCGCTGTCGTCGCACGTGGTGTCATGAGTATTCCAGGTGTTTGAGTTTTGGGTGAGCCAGTCGCGCCTGCTCGCTGGATGGCGAGAGTTGGGCCAACGGAATGCCGAGTACGCTTCTGCTCTGGCCGCTCGCCGGATTATGATCCACCTTAGCGTTTCCACTCCTCCGCAAAAAACGTCACGTGTTTTCGCCTTCCCGCGTCCGGTGGCCCTGGGCCCGCTTGTCGCTGGCGCGTCAGCTGCCGCTGATAACGGCCGCGCTCCTCATTCTCGTCATGACGCTGTTACTCACGCTGACGTACCAGGCGCTGGTGCAGGCTCGTGCCGACTCGCTGCGCTCGCGCATTCAAGGGCTGCTCGGCGTCCTGATCCAGTTCGGTGAGAATGGCGTGAAGGCGCGAGTCGGGCTCCTTCATCGGTTCGGGAAGGACTCGACGCTGGTCCGTGCCGTGACGATGCCGCGCACCAACGCATGGTCGGCGAAGGACGTTTCCGCAGTGGCCGCGGTGCTGAACAGGGTTGCGGTTCCGGCGGATTCTGGCCTTCCCGTCGAGCTGTGGACCGCTGACGGCCGGCGCGTGGCACACGTCGGCGTCGATGTGCGCGGCGATTCGATTGCTGCGCTTGCGCCAGAGCTGCGTTCGCGGCGAGGGGCGCGGGTCAGCGAGGTTCCGTCGGCAGGGGCGGTCGACACCGCCGTGCAGATCGGCGCGCTCTACCCTTCGGGCAACCATGTGTTCTACTGGACCGTTGCACCGGTGCTACGCGATGGCCGGCGCGTCGGTGCGATCGTGCAGCAGCGGCGGATCGTGTCGAATCCTCAGGTGAAGCAGATGATCCGCGACCTGTCCGGGGAGGAGTTCACGGTCTATTTGCGCAACTCCAGGGACAACTTCTGGTCGTCGGTCGACGGGCACCCGGTTCCCCTCCCGGTGCGGAGGGATACGACGGCATACGGTTACGTGGCTACCCGACTGACCGGCGAACCGCAGTTCGGCACGGAGCGACGGGTGCGCGCCACGCCCTACATCTACGTGTTGGAGGCACCGAAGAGCGCCATCGTCGCCGAGCCGCGCAAGACGCTCCGGAGGCTGGCGTTCGTGAGCATGCTGCTGCTCATCGGCGGGGTATCGGTTTCGTGGGCGCTCGCTCGCCAGATCACGCGGCCGCTGCGGGAGCTTGCCACCGGGACGGAAGAGATGGCGCAGGGCCGCTATGGCCGCCGGGTGGAAACGAACCATTCGGCGTCGGACGAGGTGCAGCGGCTGAGCGCGAGCTTCAACCGCATGGCGAAGGAAGTACAGGCGTCGCAGCACGAGCTCGCGTCGCAGGTCGAGGAGGCACTCAGCACGTCGGAGCAGCTGGAGCACACGAACGAGCAGCTGCAGCTGGCGTCGTCGTCCGCATCCGAGGCGCGCGACGCGGCGCTCGATGCGAACAGGGCGAAGAGCGACTTCCTCGCGGTGATGAGTCACGAGCTGAGGACGCCGCTCAATGCGATTGGCGGTTACACCGAGATTCTTCAGCTCGGGATCTACGGCGAGATCAACCAGTCGCAGCGCGACGCGCTGCAGCGAATCGATCGCAGCCAGCAGACGCTCCTGTCGCTCATCAACGACGTGCTCAACTTCGCCAAGCTCGAATCGGGAGAGGTGCGCTACGCCATCTCCGACGTGCCGCTCTGGAAGACGCTGAGCACGATCGACGACTTCGTCGCTCCGCAGCTTCGGGATCGTCGTTTGAGCTACTCAGTCAATCCGTGCGACGACGGAGTGACGGTCCGGGCGGATCACGAGAAGCTGCAACAGATTCTGATCAACCTCCTGTCGAATGCGGTGAAGTACACGCCGGAAGGTGGACGCATCGACGTCCGATGCGATGTGACGGAGAAGACGGTGAGCGTCCACGTGCATGATACGGGCATTGGTATCGCGCCCGACCGTGTCGAGCGGATCTTCGACCCCTTCATCCAGGTGGGACGGGCCTTGAACCGGCCGCACGAGGGGGTGGGGCTTGGACTGTCCATCAGTCGCGACCTGGCGACCGGCATGGGTGGATCACTTTCAGTGGAGAGCGTGCTCGGCGAAGGAAGTACGTTCACGCTGACGCTGCAGCGCGGAGTTCGCGAGCCCGCCTGAGCTCCGTCGGGTCATGGCGCGCCTCCTGCTATTGTCGAGGCCGTGCTCAACCTCAAGTACTCGGCGCGCTCCCTGGCGTGCATGTTCATATTTGTCGCCGCCGTCCGCGCCGGGGCGCAACGGGCTGACTCCCCGTTCGTCTGCACGGGCGAGCTGGTGAGTCGTGTCGACATTCAACCGTCGGCGCCGCCGTTCGCGGGCGCGGCGAAGAAGTGGCAGACGGCGGCACGGACGATCGGGCTGCACCATGCGACGACAACGGCCGACGTCGTCAGGGCGTTTCTTTCGCTTTCGCCCGGTAAGGCGTGCACCGAGAGGCGACGCGCCGAGTCGGAACGCGTGCTTCGCGCCCAACCGTTCCTTTCGGATGCTTCGGTGCGAGTCTCCCGGGACACGGGAGGCATGGTGGCGGTGCTCGTCGCAACGACGGATGAAGTTCCGGTGCTGGTGAGCGCGCGCTTTCGCGGGGTCGTGCCGGAGTCCTTCTCGCTCGGGAATGCGAACATCGGCGGAGAGGCGCTGCGGATTGTCGGGCGGGTCGAGCGTGGACGTTCGTATCAGACCGCCGTCGGGATTGGTGTCGAGGAGGATGTGGTGTTCGGTCATCCCTTTCGCCTCGTGGTGAATGCGGACCGGTTCCGGATTGGTGAGCGTTTCGTGACCGAGGTGGAGCATCCGTTCTTCACGGACCTACAGCGGGTCTCGTGGCATGCGGGCTACTCTACTGGCAATGGCTACCGCGGGTTCGAGCGCGCCGGTCGTGATCCGCTCGCCCTCCATGTCGATGACCGCTCCTGGGACGTCAGCTCCTTGTTGCGCATCTTCGGAACGCAGACGGTCGGCCTCCTGGGCGGAGCGATCACGGGACGGCGAGTCGATCCCGCCGCGGCTGGCATCGTGATCGACGACACGGGGCTTCGCGTCGACACGGGGAGCGTGCTTCGAAACCGCTATTCGTCATTCCGCGCGTTGCGGGTGGGAATTATGGGCGGGGTGCGCCGTGTGACCTTTCAGACGGTGCATGGTTTCGAAGCGCTCGTCGGATCGCAGGACGTCATGAGCGGGGCTCAGGCGGGTGTCTTCGCGGCACGCGGCATTGCACGCTATGGCGAAGACGACTACTTCCTCTCGAGCGCGTTCTACGCGGGCACCGCCAGGCGCAACTTTCTCCTTGCCACGCTGGCGCTCGTCGAGGGGACGCGCGGGGTGTCGGGTGATGCGTGGAACGGCATCATCGGGAGCAACCACACCACGCTGTTCTGGGGAAGCGCGCCTGGTACGGTGCTGGTGTTGTCGAACGAGTACTCTGGTGGGTTGCGGTCGCTCCTGCCGCTTCAGGTGACGTTCGCGGACCGCGACGGAGGGCTCATCGGCTACCATTACTCGGGGCTCGCGGGCGCGCGGCGCAACGTGGCGCACGGCGAGGTGCGGTGGAGTGGGGAGTCGATGATGCGCCGAGCCGATATGGGATTCGCGGCGTTCACGGAGGTTGGAACGCTGTGGGCCGACGACGCACCGTACGGAGTGAATGCGACTCGTGCGAGCGTGGGGGTGAGCCTGCTCGCGGCGTATCCGTCGCACGCGAAGCGGATGTACCGTGCCGATCTCGCGATTCCGCTCACGCGTACCGGTGAGGGAAGAGGGCGGGTGGAGCTCCGGTTCAGCAGTCTCGATCGGACGCAGTCGTTCGCGACGGAGCCGCCGGATGTGGCGGCGGCGCGGACGGGGACGGAGCCCTCGAAATTGTTTGCTTGGCCGACTCGATAGGCGGACTGCGGAACGGCGGCACGGCGACGGACTTGACCTTCGGCTCGGGCTCGGGCTTGGGCTTGGGCCTTACCGCTCCACTTCGTGCCCCGTCCGACTCCACTCCCCAAATCCGCCAACCAGGTTCGCGACGTCGTCGAAGCCATTCGCTTTGAGGATGCTTGCGGCGATCGAGGAGCGGCCGCCGCCCTGGCAATGCAGAACCACCGGGCGATCGCGCGATAGCTGGTCGAGGTGGTCGACCAGCGTGCCCAACGGAATGTTCGGAACGCCGGGCATGTGCCCCGCGTCCCATTCCGCCGCGCCGCGAACGTCGACCACCTGGATCGCACTGTCCGCCTCGGCCGACGCGAGCTCGCTCACCGTCATCTGACGAACGGTCTCGGTGGTACCGCCGCTTGCGGTGTACATATCGATTGCGTCGGTGCCGAAGTAGCCAACCAGATGATCGAGACCGATCATCGCGAGATTTCGCCGCGCTTCTGCAACATGGCGAGAGTCGGTGTCGTCGATGATCAGGTGGAAATCACGATCGAATGGAATCAACGAGCCCGCCCAATTCGTGAAGCTCCGACCGAGCGGAATGTTGATCGTGCCCGGCACGAGGCGCGCGGCGAAGTCCTTCGCCGCGCGTGTGTCGACGACGAGTCCGCCGGATTCGAGGATGTCCGGGAGCCCTTTCGGGTCGAGACGTCGCGGTGAGACGATTGCGCCGAGTGGCGGCGGACCCGCGCGGTTGATGCGCTTCATCTCCGCGAAATACTTCGGCGGTTCCGGCTGTCCCTCGAGGACGCGCTGCACGAATTCGGATTCAGACTGCGACGCAAACGCCCAATTGGCGATCTTCTCGTAGCCAAGCGTTGTGGAAGGCACCGCGCCCAGCGACTTTCCGCACGCGGAGCCCGCGCCATGACCGGGCCAGAGCTGGAGATAGTCGGGATATGTGCGGAAGCGCTGGATGCTCGCGAACAGCGCGCGCGCGCCCGTCTCCATGGTGCCGGCGATGTTTGCGGCGCGCTCCAGCAGGTCGGGGCGACCGACGTCGCCGACGAAGATGAAGTCGCCGGTAAGTGCGCCCATGGGTCGATCGGTCGCTGCGCCATCGGTCACGATGAAGCTGATGTGCTCCGGCGTGTGGCCGGGCGTATGAACGACGTCGAGCCTGATATTGCCGACGCGAATGACGTCGCCGTCGTGCAGGAGCGTGGCGTCGTCGCTCTTCGCGAAGGCGTAGCGCCAGTCGTCGCCCCCTTCATCGGACAGGAGGAGCTTCGCGCCCGTGATCGCCGCAAGCTCACGCGCGCCGGAGACGAAGTCGGCATGAATGTGCGTCTCCGTCACATAGCTCAGGCGAACCTCCTCCTCCTCGGCGGCGCGAACGTATTGCGCGATGTCGCGATTCGGATCGATGACGATTGCATCGCCGGTCGCCTGACAGGCGATGAGGTAGCTCGCCTGGGCGAGGTTATCGTCGTAGAAGCGTTTTAGGAGCATCCCCCAAATTAGCGGACCAAACCCGCATGGACGCAATGCCGGCGAGCACGGCTCAGACTGATCGCATTACTGGACGTCGAGTGCAGCGCGCCCAATGTGTGCACAACAACCGCAGAGCCGTCAGTCACAGCCATCAGCGTCAGTTTACAGTCGAGCGGAACAGCGTGGTTACGCTTGACTGGTTACTGACGCAGATAGCTGTGACTGACGGCTCTGCGGTTGTTGTGCATCTTGAGGGGCGACCGACTCTCCGCGCCTAGACGACAGTAGATCGCTTGGGTACGACCGCCAGTGTGCAGCGCGATACGCATATGAGTCGGCCGCGCTCATCGACAATCTCTATCGACCACACCTGCGACGACCGGCCGACGTGCACCGGCGTCGCCGTCGCGGTCACGATACCATCCGATTTCGAGCGCAGATGATTGGCGTTGATCTCCTGCCCCACCGCCATGAACGCAGTGCGGTCGATGCGGCCGGCCGCGCCGAGTGAGGCCACAGTCTCCGCGAGGGCGACGGATGCTCCTCCGTGCAGGAGTCCAAATTGCTGACGCGTCTGCGCGCTCACTGGCATCGTGGCCACGACGCGATCGTCCGTCAATTCGAGGACGATGATACCCAGCGTGCTCTGCAATCCATGCTCACCGAGGCTCCGCCACCATGCATCATCCGTCACGGAACGATGCGCGGCGGACGCGTGCGCATCAGCGCTTCGATCTCCGCCATCTCCCTCGGCGCGTTGCTCATGCGCTCCAGTCCATTCGCGGTGATGACGTAGTCGTCCTCGATGCGCACGCCGGTGTTCTCGTACTCGAGCACCGCGGACTTCACCTTCGCGATGAATTGCCGGTTGCGCGGCGTATCGGGTAATGCATCGAGCGCAGACGTGCTGACATAGATGCCCGGCTCGATGGTGAAGACATCGCCCTCCTTGTACCGGCGATCACCCGTGTAGAACTGCGCCGGGTCGTGCACGGCCAGTCCGAGACCGTGCGAGATTCCATGGATCATCCAGAACATCGACTGCCGGCAGGAGCGAGGGTTCTGTGCGCAGTTCGTGGCCCACGGCATGTCGAGTTGCGCATCGACGCTCTCGATGAGCCCCAACCTGGCAAGGCCGCGCGCGCGCACCTCGACCGACGAGTCCTGCGTCGCCGACGCAAGCATGCCCGGCTTCGCATTCCGCTCCGCGGCGAGCTGCGCGTCGAGCACGATCTGGTAGATGTCGCGCTGCGCCTGCGTGTATGTCCCGCTCACTGGTATCGTGCGAGTGACATCGCCGGCGTAGCCCTCGTACTCCGTCGCCGCATCCATCACGACGACGTCACCGGGTTGTACGTCGCCGCGATCGCGCATGTAGTGCAACTGCGTACCATGCACGCCGCCTCCCACGATCGACCCGTACGACGGCCGGGCACCGCCGAGCCGCATGAAGGTGTACTCGAGCGCCGCCTGGATTTCGTATTCCTTCGTCGGCTGCGCCATGGTCATCGCGGCGCGATGTCCCTCCGAGCTGATCTCCGCCGCCTTCCGCAAAAGCGCAATCTCGGCCGGACTCTTTCTGGCCCTCAGCTCATCGACGATCGTGTGCGCATCCCGCACAACGAGCGACGGGTGCCGAGCGGAAAGCGAGCGCACGAATTGCCCGCCGCGAGTGAGTGAATCCTCCTGGACGAAGTCCGCTGCCTCGTGATCGCCCAAGGAGTAGAACGGCAGGCCCGTGGCGACGAGCGAGTCCACCACCTTGCCGATCGCGGCAAAGGGACGCGCGTTGACTCCCAATGAGCGAACGACCGCGGCGGAGTCGGGGCGCCGACCGTTGTAGAACGCCGAGCGTGCCTCGATGGGCGTGAGAAAAAGCGTCGTCGAGCCGCGGCCGCCGCGCACCACCATGACCATCGCGGCGTCAGCCTCGTCGAAGTTGGTGAGGTAGTGAAACGCCGCGAGCTGATAGAACGGCCCGAACTCCGTCACGGGCGTGCGGCCGCCGAAACCCACCACGACACCGTCCTTCACGCGTGCGGCGAGTGAATCGCGGCGAGCAACGTATTCGGACGCCGGGATCTGTGCGCCCAGTGCCATCGGAAGTGCGAGGGCTCCCGTGACCAACCCACGCCTCGCGATACGCGAAATCATGGAAGCACCCTCGACGCAGCCGGCGGCTTGATCTCGTACGCCTTTGGTGGTTCCGCGCCCATGAGATTCTTGACGAAGTAGTCCCAGCGACGGCGCATCATGTATGGCGCCATGCTGCCATAGCCGTGCGTCTGGTTGGGCAGCATGATGAGATCGAAGTCCTTGTTCGCCTTGATCAGTGCTTCCACCACGAGGGTGGTGTTGTTCGGCGGAACGTTGTCGTCGAGCGTGCCGTGCGCGAGCAACAACTTGCCCTTGAGGTTCTTCGCGAAGCTCTGGTTGGCTTCCGCTGCGTAGTTGTCGGTTCCACCGTTCCGCTCCAGCAGCCCCTGATAGCGCTCGCCCCAGTCGTCCTCGTACACGCGGTTGTCGTGATTGCCCGACTCGGCAATTCCGACCTTGAAGAAATCCGGATACTTGAACATGGCATCGGCTGTCGCGAAGCCGCCGCCAGAGTGTCCCCAGATGCCAGCCTTGTCGAGGTCGATGAACGGATAGCGGGACGCGAGCTCCTTCATGCCTGCAACCTGATCGGGCAGCGTATTGTCGCCCATCTTACCGTAGTACGCGTCGTGGAATGACTTCGACCGCCACGGCGTGCCCATGCCGTCGATCGCGACCACGATGAAGCCGAGCTCCGCGAGCGCCTGGTTGTCGCCGCGTGCGGCACTGAAGCTTCGACTGCCGACGCTTCCCGTTTGCGGTCCGGGGTAGATGTAGTTGATGATCGGATACTTCTTCGTCGAATCCAGCGACGACGGCGTGAACATCAATCCGTACAGATCCGTCTTGCCGTCGCGTGCCTTTACCGTGATCGGCTTGGGCGGCTTCCATCCACTGACGAGGAGACGCGAGATGTCGGCATGCTCGAGGGTGCTGATGAGCTTTCCGCTCGCATCGCGCACCACGGTGACCGGCGCGACGTTCGGCTGCGAATAGCTGTCGATGAAGTAGTGGCCCGATGGTGAGAACGTCACGTCGTGATCACCGACCTCCGGCGTCAATACCGCGAAGCCTTTTCCGTTCATGCCGATGCGGCACAGCGAGCGGAAATACGGATCGACACCAGGCGCCTTCCCCACGCACCCGTACCAGAGCGCGCGCGACTTCTCGTCGACACGCAGCAGCTGCGTCACGTTGCCCGGGCCTGTCGTGACCTGACTCTTCAGCTTACCGGTGGTGAGATCGTAAAGGTATAAATTGCCCCAGTCGTCGCGCTCCGAGAACCAGATGATCTCGTTCGACGCCGGCAGCGCGCGCCAGTTCACCATTGCGGTGCCGGATTCGAATTGCGTGCGGACGGTCTCGCTGAAGACGTCGCGAATGTCTCCGCTGCTGACATCGGCGACGCGGAAGGTCGCCGTCTTGTGATCACGCGACGAAGAAACGAACGCTACGTGCGAACCATCCCGATACCACTGCACGTCCGTGAATTCTCCGGCGTTGCAGGAGATGTCGTCGCAGATGGTTGAGCGATGTTGGTCGGCCGGCATCCTGAAGCGCGTCACCGTTGCCGCATCGACGTCGATCACGACGCGCTGGATGGTGGTGATGATGCTGTCGCCCGGCAGCGGATACGCCCATGACTTGAGCTCGGGGTGAGCGGTGTTCGTGCTCACGAGGTGCATCAGGCCGACGCCGCGCTCGTCCTGCTGGAACGTGGCAATCTTCTTCGAGTCGGGTGACCACGCTACGATCGGCCGGTCCGAATGCGTCCAGCCAGCGTTGTCGGTGGCGTAGCCGAAGCTCTTCACGCCGTCGGTTGTCAGCTGCTTTTCCTGACCGGTCGCGACGTCCTTCACCCAGAGGTTGTAGTCCTTGATGTAGGCGGCGCGCTTTCCATCGGGCGACCGCACCTCGGGGAGCTGACCCGGCGCACGTCGCCGCCCTACCGGCGCTGACTGCGCGGCCTCGCGATCATCCATCGCTGCACCGCAGCGGCCCGTCTCCGTGTTGCAGTCGAACGCACGCGCTGCGACGCGAACGCGAATCGAGCCATTCGGCAGGTACTCCAACTGGTTGAATGGAAGCGCGTTGCCACTGTACGTCCCGCCGGCGGCCGCGGAGAGACCCGACGCGAGCTTCGCCTGGTCGAACGCCATCGCGCGCGTGCCCTTGGTGGGATCGACGATGATGAATTGCGATCCACCCGCCGTAGTCGTGCGATACCAGAAGCGGTCGTTCTCCAACCACGTGGGCCGGACCGATCCACCGAACACCAGCGGCGACGTGTAGGGCGCAAGCACGCGCTCTGCGCGTCCGTAGTCAGCGGCGGTAAGCGTGCGCTGCTGCGCCGCCGCGGATGATGACAGCACGGCTACCGCGACCGCGGCAGCCGTGAAGGAGAAGTGCGTTGAACGGGACATGCAAACTCTCTATCGCAAAGGGAAGTGCCGAAGCTCCGACTGATACGGCGCTCTCGTGTCGGTTGTTCCTACCAGATGCGCGGACGCAGCACGTCGGCGCGCACCATCGCATCACCCGCCTTGCACCCCCACGCCGCACGGAACTCCGGCATGTTGCTGAGCGGTCCGTTCACGCGCCATTCCCCCGGTGCGTGCGGATTCGAGCTCACCTGCTGCCGCATCGACTCCGGGCGCGTGACCTCTCGCCACACCTGCGCCCAGCCGAGGAAGAAGCGCTGCTCCGGCGTGAACCCGTCGATCTTCGTGCGCGGGCTGTTGCCGAGCGCGCGTTCCATGGCGGAGTACGCGATGGTAAGGCCGCCAAAGTCACCAAGGTTCTCGCCGAGCGTGAGCTTGCCGTTCACGTGGGTGCCGGTGTCGATGACCGTATACGTATCAAACTGCTTCTCGATCTTCGTCGCCTCGGTCACGAACCGGTCCGCATCTGTCTTTGCCCACCAGTCGCGGAGATTTCCGTCCTTGTCGTACTGTCGGCCCTGGTCGTCGAATTCATGGGACATCTCATGGCCGATCACCGCGCCCATCGCGCCGTAGTTCACGGCGTCGTCCGCCTTCGGATCGTAGAACGGCGGTTGAAGGATGCCGGCCGGAAACACGAGCTCATTGAGCAGCGGATTCGTGTAGGCGTTCACCGTCGGCGGGGTCATGCCCCACTCGGTGCGGTTCGTCGGCTTGCCGATCTTCGCCCAGTTCCGCTTGGACGACCAGATGTCCGCCGAACGCACGTTCGCGAAGTAGTCGTCCGGAGCGATCGTGACGCGCGAGTAGTCGAGCCACTTGTCGGGATAGCCGATCTTGCGCGTGAACGCATCGAGCTTCACGAGCGCTTCCTTCTTCGTCGGCGCGCTCATCCAGTCGGCACCGTCGATCCGGACGCGAAACTCCGTCACGAGGTTGTCGACGATCTTGACGGCGCGGGCCTTTGCTTCGGGCGGAAACGTGCGCTTCACGAACTCCTGGCCGAGCAGCTCGCCGAGCTTGTCATCGGTATTCGTGACGCAGCGCTTCCAGCGCGGCAGAAGCTCAGTTGCCCCGGAGAATATCTGGTTGAAGGCGAAGTTCTCCATGACGAACGGAGTGGACAACGAGCGCGCGGCATCGTGCACCGCGCGCCACCGCAGGAAGGTCTTCCAGTCCTCCACCGGCAACGTCGTGAGCAGCGTATCGAACGACTGGAAGAACTCCGGCTGCCCAACATCCACCCGCGCAACCTTCGGCACGCCGATCGCCGAGTAGAACTGACTCCACTCGAAGTGCGGCGTGAGGGCGTTGAGCTGCACCAATGTCATCGGGTGGTAGTTCGCCACCGGGTCGCGGAGCTCCACTGGACCCTTCGACGCGCGGGCCAGCTTCGTCTCGATTTCGAGCACCGTGCGTGCTTCCGCCGCGGCGCGATCCGGCGAGTCGCCGAGCAGCTGGAAGATGCGCGTGAGATGACCGGAGAACTTCGTGCGGATGGCAGCCGATCCCGAGTCGGTCTTCGTGTAGTACTCCTTCGCGGGCAGTGACAACCCACCCTGATAGAGCCCCGCGATGGTGTTCGCGGCGTCCTTCGAGTCCTGGACGGCACCATCGCCCCACGGTGCGAGTCCGGCTCGCAGCTCGAGGACGCCAAGGGCACGAATCAGGTCGGCGCGCGTTTTCACCGCGGCGATCATGTCGAGCTCCGGCTTCAGCGGCGCCGCGCCTCGGCGATCGATGGCGGTGGTGTCCATGCAGCTCCCGTAGAACGCCCCGACCTTCCACGCCGCACTGCCCTTCGGCACTTTCCCGGCACGGACCGCGGCGGCGTCCGTCTCGGCGATGTCGTGCAACACGTCGACATTGCGATCGTGCAGCTCGTAGAACGCGCCGTACGATGGATATGCGGCAGGAATCTTCGTCCGGGAGAGCCAACCACCATTGGCGAAACGGAAGAAGTCGGTGCACGCTTCGCACGACGTATCCATATTGGCGGGATCGATCGCCTTCGATGGCATGGCAGCCTGAGCTCCAGCGCTCGAAGCGAACGCGGCAACAAGTACGGACTGCGCAACGGCTCGGCGCATGGCGAAGAGCACGGTCATGATCGGGACTCCGGGAATGACAATGGACGTTGAAATTATGACCGCCCCCGCGGCACGGTAAGTCACAGGAATGGCGCGCCGAGAGCGATCCCAAGCACAGATGTCAGCCCGAACTTGCATAGATGCCCGAGCTACCGGATGTCACCGTTTACGTCGAAGCCATCGAGGAACGCATCGTCGCCCAGCCACTCTCGGCGTATGCGATCCTCAGCCCCTTCGTGCTCCGTACGGTGGAACCCTCGCTGGATTCGCTGGTCGGCACGCGCGTCGTTGGCGTAGGCCGTCTCGGAAAGCGCATCGTCATGGAGTTCGAGGCGGAGCGGTTCCTCGTCATTCATCTCATGATTGCCGGTCGCTTCCGCTGGTTTCCGGCCGGTACCCGTAAGAAAGTGGCGGGCCGCATCGCGCTCGTCGAGCTCGAGTTTCCCACCGGAACGCTGGTGCTCACCGAAGCCGGCACGAAGCGCCGCGCGTCACTGCACGTCGTACAGGGCCGCGATGCGCTCGCACAGTTCGACCGCGGTGGACTCGAGGTGTTGACCGCGTCGCTCGACGCATTCGCGGAGCGACTGGCGAGAGAAAGCCACACACTGAAGCGCTCGCTCACGGACCCTCGGCTGTTCAGCGGAATCGGCAACGCGTACTCCGACGAGATCCTGCATCGAGCGCGGTTGTCGCCGCTGAAGCTCACTCGAAAGCTGGCGATCGATGAAACCGCGCGCCTGTTCGAGTGCACGAAAAGCACCTTGCTCGACTGGACGCAGCGCATGCGCGACGAGCGCGACGATGGATTCCCGGAGAAGGTGACGGCGTTTCGCGAGGGCATGGCGGTGCATGGTCGCTATCGCGAGCCGTGTCCCGACTGCGGTACATCGGTGCAGCGCATCCGGTATCGTGACAACGAGACGAATTACTGTCCAACGTGCCAGACCGAGGGGCGGCTCCTCGCGGATCGTGCGCTTTCGCGCCTGCTCAAGCAGGATTGGCCGAAGACCGTGGAGGAGCTCGAGGGCTGAGCCCTCCAAGGAGCTGATCTGGACTTCGAGGTCTCTCGACTCGAACTTCCAACAGGAGCCACATACAGAGGGATGGTCCGCATGTACTCACAGTCACGACGGCAGTTTCTCGGCGGATGCGGCACGTTGCTCGCCGCCGTGATGATGCCAGGCGTCGCGGAAGCGGCGGTCAAGCACCACCGGCATCGCAGCGATCCGCATCCCACGCCGCGCGCCGGCATCACCGGCGCGAAGGTCGCGACCCACGAGCAGTTGGCGGCCAAGCCGAAGCTGATCGAGCTGTTCGACGGCGTGCGCGAAGTGCCCGAGGTGATCGATGGCATCCGCTGCAACTGTGGCTGCTCGCACAACGAGGGCTTCTATTCCCTGCTGACGTGCTACGAGGGCAAGGACGCGATGGCGAAGGAGTGCACCATCTGCCAGGGACAGGGTCGGCTCGCGGTGCGCCTGCACAAGGCGGGAAAGTCGCTCGGGGAAATTCGCGACGCGGTGGACGCGAAGTTCGCATGATCGGTGCACGCTTGCTGTGCGCCGTCGCGATCGCGGCGGCGGCGCTCTCCTCGCCCGCACACGCGCAGGTTCGCGCCAGCGAGCTTGCCACCATGGCGCAGACCATCGACGGCACGCGCATCACCGTGGTGTACTCGCGCCCGCGGACGCGTGGTCGCGATCCACTCTTCGGCACGCGAACGGCGAACTGGAACGAGGTGTGGACGCCTGGCGCGAACTGGGCTACCACCTTCGAGGTCGACAAGGCGGTGAAGCTCGACGGACATCCGGTGCCGAAGGGCAAGTACTCGGTCTGGTTCGTGATCCGCCAATCGGGCGACTGGTCATTCGTCCTGGACTCGCGGTGGAAGCAGTATCACGAGGACCATCCCGACTCGACGTCCGCCCAGATCCGTTTCGTCGTGCATCCGCATGAGGCGCCGTTCGCCGACGTGCTCACGTGGTCCATGCCGGAGCTGCGCATGGACGGCGGCACGCTCGCCATGAACTGGGGAAAGACCGTCGTCAGCTCGAACGTCGAGGTCGAGCCTTCGCTGCAGACGACACTCGCCGAGAGCGAAGCGCGTCCGTACGTGGGCCGGTACGACTACGCGGAGCTCGACTCCGCTGGCAAGGTGAAGAGCACGACGACGTTCATCGTCGACTACGAGAACGGAACGCTGAAGGCCCGGTGGGAGCCGCAGGACGGCTACTTCAAGCACTTCGCCATGGTCCGGATTGGGCCGGACTGGTTCGCGCCCGGTGTGTACGACGAGAAGGGCGTGATCTATGAAGTGCTGCGTCCGGACGCCACGATCGAGTTCACTCGCGTGAACGGACGGCCGATGTCATACGTGTGGCGCGAGGAGGACGACAGGGTGAGCGCGCGAGGAACGCGACTGCCCTGACGTCAAGGCGGCCATCGAGGAACGCGCCGGGACCTGATCCTGCGGTGGGGGGATATACTATGAACATGCCCCCCGCCCGCCCGACCAACCGGCCCCGACCGTCTCGACTACTCGCCATCGCCACGCGCCTCGTACTGTACCTCCTGGCGGCGTGGGGGACGCTCGGCGTCCTGGCAAGCGGTCTCTTCCCATGGGCAGGTGCCGTCGTCGCTGCGGTTGCCGCCTACACCACGCTGCCACTCGTCGCCTTCGTACGCTGGCGCGGCTGGCCGTTCTATCCCGGAAAGGCGTTTCGACTCCTGGTCGTCCGGCCATTCTGGTATGCGCAGCTGATGCTCCCACTCGTCTCCGCGGGCGGTCTGCTCGGACTCCTTGCGGGCTCGCCGTTCGGACACGGTATCACGACGGGGCGCATCGTCGCGGCCGTCGTCTTCGCGATCGTGGCCGCAACACTCACGCTCGGCTACGTCGGCGCGGGTCACCTCGTGGTGCGTCACGTCGACGTCGAGGTCCCGGGGCTCGCACCAGAGTTCGACGGACTGCGCATCGCGCAACTGTCCGACCTCCATGTCGGCCCGCACACCTCGCGTCGATTCCTGCGCCGCATCGTCGAAGCGACCGGCAAGCTCTCGGCCGATCTCATTGCGGTCACCGGTGATCTCATCGACGACCGCGCGGAAGATGTGGCGACGTATGCGAAGGCGCTTGGGTCATTGAGCGCGCCGCTGGGCGTCTACATGATCCCCGGCAATCACGACGTCTACGCCGGATGGGACGAGGTCGAGCATGCACTTCGCGACGCGCGACTCGGCACCGTGCTCGTGAACGACGCGCGTGTGCTGCACCGAGGGGGCGCGACAATCGCGGTGGTGGGAACTGGAGATCCGGCGGGTGGCAAGCGGGGAACGTCGCGCTCCGCGCCCGACGTCGAGCAGGCGCTTTCGCGTGTACCCGAGGGCGCGACCGTGATCGCGTTCGCCCACAATCCCGCGCTGTGGCCATCGCTCGCCGCGCGCGGGGTCGCGGTCACGCTGAGCGGACATACGCACTGGGGACAGTTCGCTGTTCCCTTCCTTGGATGGAGCCTGGCGTCGCCCTTCCTGGAGCATGCGATGGGCGCACATACAGAAGCCGACGCTACGCTCTACATAAGTCCCGGCACGGGATATTGGGGCATTCCGTTCCGGCTCGGCGCGAGTCCCGAGATCACGCTCGTGACGCTGCACTCGGCCCTCGCCGCGGCGGCGACCGTGCATCGCGCGCGCGTGGCGTGAGCGGTATCTGACCATTTCGACGTAGCCGTAATCCGGCGGGAGCGTCATCTTCCGCCAGTGACTGCGCCCGATATTCTGCCGCCCAACCTGATCGCCGCACTCTCCGGTACGTACGAGCTCCTCCAGGAGATCGGGCGCGGGGGCATGGGCGTCGTGTATGCGGGGCGCGACATCAGGCTCGATCGACTCGTGGCGATCAAGGTGCTTCCGGGCCTCGTGAGCAGCGATGTCGTGCGCGAGCGGTTTCTGCGCGAGGCTCGCGCGGCCGCACGCCTGTCGCATCCTTCGATCGTGCCGATCTATTCGGCGGACGAGCGCAATGGCGTGACCTTTCTCGTCATGGCGTATGTAGATGGCACGACGCTCTCCGCACGCATGCGCGACGGCGCGGCGCTCTCGACCTCGGATGCCGTGCCCATCCTGCGCGACGTTGCGCTCGCCCTTGGCGCCGCACATGCGCGTGGCGTCGTGCATCGCGACATCAAGCCCGAGAACATTCTCGTCGATCGCGCGACCGGTCGCGCGATGGTGACCGATTTCGGCATCGCGCGACTGGCGGATGCCATGCAATCCGGCGCACTCACGCGAACCGGCCAGGTGCTCGGCACCGTCGGCTACATGAGTCCCGAGCAGGTGACCGGCGCTGACGTCGACGGACGGAGCGATCTCTACTCGCTCGGCGTGGTGGCGTTCGAGACACTTGCGGGACGACTGCCGTTCGAAGGTGCGGCGCCTGTCGTGATCGTCGCGCATGCGACGAAGCCTGCGCCATCGCTCGCGTCGGTGGCACCGCATGTGCCGACCGAGTTGTGCGCGATCGTCGATCGGTGCCTGCTCAAGAATCCTTCCGATCGGTATGCAAGCGGGGAAGACCTGGCGGCGGCGCTCGAGCAAGCCGTCGGGCGGAGCGTGGCGGGCGCGCCGATCAACCTGGCGCGGGAAGATGAAGCGCGCATCCTCACCGAGAGGGAGGCCGACCGCGTGTGGCAGCGAGCGGCGGAGCTTCAGGCCGGCATCGGATCGGACGCACCGCCCAAGGCGCCAACGTCGTCGATGAGCATCGTGCCGCGCTCCAGCGGCGACGGGTTCAAGGTGGAGCACGTGCGGCAAGCCGCACTCGATGTCGGAATCTCCGCCGCCTATGTGACGCTGGCGCTTGACGAGGTGCTCAAGCGTGGCGCGCATGCGCCGGCTCTCGCGATTGGGCGGCCCTCGGCCACACCACTCGCCGCGCCGCAACGTGGTGACCTCGCCGTGAGCACCGAGCTCCGGGTTCGCAGCGAGAAGCGGTCGCGCGTCTTCGGATCTCCGATGAAGCTGTTATACGAAGCCGAGGTGTCGGGTCAGGTTTCGCCGAACAACTTCGACGTCATCGCGCAGACGATCCAGACACTGATGGGCGAGGTGGGAAACGTGACCGCCCTTGGCCGCACGCTCAGTTGGTCGCTGGCCGGAGCGCAGAACCAGCGGCGTGTGCACGTGACAGTCACGGCAGCCGGCGGACGGACGATGATTCGTGCCGAGGAGCGCCTGGGTCAGCTCGCGGGTGGCATCTTCGGCGGCATCGTGGGCGGCGGGGGCGCTGGGCTGGGCACAGGTAGTGTGGGCATAACGGCCGGCGCGATGCACGCGCCGGGATCGTTCGTGCTCATCGTGCTCGGCCTGGTCGTCGGCGGCGCGTACACGGCGGCGCGCGCCATTTTCTCGCACGTCGCCACGACGCGGGCGCAGCAGCTGGAGTCGCTCGTCTCGACCGTCGCCCTTCAGGTCGAGGACCTCATCGCCGCCGAGATACCCGTGAGGGCACTGCGATGAAGCATGCCGCTGTCGTGATGAGCGCGCCGTTCGCGCCGCTCGTGATCGAAGAGTTCCCGTCACCGGTGCTCGAGCCAGGCGCCGCGTTGCTCCGCACGCTGTACTCGGAAGTGTGTGGAACGGACGTGCACCTGCACCATGGCAAGCTCGGTGTTCCCTTCCCGATCATTCCCGGACACGTGTCGGTCGGTGTCGTCGAAGCGACCGCCGGCCCACTGCACGACATCAATGGAAGCGCAATCCGCGAAGGTGATGTCGTAACCTTCCTCGACGTCCACGAGACCTGCAATAACTGCTATCAGTGTCTCGTCGCACTTCAGCCGACGCGGTGTCCGTCGCGCAAGGTTTACGGCATCACGTACGGTGCTCGCGACGGGCTGCTCGGCGGATGGTCCGAGGCCATCTGGATGAAGCCGGGCGTGAAGATGGTGAAGATTCCTCCCGAGCTCGCGCCCGAGACCTTCATCGGTGGCGGTTGCGGGCTCGTGACGGCACTCCACGCGGTCGACATGGCGGAGCTCAAGCTCGGCGAGTCGGTCGCCGTGCTCGGCGCTGGACCTGTCGGCCAATCGATCGTTGCTTTCGCATCGTTATCGGGAGCGGGAGAGGTCGTCGCTATCGGCGCTCCCGATGATCGACTGGCATTCGCACGCCGCATGGGGGCGACGTCGACGCTGTCGCTCGACGTGTCGCCCGCTGAGCGACTCGACGCGGTGCGACGACTCACTGGCGGTCGCGGAGTGGACGTCGTGATCGAGGCGAGCGGCGCGCCCGACGCCATACCGCAGGGACTCGACATGGTGCGCGACGGCGGACGGATGATCGTTTGCGGTCACTATACGGACAACGGCTCGGTCGACATCCACCCGCACTGGCAGGTCAACCGCAAGCACGTCACGCTGATGGGCTGCTGGGGTGTGCGCTACGACCACTTTCATCGCGCGGTCGCGCTCACCGCGCAATTCGGCGGCGTGAAGCCGTGGCGCGAGATGGTGAGCGGTCGCTACACGCTCGAGCAGGCTTCCGAAGCACTGGCCGCTGTGGAATCACGCAGTGCGATCAAGGCGATCATCACGCCGAATCCGGGTTTGACGGTGTGATCCGGCATGTGCGTAGCATGCCACCATAGAGGTTCATGCAAATAAAGAAAAGCTTCAACCACAGAGGTCACAGAGAGCACGGAGGACCGCCAAGCCTTCGATGTGACGTGTTACGCAGTCCTCTGCGTCCTCTGTGACCTCTGTGGTAAAATGCTGTTCCGCACTGCTCGCGCGCGCTCAGTACTCGGAGCGGAAGAACTCTCTCACCACACCGCACGTGCTTTTCGTAGACAATGCAGGCGTCACCGACGCGCACCTCAATCTCGCCCTCGAGGAGCACGTGCTTCGCAACCGCATCGCCGACGACGATCTCCTGCTCTTCTACGTCAACGCGCCGGCGATCATCATCGGGCGCAACCAGAACACGGTCGAAGAGGTCAACTCGGACGTCGTCGCGGAGCGAGACATTCGTGTCGTGCGGCGAGTGTCGGGTGGAGGTGCCGTCTATCACGACCTCGGCAACCTGAACTTCAGCTTCATGACGCGGGACGTTCACAACCGCTTCAACCGCTACGATCGATTCAACGGACCCGTCGTCGACGTGCTCCGCGACCTTGGTGTACCGGCGCAGATCGGCGGGCGAAATGACATCATCGCCGACGGCCGCAAGATCTCGGGCAACGCACAGTTCGCGACACCCGATCGCATGCTGAGCCATGGCACGCTGCTGCTCGATTCCAACCTGGACGACGTCACCGCCGCGCTGCGACCCAAGCCCGGCAAGGTGGAGTCGAAGGGGGTGAAGTCCGTTCGCAGTCGCGTGGCGAACATCAGCGAGTTCCTCGCTTCGCCCATCGACGTCTCCGAGCTACGCGAGCTGATCATCGAGCGTATCTTCGGCTCGCGCGATGGCTCGAAGCTTCCCTTGCTGCCCCTCGACGAGAGCGACTGGACCGCGGCGCGCGAGCTCATGGCGCGGAAGTACGGCACGATGGCGTGGAACTACGGAGAGAATCCGCGCAGCAACGTCCAACGCGCGCTGCGATTCGCCGGCGGCGAGATCGACGTTCGCGTCGATGTGCAGGACGGTCGCATCGCGGGCCTCCGCATCTTCGGCGATTTCATGGGGCGGCACGACGTCGACACGCTCGAGACAACGCTACGCGGCGTGCTCTACGAGCGCGTCGCCATGCTCGACGCGCTCGGAGACCTCGATCTCGGGGAGTTTTTCTCGGGCATCACCCGCGACGAAGTGCTGGGCGTGCTGCTTCCCTGAGGCATGGACAACGAAATCTGAATGTCCTTACGCGAGCCGTTCGTTCTGACTTCCGCCGGCCGTATTCTGCCTCTGGCGTCGTGAGTTCTACTGCCGTCCGGGCCCTTTCCGTCTGATATCGGTAGAACTCACGACGCCAGAAGCGGAATACAGAGAACGGACGTCAGAAACTGCCGTCCGTGTCACTCCTGCGGCGGTGCGAGCTCGAAGATACGGCCATTCGCCGATCCTTCGACGCTCTCCTCAACGACGCCATTCCGAGGCGCGTCAGGTTGACCTGCCCCATCAACTTGTTCGCCGTGCTGTAGGCGAAGTCGTCCTCCGACAGGGATGCAAGCGGAACGAATCGCGCACTGCCAGCGGCACTTACGATCGCATCAAACTTCCCCAGGCGTGCCAGGAGCGCACGAATGGACGCGGGATCACTGATGTCGACCTTCTCCGTGGCATGCGGATGGCTGGCCGCAACGACGTCGTGCTTCGGCGACAGCGCCGCGACGACCGCCTTCCCAATGGTGCCGGTGGCACCGATAACAAGTATGCGCATAAGTGTTGTGAGTCAGGGAGGTGAGGGCAGACAGTTACTCGCCTTCCGGGAAATCGGCGCCTACGGTCGTCTCCTGCCAGGCGTCGAAGTTCTTGCGCAACAGGTCGAGCTTCCAGTTGGCTCCCTTCAGTGCGGCCTTGCCGAGCAGCAGGTGGAGTGGCGGATCACTGGATTCCACGGCCTTGATGATCGCCGCAGCCGCGCGCACCGGATCGCCCGGCTGCTTGCCGCTGTAGCCGCGGATGGTTCGGCGATTCTTGCCCGCCGTCTCTGCGTAGTCGGAGATTTCCGACGGTGACTCATTGGCCGAGCGTCCAGCCCAATCCGTGCGGAATCCGCTGGGTTCGACAATCGTGACCTTGATGCCGAGTGGCTCGACTTCGAGCGAGAGTGATTCGGAGAGTCCGACGACGGCGAACTTGGTTGCGTTGTAGAAGCCCACGGCGGGGAACGCGCGGATGCCGCCGATCGACGAGATGTTGACGATGTGCCCGCTACGCTGCTGGCGCATTGCGGGCAGGACAGCCTGCGTCATCTGGGCGAGGCCGAACACGTTCACCTCGAACATGCGTCGCACCTCGGCGGCGGCGCTCTCCTCGATGGCGGCGAAGTAGCCGATGCCGGCGTTGTTCACGAGGACATCGATGCGCCCGAATCGCGCCAGCGTTGCGCCCACGGCGCCTCGGACATCATCGGGCGTCGTGACGTCGAGCTTCAATAGGAGTGCGTTCGCCTCGTGTCCCTGCGCGATGTCGCGGACGTCATCCGGGTTGCGGGCGGTGACGACGACGCGATACCCGCGTGCGAGCGCGGCGCGCGACAGCTCCCGGCCGAATCCGGTGGAGCAACCAGTGATGAGCCAGACGAGCGGGTCAGTTCCGTGGCGTCGTATGTCTTCGGTTGGTGCGTTCAAGTGGTCTGCCTCGGTATGTCGTTGTGCCCGGTCGAGCGCAAAGCAGGTCCCGCCATCGGAATCGCTGCACGCCTCTTCATGTCCGGAAGGAACCCGATGATGCGCGGCGACGTTCGCACGCGCTCGAGGCACGCATCGGAACCGGGTGACACGCGAATCGCGCTGCCTGGGGTCCGGCCTGCACCGAAGTGACCGTCGAATGACCGGGCGTTGACCGTCGCGACCCAGCTTGCGCGAGGTCAACCCTCACCGAGGTCATTCCAATGTCCGCCAGCCTGATGGTACGATGCGCCGCCGCGTTCCTGCTTGTCCTGCCCGCAACGACCCGTGCGCAATACGAAGGCGGCTACCCCGAACAGACCGTGGACCTGGCCGGCCCGCGATTCGGCTTCACGGTGCTGAGTGGCGGCATCACCGACAAGCTGAAGAAGGACCGCAACATCAGCGTCTCGCCGGTCATCACGCAGTTCGGCTGGCAGCTCGAGAAGCAGTTCAAGACTGGCACCCCCGATGTCTCGGCACTGACCGAGCTCGTCCTGCTCGTCGGCGGAATGGAGCAGAACGTCGCGCTGCCGAGCCTGAGCTGGATCGTCGGCGCACGCATGAAGTCCGGCTTCGAGTTCGGCGTCGGCCCGAACATCACGCCGCTCAGCACAGCGATCGTCTATGTCGCCGGCGTCACGCACAGGGTGGGCACCCTCAACGTCCCGCTGAACGTTTCAATCGTGCCGTCAGTCGACGGCGTTCGCGCGAGCGTGCTCACGGGCTTCAACCTGCGCACCTTCGACAGCTGGCCGCTCAGAAGGCATCAGGGGCGATCGACGACGGTGCCTCCCGTACGCCTTCCGCCGGATATTTGGTCGACACGCCCGAGAGTGGCAGGCAGGGGGTGAGTGTCAGGCGGCACACCACTTCCGTGCCGCCAGCTCACACAGTGGGACGCAGCAACTCCGATGGCTCGACCGGCCGCAGCAACACGTCGATCGCCAGCCACACCACGCGCGAGACCGGAAACAGCACGATCATGACGAGGAGCAGGATCACCGGGATGGCAAACTGCATGAAGTTCCAGGGGACATTCGGATACGTGATCCAGATGAACGCGCCGATCACCAGCACCGCCATCGTCTCGCCGATCATCAGGCCGAAGAACATCGCGCCCGAGAAATAATCGTCGTCGCTGCGGGCGTAACGGAACCCGCAGCTGGTGCAACGCTCGTGCACCTCATTGAAGCCCTTGAGCACGCGCCCCTTGCCGCAGTTGGGGCATCGCAGGCGAGCCGCGCGCGACGCGAGCAACAGCGCCCGCGACACGGACGGCATGTGCAGCGCGGATTCGGTCGTGCGGTCGCCCTTGGGCTTCAACGTGGTCATGATTGGAATCTACCCGTCGACATAGGACGATAGGACGATAGGAGGATAGGAGGATAGGATGATAGGAAAGACACCCGTTTTCTATCCTCCTATCGTCCTATCCTCCTATCCTCGTGTCCTTGCCCCGCAGGCGCATCAGCCCCTCCTGCGCGACGGACGCCACGAGCTCGCCGGTCTGCGCGTGGATCGTCCCACGGACGAACCCGCGCGCGCCATAGGTCACGGGACTATCCGTCGAATACAACAGCCACTCGTCGGCCCTGAACGGCCGATGCATCCACACCGAATGGTCCAGCGACGCGAGCTGGAGCCCCGGCGCGCGATACGCGATGCCATGCGGATGCAGCGCCGTCACGAGCAGGCCGTGATCGGACGCATAGGAGAGCACCGCCTGATGCACGCCAAGGTCATCGGGCAACTTGCCGATCGCGCGAAACCACGCGCGACGAATCGGCGCTCGCCGCACAGTGTCGAGTGGATCGATGGGATCGATCGGCCGGATGTCGATCGGACGATCCTGCGTGAGGATCGAGCGCAGCGGCTCCGGAATGCGATCGGCCATGCCGCGAATCAGCTCGAGCTCCGTCACGAGCCCCTCCGGCCCGGGGACGTCCGGAATCGGCGTCTCGAACTCGGGTCCTTCCTCGGCCACGTGGAATGAGGCTGACAGGTTGAAGATCGCGCGACCATGCTGGATCGCGGTCACCCGGCGCGTCGTGAAGCTCGACCCGTCGCGCAGGCGATCGACGAAGTAGACGATCGGCGCGGCGAGATCACCCGGCAGGATGAAATATCCATGTGCCGAGTGCGCTTCGCGATTCTCGTCCACGGTGCGGCGCGCGGCAACGAGGGCTTGCGCGAATACCTGACCGCCGAACACGCGACCGGTACCGAGATCGCGGTTTTCGCCACGGTAGATGTTCACCTCGAGTGGTTCGAGGTCGAGGATGGCGAGGAGTTCGTCGAGCGCAGCCATGGAGAAGCGGGAGGATAGGATGATAGGACGATAGGAAGATAGGAAAGCGTGCGCTCAACGCCCATGCTGTCCTATCATCCTATCATCCTATCATCCTATCATCCCGTCACCATCGTGCTTAGTAGAGACGCGAAAGGATCTCCTGGATCAGCGTCTGCGGCACGTTCTGGAAGCCGAGCTGGCTGGCGCCCGGATAGATCACGGCGCGCTGGATCGGGCCGTTCGCCTGGCGATAGTAGACGTACTGCGAGGTGCCGTAGGGCTGCGTGCGAACCACGGTGTAGCCGTGACGCATGAAGACCTCACGCAGGACGGGCACGCCCTGGGACGCGCGATAGTACTTCTTCGCCTGACCGGGCGGCAAACCGCCCTTCTTCGCCAGGCCAGGTGGCACCTTCCGATACTCGCCGTTGCTGGTGGTCACCACCACGTGGCGCGGATCGTTGGCGCGGTGCTGGTCGACGACGACCACGTGGCGCGGATCGTTGGCGCGGTGCTGGTCGACGACGACCACGTGTTGCTGCTCGGCGCCGTGCTTCTCGTCACCCTTGCCGTTGCCATTGCCGTTGCCATTGCCGTTGCCGTGACCCTTGTCATTGCCCTTGCCCTGCGCCGACGCACTGCCGGCAATGATGCAGACCGCGAGGGCGGCAGCGGACAGCGATTTCACGATTGAGGCATGCATGTTGAACTCACCGTTTGAGGATGCACCATTGCATGGCATCTTCGGGACCGAACTGGGCGAGCTCGACCGCTGCACTTGACGCCGCGAGATTAACCCTTATACTGGCGTACATGCATCTCTCTGCGGTCCTCCTCCTTACCAACGCTCTCGGCCTCATTACCGGCCGGGAGCTTTCGTGCTTGGGAGGACCTACCGAGTAACGCGGCGCTTGCGTCGCGAACGGCCCCTCCCGCGCACTGTGCGGAAGGGGCCGTTCTCGTTTTCAGGGCGCCCGTCCGACCGGTAGCGAGGGGGGCATTCGCACCAGGCACGCTTGAGCTCGGGGTCGCACCTCACCCCTCTTCGCTGGCGCATCCCATGTCCACGTTCCAATTCGATCATCCGTCGGCTCAGCCGAGCCAGTCGTCCACCACTCGTGCGCACTGGTCGAGTGCGCCCGCGGCCGAGCCGCCCGTGCCCGCGCACCAGCAGCCGTGCGCGCAGGCTGACGGCGAACCGTGATTACCACGACGTCGGCAACATCCGCCGCTCCGTCCGATCACGTCCGGATCTTCGACACCACCCTGCGCGACGGCGAACAGTCGCCGGGCTGCACGATGTCGCTGGTCGAGAAGCTCGAGGTCGCGCGCCAGCTCGCACGACTTGGGGTCGACATCATCGAGGCGGGCTTTCCGGCCGCGTCACCTGGTGATGCGGCCGCGGTGCGCGCGATCGCCGAGGAGATCGGTGACGCCGCGGGTCCGGTGATCTGTGGGCTGGCGCGCGCGACCGAGGCGGATGTTTCAACGTGCCTCGCCGCGGTCGGCACAGCCCGTAGGCCACGCGTACACGTCGTCCTGGCGACGTCGAGCATCCACCTGACCCATAAGCTGCGCTGCACGCACGAGGAGCTGATCGATCGCGCGCGTCACGCCGTCGCGTTCGCACGCGCGGGTGTCGCGGACGTCGAGTTCTCGCCCGAAGACGCGACGCGCTCCGATCCCGAGTTCCTGCTCGACGTGCTGGCAGCGGTGATCGAAGCCGGCGCGACGACAATCAACATCGCGGACACAGTCGGTTATGCGACACCGCCGGAATACGAGGCGCTCATCGCACGCGTGTGCGCGTTCGCGTCGCGGACGCCGGGAATCGTCGTCTCGACCCACTGTCACGACGACCTTGGCCTCGCGGTCGCCAACTCGCTGGCTGGTGTCCGCGCCGGCGCCCGGCAGGTGGAGTGCACGATCAATGGCATCGGCGAGCGTGCGGGCAATGCGTCTCTCGAAGAGATCATCATGGCGCTCCACACGCGTGCCGATCACTTCGGCGTCAGCACGCAGATCGACACGCACGAGCTGATGCGCACGTCGCGCGTGGTGTCCGCGTGCACCGGCGCGTACGTCGCGGCGAACAAGGCCATCGTCGGCGCGAATGCATTCGCGCACGAAGCGGGCATCCATCAGGACGGCATGCTGAAGCACGCGTCGACGTACGAGATCATGTCGCCAGAATCGGTGGGTGCCGATGGAAGCACGCTCGTGCTGGGCAAGCACTCGGGGCGACACGCACTTCGCAAGCGGCTCTCGGCGATGGGCTACGACCTCGACGAGGATCGCTTTCTCGAGGTCTTTGCCCGCTTCAAGACGCTCGCCGATCGCAAGAAGGTGGTCAACGAGCGCGACCTCGCCGTCCTCGCGACGGGCGCGCAGGAGCATGCGCCCTTCGGCTGGAGTCTTCAGCAGCTGCAGGTGACATGCGGCACGCACCTCATTCCCACGGCGACGGTGCAGCTGCGCGATCCGGATGGTGCAACGCGCGTCGCTTCGTGTACCGGCAACGGCCCCGTCGACGCGAGCTGTCGTGCGATCGATGCGGTGGTCGGTGACATCGGTGAGCTACAGGGCTTCACGGTACGCAACGTCTCTGAAGGACTCGAGGCGCTCGGCGAAGTCACCGTCCGCGTGAAGGACTCTCACTCGGCGCGCATTCACGTCGGGCACGGGGCGCACACCGACGTCGTGACGGCATCCGCCGAAGCGTACGTCGATGCGGTGAACAACCTGCTCTATGCGCGAGAGGTGGAGAATGCCGCGCCGGTGATTGCGCCGCTGTCGGTGTTTGGAGCCACTGCCGCCATCGAGGTGCTCTCGTGACGACGTCGAAACCCAGGACGATGTTCGAGAAGCTCTGGGATGCGCACGTCGTGCGCGAACAGTCCGAGTCCACGCCGGCGGTGCTCTACGTCGACCTGCATCTCGTGCACGAGGTGACGTCGGCGCAGGCGTTCACGGAGCTGCGCGAGCGCGGGCTGCCGGTGAAGGCGCCGCATCGCACGATCGCGACGATGGATCATTCCACGCCGACGACGTTCGGCGGATTTGCCGCGTTGCCCATTCGCGACCAGGGCTCGGAAGCGCGCTTTGCGCAGACGGAAACGCTCGCGCGCAACTGCGAGGAGTTCGGCGTGCCGCTCCTCGCCCTTGGCGATCAACGCCAAGGTATCGTGCACGTGATCGGGCCGGAGCTCGGACTGACGCAGCCGGGCATGACCGTCGTCTGCGGCGACAGCCACACCAGCACGCATGGCGCGTTCGGCGCGCTGGCGTTCGGCATCGGCACGTCGCAGGTGGCACACGTGCTCGCGACGCAGTGCCTGCTTCAGACTCGCCCACGCACGTTGGAAGTTCGCATCGATGGCCGGTTGTCGGCCGGCGTCAGCGCGAAGGACGTCATCCTCGCCGTATGCGCGCGGCTCGGCGTCGGCGGCGCGACGGGCCACGTCATCGAATACACAGGCTCCGTCATTCGCGCGCTCTCGATGGAGGAGCGCATGACGGTGTGCAACATGTCGATCGAGGCGGGTGCTCGCGCCGGCATGATCGCGCCCGATGAGACGACCTTCGCATATCTCGAGGGTCGCGACTATGCGCCGAGTGGCGCGGCGTGGAACGAGGCGGTGGAGAAGTGGCGTGCGCTCGCGACTGATGAAGGTGCCGTTTACGATCGGGTTATTACGATCGATGCAGATGAGCTTGCGCCGATGATCACCTACGGCACCAATCCCGGCATGGGTATGTCGATCGCGGGCATGATCCCGAATCCTTCGGCGCTCGACGATCGCAGCGAGCGCGAGAATGCGGAACGCGCGTTGAAGTACATGGGCCTCGTGGCGGGCAGACCGCTCGCGGGCACGCCGGTGGATGTCGTGTTCTTCGGGAGCTGCACCAACGCCCGCATCTCGGACCTGCGCGAGGCGGCGAGCGTCTTTCGTGGACGTCGCGTGGCGAATGGGGTTCGTGCGCTCGTGGTGCCGGGCTCACAGCAGGTGAAGCGACAAGCAGAGTCCGAGGGGCTCGACCGGATCTTCATAGACGCCGGCGCCGAGTGGCGCGAGTCCGGCTGCTCGATGTGCATTGCGATGAATGGCGACCAGCTTCGGCCGGGCCAACTCGCCGTGTCGACGAGCAATCGCAACTTCGAGGGACGTCAGGGAAGTGGTGGACGCACGCTGCTCGCGTCTCCGCTCACGGCCGCTGCGGCCGCGGTGACGGGCGTCATCACCGATCCGCGCACCCTCATTCCAAATTTGGCATGAGCAAGCAGAACTGGACTTTCACGTCGTCGTACGTGGTGCTGCCGCGCGAGAACGTCGATACCGACCAGATCATTCCGGCGCGATTCCTCACGACGACGGATCGCATCGGACTCGGTCCCCACGCGTTCAATGACTGGCGCTATCGCGCCGACGGCTCGCCGGTTCCCGAGTTCGTCCTGAACCGGCCTTCGTCGAAAGGCGCAGAGGTGCTCGTCGCTGGACACAACTTCGGATGTGGATCCTCGCGCGAGCACGCGGTGTGGGCGCTTGCGGGAGCCGGCTTTCGCGCCGTGATCAGCAGCTCGTTCGCCGACATCTTTCGCGGCAACGCACTCGGCAACGGACTCCTGCCCATCGAGGTGAATCCGGAGATCCTCGCGGAGCTGCTGGCAAACGATTCTCCCGACGCGCGCGTGCAGGTGAACCTCGAGACGCGCACGCTTACGCTGCCGAGTGGCCAGGAGATCGGCTTCGCGGTCCCTCCATTCTCACGCTTTTGCCTGCTCAACGACACCAACGAGATGTCCTTCCTTCTCGGTGCGGCGTCGGACGTCGCGCGCTATGAATCGTCCCACCCGGCGACGATCGACACCCTGCGCTCGGCGGGGCGTGCGTGAGCGTTGCACGTGAGGGTGCGTTTGCCATCGCGCTACTTCCGGGCGATGGCATTGGTCCGGAGATCATTGCCGAGGCGAGGCGCGTGCTCTCGACGCTCGCTGAGTATTCCGACGTCGCGTTCACGTTCGAGGAAGGGCTCATCGGTGGTGCGGCGATCGATGCAACAGGGTCCGCGCTTCCTGACGAGACCATCGCACTCTGCCGCCGATCGGACGCCGTGCTGCTCGGTGCAGTGGGTGGACCGAAGTGGGACAATCCGTCGGCGAAGGTCCGACCCGAACAGGGCCTGCTCGCCATTCGTCGCGCGCTCGGCCTTTACGCCAACCTTCGGCCGGTGCTTCCGCATCCGTCGCTCATCGATGCGTCGCCACTGCGTCCGGAGCGATTGGCGGGCGTCGACCTCGTGGTGGTGCGTGAGCTCACGGGCGGGATCTACTTCGGTGAGAAGGGGCTCGAGGAGCTCGCGGGTGGTGCGCAGCGCGCGCGCGACCTGTGCGTGTATGAGACGAGCGAGATCGAGCGCATCGTGCGCGTGGCGGGCGAGCTCGCGCGGCTGCGGCGCGGTCAGGTGACGTCGGTGGACAAGGCGAACGTGCTGGAGACGTCACGCTTGTGGCGTCGCGTCACCACGCGGGTGATGGCTGAGGAGTTTCCGGATGTGAAGCTCGACCATGTGCTCGTGGATTCGTGCGCGATGCATCTCGTGACGAATCCGTCGCGGTTCGATGTCATCGTCACGGAGAACATGTTCGGCGACATCCTCACCGACGAGGCGGCGGTGCTCACGGGGTCGATCGGGTTGCTGCCGTCGGCGTCACTCGGTGCTGCTGCCACTACGGGGACACGGATGGGACTCTATGAGCCGATTCATGGGTCGGCGCCGGATCTCGTTGGGCGTCACTCGGCGAATCCGGTCGGCACAATACTCAGTGCGGCGATGATGTTGCGCCATTCGCTCGGCCGGGAGGCGGAGGCGCGATTGATCGAGATCGCGGTGGCCGAGGCGATCAGGGATGGAGTGCGGACCCGGGATCTCGGGGGGCATGCGTCGACACAGGAGATGGCGGATGCGGTCATCGCCAGGTTGTCGGGAGTCGGCGTGACTTGATTGAGCGGAGCTCGGGCGTAGGCCTGGGTGACCTCGAAGCTCACCGCGGACCAAAGACCGCGCGCACTGATGCGGATGGCGCGTGCTGCGCAAGCGCTGCATCTGTTGCGCGCTGGCGCGGTCAGGCGTTGGTCGTCCCTGCGCGTTGGAGAGCTGATTGCGTCTCCTGTGCGATGCTCGGCGCCGGAAGGCTGTTGTCGCAGATTATCCAGCGAAGCTACGCTGCATTTCCTGCGCGATTATCCACGCCCCCTGGGTCAAGTTGCGCTGCGGCACGTATTTGTAGGCCACGCCGCTGCTTGATAACGGCTTAGCTGGCGTACGGCCGCTGGTTTATCCCGGCTTTGCGTGATAACATTGCTGCATAATACGCGTTGAACTAAACCGCTTCGCGGTAGTGTCATCGGGGCAGCCGAGGGTGTGGCT
>DAIUFP010000032.1:0-58009 GCA_036844565.1 Gemmatimonadaceae bacterium | reverse complement strand
AAGCCGCATCACCGAGGCATCGCCTGAATGTCAACTAGGCGAGGGACACTCCCCTGCGCGGCTGCTCGTCTGACAGCGGGTCAACTACTTGGTCTGACAGCTATTTGCTACACAACTGGGTCGTGCGGCGCTTTTTGCCACCAGTGTGCTCACACTCCCGCGCTGATCAGCCAGAGGACCGCGCCGAGTAGGCAGTTCCATTTGCGACCGGGTAACTCGCCAGTAGCCTTGCGTGGCGATGTAGAGCTCGTTACAGCTCTGGTTAAGGAAGTAGCGGATCCGGATCACTGGCTTGAGGGCGATCATCGGGTGCAACATCGAGAGCGCCTATCTCGCGAACGTGAGACTACTACGGGCCAACTTTGATGTCACGGGATGTTGTTGGCATTCCAGCAAAGAATGGCTTAAGGAATTCTAAGAGGCAATGTCCTCGCTGCTTGACAACGAGTGCACCTGCACGACATTGGTGTGTCGGGCTCGCGCGAAATGTCGCCGCAACTCTTGCAAACGACAGGTGCCGACGCCGTGACGTCCTGTCCCGAATAAGAGGCACGATTACAGTCTTCCACCCTGCGCGCATTTCGTGGTAGTGGCCGTCCGAATATGTAGTTGCGCCAGGTCCGATAGCTGTAACTGAATTCGTACCGAACGACGGTGTCTGGGCTGGTACCGACGTGCTTCAGCCCGCGCACCTGTGCCGACTCGATGCCGAGGAGGGCAGAACGTCTTCGATAATGGGAACAAAGCGAGTAAGTCACCATGTTGGTTTTCGCGTTCACGCGACGTCCCGCTACGCCGCCTTCTAAGAGTCGCTGTGCCCTCCATGTTGCGCTTAGGGCGCGTTCGTCCCGGCTCCGTGCGCTCGCCGCGCTCGTCGTCGGGATTGTCTGCACGAGTTGCGACCGTACCGTACCGCTGACGAGTCCCGCGCCGCGAGTACAAAGCGCTCCAAGCCTCGCTGCAGTGCCGGAAATTCCTGACCGAACGATGGGACGCCTGTCTCCTCTCGCTCTGCAGATTGTTGTAGCGCTCCGCGATCCCGCTCTGCGCGCCCGGCTCGCAGCGTTTATGAAAAGCAGTGAAGGGGGACTGCTGGGGCTATCCTTGAGTGACTGCGGTGCCAATAGTCTGGCGGACGAGATATTCGCTCGCGGCGAAAATAATGGAGTTGGCTCAGCCGAGACATCCTGTGCGAATACGAAGCTGTACGCAGGCGTGGTGTTGCACATGGCACCAGAGCGGCTCCGGGCGTGGGACGGTTCAACGATTCCCATTGTGACGGCGATTGAACATCCGGAGGATCCGTTACCCACCACTTTTCTCGGTTACCGTGGCGCGACACAGGCCATTGAGCTGCCCAAAGACGGTTCGGTTGGAGGTCCCATTCTCGTTCTACTCCCATATGCGAAACGGCCCAATGACAGGGAGGCCAAGATCGAGGGGATGCCCCAACGCACACTCCACCCGGCCCCACCGACACCGAACACAAGGGTGCCGTGATGAACGTGCGAACCTGCAGGCCGTTCCTCTGCTTTTGGCTCGGCCTCGCACCGCTGTGCGCGCTCCAAGTGGAGAAAGTGAACGCACAGACAACAGACATTCCGGCGCCTCTGTTTGATGTCGTGAATAGATGGGCGCCTTACCTCGTGCATGAGACGTGGTTATCGTACCATCCCGTAGTCACGGTGGACCACATGCTCCGGATTGACTCGTATTACGGGGGCATCTACGGGCCAGACATCCCGGGTTGGTCGGTGATGAACGGCGACGATCATACCGCTACGATGTACTACTCCGCCGTCGAAAGCGGGTACAGTGCGAACGAAGGCTACTATTACCTCGGCTATTACTGGTACCATGCTCACGATAAGGGATGGGACGGTGTCTTCGCCGGCTTGGGAGTAGGCGACCCGGGTCATGAGCATGACATGGAAGGGGCGATGTTCCTCATCAAGAAATCGCCGTATTTGCCGTACGGTACGCTCGTAAATGCCCTCACTCAGGCGCACGGTGAGATGGTGCCGTGGGTTAACCAACATCAAACAGAGCTGTCAACCTCCGCCAATGGGTCGCCTGCGCAAGGCTCCGTGGAGTTCTGGCCTGATCTGCGATATGGTGATCCGCGATATGGGATTCAGCGACCGGTAGTCGCCATACGGGGTCGCAACCACGGCAGCCATTTTCCAGCGGTTCAGAGCCAATGGGGATGCTTTGGCGGCCCTGACGGCGGCTTCGGAATTCTACCATTCGACGGGTCGAATTTCACCGCGTGCATTCACGATGGGATGGATTGGATTCTTTATTATCCCGTGGCAAGTGGGGGTTGGCAGACAGCGCAAATTATTCCCGGCGACACCGTCCATGGAAACTACCGGTACCAGCTCCTAGAACTTTTCAAGAGCCCCATTTGGACAGCGAAAGCGGACTACAATAATCTCTTTTCAGGAAATCTGATTGTGCTATCGCACAGTATTCAGGCATACGACGCGTTTTACTCTTTTGCTGATCCCAATCAGGCAAATCCACCGTACGCGTGGCAGGGCGGTGCCGGCTGCCATGACGCGAGGGGCGACTTCCAGTGTTGGTATTCCTTTGGCGTCGATGGCACCACCAGTTTTCAGGATCCTACTCACTGGCCGGTAAGCGCGCGGCCTGGTGACTTCCTCATTGATCCTGCAAACGATTTCAGTTTGCGCTTTTCAGGTCTACCTGCCTCCCCTCCGTACCGATACAATCCATACGTTCCGTCCCCTCCAAATTACTACGGCGCGCAGCCAATCATCGTTACCATCTATGGTCCGGATACCACTGACGGCACAACTCCCTCGAGCTACTCCGCCACTGCGCAATGGGGAGTGGCGCCGTACACTTATCAGTGGAGTGGTGCGCTCCCGGGCACCGGATCGACGGTGAGTGGAGTAATTCCTGCTGGCGGGGGCGACCTATTTCTTGACGTATGGGACGCAGCGGGACAGCACGTGTCAGTCGCGAAGTTCATCAGCGGCCCCCCATGCCCACCGAGTCCGCCCAGATGCTATTACTAAAGGGGTCATCTTTGGTAGCCGTGGCGCTCTTATGGGCCGTCGCACCGTTGTCCCGCCTGGACGCGCAGTCGATGGAACTCCGCACCGAGTTCAGTGTCGCGCGTCGGCAGGCGGCTCCCTCACTCGCCACGCTAGAGCTCCCCGAGGAGCGACTCGAGGTAGAACGCGTCGTCAACCATGCGCCTGAATTCATTGTCGGGCCTCGCCAGTCCGCCCCCTCACTGGTACCCACACCAGAACGCCCCATGGACCAAAGGGGGGGAGTAGCCGTCCTCAACCTCATGCGTGGAACTCCGTGGGCCCAGACGCCGGAGCAGTCCTCCGGGAGGGTCAAATGGGCACTAATCGGCGGAGTGACCGGTGCGACAATCGGGTACCTCGCCTGGTTTGCCTCCTTTAGCGGCAAGGACGCGCCCGGTGCCGGCATCTTTCTTCCAGCCTATGTTGCGAGTGGAACGTTGCTGGGCGCGGTGATAGGGGCGGTTGCGGCTCGATAGAACTGGGAATCCGAATGAACCGACACCGTTCGGTGGCTAGCCTGCATGTTCGAGGGGTGTGGTCGTCGGTGCTGCTGTTGGCGCAAGCATAGCGCTCCTAATGTTGACACGAGAATCCTGTAGTGGGACGGGTGGACCCCCTTGCGCCATCGGATTGCCACTTGCCATCGTGATGTATGGCGCTGGCGGTATGCCTCTCGCCTTCTCGTAGGCGGACTCTGGCCACTGGAATGAGAACCATCGTGGCTGCGCCACTTGCTCGTAAGACCAAGTGGCTAGTAGTCCGACCCGCTCTCAATTCGGTCTGACAGTCTGACCTGCCCGCTCTCCGCGCTCGCTCGTCTGACAGCGGGTCAACTGACTGGTCAGGCAGCCATGATCTACTCGACCGGGTTGATGCGCTGCTTTTGCCACTAGCCGGTCTACGCATGTCCACGAACCGCCAACGGACGAGCCCGTGCAGGCAACAGCTGTCAGGCTTTAGTTGACCCGCCGTCAGACGAGCCGCCGCGCAGCGGCCGGCGCGTCAGACTGTCAGACTCGTCGAGCGACTCCCAGCCCGGGCCCGTCTGGCATCTCGATGCGACCACGCTCCACGGTAGCGCCGAGATACGGGTCGTTCGCGACGAGAGCAGCGCCGTCATAATCGGCGCAATCGAGTAGCGGCGCAAAATGCGCCGCCGCCGTGATGCCCAGCGAGCTCTCGATCATGCAGCCCGCCATGACGAGCATTTCGTGCGCGCGCGCCGTCGCGACCATGCGCAGTGCTTCGCGCAAGCCGCGTGCGCGAAAACGGCGATGCTCGCCGCCCGGGGTGGCGACATCCTTCGGCATGCCGACTTGCCTTGTCGTGGCCGCCGAGCGTAGGGTTAGGAATGCACTCACCCGGCGCCCGTCGCCTGACAGCCACAGAATTCCTCGCACATCCCACCGCTGCGGGGCCGAGTGAATTGGTCCGTGGTGACATCCGCGTGATGACGCCTGCCAGTGGCGCGCACGGTGTGGTCGCCGGGACGCTCTTCGCGGCACTCAATGCTTTCGTCGAGGAGCGCAAGCTCGGGCTTTGTTTTCCGGACAACACCGGTTTCCTGCTACCAGGACTCGCCGATACCGTACGGTCTCCCGATGTCGCGTTTGTCGCCGCCGATCGGTTGCCGAGCGACGGCATCGGTTCCGGCTGGATCGCGGTCGCTCCCGACCTGATCGCCGAGATTCTCTCGCCAAGTGAATCGGCGCAAGAGCTCGAAGCAAAGCTTCGTGACTATCGAACCGCGGGAACGCGGCTGATATGGATTGTCGACCCAGCCCTGCGAGTCATATCCATTCGGGATGGCGAGCGCCCCGAGCACCTGCTGACCGAAGGCGACATTCTGGACGGCGGAAGTGTACTGCCGGGTTTTGCTATTCGTGTCTCCAGCCTCTTTAACCGTTTGGCGCGTTAGCGCTTCATCTCGACAAACGGGATAAGGACTTGCATCGCGTTGAGCTCGCGTTGAGTCAGACTGTCCGACTGTCTGACCGGAGCACGACCCCCAAGCCGGGACCGGCGGCCATCTCGATCCGGCCACCGGCAATGGTCGCACCCGCGTAAGGGTCATTGGCGACCAACGCTGCTCCGTCGTAGTCCGCGCAGTCCAACAGCGGGGCAAAATGCGCCGCCGCCGTGATGCCCAACGAGCTCTCGATCATGCAGCCCGCCATTACCAGCATGTCGTGCGCGCGCGCCGTCGCGACCATGCGCAGCGCTTCGCGCAACCCACCGCACTTGGCCAGCTTGATGTTGATGCCGTCGACAACACCCGCGAGTTTCGGGATGTCGCCCGACACCAGGCAGCTCTCGTCGGCGATGATCGGCAGCGACGACCGCTCGCGCACGAAGCGCAGGCCCTCGAGATCACCGGGCGGTAGTGGCTGCTCCACGAACTCCACGCCGAGCTCCTGAAGCAGCGGCACGATGCGGAGCGTCGACTTCGGCGTCCATCCCGCATTTGCGTCCACGCGCAGGATCTTCTTCGGCTCGAGCTCACGCACGACGCGCACGATGCGCTCGTCCCATTTCGAGCCGAGCTTGAGCTTGAGCACGGGGTATTGCTTCGCGTCGGCGACGCGGGCGCGCAGCGTCTCCTCATCGGGTGCGATGCCGATCGTGAAGCTGGTCAATGGCGCCGCGGCCGGATCCAGTCCCCACATGCGATAGAGCGGCACACCGAGTCGCTTCCCGACGAGATCGTGCAGCGCCGCGCTCACGCCCGCGCGTGCCGCACCATTGAATCGGATTGCGCGGGCGAGCGCATGTTCCATCGCCTCGAGCGACCACCCATCCGAATCCGCAATCGCCGCTTCGAGCAGCGGCAGCACCTGCACGACGGTGTCCGCCGTCTCGCCATAAAACTTGCTCGGCGCGGCTTCGCCCCATCCGGTGCTTCCGTCGGGCGCGGTGACCGTGATCCGGACGACGCGATATTCCGTCTCGCCGCCGCGGGCAATCACGAAGGGATTTTTCGTCCGCAGTGCGACGATCTCGTGCGTCAGTTTCATGCGCGCTCAGAGGGAACGGGTCGACGAGCAAGGCCGGCGATTCGGCGCGACGCAACCGCCTCTTCGCACGTGCCCAGGTACGTGAGCAGCGCGTCGGCGAGCGCGTCACCACGGGGGTAACGGTCGTCGGGGGATTTCGACAGGCACTTCATCACGATCTCCACGAGGCCCTCGGGCAGCCGCGAATCGACATCCGCGAGATCGACGGGCTTCTCGTGCACATGCTTGTAGCCGACGGAAAACGCATCAGCGCCATCGAACGGAGGAAACCCCACGAGTCCTTCATACATGACGACGCCCAGCGCATACAAGTCGCTGCGTCCGTCCACGAGCTTTCCCATCGCCTGTTCGGGACTCATGTAGTGCGGCGTTCCCATCGCGCGACCACTCGCGGTGAGGCGCCCGTGAAACCGGGCGGTGGCGATACCGAAATCGGTGATGAACGCGTTTCCGTCGTCGTCGAACAGGATGTTGTCGGGCTTCACGTCGCGATGCACGACGCCGCGACGATGCGCATGGTCGAGCCCCACCGCCACCTGCGCCGTTGCCGCGGCGACAATCCACGGCGCCACGGCGCGCTCCTTCTGCACCTTGTCCGCCAGCGACCCGCCACCGAGGTACGGCATCACGATGTACACCGTCTCACCCGACCGGCCAAAGTCGAGCAACGGACAGATGAACGGATGCACGAGCTGCGCAGCCGCCTCGGCCTCGCGACGGAATCGTTCCGCCATTTCCGCATCGCGTGCGAGATGCGGATGCAACACCTTCACCACCACGTCGCGCGCCAGCGGCATCTGCTCGGCGCGATAGACCGTCGCCATGCCACCGCCGCCGAGTCGGCGCAGGATGCGATAGCGGTTGCCGGTCGCGCGGCGCAGCGCGCTGATCTCTTCGTCGGGCCGCTCCGGCGGACTCCCGTCCACCGCGGGAAGGTCCACCGTGCACCGGCTGCACGTCGCCGCGTTCGCCCTATTCCACGTGCCACAATCCGGACAGAACACGTCAGCTCCCGAGCTGCATCTGCACGAAGTCGTAGGGGGGCCACGGCCCGGTGAGCGAGAACGTCGTGCCACTCGCCCGCTTGGCCTGCGCGTCGACTTCGGCGGCAAACTGGTCCCACAGGTCCTGCTCGATGAGAAACGCCGCGCTCATCACGACGCCACTGCTTCGGTCGGCGCGCATCGGCACCGTCGCAACGGCGGCGGCCCGCAGCGCACGCAGGCTCTCTGCGGCGCTCGCGTCGATGTCCGTCCCCGCCATCTGCGCTTCCGGTGTCTCGGCGCGCGAGATGTGGACGCGAGCCGCCACTCGATTTTCGACGAAGGTGAGCGCTTCGCTGATCGCCCCGGAATGGAGCTCGAGCCAGTGTGTCACGCCCTCTGGCGTACGGAACACGACGCCGGCAGGAGCAGGGAAGACGGGGCCACGAAGCGCGTATGCCGTGATGACTTCGGCGTGGCGCTTCACGGCGTCGTCGTCGACCACGACCTCGCGATAATCGACGGTGCCGCAGATGGCGGCGAGGTCACGCACTGTGATCGCCTGTATGCCCTCGACATGCACCGATGCCGTATGCGCGTCGTTCACGGTTACGCCGAACAGATTCAGGGCCACGCCTCAATTCACCTCGTAAAGATCACGAAAGATACGGCAGCCCGCAGGCGACGGACAGGCGCAGCTAGAGCAGCGCACGCATGTGCCGAACGCATGCGACGCCGAGTCGGTCGGGGTCATAGCCGCCCTCCAGTGCACTGACGACGCGACCGCCACACCACTGCTCGGCTCGCGATACCAGCTCGCGCGTGAGGTGATGAAAGTCGTCGAGCTCCAGCGTGAAGCCGCCAAGCGGATCGCCGGCGAGCGAATCGAAGCCGGCCGAGATCAGCACCAGGTCGGGCGTGAAGCCATCGGTGGCGGAGTCCACCGCGCCCAGGAGTCCGTCGACGTAGCGTTCGCGCGCCAGGCCCGGTGCGAGCGGGACGTTCCACACGTTCTGATGCGGACCGCGATCGCTGGCCGCACCGGTGCCGGGATACCACGGCCACTGGTGCATCGATACGAAGTGCACATCGGCGGTGTCTTCGACGAGGGCCTGGGTTCCGTTGCCGTGATGGACGTCCCAATCGACGATGAGAATCCTTTCGGCGCCGTGACGCCTTCGCGCATAGTGCGCACCGACCGCAACGTTGCCGAAAAGGCAGAAGCCCATGCTGCTGTCGCGAATCGCATGATGTCCCGGGGGCCTCACGACGGCGAAGCTCCGCGGTATCTCACCGCTGAACGCGAGGTCGATGCCATCGAGGACAGCGCCCGTCCCCGCTGTTGCGGCGTGCCACGAACCGGAGCTCACCACGGTGTCCGCGTCGAGACGTCCGCCGCCGTTCGCCGTGAAAGCTTCGATAGAAGCGATGTACGCAGGATCGTGCGCCAGTGTCAGCTCGTCGGGAGTCGCGTGTCGAGCTTCGCGATGCTCGAGGAGATGATACAGCTCCATGTCGTCACGCAGCGCGCGCGGAATGGCGCGCAGGCGTCCGACATGCTCGGGATGTCCCCACCCGGTGTCGTGGCCGCCGCAGTCGGCGTGCGAGATGTAGGCGACAGTGCTCATCGTGCTCCACGGAAACGCCGTGAGCCCGTTTCGGCAAGGAGAGCTGCTGCGATCGCGAACATAAGTATGAGCGGCAGTGGAGTGCTCGACTGACGCGAGCTTGCTTTAGTCGGCGGGGAGGCCGACCCGAGGGCGGATACCAGCGCCGCGACCGGAGCTGCTGATCCATTCGGTGGCACGGCCATCGACCGATCGGGCGCAACTGAACCCACCGCAGCCGACCACCACCGGCGATGCGCGGAAAGTCCCGACATGCCGCCGAGCATGCGCCATCTCCAACTCTCGTCATAGCCAACGGCCAACACGCGCCCGAGTCCCGCGCGTCGAGCCGCGAGCGACGGTCCGGCAGCCTGACGCTCGAGCACCAATCCGTCGCCGCGAATGGCCGAGAGTGGGCGCAGCGGAAGATCACGCCGCGTCACGGTGTCTTCAGCGAGCAGGATCCGTCCCGGAATGCGATCGCCGACCTGCGCCGGTGCGAGCACACGCAGCGCGTCGAGATCAAGAGCGCTCCCCTCGGCGACAAGGCCTCCGCCGTCCGCCACGAACCGCGCGATTGCCGGCGCGAGCTCCGCCGCCGATGAGTCCAATGCCACGACGGCGTCATAGCGCGCCGTGTCGATTGGCAGGATTCCTTCGTCGCGAATGGTCACGCCGGGCGCGGTCGGAATGCTGGCGCGAACCGTCCATCCGGATTCGGTGAGCGCCGAGATTGCGAACTTGCTCTCCCAGTCGGGTCGGCCGAGGACGAGCACCGCGCGTCGCACGTCGGCTGCCGGCGCCGATGCTCGCGCGGCAAAGCGCCCCTGCTCCGCTCTCACATCGCCGACAGTCGCTTCTGCGTCAATCGTCGCTCCAGAATTGGCACGTACTGAATCGAGCACTCCCGCCGAATCGACGAGCGCAACAGGCGCGTTGGTTCCGCTCACCACCAGGACTCGGGCACGGTCGTCCGGCTCACGCACGCGCGCGGTCTCGATCGCGAGCACGGGGGGCGAGCCGTGCCACCGAACGCCGACACCAGAGCGACGCAGTGCGACGAGCAGGTCACGCTCGGCGCGCGAGGGCATTGCATCGAGCTCGACGTCGATGGCGATCGTCTTCGCGTCGGCAATCACGGACGGGAGATCCTGCGCGAGCGCCGAGGCTCTCGTGGAACGAGATATTCCGGCGATGGTAGCTTCGCGCGTTGCACGCCATAGCGCGAACGCGAGCGCCGCGATCAGCGCGACACGCGCGATCCACTCGGCCGCCTCGCGAGTTTCAGCGCGTGAGGGCATACACCACGATGTTGACGGCGAATTTCGTGTTGTCCACCGACAGGAAGCGCTTGTTCTCCGGATGATAGTTCCACTCGGAGCTGTAGTCCTTGCTGCTGTAGAGCAACACCAGCCGGCCCGAGCGCTCGACGCCCGACAGGGTCTTGTGCACGAGGTTGTCCCCCCAGCCGTTCAACTCGTGACTCGTCGTTGGCGGGCCATCCTCGAACACGAAGAACGACTTGTAGAGCGCGTGCGTCTTCGGCAGTGGCTTTGGTGCGCCGAATGTTGCCGTCAGCTCTTCTGTCGCCGTCTTGTGAAAGACGCCGTCGATGTCGTGATTGTGGTCGTCGACGAAGAGAAGTCCGCCGCGCTCCGCATAGCGCTGGAGGTTCGTTCGTTCCGCGGAGCTGAACCGCACCGGAAGATGTCCAGTGAGATAGATCAGCGGATACCTGAACAGCGACGGCGACGAGAGCGGCACGATCACGCCCGATGGCGCGACCTCGATCGACGTATACCGCGCGATCGTGTCGATGACATTTGCGGGCACGAGCGGCGCGCTGTCCCAGTCGCCGGACTCGTACTGCGCGGTGGCAAAGACGAAATCGCTCACGGCGCGCCCTGCCACGACGTGATGCCTGAGTGCTGTTCGGGTGCGCCGCCGAGTGAGCGCCGGACGCGCATCCAGGCGAGTGGGATCGCGGCGTTGTCGTGCTTGCGAAGCGCGCGGGCCGCGTCGTCGAGTGCGGCGGCGAGCTGTGGTGCATTGCCGAGCGCATCGACACGCATGAGCAGCAGTGAATCGGCCGCCGCATCCGGATTGCTCGCGATCATCGCGCTCACGTGCTCGAACGTCGCACTCCGGCGGCGAACGACCGGATCGAGCGGGACGCGAGGCTCGCTGATCGACGAGACTCCCTTGTCCTTGCCAGAAAGTCGCGCCTTGGCAATGTCGACGATGACAACGCTGGGCTTCCCGCGCAGGTAGATTCGCTCAGCGGTGCGCGCACGTTGGATCGCGGCGAGCGCAATGCGCATCGGCGCCACTGCCTTGGCGGGCTCGCCAACCTCGAGCGCGCGACCGGCGTCCCACATCGCGTTGAATGCCTCGAGCAGCGGCTTGTTGATCGCGAGAATCGGCGTCTCGTCGCCTTCGACGTCCATCACGTTTCCGGCCGTGCTGGTGGCTGCATCGGCGCGCTTGAGTACTTCTTCGGGCGTGAGCTTCCCCGGCTCCGGTGCATCCGACCCTTCCTCCGACAACGGCTCGCCGCCCATGCGCTGAAAGACGACATCGCCCACGCGCTTACGAAGCTTCCGTTGGTCGTCGGCGATGCGTTGCGCCTCCTGCACGAGTATTGGTCGTGTCAACGACGACTGTCGCTTCACCAACGCGAGCGTGAGATCGAGCAGCATGCGCTGGCTCAGCACCTGCCCTTCCGCCTCCGGCGGCGGCGCCGCATCGACAGCCACTGAATCGTATTCGTCGGCGCGTGCGACTCGAATGGATCGCGTCTCCGAGCTGCCGACCCCCGGACCGCTCACGGTGTTCGCGTCGCGAGCGACGGCGCGCAGTTGGAGAATGTCGCCTGGTTCCAGCTTGAGGGAATCGAGCGACACGCGGCCCTCGAGCAAGCCTTCTGCGCGGCCCTGGAGCAGCGTACGTCCGATCACTGTCGTGCGGAAAGTGAAGTTCTCGCCTGTCCCGGAGCTGACGACGAGCTCGAAGTCGGCGTCGCGGAGTCCAACGTCGTCGCGGAGCTGTGCGCGCAGCGCGAGCACACCTATGGCGCGTCGCATGATCGTGTCGCGAGCGGGGAGCAGCAGCGTGACGGCAGGTGCTGCATCAGCGACCGGCGCGAGCACGATCAGCCGGTCGCGACCCGCGTCGGAGTGGAGGCGAACGATCGCGGGCCGCGCCGGCATGGTCAGCGCGAGACTCCAGCCTGCGCCGCGTTGAGCAACGCTCCGCGGCGCGGAATCCGCGGAAGCAGTGAGCCGCGCTGCCTCTCCGTTCCCGCTCACCGTGATCGCGCTGCCGACGAGCGCCTCGATGTTGGTCGGGTCGTCGATCGTTGTGGAGAGTCGATTCGCGTATGCCGGCGGCGTGACGGCGACATGCACGACTGCGAGCACGTCGACAACCTTTGCGGCTTCGCGTGCGCCGATCGTCTGTTCGCCCGAGCCAGCATGCGTGAAGGACGGCAGCCAGAGCGCGAATCCAGAAACCATAACCGCGACAATCGCCGGAACGACGAGCGATCGCACCAACGCGCGCCGCGCATCCGTCCACCACGGCGTGGCGACGGCCTGCTCCTCGAGTGCTGCCGACTGCACGCCGTCGGCAACGGTTACCAGTGCGTAGCGAAGAGAAGGCGTGCGCTCCTCCACCCAGAGCGCAACGCGCGGCAGTGATCGCAGGCCACGGAGCCCATTCGCCCTGAACGCGAGCGCGCCCAGTCCAGCCACAAACGCAAGCGTGGCGCTCCACTCGCGCAGACCAACCAGCCGACCGACAGCAAGCGCGACGAGCGCCGCCGTTAGCGCCATCAGGAGCGCGCGGGCGAGCAGCGTGAGCGCAATCGAGCGACGCAGCGCAATCAGTCGGTCGAGCGCCGTCACGCGGCCACCTCCGCCGCGTCACGCGTGCGAAGCGCAAGCTCCGCCAGCGCGAGCACCAGCGCCGCGACGAGCAACCACCGCGCGAGCGGCGACGGATGATCCTTCGTCGCGCGCAGGTCGCCGGCGCGCGCCATAGTGCGCGATGTTCCCATCAGGGTAGCGAGAGTGCTCGAATCGATCGCCACCTCACTCCCGACATAACCACAGGGCGCCAGAAGCCCACGTGCCAGGCGCTGAAAGGATGGACGCAACGGCAGATCGCCCGCCGAAGGAAGCAGTACGCCGACGTGTCGCACACAACCCGTTCCGAGATTCTCCTCGACAGCTGCCGGCGTTCCATCGGCCCATCGCGCTGCAACGCGGCCACCTGATGCAAGAGGCAGTCGGCCAAGCGTAGCGACGATGACGTCGTCGCCAGCACTGAGGCCCTCCGCCGCCATTCGCGCTGTTCCTGAGGTGTCCCAGCGCACCACTGTGCCGCCCGCTCGAGCGAAGGCACTGTCGCTCGCCGCGAACGGACCTCGAACAAGCTGCGAGGCGCGCCCTGTCGCGATAACCTTCAGAGCCGAGACAGATGGACCGAGCGGATCCGACACCGGAATGGGACGCGCGAGGCGCCATCCGTCGGCGGAGTCCGCCCGTAGCACCGACCGTTCAACGGCAATCGCACCCGGCCACCCACGACGCGCGAGCAGCGTCGCCCCATCGAGCTCTGATTGCGCAAGCGGCGACACCAAATGCAGTTGCACCGAATCGACCTGCTCGGACAGCGACACACCCGCACGACGCGCCGCCACGAACGCCGCAGAGAGCGATCCCGTCGCGTCGCTGCGTGGCATTCTGGAAAAAGCGTCCCACGCTGGTCCGGACAAAACCGCCGGCGCACTGTCGAATGCAATCACGACGACCGGCGCCCCCGCAGGCACGAGCGCGCGCGCCTTCGCGACCGCCTCGCTCATGCTGGCCACTGCCCGCGACCGATCTAACAGCACGATATGCCCCACCGTTCCACGCGTCGGCGTCAACACCGGACGAGCAAACGCGGCACTCGCGACGAGCAGTAACACCACGCGCAGCAGCAGGAGCAACAGGTCGCGCGGCCGAGTCGCCACACGACTAACAAGACTGCGCTGATCCGGAATGAAGCGCGCCGTCGGCAACACGTACGCGGCTGGCCTCATCCGCGCCACGAGATGAAACAGCACGACACCGAGCGATCCGAGCACGCCAATCGCGAACGCCCACGGTGCGAGGAATGTCATGCGCCGCGACGCGCCGTTTCGCCCGCCACCCGACGCACAAGGTGTGCGGCGGCCTCGTCGGTCAGCGCGCGGACATAGCGTATCCGCGCCGACCGCGCCGACGCCGCCATCTCGTCCAGCCACTGCGTGAACCGCTCGCGATACTGTGTGCGCATCTCGCCATCCAGCAGTCGTCGCATCGACGGATTCTCCGGATCGACCGCAAGGAGCGCCTGCGTCGGCGGATCGATCTCCTCCGTCGCCACGATGTGTACGAGGATGACCTCACCGTTCGCCGCGACCCTCAGACGCGCGGCGGCGAGAATTGCTTCGGCGTCGCCGAGCATGTCCGAAATCACGACCACCCGCGCTGCTCGCGCGCTTGACACCATCGGCGCGATCGCCGTCGAGCCATTCGGCACCGTCGCATCCAGCGCACGCATCATTTCGAGCAGCACACTCCGCCGTGCCCGCGGCGCAAAGATCGTCTGCGTCTCCGCCGCGATCGCGAGGCCCACCGGATCCGCCTCCGCATGCGCGACCGCTGCGAGCCCCACGGCGAGCTCCCGCGCGAGTCGCCACTTGTCGAGCCCCGGCTGCGGGAATGCCATCGACGCCGACGCATCCACGATCATGCTGGTGCGGAACGTCGCCTTGTCCGTCGTCAGCCGAACGTACGCGCGCTCGCTGCGCGCCAGAAGCCGCCAGTCGACACGCCGCGGATCATCGCCCGGCCGATACGGACGATACTCGCTGAACTCCGAGGAATTGCCGCGCAATTGCGAGGAATGTGCACCGAGCGTCGCACCGTTGACCCGCCGGGCCGCCGGCCAGCGAACACCGCGAACGGCGTCGAGAAGCGCGCCGTACGGGCCCGCCGACACTTAAATCGCCAGCCCGCTCCGCGGCGGAGCGACTCGCTCGAGCACGTCCGCAATGACATGCTCCGGCGTGAGACCTTCCGCTTCGGCCGCGAAGCTCGCCAGCACGCGATGACGCAGCACCGGCAGCGCGACACGCATGATGTCCTCGGGTGCCACCGTCGCACGACCGGCGAGAAATGCATGTGCCTTCGCGCCGAGGATCAGTGCCTGTCCCGCGCGCGGACCCGCACCCCAGCGTACCGCGCGCTTCACGAGCGCAGTCGCCGACGCATCATCCGGACGCGTCGCGCGCGTGATTGACGACGCATAACGCAACGCCGCCTCCGAGGCGGCGACGTCACGCACGGCGCGCTGAAGTGCCACCGCTTCTTCAGCGCCGAGCACGGGCTGCAGTGCGGCCTGCGAGGCACCAGTCGTCGCGCGAAGGATCGACACCTCGTCCTCCGCCGTCGGATAGCCGACGCGCACGTCGAACAGGAATCGGTCGAGCTGCGCTTCGGGCAGCGGATAGGTGCCTTCCTGCTCGATCGGGTTCTGCGTCGCGAGTACGAAGAACGGTTCGGGCAATCGGAGCGACTCGCCCGCCGCCGTCACGCGATGTTCCTGCATGGCTTCGAGCAGCGCCGCCTGCGTGCGCGGCGGCGCACGATTGATCTCGTCCGCCAGCACGATGTTCGCGAAGATCGGTCCGCGCACGAAGCGGAAGCTGCGCTGCCCGGTCGCGTGATCCTCCTCGAGGATTTCGCTGCCCGTGATGTCACTCGGCACGAGGTCCGGCGTGAACTGAATCCGACGGAAGTCGAGTGCGAGCGCCTCAGCGATCGAACGGATCATCAGCGTCTTCGCGAGGCCCGGAACACCAACCAGCAGCGCATGGCCACCAGCGGCGAGCGCGAGGAGAATCTCGTCGAGCGCCGCCTCCTGCCCCACGATGCGCTTCTGCACCTCGGCACGCAGACGCTGAAGCGCCTCGCGCAAGGCGTCCGGCGACGTCGCTACTGCGGCCCGGCCGTGAGCGGGAGCGGCCGACGTAATCAGCGGACGGGCTGCCGGCGGCGGTGCGTCAGCAGGAAGATCGAGCCGTTCACGGCGCCCAGTTCCGTCAGTGACGCATTCTCGTCGAGCACCTCAAAGCCGCGCAGCTTGAGGACGAATGCGTCCTCCGTCTCATTGGACGGAAAGAGCGCCTGAAGCGCCGCGACCTTCAGGGACATCGCCGACGCATTGGGTGACACGGCCGCCTTCACCGTGTCCCAATTCTCCAGCATCTCCACGCGCACCATGATCGTCGGCTCGCTGCCGCTCGCCAGCTGGAGCGTGTCCGCGCGCGCGCGGAGTTGGCTCACGAACGGTGTGGTCACGCCGTCACCTGTTTCGGCGCCGGCTCCGAAGAGACCGCGGCCGTTGCCTCGACTTCGGGCAGCGTGGTGAAGAAGCGGGAGATTTGCATGTCGAACATGTACGCCGATGCGGTGACGAGCGTTGCACCATCGCGCGCGATCGCCGCGAGCACGATTTCCTCGGTGCCCTGCCCACGAAAAGTCACGTGGTTGGCGCCCTCCTGCTCGAGAAACGTGGCGTAGAGACTGTTGTTGCCCGTGAAGAAGCGCTTCGCGCGCGCGAGCACATCGCTCGGCGCAAGCGTGGTCCGGAACTCCTGCATGGTGCGGCGGGACTGGTTCATGGCGGCGCGGTACGATGGGGGCGCGACACAACGTGCCCATTGGACAGCCGGTCGCTCACAAAGGTTGTTGAAGCTTAATCAGGCGCTGTCATGACTCGGGAGTGCCGAGCGGAATCCCGGCGTCCGCAAACCGCCCCCGCCTCCGCCTCTACTCCGCCGAGGTCGCACCCGCCGCCCTGAACTCCAGCGGCAGCTCGACGTGAAACGTCGAGCCCTCGCCCAGTGTCGAATCGAGGAAGATCTCGCCGCCGAGGAGGTTGGCGAGCCGCTGCGCCAGCGCCAGGCCGAGTCCCGAACCGCCGTAGCGCCGCGTGTTGGATCCGTCCACCTGGCGGAACTCGTCGAACACCTGTCGCTGCATCGACTCCGGAATGCCGATCCCCGTGTCGGTCACACGATACGCCACCCGATCACCGCGCATCGAAACCGAGACCCGCACCTCGCCCGACGCCGTGAACTTGTACGCATTGCTCAGGAGCGCGACGAGCAGCTTCACGATCATGCGCTGGTCGCTCACCATCATCGTGGAGGCCTCGGGCTCGCTCACCCGCAGCGCAACACCTTCCGCGCGGCCACGCGTCGCCGAGATCGCTTCGTGGAGCGGGTCGCGGATGTCAAACGCCCTCAAGTTCACGTCATAGCTGCCGCGCTTCAGCGTCGTGAGCTCGAGCAGGTCACCGATCAGGTCGAGCAGGTGCTTGCTCGACGTCTTCATGTGCGCCAGGTGCTCGCGATGCTCGGCGTTCATCGGCCCCGAGATCTCCTCCTCCATGAGCGCGAGGTATCCCAGCACCGCGGTGAGCGGCGTCCGCAGCTCGTGCGATACGTTCGCCAGGAACTCGTCCTTCACCCTGCGCGCGTCGACGAGCGCCGCGTACTGATGCTCCAGCTCCGCATTGGATTCGATCAGCGCGGCATTCGCGCGCCGCAAATCATCAATCAGGCGCGCCTTCTGCGCCGTCGCCGCCATTTGATCGGCCACCATGCGAAGCAGGCTGCGCGTTTCCGCGCTGATGACGCCCGCAGCCCCGAAGTAGAACGCAACTGCGCCGAGCACGCCTTCGCCCGTCTGGAGTGGAAGCGCGACGATCGCGCGAAATCCGAGCTCGATTGCGACTTCTGCCCAATCTTCCAGCGACGGATCCGCCATCACGTCCGGCACTTCGATCACGCGACGCTCGGCGGCGGCTTCCCCGCTCGGACCGAAGCCAAGGCGCACGCGCATCTCGCCGAGGAATGGCGTGAAGCGTTCGGGCCAGTTGTGGACAGCGGCGAGCCGCATCAGCTCGGACGCGCCGTCGATCAGGTAGACGCAGGCGAACGACGCACCAACGAGCGGACCCACGCGATCAAGGGCGAACTGAAAGACTTCCTCCGGCTGGTCGGCCGTGAGGAAGGCGTGCACAATCTCGCGAATGGCAATCAGTTCGCGCAGGCCGGACTCGCTGGTCTCGGTCGGGGTGCGAAAGCGGTCGCGGGGAGAGGTGGTGATGCGGGTCACAAGCGCCAATATGTGGCGTAACCGCTTGTGGTGCCAGAGGTTCAGGTGTTTTTTTGCGCGGGTGGAGAGCAGTTCCTCTGTTGTCCGCCGTCTGTGCTTTCCACCTCTGGTGTCGTGAGTTCTACCGATATCAGGTCGAAAGGGCCCGGACGGCGGTAGAACTCACGACACCAGAAGCAGACAGAACAGACGGCGGATATCAGAACGTGCGGGACACGAAGCTCCTCTGCCTTCTGCTGTCCGTGCTTTCTGCCTCTGGCGTGGTGAGTTGTGGCTTTTCCGATTGTGGTTTTTCCAATTCAAGGACCGCTGCTCCCCGCCTCGGAACTCTCCTTCGGCCGCAACTTCAGCTCCTGTCCAAAATTCCTGCTGATCGACAGGAACAGCGCGCGCTGCTGGTAGTAGCGTTGCGCGGATTCAACCACCGTGCCGTTCGCGGTACGATAGCCGAACTTCGCCAGCCCGAATGGATCCGACATCCGCAGCGAGATGGCGCCTCCCTGCTCGCCCCATGGCTTGTAGCGCATGCTGAAATTCATGTTCACGTTGGCGAGCTGCGAGCCGCCTTCCGTGCGGTACGGCGCGCGATAGTTCACGAACGCCTGCCCATCGAGCTTCGGCGACACCTTGTACGTGGTGTTGAGCCGTGTCGACCACACGATGTCGTGCGCGGAGAGCGACGGCGAAAGGTTCGACGCGTCGCTGGAGTAGTGATAGACACTTCCGGATGCCGCGAGTGTGACCGGCCCGCCGTGCATATTCAGGTTAAGATCCGTGCCGATCGTCTGCGTGCTCGCGACGTTGTCGTACGTGCTCACGGAAAGCCCCGTCGAATTGACGAACTGGATGTTGCGCACCGCATGCGCCGTGTGCCGTACGTACGTCGTCACCTGCGCCGAGCCCCAACCGTGTGCGTCCTGGAGCGAGGCTTCGACGGCATCCGTGTACTCGGCCGTGAGGTTCGGGTTGCCGCGGAATACGCTGCGCGCATCCTGGCGGTACTCGATGGGACTCAGCCTCCACGGGTTCGGCCGCTCCACTCGGCGCGAATAGCTCAGCTTGGCCGAGCGCATCTCGCTGAAGTCGTAGGAGAGCACCGAGCTGGGATACAGGGTCGCGTAGAATCGGCCAGTCGTCCGCGAATGGCCCGATTCCTGTGCGCGGCTTCGGCGCCGCGGCTTGTGAGTGAAGCCGCATTGGAGCGAGGGCCGCAGCGAATGCGACGACGGCGAGAGTTGTCGACCTGGACATGGGAGCTGTCGCGAGAGGTGGAGCACCGTCGCATCACGCACTCACGTGATGGACATATCTCTTGACAGTCGGATGCCGAAAAGGGTTCAACTGTTGATTGGTTGGTGTTTTCTCTGTTCTCCGCCGTCAGTTCTTTCCGCTTCTGGCGTCGTGAGTTCTACCGCCGTCCGGGCATTTTCCGACTGATATCGGTAGAACTCACGACGCCAGAGGCAGAAAGAACGGACGGCAGATGACAGAAAAAGCGGCTTCCTGCGCCTACCGACGAGGCGGCGAATTCAGCGTCCGCACCTCAACCCGATGCAAGAGAACCGACGCCGGCGTCCCTACTACATATGAAACGGCATCCGCCACATCCTCCGGCTTGAGCTTCCAGTCGTCCGCGGCCGTTGTCTCCTTGCCGCCGAAGCCAGTCGCGACCCCACCCGGCGCCACCACCGACACCTTGATCCCGCGCTCACGCACCTCGAGCAACAGCGACTCCGCCCACGCGGTGACGAACGCCTTCGTCGCCGCGTAGCATGTGCCGCCAACGAATGCGCTGCGCCCGCTGATCGACCCGATCGTGCAGACGTGGCCTTCACCGCGTGCAAGCATGCCGGGCAGGACGGCGCGCGTCACGTGGTAGAGCGCATTCACGTTGAGCGCGATCATCTGCTGCCATTCGTCGGGCGTGAGGTCGACGAACGGCTTCGTGATCCCGATGCCCGCATTGTTCACGAGGACGTTGACGTCGAGTCCCGCGAGCGCGCCGGCGATCGTTTCACCTTGCGTTAGGTCGAGCTGGATGCTGCGGCAGACCCCACCCGCGAGATCGATCTCCGTTCGCAGCGCATCGAGCTGCGCGCCGTCTCGAGCCACCGCGACGATCTCGTACCCCTCGCGCGCCAGGCGCAGGCTGACCGCTCGGCCAATCCCGCGCGAGGCGCCCGTGACGAGTGCCACCTTGCGAGCCGTCGTGTTCATTGCGCCACCCGCAGGATCGCGCCGTAGATCATCTTCGTCCCGAACTCCAGGCTCGTGAGCGGCAAGCGCTCGTCGTTGCCGTGCATGCGGTCCTCGTCGTTCTGGTTCATCGGAAACGGCAGCAGCCCAAAGGCCTGCATGCCCCAGATGCGCAGGCGCGCGCTGTCGGTGGCGCCCGTGCTGAGGTAAGGCACGACCGCGAGCGACGGCAGCAGCGCCTGCGCGCTTTCGCGGATCGCGTTGAACATCGGCGAGTGGAAGTCACTTGCAGGAGAGTCTTCACCGCGCTCGGTGACAGTGATGTCAACGAGCGGGTCGCCGACCACCTGCTTCAACTTCGCCACCACGCTGTCGATCGACTGCCCCGGCAGCGTGCGGATGTTCATCTTCGCGGATGCGTCCGTCGGGATCACGTTGGAGCGAATGCCCCCTTCGATGATCACCGGCGAGATGCCCGTGCGGAGCACCGCATTGAAGACCGGCGTCTTCTCGAGGATGCGTGCGCCCCGCTGAGTGCGCCGAGTGTCGCTCGAGGCGACGTCCGCCATCGCCTGGCGCTCTGTATTGTTCTGCCACACTCGGCCGAGCTGCGTGAAGAACTCGCGCGTCGTCGGGGTGAGGTAGAGCGGCGGCTTGTACGCGCCGACCTTCGTGAGCGCGCGCGCGAGGCGGAACATCACGTTGCCTTCGAGCGGGATCGACGCGTGCCCACCGGGCCCATGCGCCGCGACCGTGACCACGTGCGACACCTTCTCCGTATTCTGCACCGCGACATATAGAAGCTTGTCGTTCACGATGCGCGTGCGGCCGCCTTCATTGAGCGCGAACTCCGCCTTGATGAGCTCCGGATGGTTCGCGATGAGCCATCCCATCCCGAAGTCGCCCCCCTGCTCTTCATCCGAATTGGCGACGAAGATCACGTCGCGCGAGAGCGTGCCCCCCTTGTCGATCACGTTGCGCTTGAGGAGCAGCATGGTCTCCATGTTCGTAGCGAGCATGCCCTTGTCGTCGATCGACCCGCGACCATATAGGTAGCCATCCTTGATCTCGGCGGCGAAGGGATCGACCGACCAGTGCGCGCGCTCCACGCCGACGACGTCCATGTGGCCCATGATGAGCACCGGCTGCTTGCTCCCGTTCCCCTTGAGCCGAGCGACGAAGGCCGCCCGACCGGGCGCGGGTTCGAAGAGGTGTGTCTCGATGCCCGCCGCCTTCAGCGTCATCTCGAGGAACTTCGCCACCGGCATCTCGTTGCCGGGCGGGTTCACCGTGTTCATGCGGATCATCGTCTGGAGATGCGCGAGCGTTTCGCGTTGCGACGTCGCCCAATCGGGCTCCTGCGCCATGGTGGCGGTGGCAGCGAGTGTCATGAGGGCGGTGATGGCCGTGAGTCGAATGGTGTGCATTCCAGATTCTAACCACTTCCTCAGGCACTGGTGAACGGTAACTTGAGCTGAGTCGTTTGTTCCTTGCATTCCTCGCACAACTCACATGTCCAACCTGCCCGTCATCGGCTTTATCGGCACCGGCGTCATGGGCCGCAGCATGGCCGCCAACCTCGCGTCCGTTGGTTACACGCTGCATGTGCACAACCGCACTCGGTCTCGGGCGGATGATCTGGTTGCCGCTGGCGCAACGTGGCATGACTCGGCGGGCAGCGTCGCCAAGTCGGTGGACGTCGTCATCACGATGCTCGGCTTTCCGTCGGATGTGGAGTCGACCTACCTCGGCCCGTCTGGCGTGATCGCGAATGCGAGAAAGGGAGTACTACTCATCGACATGACGACGTCGAGTCCCGTCCTCGCGCGGCGCATTGCGGCCGCGGCGGCCGAGCGTGGCCTGGATGCGCTCGATGCGCCGGTGTCAGGTGGGGACGTTGGCGCTCGCGAGGCGCGGCTGGTGATCATGGCCGGCGGAACCGCCGAGGGCTTCGAGCGCGCCAAGCCCATCTTCGAGCACCTCGGCAAGAACATCGCGCTGCTCGGGGCTGCGGGATCGGGGCAGCACTGCAAGATGGCGAATCAGATCGCGGTCGCAGTGGGGATGGTGGCGTGGTGCGAGGCGCTAGCGTACGCAGCCAAGGCGGGACTGGATCCCAATGCGGTGCACGCTTCCATAAGTGGAGGCGCGGCCGGAAGCTGGGCGATGACGAACCTCGCGCCCCGAGCGCTCGCGGGGAACTTCGCGCCGGGGTTTTACGTGAAGCACATCGTGAAGGACATCGGCATCGCGATCGCTAGTGCGGCAGAGATGGGCTTGGAAGTGCCGGGTCTCGCGTGTGCGCAGGGCCTGTACGAGCGGGTGGTCGCGCGCGGGTGGGAAGATTCGGGGACGCAGGCGCTCTACAAGTTGTACATGTAAGTAGTGTCGCCTGTGCGGCAGTCTGCGCTATTGTTGTTCGCTCGAAGCGCTTGCTGCGGCCGCACGATCGTGCGTAGGCCAACAACGCGCAGACGGTTGCGCCCGACACGCTTTCGCACAACGTTTCTACTATGGAAGCACGAGCATTTGAGTTGGATTCTCTCTCCGCAGACGAGCGGATCGAGCTGATGGGTCGGCTATGGGACAGCCTCGACCCTGCGGCGGCGGCTCCGATATCCACCGAGCTCGGCGCGGAGCTGGATCGCCGGGAGGCCGAGGCCGACACGGCGCCGGAGACGGGCGACTCGTGGGCCGACATCCACCTCACCCTCGCGCGCAAACTGCGGTAGGTGTTGACCCTGCGCGTTCGCGCGCGCGCACGCCAGGAGATCGAGTCGGCGTTCGAGTGGTACGTCGCCCGTTCTTCTTCCGCGGCGCGGGGCTTTCTGGTTGCCGTCGATGAGGCCTTCGCGCAAATCGCAGCCGCTCCCGAGCAGTATCCATTCGTTCGAGGCCGCTTGCGACGCGTGCTGTTGCATGGCTATCCCTACGCCGTCTACTTCAAGTCCTACCCGGATGTGATCAGCGTGATCGGCGTCATTCACGGTCACCGGCACCCTCGCATCTGGTTCCGTCACGCCTGAGCGCGAACGCTACCCTGAAGAGAGGTTCGTGCTCCAGCGCACCCCATCCCTTCCCATGCCCGAGCAGAGAGATGTTTGAACAAGCTTTCCGGAATATTGACGACGTCCTTTGGAAGGAGGCCGGCTGAACAACCCAGCTCGACTACACCGAGCAGACGTCGTGGCTGCTCTTCCTCAAGTATCTCGACGGCTTGGAGCAGGACCGGGCCGACGAGGCCCAACTCGAGGGAAAGAGATACAGCTACATCCTCGACAAGCCGTACCGCTGGGAAAGCTGGGCGGCGCCGAAAGGCAAGGACGGCAAGTTGGATCACAACAGGGCGCTGACCGGCGATGACGTGCGCGACTTCGTTGACCGCAAACTCTTTCCCTACCTGCACGCGTTCAAGCAGCGGGCGACCGGACCGAACACGATCGAATACAAGATCGGCGAGATCTTCGGCGAGATAAAGAACAAGATCCAGAGCGGCTGCAACCGTCAAGCGTCCTTTGATCGCTGATCAACTGCAGGCTGGCTCCAGCACATGGACCAGAGAGCGCCCTCCGACTACGTTCGCGAGGCACTCATGTCCAAGAAATCCCTCAATGAGACCGAGATCTGTGACCAGTACATCACCCCCGCGATTCACGCGGCCGGGTGGGACAAGCACATCCAGGTTCGCCGAGAGTACACCTTTACCGCCGGCCAGGTGCTCGTGCGGGGCAAGATCGCGACCCGGGGCAAGAAGAAGCGCGCCGACTACCTCCTGTTCCACACCCCGAACTTCCCAATCGCTGTAGTCGAAGCCAAGGACAACACGAATCCTGTCGGCTGCGGCATGCAGCAGGCGCTCGCCTACGCCGTGACCCTCGACGTGCCCTTCGTCTTCACGATCAGCGGGTTGCCGTCCAACGCACCATCGAAGCGATTGCGCGAGGGCAGAAGCGCGTTCTCCTCGTGATGGCGACAGGGACGGGCAAGACCTACACGGCGTTCCAGATCATCTGGCGACTTTGGAAGGCGGGGACCGTGAAGCGGGTGCTCTTCCTCGCCGACCGCAACATCCTCGTGGACCAGACGCTCACCAACGACTTCAAGCCCTTCGGCACGGTGATGACGAAGGTCGCGAATCGCTCGGTCGACAAGTCGTATGAGGTGTACCTCGCCCTCTACCAGGCGGTAACGGGCACCGAAGAGGATCAGCAGATCTACCGTGAGTTCTCCCCCGATTTCTTCGACCTCATCGTGGTCGACGAGTGCCATCGCGGCAGCGCCCGCGCGGATTCGGCATGGCGCGAGATCCTCGACTGGTTCAAGCCCGCAATTCAGCTCGGACTCACCGCGACGCCGAAGGAGACGTCGGACGTCTCGACGAACACCTACTTCGGCGATCCTGTTTACACCTACAGCCTGAAGCAGGGCATCGAGGATGGCTTCCTCGCCCCCTATAAGGTCGTGCGGATCGATATCGACCGCGACTTGCAGGGGTGGCGCCCACCGGCGGGCACGGTGGACGATCTCGGCCAGCTCATCGAGGATCGCGTCTACAACCAGCGCGACATGGACCGCGTCCTCGTGCTCAACCAGCGCACTCGGCTCGTCGCCACGAAGCTCATCGACTACCTGCTTGGCACCGATCCCTACGGTAAGACCATCGTCTTCTGCGAAGACATCGACCATGCGGAGCGGATGCGTTCTGCGCTAGTGAACGAGATCGCCGTCCGGATGCCGCACGAAAAGGACAACCTCTCGAAAATGGTCGTACGCATCACGGGCGACAACGACGAGGGGAAGCGGGCGCTCGACGATTTCATCCACCCCGAACACCGTTACCCGGTGATCGCGACGACGTCGAAGCTCCTCACGACCGGCGTGGATGCGCAGACCTGCAAGGTCATCGTGCTCGACCAACGGATCGAGTCGATGATCGAGTTCAAGCAGATCGTCGGCCGGGGCACCCGCATCCACGAGGATACCGGGAAGCTCTGGTTCACGATCATGGACTTCAAGAAGGCGACAGAGCTGTTTGCCGATCCTGAGTTCGATGGCGATCCGATTGTCGTCTACAACCCGGAGCCTGGCCAACCACCCATTCCGCCCGAGCCACCGGGGCCACCTGACGCGCCCGAGCCCGAAGCGCCGGAAGTCGGGTCAAGTATGTCATCTCCGGGGTCACCGTGATGGTGGTCGCCGAGCGGGTGCAGTACTACGGCAAGGACGGCAAGCTCATTACGGAGTCCCTTCGCGACTTCACGCGGACGGCGGTGAGGGAGCACTACGCGAGCCTGGATGACTTCCTTCGCCGATGGACGAGTGCCGACAGGAAGCAAGCGGTCATCGACGAGCTACGCGAGGAAGGCGTGCTCTTCGAAGAGTTACGCGACCAGGTGGGTCGGGACATCGACCCCTTCGACATGGTATGCCACGTCGTCTACGATCGGCCGGCGCTCACGCGTCGCGAGCGCGCCGAGCAGGTGAAGAAGCGAGATGTGTTCACCCGGTACGGCGACAAGGCGCGCGCCGTGCTTCAGGCGCTCCTCGAGAAGTATGCTGACAAAGGAGTCGTACCGGACGATCTCGCGGTGCTGCGAGTGCAGCCGTTGTCGGAGCTCGGGACGCCCGTGGAGCTTGTCACCTACTTCGGCGGGAAGGACGGCTACCTCGCCGCGGTCAGGACGCTCGAGGCAGAGCTGTACCGCGGAACGGGCTGATTCTTGATGACGTGCCGTTCACGTTGAGAATCCGCGTGTTGCGTGCTAGTCTCCATCTATCGCAGATCACGCTTCCAGCACCGATCGAGCGCGGTCTCGCGCCGGCACGCGCGGCTCTGCACCTCGCCATTGGTCTCTTCACGGCCGAAGAAGCCACATTGGGGCAGGCGGCTGAGGTCGCGGACCTCAGTCAAGCAGAATTCGTCCGCGAACTTGGGCGTCGACGTATCTCCGTGCACTACGGGCGCGAGGAATTCGCAGAGGATCTGGCCACGCACCGAGACATCGGTCCGCGCTAGCCCGTGCTGGTCGTCAGCGATACGTCTCCCCTGACCGCGCTGATGCAGATCGACCGAGCAGAGATTCTGCCGGCGCTCTTCGACCGCATCGTGATCCCTCCCGCAGTTCGTACATGGAGGATGGTTTCTGGATCGCGTGAGCCATGATGCGTGAGTGATTGCGGCTCCTTGACCGATCTTTACTTCAGGCAACCCTTCGAAGGCTATATTTTCTGAAGAGTCGAGGTGACCTCATGAACTGGCGCGATCATATCTGGATCGATGCAGAACGCATGCACGGCACGCCCTGCATGCGCGGCACGCGTGTTCCGGTGTACGTCGTGCTAGATAACCTCGCCGCAGGCGAGACGGCCGAGACCATTCTCTCGGAGTATCCGTCGCTTCGGCCGGAACACATCCTAGCGGCGATCGCCTATGCAGCGGCCATTGCGCATGAACGAGTCGTTCCAATCCCGGCGTAACTCGTGCGATTCAAGCTCGACGAGAATTTACCCCGGGCCGCGCGTGATCGGCTGAGTGTGGGCGGCTGGGATGTGCATGACGTCTTCGATGAGAATCTGGGCGGCGCCCTGGACGAGGCGATCCAGGCGGCCTGTGAGGGGGAAGCGCGGATTCTTGTCACGCTCGACACCGACTTTGCTGATATCCGTCGATACGATCCGGCGCGGTCGCCGGGCGTCATCGTTCTGCGCCCGCATGACCAATCAGTTCAGGCATTGCTCGAATGTCTGGATGCTGCCATTCGCGCTCTCGCTTTTGAGCGCATAGCGCATGCTCTGTGGATCGTTGAACCAGAACGATTGCGCATTCGCGATTTCCCCACCAATTCCTGACGCGTGTCTTCCCTCTCCACAACGATCAAGTCCATCCAGGACGTCATGCGCAAGGACGTCGGCGTCGACGGCGACGCCCAGCGCATCGGCCAGCTCGTGTGGCTCCTGTTCCTGAAGATCTGGGATGACCGCGAGCAGGAGATCGAGTTGATGGAGGACGGCTTCTCCTCCCCCCTCATGGACGTGACCTGGACCGACGTCTCCGGTGAGACCCGCAAGGCGAAGGACCTCCGCTGGCGCACCTGGGCGTCTGACCCCGAAGGCGACACCGGCGACACGCTCCTGGTATTCGTGAACGACACGCTGTTCCCAGCGCTCAAGGGAATGGAACCCGGACCCAAGTCCGACGAGCCGGCCGTCGAGGCACTCCGGAAGCGGCGGGCGCTCGTAAAGTCCGTGTTCGAGGACGCATACCAGTACATGAAGTCCGGCACGTTGCTCCGGCAGGTCGTCAACAAGGTGCATGAGGCCATCGACTTCAACGACTCGAAGTCGCGGCACCTCTTCGGCGACATCTACGAGCAGGTGCTGAAGGACCTTCAGGGAGCAGGCAACGCGGGCGAGTACTACACGCCTCGCGCGCTGACGCAGTTCGCCGTGGACATGGTGAACCCGAAGCTCGGCGAAGTGGTGCTCGACCCTGCCTGCGGCACCGGTGGGTTCCTCGCGTGCACCATCGAGCATGTCCGCGCGAACGAGGTGAAGACCCCGGAGCAGGAGGCCGTCCTTCAGGCGAGCATTCGCGGCGTCGAGAAGAAGCCGCTGCCGCACCTGCTCTGCACGACGAACATGATCGTGCATGGCCTCGATGTGCCAACGGGCGTGCGGCACGACAACACGCTTGCGAGACCGCTGCGGGACGTGAGCGCCAAGGATCGCGTGGACGTGATCGTCACGAACCCGCCCTTCGGCGGCATGGAAGAGGACGGGATCGAGAACAACTTCCCGCTGGAGTTTCGCACGAGGGAGACCGCGGATCTGTTCCTCGTGCTCATCGTCGAGTTGTTAAAGCCGGATGGTCGAGCCGCTGTCGTCCTTCCAGATGGCACGCTGTTCGGCGAAGGCGTGAAGACGCGCATCAAGGAGCGACTCCTCACCGAGTGCGACCTCCACACGATCGTTCGGATGCCGAAGGGAGTGTTCGCGCCGTACACGAGCATCCAGACCAACGTGTTGTTCTTCACGAAGGGTCGGCCGACCAAGGACGTCTGGTATTACGAACATCCGTATCCGCCAGGGGCGAAGAGCTACAACAAGACCAAGCCGATGCGGATCGAGGAGTTTGACGTCGAGAAGGCGTGGTGGACGAACCGGCAGGAGAGTGAGCGGGCGTGGAAGGTGTCGATCGCGGACATCAAGGCCCGCGGCTTCAACCTCGACATCAAAAATCCGAACGCGCCTGAGCTAACGCATGAGGACCCGGATGCACTTTTGGAGAGGTACGTTCAGGCAAAGGCGGCGGCGGCGGAGATTCGCGACCAGCTTCGGCAGGCGCTATCCGAGGCGTTAGTTGGACAGGCATGACGGCGAATGATCTGATCGCGGCGTTCGAGACGCTCGCGGATGCCCCGGACGGCGTGAAGAGAGTGCGGGAACTGGTGCTGCAACTGGCGGTCCGAGGGAAACTCGTTCCTCAGAATGCGACGGACGACCCAGCAGAGGAACTACTTCTCGCTGTTCGTCGCGAGCGGTTCGAACTCTTTAGAGCTTCGGGGCGTCAGCCAGCTGGATCGCTTCCATGCGAGCTACCACAGGGGTGGGCAGTCACGACTTTCGACGAGCTCGGCGCGTTCGTTGGTGGAAAGACTCCGAGTAAGGCCAAGGCACGATACTGGGGTGGTTCAATCCCATGGGTGTCGCCCAAGGACATGAAAACGGCGGACATTCAGGGAAGCGAAGACCACGTCACGGAGGCTGCCCTCCGTGAGGGCCTCGCGGAGGTGCCAATTGGTGCCATCCTCGTCGTAGTCCGGAGTGGCATTCTGCGTAGGACTGTCCCGGTGGCGATTGCCCGGGTGCGATGTACCGTAAATCAGGACTTGAAGGCCCTGTGCCCGTGTCCGTCGGTCAAGCCGGAGTATGTCCGCCTTATGATCATGGGCTTTGAGAGGGTCATTCTCGCAGAGCTCACGAAGATCGGGACGACCGTTGAGAGCATGAAGTTCGACGAATTCGCCGCGCAGCGGTTTCCTCTCCCGCCGCCCGCGGAGCAGAACCGTATCGTCGCTCGCGTGGACGAACTGATGGGCCTCCTCGACCGCTTGGAGGTCGCCCGCACCGCTCGCGACGACGTTCGCCGGGCCGCTCGCGACGCCGCACTCGCCGCCCTCCGCGACGCTCAGGACACAGATGCGGTCGACGCCGCGTGGGGACGCATTGCTGGCCAGATGGACGAGCTGTTCGCCAACTCGGAGGACGTCGGCCCGCTCCGTGAAATCATTCTGGACTTGGGGGTTCGCGGACGACTCGTCGCTGAGTGCTCAGAGGTCGATTGGACTACCGTTAAGCTCGAAGATGCGTGCACGCACATTGTCGATTGCCTTCATCGGACGCCGCGTTACACTGACTCGGGATTTCCGGCGATCCGGACTACGGACATCAAGCCGGGCCGGATCCTGTGGGAGTCCGCCCGCAAGGTTCCGGAGAGCGAGTTTCTCGAACAGACGCGTCGCTTGCTTCCACAGCCCGGCGACGTATTCTACGCCCGAGAGGGCAACTGGGGTGACGCAGCGGTGGTACCCGACGGTGTCCCGATGTGCCTCTCGCAGCGCACAATGCAGTTCCGGCTGAGTAAGCTCGTCGACCCTTTCTTCTTTGCCTGGCTTCTGAACTCGCCGGGCATGAGACGGCGCATCGGAACTAGAACTGTCGGCATGACTGTTCCCCACGTAAACATCGGCGACCTCCGAAAATTGATTCTCCGGATTCCCCCCCTCGCCGATCAGCACCGCATCGTCGCAAAGGTTGATGCCCTCATGGAGATCTGCGACGACCTTGAGGCCCGCCTCATGGCCGCTCGAATTCTCCAAGGCCAGTTCGCTGCCGCCGCAGTCCACCACCTCGACGTCTAGGATTCCGCATTGCTCAAGTACGACACGTTCGGCGCGCTCCTCGAGGGCGAGGGCCTCGCCGATGGGGCGTGGTTCCACATCTTCCCCGGCGGGGGCGACCGCCTGCTGCACTACCAGCAGAAGTGGGTAACGGGCGGCACCGACGCGATGTCGGAGGAGACTCGCCACCAGACCAAGCGCAACTTCAACGGCGCGAAGCGGGTGTTCATGCTGCTCCCGCTGGAGACACGCGAGCACTACGTGTTCGTCGGCGCGTATGACGTCATCTCGAACGACCGCCCGGAAGTACCAAGGCCGGACGGCGCGGGCACCTACTTCATCGTCGAGAACACCTTCAATCCTGACGTACTACCGGCACAGCTCGGACGTCTCGTAGTCGAGTGGCGTCGCCCGACTCGCTATCGGTACCTCAAGGCCGGCACTGCGGGCTCGGATCTCGCCCTCGTCGCGCTCCGCGAGCGACGGCTCGGCGCGAGCGACATCGCCTTCCCGGGCTTTCAGAGCTTCCACCTCACCTTCTCAGAGCTCCAACAACACGCCAAGGTGCCGCTCCTCGCGTGGAAGACCGCGTTGTCAAAGGTGGCCGGCGTCTACGCCATCACCGATGCGCATCACGGCACGACCTACATTGGCTCGGCCTATGGGGAGGGCGGGATCTGGTCCCGTTGGATGGGCTACGCTCTCACGAAACACAACAACAACGCGCGGCTGCGGTCGCATGTCGAGACCCATGGAACTCAGCACCTTCACTTCAGCGTGCTGCTGACCATGGACCTGCAGAGCACCAAGGACGAGGTGATCACCCGCGAGTCGTTTTTCAAGGAGGCGCTGGGTACACGCGTGTTCGGGTTGAACTCGAATTGATGTCTGTGGCGTTCAAGGGCTTGCCCGCCGATGGGACCACAGAATACTCCACCGACATGGTCACGTCACTGGCTACGAGCCTCGCCCGATAGCTGGAGTCAATCCGGCCTGAGCCGCAACAGCCACAATGTCGCAAAACGTCGCGACATACTTGCCTCTAAGTGGTTGCTCACTAACAACTTACTTGAGTTGCGCGAGATACGTGCTGTTCGTGAGTGCGGTGCATCTTTGCGCGTGTGAAAGGAGTTTTCCGGCCAACCGTGGCTTAATAAGCTGACATTCTTCACATATTGTGTTCCTATCTCTTGAAAATGTCGGAACTGCTGATATGTTTTCTTGAGCGACTACGGAGGGGAGGACGGATCAATGCCCGATGGCGACTTCATTTCGAGAGGTTTTCCAGCACAGTGGCGAGCGCCACTGGAATGCTTTCGTGGAAAGCATGACCCTGAAGTGATCGCTGACATGTGCGGCCGATCGCTCGCGGCCGCGCTTCGGCGTACGGGCGGCATTCCAAGCTTGAACGAAGCTCATCAGATTCTTTGCGCTGCAGCAGCTCGCGAAATCAGCCCGCTGGACGCGTTTGCGCGGATCCGAGAATTCGAACGGCACAAACACTCCCACGACGTGTTTCTAGTGGCGGCGATGATGCGCTATCTCTCCCCCGGCGTCTCCCCACCATCGCTTGAACAGTTGGCACAGGACACCTGCCGCGAGGTTGTGCGAGCGAACTTCACCGGTCCCATCCTACCACTCGGTCCTGACCTGGACGCCTACAGATCACGGTCCGAGATCGAAGGACACCTCCGGGCGTGCAATGAGTCGCTCACGTCCGATTACGCATCGATCAGCAAGTCGCTCGCGAAGGACCCGACTGCACAGTCGCTTCGAGTCGTCAGAGAACGCCCTTCAGCGGCGGATTGGCTTGCGGAGATCGTGAATTGAGCGCCGACTCAAAATCCCGCGCCGCTGCAACCTCGTCCGCACGCACTTACCGGGTCACCTTTGCGGGCGACGGCTCTGTGAAACTGCACGCCGAGGGCAAGCGACGTGAACAAACCGCGCGCGTGCTGATCAACGATGAGTCAATCGCTCAGGAGTTCGCAGCCCCTCTCGATCCAGAACAGGCTGACCTCATTGACGTCGCAGTTGCTGCGTACATAGCAGACCGACTGTGCAAGCGCGGCACTCAAGCTCTTACCTGGTCTCGATCATTGTCAGTCGTTATTCCCGTGCGAAGGGAAGCACATTGGCGGCGACTCGAAGGGGATTTGCGGAGGATCCTCGAATACCTGACTGGCGATTCGTGGGCATTCCATTTCACGAAGCGCACTGCTGACCCGCGGGAATCGGAGAGTCAGACGACCCTGTTCCGCGAAACCGCCCGGCAACCGTCTGGCGCGATTCTATTTAGCGGGGGCCTCGACTCCCTCGCGGGCCTCGCGGCGATGCTTGCGAGCGGATCCTATGCAGATGTGGTGGCAATTTCCATCCTCACCAACACCCGCATAGGTGCGCCACAACTCGCGTGCGTTCAGGCGCTCGAAAAGAGATTCCCGGAACACATCCGCCATCTCTCGGTACGTATTCGCGTCGAAGGCCGGAGCAAGAAGGCATTCGACAGCGAGGAGCATTCACAGCGGACGCGCGGCTTTCTTTTTCAGTCCATCGGCGCGGTTTCAGCGCTGTCGGCAGGATTGTCCACGCTTGCGATACCCGAGAACGGGCTCGGCGCGATCAACCTGCCCTACCTCGAATCCCAGTTCGGCACGCAGGCCGGCCGCGCGGCGAATCCAATGACACTCGCCTTAATGTCCGCCTTCATCACCAAGCTCACCGATAAACCATTTACCCTGTCGCTTCCGCACCTGCTGCAGACGAAGGGCGAGTTGCTTGGTGTCCTGGCCGAACAAGGCCTCGGCGGGGCCGCAGCGTCAACAGTCTCATGCGATTCCTTTCCATTGCGGCACCACACGGAGTTGCAATGCGGCACTTGTACGTCGTGCCTGCTGCGACGCCAGTCGATGCGTTGCGCGCGTCTGAGTCAGTGGGATGGTACCGAGGCGTACAAACGCAACGTCTTTGCCATGCGCAGTAATTTGCAACAGGGTGCGTGGTTCGAGCTACGCGCAATGAACGATCAGGTAATTAGACTGGAGGCGGCCGTACGTTCCTCAGACCCGGCCTCCTCACTAATAAGTGTCTTTCCTTCCCTCGCCGAGCTTTTTGCGCTTCTTCGCGCCCAGGGACGTGACACGGACATAGATGCCACGGTGGACCTCTATCGCAGATATTGCGCGGAATGGCGGGATTTCGAGCAAGCCTACGCGAAAGCTTCATGATTCAAGGGAGAGCGTTCCACAATGGCTACTGAGCTGCAGGACGAATCAATGCGTGAGCTCGGTGCGAGACTTCAACTGGCTCGCAAGGCTACAGGGAAGAAGCAGGAAGATGCCGCTACTGCCCTGGGAGTAGCTCGCACGACCATCACCGCAATCGAGAAAGGAGAACGGCGAGTGCAGGCGGGCGAGCTTGTGATCCTTGCTGAGCTCTACGGCAAGTCGCTCAACGAATTGTTGCGCACGGGTCAATCCACGAGACCGCTCGCCGTTCAACTGCGCGCCTCTCTGTCACGTGATCGCGACGATCTTTCCACGCTCGAGCCCTACTTCGCTGACTTTCAGTCGTTGGCTGAGGACTATGCGCACTTGGAGGGGCTGTGCGACGCCCCAATGCCGCAGCGGTACCCTGCGGAACGCAAGCTCGGCGGAATTCCGCCCGAGGAACTCGCCGAAGATCTGGCGAACGTGGAACGCGAGCGACTGGGGCTGGGCGACGGTCCCCTTCACCGGCTTCGAGACACGCTCGAACGAGAAGTTGGACTTCGCATTTTCTGCATGCAGTTGCCGTCGAAGGTCTCCGGTATGTTCATCTATGATGAGGAGCTCGGTGGGTGCATAGCGGCAAACGGAAAGCACAGCGTAGAGCGAATACGTCAAACGATTGTACACGAGTACGGGCACTTTCTGACGCTACGCCGGCAGCCGTCCATTGATGACGACAATCAATACCGGCGTGTCCCCGAAGGCGAGCGCTTTGCCTACGCGTTTGGCCCGGCGTTTCTCATGCCGCAGATGGGACTGAGGCGTCGAGTCAATCAGGTCAAGGCAGCAAACGCCGGCAGCATGACTAACGCGGACCTTCTCTCCCTGGCGGACTACTACGGCACTTCGCTGGAAAGCCTGACGAGGCGCCTTGAGCACTTCAAGCTGGTCAATCGCGGGGCGTGGGAAAAGTTGTCGCGTGGAACACTTCGTGTGAGCGAAGCGCGTCGGATGCTAAGCCTGGATGGCCAGCAAGAGAGCGTCGACCTGTTCCCAGCGCGGTATAGTTTGCTCGCGGTAACGGCGTTCCACGCTGGACAACTGACGGAAGGCCAGTTTGCGCGTTTCCTGCGCGTCGGCATCGTGGAGGCTCGGCGGATCTACCGAGAGCACGGCGAACTGCTCTCTCCCGTATGACGAGACCGGCGAATGCGAATGCCGGACTCGAGACAAAGTCGCTCATCCTGGACGCGTGCGTGGTGATCAATCTGTATTCCACTGGACGGATGGAGGAGATTATCGCCGCGCAGTCCGCGCCGGTTTGTACCACTAAACGCATCCGTCGCGATGAGGCGCTGGTAGTAGGTCACAGCAAGGAGTCAGAAGATGAGACTACGCTGGAACTTGTAGACCTCGAGTCCATGATCGCTGCCGGCTCTTTGACGATCCTCGAAGTTCGGGGTGAACTCGAGAATGACTCGCTGATTCTCTTTGCGCGAGATCTCGATGACGGGGAGGCGGAGTGCGGAGCCATCGCTGTCAATCGGGAAATGGTAGTTGTCACTGATGACAAGAAGGCCATTCGCATATTTACCAACCATCAGCCGCGTGTGCGGCTTATGCGTACCAGCCAGATTCTGTTCAATTGGGCTGCTCGGCGAGAGCCAGGGGACGCCGTAGTACGAGACACATTGCAAGCCATTCGGCATCGGGCGCGCTTTGAGCCTCCGGTGGCCGATCCTCTTCACGACTGGTGGTTTAGCAAGTCCGCATGAGCGGTCCCGCGCTCAACCCAATCCCAGAATCCCGGGCAGATGTCGAACCCGAAGTGGAGCTTGCGCCCTGAATGAAGACATTCGCGTCGAGCAAGTAGGGCACTAGACCGCCACGCCGAGATGCCGATCGAAACCGCTCTCCCTGCTAGAGTTCATCGGACGAGCAGGGGCTGCGGCGTGGCGCCCATTCGGTCACGGACAATATCATTGCCGTCGGGGAGATTGTGGGAGACCAGACAACGCGAACAATCAAGTGACCGACGTCGCCGCACTCGGCATCGCAATGACGGCGGCGGCGGTAGCAAGTGCCGTCAACGCCTTTGCCGGCGGCGGTATGCTGATCGCCTTCCCGGTGCTCGTCGCACTCGGGGCATCACCAATCACCGCGAACGCCACGAGCACCGTCGGCCTGCTCTTCGGGTCACTCGGCGGCGTGGTGGGTTATCGCCGCAACATGGCCGGCACCGAGGCGCTTCAGCGCTGGTTGCTGGGCGTGAGCGCCGCAGGCGGTGCGCTGGGCGCGCTGCTCCTGAGCCGGACCTCCGACAGCACGTTTCAGCACGTGGTGCCATGGCTCATCCTCATGGCCACCGTGCTGTTTGCCGTGGGCCCACGATGGATCCGCGCCCACAGTGAGCCGCAGTCGCGGCGCACCCATCATCTCGGGATGGGCCTCATTGCGCTGCAACTGGTGGTCGGTGTGTACGGCGGCTACTTCGGGGCCGGAGCCGGATTTGTCGTTCTGGCAATGCTCCAGTGGATGGGCATCACCGACCTGCACGCAATGAACGGGCTCAAGCTCGTGGCGGGGCTCGGCATGAACACGGCAGCTATTGTGGTGTTCATTCTCGCGGGCGTCGTCGAGTGGCGGTTTGCCGTCGTCATGATGGTTGGCGCGGGGGTAGGCGGCCTCGTCGCCTCGCGCTTCGCGCAGCGTCTCGAGACCAGGTACATCCGCCACGTAGTGATTGCCTGCGGACTGGTGTCGGCGGTGTGGTTGTTCAGGAGATAGAGGACGCGAGCGCAGTGCGGCGCATCGCCTGCTTGCCCTCGCACGCGACCTACTCTTAGGTTGCCGGGCCTAAGGGCCGCCCGCCTACGGCGACCAACTTCGCCCTTGTTTCACCTAGACGCCGCGTCCATGGCTATCGCACTCCACCGACTCCTCATCGTAGGTTCGTTTGCCGGAACCTCGCTCCTGGCCCAGGGCACGAGACCACCCGCACGCTGCGCGGCGGTTGCGGATTTCGTCGAGCTCCAGGGGCGCGATACCGTCGCGTTCAGCCGCCTCGTGCTCACCGACTCCACGTTCGAGTCCACGACGCACGCAGTCACGCAGGGCGCCTTGGTCCGCCATACCGGCCGTCGGACCGCGGCGGGTGAACTGAGCCAATTGCATATGGAGGTTTGGCCGAACATCGCCGACAGCGCCCGCGCCCCAGCCCAGATCGCCGACGTGGTGGTTCAGGGCGCCGACGTCTCGGCGCGGGTTGCCGCGCCCACGCGAGGCATGCAGATGCAGCGCGATCACCTGCCGCCCGGCGGCGTGTTGTACATGACGGGCGTGCCGCTCTTTCTCGAGCTCCTCCAGAGCCATGTGCATGTCGCCGTCGGTGCGACGACAACAGTCCCGGCCCTTTGGCTCTTTACCGGCGGCGCCATCGATACGGTCCAGGTAACCCGACCAGCGGCAGACAGCCTGACGCTTCGTTTTCCGGACATCGCGTATGACCTGAAGCTCGCGCCGGACCATTCTATACTTACCGCCATGAGCCGACCGAAGCCGGGGACATCCGGTTCGTCTTCACGACTGGTCCGACGCGACTGCCACTAGGGGCGAACATCCTCCGGCGCTGGCACCGATGCTCCATGCTCTTTCTCGCGGCCTTCTCTGACTTTGCCCTTGGCTGGCTGCTTACGACGGGTTGAAATCAATCCGGCCTAGCCCAACTGCACGATCTGATTGAGACATGCGCATGCGAGCGCGAACATCGCATCGGGCGCTCGCTTGCGCGGATGCGGCTTCGCGCGACGCAGACGCCAGTCGAACGATTTTGGCTGATGACAGAGAACGTAGCTTGTGCCCGCCTTCCGCCCCTTGACGGGACCGATGGCCACCGCGAAGGGATTGTCGGCATTGTATGCGGCCGTCGTCATCGGCAAGCCGATCACCAGCGACGTCTTCTCGTTGAACTGTCTCGGCGACAGCACGAGAAAAGGATGAACATCACGCATCTCGCGTCCGACCTGCGGGTTGCAATCAATCCAGATGATGTCCTGGCGTTCCGGCACCCATTTGCCCCGCGAGACGGCCTTGTGCCGTGCTACCATCGCTCCGCACCGACCAGAGGTGCAGCCATGACCTCACCACCGTGACGGGCCGGATCGAACAGCGCGAGTCGCTGTTCCAGTGACATCGGCGCATCCATGACCGGAGTGATGACGACCTGATGTCCTTCCACGGACACGCGCACTCGCTGGTCCACGCGTAGGTTGGCCGCCTTGGCCACGGCCGCCGGCAGCCGAACGCCGAGATTGTTGCCCCACTGCTTGAGATCGAGAAATGCTTCCGCCATGAATCAGTCCGCGAGATGTTTAAACAAGTATAAACACCTCGTGGCTTCCAGGCAATGCTAGCAGTCGGCGATTGGCCTTTCCACTGGCGCCGCTTGCGTAGGGAAAGTACTCCGTACGTTATTCTGTACTGACGCCTTCACTTGTGAAGCCCGCATGCCGAAGCTCAAGCCTAGCGGACACTGCGAGCGCGCCTGAAGCGGTGATCGTCGCGTGGTCGGCGCTGGCCGAGCGTCGCGCGCTCGAGGCTGCCGACTTCATCGCGCAAGACAGACCGCAGGCAGCGGACGCCTGGCTCAAGGAAACGAGGGAAGCCGCTGCAGCGGCTTCCCTCGTTGGTCATGACTGGACCCTCGCTTCGCTCAGCGACTCGAGCTGGATCCGATGTGCATGTCGACCTCGCGCATCGCTGCCTGATAGTAGCGATCGGGTGTCGCCAACTCTCCCATGCGCTCGGCGCTCGGCCTGGGGGCGGGCGCGAAGAGGTACCGTGCCACCCGGAACACGCCATATCCGATGAAGCCGACGCAGACGAGCTTGAGAGCAAGCACCGCCAGGCCGAGCAGCGCTCCGAGAATGCCCATTCCTACCGCGAGTGCGACAATGCCCAGTGGAATGGCGATCACGATCGCGATGATGATCTTGAACAACGTCCAGAGAATGCGCATGGGTCCTCCATCGATGAAGCCGCCGGGCTGAGGGGCAGCGCCAGCTATGCTATCCCTACGGGGCCACCGCGCTTTCAGTTTCCGCAAACGTTGATTTCGAGCGGTTCGCGCCGTCTCTTTGCGCTGTCATCCCCCTGCCAGTGACGGCCAATGAACCGCCGAACGTTTCTTCATTCCGCCGCAGCGTCGTCGCTCACTCGCTTTCATCTCGATCCAGCGAAGTGGAGTCATCAATGACAACAGGAACAACGTTCGTGAGAGCCGTCTCCCTGAGTGTGGCCCTCTTCGCGGCGGGCATCTGCTCTGTGCAGGCGCAGCAAACGGCCGCCAGCCACACGTCGATGACGCTCGACGTCGATGCGACCGACGCGCCGATGAAGATCATCCACGCGACGCTCTCCTTGCCGGCGCGCGCCGGGGCGATGTCGCTGTTCTACCCGAAGTGGATCCCCGGCGAGCACATGCCTTCCGGGCCCATCTCGAACCTCAACGGACTGCACATCTTCGCCGACGGGCGAGAGCTCGAATGGCGACGCGACCTGGTCGAGATGAACGCCATCGCGTTCTCGGTTCCGGCGGGCGCGACGAAACTCACGGCGCGGTACGACTACACCGTTCCCACGTCTGGCGGCGCATACGGTTCGCTTCCCTCGGCCAATGCGAAGATCGCCGTCATCAACTGGAATACCGTCGTGCTCTATCCGGCCGGCGAGAATCCTTCCACGATCACGGTGACGGCGTCGCTCCAGGCGCCAAGTGGCTGGCAGCATGGCGGCGCGCTCGACATCGCGTCGGCGGACGGTGCGACGGTCCACTACGCGCCAACGTCGCTCGAGATGTTGATCGACCACCCGGTGCTGCTGGGTGAACACTTTCGCAGCATCACGCTTTGGCCCGCGAGTTCGCCCGTGGGCGAGCATGTGTTGGACGTCGTGGCCGACGATGACTGGGCTCTCCGCTTTCCCCAGTCGCGCATCGAGATCTACAAGCGCATCGTGCTCGAGGAGCGCGCCGTCTTCGGCGGTGTTGGACACTATCGCAAGTATCACTGGCTCCTCACCCTCAGCGACAACCTCGGCGCCTTCGGCGTGGAGCACCACGAGTCGGCCGATGATCGCGTCGCCGAAAATACGTTCGTCGACGATGATGCGGCGAAGCGCAGCTCCCTCCTCCTGCCACACGAGTTCTTTCATTCATGGAATGGCAAGGCGCGCCGCCCGGCGGGGCTGATGAATGGCGGCTACGAGCAACCAATGAAGGACGATCTCCTGTGGGTGTACGAGGGACTCACCAACTATTACGGCGCACTCCTTTCCGCGCGGTCGGGATTGATTTCACCGGAGGAATGGTTTGACGAGATCGCGTCCGATGCGATGAGCATCAGCGCTCCGGGGCGTACCTCGCATACCCTCCAGGACGCGGCAGACGCTGCGCCGTTTCTCTACACCGCTGGCGGAGGTTGGTACGGCATGCGGCGGCAGGTAAACGGAGGCCTCCCGTCGTTCTACAACGAAGGAACACTCATCTGGCTCGAAGCCGACGTCACGATTCGTTCGCTGACCAATGGTCACAAGACGCTCGACGATTTCTGCACGCTGTTTCACGGGCAGAACGACAACGGCAGGGTCTGGGTGAAGCCATACATCGCCGACGACGTGTACCGCGCGCTCAACACGGTCGCCGCATACGACTGGAAGGCGTTCTTCGAGAAGCGGTTGCAATCCAGGAGCATGGACATCCCGCTGGGCGGCGTCGAGCACGGCGGCTTCAGGCTGGTGTACAACGAGGCACCCAACATCTTCACTGATCCGTGGGCGTTGGACGGGAGCCTGAATGCGTATGGTTCGCTCGGTATTCACGTCGGTGCGGACGGCACGGTGGACGATGCCTGGCCGGGCTGGCCGGCGTACACGGCGGGCATTTCGAACGGCATGAAGATCGTCGCCGTCAACGGGCGGCGCTTCTCCGTCGATGAGCTCCGGCGTGTTCTCGCCGAATCGAAGAGTGCAACGACGCCGATGGAGTTGATCGTCGACAATTCGGGCTATTTCAAGACAGTACGTGTCGACTATCACGGAGGTCTTCGCTACCCGCATCTGGAGCGCGTGCAGGGGGCGACCGATGTGCTGACGTCGATTGTCGCGCGTCGCGTTCCGTGATGCCTTGCCTCGCGCATACAAGCGCGGCGCGCGTCCGCGAAGGGCTACCGCAGCACCCCGAAACGTGCCGAGCTGCTGCTAGCCGATGTTCCCGTCGAACTGTTCCGCCTTGCGAAAGCCACAGTTTCGAGCCGCCATCTGCTCCCTGAGAACCGCCACCTCCACAGCTCAAGGTGTCTTCAGAAGCGACGACAGCTTTCCGGACAGCGCTTCATCTCGAATCTTTTGCGCGTCGGTAGTGGATTTCGACACGAACTTGTACAGATCGAGCGAGACCACGGTGGCGCCCGTGACAGTGCCCGCGGAGTTCTTGCGCCACACGTAGCCGGCCGTCATCTGCGGAAACCACAGATGGAAGTAGACGCCCGCGGAGGCATTCAGTCCCGCGACCGACGTGGTCACAAGCGATGCACCCGCGTACCGGGAGTGATCGTTGTTGTAAAACAGCGCGCCGAGTGCTTCGATGGACAGCGCGTTGCTCGAGGTCAGCTGATTCAGCGATGAGCCGCGTACCTCGGCGGACAGGGAAGGATGAAGCAGGACGAACTGCACCTGTGGCGGCTCATAGTCCATTGGGGATCGCATCACGCCATTCAGCGCGAGTTCCCACGGGAATTGAGAGTACCCGTCGCCGATGAAAGTATCCCACCGTTTCGCAAGCGCCTTCAGCTTCTCGACGGTTCGCGCGCGCCAGGGCGCGCCGATCTCCGTCAGCATGATGTCAGCGGCGATGACGGGCCAACACAGTGCCTGCTGCGCGTTGACGCCCATCGCCGGCGTTACCGTGATTTGCTGGGGTGTCCCGGCGAATACGGGATAATCCGGGCCGACCTGGTTCAGTTGAAAATCGGCGGCCTTCACTGTCCCTGCAAGGACACTCGGCTGTGCCGTCTCCGGCGCGACCGCGAGGGCCCCGAATGCGTCGGCGAGCTCCACGAACCTGCTCGCCATCAGGGCGGCATCGGTCGGCGTCACACCTCCGATGGACGCCATCGCACGTGCGTCGGAGGCAAGCGCGCGCGCGACGGCTGGGAAGTCGCCAGCCGTGATCAAAGCTGCGTGCGCTGTTAGGAGGCTATCGGGGAGATAGCGCGCCCAACCCTGGTTGACGTCTGCAGCCCTGTATCCCCGCACCACGCCGGGATCGCAGCTCTTGCTCGTGGGATGCTGCGCCATGGCAGGCGACGCGATGCAAAACGTCGCCACGACACACACTCTGCGCCATCCGGCAAGAATCGTCACTTGCACCTGGCCCTCACTGCCTCGATGTCCGCCAGAAAATGCACACCTGCGGCGATGAGTGTCTTGATGTCGCTCGAATCCTCGATGAGCTGAATGCGCTGCCGGCAGTCCTGCACGAAATCGGCGAGTACCTGCGGACAAGGGGGACCCGATGCTGCGTCATAGGCAGCGATTGCCGCTGCCGACGTTGGTTCACTCACGGCGTCGAAACCGAATATCGATCGGAGCAAGGGAACGTGAAACCGAGGGTCGTCGATATACCGCTCGAACGAGTGGGTATTGAATTCGCGGATCGCGGTTGTGGTGATGTCGGAATAGTCGTTCCCACCCCAAGCCGGCTTGAAGGGACGCGGCGCGGTGAATGGATCGAGCTCGTGATGCACGTTGAAGAGTTCCGCAGTATAGGCGTTTGATCCTCGGACGCTGGGTGGCGCGATCGTGGAGTCGTATACCTGTGGCAGTGTCTCCAGCTCACGGCTCACGTTGGCGACCATGAATATCCCGGCCAGACGCCGGTCTCCCGCAAGAAAACCGTCACAACCCTGTGGCGGCTTGGTGCTCAGCAGTGCGAGACTGTCATGGGCGACGCTAGTGCCGAGGCTGTGTGCCACGATCGTCACGCGCGCCGTGGAATCAATGTCGAGCGCGTCTTTCCACGCTTGGGCGATCTGCTGCATCACGTGCACGCGGACGCTCGTTGTGATCTCGCTGAAGAAGCGATACAGGATCACGTCGATCACGTGCGACCAGAGGAAGTTGTTTTCGGTGTTGTCTGCGTTGTTCAGCCAGGAGATGAGATTGGCCGGGACCGCGAGTGAGTTTGCGGCGATGTAGTCGGCAAGCGTGCGCGAATCGTTTCCCCACCGGCCAAGAATCTGGGTGAATTGCGAATCGTATTCGACGGTCTTGATCGCGACAGCGCCCTTCTTGATGGTTGCGCCGAGTTTTCCGTCGAGCTGGTAGGTCTTCGCGGCTTTTGTGAGGCCAGCGATCGCGTCCTTGGCCCAATCAGACCCATGGACGCCCATGCCATGCACCAGGAGAATCACGCGAGTCATTGCACGATGGGAAGAGGGCGGGAATGCGCACGGGCGAATACGCGCACGGCAAAACTAACGCAGCTTCGTCGGCGCACCACATACTACAGCCCGCTAGCTCGCTCGCGCCAATCTGCCCCTTGGCTTTTCCTAAGAACTGTCGCAGCCGTAGACATGAAGAGACGTCATGCTCCTCCGCCTCTCCGTGGAGAGGGCCTGAGCACGACCCTCCCAACCACCTGTTCCACGATGCGGCGACGCTCCTCGAGAGAACGCGCGGCGGCCTGAACCGGCTCGGCGCCGAGGAGCGCGAGCAGGTCGAGTGGACATCCAATGGGTGGTCGCGCGATCTCCATTCAGCAGGCCAGCGGCGCCCAGCAGCAACGCACCGCTACACATCGACGTGACATAGCGCGCACGCCGTGACTGCTCGCGGAGAAACGCCAGGAACGGCTCGTTCTCCAAGTAGTTACCCTCCCCGGATAGCGAAGCGAATCCACACGCCCCGCCTGCGCCCCCGAACGCCTCGGGAGCTCGAGCGTGTGCCATCACGCCAGCGGGAGCGTGAGCGTGAGCCTCCAGCCATGAGCAAGTCAGAGCTTGCGCTCGAGCTGTAGCTCCAGCTCGAGCTGTATCTACTCAATGCTGGAGGCTTCACGCTCAGGCTCATTGCTGGCGTGAAGGGAGGTTCCAACCCTTCCCCGACATCAATTGTCTGAGGGTAGACACTTGGGGGGAACCGAACCATGGCACTGCTCAAAGGCACACTCGACGTCCTCGTCCTCAAGACGCTCTCCTGGGGACCCATGCACGGTTTCGAGATCATCACCTGGATCGAGGAACGCTCTGGCGGGCGCCTCGAGGTCTCTGACGCGGCGCTGTTGCAGGCGCTGCATCGCATGGAGGAGCGAAACCTCATCCATGCCGAATGGGGCGAGAGCAGGAACGGTCGGAAGGCGCGCTACTACAAGCTCACGCCCGCCGGTCGCGCCAACCTTCGCACCGAATCCGCCGCCCTCGTCGATCACGTCGATGCCCTGACGACGATACTCGGCGCACGCTCCTTCGCCGGCTGAGCGCGCACACCATGCGCCCACACGGAATTCGCGCCGGTGTGCAGCGTCTCGTCTCGCTTCCCCTTCGCTCGCGGGAACAGAGCGATGCGGACGCCGACGACGAGCTTCGTGCCCTCATCGACGAGCGCACCGACTACCTCGTGGCGCGAGGCATGAGCGAGCCCGACGCGCGCGCGCAGGCAGTGGCCCGACTCGGGCAATCGCTCGCCGAGACGGAACAGATCCTCCACACCTCAGCCGCACTCAGGGAGCGTCGCTTGCATCTCCGCGAAATGGTGGAGGACCTCGTCCAGGACCTGCGCTACACCGCACGGACGCTTCGCCGCGATGCTGGATTCACCGCGCTCGCGGTGACGATCATCGGCCTGGGCATCGGAGCGAGTGCAACGGTGTTCAGTGTCGCGAATACGCTCTTGATACGACCCCTCCCCTTCCATGAGGCAAACGACCTGGTCTGGATCGGCAACAAGCCCACCGGTGGCGAGCTCGCGGAGTGGGCGACGGTGTCGTCACACTACCTCGACCTGACTGAACAGACTCGCACCCTCTCGGGACTCGCCGCGTTCAACGCATTCTTTCGCGTCGGTGACACGCACCTCGGCGGCGAGATGGACGCGGTTCGCGTGAGCCGGGTACAGGTGACGCCGAACTTCTTTCCCCTCCTGGGAGTCGCGCCGATTCTCGGCCGAACGTTCCTTCCGGAGGAAAGCCGCGACAGCGCGCAGGCCGTCGTGATGCTCAGTCACGCATTGTGGACGCAGCGCTTCGCTTCCGACCAGAGCATCCTGGGCAAGACCATCCTCATGAACGACGTCGCGGCAACCGTGGTCGGCGTCCTGCCCGCGTCGTTCGATTTCGGATCCGTGTTCGCCCCGGGCGCTCACATCGACCTCTTCACGCCGTTTCCACTCACGGCGCAATCGAGCAGAAGGGGCAACACACTCGCACTGGTCGGACGACGCAAACCCGGCATTCCTCTCGCGACCGCCGTCGCCGAACTGACGGCACTCGGCGCGCGACTCACACGCGAGCATCCCGAACGCAACGCCGTGATCCCGATGGTGATGTCATTGCGCGCGCACGTCAGCGGGAGCGTGCAATCCGCGATCGCGCTCCTGATGGTCGCCGTCGGCGTCGTAATGCTGATCGTGTGCGCCAACCTCTCCAACCTGCTGCTGGTCCGCGCCACGACACGCCAGCGTGAAATGGCCATTCGTGCCGCGCTCGGCGCCGGACGCGGACGTCTCCTCCGACAGATGCTCACCGAAAGCGTTGCCCTCTCCACATTCGGCGCGCTCCTCGGCTGGTTGCTCGCGGTCCTCGGCACACGCGCCATCTCGCGCACGAACGCGATCGATCTTCCGCTGCTCGAAAGCATTCATGTTGACGCGACGGCGCTCGTGTTCATCGCGGGTCTTGCCATCGCCGCCGGCTTGTTGTTCGGGCTTGCACCGGCGATGCAGCTCCGCGAAACCGCACTCCATGACGTGCTGAAGGCCTCGGGGCGGAGCGCCACGGATTCGAGGCGCGGCCAGTTCGTGCGCCGGTCGCTCGTGGTATCGGAGATCGCCCTTGCCTGCGTGCTGCTCGTCGGGTCCGGCCTTCTCTTCCGCAGCTTCGTGAAGCTGCTCGACGTCGACCTTGGTTTCGCGCCAGAGCACCTCGTTTCCGTTCGCGTCGACCCCGACCCCGAGCACCGGACGTCGCAGGAGGTCTTCATCGCCTACCTGGACGAGGTACTGCGCCTCACGAAGGAGATTCCAGGGGTTCAGCGTGCTGCGGTGTCCGACATCCTTCCGCTGGGCGGTAACCGAAGCTGGAGCATTCTCGCCAGGGGCCATGTCTATGAGAAGGGCCAGCGTCCCGAGTCATTCATTCATGTGGCGAGTGACAACTACATCGGTACGCTTGGGATCAAGCTCGTCGCGGGCCGAGACTTCACGCGGCAGGACGGAACGACGGGCGCGCCGGTGATCATCATCAACCAGAGCGCGGCACGGACTCTCTTTCCGGGAGAGAATCCGATCGGGCAGTTCGTGGGCGCGGACCGCGGCGAGCGCGAGGTAATCGGTGTGGTGCGCGACGTCCGGCATCTCGGGCTGGACAAGGCGGCGGGACTCGAGGTGTACATCCCGCTTCGACAGACCAGCGATTTTTCCTCGCTGAATCTCGTCGTGCGCACGACGTTGACGCCGAGTGCGTTCGCGACGGCCATACACTCGGCGCTGAAGCCCATGATCCCGAACCTGCCGACGAACCAGATCCAGACGCTCAGCGGACTCGTGGACAAGTCCGTGTCGCCGAGGCGGTTCTTCACCTCGATGATCGGTGCATTCGCGCTGTTCGCGCTCGGACTCGCGCTACTCGGGATCTACGGCGTGATCTCGTACACGGTGAGTCATCGCACACAGGAGATCGGTATTCGCATCGCGTTGGGCGCGTCGCCGCGGCAGATCCAGGGACGAATCATCCGGGAGACGATGGAGCTTGCCGTCGCCGGTATCGCGCTCGGCACGCTGGGGTCGTGGCTGCTGTCGCGCACCTTGAGCGGCTTCCTGTTCGGCGTGTCGTCGCTGGATCCGGCGACGTTCGTCGCGATGCTCGTGATCGTCACCGCGGTCGCGCTCGTGAGTGGGTACGCGCCGGCGAGGAGGGCATCGAGGATCGACCCGAGTGTTGCGTTCCGGGCGAGCTAGACGAGCTCACGCTACAGCTCCAACGCCAGCTGGAGCTCGACGCCAGCCATGAGCGTGAGCGTGAGCCTCCAGCAATGAGCGTGTCAGAGCTTGAGCTCCGGCTGAAGCTTGAGCTAGAGCTCTGGTTGGCTCAATGCTGGAGGCTTCACGCTCACGCTCAAGCTCGCGTGTTTTTCAAATTTGCTTCGGCATGCGGTGAAATGATGAGGGCCCGGGAGCGCGCAGCACGCAGTCTTACTCCATGTCTGATTTCCGCAAACTTCAGGTCTGGCAGAAAGCCCACGTGCTTTCCCTCGAATCCGCCACGTTTGCCCGGCTCTTTGCCAGGAAACGGTGCGGTCTCGCGGATCAGATCACTCGTGCGGCAGACGCGATTCCGACCCACATCGCCGAAGGGCGTGGGAGCTCGACCGACACGGACTTCGCCCGCTATGTGACAATGGCGATCAAGGAAGCGAATGAGCTCGAGTCCCACCTTCAGCGGGCGGTCGACAGTAGACTCTGCCCGCCGAGCGAGCATGCGACACTCACAGCCGCCACAGTGGAAGTTCGCAAGATGCTGATCGGACTTCGAAAGCGGCTCCTGCGAGCGTGAGCCACGAGCTGGACGCCAGCATGAGCCTGAGCGTGAGCCTCGAGCAATGAGCATTTCAGAGCCCGAGCTCCAGCTGGAGCTCTAGCTGTAGCTCTGGTGTGCTCAATGCTGGAGGCTTCACGCTCACGCTCAAGCTCGCGTGTTTAAATTTCACGCGCGCTCCTCCTCCAAGCCTTTCTCGTGACTCTGCTCTCCGTCTCCAATGTCGGCATCTCCTTCGGCGCCACCGAACTTTTCAAGAACATCACCTTCACCGTCGCCGAGGGTGAACGCTGGGGCATCATCGGCCGCAACGGCGCCGGCAAGACGTCGATCTTCAAGGTCATCACCGGCGACCTCCCGCCCACTGTGGGGAGCGTTGCGCGCAAGCCGGGACTCCGGCACGCTCTGCTCGACCAGCACCGCGCCTTCGAAGGCGCCACCACCGTCTGGCAGGCAGGTGCCGCCGCCTGGCGCGAGGTCATGGCCCTCGAGCAACGCATCGCTGAACAGGCGATCGAGCTCGGCGAATTGGGCGAGCGCGTCACCGACGAATTCCTCCAACGGTTCGGCCACGACCAAGAGCGCTTCGCCGACCTCGGCGGCTACATCTACCACGCCCGCGTCGACGCCGTGCTCCAGGGACTCGGCTTCGATGCCGAGGAGTCGAAGACGCGGCTCGTGTCGTCGCTCTCGGGCGGCGAGCGGGGGCGCGTCGGCCTCGCGGCGCAGCTCATCGCCCCCGCCGACCTGCTGCTCCTCGACGAACCCACCAACCACCTCGACCTCGACACCACCACCTGGCTCCAGGACTGGCTCAAGGACGCCGACGAGACGGTGATCGTCGTGTCGCACGATCGCGCCTTCCTCGACGCCATCTGCACGAACATCCTCCACGTGGAGGCGCGCACGAGCGAGTCGTACAAGGGCAACTACAGCCAGTTCGTGCCGCAGCGCGCCGAGCGTCGGCTCACGCGCGAGCGCGAGATGGAGAAGCAACGGGCGTATGTGAAGAAGGAAGAAGAGTACATCCGACGCAACATCGCCGGCGTCAACTCTTTCCAGGCGAAGGGCAAGCGCAAGCGGCTCGAGCGACTGCCGCGCCTCGCTCCACCACCGGGCGACCCGGCGGCGATGACGCTGCACTTCGAGACGGCCGAGCGAGGCGGCGATCAAGTGATCGCGATTGACGACCTCCGCGTGGCGGTGCCCGGCCGCGTGCTCGTGGACGACTTCACGGCCGTGCTGCGACGGAACGATTTCGTCGCGCTCGTCGGCCCCAACGGCGCAGGCAAGTCGTCGTTCATCTCCACCATACTCGGCGATCGCGCTCCGGCGGCTGGTCAAGCGAGGATCGGCGGCTCGATCACGCCGGCCTGGTTCCGGCAGGACATGGCCGACCTCCCGCTCCGCAAGTCGATGTCGGACGCGATCCAGGATCAGCGTCCACTTTGGAACCGCGGCCAGGTGCAGAACCATCTCGGCGCCTTCGGCTTCAGTGGCGAGGAGGTCTTCCGCGAGATCGGCACACTCAGCGGCGGCGAGCGCGCGCGCATGGCACTCGCGCTCATCACGCTTTCGCGCGCAAACCTGCTGGTGCTGGACGAGCCGACGAACCACCTCGACGTCGAGAACATCGAGGTGCTCGAGGACGCGCTCGACGAGTACGACGGCACGGTGCTGCTGGTGAGCCACGACCGCGCCTTCCTGCGCGAGGTCGCGACGCGGGTGTGGTCGTTCGATGGGACGCGCCTCACCGACTTCGACGGTCCCTTCATCGAGTGGGAGGAGGATCGCGCGCGTCGCGCGGTTGCAGCCGTGCGCTGACCATGGACGAGCGCCACACAGGCGTGCGGAGCGGTAGTGGGTTACGACAACGCCGCGGCTGGCGCCGGGCGAGACCAAAGCGGCGCTCGACCACGACGCCGTTCGCCAGGCGAAACCGGACCCGCTTATCCTCGACGATGCCGATGGATTCGAGCATTGGCGCCGAAATCCAGGTGAGTTCCGACCCGGTGTCCACGAGCGCATTCCGAATCAGCTGTCGCTCGCCAGGACGCGCGGGGTTCTCGATCTCGATATCTGTGCGGAAGGTTCCCATGTCGGACATGCTAGCACCTCTCCTCGATAAGCCCTACGAACAGGCGACGCGGCATCGCCATGCGCCTGCGTCGACGCCTGCGCTCGCCCCGGTTCTCGCCTATCGCACGGGCCACCCCCGATAGCCCGCCCCCGAAACCGGAACGCCCGCACGAATGTGCGGGCGTTCCGTTCTCGAGAATCTTGATGCTTGCCTACTTGAAGTTGGGATTGTTGCGCGTCTCGATGTCCGGCAGCGGCACGCAGGTGAGATCGGAGTACGTATTCCCCTTGAGAGTCTGACCTTTCGTGAAGGGCAGATTGTACCGAAGCATGTCCCCGTACCGCTGCCCTTCGCTGAACAACTGACGGCGGCGCTCCTCGAGCACGAGGTCCGTGAACGCCTGCCCCGTCGGTGGGGGTCCGGCGAGCGTGGGAACACCATTCGCCGTACGCACCGCGTTGATGGCATCGAACCCCGGCTGCCCGCCAACGGCTTCCGCGTAAATCAGCTGCGCCTCGTTCCACGACGCGATCGGAATCGGCGTCCCGCCAAGCCCGGCAATGAACTTCTGCTGTTGAAACAGTGGCGTGATGCCGTCGTTGGCCGTCTTGGCCGCGTCCTTCACCTTCACGCGGGGATCGGGCACGTTGCCGGCCACGCCGTTCACGGTGAGGTTGCGATAGGGCACGGACACCGAGAGATACGCGTTGCGGATCGTCAGGTTGTAGATGCGATTCTCGCGCTGCGCCGCGCCACCCTCCGTGTATTCCGCCACGCGCACGAAGCCGGCCGGAACGAGGGCCGCATCGGCTGAAGCCCCGGTGAGATTCTTCAAGTCGAGACGCGCGCGCGCCCGACCGACACGCGCCATGTTGAGGATGCTCTGGTCGTTCACCGCCGTCGCACGCGCGATGGCGTCGGTGAAGCGAGCCTCGGCAGCCGCAAATACGTCCGCGCGAGTCATGCTCGGGCCGTTGTCCATCGCCATCTCGCACATCCCTTCGCCGAGCAGCAGGTCGGCATAGCCGCCATATGCGCGCATCTGGGCCATTAACGATGCACGGTTCGGCACCTGGGCATCGGTGAACGCTTCGAGGCGGTTGAACGCGTCATCGAGCTGAAAGCGCGCCTGCTGGAGCGGCGTGTAGAATCCCATCGCCGTCGTGGCTCGGCCGAAGTTGCAGGTGCCGGGTGCAGCCTTGATCTCCTGCACGCCGCGCCATTCCCACGGGTGATTGTCCACGAAGCCGTTGGCGTTCAGGTACTCGCCACTCAGCATACCGACAGTGGCCGCGTAATCCGTGACGCCGCACTGGAGCGTCTGAAGCGCGGCGGCAACGAGGGCTGGCGCGAGCGTCGGATCTGCAAGCGCTTCGGCCGGCACGCTGCCAGGATTCTCGACGTCGAGGATAGTGTTGCAGGCAGTCAGGCCGATGATCGCGAATGCAACCAGCGTCGACCGACGAGTGAGTCTGTAAGTCATGATTCGATTCTCCTCGGTCAGTGGTTAGTAGGCGAGACGGAAGCTGACGACGAAGCTTGCGGTCGGCGGCATGATCGTCTGGAAGCCGTTCGACAGCGAGCCCACGGCGCGGGTTTCCGGATCCCACACATGCTGGTTGGCGACGTCGACGTAAATCTCGCCGTCCCTCGACGTATTCCAGCCCTGCTGCGCGGTCCACAACATCGAGAGGTTGCGAGCCGCGACCGTCACCGAACCGCCCGACGCACCGAACCGCTGCACGAGTTGCGGCTTGAACGTGTACGCCGCCGAGAGCTCGCGCAGTCTCAGGAAGCCCGCCTGATAAGTGCTCGCTGCGTCAGTGTCGATCTGTCGATAGACCTGAAGGAACGGATCGTTCTGCTCGATCACGGCCTTCGTCGAGCCCTGGTTGTGCAGGGCTCGAATCTCGGTGTCCGACTGATAGTGGCCGCCGTTGCCGTCGACGCGTGCATAGAGACGCAGATTGTCCCAGAGGGTGACCGTTGTGTTGTAGCCTTGCTGCCACGTCGGCTGCGTATGGCCCCAGAACACGCGCGGCGCAGCGGTGCCCGTAAACGTGCCGATCGGACAGGGTGCATCCGGGCCGCCCTGTTGGAGTCCCGACTTCCCTGTGCCGCCGTCGCAGATCGCGGAGAGCACGACGCCCGTCGGGCTGAGTACCGCCGAACGAACCTTGTAGAAGAAGAAATCCGAGATGCCGTAGCCGACACGCGCCTGTGCCTGCCCACCTCCGCCGACGGTGAGAAAGTCCTGTCCGCCGAGGTCGTCGACGCGGTTGCCATTGTTGGCGAACTGCACTCCGATCTCCCACGCAACGCGACGACCCTGCAGAATGCGGAAGTTCGTGGCGAGCTCGTTGCCCCATGTCGACAAGTGGCCAATGTTGACCACCTGGTTTCCCGGGAAGCCGGCGGACGGCGGCACCGGCACGTTCACGATGGCGTCGGTCACCGCGCGGCCGAAGTGCGTGTAGCTCACGTCAATCCGCCGATCCATGAGCGAAGTCTCGAAGCCGGTCTCGAGCTCCGTGCTTCGCTCCGGCTTGAGTTGCGGGTTACCGAACGACGACGGCACGAGCCCGCCCGCGTTCTGATATCCGACACTCGACGTGTACAGACGCGCGGCGTCGAACGTGCCGGGCTGCGCTCCGGCTGCGCCATATGCACCACGAAGCCGCAGGTCACCGAGTGCGCGCGCGAGGAAGCCAGCCTTCTCTTTCCAGAACGGCTCCTCGCTCAGCACCCATGATGCGCTGAGCTTGGGATAGTACGCAGCGGAGTAGTTCTTCCCGAATGCACTGTTGTCATCCCCGCGGATGGCGCCGGTGAGGAAGACACGGTTCTGCCAGGCCAGTCCCTCCTGCACGAACAAACCGACCGTCGCATTGGCGACGTAGCCTTCCGTGGCGTTCTTCACCGTCGTGCCGGACACTGTCGTGATCGGCGTTGCCGGGAAGGTCGTGCCGCTTGCCGTGATGTTGCTGAGCTCCGAACGATTGGCCTGAAAGCCCGCCGTGGTCGTGAGGTCGACCGACCGGAAGGAGTGCTTGAGGTTTCCTGAATAATCGAGTGAGAGGAAGTTGCGCGATGCGCGCTCGACGGTCTTGGCTCCCAGTCCGTTGGACCCGTAGAAAGCAGCATTCGCCGCGGATTCCCTCGGGTACAGGGTCGAGTTGTTCTCCGCATTCACGTCGAGGCCCAGCGTCATTCGATGCGTGAACCACGTGGTGGGTTCGTATCGCGCCGTCACGCTCGTGGTCATGCGGTCCACGTCCGCGTGATCCTCGACGTCATCCCACAGGGCCATCGGCGCGAAGCCGAAGCCGCCGGTCGTCGGGATCAGGCTGCGCCGGCCCCAGACGAGATTGCTGAATGGGTCGGGATTGATCGAGCCGTTCTGGGCAAGCCTGATGCGGTCGCGGATGTAGCCCAGGCTTCCCTCGATGCGGAGCTTCCTGTTGGCTTCGATGTCCACGTTGGCGCGCGAGGCGAACTTCTTGTCGTAGTTCCATGCAACGACGCCCTGATCGTCGTCCCACGACGAGGAGAGATAGTAGCGCGAGACGTCGTTGCCGCCGTGCAGACTGCCCGAGTATCCCTGGTTTCTGCCATTGTGGAAGACAGGTCCTCCACCGCTGTCGATCGCGTACCGATAGAGGTTGAGCGTTTCGAGCTGCCCAGACGTGGCGTTCTTCGACCAGAGCGTACCCGCTCGGCCCTCGGGATTCGCCAGCCAGTTCGTTCCCTGGCGCATGGCGAAGTCCCAGCGCGGCGCGCTGTTCGATCCGCGCTTGGTGATGATCTGCACGACGCCGTTGGACGCCTCCGTGCCATAGAGCGTCGCCGCCGCGGGGCCCTTGATGATCTCGATGGACTCGATGTCCTCGGGATTGATGTCGTTGAGACGGCTCACGCCAGCGCCGCCACGCTGCGTTGGTCCCTGAGCGGGATTGGCGTCCATGCGTACACCGTCGATGTACACGATCGGATCGGTGCTGAGCGACAGGCTCCCGACCGAGCGGATACGGATCTGCGCACCGGTGCCCACCTGACCGGTCGCCGGCAGTACCACCACGCCGGGCGAACGCGCGCCAATGACCTCCTCGACACTGCGTGGTGCGGACGTCTTGAGGACATCATTCACATTGATGCTCTCGATGACGTTGCCGACAGCTCGCCGTTCGACAGCGCCGCCCGTACCGGTGACGACGATTTGATCGAGCTGGATGGAGCGCTGCGAGAGTACGAAGTCAACGGTCACGGTCTGTCCCGCAGGTACCGTCACGGTGCGATCCGTTGCACCGTAGCCGAGCAATCGAGTGTGCATTTGCACCCGTCCCGCGGCGACGATGCCCAGCGTGTACCTCCCTGCCGCGTCGGTGCGCGCCCCGGCGATCGTGCGGTCTCCCTCTCCCGTGACGGTGACCGCGACGCCGCCGAGCGGCCTCCCTCCCACGGTGTCGGTGACCTGTCCGATGATTCGGGCTACCTGCGCGTGCGCCGCGCTGCCGATGAAGCATGCCGCCATCGCAAGTAACACCCATCGGGTGTTCCGCCGGAATAGCATTGGTCCGCTCCCTGGAACGAGTAGTGGCGCGTTGTCGCGCCGGAAGGGTTCCGCAACCCCAAGATGCAGACCCATTTCCAATGTGCAATACCTCAGTTCTGGCGCGCCGACACACGGACGGCAGCTGTGTGATATTGTACGAATCCCGTGCCAATAGCTCGCAACGAGCCGTTGCTCGTTATGGCCATCGGCACCCGGGGACTTGGCTTAGTCGCGCCTGAGCGCCGGCTGACGTTGAGAGGAGGATCGCGCATGTCGCGCGGTCGAAGCCGCGCGTTAAGGGTATGGTATTCACCAATTGCGACAGCATCCGCCCTCGGGTCGCGTTGCCCCGCGCCCGGCGCAGGGTGCCCCTGTGCCGCTCGCGCAATAGAATTCACGCGAGCGGGCGCGATGCGCCGGCCCCAGGACATGCGAGCGGGCGACCCATACTCCGTGGAGGGCAAGCGGAAGACGCCAACCAATTTGAGGAAACTCAAGCAGGTGGCAGGAGACCTGGGTGCCGTTGTGTATACGCGATGACAAAGAAGCGACGTGATGTAAAACAGCTGGACGCGTTGCGCCGGGAAAGTGAACGTGCGCTCGATCAGCAGATTCGGCGGCTGCTCGCCCTTCCGCCATCCAAGCGGACGCACTTCTTGCGCGTCAGGTTGCCCAACGGTGGCGCTGCCCTGTAGCAGACTGTAGACAGTGCCCACACAACTGCGATAGCGGTTGGCGTGCCCCTGTAACGTGTTTTGTCCCACACTTGACTCCACACACCAATGGAACTGGTCCTCGACAAGCGTAAGCACGATCGGCGGCAACTGTTCCTGACTCGCGTTCTCGCACGGGAGCATGCATCTGCCGATGTTGATTGGCTTCCTACGCCATAGCCAGCCTTTCGCCACGGCGGGACAGTACGAAGGCAGCCAGATAGGTTACCAAGGCCATGATGTATAGTGCCTTGATGCCAAATGCCATCGCGCTATACTCGAGGACACCGCCCGCGATCGCTCCCAGCAGATTGTATGCGAGTGCCTGCGTGGCGTCCGCGCGACGCGAGAGCAGCGTCGAGAAGATGAGCGCGGCGAAGAGCACGGGGAGCGCCACCATCACGCCGCCCGCCATCCACTGCTCACCGATGGGCAAGAAGAGGAACTGGCTCACCGGCGTGAGATAGGCGAGCACCAACGCCGCGAACAGGCCTCCGAAGAGCCATGGTACTTGCAACACGCGCCGTCGCTCCACGAGCAGATTGGCGCACAGCACCATGATGAGAATCGACGTGAACACCAGGAGATTGACAGTCCACGTCGAGCCGAACAGCAACGACATCTCCGTAACGCTCTTCGTTTCGACAAGGAGAAATCCAGCTCCCATGAAGAACATGGGACCGTCGAATCCCCGGCGCAGCACGTCTGAGGCTCCAATCCCCAACATCAGCAACGTGACGACGATGACCCCCGCAAGTGCCGCGACGTAGTGAGGCGGTACCACGCGTGAACTGAGATAGAGGTACGGCCAGTCGTCATGCGGGAGCGTCACTTTCTGCGTGAGCCAAGGCGCGTTCGCGGGAAGGACCGCCCCGCGAGCGCCGTAACCCGCGACGAAGGTGTAGTTGAAGAGGTTATCGAATTCGTAGAACACCCTGGGAGGTGCTCCGAACGCCTGATCGAGCATCTGATAGATCTTCGCCGCGATATAGCGCACCGCTGACATGTGATACATGATGAGCGTGCCATCGGGTTTCAATCGTGCGCGGGCGGACCGCATGGATTCGACCGTATATACATAGTTGTCGAGGCGGACAGAGCTCATCCCCGACAGCAACGTTTGACTGTCGAGCGTTCCGAACACGATCGCGTCGTACCGCTGCGACGTCTGACGCAGGAAGGCGCGGGCATCATTGATGTGCAGATGGACGCGACGGTCGGAATACGGCTGCTGAACATGCGAGGCCTTGCCGATGTCCGCGATGGTAGGATCGATCTCGACGGCGTCGATGTACCTTGCCCCGCTCTGCAGGAGCAGCGCAACGTCATTTCCACTCCCGGCGCCGAGCACCAGGACAGTGTCGAGCCGCGCGGCGAACTGGTATGGACGCAGGTAGGCCGGCCGTGCGACAGCAGCGTACTCATTGCGCATCGCGCGTGCGCTGTCCAGATCGAGCGCAAACTGATGCAGCGACCCGTTTACGTTAATGCGAAGAAGGTCGTCCGCCTTGGTGACATTGATGCGATAGTACGGTGACCAGTATTCCGGCCTCGTTCCTTCCGTCCACGTCGCGATGGTCATCATCGCGAGGCCAGCAACCAGAAGCGTGAGCGAATACCTCCAATCTCTGCGTGAGACCGTCACCCAGGTGATTGTGCCAATGGCGAACCACATGACGGGCGGCTGACGTGTCGCGCTGAGCGAGGCGAAAACGCCGATGCCACACAGGCTGCCCACGATGTCAACCGTGTACGCGTGCAGCGGAGAAAGCCTCCGAAACTCGGCGCCCATCAGGGCGCCGAGCGGGACGAAGAACAATGCCGAAAGCGCGAACAACGCACTCACGACGAGCACCATTGGAATCAGCTGTCCGGAGCTGCCCGAAGAGTTGAAGATTCCCCAAAGAAACTCGTGCTGGTCATTCGGCACTGCGATCCGCGACGCGCTGAAGTAGCCGACCCCTCCAGTGAACATCAACATCGTCGCGGGAGCCATCCACTTCAGGTAGGAAGCTCGATGCGCTTCAAGCAAGCCGACACCCATGCCAAGAAACGTCGCGATCAGGACGAAATTGAGATAAAAGCCAAAAACATGGACGTACGCCGACGTATATCTGATGAACGCGAGTTCGAAGAAGAGGATGAGCCCGGAATAGCAGGCAAGACGCAACGCACTACCGCTGCCCTCGGCAAGCAGAACGTCTCCCTGATTGGCAATCGACGATGTACGCGCAGGCTGCTCGGTTACAACCATGAGAAACGACCCTTTGGCTGAAGCTGATGTCCTCTGTGTCTCCGTCTCGCGCGCAGGAACCTGGCTGTACCTTCAGGCCAGGTCACCGTAGGCGCACCGGCAGCCAGGGCGAGAGACTAAGAGGCTATTGTGTGAAGACGCCGACGTCGGCGCAACGACAACAGTAGCACAGCCTCCGACACTGGACTTCATGGCCCTGCGATGCGCTCCAGTCTGCACGAAATGACCCATAGTTCTGCATGCCTTCCCTCCGGCCGTCGACAGTCACATACTCGCCGAATGAATTCACGTCGCCAGTTTCTCGTCTCCGCACCGCTCGGATTGGCTGGGGTGCTCGCCGCCTGCAACACAAAGAGCGACGCAAGCGCAGCGGAGAAAGCCACGCCCGCCTCGCCGGCGAGTGCGCCTCCCGCGTCGCTCACTGTGGTTCCCGCCGACGCCCCCGTGCTCAATTACATCCCGAAGCACGAGGAGCTCGTCTACACCTTTGGTGGGGCACCGCCGCGGCATCACATCAAGCCGGGCACACGCCTCACCAGCTGGACCGAGGACTGCTTCGACGGTGCCGTAAAGACCGCGAGCGACCTGCCGTCGAAGGTGATGACGCCGGGGCACGACAACCCGCAGACAGGCCCGTTCCATATCGAAGGTGCCGCCGTTGGCGACACGGTTGCCATTCATCTCATCAAGCTTGCGCCGTCGCGGAATTACGCCGTGTCGTCGTTCGGCCCGGGATTCGGTGCACTCGTGGGCAACAACGAGACGGCCATGCTCGGCCCCGATTTTCCCGAGACAACGTGGCGCTACGATGTTGATGCCGCGCGAAACGTGGCGCGATCAACGTCGCGCGATGGCAAGATGAAGTGGGACGTGCCGCTCGCGCCCTTTCTCGGGTGCCTTGGTGTCGCGCCAGCGGGTGGCGAAGTCCGCACCACCATCGTGCCCGGCAACTTTGGTGGCAACATGGACTGCCCCGAGGTGCGCGCCGGCAACACGGTGTTCCTTGGCGTCAACGTACCTGGGGCGATGCTGTCCTTCGGCGATGGCCACTACGCCATGGGCGAGGGGGAAGTGATGGGCGCGGCCATCGAGGGCGCCATGGATGTCGAGGTGTATGTCGAGCTGCTCAAGAACACGGCGACACCAATTCCACGCATCGAGAATGCGGATGAAGTCATGTTCGTGGGTTCCGGGCGTCCGCTCGAGGATGCAGCGCGCGTTGCCTTCAAGGCGATGATCGGCTGGGCGCGGAAGCAGACGGGGTTGTCAGAGATGGATGCCTATCAGTTCGTTGCGCAGAACACCAAGGCATCGATCATTCAGCTCGTCGATCCCGTATATACGGTGCTCGTGCGCATGGAGAAGCGCCGCTTGCCGTAACCATGATCCGCCGGATGACGAGGGCGTTGATGGCTAAC
>DAIUFP010000031.1:0-58782 GCA_036844565.1 Gemmatimonadaceae bacterium | reverse complement strand
TATGGATGGTAGTTGTTCCCGAGGAAGTGATACTGCCCTGTGTTCGAACCAGCGATCTGACCGATCGTGCCCGGAAGGTCACCCGAGAAGCTCGTGATCGGCGTGCCCGTCGCGAGCCCGTTCGATGTGAACACCGGAGCCATCGTGCGGAAGTCGGTCTGGTCGTACGTGTCGTACTGGTAGCGGACGGTCGTACTGCGCAATGAGGCGCCCGGTCGACGTCGCGCCGGTAAAGACGACCTTGGCGACGCGGGGGCTCGACGCCAGCGGCTTGCCGACTTCGATCCCGAAACCCTGGACCACGTTCAGTACGCCCGGCGGCAGGAGGTCGGCGATGAGCTCCACGAACGCCATGATGCTCACTGGCGTCTGCTCGGCCGGCTTGAGCACTACTGCGTTACCGGCCGCGAGCGCCGGTGCCAGCTTCCACACGGCCATGAGCAGCTGGAAGTTCCATGGAATGATCTGCGCGACCACTCCGAGTGCCTCGTGGAAGTGGTACGCAACAAGGTCTGCGCGGTGGACGTCGACGACCGCAAGCTCGCCCATGCGACGCGCCTCGGCGCGGATCTCGTCGTCAACGCGAAGACGACCGACGCGGCAGAGGCCGTGAAAGAAGGGCACCGACGGCGGCGCGCACGGCGTGCTCATCACGGCGCCCTCGCTCGGCGCGTTCAAGCAGGGTGTCGGCATGGCTCGCAAGCGTGGCACCTGCGTGCTCGTCGGGCTGCCACCCGGCGAATTCCCGGTGCCGCTATTCGACGTCGTGGCGAACTGTCTCACCATCCGCGGCTCGTTCGTCGGTACGTCGCCAGGACATGGCGGAGGCGCTTGCGTTTGCCGCCGAGGGCAAGGTCAAGGCCGACATCGAGCTACAGCCGCTGTCAGCGATCAATACCGTCTTCGAACGGCTCACGTGCGGCGAAGTGCCGTCGCGAGTGGTGCTGGATCTCGCGCCGGCCAAGTTTGACGAACCTCAGCGCGAGAGTTGGAACGGGGCGATCACGTCGCGCGAATTGGCGTCCATGCGCTGACGCCAGTCATTCGTGATCACGGTTTTCTCGAGGCGGTCGGGAGTCTCGAGAAACCCCACGAGGCTCTCATGGCGCGAGCATCAGCTTGGCCGCGCGCAGACAGCCCGCCTAGCGCCGCCGCCGCGGCGCCTCCCGCATGAGCGTCTCGACCGTCGTCCGATAAAACTGCTCGGCGCGCGCAGCGCTGTCTCCCACGCAGAGCGCGCCCACCTTCCCATATCGCGGCAGCGCGCCGATGAGATGAAACATCACGCCCTGCTGCGTCGCGGCGTCGTAGTGCAATCCGTGCGTGACGGCGATGTCGATCAGGCCATCGGGATCCAGACCGGCGAGGGCCGGATGCGTGATGTTGTCGGTGGCGTGGTAGAATCGGCGCCGGCCCGTGAGCGTCCGAAACGTGCCGCTGTCGGCGTCGTACGTGCCATCCGTGAGGAACTGCAGCATCAGGAACGGATGGGTCGTGCCGCCCTTCCTGATGTTGATCTCGATCGCGTAGTTCTGCCACCGGTCGTTCTCGAGCACGCTCACGAAATCGATCGCGAAGCGCCCGAGCACACCTTCATCGGCGAGTGCGGCGGTGACGCGCAGCGCGGACTCCTGAATGTCGTGGCAATAGGCTGGATCCGCGGGAAACGTGCACCCGAGATACACCTGTCCCGAAGGACCGCCGAGCAATTGGTCGTGCGACGAGATGACGCTCTGACGGCCGAGCGGATCGACGCGGCATTGCACCGAGGGCGACCGGACGGCAGTGCCTTCGACGAGAATCTCGACGACGCCGCCCATCGATGCGAACTTCGCCCCGTAATGGTCCCAGGTCTCTTCGGGGGCTTCGAAGCGGAGTCGCGAAGGCAGACGATCGGCAACCCATCGCGTGAGGTCACCGTGCCCGGGTGCCTCGTCGAATGAGAACACCGCGTTCCCGTCGCCCGAGAAGCCTTCGTTCAATTTGACCACCGCCCGGCGGAGCGACGACTGTTCCTGCTTGAGCGCGCTGAGCGCCGCAGCCACGTCGCGCGCATCTCGCAAATGCTCGAACCCCGACGGGCACGCGACGCCGGCGCGCCGAAACATTTCTCGGCTGCCGCTCTTGGTGCCTAAATACTGAAGGTCCGGATCGCATGCATAGAGCGGGATCCCGATCGCCACCGCGAGCGAGCGCTCGAGGGCGGTGGCGGCGAAGCACGTCATGTGCGCGGTGCCACGATCGGGAATGACCCATCGAATACGCTCGAGCAGATCAGGTCGCGTCAGCAACTTCTCGGCGAGTATGCCGGGGGACGCATCGTCGCAACTCAGCAGCGTGAGACGTCGTCGCGCGTGACTCGGCGGAACGCCGGGCAACAGGTGCAGATAGTAGTCGATGATCGCGGGCGCGATCGGCTCGCTGGTCACGTACACCACGCTCGCGCGCGGGTAACGGAGCAGCATGAGCATGCAGAGCAGCCGCTCCTCGTAGTGATTCGCGCCCGATAACTTGGCGAGCTCCTCGCGGGCCAGCGACATGCTCGGCACGACCACGACGGTGCGTTCAGCCGCCGGATCGGGAAAAACGCGCGCGAACAGCGGCCCGAGTCTCCGTTGGATCTCGGCGAATCCATGGCGCTCATCATCGGAGCCGCACGCGGGAAGCGCGACGCACGAAACGCCGCGCTGACGTGGGCTGATCATCATTGTAACGACTGCTAGAGACGCGCCAGCGACTCGATCATTGGCCGGAAGCGCTCCATCTCGGTGCGACCGGTCACGTCCTCGACCGTCATGACGACACCATCTATCCCATCTCGGGCGGCAATCAGTGGCGTCGCGTTCACGATGAAATGGCGTCCACGCAGCCAATCGCGTCGTTTGTGGTGGCTTTGGCGGTCGAGTGTGAGCTCCTGGCCATTCACGATTTCGCCGGCGAGCAAGGCACGAGTCACGATGGCATCGAAGTCCGCCGACGCCGCGCCCGCATGCGCCGCCGACCAAAAGTCGCGGGCGGCATCGTTCGCGTAGGTGAGCGCGCCATCCATGGCGAGGAGCAGAACGCCGACCGGCAGGCGCAGCATGAGCGTCGCGATGATGGCGGGCGTCCCAGCCACTGGCGGCTCTGTCGAGAGAGGCATGACGGCGACTGTGGATACCGAAGGCCGCGGGCGTGAAGTCTCCCTCGGTATGTCATTCGTGGCGCGTTCAGCAGCGTGGTGTGACAAGATTCGGTCCTCGGGACAGTTTTGCCGTGCTAGTTCTCCGGTGAATCGTGCTTGGTCGACAAAGTTGCTCCCTGAGACGCAGAGCCGAAGTCAGGCGAGACCCCCTCTCTTGCGGGAAATCCCCGATACGAGCTGGACAGTTGGGCTGTGCGCTCGGTTCAATTGGATAACTGCCTTGGCTTGCGCCCATTATTCCGCGGACTCACAGCCGTCTAGCGACGCCCGAGAGCGAACTGGAATGCACCAGCCAGCACTCGGTATTGCTCGCATGTTAGTTGCACGCTCGGCACTGGCATCTTCATCCGTGCGAGCCGCGCGTGGTGGTCGACAATGGAATTGCACGGCCGAGGCAGCCGCCAGCCGGAGGCGCGTCGCCCAGGCACTTCTTGGTCATTTTCATGCCGGAAGGCAATGTGCGAAACATCGTCCGCCAATCGATCCTCGTGGCGCTCCTCGCCAGTGTCCTCACCCACCGCGCGCCCGCGCAAGCCGGTACGTCTGCGCCCGACACGCTGCACTCCGGGCCACCAGCGCCGACGGATGAAGAAAATCACAAGCTTCTCCCGGTGGTGGAGATCACATCCTTCCTCGCGCTTCTCAACGGCTACGACCGCGTCGTGTACCCCAACGAAACGAAGGACGGCAAGAAGATCTTCAGCTCAACCTTCTCCACCACATGGGACCACATCCGCACTCAGCGCTGGGTCTATGACCCCGATCCCTTCAACGTCAATCAATTCTTTCATCCATATCAGGGCGCCACGATGTATGGCCTGGCGCGATCGAGCGGCCATAGCTTTTGGACGTCGCTCATCCACGCCAATGTCGGCAGCTTTATCTGGAAGATGGCCGGTGAGACCGATCCGCCCTCCATCAATGACATGATCACTACCGGCCAGGCGGGAAGCCTGCTCGGCGAATCGCTGTATCGGATGGCGGATCTCGTGCTCAAGAATAGCAGCGGCACCAAGCCTGGCCAGTGGCACGAACTCGCGGCGGCGGTGATCTCTCCGCCGGGCGGCGTGAACCGACGCGTCTTTGGCGAACGCTTCAAGGCGAAGCTCCCGGACACTGCCCCGGCGACGTCATGGCAGATCAGGTTCGGCGCGAACCTGGACGCTGTGGCGCGCGATTACTCCGCGCCGACGACGCTGTTGCGTCGAGACGCCACCACGGAGTTTTCGATGTCCTACGGTCTCCCCGGACAGCCCGGCTACGAGTACACGCGCCCGCTCGACTACTTCGACTTCCAGGTTTCCCTCCTCACCAATACGAGCAATCCCATCGAGAACGTGATGATTCGCGGTTTGCTTGTGGGCAGTAAGACTGGGGAGACTGCCACCGCAAGCGGATTCTGGGGACTTTACGGAACATACGACTACATCTCACCGTACCTCTTTCGCGTGTCGAGCACAGCACTGTCGCTCGGCACAACGCAACAGCTGTGGATCGTGCCCGGCCTCGCCGTTCAGGGAACAGCGCTCAGCGGCGTCGGCTTCGGCGCGGCAGGGTCGACCACCGTCATCCCGAGCACGCCAACCAACGCGGCGATTCGGGATTATCACTTCGGCGTGACGCCGCAGGCGCTCGTTGCGCTCCGTCTCATCGCGGGGCACCGGGTCATGTTCGACATGACGGCCCGCGAGTACTACGTGAGCGGCCTCGGGTCCGACGACGCCCACGGGTCTGAAACGATTTTCCGCGGCAACTTCGGCGTGACCGCGCGCATCATCGGCGCCAACGCACTGGGCGTGCAGTACGTCGCGTCGACCCGCGATGCACACTACGGCAAGCAGCCAAACGCCAAATTCACGGAGGGTGCAGTCACCGTCGTGTACTCAATCCTCGGAGGCAACACTTTCAGCGCCGTGAAGGAGCAATGACGTTGCCTGCGGAATGCCGAGCCTTGGTAGGACTCGGCTTTTGTCGAGCGTGTCGTTAACCGGAAGCGCTCCATCTCGGTGCGACCGGTCACGTCCTCGACCGTCATGACGACACCATCTATCCCATCTCGGGCACAATCAGTGGCGTCGCGTTCACGATGAAGCGGCGTCCACGCAACCAATCGCGTCGTTCGTCGTGGCTTTGGCGGTTGAGTGTGAGCTCCTGGCCACGCACGGTTTCGCCGGCGAGCAAGGCACGAGTCACGATGGCGTCGAGTTCCGCCGACGCTGCGCCCGCACGCGCCGCCGACCAAAGTCGCGGGCGGCATCGTTGGCGTAGGTAAGCGCGCCATCCAGGGCGAGCAGCAGAACGCCGACGGGCAGGTGCAGGATGAGCGTCGCGATGATGGAGGCGTCCCCGCCACCGGCGGCGCTGTCGTGAGAGGCGTGACGGCGACTGTGCATACGGATGACCGAGGGCGTGAAGTCTCCTTTGGTATGTCATTCGTGGTGCGTTCAGCAAGGTTGTGTGACTGGACGTTGCTCGTCTGGACTGCAAACCGCAGATCAAATGCGGCGACTGTCCGAACCGCCCTCACTGCTCCACCGGGTGCAGCGAATCAGGACAGGAGTGCTGCGGTTCGAGACAGGTCATGGCGTGATGCCCAAATGAGGTCTTAGGCTAAGGCTAACGGATGGTGCGGCAATGAGTTGCGTGCTGCGCCCTTCCATGACGATGGTGGTGCGCCACGTGCGATGCGTCGATGTGTCGGCGGGTCGCGCTGCGCGCCGATCTTCGACGCGACGCTTCGTCTCAATTTCCGCTGCCGCTCCGGCGGCCTCAGAACGGAATCGCCACCAACTTGGAGTGTTCACAATGGTTGCTCGTACGAGACTCTTCCTCAGCGCCGCCTCGTTCGCTGTCCTGGCCACGACGGCCTGCAGCGACGCGGGCACGAATCCCTCACAGATCGCCCCAATCTCCGGCATCCGCGCGTCGGGCGGCGCGAGTGGCACCGGTGGCGGCGGCAAGACTCCCGCAGTCGCGATGCCGGCCGATTGGCCCACTGCAGTAGCAGTCCCCCCCGGTCAACTCTACGGGGTCAGCGCAGGAGCTAAGGATCCGCAGTGAGTTCTCGGCCTGATCGGCCAGGGCGACGCCGCCCAGTACATCGCATCTGTCGATGCTCTATACGCCCAAGCCGGTTACACCTTGGTCGGTGGCTCGCGGTACGTCTTGACCAACGCGACTTTCACGATCACGGTGGCCGTGCAGCCCAACGACCACTCGGCAACCACGACGATCGTCGCATTCCAGTTGCACCGCAACTAAACCTGCCAACCGGCGGCCCGCCGACACCGTTCATTGCGAGCGGCGGTCGGCGGGGCCGTGACGGACTAGCCCCGTCCCAACAATCGAGCGGCGTTGCCGCCTAGAGTCGCCGCGGTCTCGAACCGTCTAGTCGAGTTCGGTGCTTCGACTTCGATGTCTTCGGAACGCGGTCGCCCGCCTAACAAACGAAGCCAGTCTCGAGACGGCGCCGCCCCCCGGACGGCGCCGCTCGAGCGTCTGCCAACTACCGCTGGGACGAAGTGCTGAACACCGCCATCGTCTTGTCCAGCGCGTCGCCGCCGCGATGTTGGACGTTGACGAACAGCCGATTCCCGGTGATGTCGAAGTAGATCCCGGTCGGCTCGGCTTCGCAGTCGGTGAGGGAAGCGAAGCGCACGACGCTCGGCGAGGCTCCGCCGCTTGCATTTGGCGCGGCCGCCCAGATGTCGTCCCCCTTCCGCGTCTGGATAGTTGGGATCGCGGAAGCGCGCGGCATTAGTCTCTTCACCGAACAACAGCGTGCCCCACGGCGTCCAGACCGTCGGATCAATTGATTCCCAGTCGGCGCGCTGCGCGATGGTCTTCGTGACCCCGGTCTGGAGGTCCACCACCGACAGCGACCCGTTCTCTCCAACCTCGTGCACCTGATACAGGTAGCGGCCGGCGTGCGGCCCGGTCTCGTTCTGCACGTTCATATCGGGCACGTCGGCGTACGAAGGCTCCGACGCGACCACGCTCTGGCCGAAACCAGCCGCGAGGACCAGCGGGTTCACCGCGCTCCCTCCGATGGTGCACACCGCCGACGTGGCCAGCGGCGTAAACTCCCAACTCCCGCGTCCGTCCTTGTCGCGCGATGCAAGCGCGACTTCGTTCGGCGCCAGCGCGTCCGGACCCAAGGTGCTCTCCTGGGCCGAACAGCCGACGATCAGTCCCCAAACCCCCACCATCGACAGCGTGGTGTACAGCAGTGCCCTGTTCCCCATGTGCTCCCCCATTCGGCGGCGTGATCATGCACGCGATCGGCGGAACGCCGATCGGGTCCGCACAGGCTAGAGGTGCATTTTCACGATGCCGCAACGACAATGTCTCGGCGGGGCCAAGGTACGGTGACCACCTGAGTGTTCCCGCGATCGAAGCAGCAGCTTGGCGAACTCGGCGCTCACGGCGAAGAGCACCGCCGAGAGGAGGGCAGTTGCAATCGCAGCGGTTGGGTTCATGGCAAGCCAGTCTGCAGATGCGGCGCGGGGCTCGCTGCTGAACACCCGTCCTCGCGTAGCGGCCACGGTAGCATTCCTACCGACAGCGAGAAGCGACACGCATACTTCATCCAGGGCGAGCCAGCCCAGGCCAAGCGCAATCTTCCCAGGTAGCGGAACTGACACAGGAAATGATCGTCACCGTTCGCCCCGCGACACCAGCCGACGTGACAACCGCCGGCGAACTACGCGACATCGCCGGGGATCCCCGATCGCGATGACACGCAAGTTCGACGAAGCGTCAATGACCCGAGTGCGCCGTCGTCGATGCTGATGGCGACAGTGACGCTTGCAGCGATACTGCTCGTGGCGCTATTGGCGCACCGCGCAGGACATCAGCCGTCGAGCGAGCCAGCATCGTTGGCGCAGCGGCTCGATACACGCGCGAGCGTTGCGTTCGTGTTCTCCACCACATTCGCGGTGGTCTGGTATTCGTGGGCGGCATGGAGTCCCAGACCCGTCGTGCATGACGAGATGGCGTACGTGCTTCAGGCGCAGATCTTCGCGCGCGGCATGTGGGCACTCCCGTCGCCGTCGCTACCTGCGTTCTGGCAACAGATTCACATCCTGACCGAGCCGAGGCTCGCGTCGAAATACTTTCCCGGTCACTCGCTCGTGATGACACCCGGCGCGCTCCTGGGCTGGCCGGCGCTAATGCCGCTGGTGCTCCAGTCCACGATCGCCGCATTGCTTTTTGTGCTCGCGCGCCGAGTGGCAAGCGGCGGCATCGCATTCCTGGCATGGACGACGTGGCTGTTCTCGCCGATGGTGCTCTACCTCGGTTCGTCGTATTACTCTGAGGCAACGACGACCGCGTGCTGGCTCGCCGGGTGGTATGCGCTGCTGGAATGGCGCACGACCCGGAAGCTGCCCTGGCTCCTGGCCATTGCATTCTTCACCGCCTGGTGTGCGATCACTCGACCGCTCACAGGTCTGGCGTATGCCATCCCCATGGCGATGGTCGTGTTGCGCGATGTCGTGCGCGACCGTCGCTGGCGAGACCTCGCATTGGCGGTTGGTGCCGGCACGGCGGTGCTCGGCATTCTCCTGGTGTGGAGCGCCCGCACCACGGGAGACTGGCGCATCACGCCGTTGGCGCTGTACACGCGCATGTACATGCCGTTCGACGTCCCGGGCTTTGGCTTGATCGCCACACCGCCCGCGCATGCGCTCACGCCGGAGCTCGAGCGGTTGAACAGGGTCTACAGCGCGCAACACGTGACTCACGTGCCGTCGCATCTCATCGAGACCATCGGCGAGCGATCTCATGCCCTGTGGCTCAAGCTCTGGGAGACGAGTTCCGGCATACTCGGCCTGTTCGCCATCCTTGGCCTCCTCACGCTGAATGCATCGACGGCATTTGCCGTGGGAAGCGGAGTCTTCCTGCTGGTGATGTATCTGTCGTACGGCACCCCCGCGGAATGGACGCTCTACTATTATGAGAGCACGCCGGCGTATGCGCTCCTCGCCGCGGCGGGCATGGCGTGGGCGGCCTCGGTGATCGGACGACCGGCTCGCGCGCCTGACGCGCCGACGTTTCACTGGGGTTCGGCGCGGTGGACACGTGCGCTCGTGTCGGGTGGCCTGGTCCTCGCGCTTCCGGGCATCATGGCCATGCAGCTCGTGCACCGGCAGCACATCGATGACCGCAAGTACCTCGCGGCCTTTGACGGAGTGCTGGCGTCAATCCACGATGCGCGCGCTGTCGTGTTCGTCCGGTATGCGGCCTCGCATGATCCGCACATCACGTTCGTCCGCAACCGTGCGAATCCGGACGCCGAGCAAATCTGGGTCGTCTATGATCGCGGTGATCGTGAGAACCTTCAGCTGCTCGCGCGCGCACCGGAGCGGAGGCCGTATCTGTTCGACGAGACGGTCGGCCAGACGTATCTTTACGATCCGCGAGTAACGCGGTAGCGGGCGGCTGGCCCTGATCACTTGCAGGCGAGAACCATTTGAATGATTGATCGGGTGATAGCCAGCGTTCGCCGCACGGTTGGGCGCGAATGGATGGGCGCCGTGTGCGCGTGCCTCGCCGTCCTGCTGTACGTGAACACACTTCAGCACGGATATGCCCTGGATGATTTTCCCACCATCTACGGCAACAGGCTCACGATGTCGGGCGTGAAGGGCATCCCGATACTGCTGCACACCGGATACTGGTACGGATTCGACGGAATGAACGACTGGCTGTATCGCCCGCTCAGCCTCGTGATGTTTGCCGTGGAATGGGAAATGGCGCCGAATTCGCCGGCGGTGGGGCACTGGATCAATGTGCTGCTCTACGCCACGACAGCCGTGGTGTTGCTCAGGTTCCTGCGCTCGCTGTTCGACGGCGCCCACGCGGTCATTCCGTTTGCCATCACCCTGCTCTGGATCGCGCACCCGCTGCACACCGAGGTTGTCGCCAATATCAAGAGTCGCGATGAAGTGCTCGCGTTCCTGTTCGCGATTCTTACCCTTCGCGAGTCGGTGAGGTACGTGAAGGTGCGGCGGCCCACGCACTTGTTGCTCGTCGGTCTCTTCTTCTTTCTCGCTTTGATGTCGAAGGAGAGTCCAATCACGCTGGTCGTCATCGTGCCGATGACCCTGTTCGTCTTCACGCGCGCGGATGCGCGGAGCATCGCAAGAGTACTGGTTCCCATCGCCATCGGCGCCGGAGTGTATCTCGCTATACGGGGTTCCGTCCTCACCAGCCAGACAGGCAGTGGTGCGATTTCCCTGATCGACAACTCGCTGATAGCCGCGCCGGACTTCCTCCACCGCGAAGCGACGGCGTTCAGGATTGCCGGGACGTACATCCGGATGCTGTTCATCCCGCATCCGATGTCGTCGGACTACTCGTACCCTCAGATTCCGATCGTTGGCTTCGGAGACCCCTACGCCGCTGGCGCACTGGTGCTCTACGTGGCACTCGGCCTGTTCAGCGTGTGGCGCACGGTGAAGCGCGACGCGATCGGCTATGGCATTCTCTTCTACCTCGTCAGCATCGCACTGGTCGCGAACGTGGTGTTCCTCACTCGGTCAACGATGGCTGATCGCTTTCTGTACGCGCCATCGCTTGGCTTCTGCATCGTGCTCGTGCTGCTGCTCGCGCGACTGCCGACTCGGTTGTTCGTGGGCATCGTCGCCGCCATTCTCATCGTGTTCGCGGCGCTTACGCTCCAGCGCAATCCAGATTGGAAGAACGACACCACGCTCTTTGCGGCGGACTCCAGGCACGCGCCCAACAGTGCACGGGTGCACTTTCTCTACGGCAATCACATGCTTCAGGAACTGAAGCAGGGCAATGTGCCGCCGAATCGGCAGCAGGCATACTACTCCATCGCGTTGACAGAGTTTCGGCGGGCCATCCAGCTGTATCCGTCGTACGCAGAGCCACACATGGGCATCGGCGACACATACGCTTTTGGGCAGGACATCCCCGCGGCGACGAAGTGGTTCGAGGAGATGGTTGCGCGCAATCCGCGGTTCGCACCCGGCTACATGTCCCTTAGCGGCCTGTACGCGAGTCAGGGGGACAGCGTCCATGCGCGCGAATATCGCATGAAAGCGCAAGCGTTGAACGCCGGCAGGTAGACTCTGGATGACTACACTCTCCCTCGCCCAGCCTCGCGTGGACCTGTCCAAGTGTCGGCGCGACGGGCACAGGAACTGATCGAGCACTCGTGGCGTCACAGCGCGCCGCCGCGTTTGATTCTCGCGCGCGATACCGATGCGTAGCGGCCGAGTGACGACCACGCGCGTTCAGTGCGTGGTCCGAACCAGCCGCACGAAATCCGCGAACATCCCGTAGGCCGTCGTCGTGGGATCGGGGTCGTGCGACGTGACCGTCAGCCCGCCGGGAAACATGTCAGCCTCGTAGTGCATCACCAGCGTGGCTCCGTGAACGACGCCGAGCGGTGCGTCGAGGGCGCATTGCACGGGACGGACCGCCGCTCGCAGCGCGCCATGCTCGTCGGGCCGAATGTCACCGACCAGGCGATAGGGCCGCCCTTCGGAATGCGCGCGCCGGATGGCGGTCTCGTCGAGCGTGCCGACCCCCTCGCGCGTCACATCTGCGGGCCGGAGGTCGGCGCCGAGGAGGACGTTCGCCACGGCGCAGAGCTTCACGGCGGAGTCCCATCCGTCCACGTCGTAGCTCGGATCCGCCTCGGCAATGCCCAACGCCTGCGCCCGCGCGATGCCTTCATTGATACTGAGCCCTTCCTCCACGGCCTCGATCACCACCGTAGCCGTGGACGTGAACACACCGCTCACCGCGCGGAGCCCCGCCATGGGGAGGCATTCGCGCACGAGCGAAAAGACAGGAGCGCCATCCATGACGGCAGCCTCGAAGGCATACCCACGCCCATGCGTCTTCGCGAGGTGCATCAGGTCGCGGAAGCCATGGACGACGGGCCCCTTGTTGGCCGAAATGGCGTGCGCGCCGTGCGCGAGCGCGGCGCGCAAGTAGTCCAGCGCGGGCTGGCCAGTTTCCGCGTCCAGCGGAATGGCTTCGAACACAACATCGGCCTCCGCCTCTGCCAGCCACTGGTGGATGTTCCGGCACTCAGTCCCCGCGGGCGACGAAGCGTCCATGCCGCTCGCGTTGGCGAGCCAACCCATGCGGCGTGAGGACAGCCCAGTCACGGAGTAGGTGATGCCATACTCGTGCTGGAGCGCGGCGCGGCGCCGTTCGAGCAGCGCATGCAGCGCGCGACCCACGGTTCCAAAGCCGACGAATGCGACGCGCATGACGGTCATGGTGCACTGAGTGAGTGTGCGGCGGCCAGGAAACCCGACCGCACACTAACACACGTGTTTCGTTTATTCAGCGAGGGCCGACGCCGGGAACACCGCGCTCATCTGCCGGGCCAGTTGCTTCTCAGCGTCAATGGCACGCAACTCCTCTTCCGAGAACCGGCAATCAAGATGTCGCATCAGCTGCAAGAGCAGGTCGGTATTGCGCTCCATGTGCAGGAGCGTCGCCATCACTTCCTTCTCGGCTTTCTCGTTTATCTCGAACTCGAGCTCAGCGCGCGTCTCGGCATGACGTCCCTGAAGATTTTGACCGAGCATGATGAGCGGCATCAACAATAGCTGAATGACATTGCTGATCAGGAGGTAGGCGACAAAAGCGGGAAACGGATCAAAGGCCTTCCAGTGCAGCGCTGGCACTTCCGATGCCAGGATGTTGTATCCAGTCCATAACACCGTCCACACGGCGATCAGCAAAAAGAAGCCGATTGAACCGACTTTGTCGGTTATCGCGATAGCAAGTCGGTCGAGAGCGCTCAGGCTTTGTTCGTGAACGAGGTTGGCGTTACGTGTCAACCGTTGGGAGACAAGCAGGTTGGTTTGGCGAAGGCGCGCGCCGATTCCCCGTATCACCTCGAGCGCGGCCTGAGGATGTTCGACGAGGAAAACATCAAATTCCTCGCGACCGAGGCGATGAAGGTTCGTATCAGCTACTGCCGTGGCATTCGCTGAGCGCTTGCCTCCATCGAGTACAGACATCTCGCCGAAGAATTGTCCCCGTTCCAGCTCCGAGAGGGACACGTCGTTTCCGTCTGCATCGCGCACCCAGATGCGCACCCTGCCGGAGTCGATGACGTAGAGCGCATCCCCTGGCTCATTCTGCAGAAAAATGGTCTTGCCGGCCTTGAAGGATACCTCGACCATCAGCTTATCGATCTTCTCGAGGTCGTCAGGAGAGAGTTGTCTAAAAAGTGGAATCGTGGTCAAGCTCAGGCGTTCATTGCCGTCCGTCATTTCAGTCGCCATGGATGTGTGCCTTCAGAGCAATGGAAAAGGCATTGATGTCGTGGCCACAGCAAGGAGATGGAGTCCGAATGTCCAGCAGCCCACCGCTGAGGACCTCCGCACGCTCGGCATCGACACTTGTCCGACTTGTCGACGCGTCGCTGAATCCCTGCGGGGTGCTGCTGGAACCCAGCGCGCCGTCCGACTTTCACGTCGGCGACTCACTTCCCTCGAGGAACGCGGGTGACCGTGAAACCCGAGCACGCCGTACACACGCGAGCGAGCGTAGAAAACATCGGAGCCATGACCGACGGGGACACTTCCGGCTAACGCAAGTGGAACAGCTCCTGGTGAAAGTCCCGGGCAGCCAAACCGTGCACCACAAAGTCCTTTCGCAGGTCGCGGCCGAACTCCACCGGCCCGCAGAACCAGATGTCCGCATCCTTCCAGTCCGGTCGGTCGTTCCGGATCTGCGCAGCGGTCAGTCGTCCCTCCTCCGCGGAGATCCAGACATGCAGCCGAACGTTCGCCGCCGCGGCGAGCTCGCGCAGTTGGGCAATCGGCTGGTCGTCGCGCTCGGCCGTCGCATGAAACAGGTCGACCTTCTTCGTATCAGGCCACGCGACAAGGTGCTGCATCCGCGAGATGAAGGGCGCGATCCCGATGCCGGCGCTGATCCAGATCTGCCGCTGGTGATCACTCGCGAAGGTGAACTGGCCATACGGACCTTCGATCGTCACGAGCAATCCGGGCGTGACCTTCGCATGGAGCCCGGTCGTGTAGTCGCCGAGTCCCTTGATGAAAAATTGCAGCCGCCCGTCGCCCTTCCATGTGGACGCAATGGTGAACGGGTGCGGTCCCTCCGTCTGGTCGAAGGTCACAAACGCGAACTGTCCCGCCTCGTGCGGCACCCAGCGGTCCCTCAGGCGGATCGTCACGCCAGCGATACGACCATCCTGGTGCGTCGTCACCGCCTCGATCTCACCCACCGCCTGGCGCGTGCGCCCCACGCGACGGACCAGGATGTACAGTGCGGCGGCGCACCCCGCGGCCATTAGGGCGGTAATCGCATACGCGATGACATGCGACCAGTACGCGACCTTCAGAAGCACCACCGAGTGGAACACCAGGATCAAGAAGACGATCGCCAGCAGGCGGTGCGTCTTGATGAAGTAGCGGTAGGGAAACCAGCGCAGCAGCGCGAGCACGATCAGGACAACCGCGCCGTAGAACCCCCACTGCCCCACCCCTCGCGCCGGACCCCGCAGCGTCTGCAGCAGTGCAGGCCCCTCCGCTACGCGCCGAGCCCCCGCGCCGCTCACGGGCACACTCGCCATACCGAGGGCGACGAGCCACCCCGGCGAGATCAGCAGCCAGTGCGCGATTGCCATCACTAGCCCCGCGACGCCGAGCCACTTGTGCAACCGATAGCTCTTGTCGAGGCCACCCACGTGGGGCTCGACGGCGACCGACCGCAGTGCCAGTACCATCGACACGCTCATCGCGCCCATGGCGATGATGCCCGTGAAGTTGATGAGCGGGATCTTCAGCTGCGCGAACGGCGGCAAGCCGATGACGACGGGATCCGCGACGATCCACAGTGCCGTGAGGCCGAGACAAAGCAGCCAGAAGATGATCGTGATGCGCTTCATGTCGTATCTGGATGAAGACTGCTGGACCACATGCCCGCGCCCATCGTCGGGTCGTGCAATCGCGAGCGCTCGGCACCCAGGGGTGCTCGGCGATAACCAATGCAACGAGCGCGGGCGCAGAACGTCGACAAGGGGTCTGAGTCCTCCGTTATACTCAACCTACGTCGTCTTCTCGATTTCAAGACGGCGTTCCGGAAGAAGCAGAGTAGGAAGCCTACCGGGAGACGGAGTCAGACAGCCGCTGCACTATGAGAATCAATGCTTGCCCAGTGGCGGATAGGGGCTCCAAAACGATCATTCCGGGCTGAAAGACGGATCTCACGGACCCAACGGACCCGAGTCCGTAGCCCATATATCAGCAACGGTCGGGGGCGACGAAGGCGGAAGCGCAATCGCCGCAGTTCACACGGCCGAGATCCGCGTGATCCTGCCGCCGGCCTGAGCGGCCGGTGGGGCGGCTACGGCATCAGCCGCGCCCACTGGGCCGAGTCCGTGTACTGCTGGAACGACATGATCCGGTCGCTCTTGAAGCGGTAAACATGGCAGAACGGCGCGTCCAGCTTGGCGCCGTTGTGCTTCATCGTGCCGCCGTAGCGGCCGAGCACGATGACGTCGTCACCGCCGTCGACGAAGCGATCGGGCACCGCGGTGAAGCCGTCAATGGCGGCGAGCAACCGGCCGAACACGCCTTCGCCCACCGCTTGCGCGCCAACGTAGGGATTGCGGTCGGCCAACGGGTTGCCTTGGGCCTCGTGCCATTGGATGTCGGGCGCCATGGCGCCGAAGAGCACCGAGGGATCGTTGTTCGCGAAGGCGGTATAACCCGCCTGAATGGTCTGGACATTCGACATCGGCCTCTCCTGCGCGGGATAGGAAATCCAATCGGGACGCAGGAGTCATAACGCCGGTTCGCGCGACCAACAAGGGTGGCTGGCGCAGGCGAGCGCGGGATATCCGCGCGGCGACGGAATTCATCGCAGCGGCAGGATTTGAGTCGGAGGTGGGTCAGGATATCCCGTGTGCCATATCTGGGTCGCGACGAGTCGGGGCCGGGTTCCGGCCACTGGCCCCGGCGCTTGGCATTACGCCCGGGCGACAACGAAAGACACCGCGTGGTTAACCGGTGGGTTACCCACAACGACGCCCTGCTCGTCCGGATTCCGAGCAGGGCGCACAAAGTAAATGAGGCTCTTCGGTGATTTGTGTGGGTAGAATCGAGCGGATTGACCACCTGCAAAGGGACGGTGTCATAGGGGAATGAGCGGCTTGCGGCCCTCCCAGCGCGAACTGCGTGACGCATATCGGTTCCCTGGCTTCACACCGGGCCGCACGATTGTTGGGGTCGTCGGCGATCCGCGCGCACGGGTGATCACGCTCAGTCGCCGCGGAAAAAAACACGATGCGGGACGTGTGGGACCTGCCATCGGACGTGGTACGACCGAACCGTCCGCCGTGTCCGCGATCTGCCGTGCGGCGACCTGCGCATCTGGCTCGAGGTCGACGTACGGCGCGTCCGCTGCCGGTTGGGCGGCGGCGTGAAGCGGGAACGGCTCGACTGGCTCGCGGCCAATCCGCACTACACGAAACGGTTCGCCCTCTACGTGGGCAAGCAGTGCCGCGGCGCCTCCATCAAAGAAGTGGCGACGGATCTGCACCTCGAGTGGCATGCCGTCAAAGAGATGGACAAGCTGTACATGCGCGCGCAGCTGGCGCGCCTCGGGAACCCGCGGCCCGCGGTGATCGGCATCGACGAGATCTCCATTCGCAAAGGCCACGTCTACCGCATCGTCGTCAGTGACTTGGAGCGCGGAGAGCCCATCTGGTTTGGCGGCGTCGACCGGTCGGAAGACAGTCTGGTCATGTTCTACGACTTCCTCGGTGTCCGACACACCAAACGGATCCGGCTCGCGGTGCCTCGCAAAAGCGCCGGACGATCGCCCCTCAAGCGCGTCGGACATCGTCGACACGCTGGAGGCGAGAAGCTTTCCGGCGGAGCCGGTGGCGAGGCCGGGCGTCGGACTCTGGCGCGCGCTGGCAGTCTACACAGCCGCCTTCGCGCTTGTTGCCGCTGGGGCATATGTCGCAACACGTGTCATCGGCCTCCCGGCGTGGGTCACGCCCGGGGCGATCAGCATGATGGCCATCGGCTTCCCGGTGGTGCTTGTCACCGCGCTCGTCGAGGGCCAGCGGCGCACGCGCTTCAGCCTTCGGCATGCATGGATGGGCGGCGCATGGGCCATCGGTGGGTTCGCCCTCATGGTCGCCGGCTATATGGCCATGCGACAACTCGGCATTGGGCGGTTCGGATCACTGATCGGATCGAGGACACTCGCCGAGAACGACCGCATCGTGATCGCTGACATGAGCGGACCGGCGGCCGACACGGCGCTCGGCGCGGTACTCGTCGAAGGACTTCGCGTGGGTCTGTCGGAGTCGAAAGCACTGCGCCTGGTGTCGCCTGAGCGAACACGCATGATCCTCGCCCAGATGCGGACGCCGAACGCCCCCGTCACCGGCGCCACAGCGCGCGACGTCGCGGTTCGCGCGGGTGCGAAGGCCGTGCTCGACGGCGACGTGAGGAGGATCGGCTCCGCCTATGCGCTCACCGTTCGTCTGCTGCGAGCGACGGATGCGGAGCCACTCACCACGCTCCAGGAAACCGCGAAAGACGATGCCGATTTCACGGCGGCCGCAGGCCGTCTCGCGAACAAACTGCGTGAGCGCGTCGGCGAATCGCTGCGGAGCGTCAACGCCTCGGCTCCCCTGGAAGACGCGACGACCGCATCGCTTCCGGCCTTGCGCAAATACACGGAAGGGCATCACGCCATCTATCGCGGCGAGTACCTCGACGGATTGCGGCTGATGCGCGAAGCGGTCGCGCTCGATTCCAACTTCGTGTCGGCCTATCGTGAGCTTGGGTGGACCATTGGCGGCTACTCCGGGATGCGCGTGATGCAGTCGGCCATGCTCCAGCGGGGGTATGCGATTCGCGACCGTGCCACACCGGCCGAGCGGGAACTCACCGCGGTCGCCTACTGGTCGAATGGCCCGACCCCGAATCTCGACAGCGCCGACGCGGCGGCCAAACGCGCCGTAGCCGTCGCGCCCGATAACGCCCTCGCCCTCGCCGCTGCGGCGTTCTGCGCCTACCAGCAGGCGCGATATGACGATGCCATCGGGCTCGCGCATCGTACCCTGGCCGCGGATTCGGCCCATCTCAATTCGTACTATTACCTGGCACTCGCCCATGCCGAGCTGGGGCACGTAGATAGCGCGCGGGCAATGGTCAATGCGCTTGCTGCGATTCGCCCTGAGCACCTTGCCGCGGCCGCGTTGCAGGTCTCGCTGATGAATCTCGCCGGAAACGATTCTGGTGCGCTTGCCGGGGGCTATCGGTCGAGCGAATGACGTCTGCTCCCCTGGCCGTGTCATGGGGTGCCAGCTTTCATCGAGGGCTTGCCCTGCGAGCAGGGCGATTGCGCGAGGCACACGCAGCCGACCTCGCGTCACTGGCAGGAGCGGTCGCTGACCCGGGAGCGGCACGGTTGGAGCGAGCGGCGGCCTATGCCTACTGGCGCGCGCGCTTTCTTGGCGACTCGTCCGGTGCGTTGCGCATGGTTGATTCAGCATTGCGCGCATCGCCGCTCGACTCGATGCCACCGCGAGCGCGGCCGTACGCGCTTCTTGCCGAGGCCGCGCAGTGGATGAATCGTCCCGACCTGGCGCGGCGTTTCCTCGATGGTCAGCGGCGGGATGATCCGGCTGCCTTGATCAACGGCGAAATACCAGCACTTCCGATGGTCGAGTATTCGGTGGCGATGGCCGAGCATCGGTTTGCTGACGCCGCCGCCGCGGCGAAGCGGGCGCTACGCGGTGGGGGTCGCCGATATGTCTGGCCACGCATCGCGCTCGCGTTCGACCGCGCGGGCCAGAAGGATTCGGCCACTGTCTACTATGAGCGTTTCATCAATTCCACGTCGCTCGACCTGTCCGTGTTCGCCGAATCGCACGACCTGGCGAGTGTGCGGAAACGCCTCGGTGAATTGTACGAGGAACGCGGGACATTCAGGGAGGCACGCGCGATGTATGAGGCACTTGCCATCCAGTGGAAAACGGCAGATCCCGAACTGCAACCACTCGTGCGGGACGTGCGCGCCCGCGCGCAGCGGCTGGAGGCGAGATCCCGGTGAGCGAGCCAATCTGGACCTGACTTCGCTCCAGGGCAGACTTCGCCGTCAGAGGCGAACGAGTTGCGGCAGGTGATCGAAGTGCTTGTCTCGGGCGTGCAGCGCAAGATTGTGCTGGAGGACCAGCGCGGCCAGCCACAGGTCATTCGTGGGAACGGGCGTGCCCTGTTTTCGCAGTTGGCGGTACAACAACGCATAGTGATGTGTTGTCTGATCATCCGCGAACAGCACCATGACGCCGTCCTTCATGAGAAAGCGACGAAGGATCCGCTCGTTTTCGACCTGTCGACGTCCGTGAGCAAAACCGGCTCGAAGTTCCGCGAGCACCACGAACGGGAGTACCACGACATCGGCGCCCTCCAGGAGGTCGACCGTCTCAGCCACGCCCTTGCAGAGGTCGACGTACCGATTCGTGTCGAGGGCAATTCTCACCGCCAGAGACGCTCGTCGATCTGATCCTGTTCGGCGAGCGCGGCCTCGACCGCCTTGTCGGGCTTCCACGTCGCGGCAATGTCGCCAAGGTCCCGTCGCTTGCGCGGCGTTCCGGTCAACCCTGCGCCTTCCGCCAACGCATCGATGGCAGCCTCGTTCAGGCTGGTGCCGGCTGCGTGCGCGCGGGCACGCAGTGCATCGTCAACTGCATCGGGGATGCCGCGGATAGTGTATTGCATGCAGGAAATGTAGGCAGTGCAGGCACGCACTGCAAGCAACCCGCGGTGGTGTACGAGATGCTCGCCGGCGAGCCGCCATTCACCGGTCCGAATGCGCAGGCAATCATTGCCAGGCTGCTGACGCAGGATCCGCGTCCCATTCATCCAATCAGGACGGCGGTTCCGCGCGCACTCGACGCGGTGATCGCGCGGGCGATGTCACGCGTGCCCGTCGATCGGTACGCGACGATGGATGCATTCGTGACTGCCATGCGCGCGGCGGTCGCCACTCCGGTGTCGCCATCGTCCAAAGGGCGGGCGGTGCTGATCACCGCTCTCGCACTGGTGGTGGTTGCAGTCGGCGCCATGCTGGTTGTGCGCACGCGACGAGGCACGACCGACGGCGCTCACGGCGCGGATGCGAACGGCACGTCGGTGGCGGTGCTCCCGTTCGAGAATCGCGGTCGCGCGGAGGACGCGCACATCGTCGATGGCATCGCGGATGAAATCCGGGGCAAGCTCGCCGCGGTCCACGGCCTCACGTCATCGCGCGCGCCAGCTCCAACGAGTATCGCGGCACCACCAGGCGTCCGCAGCAGATCGCCGCGGAGCTCGGCGTGAAGTACCTGCTGTCCGGCACCGTACAGTTCGAACCGGCCTCCCCCGGGCATCTGGCGCGACTGCGCGTGAGTCCGGAGCTCGTGCAAGTGGGTGACACGCCGACACCGGCGACGCGATGGCAGCAACCGTTCGATGCTGACCTCGCGAGCATCTTCACCGTTCAATCCGACATCGCGACGCGCGTGGCGAGCGCACTCGACATCGCGTTGAATGCGGGACAACAGGGTCGCCTCGCGCAACGGCCGACGCAGAACATTCAGGCCTACGAGGCCTATCTCAAGGGCGAGCACATATCGGAGGGGATGAGCCTGAACGAGGTCGATGTGCTTTCAGCGGGCGCTCGTCGAGTACCAGCGCGCCGTCGCACTTGACCCGACATTCGTGGCGGCATGGGCGCGCATTTCACGTGCGCACGGATTGATCTTTTACTGGGCCACGTCGTCGATGGAAGACGACACGCTCTCTCGAATCGCAGCGGAGCGTGGCATCGTGCTGGACTCGAATCGATGGGAGAGCCATTGGGCACGGAGCCTGTATCTCGCATCCGTCGCACACACGCCGGAGCCCGCGATCGCAGAAGCGTTGGTCGCGGAGCGCCTCGCGCCTGGAAGCGCCGAAGTGCTCACGGCACTCTCGAATGCGCAATCCTTTGCGGGACAATGGGAGCACTCCGCGAGCAGCGCGATCGCGGCGACGACGCTCGACCCGCGATCGATCGATGCGCTGCGTCGCGAGGCGTTCGCACGGATGGGGAACCGCGACTACGCTGGGGCGGAGGCGGCTATCCGGCGCGCGCTCGCCATTTCGCCCTCCGATCCGAATGCGCACTACCGGCTGTTCTGCGTGCGGCTCGGGTTCGCCTCGATGAGACGTTCGCATCATTGCGAGGCGATCCGCGCTTCGAGCGCCTGACGCGCATCCCGTAGCGTGTCGGCCCACGGCCTCTTGTGGTCGCTACAGCGTCAGCAGGAGCTCCCGCGCGAGCCGTTCACGACGCGGCAACTGATACTGCTCCGCCAGCGCGATCGCGTCGCCGAGCAAAGCGCGCGCGTGCTCGGCGTCGCCCGGCGCGCGACGCCGCAACAGCATCCAGGCGTACCATCGTCGTGCGTCAACCTGCGCGGGCACATGCGGCAAGCGTGCCGTGACGGCGAGCGCGTTGACGAAGTGTGCTTCGGCGACATCCCATTGGGCGCCGCAGGCTGCCGCGATCGCCGCCTGAGTCTCCACGAGATCGTTGGTGCCGACCATGCCATCCTGCAACATGGCGGCGCAGTGCGGATGAAGATCGGCCGCTCCCTGGTATTCGCCGAGTACGGCGAGCGCTTCCACGCTCCAGACCAGAGCCAGGCGAACACCGGCGATTACAGGGCGATCCGCTGGCGAAATGCGATGTGAATAGCGGGCGAAGATCGCGAGCGCGTGGGCGGGTGCTCTATATGCCGCGAGCCGAAAGTGCATGCCCCACGCGAAATCGCGCCATGGCATGATACTTCCGCGCTCCGTCGCGCCGTCCAGCATGTCCAGTGCGACCATGGGCTCGTCCAGCTCCACACGGGCAAACGCCTGCGAGCACAAGGCCAGTTCTCTGAGGAGAGGCGGGGGATTCCGCGCCAGCACGCGTTCGTCATCCGCCAGGAGGATTGCCGTATCTGCCGAACGTGCCCACGCAATGTCTGCTGCATCGAGCTGCATGGTGGCCGTGGCACCGATATGGCCGATCTCTTCCGCGGCCTTCAGCGCACGCGCTCTCGTGACGAGGGCCGCGTCGGGCTCACCGGCCAGTCCCTGTGCCCGCGACAGGAGCGAACCGAAGCGGGCGAGGTCCCACCGTCGATCGTTGTCTCGCGCCCATGTCACACCGAACGAGAGATCAGGGATCGCCGACGTCAGCTGCAGGAAATGAAAGCTCAGGACTCCACGCGTCGCGATGCATTCCGCGACGATTGCCGGATCGCCGGTCGCGTGAGCCAGTTGCACGCCCTCATCCGCCATCAGGCGTCCTGTCTCATAGTCCCGAGCGACCGCGAGCGACATGCCGCCGCGCACGAGAAGCCGCGCGCGAACTGGATCAGCAACGGAGCTGTCGATGCCCGTACGCAGCATCTCCGCGATGCGGCTATGATCGCCTTCGGTCCAGTTGAGGATGTCGATATGCTCGAGTAGCGCCGCCGCCGACTCGTCGCTCGCACCGAATACTCGGAGGCGGGGCACGGCAAGCTCGAAGTCGCGCACCGCCTGGTCCCAGTGTCCCGTCCCTTTCAGGGCGGCAGCACGCACCCGGAGGAGCTCGGCGTGACGCAGGTCATCCTCCGTCTCCACGATGGACAGCGCGCGGTCGATCTGCGAGCGCGCCTCGTCGAACGCCCCCGCCGCCAGCGCCTGGCGGCCGGCGGCGAGGAGTGCGTGTGTCGTGCGATCGGTCTCGACGGCGGCGCCCGCCTGGAACAGATGGTAGGCGAGGTCCGCGATCTTCTCACCCATACGACTCCCATACACTTTCTCGATCGCCTCGGCGGTCCGTTGGTGCCGCCGTTGCCGTCGCGGAAGAGAGAGCGCGCCCAGGAGCGTCTGTCGAATGAGCTCATGCGCAAAGGCGTAGCGCGTGTCGCGCCCGATGGCCTGCGAAAGGATGAGCCCCGCGCCCTCCGCGGCCTCGAGCGCGTCGAGAATGGCATCGCCGCTCACCTCACCGAGTGCTTCGAGGAGCCTGAGATCGAAACGCGGACCGATGATCGCAGCCGCCGTGAGCACGGCACGGCACTCCGCGCTCACGCGCTCCAGGCGACGCCCGATCACGAGCTTCACCCCTTCGGGGACTTCGAGCGTGTCGATGTGGAGCTCGGGTAGCCAGCGTCCGTCACTGTCGAGGAGACGTCCCTCCTCCCGCAGATGCTGAAAGACCTCCTCGATAAAGAACGGGTTGCCTTCCGTCTCGCGGTAGATCGCCTGCACCAGGGGCGGTGGCGGATCAGGCGCGCCAAGCGTCGCAAGGAGTTCAGCGACATCGCTCTCCGGCATGCGCCGCAGCATCACGCGCTCGGCGAGGCGCTGACGGGTAAGACGCTCGAGCGATTTCGCGAAGGGCCGCGCGACATCGAGATCGACATCGCGGTAGGTGCCGAGCACCAGGATCCGCAGGCGCGACAGGTGTGGCGCCAGAAACTCGAGATACAGCAGCGTTGATTCGTCGGCCCAATGCAGGTCGTCGAACAGCAGGACGATGGGCACATTGGCGGCGGATCGTTCGAGATACTCACGAACACGCGAAAGGAAGTAGTGGCGCTGCTGGTCGGAGGGAAGGTCGAGCGGAGGGCCGATGTCCGGAAAGAGCTCGCGAAGCACGGGCGCAATGCGCGCGATTTCGGCGGCTCCGTTTCCGAGCAGCGCGCGAAAGCGCCCGGGAGGCACGACACGCCCGATAAACTCGATCTGCTCGACCACCGGATGATAGGGCGGCGCGCCTTCCATCTCGTAACAGTGGCCCACTGCGCAGAAATGTCCGCGCCGGCGCGCCTCGAGGAGCACGGCTTCCGTGAGCCGCGTCTTGCCGACGCCCGGCTCGCCGCCCACGAGCACGAAGCCGCCACGTCCCTGCTCCATCGCGTCGAGGCGCGAGAGGAGGTCAGCCACTTCCTTTCGCCGGCCCACGAGTGGAGCATCCGTCCGCGTGACCGGCTCCGCGATCAGCGAATAGTCCGGCTTCGGCTCCACGGCAGGCACGGCAACGAGTGCGGCCGCGAAATCCGCGGGCGTTGCGAAACGAGCCGCGGGATCCTTTGCCATCGCGCGCGCGACGGCAGCATCGATCACCGGCGACACCGCGTCACGCGCGCCGCGCACCGACGGCACTGGTGTCATGATGTGGTGCGCGATGATGGCGTGTGCCGTTGGTCCGGTAAAGGGAAGCGTACCGGTGAGCATTTCGTACAGGAGACAGCCGAGCGCGTACACGTCGCTGCGTCCGTCGATCGGCTCGCCCATGGCCTGCTCGGGGCTCATGTACGCGGGTGTGCCGAGCGACATGCCGACTTGAGTGAGGCCCTGTGTACTTCCTGTCGCGCCATCGCGGCGGCTGTCGGCAAGGGCCTTTGCAATTCCGAAGTCGGCGACGATCGGCACGCCGTCGGAGAGCAGGATGTTCTCAGGCTTGATGTCGCGATGAATCACGCCGTGGCGGTGCGCGTAGTCGATCGCACCACTCACGATGGACGTGATCCGGATGGCTTCGTCGATCGGCAGGGCGCCATCTCGCTCGACGCGCGCGCGCAACGATTCGCCCTCGACGAACGGCATGACGTAGAAGAGCGAGCCGCCCACCTCACCTGAATCGAAGAGGGGGAGGATGTTTGGATGCTGGAGATTGGCCGTGACGCGGATCTCGGCGAGAAAACGCTCGGCGCCGAGCGCGGCACCGACCTCGGGATCGAGAATCTTGAGCGCTACGGGGCGATGGTGCCTGAGATCGCGCGCGAGGTAAACGCCCGCTGATCCCCCGCGGCCGATTTCACTGTCGATCTCATACCGGCCGGCGAGCGCCCCATTGAGTTGAGCAGCGATGTCCATGCGCGCTGGATTCAGGCTCCAATGAGGCGTGGGCCATCCGCAGGTCCACGGCGGCGAGGCGTGACGGGTTGCAACTGCCGCAATGGCGGCGCGGCAATGTATGCCTGGGGCCGGCTCGCGTAAACAGTTGGTACCCTCGGTGCACCAATGCCAACGCCGCCGAAGCAAAGGGCTCCGGCGGCGCTGTAAGTCGTTGATATGTAAGGTGCGGGCGACCGGACTCGAACCGGCGACGTCCAGGTTGCGAACCAGACCGGTCTACGTGCCCATGAGCGGCTACACCACAGGACTTCAACGGCTTGCGACTAGCACACCACGGCTGCAGAACGGTCGATCCGTTCGCAAGAACGGAGTTGGTGGACCTCGGTGGACCCTGCTCTCACCATACGCGATTTCGCGTTCACACGGCAAGCCTGCCACCGGAAGGTGCGCCACGTGCCGCCAGGCATGACGAATTGCGCCTCGACGAGTTCTCCCCCGTAACGAAAAATCGCTCCGAGGTCGCGAGCGACCACAGAGCGAAAGAATCGGCAATCGGACTGCACGTTGCCCGACTGGACGTACCTATCGCACTACTTCGCCCGCAACTTCCTTCGCGCTTCCTGCACCCAATTCTTGACCACCACGATTCGCCACTCGGACGGGGCACGCGTCACCACCACCCGTTCCCCGCTGCCGTCGATGTCCTGAAGCGTTCCTTCCCCCGTGACGGAATCGCGCACGACCGCGGCAAGGGCGCCGCCGCTCCCGCCGGATTGTGTGACTTCCGCCACCCGTGCGCGCCCCCCATCCATGTATACGAGCCGCGGTCCGTTCGCGAGCCATTGCGGTCCACCACCGCCGCTCGTACTGACGCGAATTCTGCCGGCTGGCGATTCATACGGCCGAACGTACACCTCCGCGCGCCCGCTTTCGTCGGAGACGTAGGCCAGCCAGCGTCCGTCAGGCGAGGCGGCCGCCGATGTCTCATTGGATGGCGTTGCAACAAGCGCATGGAGCGTGCGATCGCTCCCAGTCAAATCGACACGATAGATGTTGCTGTTCGTCGTGCCGGAAGGGCGCAGCGCACTGAGCACGAGCTCGCGACCGCCGCGCACAAATGAAAACGTCCCGACGGCAAGCGTGTCGGGAATCTCGACGAGCAGCTCGGCTGGTGCGCTCCCATCGGTCGGGGCCCACATGATGTTGGCGTGCCGCGGTGCCGTATTGTGCGTGAACGCGATGCGCTTGCCGTCCGCGTTCCACGCCGGGTTCGAGCCGCCATCGGACGTGAACTTCGCCATCGCCTTCTCCGTGATGTCCCACGTCCAGATGTCTGCCGTTTGCACGTTTCGGCCACCAGTCGTATTCCGTGACACCGACACGGCGACGCGTCTGCCGTCGGGAGACAGTGCCGCTCGCCCGAACGTCGCACGTTCGGCTGCTTCGGCGATGGTGGCGCCCCGTTTGTCCACGACCGCCAGCGATCGTCCGGGTTTGCCGCGCACATAGGCGAGCGTTCCGTCCCCCGCGAGTGAGACCTGCAAGCCGCCGGCGATGATCCATACCGCGCTGTCGAGCAGCACCACAGGCGGTCCCGTGACGGTGCGGCGGCGCACGTCGAACGGGTAGGCGAGCAGCGACCCCTGATTGCTGCCGACCAGCAGGTGTCCATCGAGCATGCCGAATGTTCGCGTGCCCGGAACGTTCACCACCGAATATTCGCCCCCCTTCAGTGTGGTGATGCCCATCCCTCTGCCTGGTTCGTTATCGGCGCGCTGAATCCAGAAGCTGATGGTTTTGTCATCGAGGAACCCGCCGTCGGCAAAGCTTGCCTCACCTTTGGCGGTGTCGGGCGAGACGAGCCGCACGCGCGCACCGTTGTCGCCGACGCGCCAGAGCGAACCATCCTCTGAAAAGACGACGTCTTCGTGCGGCGACAGCGAGTACCCCTGCCACCCCGTCAGCGGGGTAACGACCTCCGGGCTCCCGCCGTGCACAGGCACGCGCTGAATTGCCGTCGTGGCCTTGTAGTACAACCAGCGTCCATCCGCCGAGAATAGCGGCGCGATCCCAGTGATGGGGTCGCGGCGCGCCTGCAAGGAATCGAGTGGGCGAACGAAGATCTGCGTCCGGTTCGTTGCACTGTTCTGCGTGACGTATGCCAGCATGCCGCCGTCCGGCGACAGTGCAACCGCGCTTTCATTCGTTGTCGTCACGTGCTCATCGGGCGGCAGGTCCACCACGAACTGCAGCGGCCTGGGGTCAGGGCGCGATGCCGCGCGCATCCACAGGGCCGCGAACACGAGCGCGAGTGCCGACACACCGGCGAGTGCAAGCATCAGCGCACGCGGCGCTCCTCGGCGCGACGCGGTCAACCTCGTGAGTGCCGGCTGTCGCGCCGTGCCCCCGCCCTTCAGCGCGTCGGCGAACTGTCCCGCCGTCGGAAACCGGTCCGCCGGAACCTTCTCGAGCGAACGCCGCACGGCCTCATCGACGTAATCCGGAACGTTTGGCCGCAGCAAGGTGATCGGCCGCGCTGGCTCTGTCATCAACTTGGCGATGACCGCTTGCGCGCTATTGCCGGCATGCGGTGGCTCGCCGGCAAGCATCTCGTAGGTGACCGCGCCGAGCGAATAGATGTCGGAGCGTGCGTCGATGACGCGGTCGCCCGTGGCCTGCTCGGGCGACATGTACTGCGGCGTGCCAAGCGACAGGCCGGTCTGCGTGACACGCTGCCCGCCCGCCTTGGAAATCGCCAATGCGATGCCGAAGTCGGCGACGACGGGTTGGCCGTGCTGGAGGAGAATGTTCTCTGGTTTGAGATCGCGGTGTATGACGCCGTGCGCATGCGCGTAGTCGAGCGCGCCGGCGATCGCGGTCGCGATGCGGATGGTTTCGTCGAGTCCGAGCTCCCGCTCGCGATCCAGCAGGTGTCGCAGGCTTTCGCCTTCGACGTACGGCATGACGTAATAAAGAAGCCCGTTCGCCTCGCCCGAATCGAACAGCGGCAGGAGATTCGGATGCTGCAGATTCGCGGTGACGCGGATCTCGCTGAGGAATCGCTCCGCACCGAGCACGACGCCGAGGTCCGGATCGAGCACCTTGAGCGCGACCAGTCGGTCGTGCTTGAGATCGCGCGCCAGATAGACCGTCGCCATGCCGCCGCGGCCAAGCTCACGCTCGATTTCGTAATGCGCAGTAAGCGAGGACTTCAGTTGCTCGGTGAGCGAGTCGGACAAGCGGTCCTCAGCGGGCTGGTCGGCAGGCTCGAACGCGGCGAAGGCCGGAGAGCGCGCGAATATACCCACGAGGGCGCCAGCGGTAAACACCTGGCCCACCTTCTTCCTTGTGGCGACATGCCAGCGCCGAACTTGTGATCCTCGCATACGCAGAACCGCCCGGGCGCGAGTTGGCCCGGGCGGTTCAATTTGCATGCGACGACGACGTGACTTGTAACGAGCGGGCGACCGGACTCGAACCGGCGACGTCCAGCTTGGGAAGGAGACCGGTCTACGGACACAGAAACGGCTACAGACCGGTACTCGAAGAGAGAACGTCCACATCACCCCAGCATAAAACGGTAGATCCGTTTCAGAAAACGGACTTGGTGGACCCGCGGTGGACCCTGCGCAGATGCTGGCTACTTGCCCGCCGGGCGCCCGTCATCCCTAGTCGTTTTCAGCGCGGTCGGTTCGCTGTCTTCGAATGCGCCCTCAGACTCGAGCAGCTCCGCGACCTGCACGATACTGCGAAGCTCCTCGTCGTTCCAGCGATCGCCGTACATGTCCTGAAAGAGGTCGCCCACAGCGAGCGCGAAATGCAGCATGACCGCGACCTCAAGGGTGTAGGAGTAGCGTGCGGCCGACCTGCTGTACCGAGGCAGGATGCTCACGGGAGTCGCCTGCCCCTGCGCCTCGGCCTGGTAGAAGTCATGAAGCAGAGCGCTGTTGGACACATGCGCTGCCCCTTGGATGCGGCCGTAGTGCACGTTCAGCCGCCACAGCAGGTGCGAGACGTTGGGCGTGCGACCGTCCTTACGCTTGCCTTTCGTCAATTCGGTCATCGCCGCAACGGTCTCCAACTGTTGCTTGATCAGCGCCGCCGCCTGGAAGTAGAGGCCTTCCGAGATCGCGGTCTCGGCGAGATCGAGGCCCTGGATGAAAGACGCGAACAACGTAAGCCGCTCGGAGATCGACGCGGATGTTGTTCCGGGGGCGAGGTGGCTTCGCTGCACTGCACGCATGATCAGCGACATGGTGATCAGGTGCGCGTCCAGCAGCCTACCGTAATCGACCTTCGATTGTTCCCGGATCTCGTGTCGCGCCTTCAGGCTCGTTGAAAAGAGCGCAATGGCCCCGCGGAGGAACTTGTCCCTATCGCCGTTGAGGGGCTCGTTGGGCAGCGGGTCGGCGAAGGGAGGAAGCGGCGGCCGAAGCGGGGCCTGCTTTTCGGGCGAGTCAGCCATAGTGGAGAACGTCTGGTAGTTGTGGGTCCGAGCCGTCGATATCTCTGTCCGGCGGCAAGCGCACGCGAGGTGGCTTTGGCAACGGCTGCTATCCCGCTGCGCGACAACGTCAGCCGGGCGGCCGGGTGACGCAGAACTCGTCCATCGTCACCCCAGAGTGAAACTCGCCTTGCACTTCGGAGCTTCTGTGGGCTTGTAGAACACTCACGCCAGTCCGCACATCAAGCGTCCGGGAGTGACGTGTCGAGTACGATTGCTCGGACGCGCGCGCCACCAGTTGACAGCTCTTCGGCCTGTGCATCGAGTCGCTTCTGAAGCGCTGCGACGCCACCAAGCGCCTTGCTACGATTGAGAGCCGATCCGGCCACCCAATGGTCGCAGGTGTAGTCGCCCACCAAGTAGATGCCACGCCGAGTGCCCGCATGTTCGCGGAGGTACCCCTCGACAAGTTGCGTTCTCATCGCGGTGAGCACCTCGTCATGCCAAGACCCCTTCACCTCGATCACGATGGACGCGACGTCACCTTCCGCCCCGTTCGAGGCTGCCAGAGTGGCGTTGACGTAGATGTCGGTACGCAGACCCGACGGTCTGCCCTTGCCGCCACGCCGCACCACGAGTTCACAGCCGACCGCGATCCCACGTCCCTCGAGATCCTTCTTGAGGAACCGAGCAACATCGTCTGCGAAATGACCCTCATCACGGGGGCGCGGCTTGTTCTCTGTAGAGTAGTCCCAGAGGTTCACTACTGCGGGAAGGTCTCCCTTCAGCTCGCGCTGATATCTGTTCAGGGACTCAACCACGAGGTCGAGCAATTGGTCAACATCGCGTACAAGGCGGCGACGTCGGTCGTCCGCAAGCGCAAAGAGCTCAGCCGCCGACGCGGGGCGCCAAGCAGCCCGACCCTGTTCCTCCCGCGCCCGCGCGATGGAGGACGCGAGCCCGTCGTACTGTGGCAGCGCCGCTTGAATCCGCTGGAGCTCGATGATCGAGTCCGGCGTGCCCCATTCGTCAAGGGCACTCAACATCGCGCGACGCCACGTCATCACGTTGTCTCTCCCGCTCGGCGAAAAGACAGTAGTCTAAGGAGCCGCGCAAAACTCGCGCTCGCCGTAGTTGAATCCTCCGCTTCACTGGAGTAGCGGAAAATCAGAGAACTGCGGCTTCAGAGCGTTGCGTGCATGCTCGGTCGATCGTGTCAGAGTGCGACCACTCAACATCTTCCGGAGAAGCATCGCGCGAGCGCCTGAGTCCCGCGCGCAGGCCCAACGGAATCAGGGCCTAGCGCGGCCTAGCGCCTTTCACGGACTCGCCGACAGCGCTCCCGCGAGTTGCGACAGTACGTCTGCGGACCCACATTACGTTGCATATCCATCCTGAACGGTGTGGAAGAAGAATTACTCGGTCGGCTGCGGTCTGCACTGGTGGAACGATACGCGTTCGAGCGAGAGCTCGGACGCGGAGGCGCTGCCGTGGTGTACCTCGCGCGCGACCGGAAACACGACCGGAGCGTCGCCGTAAAGGTGCTGCTGCCGCACGTGGCAGCGGCGATCGGGGGAGAACGGTTCCAGCGCGAGATCACGATCGCCGCGCGACTTACCCACCCACACATCCTTCCTCTTCACGATTCGGGTGAAGCCGGCGGGTTGCTGTATTACGTCATGCCGTTCATGCGCGGCGAGTCACTGCGCGATCGGATGTCGCGTGAAGGACGCCTCCCAATCGAAGATGCTCTCCGCATAGGAGTCGAGGTCTCGAGCGCGCTCGAGTGTGCACATCGCGAAGGCATCATCCATCGCGACATCAAGCCCGAAAACATCCTCGTCGAGGGCGGGTTCGCGATCGTGGCGGACTTCGGGATCGCGCGCGTCACGAGTGCGACAGACAATGTCTCCATTACCCAGACGGGCACTTCGCTGGGTACGCCGCTCTACATGAGTCCCGAGCAGGCGGTCGGCGCGCAGGACATCGATGGTCGGAGCGATCTCTACAGCCTCGCCTGCGTCGTATACGAGATGCTTGCCGGCCATCCGCCCTACTCTGCGGATTCGGTGCGTCAGATGCTGATGCGCCACTCCATGGATCCGGTGCCGAGCCTGCGCGCGGCGCGTCCGGAAGTTCCGGAGCATGTGAGTGAGGCGGTTGGCATGGCCATGGCCAAGGACCCGCGCGAGCGCTTCGCGACCGTTGCGGATTTTGCGGAGGCACTCACACGCGCCACGGCGCACACGACCTTGACCGAGGGATTGTGGGGTCTGGTGCGATCGGTGTTCACCAAGCCCACTCCCCAACCGTCGCACTCAGCGCAGCGCACGCGCGCCCCCGCGACACCGTCTCCGACCGCCGCGCCCACACACACACGGACCGCGAGCGCAATGAGTCCGACGTTGACTCCGATGAGCGTCGCCGGCCAGTTCGTCACGACGCCCAGCGGACGCGTGCCGATCGAGTCGTTGGCGGTACTGCCGTTCACCACGATCGGCGCCGACGTCGACAGCGAGTATCTCGCGGAAGGCATCACTGAAAGCATCATGAACAAGCTCTCAGGGGTCGTCGGGCTCCGGGTCGTGCCGCGATCGGTGGTGTTTCGCTACAAGGGCCGCGACATGGACCCGAGCGACATCGCGAAAGAAGTGAACGCGCGCGCCGTCGTCACAGGGCGCATCATGCAGCGCGGCGACACGCTGGTGATCAAGGCGGAGCTCGTCGATTCGGTGACCGAATCGCAGCTCTGGGGCGATCAGTACAATCGCAAGCTCGCGGACATTTTCGCCGTTCAGGAGGAGATGGCGGCGGAGATCGTGCGCTCCTTGCGCTTCAAGCTCAGCGGACAGGAGCAGGCCGGCCTCGCCAAGCGCTTCACCGAGAGCACGAAAGCCTACCAGGCGTACCTTCGCGGGCGGCACCACTGGAACAAGCGTACGGTGGAGGGGCTGCGCCAGGCGATCGAGCACTTCCAGGAAGCGATCGACGTGGACCCGAGCTACGCCCTGGCATACGCGGGGCTCGCGGACACGTTCAACATCCTCGGCTACTACAACACGCAGCGGCCACACGACGCCTATCCTCGGGGCAAGGCCGCTGCAACGCGTGCGCTCGCTCTCGACGAGTCGCTCGCGGAAGCGCATGCGTCGATGGGCTACATTCAGGTCTTCTATGATTACGACTGGCCGGGAGCGGCGAAGAGCTTCTCACGCGCGATGGAGCTCAATCCGCAATACGCAACCGCGCATCAGTGGTACGCGTGGTACTTGTTCGTCATGGAGCGCTTCGATGAAGCACTCGCCTCAATGCGCCGCGCTCAGGAGCTCGATCCGCTCTCCCTGATCATCAACGACCATCTTGGCTATGCGCTCTTGCTCGCTGGCAAGCCCGAGGAAGCGCTCGCTCAACTCCTGAGGACGAGAGAGCTCGATTCCGCATTCCCGTGGACCTATTGGCGGCTCGGTTCCGTGTATCTCGCGCTTGGCCGCCCCGAGGAAGCCGTTGCCGCATTCGACACAGTAGTCCAGAAAACGAACGGTGGCGTTGGTCTCGGATACAAGGGACTCGCCTGCGCGGCCGCCGGTCATGCCGACGACGCGCGCGCCGTGCTCGCGCTTCTCGAGACGTTCCGAGGCGCGCGCTACGTATCGCCGCTGGAATTTGCGCTCGTGTACGCTGGGCTGGGCCGGCTGGACGATGCGCTCGCGTCACTCCAGAGCGCGTACGACGATCGCGCGAGCGACTTCGCGCGTGTCCACCTGCTTCCGTGGCCCGAAGCCGTGCGGCGCGACGAAAGGTTCGTCGAGCTCCTCCGGCGCATGCGCGTGCGATCCTGAGATCGGGTCAGGAGTTTTCGGCGGGCGAGCCGCCGGACTCCTCTACCTTTTCCGCAGCACGCGTCGCGAAGTTCTCCCAGAACTCGATGGTAAGCTTACGAGCCGTCCCCTGAAGGAGGCGTGCGCCCGTGCCGGCGACGTTGCCATGCACGTCCGAGGCGATTGTCCATGCGACTGTCGACGCGAGCGGGCCGGCGGAAGCGATCGACGCGCCGGCCTCGGCGCGCAGTGCGGAGCCCGGTGCGCTGCCCTTCACCGACATGCGCAGATGCGATGGTGGCTGGACGTCGAACAGCTCGACCTGCAACGCAAAGCGGAGCCTGATGCTGCCCACGCCGAGCGACGCAATCACGTGAAAGTGCTCGGGGTCGATGAGCTCGGCGGATTCCACGCCGGGCGCCGCAGCCGCGATGAACTCGTAATCGAGAAGATGTTGCCAGATGACCTCCGCCGGCGCGGCGATCTCCTGGGTGCCCGACAGCTCGAGACGCACCGACGGTTACGTCGCGCGCGCGATCGCGGACGTCAGCGCGCGCCGCGCTGCGACGGCGGCGAGATGCAATCGATACTCCGCGCCTGCATGGATGTCGACATTGGCGTCGACGCCCTGCGCGGCCAACGCGGCGATGCGTGCTATCGCGTCTGCGTCACCACTCGTTCCGACAAGACCCGAGACCGCCGTGGCCGAGAAGGGCGCATCGGTGAGACCCGTGAAGGCGAGTGACGCAGACGTCACCTTCGTGCCCGACCGCGTGACGACAGCAGCTGCGCCGACGATCGGATAACCCGATGCAGCCTGCTCGAACGTTTCGTATGCCGAGCCGGATCCGCGGCCCGCAACCGGGAGTTCGATGGCGACGAGGAGTTCACCCGCCTCGAGCGCGGTCTCGAAGGCGCCGCGGAAGAAATCGCGCGCCTTGATCGTGCGCGCACCACTCGATGACTGCACGTGGAACGTCGCGTCCAGCACCAGCATGGCGCCCGGCATGTCCGCTGACGGATCGGCGTGCACAAGTGCACCGCCAATTGTGCCGAGGTTTCTCACCTGGATGTCACCGATGTTCGACGTCACCTCGACGATCAGCGGCGCGGCGGCGCGGAGCTCCTGCGAGTCGAGCAGCTCGCGATACGTGGTTGCGGCCCCGATCCGCACGACGCCATCGGCGATCCGGATGCCTCGCAGCGCTTCGAGATGACCGATGCCGACGACACGCTGCGGCTGTGTGAGACGAAAGCGGAGAAGTGGGATGAGAGTCTGTCCTCCGCAGATCACCTTGGTGTCCTTCGCGGCGACGGCCGCAAGTGCGTCGGCGAGCGATTCGGCGCGCTCGTACTCGAATGCGGCGGGAATCATGCGGCACCTCCCTGCCTGGCAGCGCGGATCGCGGCCCACACGCGCGCGGGCGTGAGCGGCTTGTCGATGTGCGTGATGCCGAGCGGTGCGAGTGCATCGCACACCGCAGCAACCACCGTTGGCACCGACGCGATGGTACCTGCCTCTCCGATGCCTTTGACGCCGAGTGGATTCACCGGCGTAGGAGTCACGGTATGTGCGGTCTCGATGCGAGGCATCTGTGCCGCATGCGGTATCGCGTAATCCATCAACGTGCCGGTAAGGAGCTGGCCGTCCTCGTCGTAGACCGCGATCTCCTGAAGGGCCTCGCCGATGCCCTGGATCACGCCGCCGTGGATCTGCCCCTCGACGATCATTGGATTGATGAGCGGCCCGCAGTCGTCGACGGCGATGTAGCGCAGGATCTTCGCTTCGCCGGTCTCCACATCGACTTCCACCGTGCAGATGTGCGTCCCGAAGGGAAAGACGAAATTCGGCGGATCGAATGTCGCGGTGGACTCCAGGCCAGGCTCGGTACCGACCGGCATGTTCCACGCGAGATTGGACATGAGAGCGATCTCGGCGAACCCCTTGGCGCGGTCGGGCGATCCGCGCACGACGAACTGCGAACCATTCCACTCCATCTCGCACTCTTCGGCGCCAAGCAGATGGGCGGCGACCTTCTTCGCCTTCTCCTTCACGCGCATGGCCGCCAGCTTCACCGCGCTCCCGGAGACCGCCGTTGTGCGACTGCCGTAGGTGCCCCAACCCTGCGGAGTATTGTCCGTGTCGCCGTGCACGATCTCGACGCACTCGGAGTCGATCCCGAACTCTTCGGCGACGATCTGCGCGAACGTCGTCTCCTCGCCCTGACCGTGCGGCTTCGCGCCGATGTACACGCGCACGACACCGGTGGGGAACACGCGCACGATTGCGCTTTCATACAGGCCGCCACCGAATCCGACGGCACCCGCCACGGCTGAGGGGCCTAGCCCGCACATCTCGTTGTACGTCGTTACCCCGACGCCTAGATAGCGGCCCTCCTCGCGCGCGGCGGCCTGCTCGGCACGAAAGCCGGCGTAGTCGAGCATGCCGAGTGCCTTGTCAAGCGCGCCCTGATAGTTGCCGGAGTCGTACGTTAGACCGGTGACGGTCGCGTAGGGAAATTGATCGGCGGGAATGAGATTCTTTCGACGTACGTCGACCGGATCCATTCCGATCTTCTTCGCGAAATGATCGATGAGGCGCTCGAGAAGGTACGTCGCCTCGGGACGTCCGGCGCCGCGGTAGGCATCGACCGGCGTGGTGTTGGTGTACACGCCCTTGATCACGCCCTTGATGTTCGGGATCGTGTACGGCCCCGAGTACATGAGGCCGTGCAGGATCGTGGGGACGCCCGGCGCGGCCGTGGACGCATACGCGCCGAGGCCGGCGAAGACGCGCGTGCGCAGTCCGGTGATGGTGCCGTCCGCAGTGCCGCACATCTCGACGTACTGAATGTGATCGCGGCCGTGCGTGGTGACCTTGAAGTTCTCCGAGCGGTCTTCCGTCCATTTGACGGGGCGCTTGAGCTGCATCGACGCAAAGCACGCGAGCGCCTCATCGGCATACGCGGCGATCTTGCTGCCGAACGCTCCGCCAACCTCCGGCGCGATGACTCGAATGCGATGCTCCGGCAGCTTGAGCATCACCGAGCACAGGAACCGGTGAATGTGGGGATTCTGGCTCGTGACCCAGAGCGTGAGCTGCCCGCTGCCGGCGTTGTAGCTAGCCACCGCGGCGCGCGTTTCGATGGCCGTGGGGATGAGGCGCTGTTGGACGAGGCGCAGGTTGACGGCGACTGGTGCGGCATCGAATGCCGCATCCGCATCACCGCCAGCGACGGTCCACGTAAATGCGACGTTGGAGGAAATGTCGCCGTGGATTCCCGTCACGCCGTCCTGTGCCGCGGCTTCGGGATCGGTGGCCGCGCTGAGCGGTTCGTAGTCGACGTCGATGAGATCGAGTGCGTCGCGCGCGGCTTCGCGCGTCTCTGCCACAACGAGTGCGACGCCATCGCCCACGTAGCGAACGGTGTCGACCGCGAGGAGATGGTGCGGCGGCACCTTGAGATCGCAGAGGGGCACCATCCACGCGCATGGTACCGGGTTCACATGCTCGACGACGTCGCGCCCCGTGTAAACCGCTTTGACGCCTTTGAGCTTCTTCGCGCGCTCGACGTCGATTTTGCCGACGCGTGCGTGCGCAAATGGGCTGCGCAGCACGGCGGCGTACAGCATGCCGGGAAGCTGGACGTCGTCGGTATATGTCGCGTTGCCCGTGATGAGCCGGGGGTCCTCACGGCGCTTGAGCGAGGAGCCGATCAGGGTGGCCATGGGTCGTCAGGTAGTGGCGGTCTGCGCGGCTTCGCGCATCGCGGCGCCGGCAGCCCGCACGGACTCCACGATGTTCTGGTAGCCTGTGCAGCGGCAGAGATTGCCGTGCAGGCCATGCCGTATCTCCTCGTCGGTGGGATCGGGCGTCTGCGCGAGAAGGTCGACAGCCGTGAGGATCATGCCGGGCGTGCAGAACCCGCACTGAAGTCCGTGCTTCTCCCAGAACGCCTGCTGCAACGGGTGCAGCCCCTCGGCGCCGAGGTGTTCGATGGTGGTGATCTGGTGCCCTTGTGCCTGGACCGCGAGCACGGCGCAGCTCTTCACCGCCTTTCCATCGAGGAGCACCGTGCAGGCGCCGCACTGACTGGTGTCGCAGCCGATGTGCGTACCGGTGAGCCCCAGCGCGTCGCGGAGCACGTGCACGAGCAGGGCGCGAGGCTCCGCGCGCGCTTCGCGCTCGGTGCCATTGACGCTCAGCGTAATGGATGCGACCACGAGCGGCCCCCGAGATGATATGTTGTGCGCGGCAGTACCGACCTCCCAGCCGCGCGGCAAATATGTGGGCGGGATGACGCACCGCAACTGCGGGAGGGGTTCGCCCGCTGCCTGCCGCTTACGTCAACCAGATGAAGGGATCACACCATGATCATCACCAGCATCGCGACGTTCACCATCCGAGCCGGCAAAGAGGCCGGGGCGCTCCGGATCATTCGCGCGGTGGAGCGTCAGGCGAAACGGGAGCAGCCCGGCACTCTCGTCTATCTCGCGCACTTCGTGCTGGACAAGCAGGGAAAGCCGACGCGCCAGCTCTATTTCTACGAGCGGTACGCGAGCAAAGCGGCGCTCGATGCACACCTCGCCAGCTCGTCGTGGCAAGCAGTGACGAAGCAGTGGGCCGCGTATTTCGAGGGACGGAGCGCCGCCTCGATCAAGTTCTTCGGCGTGAGGCGAATCGCGGAATTCGCCAGAAAGGGTGCGATTCCCGTGGGGTGACGCCCGTCCCTACCAGTCTTCCCTCAGGCCATATACTCGAAGCTCGGCCCCACCGTCGAGCCGTCCTCGCGGCCCGACGGAATGGCCATCAGAGCCTGGGCGCGGTACTTCAGATCGTACATCATCGGGACAGCTTCCATGAGAAGCCCCGGCGCGCCGTTGAAGGCATTGTGCAGCGTGCGCAACAACCCTGTGTACTTTCGGTTGAAGTCGGTCATCAGTTTGTGAATCTCCGGGCGATCGATGTAGTCGCTTGCGCGCGGATTTGGCGTCATGGGGTAATGAGCTGACCAGTCCACGAGAAGCTCGGGACCCGTCGGCCGGTGATGCGGCGAATCGGTGGGGAGAAAGCGACGGCCGGCACGGATTTCGTAAAACCGGAAATAGTGTGCGAGCTCGTCGACCTGCCCGAACTGGTTGTCGCCATCGAAGATCGTGTGGTCGAACCCTTCGCCCTGCTCGGCGATCTCCTGGATGGCCCTCTTCGCGGAATCGAGATCGATCACCTCGATGGGCGTTCCGCCGCCGCCGTAGTACGCGGTGACGGCGCTGATCTGACGGCTTTGCTTCCCGCTGAAGACGGCCTTGGCGCCCTTCTTGTCGACCAGCCGTTCGAACGCGTCGAGGATGGCCATGTAGAATTGGCCGATCGTCTTGTAGTTGTGGCCCTCGTGCGGCGCACCTGCAGGCGCGGGGCGCTCGATGCGCATGAAGGTATCGATTGCTTCGGTAGTAAACGGCAGCAGCTGTACGTCGAACGCGCGGTCGCTGTGCGGCAGGTACGTGGGGTACTTGGGCACGAACTCCGGAGAATCGACCTTCGGCTCACCACCGACGGCGTTCAGCAGATTCGCCGCGAGCACCATGTGCAACATTTCCTCCATCACGACGCTGCGAATGAGCGCGCTTGCATTGACATTCGCGCCATCGGGAATGGAATAAAGCGCGCACAGGTACGGCGGGATCGTGGAGTGCTCCAGCTCGAGCGCCCACTGAAGGTGACGGCGCAACGACCGGATAGTGTCGATCGACATTCAGTTGGCCTGGTGAAAGCGTGTCCCGGCGACCCCGGGTCTTAGCGAAGCTGCGCGAGCATGTCCTTCACCGAGCGAAGCGTGATCGCGAGCGCCGTGAGCGTCGGATTCGCCGTTCCCGTGGTGGGAAAGCTGCCGCAGCCCACGACGTACAGGTTCTCGTGGTCCCAGCTTCGCTGGTCGCGATTCACCACGCTGTCACGACGGCTCGCTCCCATGCGGTGCGTGCCCATATGATGACCGGCACCGATGAAGCTCAGGAGGTAATCCTTGCCATCCTTGGCCCTGAAATTATTCTCGTCGGGCGCGTTGGTATTCGTCGTCGTGAAGAACTGGTCCTTCTCCGGAATTCCCATGGCATCGTAGACCTTCTTCGAGAGCTTGATGCCTTCCACCATCGCCTGCCATGTGTAATCCGACACGTCGTACGCAATGATGGGCCGGAAGCATCCGATGGCGTCTGTATACTCGCGCGAGATGGTGACGCGGTTTTTCGGGTCGGCGAGCTGTTCGATGTCGAACCCGATGCGCACCTGTCGCGGCAGCGTGCTGCCGAGTTGCTGGCGCAGCTTCTTTCCGAAGACGTTGGTGGCGAGAGCGCCCGTGACGTCACCATTGGGAGGATACGTGACGATATCCCAGCCGGCGTTGCCCAGATCGACGCGAAACGCCGCGAACTGCTTGCGGAACGCTCCGTCGCGCAGCGACTCGATGCCTGACGTTTGCAGCGGACCCCGGAAGCTGCCCATCGACTGCGGCGCCAGCGCCCACGTATAGGAGAACGGATGATCCATCAGGTTGCGTCCGACCTGATCGCTGCTGTTCGACGCTCCCGATGCAAGGAGCAGCTTCGCGTTCTCCACCGCATGCCCGGCCAGCACGTAGATCGTCGCCGTCGCGGTGATCGGTGTGGACGGCGGTGCGCCTTCCGTCTCATACCGCACGTACTCGACGCCGCTGACGCGACCATTCTCCCCGATCACGAGGTTCGTCACCACCGCCTGCGCGAGCACCGTGACGTAGTCGGGATCGAGCGCGGCAATCGTCTTGAGCGCCGAATACTTCGCCTGCACCGGGCAGATGGGAATGCATGCGCCGTTGCCTTCGCACCGCAGCCCCATGTCCGGATTCCCGACCGCGCTGACGGGCTTGTACGCTCCGCGCGGAATGGAATTTCTCGCCTGGGCGAGACTCGACACCTCCACGGGGTATTCCTTGCCGGCGAACTTCACCTTCATGCCCTTCGTCTTCTTCGCGATTATCTGATCGCTGTAGCTCGGCGGAATGCGCTCCATCGGATAGTCATAACCTTTCGGAAACCAGACGCCGAGGTGCTCCTGATCCTTGCGGTTCGCCGAGACACCGATGGACCACTCTGCCTCGCAGTAGTAGTCCTGGAGATCGTCGTAGGTGAGCGGCCAGTCGACGCCGACGCCGTACGTCGTGCGAATGTGGAAGTCGTTGGGCACGAAGCGCGGCGTCGTTCCCAGCCAGTGCAGCGAGGTGCCGCCGAGCTGCCGGAGGTAGGTCGAGCCGAAGGCCTGTGGCCCCACCTCCACCTGATACCCGACGAGGTCCGGCGTGCCCTGCACGATCTTGAGGATATCCGTGTCGTTCGGCGACGGCGCGCTGAGGTTGTACGGGTACGGCGAGTTCGTGTCCTTCACGACTCTCGTGTAGTAGTTGTCGACGTACGAGCGATAGCCCTCGTACGTGAGTCCTCCCGCGCGGCCGGCCTCGAGCAGCAGAACCCGTTTGTGTTCCGCGCTCAGCTTCTTCGCGACATGCGCGCCAATCGGACCGCCGCCGATGACGATCGCGTCGTACTGCACCGTGTCGCTCATGACGCTGACTCCTCTTCTGGCGGCAGTGCCCACGACCCGTACCCGGGTTGCTTAGCGGCGGGCGGATGCGTGTGAATCGCCTTCCACACCAGCCCCTCGGTGTACGATTGCGGCGACACGACGAACGTCGTGTCGTTAGCCCACGCACCGTGCACGTTCCGCCATTCGGCGGGAAGCTGATTCCACATGCCGAGATACCAGAGCGCAGCGACATTGCGGGCGAGCGGTCCGAACTCCGGGTCCTCGAAGATCTGGCTCGTCACCAGGTCGTCGAGAAGTGATTCGTCACCGCATCCGCGGATGTACGTGTAACGCCAACGTGACATGAAGCGGCCGAAGACGCCGCCGCCGATGATGGAGGGGACGAGATCGTAATACGTGCGCACCATACCCGTCCCCCACAGCTCGGCCTCCGTGAAGCCCGTGAGCGTAACGGATAGAGACAGGAACAGTTCGAGCGGTGATTCGTGCGCGGGCATGTGCTCCGCGATCGCGGGAGCGGCGGCCGGCGCGGCCGGCTGAACAGACGTGCGCGCAGTAGTTGCGCGAGGTGATGGTCTCACGCGCGGCATTCTTTTCGTGACAGAGGATTCCTACAGATCGGCGTAATAGCCGGCCGCTTCGGCGATGCAGGTGGGGCTCTGGTACTTCTGGAGCGCGACGGGTCGGTGCTTGCCGATGAGACGCTCCATGTCCTGACGCATCGGGTGCTTGCTCTTGCCGTATTCGAGCGTCACCGCCTTACTCACGGCAGGCTGGAGATACGTATCGAACAAGCCGAGGTAGTTGCGGCGTGAACCGACGGGACGTCTGGACTCGGTGTCGAAACTGAGGTCGATGATCTCCGAACTATTCCCCAGTACCGGGGAGAGACCCGTGAGATTCATCGACGCCTGATAGATCGTGACGGCAGTCTTGTCCGGATCGTGAAGCGTCCAGTCGTAGGTGAACTGGTTCGGCGCGGGGCGAGGATTGTTTGCGCCGGGCACGTTGTACGTGTAGGGCGCGAGGAACTTGTTCTCCATGAACACCTGACGACCGGCGGCCACGGCGATGGGATCGTCACAGGCGACCCACACGCGATAGTTGCCGATGCGCTTGGTCGGATCGCCCGAGGTGAGGAACTGCTCGAGCGTCAGGCCCTGCGGTACCTTCTCGGCAACCTTGGTGGCGAAAGCCGCGATGTTGAGCTCTGTCTCGTTGAATCCGCCGGTTCCAAGATTGCCCGGCTCCCCAATTCCATACGCCGCGAGCGCATTGAAGAAGTTGATGTTGACAGCGCCTTTGCCGCCGAAGTTGTAAGGCGACATGCCGAGCGGGTCGAGATATGCGCGCAACGTTTCGAGCGGTGCTTCGTACCAGAGCCACACTGAGGAGATGGCTGCGTAATAGAAGGAGAGCGATGCTGGTATGTTTAGGGAGCCCGCCGACTTGGAAGTGGTCGCGAACAGCGGGATCTTGACCTCCGCGGGGAACTTCGGCAGAGGGCCGGCATTCTTTTCGGAAGGCATTGGTCTGATCTAGAGAGGGGCGCGAAACGGCGTTGCGGTCGCGATGCTCCGAGACTGCGTCCGCCGAGTGCCGAATGCGGGTAGCGAACGGACGCGATAGTAGGCCTTACGGGGGTGAGGCGCAAGTAGCACCGTAGGCGACGGCAAGTCTCAAGGGAGCGCCATCGCGGTCCACTGCGCGGAGAATGAGCGTAGCATCGTGCTCGCGGCACTCCTCGATGATGATATCTGCGTAGCCGTCATACAGGCTCGCCACATACCGCCACCACCCTGGACGGATCGAGGCGCGTGCGATCGCTCGACTGACACCGCGTACCACTACGGCGTGTTCGGAGGTCAGTCCGGAAAACAGGTCCAACTGGAGTGCCAAGTCGTCGGCGTCGCGCTCAGGCGACAGTGGATGAGTGGGAGTCATGTGTCGAGCGTACCCGACTTCCGCGGCTCGCCCGAATTCGCCCCGCTCCGTCCTGCCTCTCACGATATACGCCCTACGATGCCGGTCATTTTCCAGCGCGCGGATTTCTTCCGGTAGGTGATACTGCGGGCCATCAACGGTCCGCGCACCCAGAACCGGAGATTCGCATATGTCCGCACGCCGCTCCGCACTCACCCTGCGCAAGTCGACGACACGTGGGCTGACGCCCTCTCTCTCGCTCGTTCCCCGTGACAATGCACCCCTCGCGCATGATGATGATGTCGACGATGCGGGGCTGCTCGACTTCCAGGAGTCGGAAGTGATTGCTGGTATCGTGCCCATTCCCTCGAGCATCCCGCCAGCCATCCGCGATGCACTCGAGCGCATGATGCTGCTGCGATACAGGGGAGACCCCGACGCGCTGGATCGCTGGCTGCACGAGGACCACTCGTCGTTGCGGGGCGCGTCGCCATTCCAGGCACTGATCGCCGGCGACGGCCACGGTGTTCTGCGAGCGCTCGGTGGCTCCGGCGCCCAGACGCGTGATCATAGCGCGGCCGGTGCAGCTCGGCGCAGGATCGGCAACCAGCTCCGCCTCGTGCGATAGGCGCTTGTGGCGCGGTGGGCGCGCCGACGACTCCAGGTCGGTCGGCGCGTCCCGCGCTCGTGCGTGCATTCACGCGGTCAGTGCGCTGTGCGGTACGGACCCGCGGCGGCTTGTCACCGAACCGATCAATCCGCCCGGCTCATGGTGACTGCTGCGACTACGATCGCCTCGGCGTTGGAGCCTCGCGCTCTGATCAGATGCGCGCAGGGGTTGTCGCAACTGCCACAGCACTCATATCCAGTGTAGGTGCAGATTTCGAGTCCCTCGATCCGCCCTCACTCTCTCTGGTCTTCATCATGCCGTCGTCTCCCGCCCCTACGCGCCCATTCACGCTCCTGGCACCAACGAGAACGCCGCCGGAATCGTTGATTCCGACGGCGCTGTAAGTCGTTGATACGTAAGGAGCGGGCGACCGGACTCGAACCGGCGACGTCCAGCTTGGGAAGCTGGTCCTCCGCTCACACTCTATAGCCATCTTCGCTCATTTCAATCGCTTAGCCGCCAGCTTGTGAGCGCCTGCGCTCACACGTGAGCGCCAAATCGAACGATACTGTGCCCCAATGTGCCCCAGTCGCTGATGCCCGCGGTCAGGGCGGAATATGAGCGATTTTTCCCTTAGCATATGGGCCCCGCCCCTCCCTCGGCAACGTCGCCTCTTTGGCCAGGGTGGCCAGACAAATCTGGCCGCGTCGGAGACGGAGTCGCGATAGTCCGGTACGCGGCCTCGTGGTTCCCCGAGGGGATGGTCCCCATGTGGCGCCACGAACGCCTCTGCCCTTGTTTTGGACGCCGCGCGAACGTCCTATACTGGGCGGGGCCAGTATATGATGATAGCGGCCCCTGTGAGGCAGAGTTTTGCTGAGGACAGCGGGCGCGTCCGGGCGGTGCCCGTCGATCCACCAGCGATCCCGGGACTCACCCCCAAGTACCTCGATCAGCCAGCTGTTCGAACGCGAGGGTCAAGGAGGGACTTCGTAGCCACGCGTCAGGGTGCCGCGCGGAGGGTCACGTACATGCTTCGCGCACTCGACGGAAGGATGCCGGGCCCCGGGTACTCATCGGTGCGCCGGGTGAAGTAACGACGGTCCGCGAGGTTGTTCACGCCACCCTGCACGCGCCATCCGCGCGGGAGGGTGAGCGTGGCGGACAGGTCGAGGACCGTGTAGGCCGGAATCAACCCCACCACCGCATCGTCGCTGCGCACCGTGTTGTCTGCGTCGCCGAACGACGAGTTCGTGTGGCTCGTGAGGAACGTCGTCGACACCGGACCGCGGGCGAGCGTGACGCCGACGCGCTCCACGACCTTCGGTGCGTACTCCACACGATGTCCTGCCACGTCGCCACTCGTGTAGTGCGCGTCGGTGAGGGCCAGCGAGTTGAAGATCGTCACCGTGACTGGTCCTTCTTCCGCGGTCATCGGCGTGGCCTCGACGTAGCTCTCCAGCCCCTGGTGGACGCTGTTCGCGACGTTCGTGCGCTCGGTGAAGGTCGCGCCGGCCGCATCAGTGCGCGTGCGCAGGCCTACGCGGTCATCATAGTTGAGGTGGAAGACTCCGACATCGAAGCGCACCCGATCGTCCGCCGCCGTTCCGCGCCATCCGAGATCCACGCTCAGGCCGTGCGCGTCGCGCATGTCCGGGTCAATCCGCGAGACGCTGCCAATGGGCGTGACGAAGCTGTAGTCCAGCGGGCGATAGGCCTGCGACACGTTCGCATAGATCGCGGTCGTCGCGCTCGAGAGCCAGGTCGCGCCGAGCGCCGCGAGCGGCACGGTGCGCGTCTTGACCTGCGGCGCGAAGCTGGTATCGGTGTATCCCGCGGCCGTGGACCGGAGATGCTCGACCCGAAGTCCGGGGGCCACGGAAAGGCGATCGCCGAAGCGCACCGCGTTCTGGACCCACGCCGCCAAGTTTCGCGTCGTGAAGCGGATGTCGTACTCGTACTGCGCACCGGGGACGAGCGAGAGGTCGAAGTCGGACCCGGTCGTCCCTTCACCGCCACCCTGGCGATGCATCTGCCCGTCGAACCAGCGCGTTCCGGCGGCGAGGGTCGCCGGGCGGCCGAGAAGCGTGTAGTCCGTGCGCAGGCGCAGTTCCTCCGTGACGTTGCTGAACGCCTCGGCTTCCACCTCGCGATTGACGTACTCGCCCGTCGCGGGATTCACGGTGTCGAGCGCGCCAGGCCCACCGTCCTCGTTGCGCCAGACGAGCGACCGCCCGCTCCGCAGGTATGACGTCACGCTCTCGAGCCGAGTATGGCGCGAGGGCGTCCACGCCACGGTCGCCGAGGTCACGTTCCACGGCGACGTAAGCCAGTTGCGCGCGCGGAACGACTGCTGCGCGCCCGCCTCGAACTGGTCGTCCGACAGACCGCCCGGCATGTGGATGCGGTTCCGGAGCGCCGAATAGTCCAGCGTCGCCGTCAGCGTCGGCGTCACCGAGGCAGTCAATGCCGCGTAGCTCGTCGTCTGCAGGAGATCGGAATTGGGACGCCAGCCGTCCTGCGACTTCCGCTGCATGGCGCCGAACCACTGCACGCGCCCCGCGCCGCCGCCGATGGAACCGAAGGTATTGTTCAGGCCGTCGCTTCCTCCCGTCTGCTGGAGAGCGACCGAGAGCGGGCGCGACGAGTCGCCGCGGCGCATCACGTAGTTCACCACGCCGCCGAACTGTGGCCCGAACTGCAGCCCGCTCGCGCCGCGGATGATCTCCACCCGCTCCACCGATTCGAGGGGCGGGAGGTAGTACGTCTCGGGATAACCGTAGGGATCCGCGGCGATGCCCACCCCGTTCTGTCGGACGTTCATCTCGATGGACTGCGTCGGGTTGAGCCCCCGCACGGCAATGCCGTTCGTCGGGAACCCCGCCCCCTCCGTCTCTGCCACGACAAGCCCGGGCACGCGACCGAGCACCTGGCGGGCGACGTTTTGGGCCGCGTTGGCACCCATGCTGTCAACCAGGATCACCTCGGTCTTCATCCCCGTAAGCAGGAGCACGCCGTGCCGCTCGGGGAGCGACGTCACCGTCTTGGGCGCCACGCGGGCCGTCACACGGACGGTGTCGAGCTTGCCGGTGGACAGGCTGGTGGCCGGGGACGCCGGCTGCTGCGCGGGCGCGAATGACGGGAGGGCCAGCAGCGAGAGCAGGCCGGCGAGGATCGAGCGATGGGGCGACATGGAGACGGACATGGGACGTTCGTGGTGGGCACGGCCGGCTTCACCGAGCGGCGACGAGTGGACTTGCCAAACATAAACCGCAATCCCGATATATTCAATCGGGATTAGACTTTCGACCGCCTGAGCGACATGCACCAGACCACCCCAAGCCGAGCCAGTGTTCGGAACTTCACGCTCCCCGCGCTCCTCGTCCTCGGGGCGCTCGCCGTACTGGCGATGCTCGTCTGGCAGGCGTTCACGTCATCGGGAAATCCAGATCCGCTCGCGGCAAGCTCCCGGGGACCTGCCGCCACTCTGGACATCGCCGTCCTTGTCTTCCGCGAGGGGCTCGAGAGCATCCTGGTGCTGGCCGCCCTGACAGCGAGCCGTAGCCGGCCGGGGATGTCATACCGTCAACCGATCGCGGCCGGGGTCCTACTGGCCATGGCGGCCACTCTCCTGACCTGGCGGATCGCCGTCGGCGTGCTCGACGATCTCACCCAACGACTCCCGGCCCTCTACGTGCAGGCCGCCACTGGGCTCGTCGCGGTGATCGTGCTCGCCGTCGTGATGAACTGGTTCTTCCACAACGTCTACTGGACGGGGTGGATCGCGATGCACACGACACGCAAGAAGGAGCTGCTGCACGGCGCAACGACTTCGTCCGCATCGCAGTCCCGAGTGCTCTGGGGGCTGGTGCTCCTCGGCTTCAGCTCCTTCTATCGCGAGGGATTCGAGGTGGTGCTGTTCCTCCAGAGCTACCGCCTCAAGCTCGGTGGAACGCCTGTGTTGTACGGGGTCTTGATCGGTTCCGGGCTGGCAGGCATCGTCGCCGTGCTCACCTTCGTCGCGCATCGGCGGCTCCCGTACAAGCGGATGCTGGTACTCACGGGGGCACTGCTTGGGGTCGTACTGCTGGTGATGGTTGGCGAGCAAGCGCAGGAGATGCAGCTGGCGCGATGGCTGCCCACCACACCGGTTCACACACTCGAAGGAATCATTCCGGCGTGGATGGGACTGTGGTTCGCCGTGTTCCCCACCGCCGAGACACTCGGGGCTCAGGGATTGGCGACAATCCTCGTCCTCGGCTCCTACGCGGTTGTGCGGCTCCGCATCTGGCAGGTGCAACGCGCTGCGTGACCGTACGACCTGACATTCGCGAGCACTGATTCAGCGATCAGTCAGTCGCAGCGCCGGATTCGGGCTCAGACGGGCATTCTGACCAGCGCCACCCTCGCCGGCATTGAGATCGTGCGCTACCTGCGACCGGTCTGGCGCGACTTGGTGCCTAGCGATCGAGATGATTTTGGCGAGCAACGGGGTGCTCGAGGTTGGAGTGTACTCGAGCGCTGTCGGGCTTCACCCGACTTCCGATTCTTCTACCTCGTCGCATCCTGCGTACTTCCGCCCCTCGCAGGGCGATCGTCGGCGCGGTCGTCGCTCACCTCCCGTGTGCACAGCGCGCTCATCCATGCAGGAGGGACGCGCGCCACCGCCGGCTCCCCCTCACAGAGTAAGGCGGCTCATGACGACAACGGGTCTCCCTCCACGCTCAGGCGACACAGACAGGAGCAAGACGGCATACAGTCTTTCCGCCGGTGCCCTCGCGCTCCATCTGGACATTCGGACGGACACCGGTCTGTCTCCCGACCAGGTTAAGCAACGAACCGCACAGTTCGGCCCGAATCGCTTGCCCGACGCGCCGCGACGGTCACCGTGGCTTGTGTTCGCGTTTCAGTTCAAGAGCATCCTCATTCTCATCCTCGGCGGCGCGGCAGTGCTCGCCGCGCTCGTCGGTGACGTGAAGGATGCGGTTGTCATCCTGACGGTCGTGGTCATCAACGCCATTGTCGGCTTCGTCCAGGAGTATCGCGCGGAACGGAGCGTGGCCGCGCTCAAGGACATGCTGCCCCTCAACGCGCGTGTACGTCGGGATGGACGGAAGGTGGAAGTCCCCGCCGACGCGCTTGTGCCAGGGGATGTCCTTCTGCTGGAAGCCGGGGACCAGGCACCGGCCGATGCGCGGCTGTTCCTTGCCGCTGGGCTCGAGGTCGACGAGTCAGCGCTGACGGGCGAGTCGCTACCGGTTGGCAAGCAAGCCGCTATCCTGCCCGCGCCGGGTGCCACGCTCGCCGAGCAGACGAACATGGTCTTCATGAACACGTTACTGACTCGCGGGCGCGCCGAGGCCGTCGTCACTGCCACCGGGGGAAGCACGGAGATGGGTCAGCTGTCGCTGGCGCTCGCCTCCACTCCCGAGACGCCCACGCCGCTCCAGCTACAGCTCGACCAGCTCGGCAAGCGTCTCGGCGCGATCGCGCTGACCCTCGTCGGCCTCCTCTCGTTTCTAGAACTGCTGCGGGGTACCCGGCTTGCCCACATCGCGCTGGACGCGATCGCGCTCGCTGTGGCCGGCATGCCTGAGGGTCTGCCCGTCGTGGTTACCGTCACGCTTGCTCTGGGCATGCGCAACATGGCACGCCACCGCGCGATCGTGAAGCGACTGGCGAGCGTCGAGACGCTCGGCTGCACAACGGTCATCTGCACAGACAAGACTGGCACGCTGACACTCAACCAGATGACCGCCCGCGCGTTCTATTACCTCGGACAGCACTTCGAAGTCACCGGCGACGGATACGACCACACGGGTCACGTGCTCGCTACTGATCCCGACTCGCACCCAGTCGACCTAGATGCGCTGCTTCTTCCGCTCGTGGCGTGCAATGACAGTCGTGTCACCGAGGGGCGTTGGTCACCGGCCCAGCAGGTCTTCACCACCACGGGCATGTCCGTTGGTGAGTGGGGTATCGCGATCGCGGCCGCTTCGTCCGTGCTTCTCTTGGAGGAGGGACGGAAACTCATTCTCGCCCTATTCACTCGCGTGCGCTCTCCACAACGCCTGGCGCGAGCGTAATCGGTCGAGACTTGCTGAAGCGCTATGGCGTTTGCGGCGAGAGTCGGTTGGCTCCGGTGCGAGCGGTTCTCCGAACACCGCATACGCGAGGCAACTCGCCTCCGCCCACTCGTGGGCGGAGAGCAGCGTCGCACCCCAAGCCCGACTGCGCTTCCCTAACCGCAGCCGCAGCCCGGTCCACACCCAGCGGACCGACGAAGTGCAGCTGCGGCGCGCCGCGTCCGCCAACCGCGCCACGACAGGTAGACAGCCGCGGCGATGACCAACCCGATCGCCGCCAAGTGTTGCATGGCCGGCGTCATCCAGCGCCTCCGAAACCGAGCGCGAGCCCACCGCGATACACGAGGAGTGCCGCACCATACGCCAGCGCCAGCATATACCCGAATTGCAACGCCGCCCATCCGCCACCGCGCCAACCGCCGCCGGTCTCGCGCACGGTGATGGCCACGGTGCTCGTGCACATCAGCGCGAACACGTAGAACACCATCAGCCCGACTGCGACCAAGGGCGTGTACACGTGCGCACCACTTCCTGGGTCACGCTCGTCGCGTAGACGCTGCGCGAGCGCGGGCGAGCCACGTTCGCCCGATGCGCTGTAGATCGTTCCCATCGTGGAGACGAACACCTCGCGCGCGGCGAACGATGCGACCATCGACACGGCGATCTTCCAGTCGAAGCCGAGCGGGCGCACCGCGGGTTCGATCGCGTGACCGATGCGACCCAACGCCGATTGGGCGAGCTGCTGTTCGCCAGTCACCTGCTGACGCGCGGCCGGTTGCGGATAGTGCGCCAGTGCCCACAGCAGGATGGAGATCGCGAAGATCACCGTTCCGGCGCGCCGCAGGAATATTCGCACTCGCTGCCACACGGAGGCCAGGAGGACGCGCGCGCTTGGCATGGAGTAGGACGGCAGTTCCATGATCAGCGCGCGCGTGTCGGAGCGCAGCAACGTGCGCCGGAACACCGCCGCGACCGCCAGCGCGGTACCCGTGCCAAGCAGGTACATGCCGAGCATGGTAAGACTCTGCAACCCGACGACGCCGCCGACGCGCATCGGGGGAATGAAGGCGGCGATGAGCAGCGTATACACTGGCAGTCGCGCCGAGCAGCTCATGAGCGGAACGACCATGATTGTCGCGAGCCGCTCCTCGCGCTGCTGGATCGTGCGTGTGGCCATGATCCCCGGCACGGCGCAGGCATAGCCGGAGACGAGTGGGATGAAGCTGCGCCCCTGCAGTCCGAGCGGACGTACGTAGCGGTCGACGACGAAGGCGGCCCGCGCCATGTAGCCGGAATCCTCGAGGAGCCCGATGAAGAGGAACAGGAGCGCAATCTGCGGCAGGAAGACCAGGACGCTGCCCACGCCGCCCAGCGCCCCGTCCACGAGCAGACTGCGGAGATCGCCAGCGGGGACGGTGCGGAGGACCAGGGTACCGGCCATCCCGACCAGCCACTGGATGCCATCCGCGATGGGACGTGCAAGGGTGAACATCGCCTGAAAGGCGATCAGCAGCACGGCGAGGAAGATGACGAGCCCCCATACCCGGTGGAGCAGTACCGCGTCGATGCGATCGCTCACTGTCCGGGCCGAACGTGGCACGCGCACGACACATCGCTCGACCACGCCAGCAATCCAGGCGTAACGGCGCTCCACGTCGGTCTCGTCACCCAGCCCGATTCGCGACATGGGCTCCGGGAGCGAGGACGCACGCGAGATCGCATGTCGAAGTCGCTCGATCCCCTCGCCACGGTTCGCCGTCACGGGTATGACGACGGCCCCCAGCTCGTGGATGAGTTCCGGCACGTCGATGCGTGTGCCCTCGGCGGCCACGCGGTCCATGCGGTTGAGCGCAATCACCACGGGTCGGCCAAGCTCAAGAATCTGCGTCGCGAAGAAGAGATGGCGCTCGAGGTTGGTGGCGTCGACGACGACAACGATCACGTCGGCCGAGGGCACCCCGCGCGCGCGACCCTGAATCACGTCGAGAGCCACAACCTCGTCGGGCGACTGTGGCGTCACGCTGTACGTCCCCGGGAGATCGAGCACCCGTACCGGAGCCAGCGCATGCACGTACGTGCCTTCGGCGTGCTCGACGGTCACCCCTGGAAAGTTCGCAACGCGCTGTTGCATGCCGGTGAGCGCGTTGAAGAGCGTGCTCTTCCCGGCGTTAGGATTGCCCACGAGCGCGACGCGCAGCTCGGTGATGTTGGGCTGAAGCGCCCTGCGCGGCTCGCGCGCGGGCGCGCTGAGTCGTCTCACGCGCTCACCGGCCGCACCGTGATGCCCGCGACCACCGGCCGGCCGAGCGCAAGGCGGGAGCCGCGCACGTCGAGCACCATGCCACTTCGCGTGTCGACGACGCCGATCTCGACCCCCTCGAACAGGCCGAGCGTTCGCAGGCGCTGTGCGTCGAGCGCGGGGCAGAGAATGCAGAGCACTGTCGCTCGGGAGCCGGCTTGGCATGTGCCGAGCGGACAGGAATCACATGGCGACGACCGCCCGACTGGCGGCACGGCGCCGTGGAAGAGTTGTCGCAAGCGCAGGAAGGGAGGCACGATGACGTAAGTTCATCCAGCATGCCGTCAGTGTCAGTCAGGAGGCGAGGACCATCGCTGTGGGGGATTCCCCTCGCCGACGCGGTTGGCCGCAGCCGTCCCACGCCAGCACTCTGACTAACCCAAGCGGAAATCTTCGGGCGTCCCACCCCGTTGCGCGGGGAAGCGCCCGAAGCGCCCTCGCCCGCGCCGCGGCTTCCGCTATAGCGATTTCAGATACTCGATGAGATCCCGCTCCTCCTGCGCGCTGAGGCGAAGCCTCAGATGGGAGTCATAGTGGGCGACGACGTCCGCCAGTGTCCGGAAGCGCCCGTCGTGATAGTAGCCCGGGCCGGCGGCCCCGTGCCCGTTTGCCTTGTCGTACGTCCACAGGCCCTTGAGCGGAGCCGTCCTGTAGCTGTCGTCGGGTGAGCGTCGCGACTGGAAGTCGTCGATCCCGATCTCGCTTGCCTTGTGAGTATTCCAGCCCGGCTCGGTGAAGAGCGGAGGCACGTGGCAATTCGAGCAGGTGGCTTTCCCGGCGAACAGGCGCTCGCCACGCGCGGCTGCACTCGCGTCGAACGAGCCGGCGGGAGGCGCCGGCGCAGGGATGGCGAGTTGATACACCTGGAGCGCGCCGAGCTTCGAGGTGATCAGGTCTGGGGAGTTGCGAATCCGCCACGCGCCCGTGCGAGCGCGGCAGGCAGGGCGCCCATGTCGACCTTGAGGCCAAGCGCGAGCGCCGTCTTCGGGCTCACGCCATCGCCCACGCCGCCATGCTTGGCGCCGCCGATGGCCCGGTCGAGGCCCAGCCCGTCGCTCCAAAACGCCTCGTCCCCGAAGGTGTCGAATCGGAAGGTGCGACGGCCTTCGTCCATCATCTGCTGCATGTTGTCGTCGATCGCTACATCGAACGGGGCCCGCCCCGGCGGCTGAACAACCTCGGATCGCGGAGCCGCCCCGGCGATCCTGACCGCTCGCGTGGCGAGAACAATTGCGCCGAGCGCGGCGATCGCGACGATGGGAAGAGCCTTGCGCATGAGCGCACCTGCGGCAGGAGCCTGGAGCCGCAGCTCAGGCCGAGCGAGTGGCAGACGTCGGCGCTGGCACTGCGGGTCGGAGCGCCGTGGCCTCCGCCCGCATTTTCCACACCAAATCCTTGTGTAATTCCGCTCTGACCGCGCGTGTCAGGCGAGCCCCGACGCGACTGAGGCCATCCTGCGCGCGCAATATCACGGGCGAGGAATGCGACCGTCCGCGGCTGGCGCGTCATCCGGCTCCATGTGCACGAGCACGTAGTTCACCTGGGGCGAGCTCGCACAGATTGCGCGCTTCACGCGCCCGCTCAGAACATGTGCGTCGTAGAGCGGCATGGATCCATCGGTCTGCACGTGGATCGTGACGCGGTACGCCATCCCGGCTTTCCTGACGTGCAGCTTTTCGATCGCGCTCACGCCGGCGACCTCGAGGGCCGCCTCACGGATAGGTCCTACGACCTCAGGTCCGGGCATCCGGTCCATCAGGTCGTGCATCGCCGCGCGGATCATCGAGACACCGTTGAACGCAATCACCGCGGAAGCGACGAGGGCCGCCCAGTCGTCCGCCGACTCCCAGCCCGAGCCGCCACGGTAACGGCTCCCGAGCAGCGCGACGCTGATCCCGATGAACGCCGCCGCGGAGGTGATCGCGTCGCTGAGGTGATGCTGGGCGTCAGCCTGCACGGCGGTGCTGCCGGTCTCGGCTCCGACCGCGTGTACGCGGCGCGAGAGCGTCCACTTGACGATCATCACGCCGACGAGGACCGCGAGCGTCCAGGGCGCCGGCGTCTCGTGCGGCGTACGGATCTCCTTGACAGCTTCGATGCCGATACCGGCAGCGGCTCCCAGAAGCATGAGCGAGACGACCATCGCGGCGAGTGCTTCCGCTTTGCCGTGCCCGAAGGGGTGGTCCTCATCCGCGGGAAGGGAGGCGACATGCAGCCCTCCCCAGACAATCATGGAGCCGAAGATGTCCGCCATAGACTCGACGGCGTCTGCGACAAGGGCGTAGGTGTTCCCAACGATCCCGGCGACGAGCTTGATGGCCGCCAAGGCGGCGTTGATGACGATTCCGGTCTGTGCCGCCCGGATGCCTCTATGCGAATCACTCACGAATTGCGGGACGATGGGGTGGGCGAACGTAAGTCTGAAACTACAAGAACATGGTCACGGCGGCACCGAACATCGCGATCGTGGTCGCGCCCACCGTCACGCGCCCGAGCAGCGAGAAAGCGGTCTCGCATACGTGAGTACCTCGAGTGGCTCGGCGCTCCAATCACCGCAATCGGGCTGTTCGGCACCGTCGAAGACTTCCTCGACGGCGTCTACCAGTATCCGGGCGGCTGGATCGCGGACCGCCATGGGCGGCGACGGGCGCTGCTCCTCTTCGTCACGCTGGCGGCCCTCGGCTACGCGCTGTTCATCGTGATGCCGTCGTGGCACGTCGCCTTCGCCGCGCTCGCGCTGGTAATGACCTGGGATGCCATGGCCAGTCCCACAATCTTCGCCGTGGTGGGCGACTCCCTTCCGCCCGCGCAGCGCACGATGGGCTTCACCGTGCAGGCAATCCTCAGGCGCGTGCCGGTCATCGTCGCACCCACACTGGGAGGAGTCGCCATCGCGCACCTCGGCATCCGCCGAGGCATGGACCTCGGGCTCGTCGTGTCGATCGGCCTCGCCGCGCTCACGCTGGGAATCGCGGCGCGCGTCCGCATTCCGATTGTCGCCGACGATGCGCCGACGGACATCCGTCACGTGTACCGGGCGATGCCATCACAGCTTCGGTGGCTCATGGCGTCGGACGTCTTCATCCGCACGTGTGAAGCCATGGTGGACGTCTTTCTCGTGCTGTACGCGGTGAACGTCGCCGGGGTATCGGCCCCCCGCTTCGGCGTCCTCGTCGCCGTGCAGTCCGCAACTGCCATGGTGGTCTACATTCCTGCGGCGCGCATCGCCGAGCGCGCTGGCAAGAAGCCGTTCGTGACGGGAACGTTCATCGCCTTTGCGTTCTTCCCGCTCGCCGTGGTGTGGGCGCACAGCTTCGCGGGACTCGTGCTCGCATTCATGGTGGGTGGGCTCCGCGAGATCGGCGAGCCCGCGCGCAAGGCGTCGATCGTGGACCTGGCGCGGCCGTCGCTGCGGGCGCGCACCGTCGGACTCTATTACCTGATCAGGAGTCTGGCGATCGCACCGGCGGCATTCGTGGGTGGCTTGCTCTGGCGCGCGTCACCCGCCCTGCCCTTCTACGTGGCCGCGATGATCGGCCTGGTTGGTGTGATCGTGTTCATTGTGACCGTCGACGTCCAGCGCGCGTGACTGTGTCGAGTCGATGGGCTCGCCCGCCGTCTCGTGGCCGTGGCGATGGTGCAGATCCGGATAGTGCGCATGCGTGTGCGCCATTGGCCTATGCCGGTGCCGGTGCGAGTGAGGCACCGGATCGCTCGCCGCCGGGTCGCGTGCGTCATGAAGGTGTTGATGATGCGCGTCGTGCACGTGTGAGTGCTCGTGTTCCAGCTCCTCGTGCGCGTGGTCGTGCACGTGACGCTCGCTGACGTGCAGCCAGACGCCGACGCCCATCAATGCCGAGGCGGCGAGCAGGGCGGCCGTCGGCCGCTCCCGGAAGATCGCCAGCGAGACGACCGCGCCGACGAACGGCGCCGTGGAGAAGTAGGCGCCCGTGCGGGCCGTACCGAGCTGGCGAAGCGCCAGGACGAACAGAACGAGGCTCACCCCATATCCGAAGAAGCCGAGCAGCATCGCCGGTGCAGCACGCCCAGCTCCCGGAAGCTGCGCGCCGAGCATCAGCGCGATTCCGATATTGACGGCACCGGCCACCAGCCCCTTGATCATCGCGACCTGCACCGGATCCCCGGCCGAGACCTTCTGCGTGAGGTTATTGTCTACGGCCCAGGCGAGACACGCCCCCGCAACCAACAGCGGGCCGGTCGCGCCACCCCAGGCGAGCCGCCCCTCCCATGAGAGCACCGCGCCACCGGCGAGGATCGCCGTCATGCCCAACGCGATGCGTCGATGATTTACAGGAGGCGGAAGGCCGAAGGCCATCTACGACGCATCGAACATGTCACCGGCATGAGGACACTTGTCGCCGTAAGCACGCTCCGGCCTTTTGAAGGCGCAAGTTCCCGGTTGCCACCGTGAATCTGGTGTTCTGCTTCAGACACGCGTTGCACAACTGTCCGCTACTCGGCGTGCTCGATATCTTCGGCACCGTCATGCTATCGGAACAGGCCGTAGTCGCCAGCGCCAGCATTGCAGTGGCGAGGTACGCGCGGGTTTTCGACGTCGTCGCGCGTCGCTTGCGAGGGTTGTCCAGGAAGAAGAGGGAGACCGAAGACGGAGACGCGACGCACCGGGCCCTGAACACTCTCCCGAAAGTGACATGCAGTTCGGCGCGGGACATCCATCAACTCCTGAGGAGAGCGTAGCCGCACCAGAGTGATGGCCGCGTGCGCGCGACAGCATCACGGTATCGGTGCTCAAAATGTCCGTCGCAGACATTGGAGAGCGGCGACACTTCAGCTGGACGTAGCTGACCTCAGCCGATTGAGGAGAGCACACCATGAGTATCGACCAGACTGGATACAACTGGAGCGATGTACGCTTGAAATGACGTGCGCCGCGTTGCTGGGATACTGTCGATCCCCCTTTATCCGACGCTGCCTGCGTGCGCGAACCACAGGCGACGGCGGAGCCATGAACGAGGAGCGTCTGCGGGCCGTCGCGATTCAACGCCAAGGAACGTGCGAGGGGCAGCATGCGGGGCGTCGTCGCATCGCAGTTTCCTCACGCCGTCAGCTAGGCGGCGACTGCCCCTCACACGACGTCGTAGAACCCACGTACAAACGCCTCGATCCATTGCTGGGACTGAGGCGTCAGTTTCTCCTATGAAACACACAAGAGCGGGCGACCGGACTCGAACCGGCGACGTCCAGCTTGGGAAGCTGGCATTCTACCAACTGAATTACGCCCGCGTGCCTGCAACCTACAGCATGACGGAGCGGTGAACAACTCGCGGCCGACGGCTGCCTGCCTCCACCGGGACATTGCCGACGTCCTGAACCCATTTTGTCCATGCGCACTTCACGTTGCATCGCCGCTCTGGCGCTCGCCGCCGCCCTGCACACTCCGGCTCGCGCCGCCCACGCACAGGACACCGATCGCACCGCCGTGTTCTCCACCGTGCAGAAAGTCTTCGATGCCATGCGCACCCGTGACACGCACCCGGGGCTGCTCGCACACCGAGCGCCTGGGATCGTGACGCGTACCTAACGCGAGAGCTCGATCCGCCGATCGTCGAACGCGGGATCCGGTGACTCGTCCCTCCGCGTATTCCGCTCGATCTCCGCCATCACCAGCGCTTGCTGGGCCTGAAAACGCAGGAGGAGCGCAGAGCTTCGGCCCACCGCGAAGCCTTCGAGGCCGCACAGGAGTCCGAGCACTAGCGCGATGACGAGGGAGTAGTCGTCCGAGTGCAGCTGGCGGTAGGCGAACACACCGGCCATGTAGCCGATGACGAGGCCGACCACCACACCGATGATGGTGGAGCGAACGACTTGGCTCGACGCTCGCGCATACATGTGGTCGGCCATGGTGCCGATCACGGAAGGGTCGTACGTGGCCATGCGGCTTGCTCCTCTTCGATTGATGGCGCGGCGTGCGTGGTCGCCGCCGGCACCCGTCCCTATGCATGAGGTGTGCGCCACCGAACGACAACGGCCCGATACGCGAGAGCGCACCGGGCCGAAATTCCTGCACACTCTCAGCGAGTGGAGCTTTTTGAGAGCCACAGGTGAGAATTGAACTCACGACCGCTCGATTACGAATCGAGTGCTCTACCCCTGAGCTACTGTGGCAACTACGAGGTTACATGCCCTGACGCGGACTCGAACCGCGACGCCTTTCGGCACAGCCTCCTCAAGACTGCGTGTCTACCAGTTTCACCACCAGGGCGCGAACTGCGGGATGATAGGAGGATAGGATACGCAATCAGACTGCTTTCCTATTCTTCCTATCATCCTAACGTCCTATCCTCCTATTTGGACGGGGCCGACGGGGCTCGAACCCGCAACCTCTCGAGTGACAGTCGAGTGCTCTAACCAATTGAGCTACGGCCCCTCTCACACATCGGGGCTCGCGTGACGCACGTGCCGTCACCGAATCCGATCTCCTGCACTACGGTTACCGTCCCGAACTTTCGATCCTTCGATTTCCTGTCAGGCCGTCCGACTGTCCGACCGTCAGACTCGTTGTATAGCCCGTACGGGAGTCGAACCCGTCTCTGCACCGTGAAAGGGTGCCGTCCTAACCGATAGACGAACGAGCCCTGCTTCCACATAGCGGTAACGGGATTCGAACCCGTGTTCCAGCCTTGAGAGGGCCGTGTCCTAGTCCCCTAGACGATACCGCCGTGAACAAAAAGTCTGACAGTCTGACGGTCCGACAGCCTGACAGGACTTCAACTTTCCACGCGATCGACCGCTCCCGACCAATCACGTCCCTTCCAACTACTGTCAGACAGTCAGACTGTCCGACCCTCCGTCAACAGGCCCGCAGGGACTCGAACCCTGAACCGCCGGTTTTGGAGACCGGTGCTCTACCAATTGAGCTACGGACCTAAACCGG
>DAIUFP010000030.1:0-59684 GCA_036844565.1 Gemmatimonadaceae bacterium | reverse complement strand
GGGTTGGGGTTGGGGTGGGCGTGACGGGTGGCCGGCCCGGTACGAGCTTCACGCGTTTCACGGCGTTCCAGTTGGCGAGGAGGCCCGGCTCGTTCTTGAGCGCGCTCTTCACGAGGGCGTCGAGGATGTGCACGATCTTGCGACCGTCACGGAGCTTGGCCTGGAGGTCTGTGGTGGCACCGGTGCGCTTGCCCTGGCTCTGCTCGCGGTCGTTCAGCGAGTCGAGCAGAGCCTGCGCCGCCTTCTCCAATTGCGCGATGAAGTCGACCGGGAGCGCCGCCCGGATGAAGACGTCCGCGTACGGGAGTGCGGCCTTCGCCATACCCGTGGCGGCGGCGACGAGTATCTCCGCGGTCGGCTTTCCTGCTGGCATGCGAAGCGGCTCGATCTGCGGCGTCTGCGGAAGATTCGCGCGTGCGATCCGCGAGATCGGGAGCATGTGATCGCGTATCAACGTCACGCGGAGGGCGCGCTGGTTCAGTGTTGCGCCCTGCGACGCAAGGTCATGTCCGCTCTGGTCGGACACGAGCGCGGCGAGCGCAGTGGTGGCGTCCGTCAATTCCTGACGGACGCCGGTGTTGACGACGTCGGCCAGCCTGGCGGCGTTGTCGTTGAGAAATGATTCTGCTGCGCGAAGTGATCGCAGCATGTTGCCCTGCTTTGTCTGCATCAAATCTCCATATGGAAGTGAGGTGTGGCACGTTGCGTGGTGCGACGACCGACGTGTGTGCCGTCACGACGGCGCGTGACGTTCTGGCGTTTTCTGTGGGCAGTCACCTCGCAATTGAGGAAAGTCACATGGCCGGACAGTCGAACGATCTATCCGCGCAGGAAAGTCATGTGGTCGTTCGGAAGTGGTGCGTCGACTTGGCCGAGCACCTCGCATGTTCGCGCGGTACGGTCATCTGTTCGGACGGTCGAGTGATCCGGCCGCACCGACAAACGACCTGTCCGTTGCGTCAGGTCATCTGGCTGCGCTGCATGGTGATGTGCCCGTTTCGGCAAATGACCTGGCCGTCCTGCCTACTCACCTGGCTGCGCGAAACGCGTCGGGTGGATCGACCGGCATGGTGAAGTGGCTGCGCTGTCCGGTCACCTGTCCGTGCCATCCAGTCACGTGGCCGCGCGGTGCGATAATGTGTCTGCTCCGACCAGCGAGGCGTACGCACTGCCAAGCGATCTGTCCGTTGGAGTCAGGTCATCTGGCCGCACAGCAAACTCGGTTGGCTGTGCGGCAAACTCACTTGGACGCGCGGACGTGGCGTCTGTCCACACCGAGAGCTCGACGCCCTCTAAGTGCAGGTCCTTCGCTCCGCTCAGGACGACAGCAACGTCCTCTTGCTCGATCGAACGTCTAACACGACGTCTCCATATGCTAGACGTATTCTCGAGGCGAAAAGTCAATAGGCAGGTCGCGCCGAGATGTCGCGTGCATTGAAATGATGACGGTCACGTGACGCGCGGCTCGTATTCTTGGCGTCGTCGTAGCACTTCCCCGCAGGCATGACCCGATGAGCGCGAAGCACAATCGGGTCACGAACGAGAACGACTGAGGAATAGAACCGCCGATCTCGACGGTTCTTGTTCGCCGTCTCTCGCCGGAGCCTCAATTGGACTACCTGTATCCCACCCAAGCGTCCGAGGAAGAATCATTTCTCGCCGAAGTCTCCACTCTTGCCCTTTGTTATGCCGGCGAGTTCCTGCCGCGTGAGGCAGCGGAGGACCTTGCCCAGGACGTGGTGCTCAAGTGCCTCCGCAACCTTCGTCGCGGCAAGAACCGAATGGACATCATCCGCCTCGGCGGTTTCATTCGACGCATCGTTCGGCGTCGATGGATCGATGCGATCCGCGAACGCCGGTGTCGCGCGAGACACGAGGCGGAGCATGCGCGTGCGACTGCTGCGCGAGGCACGTGCACGTGGATGTCTCCCGCGTTGATCATCGATGAGTGCGAGCTGGATGTCTTCCTCGCGGAGGCTCTGGCGAACCTGCCGCCCACTCGCCGGCGGGTGTTCATGATGGTGCGTGAGGACAAGGCGTCGTATCAGGCGGTCGCCAGCGAACTAGGGGTGACGCGCGGCGCGGTGAATGCGCACATCGTGGCGGTGCATCGGTTGCTGCGGCGGGAGCTGCTCCGGCGGGGGCTCGCGGCGCCGCCGCGGGTGCGGGGCCGAGCGCTGCGGTGCGATTCGGAAATGCCGGTTGTTCGCTCTTTGCAGGACGACAGCGGCTACCGCTACGCCGCTCTTTGCGGAGCAACCCAATGAGCGGGCTCTCTCCGCAGCGCCTGATCGCGACGGCGAGTGCGTTCGTCGGGCTTGGTGAGCACGTCACCGATCATGTCGCGGGTGGGTTGATCGATCGCCTGTGCCACAACGGTGCTAGTGGTGACGAGCCGATGCCGCGGGCGTTGGACATCGCGGTCATCCAGCATTGGGGGTTCTGGTCGCAGTACGACCACTCCCGCGAGCAATCTCTCTGGCCAATGACGTCGGTGCGGACCGCCGCGGAATTGGGCACGTTCGCCGCCGAGCGCGGAATTCTGCGGAAGGAGCCGGAGGCCGGGGACGTCTTTCTCCAGTACTCACCGAAGCGGGCGAGTTTCGTCCATGCGGGCGTGGTGGCGCGGGTGTGTGCGAGCGGAACGATGGCCGTGAGCCGGACGTACGTGGACGTTCATACCATAGAAGGGGACGCGAACGAGCGTGGTCAGCTCGGCGGCGGGAATACGGTGCGGCTGGCGCGCCGGCTATGGCCGTCTGGGGGTGATCGGTTCGCGCGGTGGGTGGAACTCGATGCGTCGGCGGCTTGTCGGGTCGTCCGTGGCGACGTGGCTGCGTGCAGTGGGTGGCCGTGATGCCGAGGGAATTCTGGCGGTTTGGATCGCAGGTCACGACTCTTTCGGGAGACAGCGGCCGGGCCGTGGAGGCGATGTGGCCGGGGATGGAGGTGTCGCTCCTGCCTGCGGCCAGGAGGATCACGGAGGACCGGGATCAGCAGGACGATCTGGTCCAGGAAGCGCTGGTGGAGTTGTGGATGATCGATCCTACTCGGTTCGATCTGCGGGAACGGAAGGAGCTCAACTATCTCAGGCGGATGCTGGTGAACCGGATGTGGGATGTGTGGAGGACTGGCTGAGCGCGCAAAGCCGATTGAGCGTGATCTGCTGAGCGCAAAACATTTTGTGTAGCTTGTTTTCGACGGCGTCCTTTTGATGCCACCCAGGCGCTGGCGACGCCGCCTCCGGCCAAAGATTCTCGATGGCGTTGTCTCCACCCAGTTCGAGCGGAATCAGGTGATCGATTTCGTAGGCGCCTGAAGGCTGGGGAGATGGCACACCATACGCCTTCATAACCTGCAACTTCATGGCAGCGGTGACGTGGCGACGTGGACCAGTCGGCGTATTGCAAATGACATTCGGATCGCGCGTCATGACCGCTCCCGGAGTGCAAGCACGATCAGGCAGTCCTGCATGTGCCACGCAGCCTACGCGCTTCGTTGCCGGACGAGGTGAGAACGTCGCAGTGACAATAGGCGCGACGCTGTTCTCGGACAGGATCGCGCTAGCGCCCGGAGGCGCGAGAAGTCCACGGATGCCATCCAGTTCACGCTGCATGGTATCGATCCTTGCCTGTAGAGCGCTAACTCTTCGCAAGGTCTCCGCCGTAGAAGTGTCTTGCGCACGCGCCGCTCCAGACGCAAAACAGGTAAGAAACAACCATATTAGCAATTGGCTCCTCACGCGCTCCTCCCGGAACTGTGGACGTCTTCGACCGCGAAGGTAGTCGCTACGAGCACATCACGTTAGAGCGAGTTTGCGACGAGCGCGGGGATCCTTAGAAAATCTTAAGCTTTTTGCTGAGCAGTGAACGCTGAGCAGATCTGCTTCTGCTATCAGTCAGAGCAATGAGTCTGGAGTTCCGCTCCGCTAAATATTGCCTATATCTATGTAAGATCACTCTTGACACTAGTCGCCACAGCCGTAATATTGCCGCGCACCATAAGTCACGCACTCGACGTCGGTCGGGCGCGTTTGACTCCTACTGCTTTCGGCGAGGATCGTGGGGACATCGTGACGAGCAAGGTCTCACTGTTGTTGTGCGCGCATCTCTGCGTGTCCGGCGGACTAGCTCCCCGGTTCGTCGCCGCCCAGTGCGCTATCGCGTGGTCTGCGCCTCGTGAGCTCGTAAGCACTGATGGGCGACCAGTGTACATCGAAGCGCCCATTTCATGGCATGCACAAAAAGCAGTCATGCTGTTGGGTACGCCTTCCTTTCTCTGGGCAACGCGTGCCTCATTCCTTTCTCCCCTTGGCACCGGCCTCGGTGATGCCCCCTTCTCGTCTCAACTGCTTGGAGCGAGACCTTGGCTATGGAACAGCACAGGCGCAGTCGAGCCCCAGCGTCTGAACTTCCCACTTGGCAGGCATGGGGCGGTGTTAGAGCGCGACGGGGTGGTGCACTTGATCTGGCAGGGCCCACTCACTGGTGTCCCCGACTCAACTGATAACACCGTCTGGTACTCTCAGTTTCATGACGGCAGGTGGGACACACCACAGTCAATTTTTGACGCGCAACGGTTGGATTGGACGGGTAGGGCGCCTGCAATTGCCGTCGATGCTGCTGGGGATGTTCACGTTGCGGTGGCATATGCTCGTGGCTCTGGGGGTGGTATCGCATATCTGCATCGCGAAGGCGAGAAATGGCACACCGCCTTGCTCCGTGCGCCGTCACTACCATCCCAGTTAACGGCGGTGATCGTAGGGGATACGACCCTGTTGGTGATGTTCGCAGGAGTCGGCGATGCACAGAGGCCTGGGATTAGCGGCCAACATGTGTATGTCATGCGAAAGAACCTCCGCGATTCTGCGTGGCACCGGCCCGAACGCGTTCAGTGGTCCGGAATGGACAACCTGAACGAGCTGAGATTGTACAAAGCGACAGTGGTGCCCTCAGAGAGCGTCCTGCTTGCCGTATGGGGGCATGTGTCGAAGGAGAACTCCGGGCGAGCGGACAAGATTCTGACACTTCTGTCCCGCGATAACGGTGCTACTTGGGTACCGGCAGATAGCGTGGTTCTGGCCTCTCGCGCAGACAACCTAGCGCAGCTTCAGGACAGCGCGGGCGACGTCCACGTAGTTGTGAAAGCGCCTCCCGGCACAGCAGACGGTACGCGCGTCACCTACCACATGTCGTGGAAGCAAGGCGCGTGGAGCGCCCCTGATGAAGTGCCGACTGGGCGTGTCTCCTCAGGCCCGGTCTTAGTGGAGAGTCCCGAGGCAGCGATTGCAATAGTGTGGGGAGTTGCGCGTACCGCGACCCGGTTTGCGGCAGACGCGGCTCCAGTGTCGATGTTCTCGCTTTTCGCGCGGCATTGCGCTCTGTAGCAGTCCGCTGCGGAGATGCTGCACGTTAACCCTCGACTGGGAGGTCCGCACGTGTCTGGATTCAGCAGATGGGCTCCAAAGATCACCGTAGTGGCAACATTATTCGTAGCCATGGGTTGTCATGAAGTACCGACAACCGCGCCCTCTTTGGCACCGCAAAAGACTCCGAGCAAAATCGACTTCTCGTCCGGATTTTATCAGACAGCGGATGGATTCTACGCCTGGGACGGGCAGCCTCCGCCAACGGATATGGATCCCGCCGACATCCTCGAAGCAACGGCATCAGGCTTTCCGCCGGGTCCAACGACCTCGGGGTGGATATCAGGACACATGGTCTACATGTACGGTGACCAGTGGAAGATTGATCTGACTCTCGACGCGACGCGCAACGGCAGCCCCATTTTTCTTGGGTCCTCATATAGCAGCGGCTATAAGTGGCCTTATATCCCGTACGCTGCCGCGCGTAATAGCACGAACGAGGGTTCCTACGAGGTCCCTCTCTATGGCCAGATAGATATCAACACGCCTCCTTGTAACTATACATTGGCTGCCGGAGGCACGGCGCGCGCGCGGAAAGCGGTACCCTTCGGCATATCTGTCAGCTTGCTCAAGGCGATAGACGGTGGAAATCCATTCTCGTTGAGCTTGGGGGCGGTGGGTTGGGGTGAGGTGTCGCGTGCGCTTGTTGCATGGTCGAGCACAGGCCCCCTGTGCGACGAAGATTTCGCACAATACGAATGTGATGATCCCAACACACCCCAAATGGATTATTGCACGCAACCAGGTGATCCGGCCCTCAAGCCGGGCGGCCCCGCTGCAGGTCCGGGCGGAACACCGGTGAACACCGGACTGGAGGGTGGGCCGGGAGGCAGTGGTAACTCGGGAGGTTCCACGGAGGTCTGCGTCAAGTGGATTGATTGGTACTACAGTACGGACGGCGGCAATACGTGGCGTTATGACGGAAGAGAGTGTACGAACTACGCCCTCATGTAACTCGACATCTAACCGTTTTCGGGAATATCAATGCGCTATGATCACTTCCGCTTGCTAACAGCAGTAACTGCGTGTCAGCTGACATGGTCTGGCGCAGCGGCCGCTCAGAGGGCCTACGCAATGGCAAGTCCACATCCGACAACCGCCACAAGCGGCCATGTTGCAGCAACAACCGCTAAAGTGCGGCTTGTGCGGCGGTTGTCCCGAGACAGCACTGCTGCCATAGTGACTATCGGGCCGCGGCCAAGCGACGTACCGACAATTGAGGTCAAGATTGGAGAGGATTCTGAGGAGACTCTCAGTCGGGCTATCCATGCGGCGCTCCGCGGGTTGGCTCGACGGGACCAGATGCCTGGAGCCGTTACGCTCTACCTTCCCGCGTTGGCGAAGACGGATCGGGTCCTCACCCCGGCCCAGCGTGAGCACTTTCAAAGCATCTTGCAGCGACTTCGCGCGTCACAGGCGACAGGCGGCGTAGACGTTGCGCTAGTAGAGCCCTAATCTCCTCCGGGCCATGTGTGTGATCTGACGTGGTGGCTCCTCCATGACGTTGGGTCGTCAGCAGCGATCTCTAACGCTGAAATCACTGAAGTGTTCAGCCCCAACAGGAGCCACGGGGGCGGCGGGAGCGGGTGGCGCGAGATGCCCGCTCTCGCTGCCTTGTCGATGGTGAGATCCTCACCTTGGCGCCGCGGACTAAAGCGGTTGGCAAAGGGCAATCCAATGTTGGTTGCGTGTCATCAACACAGCCGCCTGTCTCTCGCCTTCGTCCAACGGATGTCAAATCCGCGCGCGCCTCCACAGGTTCTATGCGGCATGGCGTCAGACAATAGGATTCGCAACAAGTGGGAACGTTAACGCTGCGTCTGCGCGGCTATTGGCTTCTCCAACCCAAAGGAATGCGCGTTCGCAGGGCCGTGCGGGGCGCGACTGCGATCGGCCAACCCACGCCGTCCCTCCTCGGCGTACCGCGCGAGCCACTTGCACCCATTCCGGCAGCTGATGCCGTAGCGCGCGCAGAGTTCCACCATCTTCCATCGATCGCTCTGCGCATCCTGGATGAACCGCAACCGCTCGTCCATAGGGGAACTCTCCAACCAAGGCACCGCACCTCGCGCGTAGAAGAGGGGCCGTGCAGTTTAGAAGGAGTGTGATCGATGTACCTGGACTGAAGTGTGGAGCTCACCCGAATTGATGGACACCGAGTTTACGCTGCGGAGCGGAGTGCCTCATAGCGTGCCGGGCTGACGGAACCGAGACGCGTGTGCCGACGCTGGCGATTGTACCACACCTCGATGAACTCGAACAGGGCCCGCTTGGCGTCGCCGTGTGTGGCGAATCGCTCGACACTGAGCAGCTCGTGCTCGAGCGTCGCGAAGAAGCTCTCGGCCACAGCGTTGTCGTAGCAGTCGCCCTTGGCACTCATGCTCTGACAGAACCCGTAGTGTGTGAGTTCCGCCCGGTAACGGCCACTCGCATATTGGCTGCCCCGATCCGAGTGCAGCACCAGTCCAGGAAGTTCGACCGCCTCGTCCCCGCCCTGAAGAAGCTCGTTGAAGCGGGGGAACTCAACATGAAGGTGGCGCTTCGCGCACAAGACGCAGCCGCCGCAGGCGGGGAAGGCGCCGACGAGAAGGAGGCCGTGAAGTTGGCGAAGGAAATGACGTCGATGAGCGGTGTTCAGCAGAAGAAGCTGGTACAAGAGCGGGCGGAGAACCCGGATGCACCGGTCGACGACTCGATCGAAGCCGCAAAGACTGGCGCCAAGATCACGCAAGTCATCGTAACGCTTTCCTCGGAGATCCATCGGTCCCTGCAACTGCATGCCCAGAGTGAGTCGGTAACCCAGGACGAGGCCGCGGCGTCTTTGATCGAGGAAGGGCTGGCTGCGAAGGGATTCTAAGGTGCCGGGCGTGGTGCTAACGCCGGAGGACTGGAAACTCCTTCTCGTGTCAGTTGGTACTCATCGAGGGGACCGAGCGCTATCGCCTCTCGAGGTGGCGCGACGCTACCAGACGGCAATCGACGGAGGGTTGAGCCCTTCGGATTGTGGGGAGAGGACTCGGCTTCAGGCCACTCAGGTAGGCCGGTTCCTCGCGTTGCTCAACCTGCCGCAAGACCTGCAGGATCTCGTAGACTGGGGGAAATCCGGCACTTCGCTCGGCTTCTCAGCAGCATTCGAGCTCTCGCGGTTGACTAACGTTGAGGATCAGCGCGAAGGTGTTGCGGCTACCTTGGAATACGGCCTGACGACGAGCGAAACTAGGCAGCTGGTGCAGGCACGTAAGCGATCTGGACTGCCCATGGTGGATTGCGTCGCGGGAGTGCTGCGAATGCGACCCCATACGGACGTGCGGCATGTTTTCATCGGGGCCATTACCGACAGCAAACTTCGCCAGCGCCTGCAAGGGATGTCGCAGCAAGCGCGCGATACAGTGCTGCGCTCCGCACTTAAGCGAGGGCTGAATGGTCTCCAAGTCGGTGGTCGTCTTGGACCAGACCGATTTACGCTGTCGGGTGGCGCAGACTTCGCGGGTGTGCTACGCGAAGGGCGAGATAAATTGGAGGCACGCGTCAACGCCGAACTGAAACGTGAGGCGGAAGCTTGACGACATTTCCGATCGATGTACTTGGGAGTGGCGCAGTGCTACTCGGTCCTGACGTTGTATGCGACGGGTTTCATCGGGCACGGCGCATTAGGGTGCAAACGCACGTGCACGCCGACCACATGTATGAGTTCGAGACCAGCAAGGGCTTTCAAGACCTGCTGATGAGCGAGGGGACGTTCGACCTATTGGTCGCGGAGTACAATGCGGACCTCGGGGTTCGCGCGAACGGGGGCAACCTCTACCCCCTTCGGTATTACCATCCGCACGACCTGGAATCGACGCAAATCACGTTGTTTCCGAATCAGCATATGCTTGGATCCGCCCAAGTACTCGTGGAGTCCGATGGCGTGCGGCTCGGATACTCAAGCGACTTCTCATGGCCGCTGTCTCCTGAGCACCAAATGACGTGTGACGCTCTCGTCGTTGATGGGACATACGGCAGCCCAACGAGCGTTCGAGAGTACTCACAGGAGGAAGCAGAGGCGCGCCTGCTCGAGCTGGTTCGCGCCAAGCTGGTCGTTGGCCCGGTTCACCTTAAGGGTTTCCGCGGGACAATTCATCGCGCTCTTCACTTGCTCGGAAGCGAGATTGACGCACCGATGGTGGGCGGGGACGACCTATGCCGCGACGTGGCGGTCTATCAACGATTCGGCTCTGTTGCCGCAAGTGTATTGAAGGCGGAGTCAATCGGCGGCCGCGAGGCGGTGGCCAGCGGCCGGTATATTCGGTTCTACTCGAAGGGTGATCGGTTTCCAGCGCAGGTCGTCAACGGAGCAACGATCATCCTTAGCGCCTTCATGACCGACCGTCGGAATCCAGTTCTGGAGTACTCGGGTCGGGCATACCGAGTTGCCCTCACGGATCATGCGGACTTCACCGGCACGGTGGAGTACGTGCGGGCTACCGGTGCGCAGTACGTTATTACCGACAACACTCGAGGAGGCCACGCGATCGCTCTTGCACAGGCCCTGTGTGAGCGACTCGGGATCGATGCGCGGCCGTCTAGCAATCACGAGAGTTTCGAGTGGGGATGTTGATCCGTGGCCGCCCGGTCGACTGATCCGATGTTTGAGGGGAAGCCCATCTATTTGGACAATCAGGCGACGACTCCCCTGGATCCCAGAGTACTTGATGCAATGATGCCGTACTTGACCTCCGAGTTCGGCAACGCGGCATCAAGGACTCATGCCTTTGGTTGGCGCGCAGAAGAGGCGGTGACCGTCGCCCGGAAACAGGTTGCTGATCTGATCGGCGCATCCGAGAAGGAGATCATCTTTACCTCTGGCGCGACGGAGTCGACGAACATGGCCATCAAGGGAGTCGTCGAAGCGTATGGCGCGAAGGGCAATCACGTGATCACGTCTACGATAGAGCACAAGGCTGTCCTCGACACCTGCAGGCACCTGGAGACGCTGCGTACCCGGTTTCGGGCCAAACTGCGATCCATCGAGCCCGCGCGGGTTTCACGAGATCGGGCGATGTCTTCGGTCGATTCGCGGACAACTGCCGACGATGGGTTACCCGTCGAGGCAGGCGGTCAACCACTCGAAGAGGCAGTTGGTGCGCGAGTAACCTATGTGCGGGTGAGTCCTGACGGGCGCGTCCAACCGAACCGAGTGGCGGAGGAAATCAGTGACTCGACGCTCTTGGTGTCCGTCATGCTCGCAAATAACGAGATTGGAACGATTCAGCCCGTTCGTGAGATTGCCGCCATCGCGGCAAGCCGTGGGGTCCTCGTGCATTCAGACATCGCGCAGGGTCTCGGCAAAATTCCTATTTCGGTGGACGAGCTGAAGTTAGATCTTGCGTCGCTGAGCGCACATAAGATCTACGGGCCCAAGGGCGTCGGCGCCCTATATGTACGGTCGCGGCCCCGGGTGCGGGTGGCGCCCTTGCTTGACGGCGGCGGCCACGAGCGTGGGTTCCGGAGCGGTACTCTGGATGTGCCTGGGATCGTTGGGTTCGGTGCTGCGTGCGACTTCGCGAAGCGGGAAATGGCATCCGAGGCCCGTCAGATTCTCGCGCTCCGTGAGCGGCTGCGGCACCTGCTGTGGAGCGGGTTGGATGGGCTGACGTTGAACGGATCGCTTGACGAGAGGCTGCCTGGCAACCTGAACGTGTCCTTCGCCGGAGTGGAATCGGAAGCCTTGATGATGGGACTGAAGAACGTGGCCGTCAGTTCGGGATCTGCCTGCACGTCGGCGTCCCTAGAGCCGAGCTATGTCCTGAAGGCGTGCGGTGTGCCCGACGAGGCCGCGTATGGCTCGATTCGGTTCGCCGTCGGGCGATTCAACACGGAGGATGAGATCATGGTGGTGGCGGCCGCAGTGATCGAGCGCGTGAACCTCCTCCGCCGGCTGCGGAGCGCGTAGTGTTGTTGGTTCTGCCCGGCGGTTCGTCCCAGCCGCCGGCGCCCGACTACCCATGGTCGGGAACCCTCGCCGAATATATGGACAGTTTTGTTGCTCCCTGGTGGCCGGACGCCGGAATCGTAGCCGCGTGGACCGAAGCCGCCATCGCTTGGCACGAGTGTCCCGATCCCCTGCTACTCGTCCGGAACAACGCTGACAAGGGATGGCGTCATCGGGAGGGAGACCAACGGGTTGTGTTCACTGACAACGCTCCGGGTATCTGGATTCTCCTGCGTGCTAAGAGATGGTGGCGCCGACCCCTCCAGGTTGGCCCGATCTCCTCGAGCGTGGGCATGTGCCGGTACTCAAGATGCGTTCAGCCGGCCATCCTGATCGTCCCTGGACACACGCGAGACGCGCTCTGTCCGTTGGGGACGCAAACACTCTTTGGTCGAAGGGGCTCAAACTTTGTCATATGTTTGGCCTGCGCGATGAGCCGGCACGCACGCTTGCGCAGCGCTCACTCCGAAACCTGGCACTTCTCAACTACTTCGTATTCCCGAATGGGAGCAAACATTTTCACACGCTTCGTGACGGTTGGTCGGAGACAAAGAACACCCTTGACCTTGGAGAGAGTCCGGCAGTTTGCGGTTACGCATTTCATGAACTGGTGCGCCGCATACGCTCCGTTGCGCCACGTCTCCCGGAGCGATTCCTCGCAGCCGCTGGCGCTGCGATGCCTGTTAGACCTAGCGGTGAGCTTCGACTCACGATCTCTCGCCGCACCCGCTAGGAGCTCGAGATCTCGGCGTGACGGCCAATCCCGATGACGCAGCCGTGTGGCAAAGGCCATGGAACCGGTGATTCACACCGAAGTCCTCAACACTCTTGGCATTGGCGCGCGACAAACAACCTGCAATATTGAACGAGAGGCACTAGGTCGGCCCGCTCGCGTACCGTAGTTTGGCGCGCATCTGCGCACAGGCTGTTTTTCGCCTCACCCACGCCCGCTCCGTGACCCGTGATGGCCCAATCCCCACCCGCCGCCCGTTCACCGCGACGCAAGTCTGGCGCGGCGCAGTTTCGGGTCGACCCGCGACTCGCCACGCTGCTGGGCGAGGGCTACCGGTCATCAGAACATGCGCTCAAAGAATTGATCGACAACGCGTGGGACGCAGACGCGACACGCGTAGAGGTCACTCTCCCTGCGCTCTTCACAGACGCGCCCATCGTCGTATTGGACAACGGTAGCGGCATGACGCGCCAGGAGCTCGAGCACGACTACCTCGTGATCGCCAACGACCGTCGCACGCGGAAGGGCGAGCAAACACACGGGCTCCGGCGGACTGTCAAAGGCCGCAAGGGCATCGGAAAGTTCGCCGGCCTTATGGTCGCCGACGTGATGGAGATCGAAACGAGGGCGCGCGGTGCGTCGACGCGCGTGCGCATCGGGAAAGAAGACCTCCCAGCCAACGAGGAACTCGAGGCGATCAACTTGCCGCTGAGCGAGGGAGTATGCGAGGTGAACGATCACGGCACGACAGTGACTCTATCGAGTCTTGCCCAGCAACTCGAACCTCCCGCGCCCGAGCGGTTGAAGCAACTCCTCGTACTTGAGTACGGACATCAGGAAACGTTCGTCGTGCTCGTGAATGGCGACGTGGTCGGCGTCGAGGACATCCAAGGCCAAAGCTTCAGTGAAACGACCGAACTTCCGGGTGTCGGTTCCGTGTCGCTGCGTTTCACGGTCGCCGACGGAAAGCGACCCCTCAAACAGCCGGGAATCGCTATTCGAGTCACCGGTAAAATTGTGGGCAAGCCCACGCACCTGGGATTGGACGAGGACGATTCGCTCCCACCCAAGCTGCTGCGCAAGGTGTACGGGGAACTCGCGGCGGACGGGCTCGCTGACTCCACGACCGCTGACTGGAGTGCCATCATCGAGAATAGCCGAGCGTACGCGGCTACCGTCGGGTGGGCGTCACAGCATGTGAAGCGCGCACTCACGACGGTCTTCGCCAATGAGGTCAGCCTCGCGAAGGCCAGGCAGCAGCAGCTAATCAACCGCAGCCTCGAGCTGCTGCCCGAGCACCGACGAGAGTCTGCGAGTATCCAACTCGACCGTGTTATTGGGAAGTTCTACGGCGAAAACCCGGAACGTATTGACGCTGTCATCAGCGTCGCTCTCTCCGCGCTCGAGCTGACCGAGTATTACACGGTGGTGAAGGCTGTTGACGAAGCCTCCCGACAGGATGTGATGACCTTCGCAGCAGCGCTCGACGATTTCGGCTTGAGAGACATGGCCATGATGGCGGACCAGGCGCATCACCGTCTCCGCATCCTGGACCAGTTGACTACGCTGCTCGCGAACGACCAGACGCTCGAAGCCGAAATGCATCGCGCGCTCGAGCACAATCTCTGGGTGCTCGGTGCTGGGTATGCACTGATCGCCTCGAATACAACGCTTAGAACAACGCTTGAACGGTGGAGCGAGAAAGCGTTCGCAGGACCACGCGCAAACAAGCGTCCCGACCTCCTGCTCGCAGGCGGGCTAGACGAACGACACGTCTTGATCGAGTTCAAGCGGCCCTCGCGCGACATCACTCGCGACGACGAGAACCAAGCAGTGAAGTACCGCGATGACCTGCGCCACCAGTTTCCAAACATTGAGATTCTGATGATCGGTGCGGGATATGCCGCTGGAGTTGACACCGGATCGCATCCTCCCGATCTGAAGGTCCGGTCCTACGCGGCGATGGTCAGCACGGCTCGCTCGGAGTTGACTTGGCTACTCTCGCAGCTCACGAGTGCCATGCCCCCAAACGCTAAGGGCTCCGGAGCGCCGGCCAACGACGGGCCTTATCGCCGCGCCTGAGCTGGCTGTCGATGCCGCGAGCGGCTGGCGGCGGCGGACCCGGCGAACGCGGGGTGGCTGCCCGACCTCGTCGTCTCGCACTACCAGCTCGGCCATCTCGTGATGCGACTGGGAAGCCGGCCGAACATCCTGCCAGCACGCCACCCGTTTCGTGATAGGAAGTGCCGCCAGCCGTGGGATTGAGTCAGGTGTCCGCGCGTCCAACTGGCAGCGGAGGCTAAGGCTGTGCCAGCGATCCCCGAGCCGAACCGCAATGATGCGCAACTCGAGGGACTGCCAGAGATCTGGAGTCTCCGAGACCGCGCTCAGGAATGTGGTGATCTCAGTATTTCGCCGCTCGATCGCGGTTGTCATGGCAAGTTCTTGGTGTACTCGGGATTCGGTCGAACTCCCCTTTAGCCTTCGAAGCAGGGATGCGCGACGCGCCAAGGTTTAGCCAGACTCGAAAGTGCTCGTAGTGAATGGCCTATGCGCCTAGCGAAGGCCAAGGTAGTCGAGCGGAACGTCGTTTGCTGCGTGAGTCGGCGGGTTGACCGAGTCCGCAGCCGATCCGCGCTCCAATCCCCCATTCGATCGAATTGGCTTTTCGGGGCCATTGGCGGACTGGACTCTGCGGACATGGAGCCCTGGAGGCGTGTTTCTCGAGCGTGGCGGCACGAGGCGCGGAGTATTACTCTTCCGGCGCAGGACAGGCGGCTCATTTTTGGCACTTGGCGAGCGAGACCGGGGTATTCTCCGTAGAGTGCAGAGCGATTCGTGGGTTTGATGAGTCCTGAAGTCTCGCCGGCTGGCTCCGGTCACGCCGAGCACAGACAGTACGTCCGCGCGCCCATTGTGGAGGCGATCCTGCAGCTTTCGTTTGCTGACAGTGAGAGCATTCCTCACGAGGCGATCGCACCCGTTGTTGATGCCCTGCGAGTACAGTATCCGGAGCGAAAGGAACTCTTCGGGGTCGCCGGCGAGTTCAAGCCCGCCGCGCATGGTTTCGAGATCGTTTCCACAGAGCGCAACGCCGCAGGTGTTCAACTGGAGGAGACGGGCGGACATCGCCTTGTACGGATATTGACGTCAGCCGTCTCTGTACACGAGGTTCGCCCGTATGCTGGATGGAACGCGTTCCGTGCGTGTGCGCGCGAGGTTTTCAGCGTGTACGAAGCGCACATGCCGCCGCGGACCATCAGCCGGATTGGAGTACGATACGTCAATCGCCTGGAATTGCCCGCGGACTGCGGTGATTTGAAGCTTTGGGTTACCTCAGCACCAGATATTCCCGAAGGACTACCGCAATTCGTTTCGACCTACGCCGTCGAGATCGCGATGCCACAACCGGACCTTCCCGCAACGGTAGGGATCATGCGACAGGCCTTGCTCGAGGTGCAGGATTCGATTGCGGTACCGATCATTCTGGATATCGAGCTCGTCTCGAACGCTCCCGTCGGTATGGCGACGGCGTGGGACGTCATTGAAATGCTTCACGAGCGCGAGCACCTGATCTTCGAACACACAATCACCGACCGCGTCAGGAGTTTGATCGCATGATGCCTGTTGCCCCGCTTGTCGCGGCCGCTGCGTTTGAGTACGCCGCAACGGGAGACCTTGGTACTACCAGCGAGCATCCCGTGGCTCTCCCCCTCTTTGTCTGGTCACCGAGTGTAAGCCCTGAAGGCATGGCAGTAGCGGAGCGCCTGCAACGATTCATGCGCACGATCGAGACCGGTGACGCTATCGTCGCTCCTCCCAGCGCCCGGATCGCGCTGCGGCTCGCCGCCCCGGTGCCGTCGACATGGCTCGGATTTGCCCAGGCGCTCTTTCCGAATAGCAGTCCGATGACTGGTGACGAGCGCCGCGCTTTCGACGCGACCGCGTGGCCGGATCTCGAGGCGATTGACATCGTCGACGACTGAGCCGCCGCGCAAATGCTCGTTGAGTACGCGCGGTTTGTTCAGGAAATCTTTCCCGCGATCACGCCAGGTGCCGCAAGGCAACTGATCGCGCAGGCTGGCGTGACTGGATTCGTGGACGCGGATTACTTCGCGACGCAACTCGGCGACAAGCTCTGCCAAGGCGACGTTGTCGAAGGCATCGAGTGGCTATACCAACGGACGGACGGCCGCTATGGTCGCGCCGCGCGGCCGGGACTCCTCCTTTCGCATTCATGCGACGTGGACAATCCAGGATGGCTGGTGTTTGCTGCCTGTGTGCCTTTCAACGCTTCGCTTGGCAACGCGCAGGCCATCAAACTCCAGACCGTCACGGAGTTGTACTACTTGCCGGCTCACGCCGGCCGGCCGGCGCTGGTGGCCGATCTTTCTCAGGTGCAGAGCCTGCGCGGCGATCGTGTCCTTGCCGGAATCGCGTCGGGTGCCCTCCGGCGCGTGGATTCCTTCACGCCCCTGGGCTACTGGCATTTCATCGCGAAGCTTACCGTCCATCTGATGCGGCCCCAGGCAGCGGACGAGATCAGATTCCCCAGCGTCCCGCGCGCGCGTGAACGAGTGATGCACGCATCCGCCGCCGCGATAGGGTTGCTACGTTACGCGATTCGGGGGCGGTCGGAGTAGGTACAGGGCTTGGCGACCGCGACGCTGCCATGGTCAAGCAGCAGGTCAACTTCGCCTGATCACCGCCGCCGTCACCGGCAAATCGATGTCCGCAGCACCTCGCGGACCGGTCAGACCGTCGGCTAGATTCTCGGCATGATCCGCCCGGACGTGCGACCCGAACTCCTGCGCTGGGCGCGCCGGCGAGCGAATCTCTCCTCGGAAGCCCTGTCCCGCCGCTTCCCCAAACTCAGCGAGTGGGAGCGCGGAGACTCCAAGCCCACGCTCAAGCAGCTCGAAGCGCTGGCGAAAGCAACCTCCGCCCCGCTCGGATACTTCTTTCTCGCCGAGCCGCCAGTCGAGACGCTTCCTATCCCGGATTTCCGGAGCGGTCGAAAGGGGAAGGCCGGACACCCGAGCCCGAACCTCCTCGACACCGTCTACCTCTGTCAGCAGCGCCAGAGTTGGTATCACGACTACGCACGCGCCGTAGGAGAGGAAGTGCGTCCGTTCGTCGGCTCGCTCACGCTCCGGACGTCGATCGAGTCGGCGGCGAACAAGATCCGAGACACGCTGGGCTTCGATCTTGCCGCCCGACGCAAGTGCCCTACGTGGGAGGACGCACTTCGGCAATTCGTTGCTAAAGCCGACGCGTTGGGCATCCTGGTGATGTGCAGCGGCATCGTGCTCAACAACACGCATCGCAAGCTCGACCCGAACGAGTTTCGTGGCTTCGCGATCACCGACGACCTCGCGCCACTGGTGTTCATCAACGGTGCGGACACGAAGTCCGCGCAGATGTTCACCCTCGCGCACGAGCTGGGGCACCTGTGGCTGGGCCGATCGGCGCTCGACGACGCGAATCCGTCGTCCACCGACAGCGAGGGCGCCGAACGATGGTGTAACGATGTTGCGGCGGAACTGCTCGTACCGCGCAAGGTCCTCGAACGGGAATATGACCCCGCCGCTGAGCTGCATGGCGAGATGTTGCGACACGCCCGCCGCTTCAAGGTGAGTACGCTTGTCATCCTGCGCCGCATCTTCGACGCCGGCGGACTCACGAGGAAGCAGTTTCGGGAAGCGTATGCTGCCGAACTCGCGCGACTGCCCCAGCGTACGGGCAAGAGTGGCGGCGACTTCTATCGCACTGAAGCCGCGCGAGTGAGCAAGCGATTCGCCACCGCGCTCATCGCGAATACGCTCGAAGGGCAGACGCTGTATCGCGATGCGTACCGCATGCTCGGCATCTCGAAGTCCAAAACGTTCGATGAACTGGGTCGCCATCTCCAGTTCAACATCTGATGGCATCCCTGCTCGACGCCAACGTGTTCATCCAGGCGAGGAGGCTGCACTATGGCTTCGACTTTCCGCGCGTCAGCACGTGGGTAAGCGGACGGCCCTACTCACAGGCAGCGGCAAATACGTTCTTTCAGGTGGCGGACTACTATCTCGTCGGACGAGTACTCGCGCACGGAGACATTGTCGTCACGCACGAAATCTCCGAGCCGCTCAGCAAGAAGAACGTCAAGATTCCCGACGTCTGCATCGGGTTGGGAATCAAATGCATGACGCCCTACGAGATGCTGCGAAAGGAGCGGGCACGCTTCGTCCTCGGAAGCTGACTGCGACGAGCAATACACAATGTGTGTCCGAGCGGCGCCAGCTCGGGCAATCGTCGCGCAAGACAGTGCCCGGAAGCTGGGAATCGCTCTCGCTCACCCGACCTGCGAGATAGTTGAGCAGTCGTTACCGATTTCGAATTCGCCTGATCTCTTCGAGGACTTCGATGTCGGCGGCGTCCCGGAGCCGGCCAGTCTGCTTGGAGGCAATGAGGTCCTCGATCGAGGCCGTGGGAATCTGAACGCCCTCGACTTCGAAAGCCTAGCGCCGGCAGCGTACTGACGGCCCTCAGTTGACGAGCGACTACACGCTCGAGCAGATGGAGCACAGGCACATCAAGCGCGTGGTCGAATTCACGAATGGGCACCGCTCGGAAGCCGCACGGCTCCTCGGGATCACGGCGAAGCTGCGAGACCGCGCCCGAAACCCTCGGCGGTACGATCGGCGGTCCGGGGTCGTCATGCTATCACCAGTTCAGTATCAGCTGGTTCGATGGCCTACGAAGTCTTTCCTGAGCTATTCGCGCGCGGACAACGCGCTGCCTTCTCCGGCGACTCCCGGCGCGACCGGCTGGGTGCCCGCTCTGCGCGACCGCGTTTTCGCGGATCACCGGCGGTTCTCCACCGAGCCACTTCGGATCTTCCTCGACGTTCGGCAGGAGAGTTGGCGGGTAGAATTGGTCGCATAGTACTCCAATTTGGAGTACTATTTTAGCAACGGCCTTGCGCGTATACCAACTTTCCCATACTATTTACAAATAGTACTCCAAGTTGAAGTACTATTTGTACAAATAGACCAGAATGACATACGACGCGTACGACAAGGTCCACGCCCTGGCACTGGAACAGCACGGCGTTTTCACCGCAGAACAAGCGACTCGCCTGGGCGTAGACAAACGGAGCCTCGTGACCATGGCCGCTCGCGGGCACCTCGAGCGTCTCGCGCACGGGATGTACCGCGACCGAGGGACACCAGAAACTCGGTGGACGCCATACATGCGTGCCGTGCTCTGGCCATTCCGGACGCCGGCCGTCCTGTCGCACGAAACCGCCCTGGCGCTGATGGAACTCTCCGACGTGAATCCCTCGGCGATTCACATCAGCGTGCCCCGCCGGTTTCGCACGAAGCGCACACCGCCACCGGGAGTGATCGTGCATCGACAAGACCTGGTCGAGGCCGAGGTCACGTCTGTCGAGGGACTTCCAACGACCACTGCGGCGAGGACAATACGCGACTGCGCCGCGCAGCATCTGGGACCGGCACTGATTCGCCAAGCGCTCGATGATGCGCAGAAGAATGGTTGGGTTACGACCACGGAGGCCCAAGCGCTCGTGCACGACCTGGTAGCCGCGGGCATGCTTGCCGCATGATCGAAGATCTCGAGCCCCTGCTCAAGCATCTCCCGCCGAAAACCAGCGCGGCGATGACAGAAGCGATCCGCGTTTGCGGGGACAGGCTCCATCAAGGCCCCGATTGGGTTCGGCGCTGGATTGCGTTTACGGTCGTCGGAGACGCCCTCGCGAGCGATGGGCCATGGGGCAACTCGCACTTCGAGTTCAAGGGTGGCGCAGCGATCGAACTCCGGCTTCGTCGACTCAAGGCCGGAGCAACGCCGGGCGAATCATCGCGCATCGCACCGCAGCCACGAGTGACGCGTGATCTGGATGCCGCGTACCACGGAGCGATCGACGAGATCGAAGCTGCCGTACGCGCGTCATTGGCGCAGCCGCGTCACGGCTTCTCGTTTCGCGTCGTCGTCGAGACGCCGGACGCTCCGTTCATGCGACGGTTCAGCGTTCGCGTGGCGTATCGAGAAGCCCGACTCGGCAGAATGCAGGACACGCCGTTCAGCAATGTGCAGCTTGAAGTATCCGCCTACGAAGGAACGCATATCCCGCCTGACATGGTCCCCGCTTTCTCGCTCAAGCCCTTTGGGCTCGACGGACCCGACGCACTGCCGTGCCTACCGCTGAGCAAGCAGATCGCACAGAAGCTGCACGCCGTGACGGAAGTGATGAGTGGGGGCCGGAAGAATGAGCGGTTTCGCGACCTCGTGGATCTCGTCCTGCTCAGCGGTCTGGCACCGGCGTCGCCGGCTGTACGCGGTGCTTGCGTGGAGACGTTCGAGATCCGCGACGAACAGCCGTGGCCGCCTCGCATTGAGGCGGAAGAAACCTGGCATGCGCCGATGGAGAAGCTCGCCGAAGAGATGGGTCTGGACGTCACCTCCGCCGAGGACATTGTCCAGCACGTTCGGTCTTATGTGCGAGACATAGCTGCGGCGCTGTGAAATCCGACTTCACGGTGCCCGCGGTCGGCTCACGGCGGGGTCAGCACAGTATTCACATCAATCAGCAGTATCGCCTTTGTTTCCGATGGGAGGCCGGCTATGCCGACGAAGTCGAAGTCACCGACTACCACGCAGCGGCCCCGGCACGGACCGGAGCGTTCACGGCCGCGCGTTGAGCGTCTCTTGCCGCGCCTGGTTCCGCCGACGCACCCTAGCGAGATGCTCCTTGAGGAGTTTCTGAAACCGCTCGAGATCTCGCAGTCTGCCTTCGCCATCCGGCTCGGCGTATCGTTTCCGCGCCTGAACGAGATTGTCCGCGGCAAGCGGTCGGTCACCCCGGATACGGCGTTGCGCCTCGCGCGCGTCACGGGTGTGAGCGCGGAATTCTGGCTCGGCCTGCAGCTGGATTGGGATCTCTGGCATGTTGCTGCGCTCCGATGAGGCCAAGGCGATTGCCAAGCTGTCGCCCCTGCCACGCGCAAGCTGAGCTGATCAGACCTCTCGACACCGCTTCGTCGATATGCTCCCATCCGGGTAGTAGCCTCCCAACACCCGAAAAGTGTTCGTGTCGAACAGGTAGAGGTTCGCCCACGGAAAAGTCGAAGGCCCCTCGCGGGGCCTTCGAGAACACAGGCAACTGAGTATGAGCCGCAAACCCGTTTCACCAAACACTCAGGCCATCCTTCTTCTCACGGCGCCATTGATCGTGGGGTCCGGAACTCCGTCGACGGAGCTGCTTTCCGCGGGTGAGTACCGCCGCCTTGCGCGACACCTGCGGGCGGCCGAACGCGAACCGGCAGACCTGCTGTCGCCAGACGCACCAAACCTGATCCGTTCGTGCGCCGGCGTCATTGACGAAGCGCGACTCCAGGCGCTACTCGACCGCGGCTTTCTGTCGAGTCAGGCAGTGGAGCGCTGGCAGACGCGCGCGATCTGGGTGGTAAGTCGAGCGGACCCGGAATACCCTCGGCGCCTGAAGGTACGCCTGCGAGAGGAGGCGCCAATCGTTCTGTATGGATGCGGCGATCCTGCGATCCTCAAGCGCGGCGGTCTTGCCGTCGTCGGTTCGCGGCACGTAGATGAATGGTTGATCGAATACACCATGGACGTGGGGCGACTGAGCGCGCGCGCCGGCAAGACTATTGTGTCCGGCGGAGCGAGAGGCATCGATCAAGCGGCGATGCGCGGCGCCCTTGATGCTGGAGGCAAAGTCATCGGCGTGTTGGGTGACAGCCTCGAAAAGGGCGCGATGAATCGGGAGAACCGCAAGCTGTTGATCGATGGACAACTTGTACTGGTCTCACCGTACGATCCCAGCGCGGGATTCAACGTCGGTCACGCCATGCAGCGCAACAAGTCCGTCTATGCGCTGGCTGATGCTGCCCTGGTCGTGAGCTCCGACGTGAATAAGGGCGGGACATGGGCGGGGGCAACCGAACAGCTGGACAAACATCACTTCTTGCCCGTGTATGTCCGCTCCACAGGGGATATTGGCAACGGCCTTGAAGCGTTGCGGCTGAAGGGTGCGCGGCCGTGGCCGAATCCCGAGAGCGACGAATCATTTGCGGCGATCTTTCAGACTCCTCCAGCGAAAGATGAGGATGTGTCGGAAGTGATCGAGTTACCGCTATTTGGCCAGACGCTATCCGCGAAGCCTGCTGTCGTCCGCGAAACGTTGCGGTCGAATAACACTCCGCAATTGTCTGTTAGCGTCGCAGATGAACTCTTCGCCGTTGTCAGGACCATCATCAGCGGGCTGCTTCAGCTCCGCAGGACCGAGAAGGAGGTTGCGGAACTCCTCTGTGTTTCGCCGCCGCAGGCGAAGCTCTGGTTACAGCGGCTGGTAGATGAGGGGGCGATCGAGAAGACTAAGAGGCCGAGCGGCTACTCGCTCAAGCGATACAACTGACAGGGTGTTCATACCAAAGCGGTAAAACCACTATACCGTTTAGCCTGACGATACAATACCAAATATCCCGAACAAACGACTCGGCTAGCCGCCCGAACCCTGAAGCACGGCGGAGAACGCACGCTTGTCGGGGGTCAGTGGACGAAGGCTGATTCGTACCTGGTAGCCGCAGGCCGCCGCAAAGCGCACCAACGTTGCGACCTCGATGTTCTCGCTGTGCTCGATCTGCTGGATTCGCGCGCGCGTGACGCCGGTATCCGCGCCGATGGCGGCGAGTGACCGCCCCGACTCGCTTCGCGCCTGGGCTAACAGGGCGCCGACCACCCCGCCGACCACGGTCTCTTCAATTTCAGCGGGTATGTATGCCCGCACGCTGTCGTCCAGGTACGGACCTTCGACGACATCGACATTGCCGACAGCTTCGAGGAGCTCCATGAATCCGTCATCCGGCAACTCTTTCAGTTGCAGTTTCGCCTTGACGTCGGCTTTTGATCTACCCATCGCCCGGTTCCTCGAACACTGGTATTCCGGCCCTGTATGCAATCACGACCTCGAGAACCGCTCGGAGCTTCTCGACGTCAGCTGAATCGCCGGCCTTCACCTCACAGTTCACCACTCCAGCGTCGTGCTGCCCAAGCATGAAGAGGTACACTCGGGCTCCCCCCTTCTCGCCGCCACGACTCGCCGTCTTCAATTCCCAGATTGGGGAGCCCTTCAGCTTCCAGCAGAATCGACTGTTCGTCCCGTTCTCGTGCAGGTCCTTGAGCATCTCGAGCATAGCTGAAACGGCCGCCTGCTTGCCGGCCGCCTCGAGGACGAGCATCTCCTCAATGAGGATCGGGTGTTGAGCGCTCAGTCGATTCGGGTGTCGGGCGAGCCGAAGGCGCATGTCGAGGATAGTATATACACCCACGAGGTGTCAACGGCAGCGTATACACTGCCGTTGCCATCGGGCGCTTCGAATGAGGCGCCTATTCGATCACGTCAGGTGGGGGAGTTTAGGGTGGCCACAGGTGGGGGACTTTGGGTGGCCGCCGGGGTTTGGGGTTGAAAAACGTTGAAGGCCGTTGCTCGTTGGCATCGCGAATCTTCGCGAATTGCCGCGAATCCTCTTCAACAGCGGGAAGAAAATAGGAAAGGATTCGCGGAAATTCGTGCAGATTCGTTGGATTCGCGATGACCACGAACAACGTCTTTTCAACCGTTATTCCAACGTCTGTTTCCCCGGGATTCACGGCAGTTCACGAGATTCGCCAAACGCCTTGCGTGGCCCCCGCCCCGCGAGCAACATGAGTCATTCTCGCCTTCCGAGGCCCTCCGCGAATGCCCGGTCCTACCGACGTCAGCAATCCGCAGCACTACCACAAGGTGGTGGACTGCCAGTACGCCTGCCCGGCCCACACCAACGTGCCGGAATACCTGCGGCTCATCGCGCAGGGGCGATACACGGAATCGTATCTCCTCAACCGCGAATCCAACGTCTTTCCGGGCATCCTTGGCCGCACCTGCGATCGCCCCTGCGAGCCTGCGTGCCGCCGAGGCCGCATCGATGGAAAGCCGGTTGCCATCTGCCGCCTCAAGCGAGTCGCCGCCGACCTGCGTGACGACGTCAGCGCCTATCTCCCCAAGGCGCCGCCGATTCGGAATGGAAAGAAGGTCGCACTCATCGGTGCCGGTCCGTCTTCCTTGACCGTCGCGAACGACCTCCTGCCGCTCGGCTACGAGGTCGTGATCTACGAGAAGCAGCCGAGCGCCGGTGGCCTGATGCGTTTCAACATCCCGTCGTTCCGCTTGCCCGTCAGCGTGCTCGACGAGGAGACGCAATGCATCATCGACATGGGCGCCGAGGTGCACTACAACACGCCGGTGAACAGCCTGAAGGAGCTGCTCGAGGACAGCGACTTCGATGCCGTCTTCGTTGGCAGCGGAGCTCCAAAGGGCAAGGAGCTCGATATCCCCGGCCGTTGGGACGACGGCGCCCGCGAGCACATCCACATCGGCATCGAATGGCTCGGCTCCGTGCACTTCGGCCACATCGAGAAAATCGCGCCCCGCGTGCTGATCATCGGCGTCGGCAACACGGCGATGGACTGCTGTCGCACGTCGCGTCGTCTTGGCGGAGTGGATACCAAGGTCGTCGCACGTCGGTCGCGTCCCTACTTCAAGGCGTCACCGTGGGAGCTCGAGGATGCGGGCGAAGAGGGCATCGAGGTCGTCGAGAACCATGCGCCGAAGCGCTTCGTCGTCGAAGGCGGCCGATTGGTGGGTATGGAATTCGAGCGACTCGCCTGGAGCGAAGAGGGCGGGAAGCAGACGAGCGCCGTGATCGACACGGTCATCATCCCGTGCGACGAAGTCATCCTCGCCATTGGGCAGGACAACGCCTTCCCATGGATCGAGCGCGACATCGGCATCGAGTTCGACAAGTGGAACATGCCGGCCATCGACAAGGTCACGTTCGAATCAACACGAAAGGGAGTGTTCTTCGGCGGCGACGCCGCGTGGGGTCCGCAGAACATCATCTGGGCGGTGGAGCACGGACACCAGGCGGCAATCTCGCTGCACCAGTACTGCCAGGATCTCCCGGTTACCGAGCGCCCGCCGCAGGGCATGCATCTCGAGAGCACGAAGATGGGGCTGCACTCGTGGGCCTACTCCAACGACTTCAATCCGTCGCCGCGGCAGAAGATGCAGCACGCGGAGCTCGTCGAGCGCTTCTCGAAGCTGAGCGCCGAGGTTGAGCTCGGCTTCACGCCCGAACAGACGGCGACCGAAGTCGAGCGCTGCCTCAATTGCGACATCGAGACGCACTTCGAGAATTCGCTCTGCATCGAGTGCGACGCCTGCGTCGACGTCTGCCCAGTGAGCTGCCTCACGATCACGCCGAACGTCGAGAACGAAATCGACCTTCGCGCGATTCTTTCGGCACCTGCCGTGAACCTCACGCAATCGCTCTACGTCTCGGACGCATTGCCCCAGACGAAGCGCGTGATGGTGAAGGACGAGGACATCTGCCTGCACTGTGGTCTCTGCGCCGAGCGGTGTCCGACCGCGGCGTGGGACATGAAGAAGTTCGAGTTGGTGCTTCCTTACGCGTCGGCTCCGGCCGGTGAAGGATCGGTGGCGTTCGTATGAGTGGGGTGAATGACTTCGCCTTCAAGATGGCGACGGTGAATGGCACCGGATCGGCCAGCGCGAACAGCCTGCTCATGCAGGCGATCTTCCGCATGGGCATTCCGGTCACGGGAAAGAACATTTTTCCGTCGAACATCCAGGGCCTGCCGACGTTCTACGAGATTCGCGTCAGCCACGAGGGCTACACGGCGCGTCCGCAGGACGTCGATCTCATCGTCGCGCTCAATCCGGCGACGTATGCGGGTGATGTCGCTACGGTGAAGCCCGGCGGCTACCTGATCTATGACTCCACGTGGCCGCTGGAGCCCGAGCTCGTGCGCGAGGGCATCACGATCCTCGGCATTCCGTTCGGCAAGATGTGCGTCGAGAACTTCCAGGGCGACCGCAACCGCACGCTGCTGCGCAACATCGTCTACGTCGGTGCGCTCGCCGCCCTGCTCAAGATCGACATGGACCTCGTCGGCCAGATGCTGATCGAGAAGTTCTCGAAGAAGAAGTCGCTGCTCGAGGCCAACAAGACAGCCATTCGACTCGGCTACGACTACGCGATGAGCAACTACGAGTGTCCGCTGCCCATCCATCTCGAGAAGATGGACGAGACGAGCGGCTCCATCATCATCGACGGCAACGCCGCGGCGGCACTCGGAGCGGTTTACGCCGGTGCCACGGTTGGCGCATGGTATCCCATCACGCCATCGACGTCGTTGATGGAAGCATTCACCGGCTTCTGCAAGAAGTTCAGGACCGAGAAGGACACCGGTCTCGCCAAGTACTGCATCATCCAGGCGGAAGACGAGCTCTCGGCCGCGGGTATCACGATCGGGGCGGGGTGGGCGGGAGCACGCGCATTCACGAACACGTCGGGACCTGGCATCTCGCTGATGCAGGAGTTCATAGGTCTCGCCTATTACACAGAGATCCCTGCCGTTTTCTTCGACATCCAGCGCACGGGGCCGTCGACAGGCATGCCGACGCGCACGCAGCAGGCGGATCTGTTCTCGCTCGCGTACGCCTCGCATGGCGACACCAAGCACATCGTGCTCTTCCCGGCCAATCCGGAGGAGTGCTTCTACATGAGCGTCGCGGCGTTTGACCTCGCCGACCGCTTCCAGACTCCCGTATTCGTTGCCAGCGATCTCGACATCGGCATGAACGACTGGATGTGCCAGCGCCTCCAGTGGGACGACAGCTACACGCCCGATCGTGGCAAGTGTCTCACTGCCGCCGAATTGGAGTCGGTGAAGAAGTTCTCACGCTATCTCGATGCGGATGGCGATGCGATCACTGCTCGTTCGCTTCCCGGCGTGCACGGCAATGGCGCGTATTTCGTGCGCGGTTCGGGGCACGACAAGCACGGCATGTATACGGAAGATTCGAATGCGTATCAGGAGGTCGTCGATCGTCTCGCGCGCAAGCTTGCGCTCGCGGCGACGAAGGTGCCGGCGCCCGAAATCATTCGCACGCCCGGTGCAACCATTGGGATCGTCGGTCTCGGCGGATGTCACGCGGCCTTGCTCGAGGCGATCGATATCCTGGGGTCGCAGGGGATCGTCGCGGACTACATGCGCATTCGGGGATTCCCCTTCGATGCGCCGGTGCGGGAGTTCCTCGACGCCCACCCGACAACGTTTGTCGTGGAGCAGAATCGCGATGCGCAGTTGCGATCGTTGTTGGCGATCGAGACAGGCAAGCCTCGCGACGAAATGACTTCTGTGCTGGACTACGGCGGCATGCCGTTGACGGCGGGGAAGGTAGTTGGTGCCGTCATGAAGCAACTTGGTACGACTACTCCGCTGGTCCCGCGTAATGAGTCGTACGTTTAACAGCAGCCCGGGCCTGGGCCCGGGCCCGGGCTCGGGCTCAAAACAGCCCAAGCCCAGGCCCGAATCAGCCCAAGCCCGGGCCCAGGCCCGAGCCCGTGCTGTAGTTGGACCGTTTACATGACTACTCATCCACGAGATGGTCTAACATGACTTCCATCGCCAAACCGCCGATCAGGCATCCCGGCCTCAAGAAGAACTCGCTGGGCTATACCGTCCGCGATTACGAAGGGGCGATGTCGACATTGTGTGCCGGCTGCGGACACGACTCCGTCACCGCGGCGTTGATCCAGGCCTGCTTCGAGCTGTCGCTGCCACCGCACCGCGCCGCGAAGATGAGCGGCATCGGCTGCTCGTCGAAGACCACCGCCTACTTCATGCGCCAGAGCCACGGCTTCAACTCCGTGCACGGTCGCATGCCGTCGGTGACGTCCGGCGCCAACGCGGCCAATCGCGGCCTCACCTACATCGGCATCTCCGGCGACGGCGACTCGCTGTCCATCGGGCTCGGCCAGCTCTGCCACGCCATCCGTCGCAACGTGCGGATGCTGTACGTCATCGACAACAATGGCGTGTACGGCCTGACCAAAGGCCAGTTCTCCGCGTCCGCCGACATCGGCTCGACGTCGAAGAAGGGCGAGGCCAACGTGCAGCCACCGATCGACCCCGTGCTGCTCGCGCTCACGCTCGGCGTCACCTTCGTTGCGCGTGGCTTCTCGGGCGACAAGGCGCAGCTTGTCCCCATTCTCAAGGCCGGTCTCTCGCACAATGGCCTCGCCCTCGTCGACATCATCTCGCCGTGTGTCACGTTCAACGACCACGACGGATCGACGAAGAGCTACAAGTTCACGCGCGAGCACGAGGTCGAGATCTCGGCGGCCGATTTCGTTCCATTGCGCCGAGAGATCACGGCGCCGGTGACGAAGGAGGAAGTCTCCGTCGTGACGATGCACGATGGGTCCGTGGTGCGCTTCCGAAAGACGTCGGAGTCGTATGACCCGACGAACCGCGAACAGGCATACGCGCACGTGCGCGCGTGTCAGCAGCGTGGGGAAGTAGCGACCGGACTGCTCTTCATCGACGAGAGTGGATCCGACATGCACGCGGTGGCGAAGACGGTCGAGACGCCGCTCGTCGAATTGCCGTATGAGCAGTTGTGCCCAGGCAATGCGGCGCTTCAGTCGTTAATGGAGCGATACCGCTAGTCTCGTCTGAAGAAGAGCGAACTGCATCTTTACCGCAGAGGGCGCAGAGAAACGACAACAGCCGCAGAGGACGCAGAGACCAAGATGATTGTCTCTGCGTCCTCTGCGGCTTTTTCCTCTCTGCGCCCTCTGCGGTAAAAAAATGCTGTTACCGAATTTTGAATGACGACGCCAACGTTCCCGGTAACTCAGCCGCGCGGTTTCGCTGACCGTCCGCTCGACTGCGAACCCTGACTCTTTGGGGACTCGCTCGGGCGTGGCTCGGCGTGGCGAGGCTGCGGGGCTGTTGCGGGAGCGGGTGGCCGAGGGGCATAGCGCTTTGGCTCGGGCGGACGTGGCTGCGCGGTGCGCCCCCCATTCCCGGCCTGGCGAACGTCACCGGTGCGGTCGTCGCCATCGTGTCCGCGCGAGCGCCCCCGCGAACCGCCGGTGGGATCGTTGTGCAGCACGATCACGGGTGGGTAGTAGTAGCCAACACGTGAGCCAGACGTCCCGTACCGGCGGCTCTCGTAGCCCCAGCCGTAGCCGAGTCCGATGCCGTCACCAAGACGGCCGCCGTTGCCGTAACGCAGTCCGTACCCGAAGGCAGGTGCGCCAAACCGGTAGCCGAACGGATATCCGCCCCAGCCCCAAGGGTCGTACTCGTAGATGTTGAGCGTCAGGCGACTGCGATTCCCCTGATCCCACGCGTCGGCGGACGAGCGGCTGTTCTGGCCATACGGTTCGTAACCGCCGTTCCAGCCGTACGGTGAATACGGGTACATCGTGATGTAATGCGTACCGACTTCCAGCGGCCGAGACACCGCGATCATCGCATCGGTGACCCGTGCCGGAACGCCGGCGTCGGCCAGCTCGCGAAGCGTGCGTGCATCGATGGGATAGTTCTGTCCTGCTTCAGAGACCCATGATTCGACGACGGCTGCGTCGACACTGTGGCTCGCTTCGACGATCGCCTTCGGTGAGAACGGCATTCCAGCGGCGACGCGCGCGTCGTGGAACAGGATGTCGTTCCGCCGATCGAAGGCGCTGGCAATCTCTGTCGGCACCGCGGTCGGCACGCCGACGTCATGATACCGCGCGACCCGAACGTCCGAACCGCCCCCCGCGGCCACTCGGCGCACGTCGATCCATTCGCCCCCTTGGGTGATCGCCAGGATGGCGTTCATCTCAGTCGCCAGGCCGTCGCAGGTGACGTGCGACTGGAGGAATACGCGGCGTCCGTCGCCGGACCAGCGTGCGCTCTCGGTGCCCTGACAACCGGGCGCAGTCACAGCATGTGTGGCGCCGGTGGCATCGATGCGGTTCTGCGAAACGACCTTCCCTTCAGCGATGGCCGAGACGTCGACGGCGTCGGGTTCAGGGGTCGGGGTGACGCAGACGATCCTCGGTGCATCGGGCCCGGACTCTTTCAGCCGAGCCGCAGGTGCAGCGGACCAGCATCCCAGCCAACCCTGCCATCGTGGTCCGGCGAGGGGCAGTTGTGCGTGGCTGCTGGCGGGGAGCGCCAAGGCGGAAACAGCGAGGGCGGCGACGAGTATGCGGCGTGTCATGGTGGCCATCCGGGATGATGCTTGGAGTCTACTGTATGCAATTATGGTACGCAATAGTATACAAATTCGTTCCGCCGGGGCCGGAAGTGCCTCGGGCTGCCTCCTCAGACATTGCTCTACGCGGATGACGCGGATTTAGCGGATTTACGCGAATTGACTCTGCGCTCGAACCCCGAGGATATGCGCCGGGCCGGGATGTTTTGATGATGCAGGGTGAGTATCGGCGCACCAGAGTACGGCATGACTCGCGGCTGGCTAGTTGAAGAGAAGCTCACCCACTCCATCCTCGGTGCCTTCTTCGAGGTGTACAACGAGCTCGGATACGGGTTTCTCGAGCACTTGTACATCATGGCACTCGAACGCGAACTGCTCTCACGTGGCCACGAGGTGATGCGGGAAGTCGGAGTTCTGGTGAGCTACAAAGGAGAAGAGCTCGGCTTTCAGCGAATCGACCTGATTGTGGACAACAAGGTGATCCTCGAAGCCAAGAGCACGCAGGAACTCCACAAGTCAGCCACGCGACAGATTCTCAACTACTTGCGGGCAACGAATCTCGAAGTGGGCTTTCTGCTGCATTTCGGCCCGGAGCCAAAATTCTTCAGGCTCGTCAATCAAAAAAAGAAATCCGCGCAAATCCGCTAAATCCGCGTCATCCGCGTAGAGCAATGTCTGAGGAGCCCGCCCGAGGCAGTTCCCAACTCAGGAAAGAACGGCCGCGAGACGCTGAATGATCCCACCCAGATCTGGCGCCTCAGTCAGAACAGGCAACACGTGATCCCCGCCAAGGCGAGCCATACGCTCGAGTGCATTCCGGATCGTATAGTCGCGCGGATTCAACGACGAATTCACCTCCTCCCACAACAGCGGCATCGACACAGTCGCCCCCGGAAGTGGACGCACACTGAACGGCGCCACGATCGTCTGCCCCGTGCGATTCTGGAGATAGTCGAGATACACCTTGTCTCCCCGCTTGGTGACATGGCGCGTGATCGTCCCGATGTCGCCCAGGTCTCGAAGCACCACACGGGCAAGCAGTTCACCGAGCGTACGCGATTGCGCGTACGTGATCTGCCGACCCAGCGGCAATAGGATGTGCAATCCCGTCTTGCCGGTCGTCTTCACGAAGTTCGGCAACGCGATCGACTCGCAGAGCTCATGAAGAACGCGCGCCGTCCGGATCACATCGGAGAACGGCGCATCCTTTGGATCCAGGTCGATCACGCACCAGTCGGGCGTCTCGAGCGTGTCGACACTGCTCGCCCAGACGTGCAGCGGAATGGAGCCGAGGTTCGCGACGTAGAGCAGGGACTCGACGTCGTCGCAGACGATGTAGTCGATGACGCGCTGCGTATCTTCGCTCCAGATGGGCGTCGTGCGAATCCAGGAGGGCGCGAATTCAGGTGCGTCCTTCTGGTAGAACGACTTTCCGTCGATGCCGTCCGGGAAGCGCGTCAGCACGAGCGGTCTGTTGCGCAGGTACGGCAGGATGAATGGCGCCACTTCGCGGTAGTAGTCGACGAGGTCGCCCTTCGTGTAGCCATCCTGCGGCCAGTAGATCTTCTTCAGGTTGGTGAAGGCGACGGCCTTCTCCGCTGCGACACTCGCGGGTGGCGGTGGCGGATCATCCGTCGCACGAACCTCCGCGGCGCTCTCAGCCTCGACCTCGACCGACGACGCATCCGTCGACCAACCCTGACGCTCGCAGTCGCGCGGAGCCTTGTCGGTGCGCATGTGGAGAAAGGCCGGATGGCGCAGGATTCCTTCATGCGTCCACTCCCGGAACCTCACCTCGCAGACGTGCAGCGGTTCCACCCACGTCGTGGTCTTCGTCTCCGGAATTTTCTTCGACGGCAGCGCCTCGGCGCCAGGCGCAATGACGGGGCCGAGGCAGGGTGGGTCGGCGCGGATGATCGGGTCGAGGAGCGACTTGATCTCCGCGAGCTTGGCGTCGTCGAAGCCCGTGCCGGCGCGTCCCGCATAGACGAGCTGGCCGTCGACCATGTCGGCGAGTTGCAAGGCGCCGATGTGGCTGCGGCTGCGCTTCGGCGCGGTGAAGCCGACGATGACGAAGTCGCCGGTGCGCTCCACCTTCATCTTCAGCCACTTGTTGCTCCGGCCGGCGACGTAGGCGGAGTTCGCCCTCTTGGCGATGATGCCTTCGAGACCGAGCTTGCCGACCTGCTCGAGGAAGCGCTCACCTTCGCGCGGAATGTGGTCGAGCGCGCGGATGACGCCGATCTTCGGAAGCGCCTCCAGCAGCAACGCCTTGCGCTCGACGAGCGGCAGAGGTCGAAGGTCGAAGTCCTCGAACGCAATGAGGTCGAACGCGAAGAACGTGGCCGATAGCTCGACGGCGGCGCTCCGGATCTCGATGGGTGACTGGAGGCGTCCACGCCGTTGCATGAGTGAAAAGCTCGGTCGTCCCTGCGGATCGAGCACGACCACCTCACCGTCGATGATGCACTCCGAGAACGGCAGCGCCTTCATCGCGCGTGCGATTTCGGGAAAGACGGCGGTGTAGTCGTTGCCCTTTCGAGTGAGGAGCAGGACGTCATTGCCCTTCTTGCTCGCAAGCAGGCGATAGCCGTCGAGCTTGAGCTCGAACACCCAGTCGTCGCGCGTGAAGGCTCCGTCATGCGGCTCGGCGAGCATGACCTCGACGTCGTTCGGATCGACGTGTGAGCGTGGGGCGGTGGTCTTCTCCAGCGCCGCGCGAAGTGTCGTCGCGGGCGAGCGACCCTCCTTGATCTCCTCGACCGTCAAGCCGGAGAGGACGGACGTCTCGGGAAACTCGTCGCCGGGTGAGCGGACGTAGGCGTCGCGCTCCTTGATCAGGAGCCAGCCCTTGTCGTCCTTCTTGATCTTCACGAGGGTCCACTTGCCGTGCAGCTTGTGGCCCCGCAGCTCGAAGAGAAGCTTGCCCTTCACGAGTCCTTCGCGCCAATCCTCGAGCGGCACCCATTCACCGCGGTCCCAGACGATCATGCCGCCCGCACCGTAGTTGCCGGTGGGGATCACTCCCTCGAAATCGGCATATTCGATGGGGTGATCTTCGGTCTGCACGGCGAGGCGCTTGTCGGCCATGTCGTACGACGGGCCCTTCGGCACCGCCCACGACTTGAGGACGCCGTCCATCTCGAGGCGGAGGTCGTAGTGGGTGGTGCGCGCGCCATGCTTCTGGACGACAAACAGGTGTCCGCCCTCGCTCGGCACCCCCCCCATGGGCTCCGGCGTGACGTCGGCCGAGCGTTTGGCGCGGTAAGGGCTCAGGCTGTCGTCGCTACTTGCTGTCATGGCCTTCAGGAATCACTCTACTGGTTCTGTGCGGGGCTGAAGAACACAACTGAAGGGTACTGCTCCACATCCACGCGAATCGCTCCATGCGCATGGAGAGTGGCGTGTCTCTAGGTGCGCCTTGATGGACCACTACCGGTTTCGGCAGGATTATTTGACGCTGCTGTGAAAGTGCCGGGGCCCCGTCACACAGAACCGGAACGTAAGGTCAAAAAAACACAAGAAGACACTCAGAAACCGATCGTAACTCATATTGGTGCACCAAGAAACATGGAGCCGTACCGCCACACGGAGCGATTCGCGTGGATATCTGAGCAGTACCCTTGCAGTTGCAGTTGCTGTTGACCTCGCAGTTGATTCGCAAAACCCGAACAATTCCTGCCATGCCAGCCCGCGCCATCGGCACCGCCACCATCTCCTTCGGCCTCGTCTCCGTCCCCGTCAACCTCTTTTCCTCCTCGGAGTCGAAGGCGAACGTCTCCTTCAACATGCTCCACAAGACGTGCGGCGGACGCCTCAAGCAGCAGTACATCTGCCCGAAAGACAACAACGAAGTCGTCGAGCGGACCGACACCGTCAAGGGGTACGAGTTCGCGAAGGACCAGTACGTCATACTCTCGACGGAGGAGCTCAAGGCGATCGAGGAGAATGCCACCGGCATGATCGACGTCATCGAGTTCGTGCCGCTCGCCAAGGTCGACCGCGAGTATCTCGACAAAGTCTATTATCTCGCGCCCGACAAGGGAGCCGACCGCGCGTACCGGCTCCTCGTTGCCGCGTTGGTCGACACCGGCAAGGCCGCACTCGGCCAGTATGCCGCGCGGGGACGCCAGCATCTCGTCCTGCTGCGTCCACTCAACGGCGTGCTCGTCATGGAGCAGCTACACTACTCCGACGAAGTGCGTCCGACCTCTGAGGTCATCATTCCACAGGGCGACGTCAAGCCGATGGAGCTGACCCTCGCCAAGCAGCTCATCGAACAGACGAGCAACGAGAATTTCGAGCCCGAGAAGTACAAGGACACCGTGCGCGAACGCGTGCTCGAGACCATCCAGCGGAAGGTCGAAGGGCAGGACATCACCACCGACATCGCCCCGGAGAGCGGCAGCAAGATCCTCGACCTCATGGATGCGCTGAAGGCCAGCCTCGCTGCAACGACCAAGGCTGACGCAGACGGTGAGGAGAAGGCGGAGAAGGGCTCGAAGCGCGGGCGCAAGGCATCGTGAGGCTGCTCGCGGGGACGAGCGGCTACGCGTTCAAGGAGTGGAAGGGCTCCTTCTATCCGAAGGACTGCAAGGACGACGCGATGCTCGGTCTCTACTCTGCCCAGTTCGGTGCGGTCGAGATCAACAACACCTTCTATCGTCTTCCGAAAGAGCAGGTACTGCTGGACTGGGCCGCGCAGGTGCCGGAATCATTCACGTTTGCGATCAAGGCGAGCCAGCGGATCACGCACCACGCGCGGCTCAAGCCGGAATCGCTCAGCGCGGTCGAGTTCCTGATGAAGAACACCGCGTCACTCGGCAGCCGCCTGGGGCCGATCCTGTTCCAGCTTCCCCCGAATCTCAAGAAGGACTTCGACCGCCTTCGCGTGTTTCTCGATACACTGCCGCTCGACCGTCGCTTCACGATCGAGTTCCGCCACGAAAGCTGGTTTGGCGATGACGTGTTCGACGCCCTGCGTGCGCGCGACATCGCCATGTGTGTCACGGAGCAGCCGGAGTTTGCGTCGCCGGTGGTGCCGACCGCCTCATGGGGCTACGTGCGGCTGCACAAGCTGGATTACGACGACGCGTCGCTCGCCCAGTGGGCAAAGAACATCGCGGCGCAGCAGTGGAGCGATGCGTACGTCTTCTTCAAGCACGACGAAGGCATCGGCTCCGGGCCACCGGCAGTGGGCAGCTTCACGCGCGCGTTCGGCGCGTGATCGTCCATCTCATCGACGGCACCTACGAGCTATTTCGCCACTTCTACGGGTTGCGTCGATTCAACAAGGGTGAGGATGCGCCATTCGGCGCGGTCATCGGCGTGTTGAATACTGTGCTCCAGATGGCGGAGACAGGCGCGACGCACATCGGAGTCGCGACGGATCATGTCATCGAGTCGTTCAGGAACGACCTCTATCCCGCCTACAAGACGGGCGAGGGAATGGACCGGGCGTTGGTCAAGCAGTTCCATCCGCTCGAGGACGCGCTCGCGGCGATGGGGGTCGTCGTGTGGCCGATGGTGGAGCTCGAGGCAGACGACGGCCTCGCTTCGGCAGCACACCTCGCGGACGCCGATCCCGCGGTGCAGAAGGTCTGCATCTGGACACCCGACAAGGATCTCGCGCAATGCGTACGCGGCGATCGCGTCGTGCAGGTCGATCGCAAGTCGGGCAAGATTCGCGATGCGGCCCGCGTGCGCGAGAAGTTCGGCGTCGACCCCGTGCACATTCCCGATTACCTCGCGCTCGTAGGCGACGCGGCGGACGGCTACCCGGGCATTCCAGGCATCGGCGCGGTGACGGCGGCGCGACTCATCAACCGCTACGGCACCATCGAGCAGTTTCCCGACGACGTCCTCGGCGACAACCGCACGGTCGCACTGCTGTTCAAGGATCTCGCGACGCTAAGAACGAATGCGCCGCTCTTCGCGAACGTGGAGGAGATTCGCTGGAAGGGTCCGACGCAGGAGTTCGCGGCATTCGCCGAACGCATGGGCGACACGAAGCTCGCTGCGCGGTGTGCGGCGATCTCTTGAATGCTGTTGATCGAGCGTCAACAAAAGGCTGAGAAGCGTTGTTCGTGGGCATCGCGAATCAAGCGAATCTCAAAAGAATCCACGCGAATTGTTCCGTGCCACACGAAGCGGCACTGTCCTCGAGCACGGTGGCTTCGCGATCGCGTTCAGAAAATTCAATCAGGGTCTGACGCCCGCCCGCCGGCCGTGGAGCTATTCGCGTTGATTCGCCAAATTCGCGTGGATTCGCGATAACCCCCGAACAACTTCAAACGAAAAACACCTAACGCTTCGTCCAGATCATGATGGTCCCACACCCTTGGTTTGACTTGTGCTTGAACGGCGCACCAGGCGCACCAGCGTAAAACTCCATCGCGGCGATCTGCGACGGTTCGACCTCGTTGATCGACGTTGCCTCGATGTCGTCGATCACGATGATCGCTGGACAGTTGCCGACCCCCCCCCCGCGCGAGCTGATGACCTTCGCGTCGGGGCCCTGACCGAGCACGCGAAAGCTCGGATTGAGGTACAGGATATCGCTCGTGAACGTGGGGCGGATGCGGAGGACGTCTGCTTCCGTCAGGAACTTCCCGTCGATGGACTCGCGGCGCCGAGTCTCGAATTCCGCATACAACGACGAGCGGCGCGCACTCACGGTGATCGAGTCGAGCGAGACGACGCGCTCCAGCCGAATGTCGTGCCGCATCCTGCGCGAGCTCCGAAGCTCGACCGGGCGGCGAATCACCGAGTAGCCGACCTGCCGTACCTCGACCTCATGTGTACCAGCGGGAAGGCCGGTGAGGAGATATTCACCGCGATCGTTCGTGCGCGCGGCGGCGGCGGTGCTCAAGAGGCGAACCTCGACGCCGGCGATCCCCTCGCCTGCTCGATTGCGAACAATGCCCGTGAGGGCAGCGGAGCCAGCGACCATTGGGGCGGGAGACCCATCGCCAGTGCCGACGGAGGTGGCAAGGGAGAGCGCAGTCGCGCCACTGAACGACAGGTTCAGCACGGCGACGCCGACGGAATCGGTCATGGTCGTGCGGATCGCCGCGCCGGCCCGACCGTAGCGCTGCACCTGAACCACGAGCCACTCGCCGGTGGGCACACCGCACATCCGATACTGTCCCGAAGCGTCTGACGTGACGCGCACGGTCCGCAGTTCGGGCGCAACGGTGCTCGTCGCGGAGTCGACGGTGTGCTCACTCCAGGCGGCGAACACCTCTGCCCCCGCGAGCGGCTGTTCAGTCTCGGCGTCCGTGATCGCGCCGACCAGTGCACCAGTGCGCGAGGCGAAGGCCACGCCTGGACAGGCCATCGTCCGCAAGGTGGCGCCCGACGGAATCGCGAGATCGACGATCGCGGTGCCCCTCGAAACGATGGTGGTCATGCGAGCCGTTCCGCCCACCTCGAGCGATTCCAGCAGGGGACTGTCGAAGTCGACCGCGTAAGGACCCGGCACCAATCGCTCGAACTTGAAGTGGCCCAGCGAGTCCGTCACCGCGAAACGCGTGAACTCGTAGGAGATGCTGAGTCGGCTGAGGCTGACGCGTGCACCGGCAAGTCCGGCGTTGTGTACGCTGTCCATCACCGTGCCAACGAGCGCTCCGGGTTCGGCCGCCTGGGCGGCGAGCGCATGCGCGCCGCCACACAGGAAACCGACAACGGCAAACAACCGAACACGGAGTGGGGACACAGTGGCTCCCTACCGGGGCCAGCCAGCCTGCGGAATGCCCGGTGTGATCCGCAGCGCGTTCTGGAAATAGACCTTCTTCAACACTGCATCGGGCAGGCCAATGCCGTACAGTTTCCAGAAGGCGTGATAGCCGCGATAGTAGTCGAAGTAGTCGTCGTTGGTCTCGAACACCCGCCAATAGTACGGATACTCCTCAGGCTGGAAGGAATCCTTGCCGAAGAGAATCCGGTCCTGGTACTTGACGAAAAAATCGTGCGCGACGCGCGGCTGGCGACCGATGTCGTAGAGCACCGCGCCCACCTCTGTGTAGACGTTCGGCATTTCGTCCAGCAACTTGCCGAAGGTCGCAAGGTCGTTCGCCTGCCAGCCCATGTGCGCCGTGACGAACGTCGTCTTCGGATGTTTGCGAAAGAGGTTGTCGCGCTCGGTCACGAGCTGTTGAAAGCTCGGGAAACGATCCTGCGGATAGCGGCGCTGGGGAAAGAGCGACAGCTCCAGCCACCGCTCGTTGGAATAGTCCACCGGGTGGAAGAACTGCTCGGGATCCGCGGTGTGGATGAAGACCGGCAGCTTCAACCGAGCGCACGCGTCCCAGATGGGGTCGAGCTCGGGGTCGTCGAGCTTGAGGCGCGATCCGTCAGGTTTGCGCACGTCGAGGCCAAAGCTCTTCGGAATTTCCCCGACTCCCACCGCACCGTTGGCGACATCAGCCTCGAGCTGCGCGATTGCCTTCGCGGCCCACCCGGGTCCGACGTTCTGGAAGCTGATGCCGGCGAGGATGCGCACTCGGTCCTTCATCTTCACCGACCCTCGGACGCTCGCGATAGTGCTCTTGAGTCGTTCGCCGGACATGTTGTCGGCGGAGATCATCATGCGGACGTTCAGGCTATCCAGCGCGGCGCCGAGTGACGCGAGTCCATCCGCCGTGCTCAGCAGCCCCTGCGGATGGCCGTGGAAATCGATCGCCGGATACTTCGCCGAACGCACCATGTGCACCGGCGCCACCAGCGTCGACTTCGGGCGATAGTCGAGGATGCTCGGTGCAGGCGCATCGGGAGCCATGCAGCTGCGCGGGCGGACCTCAGTCTGCCCTGGCGGGCAGGCCTCGCCAGGCTGGATGGCGTTCCCACGCATCCCGCGCTGCGCCTGGGCGGCATGCGAGGCGAACACTCCGATACTCAGGGTGGCGACGACGAGCGAACGGCGCATGGCGGCTCCGACGGGATTGGGTGCGCTAATCTGCCATTCGCGCCGCGCACCCGAAACCCTGTGTTTCCGCTCGGCGCTTCAGCGTGGAGCGACAAGGCGGAAGCACAAAGCAGGAAGGTTTGAGCTGGAGGCGTGAGGTTTCCTTTGGACCGCCATCACAGACAGTCAGCAGCTGGCCGCGCCAACGCTGGCGCCAACGCCACCCCCGACGACATAGGTGAGTATGCACAACGGCCCGCCGACGAGCCCCAGCAGGCCACCAGTCAACGCGCCGGCCATGCCTCCTCCCAGCGCGAATAACTCGCGCCCTTCCGTCGAACACTTGCTTGCCAGCGTCGGCGCGGCAGAAAGCATAGTTGATACGGCGACCGAGCCGATGGCCGCACCCGCGAGCACGTAGCTGACTACATACATGTCACCGTGGCATCCACCGCCAGTCGCGAAGCCAATCGTGCCGCCAGTGAAAGCGCCCGCGAACCCACCGACGATTCCGAGGCCAATGCGGGCTGCCGGGTCGAAGTCGGATTCACCTCCGCAAGGAACGCGTAAGCCGCTGAAAACCGGCTCAGGTCATCACACTCGAAGCTTCTGCACCCACTCGCGACTCTGTTCAGCCATACGCGCCATCACCGCCGAGTCGGTTGTGCCCGACGCTTTCGTGACGTGGAAGCTGTGATCGGCACCATCGACCCACTGCATGTCCCACGGCGCTGTGACGGTCGTGAGGACGCGCGTCATGATATCCGGTGTGACGAACGGGTCGCGCGTGCCACTGAACGCGAGCACGGGCATCGTGATCGACGGCAGGTGCGCGTCGCGAAGCTTCTCTGGTTGTCCAGGCGGATGCAGCGGGTAGGCGAGCAGCAACAGTCCGTCTGCATCGAATCCCTCCGATGCCATCACCGATGCAGCGCGGCCTCCCATCGATCGCCCCCCGATGATGAGTGGCCGCGGTTGCCCGAGCTCAGCGCGCGCATGGGCGACGACCGCCGAGAAGGTGTTTGTGAGCTTCGGCATCGCGTCGGGACGTCCGCTGCCCTTCTCCTTGTAGAGAAAGTTGAACCGGACGACGCCGAAACCCTCCTTGCGTAACGCATTCGCCGAGGCGACGGTGCTGCGGTCAGCGATGTTGCCACCGGCGCCGTGCGCGCAGACGAAGAGGGCGATGTCGTCGCCGTCCGTTGCTGATTCGTAGACGGCACTCGTCTCCTCTGTGCCGACTGGAATGCGCCATTCTCGTTTCGTCATGCTAGTTCAGGCGGGCGTTTGGAAGACGTTGGACGTGGGCAGCGCGAATCCTGCGAATTTTGCGAATCTACGCGAATTGCTCCGTGCCAGATACGCTACTGTGAGCGGGCACACTGAGAAAATCATTCGTCGGTTACGATGCTTCGGCGCTTGAAACCAACGAATGCGAACACCCCACATCGAGCCTCATACGAACAATTCGCGTTGATTCTTTGGAGATTCGCAAGATTCGCGTTGCCCACGATCAACGCCTTCCTCAACTTCCAACGCGGCTCGGCGCGATAGGCACAACACCCATCTCATCAAGAAACCGATGCCCACCAGTCGGCTTCTCACTGCGCGTCGCCACACGGGTCATCACCAGCCGGTCCTGCGTCCGCGTCATCCCGACGTAAAGCAACCGACGCGCCTCCTCGATCTCCTCTGGCTTCGGACCCTTCTTCGGTGAGCCGCCGGGCAGTTGATCGTCCTCCGCGCCAACTACGTACACGCGCGAGAACTCCAGGCCCTTCGTGGAGTGAAGCGTCAGCAGGTTCACGCGCATCCGCTCGGGCTCCAGCCCTTCCAGTCGCGACAGGACCGCCCGCTCGAGGAAGATCGTCAGCTGCTCTGCCAGCGACCGCTCCGGAATATTCGCGATGAGACGTCGCAGCCGCGACATCGCCGCCGGATACCGTTCCTCGGCGCTCTTCACCGCGCGAATCCTCAGCATCAGCTCGATGCCACCCAGGCGCTTGATGACCTCGTCCGCATCCGGGATGCTCGCGTCGTCGCCCGTTTCACGTTCGTAGTAGTCGAGCGCGCCGCTGTAGGTCCCGAGCGAGATCACGCGCGTGATAGTGCGAAGGAGCAGCGCCTCTTCGCCAAGGGTGCTCTCTTCGCTCAAGGCGAGCGCGATCCCCAAGTGGCCAAGCAGGTTCACCAGCGCCGTCTTGCGTGCGCGACTCAGCTTCATCTTCTCGAGCGCGAGCAGTACCTGCGCGAGCGCGCGGGTGTCGTCGAGCGCGCGGTGTGACTGACCGGTATCGATGCCGAACTGCTTCGCGAGGTTGCCGAGCTTGTTGCTGGTGCTCACCAGCTCGCGCGACAGCGGCAGCGTGTCGTACATCGTGAGATCGAACTTCTCGCCGATCTCCTTCGCCATGCGGCTGATGATCCGGAAGTCGAAGTCGTAGCCGTTGTGCGCGACGATCACGTCCGAGCCGCAGAACTCGCGGAACGCGGCCCAGACGTCTTCGAAGAACGGAGCGTCCGCCAGGTCCGCGTTCGTGATGCCATGCACCTCCTCCGCGCCGGCGGTGAGTGGCACTCGCGGCTTCACCAGGCGATGAAAATCATCCACCAGCACGCCGTCGCGCACGCGAACCGCGGCGATCTCCACGATCTCCGCCTTCGTCGTATCCCGATCCGTCGTCTCGAGGTCGAACGCGGTGAAGCTCGTGAACGTCGACGACATCTCACTCATCTCGACGAGCTGCGCGGCCTTGAACACGCCGAGTGCGATGCCGAGTGACGGAACATCGTCCGGTCCGATGGACTCCGCGCCCGCCGGGGGCACGCCGCGTTCCACGACGACATTGATGTCGCTGAGGATCGCCTTGAGGGGAATGTCCATCCCCTTCATGGGCGGAAGCCACACGGTAGTGCGCGCATCACGAGCAGCGCGAAGCCGGTCTGCAAGCCGCACGACGTCCGCATGATCCGCGGGATCGCTCAGCTCATCATGCCGATCGTCCAGCATCGACCGCAGCTTGCCCACTCGGCGCGACAACAACTCGGTGATCAGGGCGGGGAGCGTCGCGTGCTGCCTTCCAACCGCTTCGAGGTTCTTCCACTCCGTCAATGCGCGACGGATCTGCCGCGCCGTGCTGTCCTTTCGCGGCAGCGCATTCGCCTTCTGCCGGAGTTGCACCCGTAACTCCTGCTGGCTCCGCTCCGACTCAGCCTGCGCCTCGAGGTAAAGCGCCTTCGGCAGGAGCACCTTCAGGAAGGCGTCCCGGTAGACGACGTCCTCCGGATGGGCGATGACGCGCGCTGCGGCGAGCACGTACGCCACCACCGGATCGTCCGACAGCGCACGACCCTGCGCGAGCTTACACGGGATACCCGCGTTCAGGAACGCGGTCTCCAGACGTTCGCCAATGCTGTGCTTCCGGTAAAGCAGCGCGACATCGCCCCAGCGTTTTCCGTTCTGTTCATGATCACTCCGGATGTCCTCGATCATCCACGCTTCCTCCGCGTCGTCGTTCTCAAACCCGACGGTGCGGATGGGAAACGTCGACTTGCGATCCGCGCGAGGAATGATGCGGTCGGCGAAGATGGGTGTGTTCGCGAGCATCAACTTCCGCGCGAGCGCGAAGACGTCGTCAGGACACCGGCGATTCTCCTCCAGGTGAACGACGGACGTTATCTCGAAATCCTTCACGAACTCCTTGAACACCTTCGGATCGGCGCCCGCCCAGGAGTAGATGGACTGCTCGTCGTCGCCCACCGCGAAGACATGCCGGTGCTTCCGCGCCAACGCCTTCACCACTCTGTACTGGACCGGGTTCAAGTCCTGGAACTCATCGACGAGCACAACGTCCCACCGCGATCGAATCTTCTCCGCGGCCGCGCTGTCGCTCTCAAGCAGCTCGGCTGCCTTGATCACGAGCGTATCGAAATCCACGAGCTTCCGGTCGGCGAGGAAGCGCTCGTACTTGTGGAAGAGGATCAGGTCATCGTGATGCAGAGGAATATCGCGGAACCGATACGCCGAGAAACGCGTGAGCACGCCGCGGTGCCATTTGCGCGGCCCCTCGATGCGTCGCAGGACGTCCAGCTGATACGCCTCGTCGGCAATGCCGAATCCCGATTCCAGCAGTACGGAGGCACCGAGCTCTCGCAGCAGCTCCGCGCAAAAGGCGTGGATCGTACCACGCTTGATACGCTCGGCCGCCGCGCCGAGACGGCTCTCGAGCCGATGCGTGATCTCACCGGCCGCCTTGTTCGTGAAGGTGAACGCGCAGATGCGGGCCGGATCGAAGTGATGATGTTCGATGAGGTAGCGGATCCGCTCGATGAGGCAGTACGTCTTTCCCGCGCCTGGGCCCGCGAGCACCAGGAGCGCGTGTGGCTCAGCCTCGATTGCGCGACGCTGCGAAACTGACGGCGTCATGGAGCCTTCAGCGAGCGGCATTCGCGTCGTGGAAGAGCGTTGTCATCTGTCTTGCGGCAGTTACGGCGGGCTACGAGTTCGGGAACCGGTGATCGCTCGCAATATCGTCAATGTCGTCGGTTCGTCGAGCTCGTCGGCCCCAGTTTTATATAGCTTTACAGTCCGGCACTCAACGGAAAGGCTGAATCATGGAATCGCTGTTCGCTCGCGCCACCCGAGTGGATGTCATCTCCTACCCGCTTCCGTCGGGCGACGTGATTCAGATCAGGCGGCTGTGTGTGCACTTCGGCCGGGCCACACCCGGTCACCTCAAGTCCGGCACGCTGCTGCCCACCTACACCAGCAAACCGCTCGTCAGCTTCCATGGCGACGCGATGTTCGGCGAGCTGGCCCTGCTGCGATGGCTCGAGGTGGACGGATGGCACGGCGTCTGGGTCGACACGGGCCATGGTCGCAAGCTCTGGCACGAGATGCCGACGCGCGCCAACCCGGTCGCGTTACCACCCGCTCAGCAGGCGATCCATGATCGCATTGTCCTCGCCAATGGTGGTCGCGCCGGCGGGTTCTTCGACGTCATGGCATGGTGTGGCAATCACACCATCTTCGTGGAATACAAGGGCGCCGACGAGCGCGCACCCAAGAACGAGGCGGCCTGGATCGACGCCGCGCTACACGCCGGCGTCTCGAAGAACGACCTGCTGATCGTACGGAACGAATAGCAGGAGGATAGGATGATAGGACGATAGGAGGATAGGAGAGCTATAGAGAGCTATCTATCATCCTATCATCCTATCCTCCTATCATCCGGCTTCAATGCAAAGGGGGCGACGCTCACGCGTCGCCCCCTTTTGCATTGAGCCACCCTACGGTCGTGGCTTCGCCGTCCGCTGCTCGGATGGCTGCGGCTGCGCCTGCGGTGACGACTGTCCCGACGACGAGCTCGACGTCGACGAACCTGAAGACGACGACTGCGTGCTCGGCGACGCCGAACGACCGTTCGACGCCGACGGATTGTTCTGCGTGTAGCCACGTCCCTTGACCGACTGCGGATTGCTGAGATTGGCCGTGCCGCCTGACTGCGAACCGGTCACGATGATGATCGGGCCGCCGTAGCCGCCGTAGCCGCCATAGTTACCGTAGCCGTAGCCGTAAGGCGATCCGTAACCGTAGCCATACTGGCCATACCGGTTGTAGCCATAGGGGGAGTAGCCGTAACCGTAGCCCCACGGATCGTAGGGATCGAGATAGACGGGAATCCGGCGTCCGGAACGATATTCGCCATCATTGTTCCCATCGTAGCGATTCGCGGGCTCCGCACGTGCGAGCTGGAATGCGCCTGGATTCGAAACGGCGACCATCGCATCCGTGACACGAGAGGGAATGCCCGCGTCCGCGAGTGCCACCAACGCGTTGGCGTTCAATGCGAAGCGCTGGCCCCGCTCGAGCAACCATGCTTCGACCACACTCGCATCTACCGCCTTCGACGCCTCGGCAACCGCCGTCGTCCCAACCTTCGCACCGGCGGCCACACGCGCACCACTGATCCCACCATTGCGTCCGCGGAGCAGATCGGTGATCTCCGCTGGCACAGAGCTCGGCAATCCGATGTCGCGGTAACGCGCCACGCGAACGTTCTCCCCTTCGTTGGCCGTCACGGCGCGCACGTCGAGCCATTCGCCCTTCTCGCTCATGGCGAGAATGGAAGAGACGGTGCTCTTCATGCCGAAGCAGGTGGTCGCCGACGTGAGATACACACGCCGCTCATCCGCCGACCAGCGGGCCACCTGGGATCCCAGACAGTCCTTGTTGTCGATCGCCTTCGCGATGCCGCTCGCATCGATGGTGTCGCGCTTGCCGACCTTGCCATCGGCAATCGTGGCGACTTCCACGACATCGGTGTTGGACGTCGGCACCACGCAGACGATCGGCGCGGCGAACTGCGAGGAGCCGTACGACTCACCCACTCCTGCCGACGTCCAGCAACCCACCCATGCCTGCCACTTGGGACCGGCGCCCTGCGCGCCGGCGGAAGTGACGGCCACCAGCGCCATCGCCAGGGCGACGGACGTGTGCTTCGCAATATTGCGCATACCTGTGTTCCTCATGGAATGCCTACAGCCGGTACGTGAGGCCGAGCGTGCCCTGCACGCCCGACAAATCGATGGGTTTGAATCCGGGGAATGCACTGCCGAGCGGCGCCTTTGCCCAGACGTAGCGCGAGTCCAGTCGAAGTGCGACGTGCGGCGACAGGGAGAAATCGGCGCCACCCATCGCCTGGTACATGCCCGTCCAGGCGTTGGCGTTGAACGCGTCGCCAGCGGCGGTGAATACGTTGTTGGTCTGGTAGTCCACGAAATCGCCCTCCTGACGGAAGCGGTACCACATCATTCCTCCGCCGGCACCGACCCACGGTACCACCTTGTTCGGAATCCAGGCAAGCTTCCCGATGGAGCGGCCGGGCTCGGTGAGGTAGAATCGAGCGTTCACCGTCAGCGGCACACGGTCGAACGTGGTGGACTGCTCGATCGGCAGGTTGTTGTTGTCGATGAGGGCGCGGTACTCTGATCCCGTGGTCTTGTGGGTGAACGCGAGATCGGCCGAGAGATCAAAGCGGGAGCCGAGTGAATACGCTGCTTCGGCGCCGAGCGTGATGCCGCTGAAGTCGGACTTCTTGAGGGTCAGCAGGTCGATAGACTGGGCGAACACGTCGCTGTTCGCGTTGGCGTGATCGTAGCCCGCGCGCAGGGTCAACCGGCCTTCAGGCGTATGGAACATGTACCCATCACCGCTCGATTGAGCGTGCACTGCGGCGGCGCTCGTCAACAGCAACGCACCAGCGGCGAGGATTGTCCTACACTGCATCTTCATGGGGGCGGACCTCACGCGGAACAGAGTAGTAAAAGTACCCGGCGTTCGATGGTGCGTTCCATCACCAAGGACTGTTCTCAAATTAGTATACATTCCGCGTGCCAGCCGTCAAGAACCACCTCCTGTCGTGCTCGGTACGCGACCGCCACACGCCCTTGAACATGCACGTTTTACGGCTAACCGCCACGTCGCGTTGCATCGCGTCCCACTTCGCTGCTCAGCTCCTGATTCTCGCCGCGGGCTGCGCCTCCGCGCCGCCGCCGATCGTCGTGCAGCCACTGGCGCACTACGCAGCGGTCGTCGACGCACGATTCGCCGGGCGCGACGGAGACCTCGTCGCCGGTAACGCCACGTATCGAACGCTCACGTCTGCCATCGCCGCAGCGCCAGACTCCTCGCCAAACCCGTTCGTGGTCTTCATCCGCAACGGCCGCTACCACGAGAAGGTCTCCGTCGACAAGGCGAACATCACGCTGCGTGGCGAAAGTCGGGACAGCACCGTGCTGACGTTCGACGCGAGCGCCGACGCTCTGGATCCTGCCGGAGGCAGCTATGGAACGCAGGGAAGCTCCACCATTCGCGTGAGCGCCCCGGACTTCCGCGCCGAGCATCTCACCATCGAGAATGCCTTCGACTTTCGCGCGAATGCAGCACGAGCCGAGACCGATCCCTCGAAGGCGAAGAATGCGCAGGCCGTCGCGCTCCACCTCGATCGAGGAAGCGATCGAGCCGTCATCGTCGACTGCATTCTCCTCGGCTGGCAGGACACGGTTTACGCCAACGCCGGACGCGCCTGGTTCCACGACTGCATCATACTCGGCCAGACGGACTTCATCTTCGGCGCGGGAACAGCGGTCTTCGACGACTGTGACATCGTCTCGCGAGGTGCCGGATATATCGCGGCGCCGAGCACGCCACTACTTCAGCGCTTTGGATTCGTGTTCATCGGAAGCAGGTTGGGGCGCGAGTCGCAGGCAGTGAGAAAGAACACGGTCGCGCTCGGGCGTCCATGGCATCCGTCGTCCAATCCGAACGTGAATCCAAACGTCGTTTACATCGACTGCAACCTCGACGATCACATCCTCGAAGAAGGTTGGACACAGATGGGCGGGTTCGGACCCGAGACCGCGCGGTTCTTCGAGTACCACGACCATGGCGTGGGTGCAGTGAAGAATCCCGGGAGACGCCTGCTGAGCGATGCCGAAGCGGTCAGGTACGCGCCGAGCGAGGTTCTCGCGGGCTGGAAGCCGCTGGAGAGCGCGCCGTCTCGTTGACAGACACGCTCCGCGCAGCCTATCTCTCCACGTCATGCTGACCTTTGTGCTCGTCCAACGCACGGACTCGGACCGGGAACGGATTTGAGCCTTCAGGCACAGTCCGTCGCCGCCACCGGCCTCCTCTCCGAAGACGCCATCCGCGAGACACTCGAACGCGGCCTCGCCGGCCGCTTTCGCGGTGAGCGCGTTCTCGTCCTGATACCGGATCACACACGCTCGCTTCCGCTGCCCTTTCTCTTCCGCGAACTCGTGAAGGTGCTCAGCGACGCAGCGCAGCTGAACTTCATGGTCGCGCTGGGCACACACCCTGGCCTTCCGCGCGAGAGCATGAACCGGCTGGTCGGCATCAGCGAGGCCGAGCGGACGTCGCTCTTTTCGCATGTGGGGCTGCTGAACCACGCGTGGGACGATCCTTCCGCGCTCACGACACTCGGCGTCCTCGAGGATGACGAGATTCGCGCGATCGCCGGCGACCACTGGCATTCGTCGCTGCCGCGTCAGGTGCAGATCAGGCTCAATCGCGCGGCGCTGGAGCACGACCACGTGCTCATCCTCGGGCCGACCTTTCCGCACGAAGTCGTCGGGTTCTCAGGTGGCGCCAAGTACCTGTTTCCCGGCATATCGGGCGGCGAGATGATCGACGCGACGCACTGGCTCGGTGCGCTCGCCGGCGTGGTCGGCACAATCGGCATCAAGGACACGCCTGTCCGGGCGATGATTCACGCGGCGGCGCAGCGGCTCTCGACGCCGGTCACGCTGATCGCGCTGACCGTCGATGGGCCGGGGCTTGGTGGTCTCTTCATTGGAGACCACCACACTGCGTGGAGCGCGGCCGCCGACCTTTCAGCCGTGCGGCACGTGCGGTGGGTCGACACGCCCTTTCAGCGCGTGCTTTCGTGCGCGCCCGCCATGTACGACGAGCTGTGGACCGGCGCCAAGGCGATGTACAAGCTGGAACCAGCAGTGGCGGTCGGCGGCGAAGTGGTGATCTACGCGCCACATCTCGACACCGTGAGCCACGTGCACGGCAAGTACATATATGACGTGGGCTATCACATACTCCCGTACTTCCTCGCTGACTGGGACAGGTTCAAGCACATTCCGCTCGGCGTCCTGGCGCACAGCACGCACCTTCGTGGCTCGGGTGTCATGGACGGCGACGTCGAGCGTGCAAACGTGCGTGTCACGCTGGCGAGCCGCATATCCGCAAAGGATTGTTCGCGGCTGAACCTGGGCTACATGGATCCAGACACGGTGAACGTCGACGATTGGCGCAACCGCGAAGACGAGGGAGTGTTGTTCGTGCCGAAGGCTGGTGAAACACTCTTTCGCACGAAGGCGTGATACGGTGAAACTCGACTCCACGGCGCCGGTCCCGCTGTACCAGCAGGTTGCCGCCGACATCCGGCGCAAGATCGTCTCGCGCGAGATGCCCGTGGGGTCGCGCATTCCACCGCATCGCGACCTGGCCACGCAGTACGGCGTGTCGATCATCACGATCAACAAGGCGCTGTCGGGGCTCGTCAGCGAGGGATTGCTGTATAGTCACGTGGGCCGCGGGACGTTCGTGATGGTGCGCCCCGCGTCGACGTCGGGCATCGCGGCGCCGACGACCATCGGGTTCGTGCTGCGTGACCTGAGCAGCCCGTACTTCTCGCTCATCGCGCATGGTGCGCAGCAGCGCGCCGACGCCCTTGGAGTTGGGGTGCTGTTCGCGTCGAGCTCCAACCGCGTGGATCGCGAAGAGGAGCAGATCCGCCGACTTCTCGCGCTCGGCGTGCACGGGTTCATCGTGGTCTCGATGAGTCGTACGTCGCAGTTGAATGAGTCGGTGCAGGCGCTGCATGAGGCGAAGTTTCCCTATGTCGTTGTTTCATACACTGTCGGTGAGGACGTTCCGTACGTCGGCGGCGACCTGGACATGGCGGGATACATGGCGGGGCAGCATCTCGCGTCGCTCGGATATCAGCGGTTCGGGTGCCTCATCGACAAGCGCGGCAGTCCAAACGGAGAGCTGCGCATGGGCGGCTATCGTCGAGCGCTGGAAGAGGCCGGCGCTCACATCGACGAGGCGTTCATCTTCGAGCACGCTTTCTCCGGTGAGGAGAACGATTATCGCTCGGGATATGCGGCCGGCGAAGTGATTTCGAAGCTCGCGCGGCGGCCCGATGCGATGTTCTGCTTCAACGATCTCGGCGCACTTGGTCTCGAGGATGGACTGCTCGATTCAGGGCTGAAGGTGCCCGACGACGTCGCCATCGTGGGGCTCGACGACATCGAGCTTGCGGCACGCGCTCGAGTTCCACTCACGACACTACGGCAGCCAGTGAATGAGATCGGCGCGCGGGCGCTCGACGCGGTGCTCGCGGCATTGCGCGGCGAGCAGCAGCCAACGCGTCAGCTCTTCAAGCCGGAGCTCGTGGTTCGCGCTTCGACTGTTGCTCCGGTGCCGACTGATTCCGACGCTACCGTAGTTGGGAACAAGACCACAACTGACATTTGAATCCGTCGTACTCGGGCGCGAGACTGTCACAGAATCATTGGGTGCTGTACGACCGCCACCTTCAACAGATTTGAACGAATCAGGCGAATGGGCGTCCAACAAACGTCAACAAAATGCGTTTGACGTACGACGCAGTAATTCGACCGATTCGTACAAATTCGTTGGTGCTTGCATTGCGACAGTAGTAGAGGATTCTGACGCCGGCTCGCACGTGTGAGGAAGCGTAAAAAGTCAGTTGTGGTCTTCCGCAGTTTCGGAACGCCGGTTACGGCAGACCGGGGAAGCCCAACCTCTCTGGATCAGCTTCGCGCAGCTTGGCGGGCATCTTCGTGATCGCGTTCGCGAAGATCGGATCGCGCAGCTGCGATGCTGCGCGCCGAAGCGGCGGCAGAAACTCGCTCGGCCCCTGCTCGGCGATATCGGGCAGCGGGAACTTCACCGCCGGATCCGCATACGGCGCCACGAAGAGCAGCGCCTTCTCGATGCTGCCACCGTTCGGCGCGGCGTAGTGCCAGAGATCCACGCCCACGTGCCGTCCCAGCTCGGCGAGCATGGTGAAGGCGTCGAGGTTGAACAGCGTGTAATGCAGTGGCCGCGTGCGGTCGATCTCGCGCTTCTGCTTGCCGTCCGCGCCGATCTGGCTTGCGATGCGCTTCGACTGGCTCTCCAGAATCGTGCTGCGCGCCAGCGCGGTGTCGCCGACGAAGAGTGCGAGCGCCACGACTTGCTCATCGTAGAAGGTGCCATGGTTGTTGGTGGCGTCGCGCTCCTGCGAGCCGTTCTTGCTTTGCTCCAGCCACGTGAGGTAGCCGCGGCACCAGGCGACCATGCCGTCGTGATCCTGACGCGTAAATCCCGGGGCATTCTCGAGGAGTCGAACGGCGTCCACGAGCTCCGGCATGTGACGCGTGTCGATGATGCCGTAGCTCCGCCCATCGGAGACGCCGAGTACCGCCTGCGCGAAGTTCAGGTTGGGGTTCATCCGCGTGGCCGGGTCGATGAAGAACGCGCGGAGCCGCGTCGTAGCCGCGTCGGCGTAGCGAGCGTCGTCGGTGAAGTACCAGGCAAGGGCGAGGCTGCGCGCCTGGGCGATCGTTGCCTGGAGTCGCAGGCCATCGTGGTCGCGTCGGCTCTCGGGATTCATCCGGCCGTCGCGATTCACGTACGGCAGCCCGTTCGGCGTGGCCGGGTTGGGCCAGAAGTACGGCGCCATGCTCATGTAATCGTGCTTGTCACCGCTGGGCGGCGTGCGTCCCTTCTGCATTACGGACTGGAGCGGCGCAGCCATGGCTGAACGCGCCGCGGCGAGCAGTGCGTCGTATGGTGCGGCGAGTGACGGGTCATGGCTCCCCAGCATCCGCTTGGACGCGGCGAGCTGGTCGCCACGCAGGAGGATGGTGTTCGGACCCGCCGCCGGCGCCGCGGCGCTGGGTACTGGAGGGTTCATCGACGCGCACGCCGTCAATCCGATCGCCCCACAGCTGAGACGTAACTGGCGGAACAGCGAACGATAGGCGTGATCGGTAGCCAGTCTGGGCATCAGCGGTTCTCCTGGTGTGGCGCGGTCGGTCGTGGAGTGCGGATCACCACGCATCGGGGATAAGGAAGTCCTTTCGCACGGGCGTGAAGACGTCGATGAGGACGCCGTCCTCGACGGCGCGGACGCCGTGGGGCACGTCGGCCGAGGCGTAGAAACAGTCGCCGGCGACGAGTTGGGAGACGTCGGAACCGACGGTGACGTCGAACCGGCCAGACTCGACGTATGACGCCTGCCGGTGGGGGTGGTGGTGCAGCGCGCCGACGGCGCCGGCCTGAAACGCCACCCGCACGATCATGAGCTCCGTGCCGTGCCCGAGCACCTGCCGCCGGATGCCATCTCCCATGACGTCCCAGGAGATGTCGGCGGCCTTCGCGAAGGGCCTGGCGCCGTTCATCGGCATGGCGGTGTGGGCTGCGTGTGGGCGTTCATGGCGGGCGGGCGAGGGTGGGGCGTGGGGGCGAGGATACGTGGTTTGGATTGATAATGCCAATGTGGTGTGGCGGAGAATGGATTGATAAGGTCAATATTGTCAACACTATTGACAATATCAATCAGATCAATTCTCTTGCCCCCCGTTCCAAAGCTCCCACCCTTCTCGCCCGACCCCCTACCGGAGCACGCATGTCATGCACGTGACGAGACGAATGGCTGTTGTACTGGCGCTGATCGCCGCGACGCCGGGGGCGTCACGAGCGCAAACCACGACAGGCTCGGTGCAAGGCGTCGTCCGTTCCGAGAGCGGACCCCTCGAGGGCGCGACCATCAACGTCGTCGGCAACACGCTCGGTGCCGTCACCCGCGCCGACGGGCGCTACACCATCGTCGGCATCCCCGCAGGAATGCGCGTGCTGCGCGTGTCCCGGCTCGGCTACGCGCGAAAGGATCAATCGGTAGAGGTTGTGGCGGGGCAAGTCACCACGGCCAACGTCGACCTCAGGGCGGCCGCCGTCTCGCTCGAGCAAGTGGTCGTGACCGGGTACGGGTCGCAGGCTCGCCGAGATGTGACGGGATCGATCGCGTCGGTCTCGAGTGCGGACATTGCCACGCTCCCCGTGCCGCGCGTGGACCAGGCGATTTCCGGACTCGTTGCGGGCGTGCAGGTGCAGACGACGAACGGTCAGCCGGGATCGGAGATGCGCATTCGCGTCCGCGGCGGCAATTCGCTCAATGGCAACAATGAGCCGCTCGTCGTCGTGGACGGCGTGATCGGCGCCGATCTCAATCAGATCAACCCGAACGACGTCGAATCCGTCGATGTCCTGAAGGATGCGTCCGCGACGGCCATCTACGGTGCGCGTGGGGCCAACGGCGTGATTCTCGTGACCACGAAGCGCGGAGCGCCTGGCCCGATTCAGTTCGAATACTCGGGCTACACCGGTATGCAGAACGTCTCGAAGCACATCGATCTGCTGACGGCCGACGAGTTCGCGAAGATGTACATGCGCAACCCGAATCACGACAAGACCGTCACGTACGACACCACGGCAACGCTTCCGACCACCGACTGGCAGAACGCGGTCTATCGGTCGGCGCCCATTCAGAGCCACGACATCCGGCTCAGTGGCTCGACGGGTGCGACGCGACTTCTGGCGGGGGCCTCCCTCTTCCAGCAGGACGGCATCGTCACCAACTCCGCATTCAACCGCGGCGCCGTGCGCTTCAACCTGGACCAGCAGCTTGGCAGCCGCATCCAAGCCGGCACGCGCATCACCTACAGCCGGTCGACGGGGAGTGCGGTGCGGGTGAATGATGGCTATGGCACGGCGGGTGGCCCCGTGACCATGATGGCGCTACGCTGGGCGCCGACTGTCCCACCCTACTCGGCGGACGGCAGCTACAGCCCGCCGCTATTGACGTCGCAGCAGTTCGACAATCCCCTTGCCATCGTCGCCCTGCGCGACAACAAGACGACCACGGATTATCTCCTCGGCAACCTCTTCGCCACCATCCAGCTGCTGCCGGAATTGAGCCTTCGGTCGAGCATCTCCTACACGTCGAACGACGGGAAGCAGCAGACATACACGTCGCGGCTACTCCTGGCGGCGCTCGGGTCGGGTCAGGCGAACGTCAATAACGCCAGTGCCACGACTGTCCTGAACGAGAACACGCTCACGCTGCGCCACAGCGCCGGACGCAACGAGTTCACGCTGCTCGGCGGTGTGACGGGGCAGGACAGCCGGCGCGACGGCACGACGGCCCAGGGTATCGGGTTCACGAGCGACCTGCTGGGTTATAACCGGCTCAACCTGGCGCAGACCGTGACCGCGGGGTCGAGCTCTTCGGGCGACCGCATCCTCTCGGGCCTCGCTCGCCTGAACTATGGATATGCGGGAAAGTATCTGCTCACCGCGTCGTACCGAGCGGACGGCGCGTCGAAGTTCGCAGCCAACAACAAGTGGGCGTACTTCCCGTCGGCCGCGCTCGCATGGCGCGTGAGCGACGAGTCGTTCATGCGGAAGATTCCGACGATCACCGAGCTCAAGCTGCGCACGAGCTACGGACGCACCGGCAGCGATGCGGTGAATCCCTACCAGTCCCTCGCCGCGTGGAGCGTGGGATCGCCGTACGACCTCGGCACCGTGACCTTCAACAACGGCGCGAATCCCAGCCGCAACGCGAATCCCAACCTCAAGTGGGAGACGACGACGCAGACTGACGGCGGCTTCGATCTCGGCCTCTTCGACAACCAGATCAGCATCACTGCCGACGCCTACAAGAAGACCACGCGTGACCTGCTCTATGCGAAGCTCGTTCCCTATTACACCGGCTACTCCAGCTATATCACGAACGTCGGTTCAGTCGAGAACAAGGGCACGGAGCTCGGTATCGACACGCGCCGCAACATCAGGTCGTTCGAAGTGCGACTGGGCGGCAACATCGCGTGGAATCGCAGCAAGGTGCTCGACCTCGGCGGCGACAAGGAGTTCTTCGTCAACGGCGTCAACACCTCGCTGCCGACGTTCATTCCTGGCGGCATCGTTCGCGTCGGCGAGCCACTCGGCAACTTCTTCGGCTACATCTGGGACGGAATCTTCCAGACCGCGGCGGAAGCCGCGGCGAGCGGTCAGTCGGGCGCCGTCGCTGGAGGCATGAAGCTCCGCGACGTGGACGGCGACGGAAAGATCACGACGAACGATCGCGTCATCCTCGGCAACGGCCAGCCGAAGTACACCGTCGGCCAGAACGGCGCAATCGGATACGGCGCCTTCTCGCTCAACTACGTGCTGCGGGGCGTGCAGGGCCAGCAGGTGGCCAACGTGAACCGGCAGGGAATGGAAACGCCGGGCGACAACGTCAACACCCTGCGCAACACGCTCAACTACTGGACGCCGGGCAGTGGCATCAATGACATGACCGGCATCGGAATCGGACCATTCAACGCGATGACGTCGCGCTGGGTGGAAGACGGATCGTTCGTCCGGCTCCAGAATGTCACGCTCGGCTGGCAGGTGCCACAGCGATACGCAGCCAGGGCGAACATGTCGAACCTGCGCCTCTACCTGAGCGGCCAGAACCTGAAGACCTGGACGAATTACTCCTGGTACGATCCCGAGGCGAGCTCGCGCGGCACGAGCGATCTCCAGATCGGATGGGACGATTCCAGCTATCCCGGCGTGAGAACCTTCACCCTCGGCCTGAATGTGGGATTCTAGGAGATGACCATGAGACTCAGACCCGTTGCCTTCGGTATCGCGGCCGCGCTGTCGCTCGCGTCCTGCAAGGACTACCTCACCGAAGTCCCAGCCGACTTCTTCACGCCCGCGAACTTTCCCTCGACCGAGTCCGATCTCGCGATTGCGCTTGGCGGCATCGACGACTGGTACACCGGCGGCGCGAACCAGGCGTACTACATTCGCGGCTGGCCGATGATCACCGAGGTGCCGTCGGACCAGACGGTCCTCATCAACAACACCACGGATTCGAAGTACGAGCAGGACGCTTACACGTATAACCCGAACAACGAGTGGCTATTTCGGGTGTGGGCCCAGATCTATGGCGCCATCGGGCAGTCAAATCAGTTGATCGAGCGGATTCCGTCGATGGCCGCGGTGCCGCAGGACGTGAAGGACCGTTACATGGGCGCCGCGAAGTTCCATCGTGCGCTGAATCACTTCAACGCGGTTCGCGTGTGGGGCGACGTCCCCCTCATGACTGCCCCAGTCACCGATTTTTCAGGAGCGAATGAGGTCGCGCGTGCGCCGATGGCAGTGGTCTATGCCGCCATTGTCGCGGATCTCGTTGACGCCGTGAAGCTCCTGCCGGTGAAGTGGCCCGATTCGGCCACTCCGGATGACGGCCGCCCCACAAAGGGCGCGGCGGGCACGATGCTCGCCGACGTGTACGCGAACATGTCGGGCGTCGTGATCAACCAGAATCACTGGGCTGACGCCGCCGCTGCCGCCAAAGCGGTCATCGACAGCAAGGCCTACAGTCTCGTCCCGGACTTCTCTCAACTGTGGCTCATCAAGAACAAGAACGGGCCGGAGCACATCTACTCCATTCAATTCGAGGGGCTCATCCGCAACCTCTTTACCGTGCAATCACGCCCCAGTGGCATCGGTGCGGAGAGTGGATTCAACTACTGGTGTACCACGCCGGAATTCATGGACACTTTCCTCGACTCCGACCTCCGGAAGAAACCCACCTTCCTTACGTCGGTGGTCGTGGGCAAGACCACCTACAACTACGCGACGGTCGGCTCGACGCGGGGCTTCGGCGACAAGACGCCCCGTTTTCCGAGGGCAATGCCTTACTACGGAAAGTTCTACGACAACGGCGGCCAATCCATCACCATCAATGCAAAGCGTTCCGACCTCAACTGGCCGGTCTATCGCTACGCGGAAACGCTGCTGCTCTACGCCGAGGCGGAAAATGAAGCGAACGGACCGACGAACGCCTACGTGTCGCTCAATGCGGTGCGGGCACGCGCTGGCCTCCCGGCGCTGTCGGGCCTCACCCAAGCGACCTTCCGGGACGCCGTTCGGCAGGAGCGGAGCTGGGAGCTGGCGTTCGAATCGAAGCGGTTATTCGATCTCAAGCGGTGGGGTCTCTACACTGCCGTGATCGGTGCGGATCCTGTTTCCAAGATCGGCTGGAAGGCCACGAACATCTGGGCGGCCATCCCGCAGCATGAGATCGACATCAACTCCGGAATGGTGCAGAATCCGGGATACTGAGCGGGTCGGGGCGACGGGACCTTCCGTCGCCCCCTCGTTCCCTGCGCTCTCCTCGGTAAATTGCGGTCGCGGATCGATCCAACCGAAAGAGAGAGGAGAGCGCATTGGAACAGGCAAACTTCGGCTTCATGGGCCTCGGCGTCATGGGCCACATGCTCGCCCTCAACATGGAGCGCCACGGATTCCGCGTCGCCATGTTCGATGTGACGCCCGGCAAAGTGAAGAGCGTCGCCGAGAAGCATCCGGGGCTGCATCTCGTTCCGTGTGAGACGCAGGCGGATTTCATCGCGGCGCTCGAACGTCCAAGGCGCATCATGATGATGGTGCCGGCAGGCGATCCCGTGGATGCGGCCATTCATGGGATCAAGGATTCGCTCGAGCCGGGCGATATGCTGATCGACGGTGGCAACACGTTCTTCCTCGACACCGATCGGCGGTCGAAGGAGCTGGAAGCGCACGGCATCGTCTATATAGGAACGGGAGTGTCCGGCGGTGAGCAGGGTGCGCTCTGGGGACCGAGCATGATGCCCGGCGGCCAGCCAGAAGCGTGGGAGCTGGCGGCGCCGATGTTCAAGGCGATCGCCGCCAAGGCCGAAGACGGCGAGCCATGCGTCGCGTACATGGGACCCCGCGGCGCTGGGCACTACGTGAAGATGGTGCACAACGGCATCGAGTATGGCGACATGCAGCTCATCGCCGAGATCTACGACATCCTGCATCGTGGACTGGGGATGTCGGGGGCGGCGCTCGCCGACCTGTTCGACGAGTGGAACAAGGGCGAGCTCAAGTCCTATCTCATCGAGATCACGGCGCTCATTCTCCGCCAGACCGATCCGGACACCGGCAAGCCGCTGGTCGACGTCATCCTCGATGAGGCGGCGAGCAAAGGGACCGGCAAGTGGACGAGCCAGAATGCGCTCGACGTTGGCGCTCCGATCCCGACGATCAACGCGGCGGTCGAGAGCCGGATTCTTTCCAGCCTCAAGCCGCAGCGCATCGAGGCGAGCAAGATCATCAAGGGACCCGACGTCAAGTTCACCGGCGATCGCGCGAAGTTGATCGATGCGTGTCGTCAGGCGCTCTATGCGAGCAAGATCACGTCGTACGCGCAGGGCATGGGCCTGCTCGCCGCCGCCTCGGCCGAATACAAGTTCGACCTCAAGCTCGGCGAGATTGCCAAGATATGGCGCGCTGGCTGCATCATCCGCGCGAGCCTGCTTCAGGACATCATGGCAGCGTTCCAGCGTGATCCCAAGCTCGGCAACCTCCTGCTGGATGAGTCGTTCCGGAAGGCGGTCGAGGAGCGCCAGGAGGGTTGGCGCTTTGCGATCCAGTCGGCGATCGGGATGGGCATTCCGGTGCTGGCGCTCAGCGCCTCGCTCGCGTATTTCGACGGATATCGCAGCGAGCACCTGCCGGCCAACCTCACGCAGGCGCAGCGCGACTATTTCGGTGCCCACACGTATCGTCGTCTCGATAAGGAAGGCACCTTCCATACAGAGTGGCCGACACCACCCAACGAGGCACATTCGTGACGCATGGTCTCAAACTTCGCCAGGACGCCGCGCTCGACTTCGTATCACTCGGCGCCCTCATTCATCGTCTCGATCCCGGTCTCATTCCATTTCGGAAGGCGACCGAATGCTCCATCCACGTGAGCGGCGGTGAGTTCAACTGCGCGGCGAATCTTTCCGATGCATTCCGGCTCGACACCGGTGTCGTCAGCGCGATGGTCGACTATCCCATTGGGGACTTGATCGCCGAGCGTGTGCGGGCGATGGGGGTGAAGCCGTTCTACAAGCAGTTCAAGCACAATGGTGTGAACGGGCCGAACATGGGCACCGTGTACAGCGATCGTGGCCACGGTGTGCGAGCGCCAGTCGTCTTCTACAATCGCGCGAACGAAGCGGCGGCGATGCTCAAGCCCGGCGACTTCGATTGGAACGCGATCTTCTCGAAGGGCGTGAAGTGGTTTCACAGTGGCGGCATCTTCGCGTCGCTGTCGGACACCACGGGTGAGTTGATCATCGAGGGGATGAAGGCCGCGCATGCGGCCGGTGCGATCACGTCGTTCGACCTCAACTACCGCGCGAAGCTCTGGAACATCTGGGGTGGCGGCGCGAAGGCGCAGTCGGTGATCCAGCGCATCGTCGAGAATGTCGATGTCCTCGTCGGCAACGAGGAGGACCTGCAGCTCGGACTCGGCATTGCGGGGCCTGAGGTGACGGCGACGCACAAGCTCGATCCGAGCGCGTTCTTCGCGATGATCGGTGATGTGAGCGCGAAGTATCCGAACATCAAGGTCGTCGCGACGACGCTCCGTGAGGTGCACTCGACGAATCACCACAGCTGGGCGGCGGTCGCGTGGATCGACGGAAAGACTTACGTGTCACCGACGACGGAGCTGAACATCATCGATCGCGTTGGTGGCGGCGATGGTTTCGCGTCGGGCTTCTTCTATGGATTGATCTCTGGTGCGGACCCGCAGGAGGCGGTGAACCTCGGGTGGGCGCATGGTGCGTTGCTCACGACGTTCCCGGGTGACACGAGCATGGCGACGCTGGAGCAGGTGCAGGCGTTCGCGAAGGGTGGGTCGGCGCGGATTCAGAGGTAGGGCGGAACTGCGGTGAAATGTTTTAGCCAGCCGAGAGAACTCGCTATGTTGTCGGCGGATGATAGTGTCCCCTCGAAACGCGGATAGAACTGTCCCC
>DAIUFP010000029.1:0-60209 GCA_036844565.1 Gemmatimonadaceae bacterium | reverse complement strand
GCACACCGGCTGCCGCACTCGCGGCTAGTGTTGCACCGACCGGTTGAGACCACCGCAGAATCAGTGATGATCCGCGTTGTCACCGAGCAACGCCAAACGCTTTTGCATACGTAGTACGATTCCACGAGAGGCACACAGAATGGCAGACAAGTCGATCGGCATCGTGATGAATGGCGTGACCGGACGGATGGGGCTCAACCAGCACCTCATCCGCTCGATCGTCGCCATCCGTCGCCAGGGTGGGGTTCCCATGCCCGACGGGTCGCGGCTCATGCCCGATCCCATCCTTGTGGGACGCGATGAGCGCAAGCTCAAGGCACTCGCCGAGACGCACGGAATCGAGCGCTATACGACCGACCTCGAGAAGGCGCTCGCCAACCGCGCCGACACCATCTACTTCGACGCGACCCTCACCAACCTCCGCGCGCCGAACGTCCGACGCGCGATCGAGATGGGCAAGCACGTCTACTGCGAGAAGCCACTCTCCGTCGATACGGCCGAGGCACTCGATCTCGCACGGCTCGCTGATGCGGCCGGCGTGAAGCACGGCGTCGTGCAGGACAAGCTCTTCCTGCCGGGTATTCGCAAGTTGAAGCGGCTCGTCGACGCTGGATTCTTCGGACGCATCCTCAGCGTGCGCGGCGAATTCGGATACTGGGTCTTCGAAGGCGACCTGCAGCCTGCGCAACGTCCGTCGTGGAACTACCGCAGCGAGGACGGCGGCGGAATCATCGCGGACATGTTCTGTCACTGGCGATACGTGCTCGACCACACCTTCGGCGAAGTCACTGCCGTGCAGTGCATCGGGGCGACGCACGTCCCGGAGCGCGTCGACGAACAGGGTAAGACCTACGCCGCCACCGCCGACGACGCGGCGTACGGGACTTTCCGTCTTGCTGGTGCGGACAACGAGATCATCGCCCAGTTCAATTCGTCATGGACGGTGCGCGTGTACCGCGACGAGCTGCTGTCCATCCAGGTGGACGGCACCGAGGGCAGCGCCGTTGCCGGACTGCGCGGGTGCAAGACACAGCATCGCGTCAACACGCCGCGCCCCACGTGGAATCCGGACATCGAGAACCCGTTCGACTTCTTCGCCGACTGGCAGGACGTGCCTGACAACGGTGAGTTCGACAACGCGTTCAAGCACCAGTGGGAGCTCTTTCTTCGGCACGTCGCCATCGACACGCCGTACATCCACGACTTCTATGAAGGTGCGAAGGGTGTGCAGCTTGCGGAGCTCGGACTCCAGTCGTGGAAGGAGAAGCGGTGGCTCGACGTCCCTCCTTTGCAGCGCGGCTCCGCGCCCACTCGTCGTTAGAAGAAGTCGATGAGCTCTACCCTCAACCTACCGCGGTTCGACGGAACCATCGCGCCGTTCACGCTTCGTGATGCGCCGACGCTAGCGCCACCGAGCGCGCCCTTTCGCAGTCGCATCGCTTACGCGGCGGCGCATGTCGTTGTCGATCCGAGGCGCGACGTCGACGTATTCACGGAGGCGGCGATTGATTGGGATACCACATTGGCATTTAGGCGGCATTTGTGGCGCTACGGCTTTTCCGTCGCCGAGGCGATGGATACCGCGCAGCGTGGCGGTGGGCTGAGCTGGACGTCGGCGCAGGAGCTCATCCGGCGATCGCTCGCGGAGAGCCGCGCCGAGGGAGGCGGGATCGCCTGCGGCGCCGGAACGGATCATCTCATGGCTGGTCCGTCTGTCACCATAGATGATGTGACGCGCGCGTACATCGAGCAGGTGGAATTCGTTGGTGGAGAGGGTGGACGTGTCATTCTGATGGCGAGCCGCGCCCTGGCGAAGGCCGCGAAGTCGTCGGATGACTATCGCCGTGTGTATGGCGACATCCTGAGGCAGGTCACCCAACCCGTGATCCTGCACTGGCTCGGCGACATGTTCGACCCTGCCCTCGCCGGCTACTGGGGCACGAGCGACCTGGATGCCGCGATGGAGGTGTGTCTCGATGTGATCCGCGAGCACAGCGACAAGGTTGACGGCATCAAGATCTCGCTGCTCGACGCCCAGCGTGAGGTCGACATGCGGCGTCGCCTGCCGGCCGGCGTGCGCATGTACACGGGCGACGACTTCAATTTCGCGGAGCTGATCGAAGGGAATGCGACGGAGCACAGCGATGCATTGCTCGGCATCTTCGATGGCATCGCGCCGGTGGCCTCGGCCGCGTTGCAGGCACTTGATGCGGGCGACCTTCCGCGATATCGCGCGCTGCTCGAGCCCACCGTTCCCTTGTCGCGCCACATCTTCAAGCGGCCGACGCATGCGTACAAGACGGGTATCGTGTTCCTGGCGTACCTGAACGGACACCAGTCGCACTTCAGGATGCTCGGTGGCGCCGAGGGTGCGAGAACGGCGGTTCATCTCGCCGAGCTGATTCGTCTCGCTGATGCGGCGGGGCTGATCGAGGACGCGGGCCGGGCGGCCGCGCGCGCGCGGATCGTTTTCGCGGCGGCGGGGATCGAATGACCGGACCACAGAGTGCGTTGGGCTCGGCCGTGCTGTCGCCGTCGTCGTCCGCTTCCGCGAATGATGCCGCGGCCTTTACCGATGCGCGGTTGTTGAGCTTCAACCAGGCAACCGCGGAGCGCGCGTCACTTCGTGAGGTCGTGGAATCGTGCGCGCGGCACGAGGTGCCGTACGTCTCGGTGTGGCGGCACAAGCTTGCGGAGACCGGAGTCGAAACGGCGGCGAAGCTTATCCGAGACGCGGGGCTCAAGGTATCGAGCGTGTGTCGAGGCGGAATGTTTCCGGCGCTCACGGCCGCCGAACGACAGGCGAAGATCGACGACAATCGACGCGCCATCGACGACGCGGCCACGCTCGGCGCGGAAGTGCTCGTGCTCGTGTGCGGTGCCGCGCCTGATCGCGACATCACGGCCGCGCGAGCGATGGTCGCTGACGGTATCGCCGCGATTGCGCCGTATGCGCGTGAGCGCGGGGTGCGCCTCGGCATCGAGCCCCTGCACCCTGCGTTTGCGGCGGAGCGGTCGTGCATCACGACGATGAAGGAAGCACGCGCGATCTCCGAACAGTTCGATGCAGCGAACGTCGGCGTGGTGGTGGACGTCTACCATGTGTGGTGGGACCCGGATCGCGCGCAGGAGATTGCCGCACTCGGCGACCGCATCGCGGGCTATCACGTGAACGACTGGCTCGTGCCGGTGAAGAACGTGCTGATGAATCGCGGCATGATGGGCGACGGCGTCATCGAGCTGCGGCGGATTCGTGGTGAGATCGAGCGCGCTGGCTATCGCGGACCCATCGAGGTGGAGATCTTCAACGAAGCGATCTGGGAACAGCCGGTGGACGAGCTCGTGCGACAGGCGCGTGAGCGATTCGTGGAGTTCGCATGATGAATCGGCGTGAGTTTGTTGGTGCCGCGGCGACGACGTTCGCCGCGGGGTGTGCTGGTGTTCGCGGTGGTTCATCCGTTGCGGGTTCGGCGCCGGCGATGCGGCTTCCGATGGGATTCTCGACGCTCGGCACGCCGAAGTGGGATTGGATCCCAACCCTCGACTTCGCCGCTGCGCACGGCTTCTCGGCGGTGGAGCTCCGCGGTATCCGCGATACGATGGACTTGTCGCAGCGGCCTGAGTTTCAGTCGGCAGCCATCGCGCAGACGAAGCGCGAGCTCCGGGATCGCGGGCTGGTCGTCCCGGTGCTCGGCGCGTCGATCAACATGCACGAGAAGGACGTCGCGAAGTATGCGGACGCGATGGCTGAGACGCGGCGCTTCATCGATGTCGCCAGTGCGCTTGGTGCGCCGTATGTGCGTGTGTTCGGCAACACGCTCGTCAAGGGCGCGCCTCGCGCGCCGCAGCTCGCGTACATCGGGCGCGGGCTGCACGAGCTGGGCACGTATGCACAGCCGCGCGGCGTGACGGTGCTGCTCGAGTCACACGGCGATTTCGTCGATTCACCGACGCTGCTCGAGATCATGCATCTCGCGGATTCTCCTGGCGTCGCACTCCTGTGGGATGCGCATCACACGTTCGTTGGCGGCGAGTCGCCGGAGACGAGCGTGCGCGAGCTCGGCCGATTCATTCGTCACACGCATCTCAAGGATTCGGTGCCGGCGGCCGTCGATCGGAAGTATGTGCTGACGGGTACGGGTGATGTTCCCGTTCGGCGGCAGGTCGAGGCGCTCGCGCGGAGCGGCTATCGCGGCTTCTACAATTTCGAGTGGGAGAAGCGGTGGCATCCCGAGATCGAGGAGCCCGAGGTGGCGATTGCGCAGTACGCCACGGTGGTTGGCGGCTATCTGCGTGATGCTGGAGTAGCGCCGATCGCCGTGCCGAGCTGACGCATCTGGTGTCATACCCCCGCCGCATCTCTCGTCTGGTGCCGCCGAGATGGTGATGACACCGCGCGTCTACGAGCTCATTGACTTGGTCGCGCGGTGGGTTCACGTGATCGCAGCGATCATGTGGGTCGGCAACTCGATGCTCTTCAATTGGATGGATCGCACGCTCGTCCTCGAGGGCGCAATGCCGCCGGGCTCTATCGGCACGACGTGGCTGCTGCACAGCGGCGCGTTCTACCATGTGGAGAAGACGTCCCTCGGCGGACGCGGTCTCCCTGCTCCGCTGCATTGGTTCAAGTGGCAGGCGTACACCACGTGGTTGAGCGGGCTAGTGCTAATGCTCGCGGTGTACTGGATCGGTGGACGCGCGGCGATGGAGGATTCGTCTCGCGCGGCGCTTACGCATGGCCAGGCCACCGCACTCGGCGCATTCATCGTGTTTGGCGGCGTCGCGACGTATGAGCTGATGCAGCGGTTGGTCGCGCCTCGTGCGCCCCGAGTCGCCGAGGGGCTGCTCGGCCTGGCGTTCCTCGCTGTGGTGTTCGCGGCAACCGGCCTGCTCAACGGACGCGCTGCGTTCCTGCACATCGGCGCGATGCTGGCGTCGATCATGGCCGGGAATGTGGCGATGACCATCGTTCCGTCGCAGCGCGAGCTCGTGAAATCGGTGGAGACGTCCGGCAGCGCCGACCCTGTCATCTCGGCGCGCGCGAAGCGGGTCTCGACACACAACAACTACTTCACGTTTCCCGTCATCGTATTGATGGTGAGCGGGCACTTCCCGTCGCTGTATGCGGGTCGCGCTACGTGGGCGTCGTTGCTCGTGCTGGTGATCGCCGGCGCAGCGGTTCGGCACATTCTCAATGTTCGTTTTTCTTTTACAGCGTGGCGCGGTGCATTGGCAGCGACGCTCGTGGGCGCGGTGGCCGCGCTCTGGATGTTGATGTCGTTGCCACAGACATCTGCTTCGCCGGGCGCCGCCGCGAGCACGGGAGAGGTTTCGTTCACGGATGCTCGCCGCATCATCGATCGCCGCTGCGCGGCGTGCCACTCCGTGTCGCCGTCGGATCTTACCTTCGGTCCGGCACCGGCTGGGGTGATGTTCGATACGCCGGAGCAGATTCGGTCGCGCATGGCGCGGATCCGCGAACGAGCGGTCGTTACGCGGACGATGCCGCCTGCCAACCGGACGAACATCACCGACGCGGAGCGCGCCGCGCTTGGCCGGTGGATCGATTCAGCACGATAGGCTGAGGTCGGGCTCTAGCTCTCGCTTCCCAACGGCTTCAATTGCTTTCCTTACAGCCCAACCAGCCCACGCGGAGTCAGCTACCCCGATACGTGGAATACCCATAAGGGCTGAGCAATAGGGGCACGTGATAATGCTGCGGCGACGCGGACACCTCGAACGCGATGCAGATCTCGGAGTAGAAGCTCGCGCGCTCCGTCGCGGCGAAGTAGGAGGCCACATCGAACCAAAGACGGTGCGTGCCCGCCTGAAGGAGGGTAACCCCGAATGACGTCACCCGGCCATCCGCGTTCGTCGTTCCGCGGCCGATCTCCGTCACACTTCCTTCACTGACGCGACAGAGCGTCACGCCGATGCCCGCAGCCGGAGCGCCGAGCGCCGTGTCGAGCACGTGGGTGCTGATCGTCGTCGCCGAAATCATGCAGACGTCTCCGGTGCCGGGATCAGCTTCTCGAGCCGGAGCCTCGTGATCTTCCGCTGCTCCTGAACGGCGATGGCCATCTCTTCCTCTGGTGAGTTCTCGAGCCGCGCAAGCAGTGCGGAGAGGATCGCGTCGGGATCGCGGCCGTCCGCGGAGATGATGAAGATGAATCCGAACCTGCGCTCGTACTGAATGTTGCCCTCGGCGAGCGCCGAGCGCACTGCTCCGCTCACGCGGCTCACCCTCGCCTGCTCGCTGTTCGACCATGCCGCGGCGTCCGCCGACACCCGTGCAGCCGCCGTGCCCTCGCCGATGCGCGGGTGATGCGAGAAAGACTCCAGCCAGTCCGCTCCCGCGAGATCGTCGGCGACTTCTCCCGCGGCCGACAGCACGCGGGCGCGCGTGAGGTACGGACGCCGACGCACCATCTCGGCAACCCATTTCGCCGAGCCACAGCAGGCCGCGAGCTTGAACGCGGCTTCCGTCTCCGGCATCGTGTCCAGCTGCGCGACGGTCATGATCATGCGGTCGTCGCCACTCGGCCGAGCAGGCGGAGTCGTGCGACGCCGCCGTCCGGATAGATGTTGAGACGCACGTGTGTAGCGGTCGCCGTCTCGCTCACGGGCCAGTGATGCCTGGTGTGCGGCTGGAGCGTTTGCCGAGGCACGAGCTGCTTCCATTGCGCGGCGGTGAGCTCGTCTGCCGTCGCACCCGGCGCGTTTGTGTACTCGAGCATGCAGGCGCCGGGTGCGTTGCCTTTGTAGTGGTCCGTGTCGAGCTCCACGGTCTCCACGGTTGCCGACTGCGCCAGGCGAATGATCGTCCAGTCGTGCCCGGGACCGCGGCGCCGTTGTGTCTCCCACCCATTGCCCATATGCGTGGAGCGCCCCGGCATGATGAGGTTTTGCCGATGGCCAAAGAACATGTCGCTACAGACGACGCTGTACCCGCCGTTCTCGATGGCGGCGAGGTCGACCAAAGTATCCGGCGTGAGGTGCTCGCTGTCCACTTCCCCGTACACACGCAGTCGTGCGACGCCCCCGTCGGGGAAGATGTTAAGTCGCACGTGCGTCGCGCGTGCCGCCGCCGCGATGGCGAACTGATTCTGCGTATCGCCGGCGAGTGGAGATTGGGGAAGAATCGTGCGCCATGCCGCATTCGCGAGCTCCTCCGGCGGCGGCGTGCCGTCGACGTCGCACGCCTCGAGGCTCGCGCTCTCCGGATAGTTGCCGCGAAAGAAGCTCGTGTCGATCACGACGCCGCGCACGATGCCCGGTGCGCCGAGATGGACGATAGCCCAATCGTGGCCAGGATCGCGGCGGCGGCGCGTCTCCCAGCCGTCCATCCATTTGCCCCGCTCCGTGTAGACGCCTTCGCGCCACTCCGCCGCAGTTGGCTTGAGGAGCGCCTCTTTCGGCGCGAAGAACTCGTCATTGGTGGCGATGACTGTGCCGCCCAGTGCCTCGGCGGCGAGGTCGACGAGCTCGGTAATATCGGTCATTTGGCGTGGCTAACGGTCATTCGTGTAAACGCACCTGCCTCCAACGTACGTCGCCTTGACGACTCCGGTGAGGGTGCGCCCGAGATATGGCGTAATGAGGTGACGGTGGCGGAGCTGTCCGGCTTCGACGACGAAGGTGGCCTCGGGATCCCAGACGACGAGGTCACCATCCGCGTCGACAGCGATACGGCCTTTCGCGCTGTCGATGCCGGCAAGGCGGGCCGGCGCGGCGCTCATCCACTCCGCCACGCGCGCGATGGAGACACCACGCTGTTTCGCCTCGTGCCACACGGCGGGCAGCCCAAGCTGGAGCGACGCGATGCCGCCCCACGCACGAAAGAAGTCACCACCCTCCAGATCCTTCATCTCCGGCGGACATGGTGAGTGGTCGGACACGATGAGGTCGATGTCGCCACGAATCAGTGCATCCCACAGTTGCTTGCGCGACGATGCATCGCGAATGGGCGGTGCGCACTTGAACTCCGTCCTCCCTTCGCCGATCTCCCCCGCCGTGAACGCGAGATAGTGCGGACAGGTCTCGCACGTGATGCGCACCCCGCGTGCGCGCGCACCGCGAACGATCTCCACCGTCGCCGGCGACGACACATGAACGATGTGCACACGCGCCCCGAACCGCTCGGCCAGTCGTACGACAAGCTCGACGGCCGCCGTTTCTGCCCGCGCCGGCCGAGAGGCGAGGTATGTGGCGTAGTGGCGCGGGTCGCCGTGCGGATTCGACGCGATGCACTCGGGAAGCTCGGCATGCACGAGGAGGGTGGCGCCGAGTGATGCGAGCACCGGCAGCGCTTCAGTGAGGTCACGCTCGGTCACGCATGGGAATTCGTCCACCCCACTCGGAACGAGGAAGCACTTGAAGAGCCTGACGCCCGCCTCATGCAGCGACTCGAGGTCGCCGGAGTTGCCAGGGACGACACCGCCGATGAAATGCACGTTCACAGCGCATCGCTCCTGCGCTGCCGCCATCTTCGCCTTCAGTGCGGCCACGCTCGTCGTCGCCGGGATGCTGTTGAGTGGCATATCGAAGATGGTCGTCACGCCGCCGGCCGCCGCCGCGCGGGTCGCCGTCTCGAAGCCCTCCCAATCGCTGCGACCCGGGTCGTTCACATGGACATGCGTGTCCACGAGCCCCGGCATGACGACGTCGTGTTCGTCGCCATCGTAGCCGGCAATGGACTCGATGATCCCGTCGCGCAGGTGCAGCGTGGCGGGCCGCAGCTCGCCGTCGATCAGGACGCGTCTGCTCTGGACTACCGTGGTCGACATGAAGCTACGCTCCGGTATCGGCCCAGAAGCGACGCAGCAGATTCGACGCGACCTTGCGACGGTAGTCGGCCGTCGAGCGTACGTCGTCGATCGGCGCAATCTCGGCTTCGAGCACGTTGACCGCTTCGTCGATGGTCGCCCCACTCGCCAGCGCCGCCTCGGTCTTCCGCACTCGCACGGTCGTCGCGGCAACGCTTCCCAGCGCAATCCGCGGCGACTCGGCGCGGATGCCCGCCATGACGAGCTTGGAGATCGCCTGCGCGGCGCGAGTGCCAACCTTCCGGAACCACTGGACTCCGTCAACACGCGGAATCTCGATGGCGGTAATGAGCTCATCGGCCCGGAGCACCGAGGCGCGGTAGCCGGTGTAGAAATCGTTGAAGCCCACGCGCCGCTCGGCCGACGCGCTGCGAATCACGATGATCGCGTCCGCGGCGGAAAGGACGGGAAGTGAGTCACCGGCCGGCGAGCCATTGGCGATGTTGCCGCCGAGCGTGCCGCGATTCTGGATCTGAACACCGCCGACCTGCGATGCGGCCTGCACGAGCATCGGCAGGCGCTGTTGCACGACCGCCGAGCGCATGATGGTGGTGTAGCTGGTTGCCGCACCGATGACGATCGTCTCGCCGCGGAGCTCGATGCCCTTGAGCGCATCAAGGCGCGTGATGTCCATGAAACGCTGCTCTCGCAGCGTGCCGAAATTGAGCCCGACGTAAAGATCGGTAGCGCCGGCAATCGGCACGAGGTGTTCGTCGCGCAGCATGGCGAGCGCGTCGTCGAGCGTGCGTGGCCGAGCGATGGTCAGTGGCGCGATGAGGGATCTCATTCGTTGGTCGTGCCCTGGGCGCGCTGAATCGCGCGGTAGATGGCCTCATAGCCCGTGCAGCGGCACAGGTTTCCGGCGAGCGCGACCTTGATCTGATCGAGCGTTGCGTCAGGCGGCAACTGCGACGCGACCATCACCATTCCCGGCGTGCAGATGCCGCACTGTGCGCCGGCTTCGTTCATGAAGTGATGCTGAAGATCGTGGCTCTCTCCGAGCCCCTCGATCGTGACGATCGTCGAATCTTCCACCTGCGCGAAGGGCACGAGGCACGAGACGATGAGCTCACCGTCCATCAACACCGTGCATGCGCCGCATTCGCCCTCGCCGCAGCCTTCCTTCGTGCCCGTGAGCCCGCACTCCTCGCGGAGGACGTCGAGCAACCGCTTGCCAGGAAGGGCGTCGACGTCGGCAGCGGCGCCGTTCAGCGTGAAGCGCATGCCGTCATCACGAGCTCGGGAGTGGCGGGGATCTCGCGCACGTCGATCGCGAGATGGCGGAGGGCGTTGATCACAGCGGGCGCCGGTCCATCGACCGGAAGCTCGCCGAGTCCCTTCGCACCGAAGGGTCCGTCCTCGTACGGGTTCTCGAGGATGACGACATCCATCGCGGGTGTGTCGAGCGTGGTGGGGATGGTGTAGTTGGTGAGGGACGCGTTATCCATCGCGCCGTTGCGCATCACGACTTTCTCGAGGATGGCGTAGCCGAGTCCCTGGGCGGTGCCGCCTTCGATCTGTCCACGTGCGAGGGCCGGGTGAATTGCTTTCCCGAACTCCTGCACCGCAGTGAGTTTGATGGGGCGCACTTCATATGTGTCGCGATCGATCTCGACCTCCGCAACGTCGCAGCCCCACGCATATGTGGCGTACGCGTCGCCGCTGTAGGTGTCCTCGTTCCACTGGATCCACGCCGGGGGCTCGTGCTCCTTGAGGATCTCGAGCGGCCCATGCTTCGCGAAGTACTCCGCGGGCGACATCGCTCCGAGCTTCTCCTTCATCTCCTCGGCGCAGCGCTGAAGAATGCGGCCGACGACCATGCATGTGCGCGACGCGACCGTGGGTCCGCTGTCGGGCACGCGCTGCGTGTCCGGCTGCGCGACTCGACGTCTTCATATGGTATGCCGAGTGAGTCGGCGACGATCTGTGCATGCATGGTGCGCGTGCCCTGCCCGATCTCCGTGCTCGAGACCAGGATGCGCACGCCGTTCTCGGTGAGCTCGAGCTTCGCTTTCGAGGCAAGTCGCAGCTCGCCACTGCCGGTGAATCCGGCGCCATGATAGAAGAGCGCGAGACCGATGCCTTTATTGGTGCCGAGATACGCTGCGCGCTTGCGATGGAAGTCCGAGCGGCGTACCGCTTCGCGCAGCACCTCGAGCGCGCTGCAGTCCTGCACGAGCGTCTGCCCGGTGGCGGTGGTGTCGCCGGGGACGAGCGCGTTGTGCTCGCGGAAGGCAACCGGGTCCATCCCCAGCTCGTCCGCGACGCGTTCCATGTGCGCTTCGACGGCGAACAGCGTCTGCGGTGCACCAAACCCGCGGAATGCGCCGTTGGGCGGCGTGTTCGTGAACATCGCTCGGCCGCGGATGCGGATGTTGTCGCAGCGGTATGGACCGGCCGCATGAATGCTTCCGCGCGAGATGACGACCGGACTCAATGTGATGTAGGCGCCGCCGTCGAGCACGATGTCGACGTCCATCGCGACGAGCGTTCCGTCCCGCTTCACGCCCGTGCGATGCCGCACGATGGACGGATGGCGCTTGGTGGTCGCGATCATGTCCTCGGTGCGGTCGTAGATGATCTTTACCGGACGCCCCGACTTGAGCGCGAGCAATGTCGCATGGCCGGCGAGCATCGACGGATACTCCTCCTTGCCGCCGAACCCACCGCCGGTCTCCGTCTGGACGACGCGAATCCAGGCGTCCTTGCCAAGCAGGCTTTTGAGCGCCTTGTGGACGTAGAAGGGACATTGAATGGAGCCGTGCACCGCGACGCCGCCGTTCTCCGGGACGGCGATGACGCCGTTGGGCTCGATGTAGACGTGCTCCTGATGTCCCGTGCGATACGTCCCTTCGACGATGACATCCGCCTCGGCGAAGCCGGCGTCGAGATTGCCCTTGTGTATGGCGAGCGACTTGAGGCTGACCGTGGACCGCTCGGGATCGTACTCCGGTTCTTCCACGTCGTACTCGATGACGACATTCGCCGCGAGCAGTACCTCGCGATCGTGATGCGCGAGCAGCACGACGGGCTCTGCTACGTGCCGTACCTCCTGCTCGACCAGGAAGGGCTGGTCGTCCTCGATCAGGGCGACGATGTTGCGGCCGCTTGCGGGAATGTCGCGATAGTCGACGATCGTGAAGCCCGTCGTGTCGAAGTCCAGGCGGATGTTCGTGATCCGTCCGCGCGCGATCGTGGAGCGGATGGTCCGCCCATGGAGCATTCCGGGGAACGCGAGATCGTCGGCGTACTTCGTGGTGCCGTTCGCCTTTCCGATTCCGTCCTTGCGCGCGACGCTGGTGCCGACTGCAGGCATGCGACTTCCTGGCTACGGTCCGGTATGATGGGTATCGCGCCGCGGGCAGTCAACCTCATAGCTTTCCGCGATGCCTGACATTTCGGTGAGGGTCGACTATCCGTCGTGGGTTGCGGAGGCGGTCGATTGGGATCGGCTCTACACGACCGACGACGAAAAGATGCGTCTCGCAATCGCCGTCTCGCGCGAGAACGTGGAGCACGAGACCGGTGGACCGTTCGGCGCCGCCGTCTTCGAGGCGGCGAGTGGGCGCGTCGTCGCCGTCGGGATGAACAGTGTCGTTCGCTTGAACAACTGCACGCTGCACGGAGAGATGGTCGCGTTCATGATGGCCCAGCAGCGACTCGGCTCCTTTACACTCGCCGCACCGGGTATGCCCGAGCACGAGCTCTTCACCTCGTGCGAGCCGTGCGCCATGTGCCTCGGCGCCACACTCTGGAGTGGTGTTAAGAGGGTGGTGTATGGTGCGGGACGTGAGGATGCCTCGCGCCTCAACTTCGAGGAAGGTCCTGTCTTCCCCGCGTCGTATAAATACCTCGAAGACCGCGGCATTCGCATCGTGCGCAACGTGCTGCGCACGGAGGCGCAGGCGGTGCTCGAGGGCTATCGCGCGAAGAGCGGAAAGATCTACAACGGATGACGCGACGATGAATGCTGGAAGCGTTGACGCATTGCGCGAGGCCAATCTCGCCTTCGCCGCCCGATATCCTGGCGAAGCGGGCGCGCGGCAGCCGGTGCACACCGTTTATGGTGGCGCGCAGATCTTCGGCCCCGATGCGGCGCGCAAACTTGGCGACGTCGCCCTCCGCGCCCTCCGCGAATATGCTCCCGATGCCACCGCGCTTGGCAACGCTCTGTGCATCGCCGACCATCCTGCGCTGGAGACGATCTACAGTCGGATGCGGGAGAAGCTCGAGCGCGAACCTGTGGAGGACTTCCGCATCGACTTCGAGGATGGTTATGGCAATCGTCCCGATGCGGAAGAGGACGGGCATGCGAGGCTGGTGGCGGAGTCGCTGGCGACGGGGATGAAGAACGGGACGCTGCCGCCGTTCATCGGCATACGCATCAAGCCGCTGAACGAGGAGCTGCGTGTGCGTTCGATGCGTACGCTCGAGATCGTGCTCACGGAGCTCGTGCAGCGCGCGGGAGCGCTCCCGGAGAACTTCGTCGTAACCGTGCCGAAGATCGTGATACTCGAGCAGGTGGAGTTCGTGGTCGCCGAGTTGGCGCGGTTGGAGAAGAAGCTTGGGTTGGCGGGTGGCGTGTTGAAGTTCGAGGTAATGGTCGAGATGCCGCAGATCATCCTCGATTCGGATGGGCGTTCGTTGCTGCCGCGGATTCCGGCAGTGTGTGACGGTCGGCTCACGGGTGCGCACTTCGGGACGTACGACTACACGGCGGGCGTGAACATCACGGCGGCGCACCAGCGCATGCGTCATCCGGCGTGCGAGTTCGCGAAGCAGGTGATGCAGGTGTCGCTCGCGGGGACGGGCATCTGGCTCTCGGACGGTTCGACGACCGTGATGCCTGTGCCGATCCACCGCGCGATGGCTGGTGAGTCCATCACTGCGGCACAGCGTGCGGATAACCAGCGCAGTGTCGAAGCCGCGTGGAAGCTTCACTTCGACGACGTTACGCATTCGCTCGTCGGCGGTTTCTATCAGGGGTGGGACCTGCATCCCGCGCAATTGGTGACGCGCTACGCGGCCCTGTATGCGTTCTTCCTGGACGGCATCGATGCCGCGGCGGCGCGGCTGTCGAACTTCGTGAACAAGGCCGCACAGGCGACGCTGGTGGGTGATGTGTTCGACGATGCCGCGACCGGGCAGGGGTTGCTCAACTTCTTCCTGCGTGGGGTGAACTCCGCTGCCATCACCGAGGAGGACGCGGTGGCCATGACGGGTCTATCGGTAGAAGAGTTGCGAGGGCGGTCGTTCGTGAAGATCCTGAAGAATCGGGCGCCGAAGCCGGGCGGAATGGCATAGGATGTACATCCCCGCCAGCAACGCCGAGCATCGTCCGGAGGTGATGGGTGATTTCATCGATGCGCATCCGCTCGGCGCGTTGGTGACCGTGTCGGGTGGTGAGCTCTTCGCGACGCACCTCCCGATGCTGCTCGACCGATCGCGCGGGGCGCATGGCGTGTTGCAGGGGCACATCGCGCGCGCGAATCCGCAGCATGCGTTGCCGGCGGGGACCACGGATGCGCTGATCATCTTCACCGGTCCCGACGCGTACATCTCGCCGACATTCTATCCGAGCAAGGCGCAGCACGGGAAGGTTGTGCCGACGTGGAACTACGTCGCTGTGCACGTCTATGGATCGGTGCGTTACATCCCGGACCGCGAGTTTCTCCGCAAGCATGTCGAGCGGCTGACTGCGCGGCATGAGGGCGGTCGGCCGGAACCGTGGTCGGTTGGGGATGCGCCGGAATCGTACATCGAGTCGATGCTTGCCGCGATTGTGGGTGTGGAGATGGAGATCTCCCGGATGGAAGGAAAGTGGAAGATGAGCCAGAATCGGCCCGCGGAGGACATCGATGGTGTGGTCGCTGGGCTGGGCGGGTCGGATGATGCGCGGTTAAAGGAAGTCGCGGCACTGGTGAAGTCACGCCGTCCCGGCGCGAGTTGACAGCGGCGCGTGCGCGTTAGGCAGGCGGCGGGCCGCTGACCCAGTCGGGCGACGTGGAAGCTCGCTGCGCTCGCATTTTGTTTGATTCGCCCGCAGGTTAGCTGGGGCGTTGGGCCGACCGGCAGAATCACACCGCACAACGCGTAGCGGTGCAGTGGGCCGCGCGAGACTCCGTATATGACTAAAGGCCTCTTCTTCGCAGCCTCATTTGTGTGCATTGCGCTCTCTCCTGGGCAGTCCCCTCATTCTGCCACAAGCTGCTCAGGTCGTCCGTGCGTAGGTTAGCTCCAAGTCTGGGCCCCACGGCCCGCCATCTTTCGACATCTCTCCCACGCCATGCATCGTGCTTCCGTCACGAGCGATCGTAATGGTATTGCGCTGCGAGAACTTCTCCGTTGTGCGCCACCAACGGAGCACCTGGGGTTGCATCGTGGCCTCATACCGGCGCGCCACCGCCCGCTCATCGAAGTAGAGCATCGAGAGCGTGCCCCCGTCATCGTCATTGCCGAATATGGCAATGCCGCTGGGAATCTCCGGCTCATCGATCTCGGAGCGCATCACCACGAACGCTCCGCCCTCATGCCAATCGAAGGTGGTGAGACCATGAAACGTCACCCCCGGAACCATCGGGTGGTGCCCCACCGTTGCCCACGTCCCAACGAGTGGTTTGAAGGCTTCCAGTCCGGGATTGGGGATCAAAGCCTCGCCCGCAATCTGTGGGTCCATGTGCGTTGCCTCGGAGATTGAGAGAGGGACTAGGTTGCAGCCGAACGCCTTAGCTCACCTGCAGCCGAGCCAAAAAAGAGCGCGGGCGAAGCCCGCGCAAATCAGAAGATCGCTTGTCAGCTTCAGTGTTCGTTCAGGTTGTAGACAAACCCCGCTTTTGTGCTAGATGGACGCCTTGCATGAAGGTTGGTTGAATCAGCGATGTGGATGCATACGGGGGAGAGAGGCCCAGCGGGAGCGCCACTTTCATCAGAGTTGACCAAGCCACTTCGCAGCGACATTCCATAGATTGACATGATGGAGGTCCACGTCAGTCTCGTCGGCCGGCAAAATCTCAGTGGCGAGATCTATCGCCAGCTTCGCGGCGCGATCCTCGCCGGGCGACTCCGGCCAGGCGATTCGCTGCCGTCAACCCGGGAGCTCGCGCGCAGTCTGAGCGTGTCACGTACGACCGTTACCGCAGCGTACGACCGGCTCGCCGGCGAGGGGTTCGTGTCGTCACGCGTCGGCGCGGGGACTTTCGTCAGCGAGAACGCGAGGGCGCGGCCGGTGACTGCGAAGCAGCTCCGGGGCGACACATTGCGCCCGCGAGCGATCTGGGAATCGGTCTCCCTGCCAACGGATCTTGTCCGTCGGGCGCGCTACGATTTCCGGACGGGCCTGCCTGACGCCGCGCTTTTTCCGTACGCGGTATGGCGCCGATTAATGGGTAGCGAACTCCGTAGCGACGCCGTCGGCAGCGGCCGGTACGGCGATCCCGCGGGCCACCGCTCGCTGCGCGAGGCGATCGCACGTCACATTGGCGTGGCGCGAGCGGTAGACGTGGCGGCCGATGACATCGTGATCACGAGCGGAACGCAACAGGCGCTCGACGTCGTCGCGCGCGTGCTCATCGGACCCGGTGACCGGGTAGCCGTCGAAGACCCAGGTTATCCGCCTCCGCGCTCACTCTTCCGCACCCTGGGCGTGCGCGTTACGGGCGTGCCGGTGGACGACGAAGGGATTGTCGTTGATGCGCTGCCGCACGATGCCCGCTTCGTCTATGTCACACCGTCCCACCAATACCCACTCGGCGTTCCAATGTCGCTGCCGCGACGGCTCGCGTTACTCGCCTGGGCAGATCAACACGACGCCGCAATCATCGAGGACGACTACGACAGCGAATTCCGTTTTGGAGGGCGTCCGATCGAGCCCCTACAGACGCTCGATCGCGCCGGCCGGGTGATCTACGTGGGCTCTTTCTCCAAAACCGTTCTGCCGACTCTTCGTCTCGGGTTCATTGTGGCGCCGGCGTCGCTGCGCAACGCGTTGCATCGAGCGAAGTATGTCACCGACTGGCACACGTCCCTTCTGGCGCAGACAACCCTGGCGCGCTTCATCGACGAAGGCTGGTTCGCGCGCCATGTGCGGAAGCTGAACAAGATCTACGGGCTGAGACGGGAAATGATCGTCGATACTCTAACGCGGGACTTCGCCGACCATCTCGACGTGATTCCGTCGGCGGCGGGACTGCACCTCGCGGCGCTCGCTCGCGGTATGTCGGTCGAGCGCGTCCACGCGATCGTCGGACAAGCGTTCGATGCGGAAGTCGCCGTGCACGCATTGGCGAGGTTCGCGCTCACCTTACCGCCGCGACCCGGGTTTGTGCTCGGTTACGGTGCGATCGCGACCACGCGGATCAGGGAAGGATTGCGGCGGCTCAAAGGCTGCATGGAGAGCTGACTCAGCGCAGCTATGGAAGGTCATCCGCGGGCCACGCAGTTCGGCGTTGAGTTCCCTTCATTGTACACCGAGGTCCGCCCTCTACAACCGCCTTAGTTCAGCCACAAGCACACCACCACCATCGCGGGGAAGCCGCATCCGAAAAGTGCTTGTCAGCTGCAACGTTCGTTGGGCGGCCGGGATGACTGATCAAATGTGACTTCGGATAAGTTTGGCCGATGCGATCGTGTACAGGAATTCGTGGCGCGTCAATATACCGCGCACGCGAACGCCGCTGAATGGCCGTCAAGTCATAAATGCGGTTTGAATACCATTAGATACAGCGTGAGGATTACGATAACCCCCACTACCGCACCGAGCCCGCGTCCGAGCAGCGAGATCCGGCGATAAGAACCAGAGTTCGCCCGTTGAGCATCAAGCAATGCGATTTGCTTACGAAGTAGGAGCGCGGAAGCAATCAACGCGACCAACCCGATGCTCCACAACGCAAGCGCGGCGTGAATCCATCTCGCGCCCAATAGCCCGGTGATCTTCGCTAACCACAGCCCTGTCCCAAGCATTAGCAGGTAGCCTGGGATCACAAACCACCTCTCCACCGCTTGAATGGCGCGCAGCACGAATCCGCCATGAACAGGGTGATCGCCAAAGAGCTCGAGTACGATCCCAAGTCCCGCACTCGAGCCAAGCGCCAGAATAGCGATCAGAACGTGGAGGAACTTAGCGACCAGGTACGCTTGCATCATTCCCTTCCGGTGTGAGCCGATCTTGTGATTCACCGCTGTGTTGCTGCGCCTTCTCAGTTTGGAAGGTTCGCCTAACGCCTTGAGCTCAACTGCGGGCGAGAATAAGCGAGCGAAACGAGCAGTGTTCAAATCGCCCGACTGCTGCGGCGTTCGTTGGGCAGCGCACGCCAAGAACTATCCCTTCGCCGTTCGAATCGCCGCATCAATGGCCCGAAAGCCAGGATAGTCCAAATAACGTGAGATCGCTCCTCGATAGTAGCAATCCCAGTAGCTGATAGTGCGCTGTCGGCAGCGGGAGCGGTAAGGCAAGTTCACGAGCTGAAATGACGGAAGGTCGGTGTGCCAACAATCTCGATGTTGTCGAGGATGCTTTGGGCGAATCATAATTCTGCGGCATGCCATCGACTCCGCGAATTCGGCAGAAAAAGCCTTGGATCACCATTGACAATAAAAGTTGTCAATGGTAGGATCCCCTCATGCTCGACATCCAAGTCATCAGTGATCCCGCGGCGGCGACGGTGGCCATGGAGCCGATGCGAAGCCGACTCCTCTCCGAACTGGCCGCGCCCGCCTCGGCGGCGACGTTAGCCACTCGGGTCGGCCTGGCTCGGCAGAAGGTCAACTACCACCTGCGCGCGCTAGAGGCGCACGGGCTCGTGCGGCTAGCCCAGGAACGCAAGTGGGGCGGGCTGACGGAACGGCTGCTCGTCGCGACGGCTGCTTCCTATGTCGTTTCGCCGAGCGCCATGGGCCCGGTGGCGGTGGATCCGAATCGGGAAGTCGATCGGCTGTCCGCGAGCTATCTCATCGCCCTGGGCGCTCGAGTCATCCGCGAGGTGGGCGATCTCGTTCGTCGCGCGAACGCGTCGGGCAAACGCCTCGCGACCCTGTCCGTGGACACCGAGGTTCGCTTCCGGTCGCCGACGGACCGCGCGGCGTTTACCCACGAGCTCACCGAAGCCATCGCGCAGCTCGTTTCGAAATACCACGACGCATCCGCCCCTGGTGGTCGCGCGCATCGCCTGGTGGTCGTCGCGCACCCCCTCCCACAGAAACCAGATCTCAAGGAGACATCATGAGCGTGAAGCTGGAAGCAAACGGTCGCCGTTCCGTCCAGTTCGAATTCGAGGTCCCCGGTACGCCGGAGGACGTGTGGCACGCCCTCGCCACCGGGCCGGGAATTTCATCCTGGTTCGTGCCAACCGAGATCGAGGAGCGCGACGGGAAGCCTGTCGCCGTGAAGTACAACTTCGGTCCGGGCATGGAAATAGGCTCCGTGGTGACGGCCTGCGATGCGCCCCGACTATTCGTCCAGGAGGCAGCTGGCTGGTCCCCGGACTCTCCGTCGATGGCGACCGAGTGGCGCATTGAAGCGCGCGGAGGAGGGATCTGCATCGTCCGCATCGTCCATAGCCTGTTCGCCAGCACGGACGATTGGGACAACCAGCTGGAAGGTGCCGCGTCCGGATGGGCAGGTTTCCTGAAAATCCTGCGGCTCTATCTCACCCACTTCCGCGGCCAACGGTCAGCGATCATGCAGGTCACGACTCCCATCGCGAGTACGGAGGCGGAGGGCTGGGAAACGCTGACGTCGGCGTTGGGCGTGAAAGGGGTGCGCGTCGGGCAGCGTTGGACGACGCCCGCGGGTGTCTCACCGCTCGGCGGCGTGGTGGAGCTTGTCACCGAGAATCCGTACGACGCCCTGCTGAGGCTCCACACGCCGGGTCCAGGAATAGCAGCCCTTGGCGCCCATACCTATCCCGGTGGCCCGACCATGGTGGCGATGAACTTGTACATGTATGGCGATCAGGCGGCCGAAAACGTCGCCCGCGAAACGCCGCTGTGGCAAGCGTGGTTCCAGGAACGCTTCCCGATGCCGGTGGAGATCAAGAGCGCATGAGAAAGCTCAAGATCATCGAGCACATCTCACTCGATGGCGTGATCCAGCACTCCGCCGACGGCGGCGATTTCCCCTACAGCGACTGGACCGCGCCCTATCGGACTCCTGCCGGCCGAGAGTTGGTCATGGCCGCGCATGGCGAGCGCTTTGATTTGCTGCTTGGCCGTCGCACCTACGATATCTGGTGGGTCTCCTGGGGGAAGGCGCCCAGCAGTCCGATAGGGGATCGCATCAATGCGGCAACGAAGTACGTGGTGACCCACCGTCCGGAGAGTCTTGAGTGGGGGCCATTCGAGGGCGTTGGACCGGACCTCGTCGAAGGCGTTCGTCGCCTCAAGTCGCAGGATGGCCCGGGCCTTGTCCTTTCCGGTAGCTCAACGCTGACGTCGACGGTGCTCGAGCATGGGCTTGCGGATGAAGCTGTGCTGATCGTCTCTCCGGTTCTGTTAGGCACGGGCAAACGCTTTTTTGCGGAAGGAACGCCGGCACGCGCATTCGAGCTCGTCAGCACTCTAGCAACGCCGACCGGCGTCCTCCTTAACACATACAAGGTCGTCGGGACTTTGGGGGCCTGAGCGTGAGCGTGAGCCTCCAGCATTGAGCATATCAGAGCCCGAGCTGGAGCTCTAGCCCGAGCTCGGGCTCTGATATGCTGATGGCTGGAGGCTCACGCTCACGCTCATGCTCACACTCCTACTATGCAAATTCGTTCGCTCAGTCTCCTGACTTTCGCGCTGCCGTTGCTCGCAGCACTCGCGCTACCGCCAGCGGTGCCCGCCGCGCCGGCCCCGGACTGCGCGGCCGCACTGCGCATCGCGCTTCCGAACGCGCACATCACCACCGCGACTGCCGTGCCGACAAACGACTCGCTTCGCGCACTCGGCCAAAGGCCATACTGTCGCGTCGAGGCCACCGTCGACGAAGAAACACACATCGTCGCACTGCTCCCGGACGATTGGAACGGCCGCTTCCTGATGGGGGGTGCCGGTGGATACGTGGGAATAGTGCAAAACCAGATGGAGTCGAGCGTGCATCAGGGGTACGCCACCGTGGGCACGGACGCGGGGCACACCGCCACCGGATTCACGGCAGAGTGGGCCCTGCACAACGACCGACGGATCGCGGACTACGGACATCGCGCCGTGCACCGTTCGGCCGAAGTGACCAAGGCGCTCATCGCTGCGTACTACGGCCGCGCGCCGGAACACTCGTACTTCGTCGGCTGTTCGAACGGCGGGCGCGAAGCGCTGATGGAGGCGCAGCGCTATCCGGCCGACTTCGACGGCATCGTGGCGATAGCACCAGCATTCAACTTTCTCGAACTCTCTGCGGCGTTCGTCCGCAACCTGCAGGCACAGTACCCAACGGGCGACTTCGGCGCACCCGTCGTGACGCCCGCCGTCCTGCGGCTCCTGGCGGCGAAGGTCACGGAGCGTTGCGACGCGATCGATGGTGTGCGAGACGGCGTTCTCGAGAATCCTGAGGCGTGCACGTTCAAGCTCGCGTCGCTCCCGGCCTGTGCGAACGACGTGGTGACGGATGGGTGCGTGACGCGCGCGCAGCGTGCCGCGCTGACGACGTTTACGACACCGCTGACCGCGGGCACAGTACGCTATCCCGGATGGCCGTTCGGCGACAAGGCCGACCCGCAGGGATGGGCAGCGTGGATCACCGGGCCGGTCGCGGAAATGGCGCAGATGACGGCAGGGACCGCAGCGACGCTCCAAGGAGCATTCGTGACGCAGTTCTTCAAGTACTTCGTGTACAGCGACTCGGCTTGGAGCTATGTCGGCTACGATCTCGCGCGGGCCGGGCGCGACGGTGCCAAAGTCGACGCCGTCATCTCCGCCACGAACCCCGACCTCTCGGCCTTCCGTGCGCACGGCGGCAAGCTCCTGCTGGTGCACGGCTGGTCCGACCCCGCGCTCAGCGCGCGAGCCACGGTCGAGTATTTCAAGGCGGTGCAGCGGCGCACGCCGCAGGCCTCGTCGTTCACGCGGCTGTTCCTGATGCCGGGTGTGCTGCACTGCGCGGGCGGGAGCGGATGCGACGACGTCGACTATGCGGGGATCATCCGTCGCTGGGTGGAGCAGGGCGAGGCTCCATCGCGCATCATCGCGCGCAAGCTCCGCGGCACGCAGGTGGTGCGAACGCATCCGCTCTGTGCGTACCCCATGACGGCGCGATACAGCGGTACCGGCAGCACCGATGATGCGGCGGCGTTTGTCTGTCGATAGGCAATCCAATACCTTCGCATCCACTCTATTGACTCGCCCGCAGGTGAGTTTAGGCGGTTAGGCCTCCACGACCTCTGATGACGCGACACAGTCTCACGATCTGGCTTCTGGTGCTCGCAGCTGGCTGCAGCCCACGTGTCGATCGAGCGCCGAGCCACGATTCAACCGGCACGCCGCCAGTCAGCGGCACCCCTGTCACGCTTCCCGACTCGGACCGCATCATGGTGACGGGCCCGACGCTGATTGTCTTTTTCCGCGGGGCCAATACTGCGGCCGACTCCGGCGGCGACAACGCCGAGGCACTGGGCGACCTTGAATATCATCTGGGCAGCGCAAGGCCAGCGCTCGATTCCCTTGGGGTCACCGTGCAGGAGCGCTATGGTGAGTCTATTGACTACGTGCTGGACGGGGCCAGGAGTCGCTTCATTCCCGCGGCAGACAGCGGGCGAGCGGCCTATCTCTTCCTCGCGCCTGGTGTAGCAGCGCACGTGCATTACGGGGTCCTGACGGACATCGATCTCGCCAGCGAAGCGCGAAGCCGCTTCAAGGTCACATCTCGTATCGTCCGGCAATGACGCATCAAGAGGCGACGGCCTTACGCCGCGCGAGGCAGGTGCACGGTGAACGTCGTGCCGTCATCCTTGGTGGAGCGCACGTCAACGGTGCCACCATGCGCCGCTACGATCCGGTCCACGATGAACAGCCCCAGACCGAGATGCCCGTCCTCGTGCGCCGTCTCCGATCCAGCCTGCACACCCGGCTTGAAAATCTGGTCCAGATCCTCTTTCGGAATGATCGGTCCCTCGTTCCGCACAGAGATCACGACTTCACTCGCCGATCCGTGCGCCGTCACCGTGATCGGCGACTTCTCCGCTCCATGTTGCACGGCGTTGCCAACGAGATTCGTGATCGCCTGCGTCAGTCGGGCGCAGTCCCACTGTCCGCGCAGTTCTCCGTTGGTCTCCGCCTTCACTGACCGCTTCGGATATCGCGTCGCGACTTCCGCAACCACGTCCTGAACCATCCGCGTCGCGTCCATCTCCGCGCGTGCGATCGGGATGCCGTCGCCACCAAAGCTGGTCCGCGTGAAGTCGAGAAGGTCCGACACCATCTGGTTCATCCGTCGAGCGCTGCTGTCAATACGCGACACCAGATTGCGGTGCGGTTCGCCCAGCTCGCCCAGCTCGAGCATGAAGCTCGCGGACATGATGATGGCGCCCAGCGGGTTGCGGAGGTCGTGGCCGAGAATCGCGAGAAACCGCTCCTTGGTTTGACCGACGTCCGCGCTGTATTGTGTCACGGACTCCGCGATCGTCTGATCGATGGCCTCGTTGAAGCGGGTCATGTCCTCCAGGTCCGAAGCGGCGAGTTGGGGCTGGTCTTTGGTCCAGAGCCGAATCACGCTTGCGCGCAGGGCGCGAAGCTCGGAGAGCATTTGCGCGATCGTGAATCCACTCACCGCCCGCGCGGCACCGTGCTCCTGCGCGGCGGTTGCGGGAGGCCCGCTCTCCTGGGCGTCCGATTTCCCCTCGGCCTTGTTGGTCTGCTCCCCGGGTGTCTGCGGCGTCTCGAGGTCGCGCGCGATGACGCCGAGCATTTCCTTGGCATGGTCGCGGAGCGCAGCGATGTCCATGGAGTCCGCCATCGGGAGCGTACGGGCGAACGTCTCCCACTCGGAGAGGATCGCCTCGGTGTGTTCTCGAATGAACTCGTGAAGTCTTTGCATCAGCTTGCTTGTCCCTGGGTGTGTTCCCTCAACTCAAGTGCGCCTTTCATGCCGCTCGGGAATGCGCCGGGCGGGCCAGCCGCGAACGCGTCGGATTTTTCAGCGAGGCAGCAGTGGCGCGATCGTCGGATTCGTGGACCGCCGGGAAGCCACCGTCCTCACGGTAGCAATGATCGTGATCGCCCCTCCGGCGATCCTCAAGGCCATCGCACCCATAGCGCTCGAGCGGATCATCGATCTTGCCGGCAATCTCCTCCTCCCCATTGGCCTGGGCGCAATCGCTGCGATCGTCGCTGTCGAGCGAGACACTGAATGTTGGCGATGCGTTTCGAAGGACTGGGGATCAGGCAGGCTCGCTCATCGCAGTTCAAATCGTCACGGGCCTCATGGTGGTCGGAATCGTTCTCCTCGTGGTTCCCGGAGTGATCGCACTTGCCTGGACCGCCGTCTGTATTCCCGTCGTCATGATCGAGCAGCTCGGCTATTCCAAGGCCATCAGTCGCTCGCGTGCCCTCGCTCGCGGAAGGTTGAAGTACGTGCTGGGGACGCTGCTCCTTTCATGGGGACTCGCGCTTCTCCTCATGATCGGAGTCGGTGCCCTCGCCGGATTGCTCGGCAGCGATGTCCGCATCATCAGCTTTCTGTCGGAGACACTCTTCGCCGTGGTCATCCCGGTGCCGGCAATCGCGATGACTTTTCTCTACTACAATCTCCGCGTGCAAACCGAGGGTGCCGACCTGGATGCGATGATCTCCGAACTTCCTACGCCCGCGCCCACACCATAGCGCGACCGCCACTATCCAAGGTGCGAATGCACGTGCTCGTCCCCTCGACCCGTTTAAGCCGCAGGAAGGACTCGTGAGGCGCACGTGGACAATCATTGGCGTCGGCGATGTGCCGGGCAGCTTCAGGTGGTATCAGTCGCTCCTTGGCCTGCCGGAGACGGCGCCTGCCCATGGCCACTTCGGCCAAATCATCGACTCGGACGGAACAGTCCTGCTTTGCCTTCACGCATGGGGCGCTCACGAGCATCCCTCCTTGATGAGCCCCGATCACGCCACGCCCGGCAACGGCCTCCTCCTGTTTTTTCGCGTCGATGATTTCGACACCGCGCTGCCGAGGGCTCGCGCGCTCGTCGCTCGGCTCGAGGAGGAGCCTCATGTGAACTCGAGCACTGGAACAATGGAGTTCTCACTCCGAGATCCGGATGGCTATTACGTCACGATCAGTGCGCTCTCTGCCGCCTGACGACGCTTCAGCAGTCGCGATTCATCGACTGGCTTCTCGACAGGCGTACGGCGCAGCGCCTGCGGTGACGGACGCGCGGCGGCGCGCAGAAGAGTATCTCCTCGAACGACGCCTGTTGCGAAGCCTCTCGACGGGCGAGATCATCGATCCGGCGTGGACGCAGTTCGCGCTTCGCGTGCTGGATTGGTACGCTCAGAATACGAGCGTCTGAATCGAATGCGGGGGGCTGGTGACCTCCGCGGCGTTCCCATTCAGCCAGAGATAGTACGAAATCTTCTGCTCGCTCTTGTTCATCACCACCACCGACACCTTCCCGTCGGGATTCACGAAGGCGGTGGACAGCAGCGCGCTCCTGCTCGGCGCACACGCGATCCTCCGCGCGCCCGGACGGACGAACTTCGAAAAGTGTCCGATGTAGTAATACGAGTTCGTGTAGATCAACTCGCCCGTCTTCGTGTCGGCGTGCACAGGGGCGAAGCAGAAATTCCCGACGTGGTTCGGTCCACCAGTCTCGTCGAGCAATACGTTCCAGTCGGTCCAGCCGACCGCGCCGTCGTTGAAATCATTGATCATCGAACGTCCGTACATCTCACCCAATCTCCAGGCCTTGAGCTCCGCGGCCTTGAACGTATCCGCACAGCCCTCGGTGAAGATCAAGTTCTTGCTCGGGAAGGTCTCGTGCACGAGCCTGACGTTGTCGAACATCTGGTCGCCACCGCTCCATGGCTCGTACCAGTGAAAGCCGATGCCCCATACGTACTGCGCGGCCTTGGGGTCGCTCAGGATGGTGCTCGCTCTCTGGTAGATGAGGTCGCGGTTGTGGTCCCACGCGATGATCTTCTTGTCGCCCAAACCCTCCCTATGCATCGTGGGGCCGAGGTAGTTCTTGAGGAAGTCGCGTTCGTCTTCGGCGGAGTAGATGCATGACTCCCACGTCTGCGTCGCCATGGGCTCGTTCTGCACCGAGATGCCCCAGATGGGGATGCCTTCCTTCTCGTAGGCCTTGACGAACTTCGTGTAGTAGTTGGCCCAGGCCTGAGAGAACTCAGGCTTCAGCTTCCCGCCATGCAGCATCTGGCCGTTGGTCTTCATGAACGCTGGCGGACTCCACGGAGACGCAAAGAGCGTGAGCTTTCCCCCGGCACGGGCGATCACTCGCTTGATGAAGGGAATGCGGAACTGCCGATCGTGGTCGACCTTGAACGACTTGAGTGCCTTGTCGCCTTCGTCGACATAGGTGTAGCTGCCGCTCGAGAAATCGCAGCTGTGGATATTGGTTCGTCCGATCGTGTAGCCGATACCCTTGTCGACGTCGAAATACGCGTCGAGGATCTCGTCCTGTTTCGCTGGCGACAGCTTGGCGAACGTCTCCGCCGATGCGTCGGTCAGCGCACCACCGATGCCGAGCATCGTCTGGAACTTCTTCGAGGGATCGACGAAGACGCAGACCTGGGTCTCGAGCGGCTGGCCCATTGGCTTGAAGGTCAGGGTCTCGGTCGCGGAGAGTCGGAGATTGGTATTGTCGGCGGTCGTGTAGGTCTTGATTTCGCTGGGCGCGATGTCTCGCTCGACATCGGGCAGCGGCGACGGCTCGGGCGACTCGGCTGACGATGGCAGGAGTCCACTCTTTCCCAGCACCAGTGCGGACGACGATGCGACGAGGAAACCACGGCGATCGATGTTCATGGTGGGTCTTGTTGAGGTATGGTGCCGCTGGACGCCTGCAAAGTTTAGTTCCCGTATGCGCCACAGTGCCGTTAACGCGAGCGCATCCCCGCTTCTGACAGCACGGAATAGCGTACCTTTCTACGTGGCTGCCGTCATGCAAAACAATGTGTGAAGACCGACGGATGTCAACGCCGCAAACGGAGATCGGGTGAGACACCAGGAACGCCATCGCACCGCGCACATTGGCTGGTTGCGGGCCGCCGTCCTCGGCGCGAACGACGGGCTCATCTCGACGGCCAGCCTCGTCGTCGGCGTCGCCGCGTCGGGCACTGGGCGCTCCGCGATTCTCGTCGCCGGCGTGGCGGGGCTCGTCGCTGGATCCATGTCGATGGCCGCGGGCGAGTATGTCTCCGTCAGCTCCCAGGCGGATACCGAGTCGGCCCACCTCGCCCGTGAACGCCACGAACTCGCGACGATGCCCGATGCCGAGAAGGCCGAGCTGGCCGGCATCTACGAAGCTCGGGGCCTGACGCACGCACTCGCGCGACAAGTTGCCGACCAGCTCATGGAGAAAGACGCCCTCGCGGCGCATGCGCACGACGAGCTCGGCCTCACCGATGCCACCACGGCCCGACCACTCCAGGCGGCGCTCGCGTCGGCCGTATCGTTCGCGGTGGGCGCTGCGGTTCCCGTCGTTGTCGCATATGTGTCGCCCACGCCCTGGCTCGCGCGGCTCGTCACCGCGAGTGCGCTGGTCCTCCTGACCGTACTCGGCGCCGTTGCCGCCCGCGTCGGCGGCGCATCGATGGGCCGAGGGGCTCTCAGGGTCGCGTTCTGGGGTGCGCTGGCGATGGCCGCCTCAGCCGGCGTTGGTCGGGTCTTCGGCACGCAAGTCCAGTGAGCGCACGATAAGGCGCGACAATCCGCGCAGCGAGGAAGCCGTCGCGATCGTGCGCGAGCGTCAGGAGCGGTCGGCCGGCGCTGTCACGAAGTTCCTCCACACGTAGCTCCACGGGATCACGAAGACGTACGGTGTGACCAGCAGGCAAGCAAACATCGTCTCGCCCGTCTCGGCGTCCATGTGGCCGCTGCGCCATTGCGGCAGCCCGAACACCACGATCCAGATCGCCTTCCACGTGATCTCGAAGAACAGCAGCGGCAGCATCTTCACGGGATAGCGAAGTCCCAGCGCGGCCAGCAGCGATACCGCGGTCAGCACGCTGCGCACGACGCCCTTCATGAGCGGCAGTTCGAGCGGCGGATTCACCAACAGCGGCCAGATCTGAATCGCGAGTCCGACGAAGATGATCAGGTAACCGGCCCTCAGCAGTGCCAGCCGGAACTTCGATAGTTCATTCATTTGTATCACCGTCCAAGGTGGGATCGAATACGAGCAGGTCTCCGGGTTGGCACTCGAGGGCCGCGCAAATGGCCTCGAGGGTGGAGAAGCGGATCGCGCGCGCCTTGCCGGTCTTGAGTATGGAGAGATTCGTGATCGTGAGGTCCACGCGCTCCGACAGTTCGGTCAGCGTCATGCGGCGCGCATAGAGCATGTCGTCGAGCTTGACGAGGATTGGCATCGTCAGACCGTCCCCGCGAGATCCTCGCGCATCCGCGCGCCCTGCTCGAACACACGCGCAAGCACGAAGAGCAGGAGGACGGCAAGCCACCGCGTGAGCGAGAAGCGCCAACCAATGTCGACGGGCTGGCCCGCCGAGAATGCGACAGCCGCCACGGCGCCAACGAGGAGATGCGTGAGCTCGAGACCCAGCACCGCTCGCGCGATAGTCTGGAGCCGTGCTGCGTTCACCTGCACGAAGGGATCGCCGGCCGTGACGGTGTCGACAATGGCGAGGAGTCGCGTTAGCACAACGTACGAGAACGGAACGGCCGTGATACCGAGGACCATGATGAGGCGCATCCCGACGATCGTGGTCCCACTCGTCGCCGAAGGCTCCACGCCCAGCGCCCGCATGACCCAACCCCCGGCAACCAGGCTGGCGATGAGCAGCGCCGCGATGCCGAAGCCCAGCGCGTAGTTGACTCCGATCAGCAGGCGGATGAATCGCCGCGTGACGACCAGCGAATCAGTATGAGATCGAGGCATTCGGCTCCTTGAGGCATCTTAATTAGTGTGATTAATCGATAAACGATAATATAGTTATTGATTGTCGTCAAGTAGGATAGTGATATTCGATACGAACCCCAGAAAGCGGTGGAGCGATTCGCGCGGCGAACCGAGCTAGACTTCACTTCTCCTCCACACCGACTTCAATCGAATGCCGCTGCCTCACGCCACGCTCTACGCCCCCGACAAGCGCAACCTCTGGGGGCCCACGATCGCCGCGAGTTCCTTCGCCGAGGCATGGGCGACCACCGAGCGCTTCTTCGCGCAATGCACCGTGGCCGAGCCGCCGGACGAGGTGAAGTTGCTCTACCAACCTGAGTCGACGGAGGACGCGGGCCTCGCGATGATCGTCGAGCGGTATGGCGAACTCACGACACCGGGGCGCAAGTCAGCGGGTGGCATGTGGCACCGGCCGGCAGAGGAGCTGGCAGAGGTGGCGACATTCGTGGCAGGCATGGAGGGTGGGGCCGGTCCGGCGCAGATCCTCTTCAACAGGACCTTCCGCTGGCGCGACCAACGAACTGGTGCGGCTATCGCACACCAGAGCGCGACGTCACGCGAAGGCGACGCGGAGCACGGTGAATGTCCCTGCTCGCACGTGCTGGTGAAGATGACGGCGACGTCGACGCACATGACGACGCACTTTCACTTTCCGTGGGCGCCGGATGATCCGGAGCTCGCTGCGCTGCTCGAGGCACTCGCGCCACTGCTGCCATTCAGGATTCGGCGGCAGTTCCTCTTCGACGAGGTGCCGAGCGAGGATGGCAAGCGCTATCGCGTGACGAAGCCGAAGGCGCTGCGAAAGTAGGAACGATCGTGCTCATGCCGGAGCCGCTACGGCGTGAGCGAGTTCGGTGGACCTGTGACCGCGGCTTCCGGTTGGAGTGTCACCGGACCAAGTAGTCCCGACATGCGCACCGGCCACTTCGACGCATCGAACGGCCTGTAGTCGATGCCGACGAAGTTGATGTCCTTGAAGTTCCTCCACTGCACGCCGCGCTGGTCGAGATCGCGAATGCGATTCGCCGACAGGTTCGTGACCTCCACTTCGAGGACGTTGCCGGTCTTACGGAGCGGGCCAGTTTCGACTGTGAATGGATGCGCGAATAACACACCAAGATCTCGGCCATTGAGCTTTACACGCGCACTCTCGGCTACACGTCCCAGCGCGAGCGTGTGGCGAGGTGCGTTATCGGGTGCGTCGAAGGTGAGGACGTAGCGCGCGGTGCCGGCGAATCGATCGGCATCGGGATCTCCGCGTCCGGTCCACGCACTCAGCGAATCGGCTGCAAACGGTTTCGGAAGAACTGGACCGCCGTCAACGAACGACACCGACCAGTTGCCACGGAGTGCGACCGCGTCGCCCTGAGGATGCGAATATGGCCACGCAGCGCCAGTGACCTTTTTCGAGAACGTGCGAAGAATCAACGACTGGCCCGAGTCGAGCTGGACGTACGCTTCGGTCTGTCCCTTCACGGTGCGGAGCGACGCGACACCAGTTCCGCCGAGCATCGGATCCATGAGCGTGACGGCTGACGGATTTCCGGTGAGCGACACCCATCGATCGATGCGGCGGGAGGCGAGCATGAAGTACTGTCGCTCCGTACCGCGATTTGCCGGCGACGAACGACGAATGATCTGAAGCTCCGGCTGCTCGGCCAATCGGTCGCGGTGAACATCGGCGGCAGCAAGAAGTGTCTCGATGTCGTCGGCGGCGAGGATGCGCCCCTTGCCGATGCCCGCCGACCTAACTCCGCGAGCGAGCGCGCCGAGGCTTATCTCCCGAGTCGCCGCTGCGAGCTGCGCGCGACGTCCGGCAAGATTACCAAAGCCAGGCACGTCCGGTGGGAGACCGCCGACGAAGATCACGGTCGCGCCCTCGCGTGCGAGGGCGATCAACCGCGCGAGCGTCGCCGGCGGCATGTGGTCGGTATGCGGGATCACGATCGCCGAGTAGCCCGCGCCCGGTGAGCGTACGTGTCCGTCGCGCACCGAGATGTTCTTGTCGAGCTGTCGGTCGGACACGTAGTCCACACCGACACCCGATTCGTGGAGAGTGCGCGCGAGCACCCCGAACGGCTTGTCGTGAAACCAGAGCGGATTGTGAACGCGAAAGTCCATGCGGCTCCGGCTCACGGCGTGCCAGCTGTCCCAGATCGGCCAGTAGAGCAACACATCGTTGTCGGGCTCACCGGCTTGCATGAACGACTGCACTCGGCCGACGTAGCGATTGAAGGCGGGCAGGTCGTGCCAGAAGGCGTTGCGCGAATTGAATTCCGTCGACGCATAGAACTCCCAGCCGGGCCATGCCACCTGCGTCGGCGAGTACGACGTGCCGTGATAGATGAGGTGGTTGATGCCCGCGAGGAACATGCGGTCGGCGGCCTGCTTGATCTCGTTGAGCGTTCCCGAGAAATGCTCGCCGAGCCAGGTGAACGATTCGGCGGATGCGAGCGGACGACCGCTGACGTGCCCCGCCGACGACGCAAACTTGTTGATGAGCGGATCGCCGTCCGGTCCGCCGAGCACGCCGAAGATCTCCGTCTCCGGAATGTCGGCAGCCGCGTAGAGGTCGAGCAGGTTGGCGGGCGATCCGTGGGCCTGCTCGCGCATGAGCGACCCGTGTGCGTGCGACCACCGCGTGAGCTGTTCGACGAAATTCTCGCGAAGCATTTCGCTGAGCGTCTCGCGATAGTCCGACTGCACTCGCGCGACGTGATCGGTCTCGCCTCGGCCGGTGAGCGCGGGTAGTTCGGTGGCGAGATCGTAGCCTCGGTGCGCGCGGAAGTAGTCGAACAGGCCTATCGATCCATCGCCGGTGTACTCGAATGAGTCGTGGAAGTAGGAGCGAATCGACCCGCGCGGCAGGGCGGCCATGCGCTGCTCGAACATCGCGAGATAGTTCGCCGTCGCGATGGCAGAGAATGGATCGATGGAGGGGCCTTCGCCGCCGGGAGCGGGGCGCTTTACGTTGTCGCCGGAGAAGCGTGTTTCGGCGACGTAGATGGTCCATTTGCCTGGAGGCGCGGTCCAGGTGGTTACACCGATAGGATTGGCCGTTCGTATTTCCGTGCGCTGACCGTCGGCCGAGAATGCCGAGATCGCGTTGACACGATGACCGGTGAGGTCGGACGTCCACGTCGCGCCGCCGATGACACTGTCAACCTTGATCGCAAGCGAAGCATTCACGTCGGCCGGTTGGACGGATGGTCCGCCCGTACGCCAACCCGAACCTTGCGGAAGATCGACGCCCATGCCGTGGCGATGCGCTTCCGTCGCCGTGTAAGCGATCATGTCGACCCACTTCGGCGTGAGGTAGGGGATGTACGCCGAGTCGGCGCCTTTTGCGCCGTAGATGACGGTGACTTCGACGCCGCCGAATCCCGCCTTCGCGAGCTCGTCGATCTGCGCGGTGAGGTTCGGCTTGTCGACGGCGCTACCGAGCCACCACCAGCGTGTCCATGGCTTGGTGTCGCGCGTGAGCTCGGGCCAGGCGAGTGGTGCCGACGTCGCCGGGCGCTGCTGTGCGGCTGATGTCGAGGCGATGGTGGCGACCGCGGCCAACGCGATTGTTGTTGTCGAGCGAATGAGATTCATGGATTGCCTAGAGCCACTGCTTCATGAACGCGAAGGCGGCGACACCGTCGAACTCATGCGCGCCCTCGTGGATCGCATAGCCGAAGTGATCCGGCACTCCGAAGCCCGCATAGATCTCCTTCGCTTTCGCCGCGGCGATCTGACTGCCAGTGATCGGGAAGATCCTGTCGTTCCGCCCCGATTCCACGAACAGCAAGCGCGGAGCGACAAGGCCGGAGATGTCGTACATCTCCATGTCGTTCAACAGGCCCGGCACATAGTTGTCGGGGCAATGCGAGATGCTGACGATGCTGTCGCGGAACGTATTGAAGTAGGCGCTCACCATGGCGAGCTTCACACGCTCGTCGAGCGCGCCGGTAAGCAGCGACGTCGTGCCTCCGCCCGATGCGCCCATCGTGGCGATGCGCTTCGCGTCCACTTCCGGACGCGTCTCGAGGTAGTCGATCGCACGCATGGCATCCCACGTGCGCCATGCCGCCATGGATTGGCCAAGCAGCAGCGCGGCGCATGCGGCTGGGCGGCACGAGTCTACGGCCGGTCCGGCCTTGCGCGCTGCGTCATCGCGACGCATTCCGAAGGCGAGCTGCTCGACCGCGAAAGTAACGTACCCATGCTCCACGCACTGCAACGCATACTCCTTCGCGTACGGCACATTACGCTCAACGCGCTGCGTCCCGTCGTCGTTCATGCCGAGGATGTCGGCAACGCCCTTGCCATGTCCGGAGACGCAGACGACGGCTGGAAGCTTTTCGCCCGACGTCGACTTCGGGACGAGCAGGTAACTGATCGCGGTGAGATTGCGCCGCGTGTCGAAGACGATCTTCTCACGTGTGTAGGCGCCAAAGTCCTTCGTCTCGATGATCTCGGCGTTGAGCGGAGCGCGTGTCGATGGAAATCCGCCGAGTCGCTCGATGAGCTTCCGTCGTGCGCGCTGCTGCCATTGCTGTGCGGCGGCCGGGGTCGTTGCCGAGAATGACAACGTTCGCTCGAGCGCATCGTACTCCGAGAGGCAGAACTCCTTGCTGTCCAGTCGTCGCATGGCGAGCTCACTGCGTATAGCGGCGTCCGTCGCGGTAACAGAGCGCAATGCACCCGGCGTCGACACGCTCGCATGCGCGACGGCTTGAGATAGCGGAAGACCCGTTGTCGCGATCGCACCGGCCACCGCGCCACGCTTCAGGAATTCGCGTCGTCCAATTTCATTCGACATCTGCCACGATCCTCAGTCAGGGCAAGCCTCGGAGTCCTTCCTCACGCACGGTCCACACTGCGCGAGGAAAGCCTGGTGCATGTTGCGCAGGTGCGCCATCCCATCCCGCGGCCATCATCGCTACGGCGCTGAGCAGGCCGCCGTTGCCGGGCAAGTATGCGGTCAGTCCGGAGCGCTGATAGTTGTGTCCGTTCGGATGGTAGTGGTTCTTCGCCGTGTTCATCATGAGCGCGTCGATCGCGAGCTCAGGTTCGTCGAGTCGCGCCGCCGTCATCGCGACCAGCGGATAGTCCCAACCCCACGTGTCGGGCCAGTCCCACATCTCGAACACCTTGCGCAGCGTGCGTCGCATGGCGGCCTTATCGACGCGATCGGACGCGACGAAGCCATATGCGCCGAGCAGCGTGGGATGATCGCGGCGTTGTGCGGGGTCGGTGAACGTGGTGGGTGCCGACTCCGTGTTCACGTACAGGCCATCGCGCATGGGCAATGCGGACAGGCCGTGCAGCACCTTGTCCCACGTCGGCTCACGCTTCAATCCAAGACGACGGCGCCAACGCTGCGCGGTCTCCAGCCCGAATTGCCAGTAGGCGAGCTCAAAAGTCGGATTGAAGGTCGTTGCAGCAGGGTGACTCTCCTGTGCGGGAATGAGCGGTGGTCCGAGGACGTATCGCTGTGTCGCCTCATCCCAGAACGGATACGACGCCATGAACTCGGCGGACTCGAACACGATCTCGCGATAGCGGTCGAGGACGGCGCGGTCTGGATGTGCGCGATAGACGAGCTCCGAGAGATAGATCGGATGCGGTTGCTGCCAGATGAGGAATGCGCCAACGCTCGACGGGCTGTCGCGCCCATCGGGTCCCACCATCTTGGGCCAGCGCACGCCGCGATAGCCCTGACGAACCGCAATCGCACGCGCCTCGGGAAGAATCTTCGAGTACCACGGCAGGCTGCGCTCGAGCATCGCGCTCCGGTTCCAGAGTGCGAAGTGCGCGGCGTGCCACCAGTGCATCTCGAGGTGCGACTTGCCGTACCAGCTGTTGAACGTCTCGCCCGTTTCCTGCGGCGGCATGGTGCCGGCGCATTGAATGGCGGTGAGGTACTCGGAGAGCACGATGCGCCGTTCGAGCTCCGTTGCTCGTGCGTCGGTGCTGCTTGAGAGGTCGAGTGTGGCGCCGGTTGTCCAGAACGACTGCCAGTGTTTCGCGCTCGCTGCGTTGGTTGCTGTTACGTCGGGCAGTGGCGTCGGCGCAGGATTCAACTCGGCTCTCGGCGCAAATGCGATCGTGAGCTCGAGCCGGTTGCTACCGGCAGCGGGATCGATTCGAAGATCGTGCGACGCGGTCTGGTGGAGTGCGGCGCCATCGCTCCAGGCGAGCTTCGCGAAATATTCGTCGGCGTCGAGGGTGCGATGGATGTCTGCGGATCGTCGATCGCTTCGCGTGATCTCGGTTTTATGCTTGTCCGCATTCGCCCAGTCCGCCGGATCACCGGTGTGTGTGACGCCGCCGTACGGAAATGCGATTCGCACCGCGAGTCGCGCAGGATCGAGTCCGTCGTTCTCGACGCGCACCGCGATCAGGTCATGCTCCGGATGCGCGGTCGTCGTGACCCGCACCTGCGTGCCGTCCATCGTGAAGCGGCTGTGAATCGTGCCCGTCCACAGGTCGAGTCGCTGTTCGACATCAGTCAGCTCTGATGACTTGATGTTCGATCCGTCGACGTGCTTCAGAATGAATCCGACGCGAGCGAGCGACAGCCGATGCGGATTCTCACGCAGCCACTTGCTCGCTGGACCGTTCTGCACGCTGTCGTACGACACCTGCCTGCCGTGCGCATCGTAGAGCGCTAGCGTCTGGTCGAGCCGGTAACCCTCTGGATTCGGGAAAGAGTGCCAGCCCCACTCTGCCTGTGTGGCCAGCGGGATCTCGTGGTAGTCGTCGGCAAAGGTCTGGAGGCCGGTCGCATCGACGGTGAACGCGAAGCCACCATTGCCGACGCTCAATGCCGAGAGCGAGTCGAATACGCGAACCACCGGCGAATGCCGGGCAAGTCGTGCGCGGCGATCGACCTTTCCGTCCACGTGTGCTACGTGGCGACCGCGATTCGCTTTCGCATACGCAGCCGCCTCGCTCACGAGGCCTGGAGCGATGGCCGCCGCCGCCAATTGTGCGCTGGCAGCATGAACAAACTCGCGACGATTGATCATTCGATCATTGTGCGCGGATGAGCAGCGCTTCCGCTGTCGGCCGGTCAGTGATGAGCACGTGCACGAGCCCCGTCTTCAACCCGGCGGCAATTGCCTCCACCTTGTCGCTCCCTCCGGCAACCGCGACGACGCGACCCACCTTGCGAAGTTGGTCGGTGGTGATGCCGAGTATGCGGTCGTCGAGTGCGGTGCGGACCGGACGTCCTCGCGCGTCGAAGAAGCGGAGCGCGATGTCACACACCGCGTGTCCAGTGCGAAGCTCCTTGCGTGCTTGCTTCGAGAACGAGTGGCCATCGTTCAACACCTCGTTCGACGTCAGCGATCCGAGTCCGACGAACACCGTATCGAGCGCATCGAGCTCCATCAGCGCGGCCTTTACGTGCGGATCCTTGCGCAGCACGTCGCGCACCGCCGGCGTCGCGACGACACCAGGCGCGGGCAGCAGTACCGCTTGCGCATCTAGCAGTTGCGCGAGCCTCCGAACGAGCTCTCCACCATTCTCCGCGGCGTCGGGCGGTCCCAGTCCTCCGAGAATCTGCACGACGCGCGCATTCGTCGTCGGCATGTGCACCATCGCATCCACCATCGCGCTCAGCGTGGTGCCCCACGCCATGCCGATCGCCTCTCCGGCAGCCACGGATCGCGCAAGGAATTGCGCGGCGGCCGCGCCGAGTTGGTGACGAAGCGTCTCGGCGCCCTGCCCCGCATCCCACTCGACCACCCTCGCCGACTGAAGTCCATATGCATCCTCGAGGCGACTCTCGAGATCGAGGTGCAGGCCGCGCGGCGGCGTCACCGTGATTTGCACATAGCCGAGCTCTCGCGCTTCCTGAAGCAGTCGCGACACCGTGGGTCGAGACAGACGCAGCCGATCGGCGATTGCCTGCTGTGTCTGGTCGCGCAGATAGTAGAGCGCGCTGACTTTGCCGAGCAGGTAGGGATCTGGTGGTGACTTGGGTCGTGACATCAGGCCTGTGTCTCGCTGATGATCACCGTAAGCTCCTTCGGTCCATGTGCGCCGATGACGAGCGCCTGTTCGATGTCCGCGGTCTTCGAAGGTCCGGCGACGAATGTGCCGAAGGACGTCGCACGCACGTTGATGCGACGGTAGGCCTCATGGAGATCGGCTACGATTGCGCCGGCAGAGACGACGATGATCACCCGCTCGGCGAGAAACAGCGCCGCGCGATGATACGGATCGGACGTCGCAATCCAGAGTGCGCCGTTCTCGGCGACGCCGACCGGCGCCTCGCAGATGAGGAGCTCGAGTGTGGCGAATGTGCGCGCATCGGCCGGGGTTGCGACGGTCGATGCAACGCCCGGCAGCAGTGAAAGCACTTCGCGTGCGTTCGCTGCGGCTTGGTTGATCTGCGGTGTGGGATCACCTTCACAGGTGAGCACCAGTGCGCCAGATGCCACTACAGAATGGGAGAACTGCGTTACGAGGTTATCGCTGCTGGCGTACGGCTGTTCGCGCTCGTAGCGCCCGGCCGGCGCGGTGACAGCAGGCGGCAGCGCCGCACGTACGGCGCGGAGGATTTCGTCGCGTGCATTGGGGTTACTCATCGCTTCGCCTCAGGGCGTTCGCGACGATGCCAGGTCCTGAAGCTTTCACGTGGTGGTATGGGCGCCTCACGCGTGCGTCCCCATACGCCAGACGCCAGGCGTGAGAGTGCGCGCGGCATGATGCGCAGGCCCAGGCGCGCGACCGCGCCGGCCACGCGAAACAATCGTGGTCGATCGAACAACAGCACCGACGTCTTGATCGCGGCACCCTTGCTCTTGGACGAATAGCCACCCTCGGTTACCCGCTGGCGCCAGCGAAAGAGTTGTCCGTCGAGATCGATCTTCACCGGACACACCGCGGTGCACGAGCCACAGAGCGTGGACGCGAACGGGAGCGCCGCATAGCGCTCGAGGTCGAGCCCCGGCGTAAGCACTGAACCGATTGGACCCGGCACCGTGTATCCGTAGCTGTGTCCACCGGAGCGACGATACACCGGACACGTGTTCATACATGCGCCGCAGCGAATGCACTTGAGCGAGCCCCAGAACTCCTCGCGCGCGAGCTGTCGTGTACGACCGTTGTCGACGAGGATGACGTGCAGCTCCTGGCCTTTGCGCGGCGCATGAACGTGCGTGCTGTATGCCGTGATTGCTTGCCCGGTGCCGCTGCGCGCGAGCAGTCGCAGGAATACGGCGAGGTCCTCGACCTTCGGTATCACCTTCTCGATTCCGACCGACGCGATGTGAATCGGCGCGAGTGCCATGCCAAGATCCGCATTGCCTTCGTTCGTGCACACCACAAACCCGCCACTCTCCGCGATGGCGAAGTTCATTCCTGTCAGCGTCGCATCCGCGGCGAGGAACTTCCCTCGCAGGTGTTCGCGCGCCGCATGCGTGAGTGCGACGGGATCGTCGAGTCCAATTGGCGTCCCGAGGTGTTCGTGAAAAGTCTCGCCCACCTCGCCACGCTTGAGGTGGATAGCCGGCAAGACGATGTGGCTCGGCGCCTCCCCTCGAAGCTGCACGATGCGCTCGCCCAGGTCCGAGTCGACGACGTCGATCCCGCGCTCCTCGAGATACGGGTTCAGGCCGCACTCCTCCGTGAGCATCGACTTGCTCTTCACCAGCCGCTTCGCGCCAGCGCGCTCGAGGATGCCGTGCACGATACGATTGTGCTCGTCGGCGTCGCGAGCCCAGTGCACGTGCATCCCGTTCTCGAGTGCGTTCGCTTCGAACTGTGTCAGGTATTCGTCGAGATGGGTGAGCGCGTGCTCCTTGATTGCTGAGGCGCGAACGCGCAGCTCTTCCCAATCGGGGACCGCGCTCGCGGCGCGATCGCGCTTCTCGCGAACGAACCAGAGCGATTCGTCGTGCCAGTCGGTGCGGGCGACATCCGCGTTGAAGACGGCGGCCGCTCCCGCATGATCGACAGGCGCGGTTTGCCCCAGCACTGGCAGCTCGAAGGCTCGCCTGCTCATGCTTTACCCGCGGTGCCCGCGAGCACCTCGGCGACATGATACATCGGCACGCCTAGGCGTTCTCGTCGCGCAAGTCCGTCGAGATGCATGAGGCACGACATGTCGGGCGACACCACCGCCGTCGCATCATGTGCGCGATAGTCGCGCAGTCGATCACGTCCCATCTTGGTCGAGACATCAGGCTCGCCGACCGCGAACGTGCCGCCGAAACCGCAGCATTCGTCGGGGCGCGAGAGCTCCGCGATCTCCAGCCCTTTCACGACGCTCAGCAGAGCACGAACCTTGTCGAACGGTTGAATGCGCAGCTCGCTGGGCTTCGCCATGCCCAGTCCGCGCAGGCCGTGACAGCCGATATGAACGGCGACTCGCTGCTTGAAATGTGCGTCGAGCGAAGTGAGGCTTGCCACACCAACATCGTCGTGCAGGAAAGTGCAGAACTCCGTGGTCCGTTCGGCGACCCGCATTCCCGCTGAATCAGATTTGCCACCATGCGCCACCACCTCGCCCGCATGCAGCTTCACGTGCACCGCGCAGCTCCCCGAGAGCACGATGATCCGCTCATACTCGGCATAGACATCCACGAAGCGATCGAGTGTGGAGTGACCCTCACGCGCGTAGCCCGCATTCGCGGATGGTTGTCCGCAGCACGCGGCGCCCTCGGGGACGTCCACGTCCACTCCGAGGCGCTCGAGCACCGTGAGTGCGGCGATCGCGACGTGCGGGTAGAACTGGTCGACATAGCAAGGAACGAACAGCGCGGTCTTCATCAGAAATTGAATCGGTCGATGTTCGACTTGTTGAAGATGAACGGCTTGCCGAGGCGCACCTCATCTCCCTCCACCTGGAAGGTGCCGAGCTTGCCGGCGTCGAGCGACGTCACACCGCTCTTCAGCTCGCCGGTAGTGAGTGCTTCCGCGGTTCGTACCGCCAGTGCACCGAGGTCCATCGTGTTCCACAGCACGATGCTTTCGATGACGCCCGACTTGATGTACGGCCGACACATATTCGGCAGCGACAGGCCCGTCACTTTCACATCCGTGCGACCCGATTGTTTCACGGCCTCCGCTGCGCCTGGAACCGCCGGCGCCGCAATGGCCATGACAAGCTTCACCTTCGGATGCACCTTGAGAACAGTCTGTGTTTCCGAGAACGCACGGTCGCGATCACCATCGCTGGGCTGAATGGCGACGAGCGTGATGCCAGGATACTTCGCGGCCAGGCGCTCCTTGATGAACTTGATCCACTCGTTCTGGTTGGCGGCGCTCAGGCTGGCGGTGATGATCGCGAACTCACCCTTGCCGCCCATGATACGCGCCGCCTCGTCCATGAGGGTGTAGCCAATGCCCTGCGGAGTGGCCTGATTGACGAAGTAATCGCGCGCGTCCTTCTCGGCGTCGGCATCCCATGTAACGACCTTGATGCCTTTCGAGCGCGCCTTCCGCAGCACGGTCGAGATAGCCTCCTTGTTCTCCACGCTCACCGCAATGGCGTCGACACCGCGTGTGATCCATGCCTCGACGACTTCATTCTGCTTCGCGGGATCGAGGTCGGTCGGGCCATCCCACAACAGCTCGACACCGAGCGCCGATGCGGCGGAGTCGGCGCCCTTGCGTGCGCTGATGAAGTAGGGGTCGCCCTTGGCTTTCGGCATCATCGCGACGACGGGCTTGTGTGCTCCCGGCTGTTGCGCGCTCGTGGCCGCAGCGGTTGAGCCTGCCTGGGCGCCTGCGACGGGAGCGACGCCGCCGAGGCTGTCTCGGATCGACTTCACGAGCATCCAGTTGCTCGCCGCCACGATCAAGGCGCCGGCGAGAATCACCGCGCTGAGGAAGCCTACCTGTGAGTTCCGCACGTCGTCCTGCTCCGTTGCGATGGTGGAAAGTGTCGGTCTCGCCTTCGACTGCCGCGTGAGCATGTCGACGGTGATCGTCCCGATGAGGAGTACGCCTGTTAGAATCCCGGACAGCTCCGCGGGCTGGCCAGTCAGCCGAAGACCGTTCTGGAGAAGCACGATGCTGAACAGTCCCAGCAACGTGCCGAGGATGGTTCCGCGCCCCCCGAAGATCGATGCGCCGCCGAGTACGACGGCGGTGATCGCCATGAGCTCGTAGCCCGTGCCGGCGTCGGATTTTGCCTGTCCCAGGTGTGCGACGTAGATGACCGCGGCAAGACTCGCTGAGAAGCCGGAGAGGATGTAGACGGCAGCCAACCGCCTTGAAACCGGAATGCCGGCGTACCGGGCGCCCTCAGGGGAATGCCCGATCGCGTAAAGTGCTCGCCCGACACTCGTGCGATGCAGCCACCATGCGCCGCCAACCGCCGCCGCCGCGAGAATGAACAGTTGCGTCGGCACTCGTCCGCCGACGTACCCCTGTCCGAGCGCAAGGAAGCCCGTTGGAAAGCCCGAATAGTGCTGAATACCGCCCGTGAACCCCTCGGCGATGCCACGAAAGAGCGACAGCGTTCCCAGCGTGACGATGAGCGGCGGAAACTTGAGTCGCGCGATGAGGACGGCGTTGAGTGCCCCTCCTGCGATTCCCACGACGAGCGTCAGCGCGATCGCCACGCCCATCGGCAGACCGGCATCGTGCCACAGCCATCCGAGTGTGATCGCCGCGAGTCCCATCATCGAGCCGACGGAGAGGTCGATGCCGCCCGTGACGATGATCGGCGTGAGTGCCAGTGCGAGTAGCCCGATCTCGACGGCGAGCCGCGTGATCTCGAACGCGTTGCCGAGCGTCGCGAAGTTGTGGCCTGCCACGCCGAAGACGAGACACTCTGCCGCAATGACGAGCAGGAGCACCCACTCGTTCTTGGGAAAGATCCGCTCCGCGAGCGGAGCGCGCGCCTCAGCTGACGACAACGGTCGCTCGGCGAGCGTTGCCATGCGTCATCCGCGAGAGGGCGGCGTCCGCGACCAGCGCCGCGAGGATGATGAGCCCCTGGATGGCCTTCGCCCAGAACGGGCTGATGCCGACGTAGGTCATCGCGGTGCCGATGGTGCCGAGCAGCAGCACACCAATGAAGGTGCCGATGACCGATCCGCGGCCGCCGGTGATCGCCGTCCCGCCGACAACCACCGCTGCCACCGCCTGCAGCTCCAGCCCGATCCCCGTGTTGCTCGGCACCACATTGAACCGGGCGACGTTGAGCACGGCGCCGAGTGCGACGAGTGCGCCCGTGAGCACGAAGACGCTGACAATGGTGCGCTTTGAGTCGATCCCGGCGAGTCGTGCCGCCTCTTCGTCTGAGCCAACGGCGTAGAGGCTTCGGCCAATACGAAGATGTCGCAGCGCCCACGCAGCGATCGCGAGCACCCCGACGGCCTTGAGGACGATGAGCGTCTGGGCGGTGCCGGGGGAGAAGCCGAACCACTGGAAATTCGCCGGAAGGTCCTGCACCCAGGCTCCCTCGGTCGCCCATCGGAGCGCATCGCGCCACGCGACCAGCATCGCGAGCGTCACGATGATCGACGGCAGTCCCAGCATGCCGACGAGGTAGCCGTTCAGTGCGCCCATCATCGCGCCGATGATGAGCACGATGAATGGCATCACGAGGATGGGCACGCCCGCCTTCGCCAGCATGCCCGCCACCACACTGCACACGGCGAACTGCGACCCCACCGAGATGTCGATCTCGCCCACGAGGATGACGAGCGTCATCCCAAGCGCGACGGGAAGTATCGGCGCGTTGTTGAGTGCCAGGTCGCGGAGATTCTCCGGGCTGAAGAACGACGGCGCTACGATGAGCACGCCGAGCAGGACGACGAGCAATGCCGTTGCCGGCGGAAGCTCGCGTGCGTGCCGCTTCGCGAAGTTCTTCACCGTCATACGATCGCACCGCGCGCCAGCGTCGCGAACTCCTGGGTATGTTGTCCGAGCGCCCGCGCCAGCACGCGCTCGGGCGTGGCGTCGGCGCGATCGATTTCACTCACGATCGTGCCGTCATGCATGACAGCGATGCGATCCGACATGCCGAGGATCTCCGGCAGCTCGCTCGAGATCATCACGATGGCGACGCCTTCTTCCGCGAGTGTCATCATCAACTCGTGGATCTCCGACTTCGCGCCGACGTCGATGCCCTGTGTCGGCTCGTCGAGCAGCAGCACCGCCGGTTTCGTCAGCAGCCAGCGGCTCAGTGCCACCTTCTGCTGGTTTCCCCCCGACAAGGTGGAGACCAGTGAGCGGATCGAAGCTGTCTTCACGCCGAGCCGCCGCGCGTAGTCGGTCGCGAGGCTGCGTTCGCGCCCGAAGTCGAATGCACCGAAGCGTGACAGATTGTCCAACGCGGCAAGCGTGATGTTCTCGCTCACCGGCATCTCCAGCACCACGCCATGACGACGTCGATCTTCGGGGACGTACGCGATGCCGTTTCGGATGGCGTCGCGCGGCGAGCCGATGCGCACCTGCTTGCCGCGAATGGCAATCGTGCCGCAGTCGGACGGAGTCAGGCCGAAGATCGTGCGCGCCAACTCTGATCGTCCCGCGCCAACAAGGCCTGACAATCCGACGATCTCACCGGCGCGCACACGAAGAGTGATGTCGTGTACGCCCGACTCACCGCAGCCAATTCCATTGAGCTCTAATACCGTATCCCCGAGCGGAACCGTCCGCTTCGGAAACACGGACGACAGCTCGCGTCCCACCATCATCTGGATGAGCTGCTCGCGATTCACGTCGGCCATGTCGCGCGTCACGATCGTGCGCCCGTCGCGCAGCACCGTCACGCGATCGGCAATCGCTGGCAGCTCCTCCAGGCGGTGCGAGATGTAGATCATCCCGACGCCATCCGCGCGCAGCTCACGGATCACGCGGAAGAGGTTGTCGGAATCATCGCGCGACAGCGATGCCGTTGGCTCATCGAGAATGAGCACCCGCGCATCGGATCCGAGCGCCCGCGCAATCTCCACGAGCTGCTGCTGCGCCATGCCGAGCGAAGCGGCTTCCGTCTCCGGATCGATGCGCGCTCCAACCCGCCGGAGCAACTCGGCCGCGCGTCGATGCCGCTCGCTCCAATCGACACGCCCCCACCGTCCCACCTTCTCGACCCCAAGTGCGATGTTCTCGGCCACCGTGAGCTCGCCGAACAGGGCGGGCTGCTGGTAGATCGCCGCGATGCCGAGTGTCTTGGCGTGTCGCGGCGTGAGTCGGCCGAGTGGTTGGCCGTTCAGTGCAATCTCACCGGAGTCGGGTTGCACAGCGCCGGTGAGGATCTTGATCAGCGTGCTCTTCCCAGCGCCGTTCTCACCGACGAGCGCGTGGACCTCTCCCGCGCGCAGCTCGAGCGAGGCGTCCGCCAGCGCTTGCACGCCGGCGTACGCCTTTGTCACATGCGTTGCGCGCAGGAGGTATCGAGTCAACTCGAGAACGATTGGAGCACGAATAAGACCGGTAACTGGGAGATTGCTTCTGGTCGATGAACCAAAGAGCACAGCAACTCAACGAGCTTCACTAGCGGCTATTCGAAATCGTTGCGCGATGCCCCGTAATGCTTGGGCGCGCCGTCGAGCTCGATCTCGATCCGGTCGAGAATGACACCGGGATCGAGCGCATAAATACTCAGCTCATGGGTGCCGGGTTGCAGCGACTTGAAAGGCAGCGATCGCACCGCCGTGTTGCTCAAGACGTTCTCGCGCCACTCATCGCTGCGGCCGATCGTGGTATAGTCGAATACCTGCCGGGAACCGCCATCCAAACTGACCGCGATGCGCACGCCGAAGCCCGGATGCAATGGCTTGGTGGGGAGCGCCACGACCGTCGCTTGGCCACCCACCGCCGAGGTGCTCGTGAACTTGTAGATCAGCGGCGCGGACTTGGCGGCATCGCTCGCGGCCAGCGACGGCAGGTTCAGCCTTGCGCGAATGACCTTGCCCTGACTGCCCAAGTCTTCGATCGTTTCCCACTGCGCATTCATCTGCGCCGACGTAACCGGGATGGCGATCGCGCGGTACGCCTCCGCCGGCACCGTGCTTTGCGGCAGCAGTTGGACTCGAACGTTGATCGGACGACCGCCGCATCCCAGCGCGATATCACCTTTCGAGGTGCCACCGTCGTAGGTCACGGCCAAGCGAGCCTCATAGCCGTTCGACGCAGTGAACACCCCCGAATCCGCCGACAGCTTCACGCTCGCATTGGTCGACTTCGCAGTCCAGGCAAGGTCCTTCGGCGCGAATCCGAACACGCTGATGGTCTGTGTTCCCGGCTTCCCGGTTCGGAACTCCAGCGAGCCATTTTCAGCGAATTGACCGTTGAACGCAAAGCCACAACCGACTTTGCCGGACGCGCTCCACGTCGGGTATTCCGGCAGCTCGAACACTGGAAGCCGACGCGGCGCATCGTTCATCATGAAGCGCCATTTGCCATTCAGCATGCTGTTGTATCGCGCCGTTTCCGGGGCAATTCGATCCTGCGCACCCTTCGCCTGTTGACTGTAGAGGTTCGCGCTCGCTCGGCCCTGATGGGCATAGAGCGCCGAGAGATCGAGCTTCAGGATGCGCGTATTGAGATCCGCGGCACCGCGAACCGGGTACAGCACCATCTGGAAAAAGGCATCCTGGCGATCGGCGGGGAGCCCTCCAGCGACCTTCTCAGCTCGCGACACAAGCTCGGCATAAGCTGCGAGGCGAGCCTGTGCCTCTTCCCCATCGGACTGGACATAGGAGCTGGTGTGTGCCGGCGTCGTCGGCTCAGTCTGGTCCCAACCCATGAACTCGGGCCGGCGCTCGAATGCCAGATCGTAATACCGCATCATGATCGCGGCGATCTCCTGCGCCTCGGCGGCGCCAAACTGCTTCGACATGAAATCCCGCAGGTGCTCTCGCGGCGTTTCATCAAACGTCGCATGGTCGAACGCGAGATCCATGAGGTACGTCGCGAGATACTCGCTCGGCTTGATGTCGCCGACATTGATGATCCATTCGCGACGCGCGTTCTCGGTCCACGCTCGGCCCATCTCTTCCCGGATCAGCCCCGGATGGGAAGTCGACAGCCAGAGGTAGTCATGCGGCCGTCCAAAGTACGAGATGTGATAGTAGATCCCTGAACCACCAGCGCGCCTCTGCTCCTCCGGTGAGCTGAGGCGCGTCAGGTAGCCGTAGTTGTCGTCGCTCCACACGAGCATGACGTCATCCGGAACCTTCAGGCCCGTATTGTAGGTGTCTTCGACTTCCTTGTAGATCGTGAGTGCCTGCGGAATCTTGTTGGCGGGTTTGCTGAGTGACGTGCTGAGGAGGTTGCGCTGCACAGCGATCACATCCTGCGTGACCGTCTTGCGCGCTTCGTCCGTCTCTGCCCCCTCCATCGGCCCATCATGAATGCCGCGCAGCCCGAGGCTGTAGATGTTCTCGAATCGCGTCGCCTCGACGACGCGTTCCTGCCAGTACTTGATGAGCGCGTCACGGTTCGTGAGATAGTTGAAGTCGCCGCGCGTTTTCTGGTCCCATTCGCGCACGTTGTTGCGCAACATGGGCTCGGCGTGCGAGGTGCCCACGACAATGGCGTAGTCATCTGCGACCTTGGGATTGTCCGCAAAGCTGAAAAATGGCCGGGTCGAGTTGTGCATCGCGGGCCAGATGGTGTTGGCCTTGAGGCGCCACATCAGCTCAAAGATGCGAGCGTAGGTCCTGGGACCGATGTCACCGGTTTCCGGCTCGTAGGTCTTGGCGGCCCACGGCTGCAGACCCCAGTCCTCGTCGTTCAGGAAGAGGCCACGGTATTGCACGGATGGAGCGTTTGACTTGGTGTCGCTGCCTTTGACCACGATGCGATCCACCTGTCGCGGTGTCACGTCCGCCCACCACTCCCACGCCGATATCCCCATTTCGCGAGTCAGGTCGACGACGCCGTAGATCATGCCGCGCCGGTCAGAGCCAGAAATGAGGAGTACCGTCTTGCCGTCGTCGTTGACCGCAACGCGTTCGTAGCGTTCCCACTGGTCCTTCAGTGCTCCTGAAGTGATATGAGCCTTGGCCGTGAGTTGCTCCATGAGCGGGAGGTCATGGGTGCCGATGACAACGCAGACCCGAGGGCAGTTCGCCAGTGAGTTGGAAATCTTTGCCTCACGCCCCGTGAGCGCCTTGAGGTCGTGCGCGAGCATGCTGGCAGCGATCTCTCCAGTTCGAGTGCCGTCATGCACGATGCCCGCTACATTCGTCCCGTCCCACAGGGTGACCTGTTGAGCGGTGGCGGTGGAAGCGGCGAGTGCCAGTATCGAGACAGTCGCGAGGAAGGAATTCATCGATGCGCGAGCCTGCTGTAAGATTGTGGTGAGCCGGGAAGGATCATCCCCAAAATGCGGCTTCTATTACGTCTTCAACGCATGAACGCCGCCGCCTGCCCCGCATCCACGTTCACGATCTGTCCCGTCGTCACGCTGAAGTCGCCGTTGAGAAACGCCGTGATCGCCCGCACCTGGCTGTCCAGCGACACCGACTTGCCCGTCAACGTCCGCTTCGCGTAGAACGCCGCAAGGTTATCGCGCAACTGTTCCGTAAAGCTCGACGGATCGTGATCGATCTTGTACTTAGCCAGTGACGCCAGCACGCGCTCCCGCGGAAACATCGACGACCCTTCGATGACCGTCGCTGGTGCCACACCGTTCACGCGAACGAGCGGCCCATACGCCACCGCAAGCTCACGCACGAGATGGTTCGCCGCAGCCTTGCTCGTGTCGTACGCGAACGACCCGGCCTTGGGCACGACCGCATTCACACTCGTGCAAATCACCAGCGCGCCCTCTAGCCCCTGCTGCTTCCAGATCTTGTACGCCTCATCGGCCACGAGATACGGTCCGGTGACGTTGATCGCAAACGCGCGCGCCCACTCGTGATCGGCGACGTCGCCCTTCTCGTCCGGATTCGGGTAATATCCCGCCGTCACCACGACCTGATCGATTCCACCGTACGCCAGGATGGCTTCAGCAATGGCCGCACGAATCTTCGCGCGGTCGGTCATGTCGGCGCCGAGTCCGATCACCTGACCAGAACCCGAGATGCCGGTGCCCGCGACACCAATCCCCATGCCGACCTTCTTCTGAAGATCGGCCGCAGCAGAGATCGCGTTCTCTGCATCACGATCGACAGCCACCACACTCGCCCCTTCATTGACCAGTCGCGCCAACAGACCGCGACCGATGCCGCTTCCCGCCCCAACGACCACCACGATCTGGCGATCGAGCGGCTTCTCCGCCGGCATCCGCTTGAGCTTCGCCTCCTCGAGCAACCAGTACTCGATGTCGAACGCCTCCTGCCGATCCAGCGCGATGTAGCGACTCACCCGCTCCGCACCACGCATGACACCAATCGCCGCATTGTAGAACTCCGCGGTCACTCGGCTCTCGGACTTCGACTTGCCCCACGCGATGAGACCGACGCCTGGCACCAGGATGACCGACGGCGATGACACCCGAATCGCCGGCGAATCATCGCGCTTGCACTGCGTGTAGTACTCGGCGTAATCCGCCCGATACTGCGTCAGCCCCGACTCGAGAATCTTCTTTAACGAAGCGACATCGCCGGTCTGCGGATTCCAGTCCGCATAGAGCGGCTTGATCTTGGTGCGCAGAAAGTGATCGGGGCAACTCGTGCCCAGCTCCGCGAGTCGTGGCGCATCGTTCGAGTTCACGAACTCCAGCACTTCATCGCGCATTTCGACCGTCGCAATCTGACGCTTCTCGGCGCTCACCTTGCCGCGCAGCCACGGCAGCAGCTCGACGAGCACGCGCTTGCGCTCGGCTTCCGGCAACGACTTCACCTTCGCACCGCCAAAGTCGGCCTTCTCGGCGCGCGCATCGAGGAATTCCTGCGCGCGACGGATCAGGTCGAGCGTGAGCTCGTAGCACTCCTTGTCGTCGTTGGCCCAGTTGATCAGTCCGTGCTGGCCCATGATCGCGCCCTTGGCATTCGGATGCTCGCGCGCGACGCGCTCGAGCTCGAGACCAAGCTCGAAGCCGGGACGTTGCCAGTGCGTCCAGATCACGTCGTCGCCGTAAACCTCCTTCGTCAACGCCGGGCCATCGCTCGCCGTCGCGATCGAGATCACCGCGACCGGATGCATGTGGTCGACGTGCGCAAACGGGATGTACGCATGCAGCGGCGTGTCGATGCTCGATGCGGTCGGGTTGCGATCGAAGGTCGTGTAGGGATACATGCCGACCATCGCGTCTTCAGCAGGCGTCTTCGGCCCACGCTTCTCGTACTTCTCGTACAGCGTGCGAAGATTCAGGACTTGATCCAGGTAGAGCGACGCGAAGTTCGCCTTCGTCGCGGTGCGCAGGTCGCCGCCCGAGCCCTTCACCCAGAGCACGCGAGTGGTTTCGCCGGTGAGCGGATCCTTCACGTCGAGCTTCGCGGACGTGTTGCCTCCGCCCGTGTTCGTGATGCGCGCATCGGCGCCGAGGATGTTGGAGCGATAGATCAGCCGTTCGACGGGATCCATCTTCGACGCGAGCGCGTCATCCCAGCGGCTGTTCAGATATTCGTTCGTGGCGGCGGTTGACGCCTTCCTTGGTGCGGTCGCAAGCGGAGTAGTCATTGTCTTCAAAGCCCAAGTCAAGGAGCGAAAGACGCCGCGCCAGTGCTGCCTGACGCGCGTCGTGGTGTGAATTCTTTTATGCGGCTGGAGCGCCGCGATACGTCGCGAATCGTGACGCCGCGTGGTAGATGTCCCAGCGTGCGTGCCTGAACGAGCAGGTTGCCCAGGACGGTTGCTTCTTCCGGTCCGGCAAGCACGCGCTTCGTGCATCGATCGGCGGTGAGCTGATTCAGCATGTCGTTGAGCGCGCCACCGCCGACGATGTGCACGTCGTCGGTTTGCACGCCGGTAGCCACATCGAGCTCCGTGAGCGCGGAAGCGTGACTGTCGGCGATGCTCTCCAGGATCATGCGCGCGATGCCCGCGTGCTTCTCGGGAATCGACGTCCCTCGCGCGGTGCACGCGTCGGACACCTTCCGCATCATGTCGCCTCGGCCGGCGAACTGTGCTGCATTCAGGTCGATCGTGACGCCCAATGAATCCGCGTTGGCAGCCGCGCCGAAGAGCTCGTCGTGCGCGTAACGAACGCCATCTGCCTGCCACTCGCGACGCAGCTCCTCGAGCACCCACATGCCGGCGCGATTCTTCAGGAATCGCACCGTGCCGTCCATGCCCGCTTCATTCGTGAAGCCGGCCTCGCGCGCCTCGCGAGTCAGCAGGGCGTTCGATCGTTCGGCGCCAACGAGCGACCACGTGCCCGAGCTGATGAACGCCCACGGACCATCGGATGTCGCAGGAATCGCTGCGACCGCCGCTCCCGTATCATGTGAGCACGTGGCGAGCACCAGCGGCGCGCTCACCCCCAGTGGCACGAGGTCGGGCAGAAGAGCGCTGAGCAGCGTGCCGCTCGCGACAATGTCAGGATAGCGCGATGCCTTGTCGCCGATCGCCTCGATCAGGTCGCCCGACCAGCCTCCCGTCCGCGCATCGACGAGCTGCGTCGTGCTCGCGTTCGTCGCCTCGGCCACCTGCCGCCCCGACATCATATATAGGAAGTACTCGGCGATGAGCAGCCGGCTCGCGGTGCGGCTCACGAGCTCCGGCTCATCCGCGATGTCGGAGATGATCTGCGGCAGCGTGTTGAAGGGCAGGAACTGGATGCCCGTGCGGTCGTAGAGCGCATCGGCGCCGCCTGCTTTGGCGATCGCAACGTCGAGCCGACCTTCCGTACGCGGATCGCGATACGAATACGGATCGCGCAGCGCGATGCCCTCGTCGTCGAGCGGCACGTAGTCGACCGCCCAGGAGTCGACGGAGATCGACCGCACGTCGCGACCACTCGCGAACGAGCGCGCGATGCCGACGCGAATCTCACTCCACATGAGCGCAACGTCCCAATACAGGTGCCCATCGCGCTCGATCATCGGCGTCGTGAAGCGATGCATCTCGTCCATCAGCATTACGTCACCATCGAGCGTGCCGAGCACGACACGCCCGCTCGATGCGCCGAGGTCGACGGCGATGTAGCTGCTCAGCATCGTGCGGGGGCGCATGCTCATAAGTGAGTCGGTATCGCCGTCGGCGCCGCGACCGGACGTTCACCAGCCTTCTGCGCGCGGTAGCCAGACTCGCGGAAGGCAGCGACGGGATCGAGCGCACCACCACTTCTCCGGCGCGCCTCGGCCGCCAGCACCCGCACATCCGTCTCATACGCCTGCTTCAACGCACGCTCGGCCATGATGACGTCGCCCGACTCCTGATGGGCGGCGAGCTCTTCGTGATCGACGAGACATGCCTTCGCGTACGCCTGCTGGAGCTGATCGACCGTCTGGAGGAGCGACTCGATCGGATCCTTCAGGTTGTGGCTCTGGTCGATCATGTACGCGGGCTTGAACCCCGCGAGTCCTTCGCGCGCGGCGAGCACGAGCTCGTGGAAGATCAGGAAGAGCACATACGGCTTGATCGAGCCGGCGGTGAGGTCATCGTCGCCGTACTTGGAGTCGTTGAAGTGAAAGCCGCCAAGCTTGCCGACACCGAGCAACCGAGCGACCACGAGCTCGATGTTCGTGTTCGGCAGGTGGTGTCCGAGGTCGACGAGACACTGGGCACGTTCGCCGAGCGACTGCGCCAGCACGAGGGAGGAGCCCCAGTCCTGCACGACGGTCGCGTAGAAAGCCGGCTCATAGGGCTTGTGCTCGGTGAAGAGACGCCAGCTGTCGGGCATGGCGTCGTAGACTTCCTCGAGGCATTCGCGAACGCGATCGAAGCTACCGCGCAGCGACATCTGTCCCGGATAGTTCGAGCCGTCAGCGAGCCAGACGGTGATCGCCGAGCTGCCGAGCTGCTTGCCGATGTCGATGACGCGCAGGTGGTGCTCGATCGCCTGTCGGCGCACCGCCGCGCTCGGGTTGCTGAAGGAGCCGAGCTTGTAGCTGTGCTCCTGCCCCGGTTGGTCCTGAAAGGTGTTCGAGTTCACCGCATCGAAACCAAGGCCGAGACGCGCGGCATCGGCGCGAACGGCGTCGAAGTCCTTCGGTTCGTCCCAGGGGATGTGCAGCGAGATGCGTGGCGTGGCCCGCGTGAGCTGCTGCACGAGGGCGGCGTCTTCCATCTTCTCGCGCAGCGTGCGCGGCTCGCCCTTTCCGGGGAATCGACCGAAGCGAGTGCCGCCGGTCGCAAATGCCCACGACGGAAGCGCCACCTCGAATCGCTGCACCTCGGCGACGACCGACTCGGCCGACCGCGCCCCGCGATCGATTCGTGCGGCCAGCTCGGTGAAGTCGTGTTCGTGAGCGCGGTCGACGTCGGCTACGGACATGGCACGCGAGGTAGCGAGTTATTGAACGTTTGTGCAGTAACGTGCAGTCTGTTCACTATATCCTTGAACAGTACTGTTCGCACCGACCCCGTACAAGATACCTCGGCCGTTCGGCCGGCAAGCACCAGCCCGGTGGACGTTCGTGCGGACTACAGTAGTTTTCCTTCACCTTCATTCAGTGTTGGCCAGCCATGCAGTCCTTGATTCGGATCGTCGGCTCTCGCGGCGCAGTGCTCACGCTCGGTTTTACGTACCTGATGTCCATCGGCTCAGGTGCCCAGCAACCCGACGTTCCCGTACTCGAAACGGGCGGGCAGCACCCCATGCCCGACGAGTGGATCGATCGCGATACCCGACACCGCGTCCGGAAGCTCGTGCAGCGCGACGGAACGAACTCGAGCTTCTACTTCACGAACCCGTCGTTCATTCCGCGGCGCACGGCGTCCGGCGGGCTCATGCTCTTTCACGGCAGCACGCCGAAAGGGCAACAGTTGTTCGTCATTGACCTCGCGACCAACGTCATCCGTCAACTCACCGACCTTCCCGGTGGCGTAAGAGGCGAGATCGTTGCGCCCGACAAAGGCTCGGCATTCTACCAGAGCCACGATTCGGTGCTCGCGGTCGACGTCCGCTCCGGTGTGGCGAAGTTGCTCGTCGTCCTGCCAATGCGCGGTTCGATCTCGACCATCAATGCCGATGCCACTGTGCTCGCCGGCGTCACTGCCGGACCCGAGGCCGCCGAGATTCTGAAGAAGTATCCGGCGAAGGCGGACTTCTTCACGCGCATCTTCGCAGCACACGTGCCGCATTCGTTGTGGACGCTCGACGTCCGCACCGGCACGCTCACCACCATCCACTCCGAGAACACGTGGCTCGGCCACGTACAATTCTCGCCGACCGATCCCGAGCTGCTGATGTTCTGTCACGAAGGACCGTGGAACCTGCTGGACCGTATCTGGACGATCAGTCTGCGGACGCGCGAGGTGAAGAAGATTCACACGCGCTCCATGGAAGGCGAGATCGCGGGCCACGAGTTCTGGAGTCCTGATGGACGCACCATCTGGTACGACTTACAGACGCCGAGGAGCGTGACGTTCTTCCTGCGTGGTGTGGACGTCGCGTCCGGTGTCGCGAAGACGTATTCGCTCGACCGCGACGACTGGGGCATTCACTTCAATGTCTCCCCGGATCAGACGATCTACGCGAGCGACGGCGGCGATTCCTCGCAGGTCGCCCGAACGAAGCAGGGACGCTGGATCAACCTGCTGCGTCCCGTCGGCGATCATCTCGTGTCGGAGCGGCTCGTGAACATGTCCTACCAGAACTACCGGAAGGAAGAGCCGAACGTGCAGTTCACGCCGGACGGCAAGTGGATCGTGTTTCGCGGCAACTTCGACGGCGGTGACACGCAGGTGTACGCCGTCGAAGTCGCGAAGGCGCGCTGATCCCGGCCAGCGCCTCGGCATGTAGCAGAGCGCGTAATAATCAGGTCGCGCCAAAGCAGTACAACAACCCCGCACCACCAGTCGACACCAGGTTCTGCTGCCCGCACCCACGCGACATGTGCGCCGCATTCCACGACGTCGATCCACCGCCCGTGCGATCGTGGTGCCCGAGCATCGCGCTTCCGGTCGCCGAGTTGCTCGTCCAGTTGCTGCAGGTGGTGTCGAGCGTGCCGGGCAGCGCGCGTCCTTCCGTGTCGGAGCCGGTGAGGATGTCGTGGATGTTCGGCGTGTCGCCCACACCGTTGACGGGAAGGCCCTTCTCCGTGATCGCGTTCAGCTTGTTGACCTGATTGCGGTCCCGAATGATGTCGCCGTGCAGGTCGGCAACATTCGCGGCGATGAGCGCGCCCTTCGCATTGTGCCATGGTCCCGCACCGATGCGATCACGCGCGTTGATGGGCTTTCCGTCCGGCGCAGTGCCGCTTAGGTACGCTCGCCATACCCGACCTGCGGCGACGTTCGCGCCCGATGACGCCGCAAGCTGTGCGCAGTGCGCGTCCGCTCCGTCGAATCCGCCGAGGTTCGCGCCGTCCCCTTTGCCGACGCTGGTGATGAAGAACGACATCGGTGCCGGAGGTGCCGGTGTGGGCGTTTGCGAGTGCGCGGCGACGAGCGGAAGTGCGAGCGCGACTGCGCCTGACGCGAGGCACCATGTAATTCGCATGTGGGTTCTCCGGAAGAGTGCGACTTCATTCGATGCGGAACGGCATCAAGCTGGCACGGGTTTGTCCTCTACACCATCCCATCGCTGCTTCCGCTGTCCTGACATCTCCATGCTTCACCACCATGACATCGACTGATTCCCCTCTCGAGCTGGGCCTCGACACCTTTGGCGACGTCACCATCGCGGACGGCAATACCCTCCCCCAGGCGCGCGTGATTCGCGACGTCGTGGACGAAGCCGTCCTCGCCGACGAGCTCGGCGTCGACTTCTTCGGCGTCGGTGAACATCATCGGGCCGACTTCGCCGTGTCGGCACCCGAAGTCGTGCTCGCGGCGATCGCTGCTCGCACGGTGCGGATTCGCCTTGGATCGGCGGTCACCGTGCTGAGCTCCGACGATCCCGTTCGCGTCTTCCAGCGCTTCTCCACGCTCGACGCCGTGTCGAACGGGCGTGCGGAAGTCATACTCGGCAGAGGTTCATTCACGGAGTCATTCCCGCTCTTCGGATTTTCCCTCCAGGATTACGAGGTCCTGTTCACCGAAAAGCTCGACCTCTTTTCCGCGATTCTCGAGTCCGATCGAACGGGAACGCCGGTCGATTGGTCAGGCGAGAGCGGCAAGGTGCGCGGGCCCCTGCGTGAACTGCGCATCTATCCGCCGACGGAATCCTCCTCGCTGCGCACGTGGATCGGCGTTGGCGGCAGTCCAGAATCCGTGGGTCGCGCGGCGCATTATGGGCTTCCAATGATGCTCGCGATCATCGGCGGAGATCCCCGGCGATTCTTGTCCTATGCCGAGCTGTATCGTGGTCTTCTGCTAAAGCTCGGTCGACGGGCGTTGCCGATTGGTGTGCATTCGCCGGGGCACATTGCGGCGACGGACGACCTGGCGCGCGAGCAGCTCTGGCCAGCCTATCGTGCCATGCGCGATCGCATCGGTGCCGAGCGCGGATGGCCGCCAACGAGCCGCGGGGAGTTCGAGCAGGAGATCGCGCACGGATCCCTGTACGCCGGCGCACCGGAAACCATCGCGCGAAAGATCGCCGCGACGGCGCGCGCGCTGGGGCTGTCACGATTCGACATGAAGTACAGCGCAGGGACGTTGTCGCATGAGCTGATGATGAACAGCATCAGGCTCTATGGAACCGAGGTGATTCCGCGGGTGCGCGAGCTGCTCGCGTCGTCGGGCTGATCGTCTGGGCGGCCGTCAGCCCAGTTTGCCCGGTGCTGCGGAAGGAACGGAGGTGCTGGCCGGACGCGTGGGTTGTCTGTACCGTATGCGGAGCATTCTTCCGCTTCACCCCACCAATGCGACTTTCTCTTAGCTGGCGCCGACTGCTGGCACCGCGGGACCGCGAGCTTACCGACGCCGGCGCGGCCGGTGAGCTGGTGGTGGCGCGCTCACGACTGGTCCTGAGCGCGCTGCTGTTCGTGCTCCCGATCGGCAACATTCTCGAGGGGCCGGCAGGGCCCGAGTCGTGGCTCGGCTTCGGCGGTGTTGGGATCGTCGTCGTCGTGAGCACCGTCGTGCTGATCGCGGTGTCGAGGGGCTTCCGTCCAGCGTGGCTCGGTTTCGCGACATCGTTGTTCGACGTCTCCATGGTCACGTGTCTGCTCGTGACCTTTCTCGCGATCGACCCGCACATCGCCGTCAACAGCCGCACCACCTTCGAAGTCTATTTTCTTGCCATCGGCGCGACGTGCCTGCGCTATGATCCGCGCATTTGTGTGGTGGCGGGAGTAGTGGCCGCCGCACAGTACGGCGGACTCGTCGTCTTTACCGCGCTGCACTGGTCGCTCAACAGCGTGGCATTCGCGCCATACCCGTACGGCTATTTCTCGTGGGCGAGCGAAGTCAGCCGAATCGTGCTTCTTCTCGCTGCGACCATCCTGAGCACGACGATCGTGGAGCGCAGCGAAGAGCTTCGTGTCATATCCACCCATGATGGGCTGACCGGCCTGTACAACCGCAGCTATTTCACCGAGCGCTTGCGCGAAGAGCTACTGCGTGCCGAGCGCTATCATCAGGCGGTTTCCGTGGCGATCATCGATCTCGACCTGTTCAAGGCCGTGAATGATCAGTGGGGCCATCATGCAGGCGATCTCGTGCTGCGCGCCGTGTCCGACTGCCTGCGCGACGGAGTGCGGCGCACTGACAGCGTGGCGCGCTATGGTGGTGAGGAGTTTGCATTCATGTTTCCCGAGACGGATGTGGAAGAGGCGCTTCAGATGCTCGATCGCCTGCGCGAGACCATCCGCGAGATGACCGTCCCGGTACTCGGTGACGGTCAGACTGTGCGGACGACATTCAGCGGCGGCATCGCGAGCACGGTGACTGACGGGGCTACACTGGAGAAGCTCATGGCACAGGCAGATGCTCGCCTGCTTGCGGCCAAGGCGGCGGGGCGCGATCGGATCGTTACGTCGGGCGTGCCGGTGCAGCGATTGGAGCCGGCGGTGGCATCATCGTCGTCGCGACGTGGCACTGCCACACCATCACAGACACCATGACGATCGCGACGACTTTCGGTGCGATTACCTGCGCGACGAATCCTGCCGCGGTGGCGGTCCACGCACCGCCCTGCAGCATCACGACGTAGACGATGAGCACCGCGGTCAGCGCCGCCCATGCCATGACGATGCGCGGGGGTGTTGTGGGTGTGGCGCGGGCTGCGAGTGTGATGAGGGAGCGCGGTGGCCGGCAGGATGCGGAATGCGGCGAGCGTGAATGCGACGTGGAGTGTGCCATCGCGCGATTCTCCGGCGTGAGGGCGACGCCGATGAAGCATGCGCAGTCTATTACGCCGGCGGTGGCCGCCGCGTAGGCGAAGCGTCGGGCGCGCGTGTTTGACGCGTAGAGACGCACGAATCCAGCGAGTGCGCCGCCCATGCCGACGACGAGAAGGCCGATGCTCGTGACGAACAGTGCGGCGCCGATGCGGTTCGGCTGTCCGTCGTAGGCCGCCGTCATTCCGAGGTCGCTGAGGAAATTCCCCGTGACCGTGTAGCCGATGGTGGCGTGATTGCGTGCGGTGCCGCCGGGGTAGAGGAGCATGGCGGTGAGGCTGGCGAGAGTTGCGGCGGCGGCGGTCCACTGGACGCGGGTAAAGGCGGAGCTCATGGGTTTACGTTGTCACCCGGTGGTTGCTCGCCGCAACCGCGCCGAGTGGAGGGGCGGGCTGAGCGTTGCGGCTCATGCCGAGGATTCGTTCCGCTCGGCAGCGATAGCGTGGCGGCAATCGGCCTTGGCCAACTTGGCGATCCGAGCGCGATGTGGGGGCTGTTGGGTGGTCTTGAGTGATGCTCGGCCGGGAACGGCGAAGCTTGTAGATTATACAGCAAGGGCTCGCATGCTAACGCCAGTTCGTCAGGCGTGCGGCGCGCGCAACGCAGTGTCGCGCATGGGGTTGGGATTTACGGGCAAGTACGGTAAAGTATTATGCGACTTATTCTCGCTGATTTTTCGCACGCTCGCGTGATAACGTGACTGTATAATCAGCGTTATACAGCAACATGCATCTCGGCATGGTTAGTTTTGGCGAACGCGCGCGCTGGCGAGCTGCGGGCGCGAAGCAGCCTGCGAGGCGTTAGACTTCTGTCGCAATGACCAGCTCCGATCCGTTCCCTCGATATTCTGCACCCACGCACGAGGCGCTGTCGCGAGAGGCCGTTGTGGACCTCCTTCTGCGATTCCGAGACGCCGGTCATGCCGTCATGGTTGACGGCGATGCTTTCGTGTTGCCCCTCCCGGATGGCGAGGTGCGAGTGCGACCGACGGATGGGCGTTGGCGTGTCCAGAGCACCACATTGGGGATTCTCAGCACTTACGGCGACGCCACAAACGGCGTCGAGCTTCACACGCTCGTTGCGAACGCCTCAGGTCGTCGACTCGCCGTTGATCAGCCACCCGCGCGTGGCCGTCTCGCGGCCGACACACCTGCAACGAATTATCGCACCATCTCCCGTCTAATCGACTCAGCTAAGATCGTCGCCGTCTTTGATCCGTACATCGACAACAGTGCCCTCGAACAGCTGGTGCATATCGTATCCTTTGGCAACGGTTCGTTCGCCGCGGATGTCTGTCTGCTTGGCAGCACCGCTAAGACATCTAGCAAACCCGGCACTCCCGCACGGTTTAGCAACGCCGGCGTCACCGTTTGGGCCGCGCAACTCGGGATTCGCGCGGAGGGGCGTTACCTCCCGAAGGAGGATGAACATCGGCGTTTTCTACTCCTCAGCGGCGGACGCTCGCTTCTCCTGGGTCCTTCAATCAATTCTATTCACAAGAACGAAGCCGTCAGCGTCGAGGATGATCGCGAGGACCGTCCGTTCTTTGAGGCGAAGTGGGGCTCTGCGAACGTCCTTCTCTAATCCGTCTGGGTTCGATTCGCTGCTGTATAACGTGCGTTGGAGCAGTCGGGCGAACTAAGGATTGCTCGCTTCGCTCGCTTTATTTGACTCGCCCGCAGCTTAACTTGGGCGTTATGTGTGCATAGCATTCCCTGATTATCACCCTTCGTCGTTCGGAGAATGCCCCGCCACGAGCCGAGTAGCTTGCCAGTCGAGATTTTCGCGCAGGGCGTAAATGGCTGGATCATTCGCACTCCGGGCCGGCGCTTTCCCGCGTTGGTCATTCAGGGCGACTCATTCCACAGTTTGTTCGCGCTCGCGCAATCGCTTCTGGATCGCGCGCGTCTATCCGACTCGCCGGATAGCGAGCTGGTCGAGGAGGCTGAGGAATTGCGGGATGCGCTTTGGAGTCGGCTAAGTGCCTATGAAGAGACATTAGCGATGCACGAACTTGAGCGTCCGTACAATCGTATCGCCCAGCCAGAGTAATTTCCGTGCGGCCACGTTGCGCTTGGCACGGAATGCGCGAACGTGCCCTCGCTGCGCCAACCAGCGACCTGGCGTCTCGTGGCGCACACATAACGTACGCTGAACCTGTCGGGCGATCTTTGGAAGCTCGCTGCGCTCGCCATTTATTTGATTCGCCCGCAGGTTAGCTGGGGCGTTATGCCGCAACAACTTCTCATGAGACAAGGATCCGCCGTGAAGTGCCCTCATTGCCTCGTAGACTTCCATGACTCATCAGTATTCTCCTATCTGGGAGCCGACGCGGACGGGGAGTGTGGCATTGCGCGTGTGACGTGCGCCGCTTGTAAGAAGTTTGTGCTCTTCCTCCTTCGGGGCGCCGGCACGTATTCCCGAGCGAGCACGGTATCAGGTCTACAGAATGTGTACTCAACCGACATGTTCTACCCCAAGGGGTCAATGCGCCCACCGGTTCCATCATCCGTGCCGGCTGACATCGGCGGTGACTATCGTGAAGCGTGCCTCGTACTACCCGACAGCGCGAAGGCCTCGGCGGCACTCAGCCGGCGCTGTTTGCAGCATCTGCTCCGCACTGCGGCGGGAGTGAAGCCTGCCGACTTAGCGAATGAGATTCAGGAAGTTCTGGATTCCGGTAAGCTTCCAACGCAGCTTGCTGAGAGCATCGACGCGATCCGCAACATCGGCAACTTCTCCGCGCATCCAATGAAGGCCAAGGCGACCGGCGAGATTCTACCCGTAGAGCCACATGAGGCCGAGTGGACTCTCGATGTTCTCGAATCACTGTTCGACTTTTATTACGTGCAGCCGGCGTTGATCGCTACCAAACGTGCCGCCTTGAATGCCAAGTTGGCGTCAGCAGGTAAACCGCCACTGAAAACGTAGGCATTGTTGCGCCTGCGGCATAACGTGCGCTGCACCAGACGGGCGATCGAATGAGTGCTCGCTTCGCTCGCTTTTATTGAGTCGCCCGCAGGTGAGCTGGGGCGTTAGGGCTTGTGACGAAATAACTGATTGATTTACCGCGGGTGCGGTGTAGATTGGCG
>DAIUFP010000028.1:0-64398 GCA_036844565.1 Gemmatimonadaceae bacterium | reverse complement strand
CCGCGACCCCCTGAACCCCATTCAGGTGCGCTACCGGGCTGCGCTACGTCCCGTCCGCTCTACCTGCTAGCGGGCAGACCAGCAACATAGCCGCCCGACCGAACCCCGACAAGTCACGTAAGTGGTTGCGTCGCTGGGCTATCCCGCCTCACCCCGTGCACTTCATCCTCTCCGTGCCGCCCGCGACCGGGTCACGCGTGGTGCGGCCCTAGAACCTGAATCCCAGGCTGATCGGGGTACGCGATGGCATGCGATCACCAAGCACGCCGTATGGCGAATGCCGGTATTCCACGAAGAAGCGCCGGTACTCGAGCCCGAGACCCGTGTCCATCTCCAGTGCCGTTGTGCGCGCAATGGGGATGACGCGCGGCACGCCACCTTCCACCACCTGCATGCCCGATTGCGACACCGTAGCGATGCCGAGACCGCCGAGCAGGTAGGGGCGGATGCCACGGACCGCAGGCAGGGGGCGGAACACCGCGTCGACCATCAGCGAGGTCGCCTTCAGTGTGGTGGTCGGTCCACCGCGAAACTTGTCGTACGAAAGCGTCGCGCGAAGAGGCACCGGGAAGAGCGACGGCTTGAGCTCGACGCTGCCGCCTACTCCGAAATTCTCCGATGGGAAGTTGAACGAGCGGTCAGCCCCTATCGCCGATGAGGACGTGTGGCCAGCGAAGATGGACCAGTGCATGCCGTCGGTGGATTGCGCGCCGGCACGCAGAGCACAGAGCACGAGCAACCCGTAGACCAGCAGCAGTGCCGTGGACGCGCGGAGGGCGGTGTTCGCGCGAGGGCGCATTGGACATCCGGCCTCAGGGGATACGGCGGTTCTCCTGCTTCGACCCCCGACTGTCGAGAAGCGTTGCCTCGTCAGTCGTACACGCAGTCGTTTCGGCGCGCCGGTGCCGAAAGAAGGCCAGTACTCCCCAGAACGTGTCCAGGTGGGCGTGGCCCTGCATCACTTTCAGGGCTTGGAAGCCAACGGAAGTTTTACGGCTCCGCCCCAACCTGTGACAACGGACGTTGGCGTTCCCACAGTCACGTTGATGCCGTACTGCCCCGCCGTATACTGCGTCAAATCGCCAGCCGTAAATGTTCGGCTGAGGATTAGACTGCCTCCGGGCGCCAAGTCCGTCGTTTTTCCGTCGGATGCACAGCTAGCACCCGACGCGGCCATTTCCTCTCCGGTCGAGTCGGGAAAAATCCTGACTGCGAAAGAGCACTCGGCGGAATTGCTAACCTGCAGCTGAACGCGAGTTGGGTTGGAGACAGTCACGGTGATCTTCAAAACGCCACCAGAGTCAACGGAAATCGCTCTGAGATCAATCGACGGTGGGGACAGGTGGTCGATGTCGGTGAACGAGGCAGACTCCGAGCACGAAGTGACTGCTGCGAACGAAACGGCACATAACGATGCGACCAGTGCACATTTCATTTTCATCTCCCCCTTGGGCTGAATGTCGCGCTGCGCTCTCCAACTTGCCTGAACCCCCTTCAGCCGCGCTGCGTCACGTCCGCAACCAGCTAGCGGGCAGACCGCCCACTTAGCCGCGCGACGGAACGCCGACAATCCACGCACCTCCTCCTCCTCAGCCTGCTGGCCCTGCGGCCAGCCGGGCTCATGGCGTGTGTTTCATTCCTTCCATGCCGCCCGCGTGATGCTCCCCACGCTGGAACCTCATGAACTCGTGCACCGCCTCGAGCGCGGCCGCGTCCTTCGTCCGGATGACCAGCTCCGCCCCCCGCGGCAGGTCGCGCGGCTCGTAGCTGATCACGCGCCGCTTCTCCCGCATCACCTTCGTCCCGGGAACGTCCTTCATGTGGACGAACGCCGGCGTCGAGAAGTCGCCCGACTTGAACGCCTTCGCGATGCCCCGGATGTGCGCGCGGATGGTGGCGACGCCCTTCGCGTCGTCATTGTCGCGCTGGAGCTCGATCCGGCCGCCGGTAGGCAACGCGTCGAACTTGTGCGTCGACGTGTACTGATCGACGCCCATGGCCATCCCGCCCCGATGCTGCATGGAGCTGAACGCGGTGTCGGTCGTCGCCGTGCTCTTCGCAGGTTTGCCAGCGGCCTGCGCGAGCACTGGAGCGGCGGACGATACGACGAGCAGCACAGCGAGCGCAGAGCACCGCATGACGTTCACCCCTGAGTGAGTTGTCCCTCGACCGCGTCGAATCAGCTCGAGCACGCTCACCAAACAATGGCCAGGCTCCGTCGCCGAGCGCGAGTCCTGATGTCGTGCAGTGCGTGCGGGACGTCGCCGTCGTGTAACGCTCGGCGGCTGCTCAGTGCTGGGCAGTACCGGCCGACAGCGCCGAGTTGTACCACCACACCGCTCGGCTGAGCGCACGCTCCTCGACGAGCTGGAACGGAATGCTGACAGCGAGCATGCTCGCGCCGATCACCGTGTAGGCGTTCAGGCGCTCGTGCTGCGCGAGGCCGACGGCGCCGAGTACAATCCCCGCGATCGTGAGCGGGTGGTTCACCCGCGCGGCGCTGAGGTATTGCGCGCCGTACATCGAGGCCGAGTCGTTGCCAGCAAACAGCGGGAGAAGGTCTGACGAGCGAAGCACGCCCAGGTCGGCGACCGGGCGGCCCGTGACGCCACGCATGAGACTCGGTCCCGACCAGAGACCACGCTCGACGCGCAGGGCGCAGTCCGCGTAGCTGCAGGGTGCCGCGCTCCGAGTGACGGCTGCCGGAGCGATTACGGTCATCGAGGGACGATCTGCGTCGGATGCCGCTTGGGCGCGCAGCAGAGATGGCGCAACTGCGAACGAGAGCAGAGCACCGGCAATCAGCAGTGTGGGTCGCATGAGTATGGGGCCTTGGACGGCTGCGCAGCGTGCTGCCAGCCAGCGCGCGAGTGATGAACGGGTCTCGAGCGACGGCGCTACGAGGGCTTCGGCGACTCCCGCAATCAGATGCCTTAGGAGGCATCACGCGTCGATGTCGTCGAGTATAAACGTTAGTATACCTGCGCGTTAAGTCAACATCCTGCGCTCGCCTTACCGGACGCTACCGGTCAACCTCCCTCGGCGATTTCCGCCTAAGCGCGCGGCCAATACATGATGATGGCGACGCCAACCAGACACACCAACGCACCGACGATGTCCGGAGCATCGGGCCGCACACGATCAACGATCCACCCCCAAAGCAGCGACAGGACGACGAACACCCCACCGTATGCTGCGTACGTCCGGCCAAAGGCACTCGGCTGAAACGTGGGAATAACGCCGTACGCGACAAGCAGGACCGCGCCGGCGACCGCCGCCCAGACCCCCGCCCCATTCCTGATCGAGCGCCACACCAGGTAACCACCGCCAATCTCGGCGAGTCCCGCCATCGCGAACAACGCAATGGAACGCACGACGGCGGCCGAGAGCATCACGCGAACGATGTCACGGTGGGCCGCATCACGGACGCGGAGCGCGTTCGAGCGGAACAGGCGCATCACACCGCCCCATAAGACGCGCATTCCAGATCGTGCCTGCGAGCAATGCGATCGCACCAACGCCAATGAACACCTTGGCGATCGTCCCATGCAGGTAGACGACGCCGGTCACCAGCACCACCGAGCCGAAGACGCCGAGTGCAAACGGACCCGTCGACGAGTGCAGCGCACGTCCCTTCCAGAATCCGTACAGCGCGATGCAGAGCGCCACGCCGATGACAGGCAATAGAATCGCGTCGCTGCGCAGAAAACCGAGCCCGGTCGCCGTAAGAACGCTCACGATGATCGGAGCGCCGGCACAGCAGAGCGCCGCGCACGTGGCCGCGACCGCCCCTGCACCGCCGGCGTACGCCGAGACAGCCTTTGCGACGCGATTCATGAAATCGGCGTTCTCGCTCGCCCCACGCACGGCGCCAAAGGTCTTTCGCGCAAGTCGTCCCCCGTCCGCTTATTGATGCGACAGCCCGATCACCTGCACGTACTGGGCGATCTGCCCACCCTCGAATGCCTTCAGCATTTCCTGAATGGGGCTGATCAACTGCACTGACCGCCCGCTCTGCTGCTTCAGGTTCAGCGTCACCTGCCCGCCAAACCCGCCGCGACCACCCATCGAATACGACCGGATGAACGTGCTCGATTCATCGAGCGGCAACGTGGCCACGTTCCGGTAAAACTGCGCCGCCTCGTCACCCTGCATGAACAGGTACTGCTCGACGTTCGATACATAGAACGCGCCGATCTTCGCGTCCCGATCGCGCGCGTACTGGCCGACCGCACGCAACGCCTTGTTGCCCGCGAAATTACCGGTCAGCGGCACGATGAGGTTGCGCTCCTCCATGTTCTTCAGCACGCGGTAGTTGGCTTCCGTCGCGAGATAACCGTGGTCGACCTGCTCGCCATCCATCTCGGTCATCATGCTGAGATAGCTCGGCATGCCACCAAACCCGCCGCCGCGAGAGCCGCCACCACCACGGCCACCACGACCACCGCCCGGCATGCCGCCATAGAAGCCACCATTGTTGCGGCACTCCGAGCCATAATTGTACGTGAGCGTGGGACCCTGCGAGAAGAACGCGCCATACACACAGTTCAGCGACACGCGCTCGCTGTCGCTCAGCGCGAAGCCATGCGTCTTGGTGAGCTGATCGACGATCCCGCGGAGGTTGTCGCGATACAGCGCACTGTCAGGCTTCGTGTTCGCCAACGCATCGAACAGCGCCACGACGGTCGACGACGTATCCACACTCTGCAACGCCGGGCGCGCGAACAGCTTGGCCAGGAACTCCGCGCGCGTCTTCGACGTCTCCATCAGCGCCTTGTACATCAGGTGCTGCATCGCGTTCTGGTGGCGGATGTCGACGATGAAGGCAATCGACGGCTTGAGCGCCACCATGTAGGTGAAGTTCTGGTCGGGCGCGACGCCGAGGTAGACGTTGCCGGGCTTCACGGTGCGCTGGATCTCGGGGATGATCCACTGGTACGACGTCTCGTTCGACACGAAGTTCTCGGACCGGAACACACCCCACGGTTCCGACATCTCGTTCATCATGCGCCAGAAGGTGGCGTCGTCGAGCCGATCGGGAATCCGCTGCGCATTCGCCGTCCGCGCGAGCAGCCCGACGCCAGCAACGAGCAGGAGCGCCGACGCGACTCGGCGCACGCGGACGAGTGGAAGTGCTTCCATGATCGAACCTGTGAGCGGGAGCAGTCCTGGTGAACGACGACGCGCGGTGGCGGGCCGCGCGCGGTGGACAGCTTCAAGATACGACGTGGGGCGGCGCATCGGTCAGGTGCCCCGTGGTATGCCGATCAATACATTTCAGTCAGGCGTTTTCGTCGCTCTCTCGACCCGATTTGCCATGACCAGCCCGAGCACCAAACTCCCCGCCGCCGCGCCGCATCTCGCGAATCCCGACCTCTATCCGTCCTTCACCAAGGGCGTATTCCTCGGCGAGATTCGAGAGGACCTGGTGTTTCCCTTCCCCGCCCTACCGGCCGACGAGAAAGAATCGCTCGCCATGATCATCGACAGCTTTCGCGGCTGGGCGGCCGACAACGTGAACTCGGCGCAGATGGACCACGACGGCAAGTTTCCCGAGAGTGTGCGAAAGGGGTTCGGCGAGCTCGGGATGATGGGCGTCAACATTCCCGAGGCCTACGGCGGCTTCGGCGCCTCGGCGCAGGTGTTCTCGCGCGTGTTCGGCGAAGTCGGCGCCACCGATCCGGCGCTGGCGGTGCTGTTTGGCGCGCATCAGTCGATCGGCTGCAAGGGCATCACGCTCTTCGGCACCGAGGACCAGAAGCAGCGATGGCTTCCAGGCTGCGCCGCCGGCACCACGATCGCGGCGTTCTGCCTTACAGAGCCTGGCTCGGGATCCGATGCGCAGGCGATGACGACGGTCGCCATCCCGACCGATGACGGCAGCGTCTACATGCTGACCGGCACCAAGATCTGGATCTCGAACGCCGGGTACGCGGGGCTGTTCACGGTGTTCGCGAAGGTGCCCGTCACGCAGCCCGACGGCACCATCAAGCAACGCGTCACGGCCTTCATCGTCGACGCCAAGGCGCCTGGCATCTCACTCGGCCAGCCCGAGCAAAAAATGGGCATCAAGGCGAGCGACACGCGTACCGTGACGTTCGACAACGTGCGCGTTCCAGCCACCGAGCGACTCGGCGAGGTCGGACAGGGCTTCAAGTTCGCACTCGAGATTCTCAACTCCGGACGACTCGGTCTCGCGGCTGGTTCCGCGCGCGGGGCACGGCGCATCATGCACCTCGCGCTCGTATACGCGAAGCAGCGGGAGCAATTCGGCCGCTCGATCGGCTCGTTCGAGATGATCCAGCAGAAGTTCGCGGTTGCCGCGGCCGAGGTGTACGCGGCGGACTCGGCGTGGATGTTGACGGCGGGCATGGTTGACCGCGGTGGTATCGACTACTCGCTGGAGACGGCGGCGTGCAAGGTGTTCGCGAGCGAGCTTGCCTTCCGTGCGTCGAACGACGCGCTCCAGATCGCGGGGGGCATCGGCTACTCGAAGGACTATCCGTACGAGCAGGGTGTGCGCGACTCGCGCATCAACCTGATCTTCGAGGGAACGAATGAAGTCCTGCGCGCGCTCATCGCGCTCATGGCGCTCCAGCAGCCGGGCGAACGGCTCAAGGCGCTCGGCAAGGCCTTCAAGGATCCACTCCGTTCACTCGGCGCCATCGGCTCTTATGTTGCCGGACGAGCCAAGCTACAGATCACAAAACCCTCCTTCTCTAAAGTGCACGAGGCTCTCAGCGAGGAGGCTGACGCGGTCGCGGGCATCGTTCACAGCCTCGCGCTTGCTGTCGAAGGCATACTGCTCAAGCATGGCAAGGATGTCATCGAAAAGCAGTTCCTTCAGCTTCGCCTCGCCAATGCGGCGATCGACATCTTCATGTCGGTCGCGGTGCTGAGTCGCACGACGTGGGAGATCGAGCGCGCGGGCAGCGTAGAGGCGGCGGCCGCGGAGCTGGATTGCGCGCGCGTCTTCATCCCCGCGGCAATGCGTCGCGCGCGTCGCCACATCCGCGCACTGCGCAACAACCAGGATGAGCGACTCAGTGCGATCGCGGCGCGGGCACTCGATACGGGGGAGCTGGCGCCGGAGACGCCGACGGACCGCTAACGGGGGACGGCTAACCACATCAACCGCTAGCCGAGTGACGCCAGCCAGTCGGTCGGCGTGGCACTTCGTCCGACGAAGAACTCGCCGAACTCCGAATACTGTGCGCTGACTTCGTCGAAGCGCATGTCGGACACGATCTTCTTGAACGAAAGGGGATCGTCGGCGAACAGCGTCACGCCCCACTCCCACGCGTCGAGCCCGATTGCGCCGCTGATCACCTGGCTCACCTTGCCGGCGTAGGTGCGTCCGGTCTTGCCATGCGCCATCATAAGCCGGCTGCGCTCCTCGAGCGGGAGCTCATACCAGTTCTGGCCTACGGCACGCCGCTTCGACATCGGGTAGAAGCAGACGTAGGGCATGTCGTCCGGCTGCCGAGGAAAGAGTCGTCGCTGCACGTGCTGGCTGGCGCGTTCCTTCTCGACACGCTCGTCCATCGCCGCGCGATGCACGTCGTCGCCGACCTTACCGCCTCGCTCCGCGGCCTCGGCTGCAAGCTGCGCGCTGGCGTGATAGAGGCCCGCCTCGGTGATGCTGAGGAAGGAGTAGACGGGACGCATGGCATCGAACAGCGTGAGCTTCGCGACGCTCTGCTGCGCCACGCCGATATCGTCGAGCGACGCACGGAAGTGGATGAGCATGACGTCGGCGCGCGAGCCGATGAGCGGGACGATGGCGCTCCAACCATCACCGGATGGTGCGACGACCGCGGCGAGTACGCTGGTGGCCTGGGCGCGCACGTCGGCGTTGTGCACGCTCAGCATGGCGCGCTGGAGCGGGCGGTCGTAGGCGAGGATCTGGTGGTGGACGTACCAGCCCTCGGTCGTTTCGGGCGGGTGGGCGCGGGGGGAAGGTTTTTCGGTCATGCGGGAAAGATGGGCCGCGGGCGGTCAGTCACCAAGTCACCCACGCGACCGTGTACGACGTCTCGGTAGAACTCACGACGCCAGAGGCGGAATACGGTTGGCGGAGGTCGGAAAAAACAGCTTCCCTGTCCTACGCAGTTCCCTCCGCGATCCGCCGTCCGTATTCTGCTTCCGGCGTCGTGAGTTGTGGTCTTGGCCGAGCCACGGGAAGCACTGCACGCCGGACTTCAGCAATACCTAAATCCGCATATCCGGCGAGTGCATCTCCGTCGTCCCCCTCCGCGCCGGCGTCGCCTCTGTGCAGTACTGCTCGAGGCGCGCGCTCGTGCACCGTTGCCAGTCGTCGGGAATGGGCGAAAGCCGGCGCTTCTCTTCCTCGGCGGCAAAGCACAGCCAGCCGGCGTTCATGTCGGACGCGAGGACCGAGCGGTGTCCGGCAACGATGCGCCGGTCGAGTCGCGAGCGGCGATCACTCTGCAAGGGGGAAGCAACGCGCGAGCGGCGATCATTCACGCGGCGTTCCTCGAGCCGAGGAACCACGTCCCAGGTCTGCCACTCCGTGCCCCGCGAATCCCTGAATATTCGGTAAGCCATGTCGTTCGCGTTCCTGTTCAGATCGGCATTTCTGCCGAATTTGGTCGAGCGGTCTTCATCCTCTCGTAATGCACGGCAGGTGCCATTCATACACCGCACAAAGAAAAAGTCCCAATTTCCGTGACCAAACCCTTATGGACGAGCGCGGCACAACCGGTGCAATGTGAGGCGGGTCACGAACCACACCAGGAATCCACGTGCGACGCTACGTCACCACCGCGATATTCGCGCTCTCACTCGCGCCCGCTGTGTCCGCACAGCGTGTCGATACCAGCGGAGTCAGCAGGACATTTCTGAACCGTCGCGATCTTGCCTATACGGGGATCGCCCTCGCAGCCACCGGAGTCCTGTCACATTGGGATCCGCAGATCGCGCGCTGGTCGCAGCGATCGCGAACGTCTGATCCGGTGACCGGACAATCGACGGACGCACTGTCGCGCTATTCGACGAAGATCAGCAAGGTGAACGAGACCACGCTGACGGTCGCGGGAATCCTGACGTACGGTGCGGGGCGCCTCTTTCACGCGCCCACAGTGACGGAAGTCGCGCTGCACGCCACGGAGTCCGTCGTGCTCTCGAGCGTCGCCAGTCAGCTCATCCGCGGGCCACTCGGCCGCACGAGACCCTACGTCTCGCGTGACAGCGATCAGTACAAGTTCAAGCCCTTTCGCGGATTCTACGGCGACTCGACCTTCGACTATCGCTCATTCCCATCGATTCACACGTCGTCGAGCATGGCGGTGGCGACGGTGCTGACGATGGAAATCAATCGGCGCAATCCGGATGCGACGCCCTATGTCGCACCGATCCTGTTCGCCGCCGGCATGCTTCCGGGCCTCGCCCGCATAAAGCTGGACCAGCACTGGTCGAGCGACGTGCTGGCCGGTGCGTTCATGGGCGTGCTATCGGGCTACAAGGTCGTGAATTACAGCCACGGTCACCCGGACAACAAGTTCGACAAGCTGTTCCTCTCAGCGACGGTGGAGCCTGCCGCGAATGGAGGCATGCTGGTGGGACTCAACCAAGCCTTTTGAAGTGGTCTGACAGTCTGACAGTCTGACCCGCTTCGCGCTGCGCGCTCGCTCGTCTGACAGCGGGTCAACTGACTGGTCAGACAGTCATGATCTACACAACTGGGTTGATGCGCCGCTTTTGCCACCAGCGTGTTCACGGAACACCGCATTCACGCCAAGGGACCGAGTCGTGTAGCCAATAGCTGTCAGACTTCAGTTGACCCGCTGTCAGACGAGGGCGGCGGCGAAGCCGCCGCCCGGGTCAGACTGTCAGACTGTCAGACGCGATCAAGGCGCCACTTCGTGCCATGTAACCACTGTCTCGCGCTCCAGCACCCAACGCATTCCCCATTGATCTTCAAAGAGCATCACAGGGTGTCCCTTGGCATCGTAGAGCAGCATGCGTCCGCGGTCGCGCGCGATGCGTTCGATCTCGTCCTGTGCGCCGACCACCCACCGCGGGTATCTCGCTGAGATCTTCTCGAGTCGGCACGGTGCGCCGTACTCGTGCTCGAGGCGATGGAGCATCACGTCGAACTGGAGCTGGCCCACCGCACCCACAATCGGCGTCGGGCTCAGCGTGTCGGTGCCTGACGTGTAGAACACCTGCGCCGCCCCCTCTTCGGTGAGCTGGCGCAAGCCCGCGTCGAGCTGCTTGCGCTTGAGCGGATCCGCCGCGACGATGCGGGCAAAATGCTCGGGTGCAAATCGCGGAATTCCCGAGAACTCCAGACCCTCGTCGACGGCGAGCGTGTCGCCGATGCGCAGTGTGCCGCGGTCCATCACGCCGATGACGTCGCCGGGCCAGGCTTCCTCGATGATCGATCGCTCGCGCGCGAGGAACTGCTGGGCACTCGACAACCGCAGCGGCTTGCCCGTGCGCACGTGCGTCACCGAGAGTCCCGGCTGAAAACGCCCGGAGCAGACACGAACGAACGCGATGCGGTCGCGGTGCTTCGGGTCCATGTTCGCCTGGATCTTGAACACGAAACCGGAAAAGTTCGGGTCCGCCGGGTTCACGAGGCCGGTCGTCGATTCACGCGCCGTCGGCGAAGGGGCCAGCTCCACGAACTCGCGGAGAAATGGCTCCACGCCGAAGTTCGTGAGCGCGCTCGCGAAGAACACCGGCGACAGCATCCCCGCCAGCATCGCCGCTTCGCTGAACGGATGCCCTGCCTCGTCGAGCAGCGCGATGTCGTGCACCAACTGCGCATGGGCTTCGGCGCCGAGCATGTCGCCCAGGGTCGGGTCATCGAGCGCCTTCACCTGGACGTCCGCCTCGCTGGCGCCGTGATCTTCGCCGCGCTCGAAGCGATAGATCAGCTTGCGACGGCGATCGTAGACGCCGATGAACGCCCCGTTGGAGTGGATCGGCCACGTGATCGGATAGCAATCGATGCCGAGGTCCGCCTCGACGTCGCCGATGAGCTTGAGCGGATCTTCGCCGACGCGATCGCATTTGTTGATGACGGTGAAGATCGGCATCCGGCGACGCTTGCAGACCGCGAAGAGCTGGCGCGTGCGCTCCTCGACACCTTTGCGGTTGTCGAGCAGCATGACCGCGCTGTCCGCGGCAATGAGCACGCGGTACGTGTCCTCGGAGAAATCCTCGTGGCCCGGCGTGTCGAGCAGGTTGATCTGGTAGCCGTCGTACTCGAACTGCATCACGCTCGACGTCACCGAGATGCCGCGCTCCTGCTCCATCTGCATCCAGTCGGACGTGGCGTGGCGTTGCTGGCGTCGCGCCTTCACCGTGCCGGCCAGGTGAATGGCGCCGCCGTACAGCAGCAGCTTCTCGGTGAGGGTGGTCTTGCCGGCGTCGGGATGGCTGATGATCGCGAAGGTACGGCGGGTCCGAATCGCGTCGTGCAGGATTGGGTCGATGGTCACACGTGAAATCTAGTCGGCCACGTGCCTCCCCTCACCGCGCGCGCGCATCATGAGCCCTCGAAGCCACGCGAACACGCCCGCGTTCACGGGCCGCGGCGGTAATTCCGGCACGCCGTCGGCGAAGGCGCGGAACACCAGCTCCACGGCGCCGATCCTGAGCTGGGCGCCAGTCGACAGTTCGCGCTCGCCCGAGGCACGCGAGCCGTTCACGAAGGTGCCGTTCGCGGACCGCAGGTCGACGACGAACCATGCCTCGCCCTTGCGCAGCAGCGTCGCATGCGCACTCGAGACACTGTCGTCCTTCAGGTGCACGTCGTTGTGCCGCGCGCGACCGATCGCGCACACCGGCTTGTCGAGCTCGAAGGTGGTGCCGGAGAACGGGCCCTTCACGACCGCCAGGCTGCACGAGATCCGACGTCCTGCCCCGGCGCCGCGCAGGCCGCGAAGATGTGAGAAGTCGAGCAACTGTGTGGCATTGTTGTCCGGTTGGGCGATGCCATCGTCCGCCATGCCCTCGACATCGTAGCGAAGCTCCTCGTCGTCCAGCCGAATGCGGTCACCGTGCGCGAGCAGATGGGTGCCGGTGAGGGCACGGTCGTTGACCCTCGTGCCATTCACGCTTTCGTCACGAAGCAGATATCCATTGGCGGCGGGACTGATCGACGCATGCCTCCGCGACACGCCCTTTCCCCCGAGCACGAGGTCGCATGCATCATCGCGTCCGATCACCACCCGTCGATCGGTGAGCGCGAAGGGCTGCCCCGTCTTCATGTTGACCAGGTGCGCGCCAATGCTGCTCACGAGTCGCGATCCGCGCGCGCGATCGCTATCACCGCCGTCTTCCGGCGCCGAATGCACCAGCACGCTGCCGGTGACGTCGGCCTCATACGTCAGTCGACAGCCCTCGAACCCGATCGTCGCCCCATTGTGAAGCTCGGCCGCGGCGATGCCGAGCGGCTCGTCGTCCACGCGAACGACGATCGCGGCGGTGATCCTCCGGATGGTGCACGGCCCCGCTCCCGGCATCGGCACCGTGATGGACGCCACCGCGGGCCTCCACTCCAGCGCCGAAATCTCCAGTGCATCAGGGCCGCGACCACCGATGGTGTACGAGCCGGGGCGCAACGCGCAGCGGTGGGAGCCGAGAATCAACAAGGGCATGCAACAGGTCCTGTCTACGGGGGCGGAGAATTCCTTCCTACCCCAGAACGTGCGCACAATTTCATCCCGTGGCGGTGACGCGGCTCACCGCGCGTGACTTCCTCCCTACCGTATTGCGAACGTGAGCGTGGCCCACTTGGACTCATAGTCGACCGAATCTTTCGGCACGGCCGGTACCTTCACCATCCGGATGAACTTCACGTACCACACGCCCGGCGTGGCAACCGCAATCGTGGCGACGCCCTGCGCATCCGTGCGCACCGTCTGCGCCGGCATGCGCGCACCCGAGGTCGTCCGCCCCCCCGCCAACACCACCTGGTCGGCCATCGGCACTCCGTCCACGAGCGCACGCACGTGCAGCACGCGACCTCCCTTCGGCATCTCGTACGGATTCTCCAACGGCACGAGCTCGGCTGGATATCCAAGCACGGTCGAGTAGTTCGCACTGTGCGTGTCACCGACCTGGACCAGCGCTTTCATGTGCTTCGCGTATCGCTCCGTCGATGGCTTCGCGAGCTCGTTGCTCGCCTTTCGCGCCGCGAGGATGTCGGGCAGCCCATCGTCCTTGAGGTACGCGTTGAACGCCGCGCCTTTCATCGGGATGAGCCGCGGCCGCAGCGACGCACCGAGCACGTATGTGCCTGGACCACCGACCTTCGCCTCCTACTTGCTCGCCTTTCCAGGTGCCGTCCAACTGGAGTTGTCGTCGCGGGTGCGTCCACTCGGCCCCACGATCGCGAGGTCCAGCAGGCGGTCCGCGGTAACGCTCGCCTCGCTCGTCGTGAAGGTTCCGTTCATCGCCGTCAGGTGGACGGTCGCGTTCGGTGCGACGAAGAAGGCACTTGGCTTGAGGAAGAGATCGTGCGCGAACACCAGCGTAGCCGACGCGCCGAGCATGACGGCGGCCACTACGGGCGGACGAAGCGGTATCTCACGTGTCGGGATGTGGAGGTCTGAGTGCGACGACGGTGGCGGACATCGGAAAAATGCGGATTTCGGACCTCGGAAAGGGCTACACGTGCGTGGAAATGATGCGAAGGTGCGCGCACTCCCTCGACAATTTCCACCGATGGGAGACTTCCGACAGCTCGTCGCGTGGCAAGAGGCCAACTCGCATTTTTCCGAAGTCCGACGTCCGTCGTCGCAGTACACGCTCTTGCGACTGCGGAAGTGCGGGAGTGCTGAAGTGCGACGACAGACGTCGGACATCGGAAAGATGCGGACTTCGGACTTGGAGGTCGGATGATCTTCGCCCAGTTCAGTCCCTTCGATTCCTCAGACAGGCGTCGGCGTGGCAACCAGCACGGCGGTGACGATGATCACGAGCAGGCCGACCGCCAACTCGATCGACGCGGAGCGTTCGAGGCGGGCCGTCGCCGCATCCGTGCCGAGCGTGGGGCGGACGCGACGCCAATTGTGGTAACCGACGGCGGCGACGACGGCGAGGCACGCGAGCTTGACGAGCAGTACCTGACCATACGTCGTGCTCCAGAGCGGTGACCAGTGGGCGAACTTGTATTTCGCGCTGATGAAGCCGGTGAGCGCCACCACCGTGGCGTTGGCGAGCGCAACGGGCGAGAAGGCGTGCACGAGGGCCGCCGCTCGACGCGCGCGATTATCCGGCGACGACTGGATGACGGGCAGTGCCACCGACGCGATCCAGAAGAGTGAACCCATCCACGCCGATGCGGCGAGGATGTGCAGGAAGTCGAAGGCGGAGACGAGAACCGGCTGAACGGGTGCCACGTGCGCGTGACTGCCCATCGTCGTCCCGACGGCGAGCATGCCTGCGCAGATCGACATCGCGTACCAGCCCAGCGACGCGCGAACGCGAGCGACGAGGAGGCTCATGAGCGCAGCGGCGCCAGCGAAGAGTTGAATGCGCCATGCCACACCCCAGTCCGTGCCCATGCTCATCGCGCGAAGATGCGCCGCGTCCGTCGCCGCATCGCCAGACATCATGCGGTTCTGCAGGTACAGTCGAACGAGCGCCGCGACGACATATGCCACGGCGAATAGCGCTGCGCGCCACGCGAGGGTTCGCTCGATCGCCAGCCGCGTGGCGCTGTCCACGCCAGCGATTCGCCTCAGGACGAATGACCGGAAGGCAACCGCACCAATGAGCGCCAGCAGCGCGACGAACGACACCGCACGCACGACCACGAACGCCGGTGTCACGGCGCTCGCCGCGGCGTCCTCGGTGCCGGTGTTGATCGCCTTCGAGCTGATGTTGCTATCCCGAGAGATCGCTGGCGACCGAGGCGTCACGGGGCTCGGCAGAGCCGTGGTCGTTGCAGGGGGAGTCACCGTTGCAGTCGCAGTCACCTCGGCGAGGTTCACTCGAAACGTGAAGTGTCCCTTCGACGGATGCCCGTCCGACGCAGCCGTGCTCCAGTTCACGGTGTAGCGTCCGCTCGGCAACGCTTCGAGAATCGCGACACGAGCGACCAACGGGCCCGCACTGTCCCTCTCAGCGGCGCCGACCCGGATGGTCGCGCCCACCGAGTCGGTCAGCACGACCTTGGTGAGCGACAGCTCGGGTCCTTCCGTGAACCACAGCCGAATGACGCGCGGTGATGTGGCCACCACGGAGCCTGCCGCAGGCTCCGCTTTGCTCAGATGGGCATGCGCCCATGCAATCGCGGGCTGTACGAGCAGTGCAGCGCACACCGCAACCGCTGCCAGCCACATGCGGCGCGGCGCGGCGCGGCCAATCAAGTTCACCAGCGAATTCATCAGCGGCGAGGGTTCAGGATGGTATCCACGCCCCGAAGATACCCCCTGCCGCTACCGCGTGAAGGACGACCGTCAAATCAGAAGCTCCGATCGCCGCAGGGGGATCTCGCTGTTCCCGAATGCATCGGGCCTGACGAAGAGCGTCTGCACCACGTTCAGCCGTCCCGTGGCGAAACCGAACGCGGAGCCTGCCATGTACAAGCGCCATATCCGGAACGTGCGCTCGTCGGTCAGGCGAATGGCTTCTTCCTTGTGACGCATGAGTCGCGCAAGCCACGCGCGCAGGGTCAACGCGTAGTGCTCCCGAATGCTCTCGAGGTCGCGCGTCTCGAATCCGACGCGCTCCGCACCCGCAATGACGGCGCCGAGTGGGCCGAGTCGACCGTCAGGAAACACGTACTGGTCCAGGAACGCGTCGCGCTTCCAGATGCGCTTCTCCAGCCAGTCCCAGCGCGGAAGCGGTCGCGCCGCGCCAACGCTCACGATGCCATGATTGAGCAGCAATCCACCCGGACGCAGGGCGCGGTACAGCGCGTCGAAGTACATCGGCAGGTTTTCGACGCCCACGTGCTCCACCATGCCGACACTCGAGATCTTGTCGAACGGCGGCAGGTCTTGCAGGGCACGGTAGTCCCGAATCTCCACTCGACAGCGATCGCCCAGCCCTTCCGCGGCAATGCGCGCGCGCGCCAGTTCGGCCTGCGCATCGCTGAGTGTGATGCCGAGCGCTGTCACGCCATAGAAGCGTGTGGCGTGCATGATGAGTGCGCCCCACCCGCAGCCCACGTCGAGCAGGCGATCCCCCGGACGCAAACGCAGCTTGCGGCAGATGAGGTCGATCTTCGCAAGCTGTGCCTCCTCGAGCTCCTCCTCCGGATTGCTGCCGTCGGCGAAATAGGCGCACGAGTACAGCATGCGCTTGTCGAGCCAGAGCGAATAGAAGTCGTTGCCGACGTCGTAGTGATAGCGGATGGCGGCGCGATCGCGCTCGGGCACGTGAACGTCGCCGACCGTACCAACGGTGTGGGCTGCGCGCAGCTCCCGCACGTCGGTGATCGGATCCTCGCGCGGCAAGGCGCGCAGATGCTTGAGCAGCGCGAACAGGTTGGCGGGCGAGCGGAGCTGCGCATTGATCGCGTCGCCCATGCCCATGGCCCGCTCCATGTCGCCCTCGACGTCGATGTCGCCCGAAAGCGCGGCTTCGATGATCGTCAGCTCGTTCGGCGGCAGGAGCATTCGCCGCAGCGCGCCGGGGCGATTGATGAGAAGCGTAAAGGGGCTCTCGCCGCTTGCCTCCTCGGTCACATCGTCCCAATAGCGGATGCTGAACTGCCGCGTGGCAAGTGGGCCGAACACGATTACGCATGCAGCCTTGGCGTTGACGAGTGCCTTGGCGTTGTCGAATCCCGGAGTGCCTCTGGGGGAGTAGTTGGCCGACGCACGCGGCGTGGAGGCGCGTGGCGGGTGCGGGACCTCCTTGCTCGGCGAAGGTGCCGCCCGTCCCTCCTTGTCTCGACTGGTCATAAACCGGGAATCTCCGCTGTTCCGAAATGGTTCCTGAGAGCGATTCGCCCTGACAACCGGCGGAAATACTACGCTGGGGGACGAAAATTGCCATGCCGGTTCGCCCGGAACGTCTTACGCGGAGACTTATGGCGGCAGAACCCCTCATCATCTGGTCCGATCCCGTCAGGGAGTACGTGGGCTTCATTGCGCAGTTCCTTGCGCTCGGTTCCGTCGGCTTCCATCTCGCCGCCGTGCGCGGACGCGACGCCTCTGTGCGCGATGATGCCGAGCAACGGCTATACGCCGACGCCTCTCAGCGCGCCGCGTTGATTGGACTGCCGGGCATCATCGTGCAGTCCGTGATGTTCGCCCTGAGCCTGCCGAAGGCCGCGGGTCGCGCGCACACGACGGTCAGTGGACTCCTGAGCAGCGACCTGCCCTCGGGCGCTGCCGCACTGCTCTTCGTCCTGGCGATCATCGGCCTGGCTCTGGCGGCCATGCGCAAAAGAAGTGGATGGACTCTCGCGCTCGTCGGAGCCGTGGCAGCACCACTCACCGGTGTGCTCGCAGGACAGTGGTCGCGCCTCGTCAATCCCGTACACCGGGTCGTTGCGGGTCTCTGGATCGGCACGCTGTTCGTGCTCGTCATCGCCGGTTTGGGCCGCGTATTGCGCGAGGAGGCGACGCGAGAGCGACGCGGCGCGATCGCCGCCGATATGGTCAACGGGTTTTCACCGCTCGCACTCACGTGCGGAATGATCGTGGTCCTTTCCGGCTCGATCACCGCGTGGACGCACCTCAATCCGTTCTCGTCTCTCTGGTCGACTCCGTACGGCTACGCACTGATGACGAAGCTCTGCCTCGTGGCAGTCGTCTTCGCACTCGGCGCATGGAACTGGAAGCGCGTGACGCCAACGCTCGGCTCAGAGGACGCCGCGCATTCGGTGCGGCGCTCATCGAGATCGGAGCTGACGGCCGCAGCGTTGGTGCTCGTCGCGACGGCAATCCTGATAAGCCTTCCGTCGCCGCGTCCACCGCGCCCACCGCCTGGTGCGACTCCGGGCGCGGGTCCGTCTGGCGCACCCGCCGGCCCACCACCGTAACGGCCTAGTGTCGTGAGTCAGAAGTGTGCAGACAGTATCGCCATCACCGGGGTACGCGAGCGCGAGCGTGAGCGTGAGCCTCCAGCCATCAGCCCATCAGAGCGCGAGCTCGTGCTCGTGCTCGTGCTGAAGCGCGAGCTCTAGTTGGCTCAAAGCTGGGGGCTTCACGCTCACGCTCATGCTCGAGAGAACAATCATATCTCCACGACCTTCTACTAGCGAAAGCCATCGTCATAGAGAGTCACGAGGCGTCCGAACGGTGGCGGCGGAATCGCCGAAACCGTACTCTGCAGGGATATCGTACATTGCTGCGGTAACGAGCGGCTGGCCTCCCGCTCAGGGTACGTTTCCTAGGTACTGTACAGTACAGAATGATCAGGCGGCGATGTTTGCCGCGCATTCAACCATCGTCACCGGTCTGCTGCGGATTCTCCGCGCCCCTCTCTGTCGATTGCTGGGTGTTTCCCTTTACGGGATTCCCGCACGGCAGCGCCTGGAGGCGCAGGCCCACGACCGCAAAGCCCGCCATTGCTCCGAGCCCGCTCGACCAACCGCTCCCACAGAATCGGCTGCTGGCCGCGCTGATGGTTGAGGCGCTCGACGACGCCTCATGGCTGCTCGCGCAGCTTACGCCTGTCGAGCTCAGACTCGGACAAATCCTGACACCGACGGGCGAAGCATTCACCGCCCTTTATTTCCCGGTGAGCGCCGTAGTATCCGTCATCAGTCGCATGACGGATGGTGGCGCAGCCGAAGTCGGAACCATTGGCAACGAAGGAGTCGTCGGCGTCAGTGTGCTTCTCGGCGCCCTGCCCGCCCCGCACGAGACGGTCACCCAGATTCCCGGATTCGCACTGGCGGTCGACGCCAGCATCATGCTCGATGGCATGAGCGAACGCCCGGCTCTACGGGCACTGATGCTTCGATACGTGCACGAGTACCTGACACAGGTGGCGCAGACCGCAGCGTGCAACCGCCTTCACGGCATCGAGGCCCGGTGCGCGCGCTGGCTCCTCATGACTCACGATCGCGTCGCGGAAGCCGAGCAGTTTCCGCTTACACAGGGCTACCTCGCGATCATGCTCGGCGTGCGACGCGCCGGTGTGACGCTCGCGGCGGGAGCGCTTCAGGAGGCCGGGTTGATCAAGTATCACCGCGGCGGCATCCGCGTGATCGATCGCGCTGGTCTCGAGAGCGCGGCGTGCGAATGCTACGGACTCGTGCGCCGGAATTTCGATCGCTTGATCGCCTGACGAAGGGGGCGCAGGCTCCTCCCTTCCGCATCGGTGACTCAGGGCCCATTTTGCCACGCGCTATTCTTGCGTCTGTCCCCTGGCGGACAGCGATGTTGCGCGCGAACTGGGGAGATTGATGCTTAGGGAATCGAACCGTCTGCCCAACTCGCACCAACGTGAGAACACCGAGGGTGCCGCGGCGCACAATGCTGCCCGCATCGCACTCGAGACTGGCGAGCTGCATCGCCTTCTCGTGGAAAGCGTGCAGGACTACGCCATCTTTGCACTCGACACGCGGGGATACATCCTCAGTTGGAATGCGGGCGCCCAGTATTTCAAGGGCTACACCGCCGCAGAAGCCATCGGCAAGCATTTTTCGATTTTCTATCCGCCCGAGCTCGTCGCCCAAAAGTTTCCGGAGCACGAGCTCGACGTCGCCGCCAGGGCAGGGCGATTCGAGGATGAAGGCTGGCGCATCCGGAAGGACGGCACGCGCTTCTGGGCGAATGTCGTCATCACCGCGCTGCGCGATCGCGATGGAATACTCATCGGGTTCGCCAAGGTCACACGGGATCTCACCGCGCGCAGGATGGCCGAGACCGCCTTGAAGGAGAGTGAGCAGCGCTTTCGCCTGCTCGTTCAAGGTGTTCGCGACTACGCCATCTTCATGCTCGATCCGAATGGCTATGTCGCCACCTGGAACGAGGGCGCGTCGCGCATCAAGGGCTACACCGCTGATGAAATCATCGGCCAGCACATGTCGGTCTTCTATCCCAGCGTCGACGTGTCATCCGGCAAGGTGCGGCGCGAGCTCGAGGTCGCGTCGCGGGATGGGTCGTTCGAGGAGGAGGGCGAACGGATCCGGAAGGACGGCACCACCTTCTGGGCCAACGTCCTCATCACCGCGTTGCGCGATGAAAGCGGACGCCTGATCGGTTTCGCGAAAGTCACGCGCGACCTGACCGAGCGAAGGGCGGCGCAGCTGAAGGAGATCGACGACGCGCGTCGTATCGCGAGCGAAGAGGCGGCGCGGCGCACGGCGGAGGACCGTGCGCACGAGCTTCACGCGCTCGCGGCGAGGTTGCGTGAGCAGGCTGGGGAGCTGGAGTCGCGCAGGGTTGAAGCCGAGAACGCGAACAAGGCCAAGAGCACCTTTCTCGCGGCCATGTCGCATGAGCTGCGCACGCCGCTGAATGCCATTGGAGGGTACACGGAGCTTCTCGAGATGGGGATCTCGGGCCCCGTCACCGCGTTGCAGGTCGAGCAGCTCGAGAGAATTCGTGTCAGCCAACAACACCTGCTCCGCGTCATTAGCGACATCCTGAATTTCAGTCGAGTGGAAGCGGCGCAGCTCGACTACGACATTGGGCCGGTCCCCATGAGCGAGATGACCGAACCGGTTTCACAGATGATGGAGCCGCAGGCACGGAAGAAGGGCATCACGTTCGTGTGTCCCAGCTGCGATGCCAGCGTGGTGGCGCTTGTGGACCGCGCCAAGCTGCAGCAGATCCTCCTGAACCTTCTCTCCAATGCGTTCAAGTTCACGCCTGCCGGCGGGACCGTGACGTTGGAGTGCAGCCGCAGGGGCGAAGACGTCGTCGCGGTGGTGCATGACACCGGCCTCGGCATTCCGCCGGGCAAGCTCGACGAGATCTTCGAACCATTCGTGCAGATCAGTCGCACGCTCACGAGTAGCCACGAAGGAACGGGGCTGGGCCTCGCCATCAGCCGCGAGCTGGCTCGAGCGATGAGCGGAGACGTGATGGTCGAGAGTGCCATGGGCACCGGCTCGACGTTCACCGTCCGTGTTCCAGGCTTTCCCGCGAAGTAAGCTCGCGTATCAGCCGATCAGCACCGTTGGACACCCGAGGATGATCGATCCGCCGTGCGCCGTCATGTCGCCCATGCGCGCCGCGGGCATGCCGCCGATCATCACGGTGAAGGAGCCGAGCGCGATGACGTCCGGCGGCCCCACGCAGACGCACATGCCACCGACGGTCGCGGCAGGCATCGCTCCAATGAGCACTGTCGGCACGCCTGGCGGCAACACCGGTCCACCGACGTGAGGAATTGGCGGCACACCCGGGGTCAACATCGGGCACATGTGCATGTCGCCGGCGCGAGCAGCGGGAGCTCCCATGTCAGTCCTCTGCGGTCATCATGCGGTCCATAGCTTCGTGCGATCGGCGACTTCGAGCCCCACCTTCACGTACTCGTTGAACTTCTCCTTCGCGCGCTCCGGCTCCGTCGTCACCGCGGCGAGTGTCACGCTGCCTGCCACCGCCTTCGCCGTCATGAACTCATCGGGCGGGACGGGTGGCGCATGCGGTGGCGCGAGGCTGCCCGCGCTCATGAATGCGGCCAGCGCGGCGCAGCCCGCCGGCGTGCCAAAGTCGGCGGCTTCACCGAAGTGCAGCGCCTGCCGGCGGTGCTCCTCCGTGGGCTGCACGATCCAGCGCTCGGTGGCGTCGAGTGCGGCCTTCACCGCCGGTGCAGGCTCGGCACCGGCGACCTTCCGCGCGCACACCCAAGCCCACCACACAGCCTCGCGGCGCGGAAGGGCGTGCGCGATGAACCGAATAGCGTCGGCATGCAGATCGCGTTCGACGAGCAGCGCCACGTACGCATGCGGCGCCGGTACGTCGCCCGCCAAGAGCGCCTTGGCGTCGTCGCCGAGGTCCGCCACAGCGCACAGCTCTGCCGTGCTGCGGCTCGGCATGGTCGATGGTGCGCTCGAAGGGGCGGTCATGTCGCTCCGTTAGTTGATCATCGTGATCGCGCCCTTCACCGTGAGCATCGCGCTTGCGTTCACCTTCGTCATCAATCCCTTCAACTCCGCCTGCACCTGCCCTTCTATCGACACCATCATTCCCTTGATGGTGATGCCCGTCTGGTCGACCTTGATGCTGTTCTGCCCCACCTTGAGCTCGATGCCCTGCAACGCTTCATAGGCGATCTTACCCACACCCGCCTTCACCGACACGTTACCCATGCTCACGTCGGTGGCAAGGTTCCCCATGCTCACCTTCAACGTGTCGTTGCCCGACTGGATCGTGACTGCACGATTGCCGGTGTTCAACGTAAGCGTCTCATTCTTGTCGATTGTGACGGCGCGCTGTCCGTGCACCGTAACCGTTTCGTCCTTGTCCATGACGGACGTTCGCGCTCCATGGATCGTGATTGTTTCGTCCTTGTCGGTGACGACGGTACGCAAACCGTGGAGCGTGATCGTTTCGTTGCCGTCGACTGTCTCCGTGCGGTCATGCTTGACGTGGACAGTCTCGTCGTGGTCCACCGTCTTCGCGCGGTCGTGGCCTACCCAGTGCGTCTGGTCCTTCTCGACTTCGAGATCGAAGTTCTTCTCGGCATGCAGGAACACCTGCTCCGACCCCATCTTGTCCTCGAAGCGAAACTCGTTGAAGTTCGCCGCTGTGCCGACTTTCGCGCTGCGCGACTTTACGCCGCTCTGGGTGCCGTTCGCGGGCAGCTCATACGGTGGCATCTGCTCCGCGTTGTAGACCCGGCCCACGATGATCGGGCGATCCGGATCTCCCTCGAGAAAATCCACGACGACTTCCTGGCCGATCCGGGGCGTGTGGATCGCACCCCACGCCTTGCCGGCCCAGATGCTCGACACACGTACCCAGCAAGAGCTCATCGCGTCCTTCTTGCCGGTACGGTCCCAGAAGAACTGCACCTTCACGCGACCGTACTTGTCGACGTAGATCTCCTCGCCGGCGGGTCCCACGACGATCGCGGTCTGGGTTCCGTGAACGATGGACTTCGGTGTGGTGCGCTCGGGGCGAAACGGGATCGCGTACGGAATGCCTTCGAACGATGTCCAGAAGCTGAATGTCGAGGCCTCATCCTTGCTGCGATATCCGCCCTCCGTGGCGTCATGCGTCGCCGAGAGGATGTTGTAGGACTGGTTCACGTCGCGACGATAGTGTTCGACCACGTCTAGCTTCTGCCCGCTGCGAAGGCCGCGATAGTTGGTGCGTCCGTTCACGACGAAGCTCAGCGATTCCGACTCCTCGAGGCGCAGTCGCGCCAGGCGATCGCCGTCATCCACCACGGTGAACTTTCCGGGATAGTCGAAGCGCTGATACTGCTCGGTGCCCTTGGCGCCTCCGGCGACCGCGCTCTCCATCCGCTTCGCGCTGACGTCGCTGTAGTCGACGAGGGTAATCTTGCCGCTCACGACCTCGCTATCGACTTCGAGCGACGTGATGAAGTCGCCCTTGAGGATGCTATCCGCGCCGGCCGCCATCTGGAGCTTTGACGACGGGCCGACCAGGACGGCCGAGGGCGAATCGGCAAGCACGAACGTGTGCTTGCCCACCTCGTGCTCGAAGAAGTAGAAGATGCCCTCCTCTTCCATCAGCCGGGAGATGAATGCGAGGTCACTTTCGCGGTACTGCACGCAGTAGTCGCGCGCCGGGTAGGTCCCCCCGAGGCTGCTCTTCACGTCGGCGATGCCCATGTCGTTGAGCACCTGCTTCACGATATCCGGCACCGATTTCTGCTGATAGATGCGGCAGTCGCTCGTGAGCGACAGGAACCACAGCCACGGCACGACCTCGGCCCGATACGATACCAGGCCATCCGCGCGAGCGAGCTGAACGAAGCGGCGCACGACGCCGTGGAAGTAGCGCTGGCCGCCCGCATCGAGGTCGACCGCGATGGAGACCGGCTTCCGAAGCAGCGTCGCCGGATCGATCGTCGAATCCGTCGACAGAAGGTCGAGATGAATGACATAGGGCTCGGAAAGCGCCTCCTCACCGACGAGGCGTTCGATCAACAGCGTGTCGTCGGGAAGCGGAGTTGTCAGCCGCATCGGCTTCCCAGCTTGCGTGTACGGGTTCATCGGCAGCTCCTTGCTCAGGCGGCAGGTACGGCGTGTTCTTCGGGTGTGGGTTGAGCGGCGGACGCACCAGCGCCGGCCTTGAACCGACCGCGCGGCGCAACAGCTGCCGGCGCGACGTGATAGGTCAGTGCACCATCGTCTGCCACGCCCACGGTGATCGTGCCGATTCCCTCGCCCGTCGCCATCTGCTCGAGCAGGCGGGTCGAGATCTCCGGCAGCAGCGTGTTGGTGAGGATGTTGTCGACATTGCGGGCGCCGCTCTCGACTTCCGTGCAGCGCGCCGCGACCGCGTCGACCACGGCCTCGTCGTACTCGAGCTTCACATGGTGCGAGTCCTCGATGCGTCGGCGCACCTTGTTCAGCTTGAGGCGCACGATCTGCTTCAGGTTCTCGTCGCGCACCGGGTGGAACGGGATGATGACCATGCGTCCGAGGAAGGCCGGCTTGAATGTCTTGTCGAGCTCCGGCTTGAGCGCCTTCACCAGCCCTTCGGCCGATGGTGCCGTCTCGGGATCGGCGGTCAGCGTCATGATGGTATCGGTGCCGGCGTTGGTCGTGAGCACGATGATCGTGTTCTTGAAGTCGATCTCGCGTCCTTCGCCGTCCTCCATGCGCCCCTTGTCGAACACCTGGAAGAACAGCTCGAGGACGTCCGGATGGGCCTTCTCGACTTCATCGAGCAGCACCACGGAGTACGGACGACGACGCACGGCCTCCGTGAGCACGCCGCCTTCGCCGTAGCCCACATAGCCGGGCGGAGAGCCCTTCAGCGTGGAAACGGTGTGCGCCTCCTGGAACTCCGACATGTTGATCGTGATGATGTTCTGCTCGCCGCCGTAGAGCAGGTCGGAAAGCGCGAGTGCCGTCTCCGTCTTGCCCACACCGGACGGACCGACGAGCATGAACACGCCCTTCGGCTTTTGCGGATCCTCGATCCCCGCCTTGGAGGTCCGCACGCGACGGCTGATTGCCTCGAGCGCCGCGGCCTGTCCGATGACGCGCGCGCCGAGCTGCCCCTCGAGCTGGAGAATCGTCGCCATCTCGTCGCGCAGCATCTTCCCGACGGGAATGCCCGTCCATCCTGAGAGCACCTCGCCAATGATCGACGCGTCGACGCACACGCGCATGAGCGGACTCTCCCCTTGCAGCGCCTCGAGCTGTGTGTCGAGCAGCACAAGGCGTTCGCGCAGCGAAGGCGCGTCGGCGGCGGGCTTGTCGCCCGCATGATGCTCCTCGAGCTTCTGCCGTATGTCGCGGATCTCGGTGACGAGCCCCTTCTCCTTCTCGAAGCGCTCGGTGAGCGTGACGAGCGTCGCTTCGGTCTTCACGCGCTCCGCCTCGATCTCGGCGAGCCGCTCTTCGTGATCCGCGCCCACCGCCACTTCACGCTCGAGCACACGCTTCTGCACCGCCAGGTCATCGATGCGGCGAGTGGCCGACTCCAGCGCCGACGGCGTGGCACTCTGGCCGAGTGCGAGCCTGGCACACGCGGTGTCGAGTATGCTGACGGCCTTGTCGGGTAACTGCCGATCCGCGAGATAGCGATGCGAAAGACGCACTGCTGCATCGAGCCCGCTGTCGAGGATGCGCACGTTGTGGTGCTTCTCGAGCGACGGCAGGAGGCCGCGCATCATCTGGAGACACACCTCTTCCGTTGGCTCTTCCACCTTCACCAGCTGGAAGCGTCGAGCGAGCGCGGGATCCTTCTCGAAATACTTCTTGTATTCGCTCCACGTGGTTGCGGCAATGGTCCGCAGTTCGCCGCGGGCGAGCGCAGGCTTGAGCAGGTTGGCGGCGTCGTTCTGTCCCGCCGCGCCACCTGCGCCGATCATCGTGTGCGCCTCGTCGATGAAGAGGATGATCGGCGTCGGCGAATTCTTCGCCTCCTCGATCAAGCCCTTGAGCCGGTTCTCGAACTCACCCTTCACGCCGGCGCCGGCCTGGAGCAGCGCCAGGTCGAGTGTTCGCAGCGTGACATTGCGCAGCGGTGGCGGCACGTCACCATTGGCGATGCGCAGGGCGAACCCTTCGACGACCGCCGTCTTGCCGACGCCCGCCTCACCGACGAGGATCGGATTGTTCTGCCGACGCCGCAACAGGATGTCCACCACCTGCCGGATCTCGAAGTCGCGACCAAGCACGGCGTCGATCTTTCCCTTCTTCGCATTCTCGGTGAGGTTCACCGTGTACGCATCGAGGTTGGGCTGTTTCCCCCCACCGGCCGGCCGCGGCGCATCGCCGCCACCAGCAGCGTTGCTTGGCTCAGACGCATACGTCGCCTGCGTCTCTTCGGTGGAATCGGCGGTGATCGCGGCAAGGTCGCGCTTCAGTGTCTCGACCGGAATCTTCGTCAGCTCGCGGCTGATGTCCTTCACCAGTCGGGCGAGCTCTTCGTTCTGCAGGAGCGCGATGACTGTATGTCCAGTCCGTACCTGAGTCGACCCGTAGTCGAGCGACCCGATCGTCCATGCTTCGCCGAGCATGTGCGCGACGTGAGGGCTCACGGCCGGCGTGCGCGCGTTGCCGGTTTTCAGGTGGTCGAGGCTCTTCGACAGTTCCGTGGACAGCCGCGATCGATCGATGCCATACTGCTTCATGATCGCCGCAAAGTCCGTGTCCGTCCCGTCGAGCAACTTCATCAAGTAGTGCTCGATCTCCACGTCGTAGTGCGTGCGCGAAAGACAGAGACCAGCGGCCGATTCGACGGCGCCGCGTGTCGTATGGTTCAGCTTTCCGATGAGCGCGCGAAGATTGACAGCCATGAAACCCCTCGTGTGCAACGGTGAACGTGCAGCCTACAGCGTAAAGAGTGCGTCGTCCGGATCGTGGTCGAGCGGCGCGGTGCGAAGCCAGGTACACCACCCGAGCGGAAGCGGCGTCTCATCGCCGCCGAGCTGGAATGCCGGTGCCTCGTCGCGCGCAAGCACGAGCTGGATCTCGAAATCGAACTGGTCGTTGCCGAAGAATCGCGTCAGCGCGCGGAGTGCCTCGTACGATTCTCCGCCCGGGAGAAACTCGTCGTAGCGCCGACGCGTGAGTGGCCCGATGCGAACGCGCACGCGGCCCTGCTGGTCCCACACTTCGTCGCCCGCTACCGCGCCGCCACCGAGCGTGCCCATCTCGTCGCCGAGTGCGGTCTGCGAGGCGCGCGACAGCGGATACCACGCGCCGACGAACTGCTCGACGATGCACGGCACGTCGAAGTAGTCGGCAATGACCTGCTCGAGCGCCGACGCTGGCCGCGACGGAAGCGACAACAGGCCGGAGTAGTACAGCAGCGACTCGTCGGACAGGGCAAGCCGGCCCTGCAATCCCGGCGTGCCCATGCCCACGACGCTGAGCAACTGCGTCGTGAGCCATTCATGGCGCGCGTCGGTCCCCGGTGTATGGTCGTCCGTCAACGGACCAACGCCCGGCGCCGGATGCGATTTCGCCCAGGCCCGGTAGAACAGCGAAATGAAACGATGCTCGAACAACCCGAGGAACTTCTTGAGCGTGTGGTCGCCGACCCGCTCACGCGCCACGGCATAGAGGCTGTAGTCGAGCGGGAGCACGCCCTGCGGCCCGGTGAGGCCGAAGAAGTTCACCGCCATCTGCGCCGGATCGTCACCGGTGGGCGGCGCGAGCGATCGTATCTCGCTCGACGGAAAGCCGACGCCACTCGGCGTCGAGAAGCGAACGACCTCGTCGCCCGGATCGGCGAATTCACCGACATGCGCACGCTCGGGATACAGTTGCTCGAGCAGGCGGACGGCCTGAAAGAACTCAAAGGCCTGCGGCTCGTCGAGCAGTGGCCCAAGCAGCTTCGGATCGAGCGCGGTCATAGCAGCGGCTTCCAGCCCGCTCGTGGCGCCCACTCGTGCACGGGCCGCTTGCGCTGGCGCGAACTCGCTGAGAGCACTGAGAAGCTGTTCATCGAGGCATACAGTCCGAAGAACCGCTCGAGCACCGTACCGAACAGGAATACGCCACTCCCCGTGAACTGCTCCTCGTCGAAGCCGATCTCCACGCGACGTCCGCGTGCGAACGTCAGTCCGTGGTCGGTGACGATGCGAGCAAAGGTCGGCGCGCTCTCCACGCCGAGGATGCCGTCGATCTGCTTGCGTGCGGTCGCCGACTCGGCGAAGTCGTACAGGCGAAGGGTTTCGCGCAACGCGTCCGCTCCCGATTCCACGAGCGACAGATAGTTGAGCGAGAGCTGTGAGACGAGCCGCCACGTCTGGCCGTTGCCGAGCGACGGCTGGATGACGCGCGTCGGCTTGATGAGCGCGGTGATCTGCCGGACGGGACCCGCACCATCCATCTCGAAGTCGCCCGCGGGATTGCCGAACGCCAAGCGGCTTGGCAACTCGCCATTGTAGCAGGTGAGTCGCGCGGTGACCGTGTCCTGATCCGGATGTGCCGAGCGTCCCGAGCGATCCACGAACGAGAGCATCACGTCGGCACCGTCGTCGGTACGCCATCCGCTCGCTCGGCGCTTCGACAGCCAGTGCAATCCCGCGAGCTCCGGCGCGGCCGCACCGTTGCCTGCTGCGCCACTGCGGGCCGCGCGCGCGGCTCCGTAGAACGGGCGGAAGTGCAGTGTGCGCTCGGAGTCCGGCGTGACCGCGACGACGTCGTCGACCGAGAAGATTTCCGTCGTCAACCGCCGGCGCGCATCCGCGACGACGGGATATTCCGTGCCGCGCTGCGTGAGCAGGATCGGCTCGGACACGTGCGGGAACAGGTTCACGATCGGCGTGCAGTCAAGGCGCAGCGTAGACTGCGTCACCCCCGCTTCGAGCATCTGGCGCCATTCCGTACGCTCGTAGGCGGGAATCGGGATGAGCACCTCGATGGCTCCGCCAAAGCCCGCAGCAGCAACCTGGTCGAATCCCGCCAGGTCCATGAACAGGTACTTCTCCGGAAAGACGAAGTACTCCTGGATGAGCCGGTATGCCTCGAATGACCGTCCGGGATACGGCAGCATGCCTTCGTTCGGGCCCAATCCCGCGGGACTGAGCGCCGATGCGGGAAGGGTGATCATCTTCGGCGCCGCAGAGGCGCCAGGCGCCCGCGGTTCGCCGGCGACTTCGCGCACGATGATGTCGCGGTCGCTCGTGTTGAGCAGCTCGTAGAGCGCCGCGGTGAGGTTGCCCGCGCCGTCAAGGTAGAAGCGCAGGGAACGGAGGTCGAGCTTCGAGAACGCGATGTCCGGTGCGCAGCGCAGCTCGATGCGCAGTACCGCGGTGGCGTCGCCGAGTCGCGCGGCGGGGCGTAGGCGATCGGGCGTCGTCCATTGTGCCGCCGTGACGCTCAGTGGCCACAGCGTCGTGTCGTAGCAGCTCTGGAACCGGCACGGCACACCGTCCACCGGACGAGAATAGAGCTTGGTGCCGCGCGGCAACCGATAACCCGTTGTCAGCTTGCCTTGTTCGGGGTCGAGCTTGAACTCTGCGATCGACATCGACGGAATCGGGCGGACGTAGTGCGGATAGACGATGTTGAGCAGCGCTTCGCTGATCTCGGGAAAGTCATCGTCGATCTTGAGGTGCACGCGTGCCGCGAGGAACGCGAAGCCCTCGAGCATGCGCTCGACATGCGGATCCTCGCACTTGTTCGGCTCGAGCATGAGCCGCCCCGCCACCTTGGGATAGCGCTGGGCGAACTCCGCGCCCATCCGGCGAAGGAAGGTGAGCTCGCGCTCGTAGTAGTTCAGCAGCTCCTCACGCATGTGCCACTCCCGCCACGTCGATCTGTCCGCTGGCAAAATGCAGCACCGTGTCGAACATCACCTGCTCCGGCGTGGGATCGAGCCGCAGCGTCGCCTCCACGATGAAGCGCAGCTCGCGCCGGTGCAGTTCCCCTTCCATCTCCGCCATCGAGATGCGCACCTGTCCAAGCCTCGGCTCGAACAGCGCGAGCGTTTCCTCCACCTGCTGGAGGAGTTGTGTGCGTGCAGGAAGTGAATCGCGACTCATCGACGTTATGTCGGGCATGCCGAAGTAGTAGAGCGACTTCCGGACTTCCTCGAGGGCATCGACGTCTGTGTCGGTTGTGCGGCGCGTGTTGAGCAGCCATTCGAGGTCGCGCTGCACGCCAGCCTTGAACGCGCGGAGCGATTCCGCGTACGTCATGCGGGGATCCACGGTGCTGCGTGGATCCTCGTCGGTCAGGCGATCGAGGACCGAGGCCTGAACCGTTCGTTCCAGCTCACGCTTGGCCATGGATCAGGGCTGCGCGAAGCTGATCGCCTGGATCGGATCGAGCCGGCAGATGCGAAGGTACAGGCTCTGACGTTGCTCGGCGTCGCCCTCCGTTTTCTCGAGCACGCGATACAGCAGCGCCATGGGCGCCGCGACGACCTCTCCCTCTTCCCAGTCCTCGAGCTTGTGCTCCTCGACGTCCGCGATGAGCTGATCGAGGATGGGCATCGCAACCGCTTCGTGCCCGGCATCGACCATGATGCGGGCCAGTTCGGCCTGGAGGAGGAAGCGGCTGCGACTCGTCTTCGCGCGTCCGGCCTCGCGCATCAGGAGCGCGATCGCGCGGTCCGGGCGTCCGCCGCGCACTTCCGCCGTCGCGAGAGAGAGCGGATCGCGTCCGCGCGCTTCGCCGTTGTCCTCGGGATCGCCGCCGCCACGCTCGGTCGATTCGGAGGTTTCACTCTCTTGAATCACCGTGGAGCGAAGCCACGCACGCGTCTCGACATTCGCGGTCGGGGTGTCGTCCATCAGCGTCATGTCGAGCAAACCGGGAAGGTCGGTGAGCAAGGCACGGAGTGCGGCGCGAATGGCCGTTGTCACGGGGAAGTAGTCGCTTCCCAGCTCGTCGCATGCGGTGAGCGCGTAGCGCTGGAGGTCGATCCAGCCGCGGCCCTGCGGCGTACCCATCACCGACTCGGATGCGGCGAGCAGCTCAGGCCACTTCGAATCCAGGAGCAGTCCCTTGAGGTTCGTGCGGACGTTCGTCGCCGGTGCCTCGAGGAGCTTCGGGTCGACCGTTGCGCCACTCGCGCGCAGCTCCCCCCAGCGAAATCCGCGCAGCAGAAGATACGACGACGGATTGTATGGATCGTTCAGCCGCAGGTAGCGTGCAGCGCCGAGGATGCGTGCGGTGGCATCGTCGCGGGACACGGGCTCCGGAGACAGGCTGCCCGACGTCCCCCCCTGTGCCGACCCGGACCCTGACGTGGTTGCGCCGTCCGCCGTGATGACGTCGACGCTCTCGATTGCCTCGACGGGATCCGGCTCGATCTCGAGCTTCCGCTTGTACTGCGCGTTCGCTAAACGCAGGCAGTCCTCGAGCGTGTCGACGAGCCGGCCGAAGCTGGGTGCGACGTCAGCGAACTTCTCCCGAGACACCGTATCGAGCGCCTTCACCGCATCGATCGTCGCCTCGATGTCCGCGACGAGCGTCTTGAACCAGATCTTGGCCGTTGCGTTGAAGCCGGAGTCAAGGTCCTCGGGAGTAGAACGTCCATTGGCGATGGCCTCGTCGCGCGCCGTACGCTTCTCCGAGTTTTCGTTGGCCGCGTCCTCCGTCGGCACGGTGCGCGATTCCTTGTACTGCAGGAAGTCGTGCCCCGACTTGTCGATGGGGATGCGGCGCACCGACACGTCGAGTTTCGTCCCGACCCATTCGAGCGGAGCCGCCCGCATCTCGGCGTCGCCGTCATCGATCTCGGGATAGAGATGCTCCCAGTGCACCTCGACCAGACCCGCGAGCACCTCGATGCCGGAGCGCAGGCCAGGAAAGCCTTCGCGCCGGCCGAGGGCCTCCGTGAGCCAGGATGCGATCTGGAGGTCCTTCGACTTCGTCGCGAGCGCATCTTTCGACAGCTTGATGACGAGCGGCCAATCCGCAGTCTTGAGCGCGGTCGCCCACTCGCCCTGCGGCGCGTCGAGATCTTCCCGGCGCGCTTCCTTGATCTTGTCGAAGACAGGATCGTAACGCAGCTCGACGCCGCCGGGATTGGCCCCGGGGATGGGCGACAGCAAATCGTCGCGCAATGACATGGTCAGCTCAGGCCGACGATGCCGGCGTCCGCACGATCTCCAGCTCGCGCAGCTCCAGCATCGGGAACTCCTCGCCGTCGACGAGCAGCAGCTTCTGGCCGATGGGCACCTGCGCGCCATCGTCGGTTTGCGTCCACTCGGTTACGCGACCGAGGCGAAGATCTCCGTCGTCGTACTGCCAGCTCAGTGGTGCAATCACCGGGAGCAGCACTTCGCCCATCTCGAGGCCCGTGAACGTTTCGCCCGGTCGCACGATGGCCGGTAGCCAGAGCAAATCGCGCAGCCGCTTCGGCGCCTCGACGCGGACGGTCGCGATGTGCTCGAACGGCATCCACGAGTACTGCCCCGCGGCAAACAGCTCGAGACGTGGCCCGATGCGTGGATCCGCGTCGCAGATGGTTGTGAACGGCGTGCCGTTGAGCGTGCCGCCGACGACCTGCGCTGTCGAGGATGGAAACGATTGTTTCTCGAACATGTCCTGCCGAAGGCGCTCCGCATGGAGCGCCGCGTGGTAGAGCAGCGCGCCCATCTCGGCGTCCTTGCCATTGCGGCCAAGGACGCCGAGCTGCTTCTCGGCGCGGTCGAAATTTCCTGCAAAGCACAGCAACTCGAACAGGAACGCGCGGCGCTGGGCGTCGGTCGGGTTGTCCCGAACCTCGACACCCAGCGCCTCGATGGCTTCGTCGAGCTTGCCCGACTTGAACAGATCTCGTGCCGGCATCAACGGAGCCTCGTAACGGTCATACCGACTTGTTCGACTTCAGGTCGTATCCCGCCTTCACGGCGCCAGCAAGCGAACCGTCGGCCTTCTGTTCCTTGTACTCCACTTCGATCTTGCTGAAGTTGAGCGAGATCCTGTCCGCGGGAACGATGTCGTTGGGTGAGCCACTCGCCTCGTAACTGCTCACGAGGATGTCACTCAGCGTCACCTTCAGGTACTCCTGCTGATCCTTTCCCGCCTTGCGCGCTATTATGGTGGCCTTCTTGATGTGCTCGCCGGTGCAGCAGTGATTGAAAAGCTTCGGGGATGCCTTGCTGACCTTCATGACGAAATTAAAATTCTGCATGGCCACCTTGCCGGCGCTCATGCCGGCGCCTCTCCCCCCGGTGCCGGCCTGCGTGGCACCCCACGAGAAGCTCTCCAGCTCGATCTCGTCCTTGTGCTTGCTGTCCTGGGACTCGCCGTCGATCCCGTCTAACTTGAGGAAGTAGTCGACTGCCGCCATAAGTCCGTTCTCCGCGTCGTGTGTGAGTGAGATGCCGCGCGGTCGGGAGCCGATCCGCGGGGACTAACGTAAAACCCTGATTTCCTGGGCGCCGTATCCCAGATCACGCGCGCCGTAAAACATTCGGCGCGCGTGACCAGTACTGACCGGCCGATCAGCCTGCCGCCGCAGGCAGGTCGGCGACGAGTCGCATCGACATCGACAGCTCGTCGAGCTGGAAATGCGGACGCAGGAATGCCACGGCGCGGTATGCACCCGGCTTGCCGGGAATCTCGACGACCTCCACGCGTGCTTCCTTGAGTGGATTCTTGGCCTTCATCTCGAATCCGACGTCGTCGTTGACGACGACGTAGTTGTTGATCCAGTCGTTGAGGAAGCGCTGGATCTCATCGCGGCTCGCAAACCCACCGATCTTGTCGCGCATGATCGCCTTGAGGTAGTGCGCGAAGCGCGACACGGCGAAGATGTACGGCAGCTGCGCGGAAATGCGGGCGTTGGCAGTCGCCGCGTCGGAATCATAAATCTTCGGCTTCTGCGCGGACTGCACGCTGAAGAATGCGGCGTTGTCACTGCCCTTCCGATGCACGAGCGGCACGAAGCCGAGGTCCGCCAGCTCCTTCTCGCGCCGATCGGATATCGGCGTCTCGGTGGGGCACTTCATCGCGACGTCGCCCGAATCGGTCTTGAAGTTGTGGACTGGCAACCCTTCGACGAGACCACCGCTCTCGACACCGCGAATGGTGGCGGTCCAGCCATAGCTTGCGAACGCCTGGGTGATGCGGCTCCCCAATGCCCACGCCGCGTTGCCCCACAGGTACTTGGAGTGATCCGTACCGTCCACGCGCTCCTCGTACGCGAACGCCTCGACGGGCACCGTGGCCGCTCCGTACGGCTCGCGCATGAGGATGCGCGGCAGCGTGAGCGCCACGTAGCGCGCGTCGTCGCTGGCGCGGAAGCTCTTCCACTTCGCGTACTCCGTGGTGTCGAATACCTTCGCCATGTCGCGCGGAGCGTCAAGCTGCGTGTAGCTCTCGAGGTTCATCATGTCCGCACTCGCCGCCGTGATGAACGGCGCGTGCGCCGCCGCGGCCACCTGCGAAATCTTCTCGAGCAGCTCGATGTCCTGCCCGGACTTCCCGAACTCGTAGTCGCCGAGGAGCGCGCCGAAGGGCGTGCCGCCGAAGACACCGAACTCCTCCTCGTAGACCTTCTTGAACATCGCGCTCTGATCGAATTCCGGCGCCTTCTGGAGGTCCTTGAGCAGGTCCTTCTTGGACACGTTCATGACCTTGATCTTCAACTGCTCGCCGGTCTCGCTGTTGCTGAGCAGGTACTTCAGCCCGCGCCAGCTGCCCTCGAGCTTCTGGAAGTCCGGATGGTGCATCACCTCGTTCACCTGCGACGAGATGAGGGCGTCAATCTGCGCGATGCGCGCGTTGATCATCGCCTCCGTGTCCGGATTGAGCGTCACGGTGCCGGCGAGCACCTCGCTGACAAAGTTCCTGACGAGATCGCGCCCGCGCTCCTTCGTCGCGGCATCACGTCCCATCCGTCCTTCCTCGACGATCTTGTCGAGGAGGTTGAACTCCGGCGCGAACGCCGCCGCCTGCTGGTTCTGCTGCTGGGCCTCAGCCATTGCCGCCTCCCTGCGGTCCGAGTTCCGTCTCCAGTCGCTTCATCGCCGCCGCGTCGTTCAAGGTGTTCTGCAGGATCTCCTCGAGCTTGTCATTGCCCTGCAGACTGCCACGAAGGTCGGCGAGCTTGGTGCGTAGGTCGAGCAGCTCCTTCAGCGGCGCGACGTTCCGCGCGACCGCGTCGGGCGAGAAATCGTCGAGGCTCTCGAAGGTCATGTCGACGGCGATCTTGCCGCCGCCTTCCTGAAGCTTGTTGTCGACGGCGAAGTTCACCCGCGGCTTCATGTTCTTCAGCACCGTATCGAAGTTGTCGGGGGTGATCTCGACGAACTTGCGATCCTTCAGGCGCGGAAGGGCCTCGGCCGGGGTGCCGCTCAGGTCGGACAGCACTCCCATGAGGAAGGGGAGCTGCTTCGTCTCGATTGCGCCGCCCGTCTCCACGTCATAGCTGATGTTCACGCGCGGCGGACGGACGCGCTCGAGTTTCTTCTGTGTGCCCTCTCGTGCCATGATAGACTCCGGAAAAACGGTGTGTGGACTGCGCCTCGTCCGAAAGCGAAGCATGGAGACGGGCGACACAATCGTCAAGCAAGGAAAAAAGTGCGACGAACGCCGTGATCCTCCGCGCGAACCGCGGCACTAAGACGGGGGCGCCTCGTCCGGGAACGGAACGAGGTCGAGCTCCACGAATCCACCTTCCGCCAGCTCGGCGATCAGGATGGCAAAGTCGACGTCCTTGGCCGAATCGGCCACTATGCCGGCATTGCGTAGGCGATTCAGTTGCTCGCGTGCAGTTGCCCGGCCGTCACACCACGTGAGGAAGGTCGCGAACCACGCCGGGCACTCCGCCTGGACGGAAAAGGGCACATGCGTGACCAGCGAAGACGCCGCGACACTCCAGGTGCCGTTCTGGAGCACGGATCGGGACAGCAACTCCGTGTGCGCGGACGCGCGCGGCCGCGCGTCCAGGAACCGGCTCGATCCGCGCTCCAATCCTGCCACCACTGAGACATAGTCGAGAAACCATCCAAGGTGCGCCGCCCGCGTTTCCGCGGACAGAATGCGGCGACGGGTCACGGGTGTGCCTACGACCAGCCGGCGCCGGATCAGGAAACCCACGTACACGAACTGCTCGATGCCCAGCTGCGCGAACCGCGCCCGCTGCGCCGCGACGACGTCGGCGCTCATGCGACCCGCCGCGATTGAGCCACCAAGCAGTTCTTCCGGCTCGATCAACCGGACCTGGCCCACGAGAACGTCGAACTCGGCGTGATTGGGTCCGAGCATCTCGCGAATGCGCTTCTCCAGCGGCGCGTCGACGCGGTCCGTCATCATGCAGTCGCAATAGAACCGGCCGCCCGGGCGAAGATGGTCCGCGAGACCGGCGACGATCTTGCGCGTGACCTGCTCGCCGTCCTCACCGCCATCGCGGAATACCATCGCCGTCTCGAACGACGGAACGTACGGTGGGTGAGCCGTGATCACGTCGAACATCTGGCCTGCGACGGGTGCATACAGGTCGCCCTCGAGCACCACGACGTTGTCGAGCCCATTGAGCGCCGCATTGAATGCGGCGAAGCGGGTCGACCGCTTCGTGATGTCGATCGCCCACGCGTGCTTGGCGAAATCCCGCGCCGCAACCAGCGCGGCGATGCCCGTACCGGAACAGAGCTCCAGGTAATCGTTGCACTGCCCGCGCGGCATCAGCTCGACGAACCGCCGGGTCTCGGGCGTGAGCGCCGAATAAACGAGGTCGGCCGGAACGCCGCTGGCCACCATTTGTATGCGTGCATGTCGGTCCGATGCCACGTACAGACCCTCGGTCGGGTACAGCGAGACGAACGAGAGGCATCGGGCCGGGTCGCCCGGACTGAATCGCACGAGGCCGATGGCCTCGAGTGCGGAGAGGTCCGCAGCGTCGAACACCGTTCGGACGGTGTTGCGCGCGAAGTCCTCTCCGTCCATGAACAGCCGCACCGCCAGCGACAAGGGCGTCTCGTCGTCAAGAAACCCCACCTCACGTTCGGCCCGCGTCGGTAGTTCATAGATGCTGTCGATCTTCGCACCGGCACAGATTGCCGCCTCGGTAAACCCGATGCGCTCGAGCGCGGCGCGCGCCGCCGCAAATTGCTCGACCGTCCCTTCGGTGAAGGGCTCTCCGTTCCATGACGCTTGTTCCTTTTCCGTCATGCTGAGCGCGCCGCTGGTTGGATCAGTAACGGTGCTGCCGGTTCGGCAATCGATTGCAGCCTCGGGATGCGCACGGCATCGCCATCGCGCTGCGACACGAGCGGTGTGAGGCCGCGGCCGAGCAGGTGCCCGACCGCGCGCTGGGTGAGCAGGACTTCGGCACATGGCAACGCCTCGGCCGCGCCGTCGATGGTCGCAAGGTGCAACGGCAGCCGGCTTATCGTACCCTGGCTTGGCGCAGGCTGGCCACGTTCCACTGGCGTCGATGCAACGAGCCCGCAGAGAAACGCCGGGTTCCCCCAGAGAAAGCTCTCGTGTGCAGCTACGCCGGACTCGAGCTCCTCGAAGGACATCGAGTCGATCGGATTCTCTGTCCCATAGGGCAACCGGACGAGAAAGCTCGGCAACGCGAGGCAAAGGAAGCGTGCACTTCGTGCGTGCCGCAGCTCGTCCCAGCCAGCCATGGGCGACGGCTCCCAATCATCCATGTCGCCATTCCCCGCGAACGACGCGGTGCCCGCGAGCCGCGGATCGGCAGCGGTCAACCACGGCGCGCTCATTTCTTCGCCCATGGCGGCGACCTCCGCGAGGAGTGCGACGTCGGCCGCTCCGAACCGGAAGGCGGCAATCACGAGCGTCCACGCGCTGCCCTCTCCGTCGCGCGCAATTGTGTCCATCAGCGCGCGACGACCACCCGCATCAGTCGCCGCCGCCGAGAGCTCGGCTTGCGTGAGATCGAACAAACCGATGGCCGTCGATCCACCTGTGTCGCAGCGTCGAACGAAGAGGTCGACGGCACGCCACAGTGCTTCGAGCGCCTGGAAGCCCGGGTGATGTAGCAGCACGCGCAGCGTGGCGGCGAGCACGTCATCCACCCGCTCCACGAGCGCTCGTTGCTGCGGGTCCACTTCCCGCGCGACGTGCGGGCGCACCGCGCGGCGGATGAAGTCGGAGAGATCGTCTCCGCGCGATGGGCTCGGCTCCGGTGGCTTGCCCATCAGCGGCGGCTCGCCCTCCAGGATGCGATCGAGGAGACTGCCCGTGTCGAGCGACGGCAACTGGCCTGGTGCGGCCGCCGAATCCTGACGAACAGGCGGCACCCCCTGCGATTCAACTGACGTCCGCAGCTCTCGTAGGCGCGCAAGCGTCCGCGCGTTCGTCAACAGTTGATCGGGATGAAAATCATCCAGCTCTCGAAACCCGATCACTTCGGGCTGGCTGTCAGGATCGATCGAAAACCGCAGTGCCGGCGCAATGTGCATGATGGCCGCGTCGATGCCGTCGCGGTCCACGCGCTGAATGCGTCGCTCCGCCAATGGCGGTCGGCTCGCTGTGTGGCAGCCGAAGTCGCCGAGGATGAGGATGCGGAACGTGTCCTCAGCGAGCTCGATGGCGTCGGGGTGCGGATTCGTGTCGGCGCCGATCTCGACCTGCGCCCGGTTGTCGTGCGATGTCATGGCGTGCCCGGTGTGTGGTCAGCCTTCGAGCAGGGCAACGGACGCCAGCCGCGCCAGCGCCGTGTCGACAATCTCGGCCAGCTTGTTCCGGTCGGGAATCGGTCCCTCGACCGTGATGTCCCCCACGTTAACGCGTTCGATCAGGCGATCGACCAACTGCGCCTTGTCGTGCGCGCCGTCGAGGTCGGGCAGGATCGCGCGCTCGAATTCGGTAAGGTCGACCATCACGTGCCTCAGGTTCGGCACGAGGCTGCCGGACGAAAGCCTCCTTCGGGCCATCAAGCTCGCGACTGGCCGTTCCGAAACGATGCGCGTGAATGCCGATGGGTGGCGATGCAGCTCCACGAATCCGCCGATGGCGCATTGCAGGAGCAAGCTCGAGAGCGGTGCCGCCCTGTCCGCCGGCGCGGGGATGCCCGGCGGCTCGTTGACGCTGAGGCGATCGTTCATGCGCTGAAGCAGGTCGCTGAACGGCAGCGACGAGGGCGCGATTCGTTGAAGCACGTGAAACGCGGCGAGCACCATCGGGTTGTTCGTCGTCATCGTCGTATCGGTCGCGGACCTGAACGACTGGACGCCAGCACTCTTGGCGCTGTCCTCTTTCGCCGGCTCGGTGGGGACGGCGCGGAGTGCTACGTATAAAGAGGGAACCGCTCCCGCGGTCGGCTCTGACAGCCCAACGACCTTCTCGTGGCAGAGCAGCGAGCGCCGGAATGTTCGTCCGAGCGCAAAGTCGACGTACTGCTGCACGCGTACGATGTCGGCATCCGCGCCCGCCGCGCGTTTCGCCCAATCGGGCGGCACGGTCGCCCTGTCCGCGATCTTCGCCTCGCATAGAAAGCGGAGCTTTCTCGTCGAGGCACGCCGCGCGAACTCCGAGAAGTACACGGGAAAGTTGTACGGCTCGAGCTGCTCGTGAAGGAAGTGCGCATCCCCCTGCGACTTCAGGTTCGCGGCTTCTTCGACGATCGACATCGAGTACGTGTTGTCCGGCGTCCCGCCGTGCGCCGCGACGAGGTCCACGAATGCGTTCGCGCGCTCTATGCGCTCCCTTGGCGGCAGTGACTCGTCATCGTGATACGACACCATGTCGCGCACCAAGCCGCGGACGTGCCAACCCGGATAGGTGTTGTAGCTGACGTACGCGATGCCGGTTGGGGACAGGTTGCGCGACACGATGCGCAGGATGGCCTCCTGGACCTCGGCGGGCACCCACGAGTAGACGCCGTGACAGATGATGTAGTCGAACGTGCCGAAATCGTCAGTGACGTCGGCGATGCTCATCGCTTCGAGCGTGATGTTCTCGAGGCCCAGCGCCGCGACATCCTTCTTGCCTACAGCGATCTGACTGGGGGTGAGGTCGATGCCGACGAAAGTGGCGTCCGGATACCGGTGCGCCATCGGGATGATGTTGCCTCCGGACGCGCAGCCCAGCTCGAGGACGCGGGCGCGCTGGGCGGGCGGCGCGACCACGCCGTAGAGTAGCGCGACCGCTTCCATGGCGCCGATCTCGGTGGCGCCAATCGGCTTGCTGTCGTAGGGAACTGCTTCGTAGCTGGCAAGGAGCGAGTCGGCCAACGTGTTCCCTCGTCTACGGGTGGGTGCGCGGCGATGCAATTAGCACCAGGACACGCTAGGCGGCCAGCACCTGACGATCCGGCCTTGCCGCACCTCAACGTCACGGACTAGCTTCGTCGCCCATGAGGCAGATGCAGCCCGTGTTGTGGACGAAGGGTGTCCTACTCAGTCCGCAGCACTTCCAAACACAGGATCGCTTTCTCGGGGACCTCCTCGAGTTCCAGCTGTCGGCGCTTGCGTTCTGCCCCTGGGGCTTTCAACGTCTCGAGATCGATCGCGAAGCGCTCGCTTCCGGCAGCTTTGGCCTCGCGGCGGCGGCAGGTATCCTCCCCGACGGTCTGCTGTTCGATATGCCCGGGTCCGAAGACGCGCCGGCGCCGCGACCGCTCGAAGGCGCCTTCGCGCCCGATCAGCAGTGGCTCGATGTGTACCTCGGCATTCCGGAATACCGGTACGGAGGGCACAACGTCTCCGGCGTCAACCGCGACCGCGACGCGCGCTACCGCGCCGACGAGCTGCTCCGCCGCGACGAGACGACGGGACAGTCCGAGCGCCCCATCCAGGTGGCGCGCCGGAACTTCCGGTTGCTGTTCGGCGGTGAGTCAATGGAGGGAACGAGCGCGCTGCGCATCGCGCGCGTGGCGAAATCGCCGACCGGCGACTACCAGCTCGACCCGCACTTCGTACCGCCGCTCGTGGACATCATGGCCAGCGATCATCTCATGGCCATCGCGCGGCGGCTCCTGGAGATCCTTTCCGCGAAGAGCACGGCGCTGGCCGCCGGACGGCGACAGAAGAACCAGAGCCTGGCGGAGTTCGGCGTTGCTGACGTTGCGACCTTCTGGCTGCTTTACAGCATCAACAGCGTGTTGCCCGAGCTGCGCCACATCTACGAGACGCGGCGCGGGCATCCCGTGGAGCTGTTCAACGCGATGCTCGGTCTCGCCGGTGCGCTCACGACGTTTTCCGGCGCGATTCACGCGCGCGAGCTGCCGAGCTATGAGCACGACAACCTGTCGACGTCGTTCACGCGGCTGGACGATCAGCTCAGGGAGTTGCTCGAGACCGTGGTGCCGGCCACCACGACGACGCTTCCAATGAAGCTCGTGCAGCCGTCGGTGTATGCGGCGGCGCTCGATCAGGACAAGTACCTGGCCGCGCCACAGATCTACCTGGCGATCACGGTGGAGGGGCGTGGCACCGAGGTGCCGGCGCGCGCGCCGCACCTCGTGAAGGTGAGCACCGCGAGTCAGCTCGATACGCTCATCCGACAGGCGCTGCCCGGCATCTCTTTGACGTACGTGCCGAACCCACCGAGCGCGGTGTCGGTGAAGCTCAATCACCACTACTTCCTGCTGCAGAAATCAGGACCCGAGTGGGACAAGGTCGCTCGGGCGAGAAACATCGCGGCCTACGTGCCGGCGGAGTTCCAGGGTCCGCAGCTGGAGCTCGTGATCGTGTTGCCCAAGGCCTGACGACACGCCCGTCGCGAAAAGCGCGGCGGTCAGTGCCTCAGCACGAAGTACAGCACCAGACCGATGGCTCCGATCAGCATGACGTTGAGCGCGATGATCAGCGGCAGGTGCGAGCGCGTTGGTCCGGGCGCGGCCCCAGCCGGCTGCTGAGGCACGTTGAGAGGCGTGAGGCCTGCCGCTTGAAGCTGAGCCTGCGGCAACTGCATCTGCGGTAACTGCATGGGCATCACCGGCAGCTTCATCTGCGGAGCCTGTGGCATCTGCGGCATCTGCGGCATCTGCGGCATCTGCGGCATCTGGAATCCCTGCCCCGAAGGGCCACCCGGCATCTGCGGCGCCGAGGGGCGCTCGGGCGGCGGTGTGACGCGTCCGAGGATGCGGGTGAACTCGCTCGGGCCGGCGGCGGCGGGCGCCGCGAAATTTGCCGACGGTTGTGGCGGAGCGGCAGGCGCCTGCCAGCTCGGCGTCGGTGGCGCGGACGGCGGGGGAACGGGAGGCTGGCTCCACGACGGCGTCGGTGCTGCGGGCTGTGACGGAACGGTCGGCTGGCTCCACGCCGGCGTCGGCGCGGCCGGTGGCGCTGAAGACGGCGGCGCGGGCGGTGGCGGCGATTGCGGCCGCGCCGCGGACGCCGCGCCTGGCTGTAACCGGTCGAACAACTGCGTGAAATCGCCGCTCGCCTTCTTCGGCGGTGGCGGAGGCGCAGGGGTTTCCGCGCGAGGCGCCATGGGCGCCTGCGGTGGGATCACGGCGTCAAAGCGCGGAGCCGATGGGGACAATGCCGGCGCCGGCGAGTTCGCGGCGGGCGGCGGTGACGCCATGCCTCCGAACACCTGCGTGAAGCTCTCGCCTGCCTTGGCGGGCGGCGCAGCGGGCGCAGGCGGCGGCGGCGCAAATGATGGCGCGGCCGGTGTCGGCGGTGGTGAAAATGAAGGCGCTGCGGGCGTCGACGCCGGTGAGGAAGGTGGCTTGATCCCCTGAAACTGTCGCGTGAACTCGCCTGGCTGCGCCGCCGCTGGAGTCGAATGCGACGGAGGCGGTGTGGGTGCTGGCGGAGCGCTGGCCGGTGGGTTGGCCGCGCTCGAGCTCTTCACGGCGCCGAACATTTCCGTGAACGAGGGTGCAGCTGGCGGCTTCGGAACGGGCGTCGCCGGCGGAACCACCGGTGGAGCGAACTGCGCCGTGAAGCTCGGTTCCGCTGGGGCCTTCGGAGCGGGCGGCGGCGTAGGCTCGGGAGGCTTGGCGGGAATGGCGGCGACTACGAGCGTCTTCGCGTCGTCGGGCATCGCGTTGTCGGCCAGCCAGCTCGGGAGGTCGAGGAAGGTCGTGAGAAAATGCGTCACGACGACAGTCGTTCCGTCCACGTCGTACACGGCGAACACCTGCGCCGCTGCCGACGGCTGAAGCGCGCCGACGCGGGCGCGCAGGCGCTGCCGCTCGCTGGCCGAACCCACGTCCAGGTGATGCACCATCACCATCCTGCCCAGCGCCACTTCCTGGGCGATCTGGCTTCGCGCCCCGCGCTCCGTGAGTGTCTTCAGGACCTTGTATGTCGCGGCAAATTCAGCGCTTGTCATCACGTGGGGCCAACGGGTACGTTAACGGCGCGACTCGCCTTTGGTTCGCGTTTTCTCCGTCAGCCAGTATATAGCGGTTGGCGAGCGCCCGTCGCAACACGCGCGGACCCGCCTCGAACGCGCGGGCCCGCACGCGACACGCCACGCTGAACCGGTGCAAATGAAGCAGTTATCGCACGTCGTGTGGAACGAGGGCATGCACCTGGCGCAGCATCATTTCCAGGCCCAGAGCCGGTTCTTCGAAGACACCGTGCAGTTCGCGCTGTCGAGCCTGTTCTTCAAGCCGTATGGATTGATCGCGTGCGACCTCGATGCCGACGCCCTGCAGAACGACACCGTCGCGCTCGTCCAGGCGCGCGGCGTGATGCCAGACGGCCTCCCGTTCGACATACCGGCAAGCGACGCGGCGCTGGCACCATTGGCCATTGGCGATCGCTTCTCGCCCACGTCGGACAGCCAGCTGGTCCTGCTCGCGATTCCGGCCTACCGCCCCGATCACGCGAATTTCGCCGCGAACGGCGCAACCCACGGCGAACCGGCCGCCCGGTACGTCGGGGTGCCGTCGGTCGTTCGCGACGACATCACGGGGCGCGACGAGCGCACCGTCACCGTGGGACGCAAGAATTTCCGCCTGCTGCTCGACACCGACGCGGCGGATATCGAACGGTCCGGCATGGTCGCGCTCCCGATCGCCCGCATCAAGCGCGACGGCGCGGGGCATTACATGCTCGACGCCGACTACATCGCGCCATCGCTGCACATCGGCGCGAGCCCGCGGCTCATGTCGATGCTGCGCCGGCTGCTCGAGATCCTCGATGCCAAGGCGGACTCCATCGCGCAAGGTCGGCGCGGATCGTCCGACGAGTTCGCACAGCGTGAAGTCGCGAGCTTCTGGCTGCTGCACGCCATCAACGCCAGTCGGCCGGCGCTCCGCCAGCAGATGCAAGCAAGGCGCATTCATCCGGAGCGGTTGTACGTCGAGCTCGCGCGTCTCGCGGGTGCCTTGTGCACGTTCTCGCTCGACGCACATCCCCGCGCGCAGCAGGCGTACGATCACGACCAGCCGGAGGCGTGCTTCGACGCCCTCGACCGGGACATCCGGTCGCACCTGAATGTCGCTGCACCCACCGGACCAACGGCCATTGTGCTCGTTCCCAACGCGCAGGGTGTGCATTCGGGCGCCATTCGCGATCCACGCGCGTTCCGGCCGGCGCGCTGGATCCTCGGCGTGCGGTCGTCGCTGATGCCCAACGAGGTGATCGCCCGCGTGCCGGAGCTTGCAAAGGTGTGCTCGAGCAAGTTCGTCCTCGAGCTGGTGCGGCGCGCGTTTCCCGGACTGCGGCTCGACCACCTGCCCTTCCCACCAGCACAGGTCTCGCCGCGCAGCGACACGCAATATTTCGCCATCGAGCGCAGCGGACCATGCTGGGATACCATCGTCTCCACCCAGGAGGTCGGCGTGTTCGTTCCCGACGCGATCACCAACGCGCAGCTCGAGCTCAACATCGTGGTGGAGGAATGACCGCACCCCTCGCGACACCAGCAGCGCAGGCCGAGCTCCCCACGCGTCGCGGCCGCCTCGCGCTCGACCTGCAGGAGGCGTTCACCGCCGTCGTGCGGCTCCGCGCCCACAAGGAAGTTGCCTCCGACGCAGAATCGTTCCGCTTGCGCATCAAGCAGGTGCTCTCGGCCGCCGAAGCGGAGGCGCGAGGCCAGGGCTATGCTAGCGATGATGTTCGATTCGCATTGTTCGCGGTCATCGCCTTCCTCGACGAGACTGTGCTCAATTCTGGTCAGCCCATGTTCGCCCAGTGGTCGAGCCGTACGCTTCAGGAAGAAGTCTTTGGCGTGCACATGGCCGGCGAACTGTTCTTCCAATACCTGCAGCAGTTGATGTCGCGCCCGGACTCGCCGGATCTGGTCGATGTCCTCGAGGTGTATGACCTCTGCCTGCTCCTCGGTTTCAAGGGTCGCTACGGTGCGACCCACGGCAATGAAATACCGGTGCTTCTCCAGCAGTTGTCGGAGAAGATCCAGCGCGTGCGAGGGAAGGCCGGCGATCTCTCGCCGCGGTGGCGCCCTTCACACGGCGACATCGGAACAAGGCGTGATCCCTGGGTGCCTCGGCTCGCCGTGGCCGCGGGTATCACGGCGCTGGTCGCAGCAGGACTCTTCGCCTGGTTCACCGTTTCGCTTCATTCCGGAAGCGCCGACATCAGGACGGAAATCGCGCGCCTCTCCCGCTGAGCGGGCGCACCGCAACCGAACCGGGAATCATGACGCGACAGACGAAAACGTGGCTTCTCGCGCTCGGTGTGTTCGCCGCCTACGTACTCGTGGCGGTCATTCTTGTGCTCGTGCTGAAGCTGCACGGCACGAAGGTATGGCAGGTCGCTGGCTCCCTCGCCGTGCTCGGGCTCATCAGCGCCGGCCTGCTGCTCTACTACTTCCGCCACGACCTGCGGAAGCCGGTCGCGGGATCTCCGGCAGGGAGCATCGACGCCACGATTGCCGCCGCGCGCGCGCACCTCGCCGTCGCGCAGCGCGGGAAAAAGCCGAACCTCGGCGCGCTCCCCGTGCTGCTCGTGCTGGGACCGACCGCAAGCACGAAGACCACGACCATCGTTCGCTCGGGCCTGGACCCGGAGCTACTCGCCGGTGACGTGTTTCGCGGCGAGACTGTTGCGCCCACGGCCGGCGTCAACCTCTGGTTCGCACACGGCACTGTTGTCGTCGAAGCCGGCGGCCCGCTCGTCGAGGACGCGCCCTCGTGGCTGCGGCTCGTCCGCTCGTTGCGGCCGCGCAGTCTGCGTTCGGCGCTCACGGGGCGTGCGCAGTCACCGCGCGCAGCGCTCGTCTGCTTCGGCTGCGATGAGTTCTACAAGCCCGGCAGTGGCGAAGCCGTTCCCGCCGCAGCTCGGCTACTTCGCGCTCGGCTCGGCGAAGCATCCGCGCAGTTCGGCGTGCGGCTTCCGACGTACGTGGTGTTCACGCGACTGGACGCCATTCCGTACTTCGACGCCTACATGCGCAATCTCTCCGCTGACGAAGCGCGGGAGCCGCTCGGTGCGTCCGTCTATCCAGACGCAGGCGGTGCCGGCACGTACGCCGATCGCGTCACGCCGGCGCTCGACCAGGCGTTCGGCCATCTGTACGAGTCGCTCGCCGACCGGCGCCTCCAGGCCCTCGGTCGCGAGCATTCGGCGGAGCAGAAGCCCGCTGCGTACGAATTCCCGCGCGAGTTCAACAAGGTGCGCGCACTAGCGGTCGATTTCCTTCGCGAGATCGGACGGCCGAGCGAGTTGGAGGTGAGTCCCGTCTTGCGGGGGTTCTACTTCACGGGTGTGCAGGCCGTGTTCGTCACCGACACCGCGTCACCGGAGCTGGCTGCTGCGCCCGCGCCGGTCGCAACCGTGCGCAACGCGACGGCTGTCTTCAGTGCGCCGGTGGCCGGTGCGGCTGTTCGATCGGCGGTGCCGGCGGGCGGTGCGCGGAAGGTGCCGCGATGGGACTTCCTGCCGCGCGTGATGCGAGAAGTCGTGTTCGGCGACGAGGCGGCACAGCGCTTGACGTCGGCGGGCGCGCGCGTGGGCTTCTGGCGTCGGCTCGGATTCGCCGCGGTCATCGTGTTGGCTGTGCTATTCGGCACAGCGTTCACCGTGTCGTACGTCGGCAACAAATCGCTCGAGAGCGATGCACTCGATGCGACCAGGGGCATCGCCGCGCTTGCGCCGAATCCGGTGGACCTCCCCCCCGCCGATGCGCTGCTGAAGCTGGACGCGCTGCGTACGCAAGTGGACACGTTGAGCGGGTATGTGCACGAAGGCGCGCCCTTGCACCTGCGTTGGGGCCTCTACTCCGGCGACCGGTTGTATCCCGATGTGCGGACCGCGTACTTCGCTGCATTCAACAAGCTGATGTTCGCGGGCACCCGTGCCTCGATGCTCTCGACCCTGCGCGGCTTGCCCGACACCCCTCAGCCCACGGACGACTACGGCGCGACGTACAGTCTCTTGAAGACGTACATCATCACGACGTCGCATCCGGAAAAGAGCACGACCGAATTTCTCGCGCCCGCGCTGATGACGCGCTGGCTCGCGGGACGCCCGGTGGACAGCACGCGAGCAACCATCGCACGTCGCCAGTTCGAGACGTACGCCACCGAGCTGCGATACGGCAATCCGCTCCCCGACACCGCCGATGCCACAGCTGTGGCGAAGGCGCGCACATTCATGCGGCAGTTCGCGGGCTCCGAGCGCATCTACCAGTTCATGCTGGCCGAAGCGGGCAAGACCAATCCGGCCGTGCAGTTCAACCGGAACGTTGCGGGGTCCGCGCCGTACGTCATCGACGGCTACGAGGTTCCCGGCGCGTACACGAAGAACGGTTCAGTCTTCATGCTGAGTGCGTTCAAAACGGTGGACAAGTATCTCACCGGCGAGAATTGGGTTGTCGGCGACGGTGCCGCCGGCGTCGACAAGGCCAAGCTCGTGGCCGAGCTCCGTGGGCGGTACATGGCGGACTATGTCGCGCAGTGGCGCAAGTTCCTGGGCTCCGCAACGGTGTCGCGGTACTCAGGGATCAAGGACGCAGCCGAGAAGCTCCGTGCCTTCAGCGGCAACCAATCCCCACTGCTCGCGCTGTTCGCGATCGCATCACAGAACACGGACATCGGCGTGGCAGAAGTCACGGCGATCTTTCAGCCGGTGCAGCTCGTGACGCCGCCGGGATCGAAGGACAAGCTGATCGGACCCGGCAACGCGTCGTACGTGAACGCTTTGCTAACGCTACAGTCGTCGCTCGATCAGACCGCGAACGCACAAGGGCCTGCGGCCGAGCAGGCCGCCGGTGCGGCAGCCGGCAATGCGACCGCGGCGCGCACTGCCGCTCGGCAGATCGCATCGGGCTTCAACATCGACCAGCAGGGACAGCTCCATTCGGTCGTGCAGACCCTGATGGAAGCGCCGATCGCGTATGCGGAACCGCTGCTCAGGAACTTCGGTGCGGCGGAGATCAACGTGCGAGCGCGTGCTTTCTGCTCTGCCGCGCGACCGTTGCTGGCGAAGTTTCCGTTCGCGCCCGCGGCGACTCAGCAGGCGTCGCTCGCCGAGGTGGCCGAGGTGCTCAAGCCGGGCACAGGCAGCCTGTGGCGGTTCTACGACAATTCGCTCGCGAGCGCGATGCAGCGGCAGGGCAATCAGTTCACGCCGACTCCTGGTGGCAGTGTGAGGATGAACGCGGGCTTCGTCACCTTCCTCAACCGCGCCGCGGCATTCTCGGCGGTGATGTTCAAGGACGATAGTCCGGAGCCGCACCTCACGTTCACGGTGCAACCAGTGCCCTCCGATCCCTTCTCGAGCGTGAGCATCAGCCTCGACGGCGAAGTGGTGCGCTCGACCACGAGTGGCAACGTGTCGTCCGCGCGAATCGATTGGCCGTCAGCGGGACGCGAAGCGAAGCTGTCCGCGGGCAACGGTGGTCCGGATCTCACGATGGTCGGGCCTTACAGCGGACCGTGGGCGGTGTTCCAGCTCTTCAACGCCGCCGACGAATGGCGTCAGGTGCCCGCCGGGTATCGCGTCGGGTGGGAGTTGGCCACACGCGCGCAGCGCGTGACGCTGCCGGGCGGACAGAGTGCAAAGATCGTCGTCCAGATCGACAACGGCCCCGCGGCGACCGTGCTGCGGAAGGGCTTCTTCGCGGGCTCGCAGTGTGGAGGCGATATCGCGCAGTAGTCGTATAGAGCGTAACACCAGCCCCATCAACCGCGATCTGCGTCACAGCCAGCACATCGCCGAGAGGACATGTATCGACACAGCGGCGTAGTAGAGCGATGACATCCTACAGTGCGGTCCCGGGTCTCGGTGCGATCGTGGCGAGCACGACGAATTGCTCCTCGAGCGCTTGCATCCCGTGTAGCTCGTTCGGCTCGTAGACGACCAGATCGCCGGCGCGAACCGGACGCTCATCGCTCGCGCCGCTCACCATGCCACTGCCGGAGACAATCGACAACACCACGGTCGATGTGCTCGAGTGCGGCGCGACAGACTGGCCCGGCTCGATCCTGAAGACCACGAGCCGCGCATCCGCGCCGTCGTGCACGATGGCCGTGGCTGGCCGGTTGCTTTTCATACTCACCGCGTCCGCGGCAAGCTGCCGGGGTTCAAGGATCTTCACGAGTTCCCCACGGCTATGCGGACGGCTGCGATCAGCGCATCCGGATCGGCGGCGTCACGATGCGCGGCCTCGCGAATAGGCGAGCCAGAGCCGCAGCACGTGTCGATGCCGAATCGGTTGAACACGTCCATCGTCGCGGGATATCGGGCCATGGTCTCGTTCACGGTCCACGCAGGGTCGAACGTCGCTTCATGATCTTTCGTCATTGCAATTCTCTCGAAGAGGGGCACTACCATGCATTCGGCGCGATCATCCCGGAATGCCACGCTGGATCCCACACCAGGCAGGTCTCCACACCGCAGATACCATCGACCATCAGGCCAGCGCCGCGGATGCCATCGGTGATGATGCGCTCCATCGGACACCCCGGCGTGGTGAGCGTATGGGTGATCCAGCCCACGTCGTCGCGAATCTCAAGAGCATAGATGAGGCCCAGCGTGACGACGTCGAGTCCGATCTCCGGATCGATGACGGTCCCCAGCGCCTGCCAGAGCGCGTCGATCCGAGGATCGGGTGGATGCATGGTGATGCGGGCTTATAGGTTTCATCCGGCGACGCGAAACTGCGCTGTTGTATTCTCACTGCGAGGCAGCGCGCCACGCGTGACGATTGTCACACCACGACGAGGTGCGCGTGGATCCGAGTTCCTTACTGCGGCAGATTCCATTGTTCGCCGGCTTCGATGAAGCGGCGCTGCACCGGCTGGCGGCGCGCAGTGTCACGCGCACCTATCCGCCGGGCCACGTATTGTTCACTACCGGCGAAACCTGCCGCGGACTCTACATCCTCGAATCCGGCCACGTTCGCATCTTTCGAACGAGCCCGACAGGACGCGAACAGGTGCTGCACTCCGAGGGACCTGGCCGCGCCATCGCCGAGCTGCCATTGCTCGACGGCGGACCGTATCCCGCGTCGGCCATCACCGAGGTGGAGTCACGACTCCTGTTCATCCCGCGCGACGAGTTCGAGTCGCTCTACCGAGACAACCCGGACGTCGCGGTCGCCATCGTGCACGAACTTGGACGGCGCTTGCGCCATCTCGTGCACGTCACGGAGACGCTGGCCTTTCGCGACGTGGCGGCGCGCCTCGCACTTTACCTCGCGGACGTCGCCGAGCGGTCGGGACAGCAAACCGAGAACGGCACGGAGATCCTCCTCGACCGCACCCACGAAGAGCTGTCATTCGAGCTGGGCACGGCGCGCGAGTCGGTCTCGCGCGCGCTCAAGCAGCTTACGCAGAAGGGCGTCATCGAGCCGCTGGGGAGAAAGCGCATTCGCATTCCGGACGTGGCCCGTCTGCGAACCCTCAGCCGGCCAGGTGAGCGCGCGAACTACGAATAGAACCCGATGAGACAACCGTCACGTTGTCGTCGCGTTCCGGGACCAATCGTTAGCTGTCCCTCACAAGGAAGCGCGCCAGCATGCGAACCGCGACGGCTGCCAGAGCACCGGAGATCACGACCGACATCGTGATGGACGTGCTGGGCCGAATTCACTATCCAGGACTCACGCGTGACCTGGTGTCGTTCGGCATGGTGCAGCACGTGAGTGTGTGCGATGGGCGCGTGAAGGTGCAGCTCGCCCTTCGCACGCGCGAGGAAGGGACACCGGCGAAAATTCGAGAGAGCATCAGCGATGCACTCGACGCAATCGGCGCGGTCTCGGTCCTGGTGGACATCGTAGCGCCGAAGGCGACGCCACTCCCCGTGCAGCGAGGCACCCCGGATCCGTGGGCAGATCGCGTGCGCCTCGCCTCGGTCCGCCACGTTCTCGCCGTAGGCGCGGGCAAGGGCGGCGTGGGCAAGAGCACCGTCGCCGTGAACCTGGCGTTGGCGCTGGCGCGAGAGGGACTTCGCACGGCGCTGCTCGACGCCGACATCTATGGGCCAAGCCTGCCCATCCTGCTCGGCATCGAGGACGGCGCTCGGCGTGTGCAAATGTCCGCGGACAAATGCATTGTTCCGCTGGAGGCACACGGCCTGCCCATGATCAGCTTCGGCTTCTTCCTCGGCGAAGGCTCGCCGGCCATCTGGCGCGGGCCAATGGTGTCGAAAGCTGTGAAGCAATTCGCGCGCGGAGTGCTGTGGCCTGAGCTCGACGTCCTCATTGTCGATCTTCCTCCGGGCACCGGTGACATCCCGCTCAGCCTCGCGCAAGCCGTGGCGCTCTCCGGTGCGGTGATCGTGACGCAGCCGCCGCGCGTTGCGGAGGCGGAAGCGCGCAAGGCAGCCGCGATGTTTCGTGCGCTCGACGTGCCGCTACTTGGTATCGTGGAGAACATGACGGGACCGTTTGGAAGCGGCGGCGGCTCCCGCCTCGGCACCGAGCTGGATGTTCCCTTTCTCGGTGCGGTGCCGTTCGACGAGGCGATCGTCTCCGAAGGCGACGCCGGCGTTCCAACGATGATCGCACGACCGGACAGCGTAAGCGGCGTCGCATTTCAGCGGATCGCCCGCGGCGTGGCCGGCGCGCTTGGCTGGGCGCACGTGCCGGCGGAAGGCGAACAATGACGACGCCAGTCACGCCGGCAAGCGACTCCATTCGTCTGGCGGGTGAACACTTCGTCGCGGCCATCCTGTATCTCGTTGCAGGCACGGTGGGCCTTGTGTGGATTGCGCCGGATCTCGCCGCTGGCGCATATCTCTCGCCGCATGTAGCCGGCGTGACGCACCTGTTCACACTCGGTTGGCTCACCACCACCATTCTCGGCGCACTCTATCAACTGCTTCCCGTGGCACTGGGTGCGCCGGTGCGCTCGAAGCTACTGGGACATCTGAGCTTCTGGACCCTCGCCCCAGGAGCAGGACTCTTCGCCTGCGGAGTCGCGAGCGGCATCACCATGCTGCATCACTCCGGTCTCGCGCTCGTGGGAACGGGCGTGCTGCTCGCGGTGGCCAACATCGGCTCGACGCTTCCGCGCGCTCGCAACCGCGACGTGACGTGGGCAGCGATCGCGCTCGCATTGTCGTTTCTGGCGTCGACCCTCGTGCTGGGAATGATTCTCCTGCACAATCTGCACACCGGCTTCATTGCCGACGCGCGCATCAGGGTGCTGGCCACGCACCTGCACGTGGCACTGGTAGGGTGGGCGCTGATCATGATGGTAGGCGTATCACACCGGTTGCTGCCGATGTTCCTGCTCGCGCATGACGCCGATACTCGGTGGACCAGGCGGTCGCTCGCGCTGCTGAGCAGCGGCGTTATTGCGCTCGGGTTCGGTCTCATCACGCGCGTGGGCCTCGTCACCTGGCTTGGCACGCTGCTGCTCGACGTTGGCGTCGCGTGCTTCCTCTGGCAGGCACACGCGTTCTACAAGGTTCGCGTGCGGAAGAAGATCGACGTCGGGATGCGGTTCGCCGCGTTCGCGCTGTCGTTTCTCGCCGTGAGCGCGCTGCTGGGCTCGACGCTCCTCGTGGCCGGCGCGTCGCAGATGCAACTCGCCACAGCGTATGTCGTGGTCGGGCTGCTTGGCGGCATCGTACTCTTCGTCATCGGCTTCTTCTACAAGATCGTGCCGCTGCTCGCGTGGACCGCGCGCTATCGCGGCCGGATGGGGAAGGGTCCGGTACCCACCGTGGCACAGATGTACTCGTCACGCGTCGCTCACGGCCAGCTTGCCCTCATGGCCCTTGGCGTCACGCTGCTTGCGCTCGGCATCGGCACGGGCTCGCCACACGTCGCGCGCTGCGGCGCGGCACTCTGGGCCGGTGGTGTGCTGCTGTTCGTCAGCCAGATCGCGCGCGTTGCCGTTGGTGGCCAATCATGACAACATCCGCGGGCGGGCGGCCAATCGCGCCCACCGATCGCGTGAATGACGTGCTCGCGCGCGATGAGACGCTTGTCGATGTCTTCACGCGACACTCACCGCACTTCGAGAAGCTCCGCCACCGCAGCTTGCGTCGCATCATGGCGCGTCTCGTCACGGTGGAACAGGCTGCGCGCATCGCCGGTGTTCCCCTTGCCGCCTTGCTGCACGACTTGAACGACGCGCTGGGACTGCCTCGCGAGCCGGACGAGCGCTCCGTGATGCAGGTTGATGAGGAGCGGGAGGACGCCGTGGAGGGCGAGAGCCAGCACGCACACCCGTGGCCAGCGCCCATCGTCGAGCTCGACGTGCGCGACGATCTGCGCAGCGGGCGGGAGCCGTTCTCGAGGATCATGGCCGCGGTGGCAACGATGCGCGACTCGGACGTGCTGCTCCTGCGAACGATCTTCGAACCGGTTCCGTTGTTCGCGGTATTGGCAAAGCGCGGCTTCGATCATGAAGCACGCGCAACGGCGCCCGACGACTGGTCCGTGTGGTTCTGGCGTTCGTCCATTGCGCCCAGCGCCGCGGAGCCACCGGCGGACGTCATCGCCGCGATCGATCTCGGCGATGCACGATCGCTCGTAATGGACGTACGCGGTCTCGAGCCGCCCGAGCCGCTGATACGCACATTGGCAGCGCTCGAGACACTACCGCACGGGCACACGCTGGTTCAAGTCAACAACCGAGTGCCACTGTTTCTCCTTCCACTGCTCGCCGAGCGCGGATTTACCTGTGACGTCGATGAATCGCAGGCCGATCGCGTGCTTGTTCGCATCTGGCGCCGACCCTCGCCGCCGACTACACCTTCAGGAGCACGATAACCCATGTCCACTCAGTCCATCGAGCTCGACGTCCGCGTCATCCCGCCGCGCGACAAGCACCCCGCCATCTTTCGTGCGTTCGACGCGCTGTCGAGCGGCGAGTCGCTCATGCTGATCAACGACCACGATCCACGACCGCTCCGCTACCAGCTTGCAGCCGAACGTCCTGAAACATTCGATTGGACGTACGAGGCGGAAGGGCCGGAGCTGTGGCGAGTCCGTATCAGCCGACGGTGACGGCGACGGCGACGACGCGAGCACGTTTCGACTTGCGTGAGGAGGATCTTCTCGGCGTGCTCGTGGTGTTCTACGAGAAAGTGGCCGAGGACCCGCTGCTCGCCAGCTACTTCGCGAGCGTGGAGATGGCAGCGCACATGCCGCGCATCGTGGACTTCTGGTCCACGATGCTCTTCCAGACTGGGCGCTACAGCGGCAACGCGTTTCGTCCGCATCTCGAGATGCCCGGCCTGACCTCCGATCACTTTGGCCGGTGGCTCGCGACGCTGGAGGATACGGTTGATGAAGCCTACGCGGGTGAAAGCGCGGAGCGCATGAAGGCGCTCGGACACCGGATCGCCTACAGCATGCAGTTGCGGCTCGGCATCGCGCCGTTTGCTGCGTACCGTGCTGATTTGCGCTGACCGGATCGGTCACATCGCGGTACTCGCAACAAAAGGCCCGGGCGCATGGCCCGGGCCCTCTGTTTTTTCACTGAACCACTCCTGCTACGCGCCGACCCCTGACTGGGCCGGCTGCGTGGTCGCCGAGTCCTTACGGGGCCGGCTGCGTGATTGCATTCATCTGAAGCGTGACCGCAGTCTGCGCGAGGAGCCTGCCATTCACCGACGCGCCCGTCTTCACCGCGACCATCGTCTTTCCCAGCACGATGCCCTCGAAGTGAGCGGTCGTCCCGATGCTCACGGCGCCGGCGACCTGCCAGAAGATGTTCTTGGCCAGCGCGCCACCGGTCAGGGTGATTCGGGCAGCATTGCCCTCGTCCAGCGTGCCTGCCACCTGGAAGATCCAGACGTCGTTCGGACCGCCAGAGAGCGTCACGTCATTCGTGATCAGGAGACTCGTGCCCCACTTGTAAAGACCAGGCTTCAGGGTCAGTCCGCCGATTTCACCCGCACCAAGCTCCGTGAAATCAGGTGAGACGCGCCCTTCGGCGTCGAGGTATGCGGTTTCCATGTCCAGGACCGATGCGGTCAGGGTGGTGGCGTCATTGATCGCGCAGGCCGGACCTGCCGCGTCGACGACGAACATCCTGCCTGTCACTTCACTGCACGAGAGCAGGAGCGCAGCACCGGTAATGGGGCTGGTGCCGACATCTCCGGTAACGGCCGACGCGTAGACGTCGGTGATTCCCGTCTTGCTCAGGAGCGCGAAGTTACCCGCGGTACCCAAACGGACTGGTGCTGGACCGATGCCGAGTTGCGTGTCCACATGTGCCAATCGGAGAAACAAATGTGTACATTCGCCGCATTTAGGGCATATCCCGCCTCGAATGCACCACCGCGACTATTTCGGCGCCCTGTTTCGTGCGGTGCATCACAATTGACAAGAGACCTGAAGGGGCCGGTTTGCTCACGCATACCAATACAGTCTCGGGATCGACTCGCGAGGTCCTGCACCTCATCCGTTCCGCCCTTGCCGATCACTGCACCGAGAAGTGCCTTCTGATCGGCAGCCCGAATTTATCGATTCCGAGCGACCGGAACGTGACTGCCAGCCTCGGGGGACTGGAACGCGATTGCCAGACGGTTCCAGCCGTTGATAGCGACGATCGCCATCGTCAAGTCCACGAGCTGCCGCGCGTCGAACTGCTGGCCAGTAGCGCGATACAGCTCGTCCGACACGCCACTCGGCCCAAGTTGAGTGACCGCCTCGGTCCATGCGAGCGCCGCGCGCTCGCGTTCGGTGTAGAACGGCGCGTCCCGCCAGGCGGATAGCACGAGCAACCGCTGCGGTGTGTCGCCGGCGGCGAGAGCATCCTTGGTGTGCATGTCCAGGCAGAACGCGCAGCCGTTGAGCTGCGACGCACGCGTCCGCACGAGCTCCAGAAGCGCGTGGTCCAGCCCCGACTCCCCGACGTAGCACTCGAGAGCGAGCATGGCCTGGTATGCGCCTGGAGCGATGTCCTTGTACGAAATGCGGGTCATTTCTTCTCTCCAATCGCGTTGTGGTGCGCTGGCATCTCGACTGATCGATGGGGCGCGCGCGTGATGGCTATCACGTTTCGTGGCTCGCGAGCGCGCGATGTCGCAAGCCCTGCCGCTCTCACCCAGGCGCGCAGTCCGTCTGCGGCCTGATGTTGTCGATCGATCGGCAGCCGTCCGAATGCCGCAAGCAGACGCTCGTGAACGGTCTCCGACGATCGTGTGAGAATGGCACGCCCAGCCTCCGACAACGAGATCTCCGCCCGTCGGCGATCCTCGCTCGAGCGGCCTCGATTGACAAGCCCTCGCGCGGCGAGACGCGCGATGACCTCCGACACGGAACTCTGCGCGGTGGCCGTACGCCGCGCCAGTTCGCCGACCGTAAGCAGCCGGCCCTTGTCGATCTCGCGGAGCAGGAACAGCTGCGCGCTGGTCAGGCCGAGCGCGACCTCGGTTTCACCGTCAGCCGTTCGCAGCGCACGGACGACGCGACGGAGAGCGTCCAGTGCGTCAGCTGCGGCGTCGGTCGGTTCGGCGGATGGCTCAGTGAGGGAGTCCGGTGCCAGACGTGGGTCGTCCTCATCAGCCGTCTGCGGTGGCGCGCGCTCAATGCCTGCGTACCCGTGAAGTTCGTCCACCTCGAGTATCAGGATGAGCGAGCCCAGCAACCGCCTCGCATCCTCGGGCCTTGCCCGCCAGCCTTGGCGCCGTGGCTCCGCCAGAAATGCCGTGATTGCCGCAGCATGCGCAGGTCCCTCCGAGATCCAGCGTGCTCGCCCGATCACGGCCACTGAACGCCACGCGTCGAGCGACCGGACATCCACAACCGTGAGACAGAGGTTTGGATTCCGCTGTAGTGCTCGGAACTTTCTGCCGTCCGTCATCGCGAGGTAAAGTCGCCCATCGTCGTACGCATACGCCGTGGGCACGCCGATCGGAACCGCGACACCGCCCGTTCGCTCGGCGACTGCCAGGATGCCCCAACCGATTTCGCGAAGCACCCGCGCACATTCATCGGTGTCCAATGGCCGTCGACTGGAATCGTCCCCGAGAGGCCCCGAAGCGAGCGGCTGCACAGTCACGTTGCGTGTCTCAGGCCGCGGCGGTGTCGTGCTGCGACGAGACGCAGGCGTGCGGCTCTGGACACGTTAGACATGTTGGACATGGCGGATTTCTCCGGCTCAATGGCTCATCCGGGCGAATTGCTTGGGCGTACCAACCTGGATGATGCCGACAGCACCCTTCTCCGCATCCGCGAAACTGTGGGTGACAAAGGGATACAATCCCTCGCCGCTCGCATCCTTGTCGAAGACCGTCTCGAACACTGCGCCACCGCCGGCGGGAATGCCGTAGGTCTGAACATCCTCGAGGAAATGCTTGGGATTGCCGTCGGGGTACACGCGGTCGAAGATGGCGCCCACGAGGTGGAAATCGCTGTCGAAGTTCGGGCCCGCGTTCACGACGAAGAAGCGCACGCGTTCACCCACGTTCACGCGAAGCGGATTGTCCTTGTACTGCCCAGCGCGGCCGTTGAACACCACGTACGTCGCGTTCTTGTTCTGTTCCGCCTGCCAATCGGGTTGCATCGGGGCCATCATCGTGGTTGAGACGTTCGTCGTATCGCCGGCTTGCTTCGCATAGAATTCGGACTGCACCAACACGAACTCCTTGTCCGCCTTCGTGCCCCAGCCATCCTTCGGGTCGACGATGATCGGGAGATACATCCCCTGCATCAGGTGCATGGTGACGGGCGGTGTACCGCAGTGAACCATGAACGCTCCCGCGTCTCGTGCCGTGAACTCGAACTGCACCGAGTCTTTTGGCATGATCATGCGATACGCAACGTTGGCTGGGATGCGCGCCGCGTGGAAGTCGATCGAGTGCGGCATCGGCGACTCGTTCACCACGGTGATACGCACCTTGTCGCCGACGCGAGCGCGGAGCGCAGGCCCCGGTACCGTACCGCCAAAGGTCCATCCCTGATACGTGACGCCGTTCGCGATCTCGATCGTCGCGTCTTTGATCGGAATGCGGAACGATTTGACGTCGGCGTCGGACGCCGGTGCCAACCGCGCGTCGAACGCCGGTTGCGTCGCTGTGATCTGTCTACCGAAATCGACGGCCAGAACGGTCTCGCCGCGACGGGCGGCCGTGAGACTGAGCGCGGCACCGCCAAGGGCGACGAACACGACAGTCGTGGTGATCAGGCTGCGGGTACGCATCGTATTCATCTCCGAAGTAGTTTCTCAGTCGCGAACCAATCGGTTCGTGATGGAACATGCGTCGGATGCCGATGCGTCTCCGTCCGCAAAAGCCCGGAACTTCATGTGAGGAAATGTCTATGCTGGGGTCGGGTGTTTCCTTACGGGCCGTTGACGCCGACGACGGCTGTGGTCACGTCCCGGCTCGTTGTGTGTTGGCAGCGACCCATGCCCCGAGCGTAGTGTTCGGCGCATGACGCACGAGAACCCCCCGACCTCGAACCTCGAGCTCGATCACGAGACAATGCGCCAGCTCGGGCACCGAGTCGTGGACGTCGTCGCCGCGCACATCTCGACGCTCCGCGCGCAGCCGGCGCAGCGCTCGCTCGACCGCGCGGAAGCGCAGCGGCTCATCGCCAGCTCGCCGCCGGAACACGGCGCGAGCTTCGACGCGCTCATGGCCTTCCTGCAAGAGCGCGTCTTTCCGTACCATGCGCGCGAGCCGCACCCGCACTTCATGGGCTACATCCCGAGCTCGCCCACCTTCCCCGCCATCCTCGGCGACTGGCTGGCGACGGGGTTCAACTTCTTCACCGGCGTCTGGTCGGTGGCCGCCGGCCCCAACGAGATCGAGCTCGTCGTGCTCGACTGGTTTCGCCAGTGGCTCGGCATGCCCGCCGGCACGAGCGGACTGCTGACCTCCGGCGGCTCGGCCGCCACGCTCACCGCTGTCGTCGCCGCGCGACACGCCGCCGACGCCAACGGCGACGCGCTCGGCCGGCTCACCGTCTATACCTCGGAGCAGGCCCACTCGTCGGCGCAGCGTGCCGCCTGGATCGCGGGCATCCCCCGCGCGAACGTCCGTGCCATCGCCGTCGACGCTGATTTTCGGATGCGTGTCGACGCGCTGCGCGACGCCCTGGCGCGCGACCGCGCCAAGGGACTCCTGCCATTCCTGGTGGTGGCGAGCGCCGGGACGACGAATACAGGCGCGGTGGACCCGCTACCCGAGATCGCGGACCTCTGCGAGCGCGAGCGGCTCTGGATGCACGTGGACGCGGCGTATGGAGGCTTCGCGGCGCTCACCCCGGGCGGCGCCGCGCTGCTCCGGGGCATCGAGCGCGCGGATTCGGTCACCCTCGATCCGCACAAGTGGCTGTTCGTCCCCTTCGAGTGCGGCTGCCTCCTGGCGCGCGACCCGCGCCGGCTCGAGGCGGCCTTCAGCATTCACCCCGAGTATCTCACGGACGTGCGCGCGCGCGAGCACGAGGTGAACTTCGCCGACTGTGGCGAGCAGCTCACCCGCTCGTCGCACGCCCTCAAAGTGTGGCTGTCGGTAGGCTATTTCGGCGTGGAGAACATCCGCGAGGCGATCGCGCGAGGCGTGCGCCGCGCCGAGCATGCGGAGGCATCGCTGCGCGCGCGCGGCGGCTTCGAGATCCTCTCGCCCGCGCAGCTCGGGATCCTCTGCTTCCGCGCGCGCCCTGCCGGCCTGGACGACCCCGCGTCACTCGACGCGCTGAACGAGCGCATCAACGCACGCGTCAACGACACGGGCCGCTTCCTCATCTCGTCCACCCGATTGCGTGACTGCTTCTCCCTCCGCCTGTGCACGCAGGTGCACCGCATGACCGAGGGCGATATCGACGAGGTGATCGCGGCGGTCGTCGAGGCCCTGGAGGCGGAACGACCGTGACCGAGCGGTGCTCGGCGTGACACGAGAAGATCGTGGCATGACGTCCCGTCGCACGCCATATCGCGGGCGACCGGACTCGAGCCGGCGACGTCCAGCTTGGGAAGGAGACCGGTCGACGGACGCGGAAACGGCTACAGACCGGTACTCCAACGGGTTACGTCCAGTACACCATGGCTCTCGAGCGATCGGTCCGTTCCGACCAACGGAGTTGGTGGACCCTCGGCGAGGACGAACTTTGGCGGGCTGCTGGAGCTGATCACGGGCGACGGCGTGGACTGACCTGGGCCACGAGGGGATCGCGACGGTAGCGGAAGCGCGGAAGGACTGCGCGCCCGAACGGGCTCTGGCGGATGACGGCCGGCGTCAGACGGGCTCCCCTCGCTGCGTCCGTGCGAGTATACTCACAAATATATTATGCCAACCAGCGTGCACATCCCGAAACCCCTGCTCGTCGCCGTCGATCGCAAAGCGCGGGCGCTCAAGATCAGCCGCAATCGGTTGATCGTGCAGGCGCTGGAGCGCGAAATGACACAAGGTTCGGATTGGTCGCCAGACTTCTTCGGACGGCTTGCGTCGCCCGAGCCAGCTGTCGAAGCGGCAGCCGAGGAGATGTTGAGGACCATCCAGAGCCGGAGACGTTCGAAGAAGCCGGCACGTCTATGAAGTACATCCTGGACACGAACGTGGTCTCGTCACTCATGAAAGGCGAACCAAACGTGATCGAGCGCCTGAAGCGGGTTGCACGAGCAGATGTGTTCATGCCGCAACCTGTCGTCGCCGAGATTGCGTATGGGATCCAGCGACTTGCGCGGTCGAAGCGCAAAGAGGCTTTAGCATCCCGATTTGAACTGCTGAAAGCCGAGATCAGGCGCGCTGTTTGGTCGGACGACGTCAGCGACGCCTTCGGTGTAGTCAAAGCCGCGCTGGAGCGCAAAGGTGAGCGGATCGAGGACTTCGACGCTGCCGTCGCCGCCCACGCCGTAGCGGAGGGCGGCGTCCTCGTCACGGCGAACCTAAAACACATGATGCGGGTGCCCGGTCTTGAGATCGAAGACTGGTCGCAGGAGATCGGGCAGCGGTAGCGCTCGGCCGCCCAACGCCCCGCCGCTAAGCCGCGAGTCCAACGCATCAGCTCAGTTGCGGGCGAACCAAACAGGCCGACGACCGAACGCCGCCGCAATTCCTCAAATGCGCGACCAACTCCAACGCAGTTTGGGCGACGCGTACACCATCGAACGCGAACTCGGCGGCGGCGGTATGTCGCGCGTGTTCCTCGCCGAGGAAACCCGGCACCCGCCGCGCTGCAGCAGGCGAACATCGTGCCGGTGCTCACGTCTGGCAACGCCGACGGTGTGCCGTACTTCACGATGCCGTTCGTCGAAGGCGAGTTGGTGGACCCTCGTCCCTGCGTCGCAAGCGGTAGAGACGACCGCGTTCTCAGAATTGATATGTGTAGCATTGAATGCTACACTTCGGACATGCCCAAACGCGTGGCTGCTTCAACGCCACGAGTCTTCAAGACCAAGTGGTTCACGAGGGCGGCCCGGAGCGCGCTGATTCCCGATAATGAACTCTGCGTGGCGGTGGCGGAGGTGGCGCAAGGTCAGGGGAATGCCCTCTGGGGCGGCGTGAGTCAGCCCATCTTCGCGCGTCGGATCTATGTCAGTCCGAGCACAGTGGCGAAGTGGGAGTCAGGAGCCAACAAGCCCAGCGGGATCGCCCTCAAATACCTCAACGTCCTCAAGCGGCTGGGGGCCGAGGCCCTCGACTGAAGCGTTCGACAGGCTGTCGGACAAACGAACCCGCCTGGCGCATGCGCGCCCGGCGGGTTTCACCTTTCCTCAGGCTACAACGACTGGACAGGAGAGCGGGCGACCGGACTCGAACCGGCGACGTCCAGCTTGGGCAGGAGACCGCTCTATGGACGCAGAAGCAGCGACAGACCGGTACTCCAATGGGTTACGTCCAGGACACCATGACTCCGGAACGGTCGATCCGTTTTGAAGAACGGACTTGGTGGTCCCTCGGTGGATCCTGCCCGCGAGAGCCCCGGCCGGCAGCGGTGCTGGGATGCCACGCCCTACGTTACTCGTCGACGACCACGGGGCCCACACGGCGGCTCACGGCACAGACGACGCGGGAGCCGGGCCCGCCCGTGCTGCCAGGAAGGTTCGAGGTGATGGTCGTCGAGCGTTGATTCGCCTCGACTTATTTCCTGAGCGTAATCGCCATCATTGTCGTATCTGGCATGCGCGCTGATGCGGGATAGAACACCGTCCTGAAGCGGAGCGCGTACTGCCCTGACGCCAGCTCGGCGGAGTCGAGACGGACCTGGACGTCCATCGTTTGCCCTGCGCTCGAGACGAACCGCGCCTGGCGAGCGACTTGTTGATGCGCCGGAAGCTCCGCGCCGTCGTTCGCGAGTGGAATCCACTGCTGCACCACGTTGTCCGTGCGAACGAGGTCGACGAAGATGCGCTCGTTCGTCGGGATGCTGATGAAGCGCAACCGGTTGGGAACGCCGGCCGCGAGCGTGAGCGGAGCAGGCTGCGCTTCGCCATTCACCGCGAGCGTCGCCGTGCTGGCGCGGCCGCGCAGGCCCATCACGATGATGTGATCGCGTGTCGTATCGCGCGTCGTCTTTGGATCGACAACGAGCAGCGCGCCATACAATCCGCCCGCGAGCTGATCGCCGGTCTCGTCATGCGTGTGATAGATGAACGTGCCCGAACGCTTCGGCGTCATGCGCACGGCAAACGAATCACCGGCGGCAATCGGGGGACGCACACTCATCCCCGCGCCGCTCCACCCTCCGACGCCATCGAACCAGCTCTCGATCTCCATACCGTGCCAGTGCACGGAGAGTGGTATGCCCGTCCGGTTGATGACGGTGATGCGCGCCGGCTGTCCGCGCACGAGCGTGAGCGTCGAACCGGGAACGCGAAGCGAGTCGGCGGCGGGCTCACGCGCGCCATCCTGCAGAACGAAGGCGAAGCCCGGAGCATTCGCGAATACGTTCGGGCGCGTCGTCGCGACGAGACGCATCGTCCGCTCGGCGGGAGCGGGACGATCCTTTCCCGTTGCGCGCGCGAGCATCGTGGTGCCCGCCGGCCCGACGCCGGGCCGCACCAGCACACCCATCACCAGCCCCGCCATGTGATCCTCGGCGTGGCTGTGCGCCGTTTCAGCGTGATGTGCGACAGGTGTTGCCGCGCTCGACGTGTCGTCGATGTGCTGCGGCATGGACATGTGCCGGATCAGGTGGCAGTGGAACAGCCAGTTGCCGGGCCGCTCCGGCACCCACTCGAGTGACATCGTGCTGAAGGAGTCCATCAACTCGGTGACTGCCAAGCGCCGCTGCTCGGACGCATACAGCGTGTCGAGTCTCATGTCGCCGTGCGCTGTGACGTTGAAGTAGAACCCGTGAAGGTGCATCGGATGGTAGATCGCCATCGGATTCAGCACGCGCCAACGCACCGTATCGCCCACGGTGTACTCGAGCCGCTCGGTGCTCGGCCAGCTCGCACCGTTCACCATGATCTTCCACGAGCCCGCCGTGTCGATGTTCGCGTATTTCCCATCGAACCAGCGTGTGAGCATGAGGATGCGCTCACCGCGCCGCGGGGCTTCACCAGTCTTATCGATAATCAGCGCGCCGACGAAGGGCCCTTCCGCGCCCTGCCCGCCCGGCACGAAATCGGCCGGCGATGGCTTTGCCCCAGGTGGCCGAAGTCGTCCCCAGTAATAGTAGGAACCCGGCGCACCCGTCGTGAACGTGACCACCTTCTCCTCGGCGGGAGCGAGCGGCAGCGAGTCAGGGATGAGCGCCGATGGATGCGCCTGCATGCCGAGCACCACCATCGGCATGTCGAGGGAATTGCGGACGGTCGCGCGAACGACGGTACCCGAAGGGACGCGAATCATCGGTCCCGGTACGCGCGCCTGTTGCCCGTGCTCGACGAACGTGAACGCCGTGACCGTGCCGCCGCGCTCACCATATGGACGCCAGCGCACCTGGTGCACGTCCAGTGAGACATCGAGTGTATCGCCGTGCCGCACGCCGGCCGAGCGGCGATAGTCCTCGAAACCCGCGAGTTGAAGTGCGGCGCGAGCGCCGATGCGCGGCGAGAGGGAGAGCGGGACGATCACGACCCCGAGCAATGCGGTGCCATACAAAACAGAACGCATCGTTCATCCTGTCAAATGTTTACAGCGGCTCGCATGGTAACGCTTCCAGAGCGAGAATTTTCTCGGCACTAAGGCGACTAAGGGTTTGTGACGGAATAACTGACTCATGGCAATCTAGCGGGGATGGATCGTGTA
>DAIUFP010000027.1:37091-66460 GCA_036844565.1 Gemmatimonadaceae bacterium | reverse complement strand
ACACTCTAGTACTGAGGCACCACCTGAATTTCAACTAGACCCGGGACTTACCCCTTCATAGAGTCTAGGCGAAGACTCCGAGTGAACCTGGGCGTCGCCTCGCCTTACGTTGTCCCACTACAAGCGACGTGATATCTCAGACGGGCGGACTTGGTTGTTCCACGCGTTGACGACATCCGCGGCACGGCCGCCGACAGACTGACGCTGAACGGTGCCACGCGCATGGCATCCGCGCACAGCGCATCGAGATCCAGCCAGAGTGCGCCGTGGTGTCCGGACTCGAGCTGAAGTGTCCGCGCCTCCCGTTCACCAGAGCGAGAAACGCTGACAGCGACTTGGCGCTCACTCCGACCACGCCGCGAGAGTGGCGCGACACCACAAATCCAGGTTCACCACATAGGACTCGGCGCCGAAATCAGCCATGTCGTCGATCGTGAAGGCGAACATGTTCGGAGTGCGGTGACCATCCCCGAGCACCGGGGCAATAACGTCGACTGACTGACCCTGGTGACGGAACGCATTCGCGACATGCATCCTGTCTTCGCCGCGGATGTAGACGCGGTGCAGCAAGAGGCGTTGCCGCGTTATGAATCAACGAGGCCTCCATCCGCGATGCGCGCCTCACCTCGAGTCGCGTCGGCCACAGTGGCTCGCAATCGCTCCAGATTGGCCTTCGGCATCCGAACCTTGAATACCACGTCTGCGCCGAATTGCTGATTGAGGATTTCCGCTTCGTGCGCCGCAAGTGCCTGTTGCACGGCAGCGATGTGGTTGTACGCGATCGTCAGCTCGACGTCGACGCGCTCGATGCGTTCCGTCTTGGGAAGCGTGAGCAGCGCATGCTGCACCGCACCGCCATACGCCTTCACGAGCCCACCGGTGCCGAGCTTCGTTCCGCCGAAGTAGCGCGTGACGACAGCGGCGATGTCGCCCACTCCACTGTGCGTCAGCACGGTAAGCATGGGTCGCCCGGCGGTTCCATGTGGCTCTCCATCGTCGCTCATGCCAATCCGGTTCGTGCTGGCCGGCGGACCCGCGATGAACGCCCAGCAGTTGTGCGTCGCATCAGCGAACTCCGCGTTCATCTCGCGCACGAATGCCTGTGCGTCTTCCGGTTCATTCACCCGCTCGATGGTGCAGATGAACCGACTCCGCTCGATACTCAGCTCCGCCCTGTGCCGAGCGGCCGGGATGGGATAGCGCTCGGGCGCGCTCATTGATAGCGACCCGCGATCAACTCGCGCTCACGCCACGGCGGTGATGTCGTAGTCGAACTCGTACGAATGGACGCCCTTCTCGATGATAATGTTGAGCATTCCCGTAATGCCGACGAGGTCGTCCGTGCCGGAGTCGGGCACGACCACTACGCTCAGCGACGGCGCACCGCGATCCATTATGCCTCGGTGCAGCAGCGCAAAGGAGCCCCGCTTGCCATGCACAGTGCCGGTGATGCGTTCGACGGCGACGTAACCCGCGGAGCCTTTGACGCTGCCCATCGCGGTGAGCATCGTCCCCTTGCTGGCGCCATCGATGTCACCCTGGAAGACCTTGTCGATGGTCATGCGGCCGAGGGTGCCGCCTACGTCGTAGCCGTCGGGTGCCTGTGGAGCGAGCTTGACCTCGAACGTTCCGGTTGCGCGAGTTGCCACGTGATTTCCCTGGCGTAGTTGAGCGGCGCCGCGGACGAATGTCAGCGCGACGGCCGCAGTGAGTTCAGGTAAAACGCCTCGACCTTGCTTCGCGCCCACGGTGTCTTGCGAAGAAATGTCAACGACGACTTGATGCTCGGATCGTTCGTGAAGCACCGGATGTCGATCCGACGGGCCAGCCCCTCCCATCCATACTTCTCGACGAGGTACTCGAGCATCATCTGGAGCGTGACGCCGTGCAGCGGATCACTGCTCATCCGCATCCCTCGACGAATGCGACTTCCGGCATCCGGCCCGCGCGGTAGCGGGTTACACGCTTGCCGTCGGTCTCGAAGATTAGGCGATACAGGCTGTCGGCCGGAGTTGCGCTACGAACCGTGAGGTAGTGCCCGGCCGTGTACTTGTGCGGCGTGGTCTGCACTTGACCGTGGTAGAGCTTCGCGATGGTTTCCTCGGAATCGCCGATTCGCGCACCTGCCTCGGTGGCAACGTCGCCGCGATCGACGTCGACGCGTGCGATGCGGCCACGCGCGGTCATGAAGCGAACACCCGCAGGTCCCCCCTGCCAAGTCGCATACCCGCATTCCGCCGTATCCGCGGCGGGCGGCGCCGCGAGCGTGCCCTGCGTTGCCGCCGATGCTTCGGCGCGGGTCATTCCGACTCTCACTGCGCCGATGCCGCGTTCACTGACGACGACTGCTCCCGATCCCGCCGAAGAGGGCGCGGGCGCCGAAGGGGCCTCTGCGGACGCTGCTGCCGTCGAGGTCGACGACGTTTTCGACGTGTCGGCGCGCGCTACGCTCGAGTCTGCGCTTGGCGCCGCATCGCGCGCGCAGGCGGCAATGTACAGACCGGCAGCGAACAAAAAGTGAAACGGGGAGAGTCTTGGAATCACGTCAGCTCAGTTCGAGGAAAGAGACGAACGGTCATGCCTGACCTTTCGAATAGCGACTCAACACCTCTTCCGCCGCCGGCACGTACGCCGACGCCGCGTACATCGACCCGTCGAGCGTGGCAGCTGAGCGGTAGAGCAGATCCGCGAGCGATTCGGCGGCGCGCCCCAAATCGTGATGTCGATTCACGCAATCGGCGATAATGTGCACCGCGTCGGCGGCAACCTCCTCCGACGACGCTCCGTTCGCCGAACGCCAGCCGATGGCGTCGAGCGCGCGCTCGAGGCGCGTGATGACCATCGCGTGAGTGTCGCGTTCGTCCGCGCCGCGATCGGCCGTGTAGCGGTCGCGCAATAGGGTGAAGCGATCTTCCGACGCGCTCGACAACGCTGCCTCCATGACCATCTGAGCCTTGCGCCCTCCAGACGAGGGAAGCCATTCTGTTAGCGGTTGCCGTTCGTCGACCCCGACCACAAGAAAACTATCATGCTCGCGAAATCGCGCCTTGCGCTCGCTGTGGCGATGCTGTCTGCGTCCACCGCGGCCGCTCAAGGGACCGCAGCGCCGCCGCCGAACTTTGACGCCTATGTCGAGCGCGTCATCAAGACATTCGATGTGCCGGGCGTTGCGGTCGCGATCGTGAAGGACGGACGCGTCGTGCTCGCCAAGGGGTATGGCGTGCGCACGCTTGGCAAGCCGGACCGCGTTGATGGGGACACGCGCTTCGGCATCGCGTCGAACACCAAGATCTTCACCGCGAGCGCCATCGCGATGCTGGTGGAAGCGGGCAAGCTCGAATGGGACGCACCCGTCATCCGATACCTGCCGGACTTCGCGATGTACGATCCGTTCGTCACACGCGAGCTCACCGTGCGCGACCTCCTCGTCCATCGCAGCGGTCTTGGACTCGGCGCGGGTGACCTGCTCTGGTGGCCTGCGTCGACGTACGATCGCGCCGAGATTGCGCGGCGTCTCCGCTACATCAAGCCGGCGACATCGTTTCGCAGCGCGTACGCCTACGACAACGTGCTGTATCTCGTGGCCGGACAGCTCATCGAGAAGATGTCCGGCATGAGCTGGGAAGAATTCGTGCGCACACGGATCATCGTTCCGGTGGGCATGACGTCGAGCACCGTGCGACACGCCGACGCCGCGAACGGCGGCAATGTCGCGACGACCCACGCCGAAGTGAACGGCACGGTGCGTCCCATCGCGCCGATGGTCAGCGACAACACCAACCCCGCCGGTGGCATCAACGCCAGCGCGACCGACATGGCGAAGTGGATGATCGTGCAAATGGACTCCGGCCGCATCGCCGCGGCGAGTGCCGGTGTACCCGAGCGCCGACTTTTCACGCCGGCAAGCACGCGACAGCTATGGTCGATCGTCACGCCCCTCGCCGTCGGCCCGCGTACGATTTCCGGTTTCGAGCACCTTCGCCCCAACCTCAGGGGCTACGCGCTCGGACTCGGCGTTTCGGACTATCGCGGCAGTCTCCAGCTCCAGCACTCCGGCGGCCTGCCGGGCTACGTCTCGCTCGTGACGATGATCCCCGGCAAGCGGCTCGGCGTCGTAGTGCTGACGAACCAGGAATCGGGCGAGGCATTCAACGCGATCACGCTTCGCGCAATCGATGCTGGGCTCGACGCACCGGAACTCGACTACCTCGGCCTCTTCGCCGCCCAGCGCGATACCGGACGCATGCGCTTGGCCGCTGCCAACAACCGCGCCGCAGCCGCGCGCGATTCGATGTCGGGACCATCCCTTCCGCTCGCGAAATTCGCCGGCCGCTATGCCGACCAATGGTACGGCGACGTCGGCATCGCGATGGAGGGCCGCGGTCTCGTCATGCGCTTCGGGCATACGCCGCAACTCGTCGGCGACATGATCCACTGGCAGCACGACTCCTTTCTGGTGAAGTGGCGCGACCGCGAGCTCCGCGCCGATGCCTACGCCACGTTCGCGCTGAATCCTGATGGCACCATCGATCAGGTCAAGATGGCGCCCGCATCGGATGACGTCGACTTCAGCTTCGACTTTCAGGACCTGCTGTTGCGTCCTGCGCCGCCGGAGCGCAAACCATGAGAACCTCGCACTCGCGCTGGAGTTTACCGCGCGACACCGACGCATGACACACCGCCGAGACTTTCTCGCACGACTCGCCGTTGCTGGCGTAGCGCTTCCCAGTCTGTCGTTGACGGATGTCGCACACGCGACGGCGCCGGCGCGCGACGACCGCGCCTATTGGGTGGACGTGCTCACGCGCATCGCGACTCCGGTGCTGACCAATCTCGCCGAGCATCGGTTGCGAGAGCGGATGCCGGATGTGGTCGCGGCGACGGCGACTCCAGAGCGGCGGCGCTATGCGGCACTCGAGGCCTTCGGTCGCCTGCTTACCGGAATCGCGCCGTGGCTGGAGCTGGAGTCCGACGGCTCTGCCGAAGCCGCACAGCGATCACGATTTGCCGAGCTTGCGCGTGCGGGCATCGATGCGGCGACGGATCCCGCGTCGCCCGACTTCATGAACTTCACCTCGGGCAGTCAGCCGCTGGTCGACGCGGCCTTTCTCGCGCATGCAATCGTGCGCGCGCCGCGCGAGCTCCACGAAACACTTCCATCTACGACCAAGCGCAATCTCGTCGCAGCCCTCGTCTCCACGCGCGTCATCAAGCCGGGATTCAACAACTGGCTGCTCTTCAGCGCGATGATCGAGACCGCACTGAGCGTGATGGGCGCCGATTGGGATCGCATGCGAGTGGACTACGCCGTTCGGCAGCACGAGCAGTGGTACAAGGGCGACGGCATGTATGGCGACGGACCCACTTTCCACTGGGACTACTACAACAGCTTCGTCATCCAGCCGATGCTGCTCGACGTCCTTGGCACGCTCGCGCCGACGACGCCAGAGTGGAAGTCGCTTGTCGACCCGGTGGTGTTGCGAGCGAAGCGCTATGCGGCCATTCAGGAGCGACTCATCTCGCCCGAAGGGACTTTCCCGCCAATCGGACGCTCGCTCGCCTATCGCTTCGGCGCGTTCCAGTTGCTCGGCCAGATGGCGCTGCGGCGACAGCTGCCGGAGGGAGTGAGCCCGCAGCAGGTGCGGAGTGCGCTAAGTGCGGTGATCGGCCGCATGATCGAGGCGCCGGGCACGTTCGACAGCTCGGGATGGCTCACCGTCGGATTCGCGGGACGTCAACCGCACCTCGGTGAGAGCTACATCAGCAGCGGCAGCGTGTATCTCTGCGCGGCGGGGCTGTTGCCGCTGGGACTGCCGGCGTCCGATCCCTTCTGGACGTCGCCGTCCGCGGACTGGACGGCGAAGAAGATCTGGAGTGGAGTCGATCTGGACACGGATCATGCCATCTGATGTGAGTTGCCCACGTTTTGAGTGTCAGTTCCGATTGGCTGTAAACTGACGCTGATGGCTGACAACCGATGGCTCTTCGGTTGCAGTGCCGGACCAAAGACGTTCGACGTCAGACGCAAGCCCAGACACAAGCCTGAGCTCCGAGCCAACAACAACCGAAGAGCTGTCGGTTATCAGCCATCAGCATCAGTATTCAGTGACAGCGTCAAACAATTCCATGCCGAGCGGTACAAACAGGGCGCGTTCCATGAGCGTGTCGAGCGACATGCCCTTCTTCTGCTCGATCACGAACTGCACTAGGTTGATGCCGTCGCCAGAATACAGAAACCCCGTACCGGGAGCGAAGTGCAGGTGCAGCTTCTTGTCGGGCTCGATGAACGCGAAGTTGTGAAGGCCTGACGCGTGCGCGAGCAGCATCCGCGGCGTGACGCGCGGCCAGAGGCTGTCGCGGACGAGCTCCGTCGCCGTCTCCTTGTATGGCTCGTACTGATCGAGCGGCCGAGCGAGCTGGCGGGCGACGGGCACGTCGAGATCGAATTCGCCGCGCTCCACGAGCTGCATCACGTACGTCGCAAAAACCGCCTTGGTGATCGAGGCGGCCCACGTGGTCGTTTCGCGCGTCATTGGGAGATCGGGCTCGCGACGCATGCCGTACGCGGCGCTCCACGCAACCCTGCCCCTGATCCATGACGACGATCTGCGCGCCGGTAACGCCTTCGTCAGTCAAGGCTTTTCGACCTATCGAGTCCGCGCGGGCGATCGAAATGGTCGAGCCATCGAGACGCCGAATACCCTGAGCGGCGGCGGATTGCTTGCCGAGGACCAGCAGTGCGATCATTAGTGCGAGCTTTGGATGATATGCCATGCGACGTAGTACGTGAGGCGTGCGGCAGGATTCATCATGAGCGCTGAGCTTGGTATCCGACTGCAAACTGACGCTGATAGCTGAACACCGATAGCTCTTCGGTTGCAGTTCCGGACCAATGCCTCCAGACCCCGGCCCAAACCCAGACCCAAGCCTGAGCTTTGAGCCAACAACAACCGCAGAGCCGTCGGTTGTCAGCTATCAGCATCAGTAGCCAGTGACAGCCCCTACACTATCATCGTCGTTCCACCGGCTGCTCACCGCGGCTGCCATACCTCGCGGGCGACGAGAGAACCAATCTGTGCCGCAATGAGTTATTGCACGGAACATCCAATCGAGGAGCGATGAGCGAAACCGCGGGCGAGGTGTTCGTCAGTTGGCAGGGTGGCCGCCAGTACAAGGTGAGCCGCGCGGGCGCGACGCCGATCACGATCGACGGCAATCGCACCAAGGGACCCGGGCCCGTCGAGGCGCTCCTCGGCGCACTCGCGTCATGTTCCGCGATCGACGTCGTCGACTACCTGGAGAAGCGCCGCACGCCCGCCACTCGCGTCGACATCCGGATCGCGGCGGTCCGCGCCGCGTCGCCGCCTCGGCGGGTGCTCAGCGCGACGCTGGAATTCTCCATCGACGGCGAGAACATCGACCGCGATCATGCGGAGCGCAGCATCGCGCTCGCATTCGGGACGTATTGCTCCGTCGCCGCCACGTTTGCGAGCGACGTCGAGCTATCGACCCGCCTCGTCCTGAACGGGATCGCCGGCGCAGACGTCTCGCACGCCTCGAGGCGTGGAACATGACCAACCCCACACATCGGATCGACGCGGTCATCGGCGCGACTCCCGTGGTGCGGCTTCAGCGCGTCACGGAGCCCGGCATGGCCGAGATCTGGATGAAGCTCGAGGGCTCGAATCCCGGCGGCTCGATCAAGGATCGCACGGCACTCGCCATGATCGTGGACGCGGAGCAGCGCGGCGTGCTGCATGTCGGCGACACCATCGTGGAACCGACATCGGGCAATACCGGGATCGGTCTCGCGCAGGTGGCGTCGGCGCGCGGTTATCGACTCATCCTGTGCCTGCCCGCGTCAGCGAGTGACGAACGAAAGAAAACGCTCACGGCGTACGGTGCGGAGCTCGTGCTCACCGACCCGGCGCGCCGCATGCTCGCCGCGATCGAGGAGGCGGAGAAGATTCGCGACACGACCGGCGCGTGGATGCCCAATCAATTCTCGAACCCGGCCAACCCGCGCACGCATTACGAGCTCACGGGCCCCGAGTTGTGGAACCAGCTCGACAAGCGCATCGACGCATTCGTCTACGGCTCAGGCACCGGCGGGACGATCAGTGGCGTCGGTCGATTCCTGAAGGAGCAGAACCCGAACACGCTCGTGGTGGCGGTCGAGCCGGCGCGCAGCCCGGTGCTGTCGGGCGGCGAGCGTGGACAGCATCAGTTCCAGGGAATGGGACCGGGCTTCGTGCCCGCGAACTTCGATCGCTCGGTGGTCGACCGTGTGGTACGGGCCTGGGAGGAAGACGCATTCCCGATCGCTCGGCGCCTGGCGCGCGAGGAGGGGCTCTTCGTCGGCATGTCAACGGGCGCCATCGCGTGGACGGCACTCACTCTCGCCCGCGAGCTTGGGTCGGGGGCGCGGATTGCGACCATCTCGCCGGATTCCGGTTCGCGGTACCTGACCACAACCCTCTTCGATTGTGTTTGACAGCCGAACGGCAAGCGGTATCGCTGGGGGCAAAAGAGCGGAACGGCAATTTTACCACGGCGGAACAGCAATTTTACCACGACGGAACAGCAATTTTACCACGGAGGACACAGAGGACACGGAGGACTGCGGAGAGAAACTCCGGCCGATGCACGCGATGGTATGAGGACTAGTGCAAGCGGTCCTCTGTGTTCTCCGTGACCTCCGTGGTAAATATGCAGTTGCTGTGGCTCGTCTAGAGCGCAGGCGCCGGCAACTTGTCATCAACGAGAAATGCCGCGCGTTCGAGCACGAGGGTGTTCCGCCCCAGGTAGTCGCTCTGCGCAAACTCCACGCGTTGTGTGGTCGCCGTGCAATGCCAGGTCTCGAACTTCTGTGGCTTCGCAGCCCCAAACACCGTTGGCGCGAATGCGCCCACGTTCACCCCGCTCGGATCACGTGCCGACGGATACCTGAACAGCTCGACGCCTGCATCCCGCATCGCGACGCCGAGGGACTGCGAGGCGCCGTAAGAGTTCGGTGAAGCGATCGACTTGCGGTGCGCACCGAACGGCGTGACCACCAGGTCGATTCCGCGCGACGAGCGCGCCCGCACCGTGAACGCGGTCAGCGGCGTGAGCACCGCGCCGAGCGCGCCTTGCGTGCCCTCGAGAAAGAGCAGCCGGTAGTAGGCGACTTCCGCCAGCGCCGTGGCGCGCGTCTCGGAGCCGTACCAGATGCCCCGCTCGTGTCGTGCCCCAAAGCGTGAGCCATGGCGCAGCGGTGGATAGCGAAAGGGCGTGAACAACAGGTAGTGCAGCCGACCATTGCTCGCGTCTGGCGGCTTCACGCCGTCGATCAGCTCCTCCAGGAGCTCCTGCTCCTCGACGGAATCGACGAGCTTGCGCGTGGACACCTGATGCTGCGCTTCAACCACCCGCCATGGCGAGAGGCGGAGCGCGCGAAGCTCAGAGTCGCCCGCGCATCGCGTCCAGATACTGGACGACATCGACAAGGCCCTCGACTGTACGGATCCGCTCGGCGGGCACTCCACCGACGTGATCGTTGGCGGCGTGAAGCCACGTGCGCGACTTGACGTCGTCCCCGCCGACGAGCGCATCGAGCGAGCGATAGAGGCGCAGGAACATCAACGCGAGCTCACCCTCCTTGCTCGCGGGATCGAGCGCGCGGCCGTTGCTCAAGCGCGACACCGATGCCTCACTCGTGCCGATGATGGATGCGAGCTGGCGATTTCGAACGCCGAGGCGCTCCGCGGCTGACAGCGTGGCCTTGGCGAGCACCAACTGGGGATCCACTCCGGCGCGGGGTCGGTGAATCGCTGGAAGTGTCATTGTGCAAATAATAGCGTGCGTCCTTTCATGTGCAAGTTTCCTTGGCTGTCCAGCCCGGCGAGGGACGCAGAGATCCGGCGACTGCAGCGTCGCTCATTACCCGCGACTACTTCGGCGACCTCGCGGCGAGTAAGACGAATCTTGGCACCACGACCGTCGCTCTTTTCGCGACGCGCTGGGCGGCGCTTCGGCAGCGCAGCACTGCGTGGTGGCTGAGCTACCTCTAGACCTCAGTGCATTCGCGCCAATTCGACTTCCGACGCGATGAATCCGAATGCCGGCCATCCGCCAGACGCGATCGAACGCTGAAACTGTGTTCGCGCGCGTGCAGAATCGCCCTTCACGAGATACCAGTTGCCGAGTCCGAAGCTCAGCGTCGCGAGGTCGACGTCGCCCGTGTCGGAGGCGGTGATGAGTGCCTCAGGCGCGATCTCGCCGCGGTACATCTTGAGTCGGCGCGAGTAGGCCACCGTCGTCGCGAGCGAATCGGGATGCCGTGCGAGCATGGACGTCGCCTCGGTTCCGCGTCCCGCGCGCTGCAACGACATCCAGAGCCAGTCCGTGGAACCGGCAAGTTCGCCGGCGTCGGGTGCGCGCGGCTGGGCACGACGGAACGCGTCCGCCGCTGCATTGAAGTCTCCGCGAACGAAGCGCAGCACGCCGAGGTGGTACAGCGTGCCGTAGTTGAGGCTGTCGAGCGCATAGCCGCGCGTGAGGTCGGCCATGGCGGCGTCGAAGTTTCTCACCGAGAGATTGCGGTGCCCGCGCCAGCGATAGAGCATCGGGTCGTTCGGCGCGACGGCGAGGGCGCGTGTGAAGGTCTGCACCGCCTCCTGCATCTGACGTGCGCCCGCCTCGGCGACGCCGAGATCGATGTAGCGCTGGATGGTTCGCGGGTCGGCCTGGAGCGCGCGTTCTGCGCGAGCGACCGGTCCAGTGTCGGCGAAGGCGCGATACTCGACACCCGCCGGCGAACGGTATTGGAGCGACTGACCGGCGCATGGACTGCCGGAAGCTGCGAGCGCGGTCGCGATCAGCGAGAGAACATGGATTCGCATCGAGTGCCTGTCGGTGATGGTGATGGTGCCACGAAGCTCCACCTCCGGCCGCTCGCGGACAAGGTGTGCCGAGGGTACCTTGCCGACCCATGACGCCATGCAATCGTCGCGACTTCCTCGCGGTGTCCGCGAACGTGCTTGTTGCCTCGGCGCTGCCACTCCGGCGGCGGCGACCCGACAGTGATCTCGTCCTTCGCAAGGGCACCGTGTTCGACGGCAGCGGCCGTGATGGCCGGGAGCTCGACGTCGCAATCTCCGGCGGTCGGATCACCGAGATCGGGCCGTCGCTCGCCACAAGGGGACGCGAGGAGTTCGACGCGAAGGGACTCGCCGTCGCACCGGGCTTCATCGACATCCACTCGCACGGCGACGGCAATCTCACCGAAGACGCACGAGCGGAGTCGGTGATTCGTCAGGGTGTCACCACGATCGTCGTGGGCGCGGACGGCAGCTCGCGCGCGACCGGTTCCGCGGAAAAGTCGTTCCGCAGCTACTTCACTGACCTCGAGCGAATCCGGCCAGGACCCAACGTGGCGTCGATGGTCGGGCTGGGGTCCGTGCGCGGCGAAGTGGTTGGTGAAGACGACCGGCCCGCCACTGTCGATGAATTGCGGCGCATGGCCGCGATGGTCGAAAGCGCGCTCGCCGATGGAGCGTGTGGTGCGTCGTCCGGCCTCGAGTACACACCGGGCGCGTTCGCATCGCTGGCCGAGCTCATCGCGCTGTGCACGCCACTCGCGCGACGGAGGCTTCCGTACGCGACGCACATGCGCAACGAGGACGATCGCCTGCTCGAAGCCGTGGACGAGTCGATCGCGGTGGCGCGAGGCGCCGGCTGCGCGCTCGAGATTTCGCACCTGAAGGCACAGGGCCCACGCAACTTCGCGAAGATCGATGCGGTGTTTCAGCGGGTCGCCGACGCGCGCGCCGCGGGCACTCCTGCCGCGTGGGACTGGTATCCATATGTCGCCTACTCGACCGGCCTGACGAATCTTTTCCCCGTGTGGAGCCGAGACGGCGGCACGTCTGCCTTTCTCGCGCGGCTCGACGATTCAGCGATCGCACCGCGCATCAAGCGTGAAGCGCTCGCGAAGGTGGAGCTCATCGGCGGATGGGACAACGTGCAGATCTCGTCGGTCCGTGCCGCCGAGGACCGCGATGCGGAGGGAAAGCGACTCGGCGCGCATGCGCGCGCGCTCGGCATCGATCCATACGACGACGCACTCGCCCTGCTCCGCCGCAGTGGCGGCAACGTCGGCATGCTTGGCTTCGCGATGAACGAGGAGACGCTGGAGAAGATCCTCGCGCATCCGTTGACGACCATCTGCTCCGATGGCGGCGGGTTTGCCGTCGACGGACCTACACGTCGCGGAAGCCCGCACCCGCGCGGCGCGGGCACGTTCCCACGTGTGCTCGGCCACTATGTGCGCGATCGCAAGGTGATTCCACTCGGCGAAGCGATCCGGAGGATGACGTCGATGTCGGCAGCGCGCGTCGGGCTGAGCGATCGAGGCACGCTTGCGAGCGGCTTCGCGGCGGATGTCGTCGTCTTCGATCCATCGCGCATTGCGGACCGCGCGACGTTCGAGAATCCCTTCCAGTATCCCGTGGGCATTGCGGCGGTGATCGTCAACGGATCATTCGCGATACGACAGGGCGAGCGCGCGGCCGTCGGCTCTGGCAAGCCGCTTCGCGCGAGTTAGCCGCCGTCAGCTCACGTCGACATGAATGCGCGTGACGAGACGTGGATCGCGATGCCAGGTCTCGAGCGCCTCTGCGGCGTCTTCCAGCGCTACGGATCGCGTCACGGCACCGTCGCAGGGAAACTTTTCTTCACGAAGCATCTCGATCACGTCGCGAAAGTCGTCGAGCGTCGCGTTGCGCGAGCCGAGGATGTCGAGCTCCTTCTTCACGAACAGCGACGAATCGTAGGCGACCGCGCCCTTCGTGTAGCCGATGTAGACGACGCGACCGGTGAACGCGACCGCCTCGACGGCAGCGACGAACGTTTCGGCGAGACCCACCGCCTCGATCACGACGTCCGCGCCATCGCCGCTGGTGAGCGCAGCGATGCGTTCGCGCAGCGACGACGCCGGCGTGTTCACGAGATCGCGCGCACCAGCCTTCTGGGCGAGTACGAGCTTCGCGTCGTCGACGTCGACCGCAATGACGTGCGCACCGCGCGCATGCGCGCCCGCAACCGCGCCGAGTCCAACGGCACCACACCCGATAACAGCCACCACGTCACTCGGCGTCACGCGGCCGCGATCGACTGCATGGAACCCGACGCTCAGCGGCTCGACGAGCGCGAGCTGGCGAATTGAAAGTCCATCGGCCCGCACTACTTTCTGCCACGGCACCGCAATGAACTCCGTCAGCGCACCATCGCGCTGTACGCCGAGTGTCTGGTTGTCACGGCAGGCATTCGTCCGCCCGCGTCGACATGCGGGACAGTGGCCGCACGACGTGTATGGATAAACGGTGACGGTCATTCCGGGCTCGAGGAGACCCGCGGGCACGGCGGCGCCGAGGGAGACGATTTCGGCGGCGATTTCGTGACCCGGCACTCGCGGATACGTCACGAGCGGGTTGAGGCCGCGGTATGTGTTCAGGTCCGATCCACAGAACCCGATCGTGCGGATGCGGAGCAGCACGTCGTCGGGACCTGGCTCTGGATGAGCGAGTGTACCGAGCCGGACCTGTCCCGCCTGATCGATCATTAGGGCCTGCATCAACTTCTCATCTCGCCTCGAAGGTACGATGAGAGAAATTATCGACTCGTTCGCACGAGGGCGAGGTAGGCCGCGCTGTAGCGGCGGCCAAGCTCGCGCGCACCTGCGCTCTCGAAGTGCAGGCTGTCGCCTCGGTGCTTCAGGCCATCCGACGTCACGAACGCGACGTTCGGCATGCTGGCAGCAACTGCTCGCTGCGCTGAATCCACTCGAACCTTTGCTGCACTCCACGACGTGCGCGGAAACTGTCCGAGCTGACCGATGATGAACGGCAGCTCGGGCTCGCCGAGCTCGCTACGAAATCGCGCGATGAGTGCGCGCAGACGATCCGCATAGACGACGGAGAGCTCCGGCGTGGCGTCGGCTTCGCCTTGATGCCAGAGGATAGCGCGGAAGCGTCCATCGCGTCGTGCTGCGCGCGCGCGGACGAGGGCGTCGTCGTACGGATGGGTCTTCGTAGCCGCATCGAGTGCGCCCGGCTCCCACGATGAGATCGGCGACCCGCCGACGGCCGTGGGCACGAGGCCGATGCGCGTCGTGGTGTCCGTTGCATGCAGCGCGAGGGCAAAGCCGCGACCAGGACCGACGCCGGCACTCGGCTTGTCGAAATGGACCGGATCGACCGCCGGCACCCACGCGAGAGTGCGGTCGAGCATGACGACGCCGTTCACCGGCACTCGATCCTGCGCCTCCACCGCGCCGCGGCCCGCCATGTTTGACTGGCCGGCGAGCAGGAAGAGCTGCATGGCCGGGCGCGCATCAGCGGCCGGTGCGGGCGTTCCATGCGTGCAGCCCGCGAGGCAGCAGGCAAGGAGGAGGACGAACGGTCGCGAGATCATCATACTCTCGAATTGGGTGGGCTGCGTGTCGACTGGGCGGGGAAAATACGATAGTTTCACTTATGGCAGAAACCGTCAAGCCGAAGTACGACTCGAAACGCGCCTGGGGCGAAGCCCGCGCGCTCATTTGGGTGCACCGCCGGTCCGTCTCGATCGGGATCGGCCTCATGCTCATCAGCCGCGCGGCCGGCTTCGTCCTTCCGGCGAGCACGAAGTGGCTGATGGACGACGTCATCGGGAAGCACCGCGTCGAGCTGCTTTTGCCGCTCGCGCTCGCCGCCGGCGCCGCCACGCTCATCAATGCGATCACGTCGTTCGCGCTGTCGCAGGTCGTGAGCGTCGCGGCCCAACGCGCCATCTCGCAGTTGCGCGAGGACGTCCAGGCGCATCTCGTCCGCCTGCCCGTTCGCTTCTTCGACAGCACGAAGAGCGGCGTTCTCGTGTCGCGCGTGATGAACGATCCCGAGGGCATCCGCAATCTCGTCGGGACCGGGCTGATTCAGCTCGTCGGCGGGCTCTTCACGGCAATCGTCGCCCTCTGCGTCCTCTTCTGGCTGAACTGGCAGCTCACGCTCGGCACCGTGATCTTCCTCGCGATCTTTGGCACCGGCATGGCGGTGGCTTTCCGCAAGCTGCGCCCGCTCTTTCGCGAGCGCGGCGCCATCACGGCTGAAGTGACCGGACGCCTGACCGAGACCATCGGCGGCATCCGGATCGTGAAGATCTATACGGCCGAGGAGCGCGAGCGGCAGGTGTTCGCTGGCGGCGTGAACCGGTTGTTCGTCAACGTCGCAAAGACCATCACGGGGACGTCCGCCACGGGCGCGATGGGCACTGCCGTCGTCGGCTCCATCGGTGTGCTGCTGATGATGTTCGGTGGGCGCGCCGTGCTTGCCGGACGGATGACCATCGGCGACCTGCTGATGTACCTGATCTTCATCGGTCTCGTGACGCTGCCGCTCGTGCAGATCGCGAACATCGGCACGCAGCTCACGGAGGCGCTCGCCGGTCTCGATCGCATCCGCGAGCTCAAAGACATGGCGACGGAAGATCAGGAGGACGCGCGCAAGGCTCCGGTGCCGCTCGTTCGCGGCGACGTGCGCTTCGAGAATGTGTGGTTCGAGTACGAGCCGGGCGTCCCCGTGCTCAAGGGCGTGTCGTTCGAGGCGCCAGCAGGCACGACGACTGCGCTCGTGGGCTCGAGCGGCTCGGGGAAGAGCACGCTCATCTCTCTCGTGCTGGCCTTTGCGCGCCCGCAGAAGGGGCGCGTGGTGCTCGACGACCAGGACCTCGACAGCCTGAAGCTGCACGAGTTTCGTGGACACCTCGGCGTCGTGATGCAGGACAACTTCCTGTTCGACGGTACGGTGAAAGAGAACATCGCCTTCACACGCCCCGATGCGACCGACGAGCAGGTACGCGAGGTATCGCGCATCGCGAATGTCGACGAGTTCGTGCGTGGCTTTCCCGATCAGTATGAGACGATCGTGGGCGAGCGCGGTGTGAAGTTGTCAGGCGGACAGCGGCAGCGTGTCGCGATCGCACGCGCCATTCTCGCCGATCCGCGCATCCTCATTCTTGACGAGGCGACGTCGTCGCTCGACAGCGAGAGCGAGCAGATGATCCAGGAAGGCCTGCGGAGGCTACGCGCGGGGCGGACGACCTTCGTCATCGCGCATCGCCTGTCGACAATCACGAGCGCCGATCAGATCCTCGTGCTCGAGCATGGCGAGATCGTCGAGCGCGGAACGCATCGGCAGTTGATTGCGCACAGCGGCCGGTATCGCGAGCTGTACGAGCGTCAACACCGCATCGAGGACGACGTGTTCGTCAACCCAGGCGAGGATCCGGTGCCTGCGGACGTCACCACGGCGCGGATCTGACGGGGAAGAACCGATGATGGAATGATAGGATGATAGGAATTCCATCCTCCGATCTTCCTATCTTCCTACCTCCTATCTTCCTATCTTCCTATCTTCCTCTCGTGATGACCCACAGCTGTACGAGCTCCGTCCCGCCGGTGAAGTCCCCGTTCGGCGAGATGCCGACGTGGATCAACTGGTGCGAGCCCGCGCGCTGGCAGCCGTCGCAGGTGATGGCGAGCGAGTCGCGACCGATGCGCTTCAAGGTCGCGGTCCCGAGCGTGCGATTGCGAATGTTGAAGACCTGCGCACTCGTGCTGTCTCGCGTGGCGGCGTATGTGACGCGTGCGAGCTGCTCCATGAGCGCCACCGAAGCGCCGATCAGCGGATACGTAGCTGGCGGCGCCATGATGAATCGGCGGCGGGGCAATGTGCGCGTGCGAATGTCGACCGCCGCTTTCTCGTCGAAGGTGATCGTTCCCGAGAAGAAGTTCGGCGCATCGTCGGTCACGTCCGCCTCGGCGATCGAACCGTCCGGTCGCAGGTGAATCACGTACCGCGCACGCGCCTGCTGCTGGGGCAGTCGAAGGGTCCCGGTCAGGGCGGCGGGCGTCGAGGAGAACGTCTCCACGGCGATGGTGTCGGTCCCCGACGTGACGACAAACGACGCCGAGCTCGCTTGTGCTGCGGCGATCGATGCTGACACCGAGAGTATGAGGGCGACGGCGACGACTATCCGGCGTGGGTCTACCATGGCGTGGACTTGGGTAGGCGAACACAACTAAGCCTGAGAGTTGCCGAAGATAGCATGAGCGGTCGAAAGAGGAACTCCATCGCCGCTCCGGCCACTGGCGCTCGCGACGACCGGGTTGCACATCTACGCCCGACACCACCCCTTCCCGAGCCTAATGTCTGGCACATTTGCCATTCGCTTCAGAGCCGGCGTGCGCGCGCGCCGGTCGTGTCTGCGCACGACCATCCAGAGCGCGACGCTCACCACCGTCGCTTTCCTACTCCCGGCCCTGCTTGCCGCGCAGACGGTGCAGTTCCGGCAGATCACGCCCGACGATGGATTGGTCAGCTCGCAGATCGGCGCCATCATGCAGGACAGCCGCGGCTTCATGTGGCTCGGAAGCCTGCGCGGACTGAATCGCTACGACGGATACACCTTCGCCGAGTACAAGCACAAGATCGCGGACTCCACGAGCCTCGCGGATAATCGCGTCAACGCGATCTTCGAGGACCATGACAAGACGGTTTGGGTCGGCACCAACGCCGGCCTGTCGCGCTACGATCGGGCGCGCGAGCGGTTCACCAACTTTCGGGTGGTGCCTTCGGACAGCCTTTCGGTGCAGGCGATCACCGAAGCGCGCGGAAAGTTGCTCGTCGGTACCGACCGCGGGCTCTACGAGTTCGACGGCGCGACAGGAAAGTCGGTGCCATACGCTGGGTCATCATTCAAGACGTATTCGGTTTTCGCACTGTACGAAGACCGGAGCCAGCATCTCTGGATCGGAACGGAGACGGCTGGCGCCTTCGAGCAGGATCCCGCCACCGGCACTGTTCGTCACTGGGTGAACGACAAGGCAAATCCGGGCAGTCCACCAGGAAAGTACGTCCGCGCGTTTCAGGAGGATCCGTCTGGCGCGATGTGGGTTGGCTACTACGACGCTGGCCTCACGCGCATCGACAGGACGACTGGCGTTTCCACCACCTACAGCATCGCCGCATCCGACCCGCTGCTCGGCGCAAGCCGCAACATCCGGGCTTTCCTTCCCGAGGGGTCGCGCGGGCTGTGGGTCGGGACGGAGAATGGAGGTCTCGAGTATTTCGATTTTGCAACTCGAACATTCAAACTCTACCGCTTCGATCCGAGCAATCCGTCGGGTGTCAACAACAACTCCGTCTGGGCCATGGCGCGCGATCAGGGAGGCGCGCTTTGGGCTGGCACATTCGCCGGCGGCGTGAACATCTCCAAGCAGAACGGCGACGCCATCCATCGCTTCCGTTCCGTGGCGGGCGATCCGAAAAGCCTGAGCTTCAACTCGGTCATCTCGTTTGCCGAGGATTCCAGGGGCGGCATGTGGGTGGCGACGGATGGCGGTGGCCTGAACGCCTTCGACCGCGCGAGCGGCCACTTCACGCGATACAACACACATAACAGCAACCTGAACTCCGACGCGGTGCTCGCGATCGCCGAGGATCGCCAGGGCATGCTGTGGGTCGGCACGTGGGCTGGTGGGATCAGCCGCTTCAATCCGAAGAGCGGCCAGTTCACCGCGTTCACGAACAAGAACAGCGGCCTCGCGTCGAACAACATCTTCGGCCTTCTCACCGACCGCGCTGGCCAGCTCTGGATCGGCACGTTCAGGGAAGGACTTCAGCGCTACGATCCGGCCAAGGGGACGTTCACGACGTTTCCCATTGCGAAGACCGAGAGCGAGATCAGGGTCATCAGGGAAGCGAGCGACGGCAACCTCATGCTGTCGACGGGTTCTGGTGGCTTCGTCATCTTCGACCCGCGGACTGGCAAGGTCACCACCTATCCCGCCGCCAAGGGTGGCGTGAGCGGGAATCAGGTGACGTCCATCCTCGAAACCGCGCCCGGCGTTGTGTTCATCGGTACGGTGGGTGGACTCGATCGCCTCGACCGCAAGACCAACACCTTTACCCACTTCACCGACGCGGACGGCTTGGCCAGCTCGTTCGTCTCGGGGCTTGCCGTCGATGGGAAAGGGTACCTCTGGGTCAGTGGCGATCGCGGCATCACGCGCTTCGATCCGGCAACGAAGAAGGGCAAGACGTACACGTCCGCGGATGGACTTCAGGGAAGCGAGTTCAACGTCGGCTCCGCCTTCCGGTCGCGCGACGGGACGCTGTACTTCGGCGGTCCGCAAGGCTTCAATACGCTTCGCCCCGACAGCATCGTCGACAACGCGCACGTTCCCGCCGTCGCCATCACGGGTTTTCAACTCTTCAACAAGCCGGTGCCCATTGCCGGAAAGGATTCTCCGCTCGATTCCAGCATCACCGTTTCGAAGCGGATCGACCTGTCGCACAGCCAGTCGGTGTTCACCATCGAATTCGCGGCGCTCGATTTCACAGCATCGCAGAAGAACCAGTACGCGTACAAGCTGGAAGGGCTCGACAATGATTGGAACGAGGTTGGCAACAAGCGGGTCGCCGCGTACACCAACCTTCCAGCGGCGAACTACACCTTTCGCGTGAAGGGCTCCAATAACGACGGCGTCTGGAACGCAGAGGGCGCGTCGCTCGAGATTCATGTCCACCCGCCGTTCTGGGCGTCATGGTGGTTTCGCACATTGCTCGTGCTCGCGGCCATCGCGCTCGCTCGCTACCTGCTCGGTGCCGCCCGAGCGCGACGTGAGGGCCTGGAACGCGTAAACGTGACGCTCGCCGAGGCGGCGGATCGCGACCGTCGCGCGCAGCAGTACCTCGAGACGAATGTCCTCGAAGTCCTCGGTGCCATGGAACGCTTCTCGGCGGGCGATCTCGCGGTCTCGCTCCCTGTCGAGAAGGACGATGCGATCGGCAAGCTGCGCGGCGGATTCAATACCGCCGTCACGAACATTCATTCGATGGTGAAGCAGGTGCGCGACGTGCTCGATGCCACGGTCGCGACGAGCCGGCAGATTCACGGCCAAACGATCGAGCTGTCACGCGGCGCTGAGGAGCAGATCGACCAAACGATGCTCGTGTCGGGGGCGGCCCAGCAGATGGCACGATCGGTGGCGGGCAGCACGCAAACCATCGCGGAGGCGTCGGAGATCGCGCACCACTCGGGCATGGAAGCGCAGGCGGGCGGCCGGATCGTGCGCGACACGTTCGCCGGCATGGACGACATCGTCGCCACGGTGACCACGTCGGCATCGACCGTGGAGGCGCTGGGCGACAGCAGCGAGCAGATCGGCGCGATCACACGCGTCATCGAGCAGATCAACGATCAGGCCGAGCTCCTCTCGCTCAACGCGGCCATCGAGGCCGCGCGCGCGGGTGTGCACGGCCGCGCCTTCGCGGTCGTCGCGCACGAGATGGGGCAACTCGCGCAAAAGACCGCCGATGCGACGAGCCAGATCGCCAAGGTGATCGAGACCAATCAACGGGAAGTGCGGCGAGCGGTGCACGCCATGTCACGCGTGAGCAGCCAGGTGGAGCACGGCCGAGCGATGGTGGAGAAGGCGGGCGGGGCGCTCGATGGTATCATCGGCAACGCGGAGCGGATGCTGGCCTGTATCCAGCAAGTGCGAGCGTCGAGTGAGGAGCAGTCCGCGACGACGGCGCACATCACCGAGAATGTCGAGACCATCTCGCAGGTCACGCACTCCGCCGTGCGGGGCAACCAGACGATCGCGTCGTCGGTGCAGGAGCTCAGTGCGCTGATCGAGGACCTTCAGCAACGCGTCTCGCGTTTCCAGTTGAAGCACGAGGAGGTCCAACTCATCGACACCGGCATGCCGAGGTAGCGCGCGTAACGCTCGACCGGCTGCGCGAACGCCTTCTTGTCCGCCGCCGAGATCCTGCCGAACGGAGTGCACGCCACGGCGACGGAGCTCGCCTTGGTAATGCGACGCCACGTGCCGCATACCCGCCCGTCCAGCAGGGCGAAATCGCGCAACGTCGCCGGGCCGTGACTCGTGAAATACCGCTCGGCGATCGTTTGCAGCGCCTGCTCGAGGTCGAGCGCGCGCGAGGTTGGGATCCATTCGTCGAATAGCTGCGGGAGAGCACGGGCGTTTGCTTCAGCGCCTTGGCGATGACGCGTCGACTGCGACGGAATGTTCCGTCGTCGAGCTCGAGCTGCCGGTGTCGGCCTGCCGCGCTCTTCATGATTCGTGGTGTCATCAGCTCCAGCATCCACCGTGCATCGATGGCGGGAACGAAGTGCAGCGTCCCGCGCATCGGCCACGTTCGTACGATCGTTCGGTCGGCGATCGCGCGCTCGACGTCCACGCGCGTAGCGATGGGCATGCGCAACGCGATCGACCAGAGTGCACCTGGATAGTCCTGCGACTGCACGGCGCTGAGGTGTGTGACGATTGCTTCGGGCGACTGCACATGTGGGTGGGCGATGCCCTGGGCGTGAAGACGCAGCTCGGCGACGTTCACTCCACCGTCCGTCGGCGCGCCTGACGTGTCGAGGAAAAGTGGCACCCTGTGTCGGCCAAGTCAGTTGTTCTCAGGCGAGGCCGGCGAAGATCTCAGCGAGATCGATGCGCACAGCCCGGTCAAGCGACGGAATGCGCCAGTCGATCACATCTCGCACGACCGTTCCCGCCCCTGGCGCGCGACAGACCTCGACCGACTTGCCCCGGATGTCCACCAGCCACACTTCCTGGACGCCGAGCGCCAGGTATGCGTCGCGCTTGAAGTCGCGATCATAGCGATGAGACGAGCGGCTGAACACTTCCACCGCCAGCCAGTGCTCGGTCATCTGCGCCCAAGGCGCGCCGATGGGAAAACGAGATGGCACCACCAAGACGTCTGGTTCGAGCTGTGTGAAGGGGAAGTACTGAACGACCCCCGGCGCGTACACATGCGCCAAGCCCGGCTTCTGGAGTGCAATGGCAATTTCCATCGCCAGCCTGGTCGCAACTCCCTGATGCGGTGAGCCAGCCAAGGGCGTCACCATGAGCATGCCGTCGAGCAGCTCGTAGCGATTGCTGTCCGAGGGGAATTCGTCGAGCTCGGCGATCGAGTACCGCGGCACCGTGAGCACCATACCCATACAGTATCTCCAACGAGGCGCACCTGTCCACTCGGCATCGCTCGTCGTGGATGATCAGCGACGGTGACCCGTCATCAATCCAGCGCACGTCGTGGCGGGATAACTCGCCCCGTCGGCGGTCGGTCCGTAACAACCGAGGCTGATACGGTGCAACTCAGCGCACCCCGATGGCCAGCCCGACCGCGGTAAGGATGTACGGCCGCTCGCCACCGACGATCGCAAAGCGGCTCGCGGGGCAATGACGCTCGGATGACGCTCCCTCGGTACCCTCCCTGTGCATCGCTCATCGCGATGAGATCAGACCATAACCGCGGGTGGTATCTCCGTGCTGCATCTGCTGAATAGCTCCGTCGCCGCCGAGCGAGATGATTCAACGTCGGTCGTCGAAATCAGGGTCGAGGCGAGCGGACACCTGCTCCTGACTGAAGACGTCCGACACCGCCTTGGCATACAGCCGGGCGACGCGTTGCTGCTCGACGTTACCAACGACGGCATCCTCATCTGGACGCGCGAAATGGCGGCCCGGGCCCTCGTGGACCTCGTATCCCGAAGCGTGCCGCCATCGACGTCGCTCGTGGACGAGTTGAGTCGCATGTGCCGTGCGGATGCGACGGCCGTGCGAGAGCAGGCACGCGCGACGCCGATGCGGAGCCAACGTGGAGGCCGGTAACCTCATCGTGCTGGATGCATCGGCGCTGCTCGCCTACGCCAGGGGCGAGCCGCGCGCTGATCGGGTCGGCCGAGTATTGGGATCCGCGGCGATCAGCTCCGTGAACGCCAGCGAGGTGATCGCCGTGTTGGCTCGCTTCACCAGTGGGCACGCGGCCGCACGATGCGTGTCACGGCTCGGGCTCAGCGTCGTTGCCTGCGACTGGAACATGGCCGTCACCACCGCCGAGGTTCACGAGGCGACGCGTGCGCGCGGGCTGTCCCTCTCGGCGTGCGCGTGCCTGGCAACCGCGCTCCGGCTCGGCGTTCCCGCCGTCACCGCCGACGAGACGTGGCGAGGTCTCGACGTCGGCGTGGAGATTCAAGTGTTGTAGTCACTCCTCGCGCGCAAAGTCGATGAAGCCGCGAATCGGGTCAGCCGTAAGGAGGACGACCTCGAGCTCGTCGCCCGTGGTCAGACCCTTCCGCCCGCGCACAAGCCGCCCCTCGGCGCCCGACTCCGAGAGAAGAATCCACGTGGCTCGCGACGAAATGCCCGAGACCACCGCGCGGAAACTTTCGCCGACGCGATCGCGGAGCTGAAGTGCCGCCGCTCGCTTCCGCTCGAGCCGCTCCTGCTTCTCCGGCGCGACGCCCGCGACGAACTCGAAGTCGATGAATCCGTGCACCGTGTCCGTGTCGATCAGCTTCACCGGCACCTTCATCCCCGCCGTCAACGACTTGAAGCCGCGCATCACGCGTCCTTCAGCCGAGCCGTCCAGCAGCCGGACGAACGTACCGCTCGCGGATACACCAGTGACCTCGGCATCAAACGTCTCGCCGATGTGCGCGCGCATGCGATCCGCCGCCAGCTTCTTGCGTTTGCTGCGCTCCCGCTTTCGCGAGGTGTCGTCGGTCGCGCCCTCGTGTGCGAAATCGATATAGCCGCGTACCGGATCGGCGACGACGAGCGTGAGTCGCACCGTGTCGCCGACGTCGAGTCCACCGCCGCCCTTCACGATCCGTCCCTCCACGGGAGGGCTGAGCACCCGCGCGTAAACACCCTTCGGCGACGCCGCTGTCACGATCGCCGTAAAACTCTCGCCGATGCGTTCGGAGAGCATCGATGCGCCCGCAATCTTGCGCATGGTGCGCTCCACCTTGCGTGCCGCTTCGCTGCGTTCGGTGCACCGCGCGGCGATCGCGATCAACTCGTCGTCCGAATACGGCGACGGCCCGCGCATGTCCGCCGCCCGCAGGAGGCGTTGCGTCACCAAGTCGGCGAAGCGTCGATTCGGCGCGGTCGAATGCACGTAATCGGCAACGGCGAGTCCGAAGTGGCCCGACAGTCGCCGGCTGCCAAGCCGTCGCTCGAGGACGTAGACTCCCGGGCCGAGGAGCTTGACCACGGAGAGCAACAGATCGGCGAAGTGCTCCGGATCTGCCGCGCGCCGAGCCTCGAGGAAGTCGGAAAGTGACTTGTTGTTCGGCGTGACTGGAAGCGTGAAACCATGTTCCGCCGCGATCGCGACGATACGATCCCAACGCTTCGGTTCGCGTACCACTCGGCGAATCGACGCGAAGCCGCGGTCGATCAGGTGGACCGCGACCGCACGGTTGGCCGCGACCATGAAATCCTCGATCATGTCGCGCGCGCGATTGCGACGGGCCACCGCGAGGTCGACCACCTTGCCGTTCACGACGACCGGCGAGGCCTCGATGCTCTCGAAGTTGAGCGCGCCGGCGAGTGCGCGCGCGTCGCGGAGCCGCCGCGCCGCCTCATCCTGCATCAGCAACTGATCGCGAAGGGCGGTGCTCTGGGCGATGAGGCGCGGCGCGCGGGACTCGCCGTCGAGCCATGCGCCGATCTCGTTGTACGTCAGCTTCGCGCGATTGTGCACGAGGGCGCGATAGACCGTGCCGCCCAGCAGCTCACCGGTTGTGTTGACGTCGAACTCGATGACGACGGCGAGGCGATCCTCGCCTTCATTGAGGGAGCTCAGGTCGGTGGAGAGCCGCTCGGGGAGCATCGGGAAGACGGCGACGCCCGTGTAGACCGACGTCGTGCTCGCGGCGGCGTGCGCGTCGACCAGTGAGCCGAGTGGGACGAGTGCCTCCACGTCGGCCACGCCGATGCGGACGCGGATGGTGTCGTCCGCCAGTCGCTCGGCCACTTCGATCTGGTCGAGGTCGCGCGATTCCCGGTTGTCGACGGACGACCATGTGAGTGCGCGAAGATCGCGCGTGCCGTCAGGCAGCTTCGCGGTTGACGGGTCGACGATGGATTCGACCTCGCGCATGACGTCCGCGGGGAAGTCCGGTGAAAAGCCGTTGGCGCGCATCGCGTTGGCCGCGGCGGCACGGAGCGCACTGGCGCCAAGCGTCACTCGTCTGATTCAACCTTGAAGTTCGGATTCTCGATCAGGCCGACGATGTTGCCAAATGGATCCGCTATGGTTGCGACGCGAATGCCGCCGCCCACATCCTGGGCGGGCGAGATGACGACTGCGTCCTGGCTCACTGCTCGTGCGATGGCTGCGTCGAGACTCTCGACGCCCCAGTACGCTGTTGCACCACCGGCACCGGGTGGCGTTGTGGCGTTCGGGTCGAGCCCCAGCTCATAGCCGCCGACATTGAAGCCGACGTAGAACGGCTCGTCGAAGTAGGGATCGTACGCAAGGAGCGCCGCGTACCACGCCTTGGCGTCGGCGAGATTGGGCGCTGCATAGATCACAGTTCTTAGTCCACGCAGCATCGTTGCTCCTTGAGGATTGCCGGAATCACTACTTCCCGATGTCGGAAATCTTATACGACTAGCCAAGACACGATCCTCGCGACACGCGTTGGCCGCCGCAAGGGTCCCGCGTCTAAACTACACCGATCGGATGCGCGGGCGACTCAAGTCTTCACTCGGGCATCGTCGTGGGCACCACCGGGAGTCCAAGCGCGACCGCGTTGGCGCGAATCCGCTCATCGAAGGAGAGGAGGTGGACGTTGCCCAGCGCCTCCTGGAAGATCAGCGCGGTGGCGAGATGCAGCGCGTCCAACGTGCGCACCTGCTCGGTCGGAAAAGCCGCGCGCGCGCGCGCCATCACATCGTCAGAGAGATCGTGCACGTCCCATGACGACTCCGCGACGTCCAGGAGTCGCAGCGCCGCCAATGCGTCAGCGGCCGCGATCCTGCCGAGCGAACGCGCGCGTGCGACGCCGCGGCTGCATTCCACCGCCGTCAGCGACGACGTCACGACGCTGTTCGCCTTCTTCAGGGCGCGCAGCGCTACGAACTGCGACGCTTCGCCGAGCAGCCAAGCGAGGACCGCGCTCGATTCCGCATAGACGATCACCCTTCACCGCGCTCCGCGTCGAGCATCTCTTGCGCCAGCCCGCGGCGCCCCTTGACGGGCGACGCCTGATAGCTCGTTGTGCGGCTTTCCGCCACGCGGAGGTGCCCTTGCGATGCCAGGCGTGCGCGCGCGCGATCCGTCGGCGACTCGGCCCACACGCTTGCATCGGGCGAGCGCAGCTCGGCGACCACACGACCGCGATCGGTGACGAGGATGTGATCTCCGCGCTGCACGTCTCTCAGGACGCTGCTGAGGCGAGCCTTGAGCTCGCGAATGCCGATCGTTCGCATACTGGACTGTAGTCTCACGAGACTACATTGTCAAAGGTCGGTGAAAGGGCGTCGAGTCGAGGTTGAGCCGGTTTGTGCGGTTCTTGCGCGTTCCGTGGAGGAGAATTCACGCTACATGGAGATCGCAATGTCAATCCGCAGCACGTTCGCTCGACCCAGCGCCGCCGCGATGCTGTTGCTGGTCGGGATTCAAACATCGTACGCCCAGCGCATCGAACCTGTCGCCGCGTTTTCGCGCTCGGTGTCGACGGACGCCACCTCGCGCCAGTCGGCGCAGATCGAAGCCCCGAAGGGTCCGTTCCTCACTTGGGGTGGTGTCGGTGGGGGCATTGTCGGCGGCACCGTTGGCATCTTCGGTGGGATGCTTGCCGGCGTGGCGTTGGCGCACGTCGGCACCTGCGCGGGCGAAGACTGCAGTCTGGGGTCAGCTCTGGCCGGCGCCGCGGTGGGCGAGATGATCGGACTGGCGGTCGGAGCGCATGTCGGCTCGGCCAGTCGAGGGAACCTCGTCGTCTCAGCGCTGACGTCCGTAGGGATCGGCGCGGCTGGAGCACTTGCCCTGCGCCGCCCAGGGGGAGCGGCGCCAGCCATTGCGCTCGCGATTCCCGTCCTTCAACTCGCGGCTGTGTTGGCGCTCGAGCGGTGACGATCAGCCAACCAGGAGTGCTGCGCCGGTTACGATCATTCGTCCACCGTGTCGACGTCTGCGAGGAGGCCGTCCGCGGTGAGGTGCACCAGCAGCAACGCCTTGCCCGTTGACGTCGTCATCCGGTAGTAGCGAACCTGGGCAACCTTCACACCGTGCCGCTCGAATTCTCGGCCGCGCATGTCCGATGTGCCGACGTACTCGAGCGACACCAGATTCTTCGCCGGTCGCCAGCCGTTGGGACCGATGTCTTGGCGCACCCCCTCGGCGACGCCGGACGCATTCGCCCACGCGTCGCCGCCCGCACCGAAGGCGCGCACCAACGTCTCGAGCCGGCGGTCCAGGGCGGCATCGGTTGTACGTGACGCTGGGAGATCGCGAAACAGCGGTCCGATGCGCGGCGCGGTGCGCGTCGTCGCTCCCTGCGGAATCGTGAAGGCGACGACAACGCCCGACGTGTCGCGCACCACGCCGTAGCGAACATTCCGGTCGACGGACGCGATGTGGTCTGCATCCGTGAACACGAACTCCTCATCGGGCAGGCCGCCGCTCATCGAGAAGAGATGACCGTCGCGCACCAGGAACGACCGCATGAAGTTGTTCGCCATCTCGTAACGCCCCTGAACGACGGCAAGCCACTCGTGCGCCTTTGGGTTCGGAACCGGAGGAACGAACGGGTGGCTGTTGGGCCAGCGGTACTTCCTCGCGACGAAGTCGCGAATGCGCGCGACCATGGGCGAGTCGTCGTTCGCGTTGATCATGATCGCGACGCCCTGCCCCGACGCGGCCGTCGCGGTGAGCTCCGCATCGAAGCCCTCATCGCGGCCATTGTGGTTGAATCGAAGCGCGGCACCCGAGTCGATGAGGAAGACGCCGAGTCCGCCGCCGTCCTTCTCCACGGTGAGCATGCGCTTGGCCATGGTCGGCGAGATCACCCTGGCCGACTGCCCGCCATACGCCTTCTGCACCTCGATCGCGAATCGCGCGAGATCGGATGGTGTCGTCCACAGTCCCGCGGCGGCCATCTCCGGATAGATGTGCGAGCGTCCGGGAACGAGAGAGCCATCCTGGTAGTGTCCCGCAGCGGTGCCTATCGCCATCGTCCTCGGAAGCGGTTGCTCATAACTGCTGCGCTCCATCCGAACTGGTGACAGAACGTTCGCGCGCATGATCTCTGGAAATGGCGTGCCGGTGACGTCGAGCATCATCTGCTGCATGATCGTGTAGCCGCCGCCCGAGTAGTTCCATCGCGCGCCGGGGATGGTGTCGTTGCGAATCGGTGCGCTGTTAGTCGGCGGCGTGCCGTCGAGGACCTGCACCAGCGTCGGCACCGACTCGGTGGTGGCGTAACCGCGGAACCCGTGCACCGTGAGTCCGGCCGTGTGCGACAGCAGTTCGCGAAGCGTCACCGGCTTCGCCGCCGTGAATGTGCTCGACGGAAGCTTCCAGGTGCGCAGCGTTGCGTTGACGTCGGCGTCGAGATCGAGCTTGCCCTGCTCCACCAGGCGCAGCGCCGCTAATGCCGCGACGGCCTTGCTGATCGACCCGGCCTGGAAGAGGGTCGTGGTGTCGACGCGACGACCGCCGGCGCGGTCCGTGTAGCCGTAGGCTCGAGCGTCCACGATGCGGCCGCCATCGATGATCGCGATCGAGAGGCCGGCCACCTTCCGCTGGGCCATCTGCTTCAGGATGAACGTGTCGAGATCATCCGTCGACGTGCTGCTCCCAGTAACGAGGACGAGGAGTGCGAGCGGCGAGAGAAGGCGAAGCGAGCGATGCACGTGGACCTCGATCTGGAGGATCAGGGATGCTAGCTCCGCGACCCCGACTCGGCCATCCACCGCAACATCGCCGATCCTCTCGCGGACTCTATTCGACGGCGAAGCCCATCTGGACGGCGTTCTCCCGCACCCGTCGGTCTCGCGTGACCACGCGCAATGCCGCACGGATGAGGACGAGGGACTCCAGGCTCGCAAGGTGTACAGCATCGAGCGTGCGCACGGGCTCCGCCGGGAACGGGCGCGCAACGCGATCGAGTACGTCAGCTGACACAGGAATGATGGCGCAACGGGAACGGAGCGCCGCCACGGCGCCGGCCAGCGCCGCCTCCTCCGCGACGGAGAGGCGCCCGGATGCACGCGCCCGCAAGAGTCCACGCAGGCACTCCGCGAAGGTGAGCGCCGACGTCACGATGCGCGCCCCGCTGGCGAGCGCGGCGCGGACGCCCTCGTCGCCCTCGAGCAAGGCGGCCAGCAGTGCGCTGGATTCGAGGTAGTACACCATCGAACGGCGCGCCTGCACGCTCGGTGCGGCGTTTCGTTCTTCGCGCACTCGGGATGCGCGGCGTGCACCGGGGGCCCCCGGTGCCTTATTCGCCAC
>DAIUFP010000027.1:0-37081 GCA_036844565.1 Gemmatimonadaceae bacterium | reverse complement strand
CGCCCCCGCCGCGCGCGCGGCCGCTTGATAACTGGCCACGTCACGAACGGTTTTGCGGACTGGCTCGCGGGAAGGAGAACACCTGCGGTCAAGAGAGCATCGAACGCGTCGAGACTCGAGTCGGTCTCGGGTGGGGGGCTCAAGCGCGCGACCACGCGCCCGTGATCGGTGACGTCGATGGACGTGCCCTTGCTCACCCGATCGATGACTCGGCTGAGGTTGTTCCTGAGTTCCCGAATACCGATTGAGCTCATCGCGCAATGTACCTACATTCAAGGAATGTAGCCAGTTTTCGTCGTCACGGGCTGACGACTTCAGTCCATGTCGTGTCGTAGCCCATTCACACCTCTCGCTACGCTTTCAGTCGAGTGCTTCGCGGAACAGTTCTTCGATGTCGATGATCAGCGGCTGCGGCATGCCGGTGGGATGCCACGCGATCTCGCGACTCAGCACCTCGCCCGGATCCGCCTTCGTGCGCCAGCGCGAGATATTCCGCGCCTCGAGGTTCACGACCCAGTACTCGGCTACGCCGCCTTCGAGATACAGCGTGCGCTTCGTATGGTAGTCGTAGCGGAGGTTGCCGGGCGACGCGACTTCGACCGCGACGAGTAAGTCGGCGATAGAGAATGGTTCGGCGGGCAGGAGCCGGCCGTCGAGCCGAACGACGTATAGGTCGGGTTGGACCCGGTTACGCAAGGGATCGCCGCGCCGGATGTCCGAAGGCGAGAAGAGCACCCGTCCGACCGCGCTCCCGCGAAGGTACTCGCGGATACGCGCATACAGTTCGCCGAGCACGAACTGATGCGCATTTCGCGGCGCGGGAGTCACGAACCGCTCGCCGTCGATGATCTCGTGCCGCTGGCCGTCATCCTGTAGCGCGTCGAGCATTTCGACGGTCCAGTCGTGCAGTGCAATGACAGGCATGGCCATACATTACGGCCCTCGGCGATGGGTGAGCAAGGCGACATTGCGCAGCCTACGCCACCCACGCCCAGCCATCATCATCGTTCTGGCTCGCACCCAATCAATTTTCAAGCGCTCGCGGGATGGCACCGTGAGCGACTACTTGCGGCGCACGACAATCAGTGGGCCACTTTTCGCGCTGCTGCCGAACCGCTGCGCAGCACTCGACGCACTCAGCTAGTGAACGTCCAGTACATCGCGGCCGAAGATGTTCGCCAGGTCGCCAACGCTGCTCAGCGACTGGGCCCCGAACGAAACCTGCACCCGCCCCGATCCTGCGGAGGACCCCGACATGCCATGGTAGTTGAGGTACTGCGCGCGCACGAGGCGAATGATGTCGATCAACGAGCGATCGCCGAGGTTCTTCTCAGCGATCTCGTCAGCGGTCAACACGTCGACGTTCGCCGAAGTGGAATTCGCCGCAGTGTCGGGCGCCGGCGCCGAGGCGCATGCGGGCATCATGGCGACCAGGGCGATGAGGGCGAACAGCGTTATGCGTCGGTGGGTGCGCATGTTGTCAGCCGCTCACGTTGGGGGGATCCTCGCCAAGTGCCGTGGCGAGCTCGATCAGGTGGTCCTGCTCGTCCATGAGAATCTCGCGGATGTGCTCCGCGATGGCGAACTCGCCGAGTGCCTCGGCCTCGCGCACGCGGTCGCGGTAGGCGCGAATCGTCGTGGCCTCATTCTCGAGGTCGAAGCGAAGCATCTCCTTCGCGTCGTCTGACGTCTTCACCGACTTCGGCGACGCGGTGATGTCGCCGCCGAGGTAGTCGATCTGCCTCGCGATGATGAGGGCGTGCTTGAGCTCCTCGCCGGCGTGCTCCTCGAGCTCCTTGGCGATACCCATATACGATGCGCCCTTGATCGCCTGCGAATAGACGACGTAGGCGATGATCGCCTGGTATTCGCGGGCGAGGTCTTCATTCAGGTTGGCGATCAGCTGTTTGCGCGGGTTCGCGGGTGCGTCCTTCTCTGATTTCTTGGTCATGGTCTGTGCGGTGCGGGATTGCGGAGTCATGCGCTGGATGCGCCAGGGAAGAGGCAAATCTCGTGCACGGGAATGCGATCCCAGAAACATCTGCGACTCCGGTGCTGGCGCGCAATCCGCACCGGCGTGATACCTGGTCCTCGATGCTTCGCGCCGTCAGACACGTGGCTCGAGCGCCGCGAAGACCTCGTGTTCGACGTGATCGCACAGGTCGCTGAGCAGCTCGAGCACATCGCGTCCCCTGCCTGGCCCGCGCTCCGGGTAGGCCAGGGCGAACTCGGCGCGCAGAAACATGTCGAGCTTCGGATCGGGTCCCACGATCCGCGCCGGCACCGACGCGACGATGGCACCGTCCGCGAACGCGCCATACGTCACGATGGGATCGCCGGTCAGGGACACGCCGCGCGCCGTGTTGACACCCATGACCGCCCCGTCGCGGATGCTCCCCGTCAGCCATGGCGCCTCAGCGGTATCCAGCGTCTTGAGCCGCCAGAGTGGGCTGTCCTCAAAGCCGCCGATCTCGTGATAGGGCTGCACCGCTTCAATCGTCGCCTGCGCTTCGTCGGACATGCGCGCGATGGCCTTGCGTGCTCGCTGCGCGAACAGCACCAGCGATTCGTAGATCGGAAACTTCGCGGGCGCTCCCGCGAGGCTCGACGCGAGCTCGGCGAGCGAACGGTGTAAGCTGCGCGCGACGCTCGCGGCGAGCAGCACGATGTCGTCAGGCACTGGTCGCGCCACGTGCGCTCGCACGACATATCTGCCGCCGCGCATGTCGTGCCCGTGCGCGAGCCGGAACGCGTCGGACGCCACCCAGTCGCGCTCGGCGCCAGCGAAGGCCGCGAGGTCGTGGCGTGCGCGTTCGAGGGAGGCGCGATGAGGCTGGGTCAGAGCGGCCGTCGTAACGGAATCATCCGCGCAAGATGCCGAGTCGCTCGGGCGAGGGCCAGTCGCGGACGCCGGCACGACCAATGATCACCCGCATGACCGTACGCGGCGATTCATCGCTGCTTTTTGCCCACCCAGTCAACGAAGCGTGATGGTGTTGGAGTAGTCGAGTCCCGTGCCGTGTGGCGAGCAGCGATGTTGATCACTTTGGCCTTGAACGCGGGGCGTGATTGCGGCGAGGGCGTCTGAGCATTCTGAAGCTCCTCAAGAATGGCGAACATGTCGCCGATGGAGCCCACGTGTCCAGTTATCCGGCCTGTTCAGAATTCCGCGGCCACTTCTGCCGAAAACGAACCTAGGTTCCGCAATACCGCGAGGTGGGCCATCCAATGGGCAAAGGGCGGAAAGGGTGGGAGGGAACAAGGGATCGTGAAGGACATGGTACGTGAACAGCACAAGCGAGTTGCGGCGTTTCAATCGCCGTAGTGGCGCGACCAACCGGGCCGAGGTCACGGTACCTGAAGCTAGCCTGTGACGTTGGCGGTCTAAGAACTAGCGTCTTCGCGGGTCCGGACAGATATTCCAGTCGTGTGCCCCGCCTTGCTAGTCGGGGCCTACGCGTGGGACAACGTGCAGCCCGGCCAAGGTCTCCTTGGCCGGGTTTGTTGTTTTCTTCGAGGCAGCGAGCGTAGATTCTGCGTTGCCTTAGGCCACCGGACCGACAGACTCAGATGGGACGTGAGAATGAAACTGGACCATGTGATGGAGCTGATTGCCCGCGGGCCGCTGATCGAGAGTGGTGAGATGGTCTATGTCCGGCGGGAGATCGAAGAGGCAATCAGCCAGGTCGTATGGCCGGAGGGCGCCGCAGACTTCACCATCCACGCCCAGAGTGGCAAGAGGCGAGGCGAGGGCAATGGCGTTAAGCCGATCAAGGATGCGTGCATGGCGTGGCTGCACAGGCACTACTCTTGGCGACTAGAGACTCGGCCGGCAATCGGAGAAGGCATGGGGGCGGGACCGGTCGACGCCGTTCGCGATACCAGCCATGGCATCTTTGCGCTCGAGTGGGAAACCGGTAACATCAGTTCGAGCCACCGCTCCATGAATAAGCTGGCTCTTGGGCTCATTCAAGGCCGAATCGCGGGCGGCGCTCTGATTCTCCCGACGCGGAAGATGTATGCTTTCCTTACTGATCGAGTCGGGAACGAGCGGGAGCTCGCTCCCTATTTCCCGCTCTGGCGAAACGTAGTCGTGAGTGCTGGATGGCTCGGCGTGTTTGTCGTCGAGCACGATCGAGAAAGCACCGATGTTCCCAGGATCGGCAAAGGCACTGACGGACGAGCGTTACTTTAGCCAGCGACTCGAGCGTCGAACGGAAGTTCTGGAGCTTCTTCAGCCAGCAGCTCGCGTTTCTTTCGCGCCAGTGCTGCTTTCTTGGCCGCCTTTCCATTGGTTCTTCCCTTGCCGCGAGCGCTCTCCCATCGCGCATGGAGACCCGCAGCGTGATCCTCTAGCCGTTGGATCGCAGGCTGAATGTCTCCGAGCTCGGCGCTCAGCCATCGTCGCCCAAGATGCTCCGCGGCATAGGGAGTGGTACCTGTTCCACAAAATGGATCAACTACGATGTCGCCCGCATTGGTGGTCATTGCGACGAGGCGCTCAAGCATAAGGGGCGCGAGTGCGTTCGCGTCGCGGTGCTTGTAGCGAGCGTGTCTTACCGGTGGAATGTCTTCCCAGATTTCATCGACGCGTGACCAGCCCTCGCCTGCCGGAAGGGCAAAGGGGGCGTCTTCCCAGACTTCCTCCGGAGCATCAAAGACGTCTTGCAGCCGTAGTCCATCGTCATGAAGCTTATTGCGATGTCCGCCGTAGTCCTTCACCTCGCCGCCGCAGTGCCTGCACGTCTGCACGGGCTGGCGAATAATGTTGAACGTCGCCGGTTTGCCTTTCGAGTAGTAGAGCAAGCCATAGTGACTTGGGCTCATCCGACCAAAAATCGGCATGCTCTTGGGCATCCGACACGCGATCCAATGGCGAAACGTGAGCCCGCGCTCGCCTAGATGGTGACCATAGTCGATGCACCAGCGTGGGAGATTGAACACAAGGAGTGCACCGCCTGGCCTTAGCACGCGGATGCACTCGTCCAACCAAGCCTTCGACCAGGCGAGATAATCGTCCTCCTTCATCGCGTCGCTGACGCCCCTTCCGTAGTCCTTCTTCAGATTGAACGGAGGATCAGCGAACACCGTGTTTATCGATTCGCTCGGAACTTTGCGAAGCCACACGAGACAATCCCCCTGATATAGCGCTCCGAGCGGCGTCTGATAGCTTGGGGCGTCACCCGGCAATAGCGTCTTGGGGTGGGGTAGCTGTACTTGGTTGTCCTGCTCCGCAGTTGCGGGCGATGCTTGCATCTTCCATCTCCAAAGGACTGCGAAACGATCATTGCGGATCGTGATTTTGTTCAGTATTTGAATCCTATACCGCAAAGCAATTCTCGGATACAGCGCGACAAAAAAGGTCCGGCGGTAAGCCGGACCCTTTTCATTCCCGGCAGAGGAGTGAGATCACCCACACTCACTAAACCCACACACCTGGCATTTCACACACCCCTCTGCATACTCCAGCTGGCTCCCGCAATCCGGGCACGTGCCCATGAACGTCTCGCCACCATTGTACGCCTCAAAGCTCATCTGCTGCTGCTCCGCCCCTGACTGCCCCGTCGTCCTGGCGACGGTAAGCGCCTCAACCGCCACAGGCGTCCCAAAGGCTGGCGTCTCGAGCCCCAGCAGGTTCTGCTGAATCCCCTGCTTGTCCTTCCACCACTGCTCGAGCGCGATACCGATCGCATCCGGTACGGACAGAACCTTGTGCGGCCCCAAGCCCACAGCCCGGTCAGACGAGATCCCACGCAACTGCTTGTGCACCGACGTAATCGGGATGCCTGACCGCAGAGCGAGCGAGATCAAACGCCCCATTGCCTCAGCGTCGGCCATCGCCGAGCCGCCAGCTTTGCCGAGCGTGACAAAGACTTCGAACGGCTGACCCTTATCGTCTTCCGAGATGGTGACGAACATGGTGCCGAGCGGCGTCTCGAGACGGTGCGTCGTTCCACGGAGCTTTTCAGGCCGTGAACGCTTCGCACGACGCTGAAGGTTCTCCGCCTCCGAATCAAACAGCGCCTTCTTCAACCGATCGATCTCCGCATCCCGCTCGGCGATGGTGCCGTGGAGCTCACCCATCTCGCGACGGCTCTCCGCCGCGGCTGGCTTGGCATCGCGCGCGGCAGCCGCCGTTGCGGTTGCGCCCGTCGACAAGACTTGAGCATCACGCGAACCGTCGCGATACACCGTGACGCCCTTGCACTTCATGTCATACGCCATCTCGTAGATGGCGCGCACGTCTTCGACCGTCGCGGCGTGACTGAAGTTGGTGGTCTTGCTGATGGCGGAGTCGCAGTGCTGCTGGAAGGCGGCCTGCATCTTCACGTGCCACTCGGGCGCGATGGCGTTCGCGGTGACGAACACCTTCTGCCACTTGGCCGGCACTTCGGGGAAGTTGATATGACCGGACTTCGCGATGCGCTCCACGAGCTCGTCGCTGTACCAGCCTTCCTTCTTCGCGATCGCGACGAACTCCTCGTTGACGTCGGGCATCATGACGCCGGCCTGGTTGCGCATGAAGGCGACGGCAAAGATCGGCTCGAGGCCACTCGAGCAGCCGGCGATGATGGAGATGGTGCCGGTCGGCGCGACGGTGGTGACGTTGCAGTTGCGCAGCATCTGCATGGGACGAATGCGCTCGCCCTTCTCGTCACGCGCGCAGGTGGAGTCGGGACCCCAGATGCTCCGCGCCCACTCGGGGAACGGACCACGCGCTTTCGCGAGGCGCTCGCTTTCCTTCTTGCTCTGGACGTCGAGGAACTCCATCACGCGACGACCGAACTCCACGCCTTCCGCGGTATCATAGGCAATACCGAGCTTGATGAGCGCGTCGGCGAAGCCCATGACGCCGAGCCCGATGCGACGGATGCGCTTGGAGAGCGCGTCGATCTCGGGGAGCGGATACTTGTTGGCGTCGATGATATTGTCGAGCAGGTGCGTGCTGAGCTGGATGTCGCCCTTGAACGCGGCCCAGTCCATCACGCCATCGTTGACGTACAAGCCCACGTTGATGCTGCCGAGGTTGCACACGTCGTACGGCAGCAGCGGCTGCTCTCCGCACGGATTGGTCGCCTCATAGGCGCCAAGGTGCGGGACGGGATTGTAGCGGTTGGCTTCGTCGATGAAGAAGCAGCCGGGCTCCCCGGTGCGCCATGCGCCGAGGATCATCTTGTCCCAGACCATGTTCGCGTCGAGCTGGCCTACGACCTGGCCCGTGCCTGGATCGATGAGGTCGTAGCTGGCCTTGGCCTTCAGCGCATCCATGAACTTCTTCGTCACGGCGACGGAGATATTGAAGTTCGTGATCTGCGTGAGGTCTTCCTTGCAGGCGATGAAGTCGAGGACGTCGGGATGGTCGACGCGCAGGATGCCCATGTTGGCGCCACGACGGGTGCCGCCCTGCTTCACGGCGTCGGTGCTGGCGTCGTAGAGCTTCATGAAGGAGATGGGCCCGCTGGCGACGCCGGTCGTGCTGCGCACCATGGAGCCTTTCGCACGGAGCTTGGAGAAGCCGAAGCCGGTGCCGCCACCGCTCTGGTGGATGATGGCCATCGACTTGAGGGTGTCGTAGATGCCATTGCGGCCGTTGGCCAGGGCATCCTCGACGGGCAGCACGAAGCACGCACTCAGCTGGCCGAGTGGGCGGCCGGCATTCATGAGGGTCGGTGAGTTGGGCTCGAAGCGGCGCTGGGTCATGAGAGCGTAGAACTCCGCCGCCACGCCCGCGACCTGCTCCTCGGTTGCTCCATACCGTGCATCAGCCTCAGCCACCACAGTTGCGACTCGCCAGAAGAGATCCTCAGGACTCTCGGTCGCTTTTCCCGTCTTGTCCTTGATGAGGTATCGCTTCTCGAGGACGGTGCGCGCGTTGGACGACAGCGTGACGGGACCGGTGGGGGGCTGAACGGGCAGGGTCATGGGGCAACTTCTCCCGGTGTTGTATGGCGTCTTCGTGTAAGGACTTTGTCGCTCGCCGGCGACGGGGGGCGGGGGGAGCATGTTAGCCCGGCTCGTGACTCCGCGCCAGTGGGTTCGTATCTGCTTGTAATCTAACGAGTTGCGGTGCGTCGATCACTTAGTTGAAATGCAATTAGTAGCACGTTGAAAAACAGGTGAATCCGAAAAGGGAAACGTATGTTTGTGATTAATGATGTCGCCAAGTGAGCCTAACTGACGTGGTGCGATGGTGTTACGAAATCCATTCCTGCCCGGAGCCAAAACCAAATTTACCGCAGAGGGCGCAGAGAACACAAAAGCCGCAGAGGACGCAGAGTGTTCCTCTGGCAGTCATTGCAGTTCTCTGCGCCCTCTGCGGCCGTTTCAGTTTCTCTGCGCCCTCTGCGGTAAGGATCTGTTGTTCAAGACGAGCTCAGCTTAAATCCCTCTGGTGCTTTGAAAACGGATGAACAATATTCTCGCCCACCCAGATCGCGACGATTGCGCCTGGAGCCCAACGACCCATCCCGCGCTTGCTGCCTGGCGCACGGATGCCGTTGTGGTTTGAAACCGTTTGCACGACCGCCGCGACGACGTGGCGTGCATGGTTGCTCCGTCCATTTGGCCGGAGCGGAACGCCCCATTCGAGATGCCTCCTACATGACGCGTAATATCCCCGCCGTCCGCCGTATTTCCACCGGCCTCATCGCCGCGTCCCTTGTCACACTCGCCGCCTGCTCCGAGACGGCAACCGCCCCCACCGCCATGAGTCCCGACGCGGCCACGCTTTCGCGGTCGCCCGAGCTCAACACGAATCACGTGATGCACACCCGCGAATTCTACGCCGGAGCCGCCGGGTTTGCACGGGTGCGCAGCTCGGGCATCACCTACCACGGCGGCACCGTCATCGCCGGACCGGCCATCACGAAGGTGGTGTCGGTCTACTGGAGCACCGGAACCATCTACGCCGGCCAGTCCACCGGCACGGGCACCGGCACCGCAGACGGCACGCTGATCGGCTCCTTCCTCCGCGGACTCGGCGGATCGCCGTACTTCAACATCAACTCGACGTACTACAACGCCGCGGGCAGTCACGTGCTGAACCAGGTCGGCTACACCGGCTTCTGGAGCACCGGCAGCACCTGCGCTGGACCGACCGCGAGTCCGACGGATGCGCAGATGGTCGCGCTCATCTCGTGCGGTCTCAACGCCGGCGCGATCGCGTACGACCCGAACACGGTCTACGCCATCTTCACCGCCAGCGGCGTCAACCTCGGCGGCGGCTTCGGCTCGCAGTACTGCGCGTACCACACGCATGGCGCGTCGTCGAAGGGCAACGTGTACTACGCCGCGATGCCGTACAACCAGCAGTTCCCGAGCGGCTGCACGTCGAGCCTCGCGTCGCCGAATGCGGATGTCGCCGGTAACTCCGAAGTGAACACGCTCGCGCACGAGATCGAGGAGACCACGACGGACGCGATGGGCAACGCCTGGTTTGACAACCGCGGCTACGAGAATGCGGACAAGTGCGCGTGGACGTGGGGCACGGTGCAGACGGCAGCGAACGGCGGCAAGTACAACATGACCTTCGCCGACGGCAAGCAGTACCTCGTCCAGCAGAACTGGGTCAACTCCGGTTCCGGTGGGTGTGCGCTGAAGTTCTAATCTCCCTTTGGTCGTGAAGCGGGGCCCGGCACCGTTTCTTTTGAACCGCGATCTTACCGCGGTTGCGACCGCGCTACACCGCTCGGTGCACTCGTTGAAGCTCGAGATACGCGTTCACGGTGAGCGCGATGCGGTCGCGCTCCTGTGGTGTCGTCTCGCGAATCACCTTCGCTGGCACGCCGACGACGAGCGAATTGGGGGGAATCACCATCCCTTCACGACAGACGGCCCCTGCCCCGACAATCGTTCCGCTGCCGACGTGAACACGATTGAGCAGGATGGCACCCATGCCGATGAGGCAGTCGTCCTCGACGGTGGCGCCATGCACGATGGCGCGATGACCGATGGCGACGCGAGCGCCAATCGTGCACGGCACGCCGGCGTCGACGTGAACGATGGTGCCGTCCTGGATGTTGGAGTCTTCACCAACGGTGATGGCGTCGGTATCGCCGCGAAGGACCGCCGTCGGCCAGACGCTGACGCGGGCGCCGAGTGTGACGTCACCGATGATGATCGCGGCGCGGTGGACGAACGCACTGGGCGAAATAGTTGGTGCTTTCATGGCGTTTGTCAAAAGAGCGGAAGTGCATTTCACCACGGAGGACACAGAGGACACGGAGAACTGCCAAGGCTTGTATGGTCTCCTCCGTGCCCTCTGTGACCTCGGTGGTAAAATTGCTGTTGCTCTTAGAATGAGAGACCATACGCCAGATACAGCGCGATGGGGTTCTTCACTAGATCCTTCCCCGCCGTCGGCACCGCAACGCCAACGCGAATGCCCTGCGGCGAATCCCAATCGAGCACCGCGGCCGACAGCACCAACTCGGCGCCGATCGACGCAATCGTTCGGCCGATGAAAGGCGGACGCGAACAGGTCGTGATGAACAGCGGCGACTCGGAACAGGTCGCGGCGGCGGCGTCGAGAAACCCGGTGACCGACGCGCGATCGAAGAAGAAAGGAAGCAGGCCGAGCCCGCGTCCGCCCAGTGCCAGTGGCGCGCGGTATTCCGCCGTGGCGCCGACGGCACTCGTGCCGAACACCGTGCCGGCGGGAAAGCCGCGCACACCAAACGTGCGGCGTCCTTCGCCGACGGAGTATCCGGGCACGAGCTGAATCGACGAGCCACTCGTACCGCCGATCGCGAAGGACGACGACGTCCTGCTGTCGGCGACTCCACCCGCCAGGCGCAGGGCCGCGACCTGATGCGCGAAGCTCCCGAAATCGAAGCTCTTGTATCCGGCCGCGGTGCCCACGAGGCTGGTCGACACCGCGTATTGTGCCGCGCCGGTCTGGGTGCGCGCACGTCCCGTCAGAGCGACCGCGATGCCATCCTCGGGCGAGATGCTGAGCGACGGACGCTGAAGGTTCGACCACTGTCCGCTGAGAAAGACGCTCGGAAAGGTGTAGTCGCGCTTGTACGCCGGATCACCGAGCGAGGCGAGCAAGGTGCCGGGATCGGTAACGAAGCTGCGGCGCTCGAGTCCTGCGCCGGCGGAGAACGCCATGAAGCTCCGCACGCGCGGGCGTGTAAACGAGGCCGACAGCGCGCCGAACCGCACTTTCCGGAGCAGCGAGCCGATGGTGCCGCCGCCAGTACCCGCGATGTTTGCCTCGAGCGTGTAATCCTGCACGAGGCTCAAGTCGATGAACGGCCTGCGAAAGCCGGCGTAGCGGTAGTTGAACGTTCCCGTTGGAAAGAAGCCGTTCGTGGGAATGAACGCGGATGCATCGTACAGGTGACGATAGAGCACGTCGCGGCCGCTTGTGGTGAAGCCGAGGCGGGTGCCGCCGCCCGGTGCGCTTTCGATGTCGGGGTACCAGTAGGTCGGCAGGACGCTGCGCCACGCGGAGTAGCGATGGTAGTCGCCCGCGGCGAGCGGCTGGCTGTCGATCGGGGCGAGCGCTGGAAGGGTCACCGGCTGTGCCGGAATGTCGGTGAGCCTCGGTGCCACGCCGATGTGGTAGCCGTCCGCCTTGAGGTCGACCGCGGCGATGCGTTGGCCGTCGCGGGAGATTTCGGCGGAGTAGAGGCCTGCGTTGTCGCAGCTCCTTCCAGATCTGGCATGAGCAGTGTCGGCGAGGGTTGTCGGCAGCACGAGTGCGGCCGGCGTGCAACCGATGAATGCGCGCGTGCCTCGCCCATCGGCGCGCACGACCGCAACGGTCGGCGTCCCCCCTTCCTCCGTCGTGTACATCACCCACCCGCCATCCGGCGACCAGCTCGGCGACGCAATCAGGAACGGACCGCGATCGAGCACGCGAGATCCGGTGGAGAGGACATCGAGCACCTCGAGCGAAAACGTTCCACCGTGGGTGCGGTGCAACGCGGCGATGCTCATCCCATCGGGCGACCAGCGCGGCTCACTCCATGTCTCGTCCGGAGCCGCGTCATGAAAGACCCGAAACATGAGGCCCCCAAAGCCGAGCAACACGAGCCGCGTGCTACTCGGCCTGATCTGCACCGCGATGATGGTGCCGTCGGACCGCACGTCCGGCTGAATGAGACGCGCGCCGTCGGTGATGCGATGTTGGATGCCATCGAGCTCGAGGTAGAGGTCGGAGCGGATCTCGCTCTCGGACACGAGGTCGAGCTGCGCAAACAGGTATCCGCCCCCCGGATACGGGACGCTCGGTCCGAGCGTGTTGCGGCGACCGATGCGTGACCGGGTGCCGTCGCGCTTAAGCGTGTAGGCGCCGGAGGTGGAGCGACCGTCGTTCGCCGCGTACACAAGCGCCGAGTCGCCGAGCCAGCGGGGGTCGAGCGCGTAGTAGCCGTGCTTGGTGAGCTCGGTCCAACCGGGCAGCGGCAAGTGACGTTGGCCGACGGTGCCCTGGATGGAATCGCGCATCATTCCAAACGCGGATTCGAAGGTGGTGCCGAAGGCGACCTTCGCCTCGCGATCGAGCCAGTATGGAATCAGTGCCGAGCTCTGGGCGTCGACGAAGCGACGGATGGTGCTGTCGCCCCGAGTGCGCGCGAGGTAGTCGACGAAGAGCGCGCCGTAGCCATACGCACCATTGCCACCCGGGAATAACGGTGAGCCGAGGCTGAGCGCATCGAGCTCAGGCAACCGATGCTCCAGCGCCGCCGCACGCGCATACATCGCAAACTCGGCGTCCTTGAGCCGGCCGCCCTGCGTTAGGCGCGACTCGTAGTAGACCGCGAGCCCTTCGGTGAGCCACGAAGGACCATACGTGCTCGGAAACAGCGCCGGTCCTCGTCCGAAAACGCGCTGCGCGAGGCTCCACACGCCGCCCACGCGGTCGAGATGGAAGATGTGCGTGAGCTCATGCGTAATGACGATGCCGAGCCAGTCTTCATTTAGTCTTAGCGCGCCGGATTCGACCGGCGGGGTGGCAAACACGACGATGCGATTGGTCGGCGTCGGTGTGGCGTAGCCGTTGGATTGGTCAGCGTCATCGGTGACGACGAGATCTATTGGGCCACGGGGTTCCGTGAGCTCCGTGGCGAGTTGCGCGTACGCACGCTCCGCCGCTGCGCCCGCGACGCGACCTTCGCGTTCGAGGCCGACCGGGACGTGGATGTGGAAGTGCCTGGTGTCGAGCGTGAGGTAGCTGTGGTACGGGGCGGGTTGCGCGTGAAGGCTGGCGACGCTCAGCATGCTTGCCGCGACGCCGAGTTGAAGTCGTGCTAAAAAGCGGAAGGGCATTTTACCACGGAGGACACAGAGGACACGGAGAACTGCAACGGCTCTTGAAAGTGCGCCTTCAAAAGCGTTGCCCATAAACAACGCGTTGGTCGCCGCGCGGGCCAGACTCGAACAGAGTTGTCCTCCGTGTCCTCTGTGCCCTCCGTGGTAAATTGCAGTTCCGCCCTTCCAGTAGTTAGAGCTTGCTCGCCCCGAGCGACCGGAAATAGTTCTCCAGCCCATCCGCAATACCACGCGCATACCGATCCTGGAACTCCGGCGTACGCAGCGCCGCTTCCTGATCCGGCATGATGACGAACGCGCCCTCGCAGAGCACGGCCGGATACCACGTGCCGCGCACGACCGCGAGGTTGTCGTAGTTCACGCCAAGGTCCCGCAGGCCCAACTGCGACACCAGGCCGGCCTGCACCTCGCGCGCGAGAGGCTCGCTGTGCGTGCGGAAGAAGTACGTCCCCGTGCCGTTGTTGGTGAACGGATTCACGCCGTCGGGAAAGGCATTCAGGTGAACGGACACGAACGCGTGCACATTCGCTCGGCGCGCCATGATCGGGCGGTCGCCGAGTCCGACGGGTGCATCGGTGGTGCGGGTCATGACGACGCGGGCGCCGCGCTCCTCGAGCATGCGTTGGAGTCGCATGCCGACGGCAAGCACCGCGGTCGCTTCGTACAGTCCCGTCGGGCCGGTGGCGCCGATGGGCGGATGGCCGGGATCCACCGCGATCGTGATGCCTTCAAGGGGGCGCGAAGTATTGATCGCCGGACGACCGCGGAGCTTCAGCACGACCGCATTGTTCTCCCAGAGCACCAGGTAGCCATAGGGCGCCGAGCGGAGGTTGATCGTGACGCGGGCGCGGTCGTCGCTGAGCTGGTGCCACTCGACGGTGCGGACGAGGGAATCGCCGGTGCCATAGTTGACGATGTCGGTGTTGCCGCGTACGTCGTACAGCGTGATGGCGATGGAGCGCTCGCCTTCCTCGACGAAGTACGGCGGACGAGGTCCCACCGGGATGATGACGTCCTCGCCCATCGGGCTGCCGACCACCTTCATGTTCGACGTGGTGCGACGCGGCGCGGTGATGACGGTGGCAGGATGTGCATCGGCGGTGTCGACGTAGACGTCCAGCTCGCGGTCGAGGCGCACGCGCGCGAAGCCGCCCTCGCGCGCGATGAGCGGGACGACGGTGCCCGGCGTGAAGAACCATTTGTACGTCCCACCCGGTGTGGGACGGCCGACGATGGTGACGTCGGTATCGGCGGGTGAGGATTGGCCGAGCTGCACGAGTCCGATCGGCTCGTTGCGGGCGAGCTGGGTGCGGAGCGAGTCGATGCGGGAGTTCAGCGCGGCGAGCGTGTCCGCGTGGGAGGTCGGGAGGTTCTCTGCCTTTCGGGCCGGGTCGGTGATGGCAGCGGCCACGGCGGGTCCGGGCAGCCGCACGGTGAGACTCGCGCGAGTCGTGTCGGAGCCGCGCGCGGCCACGAGGTCGTAGCGCGGCGAGTTCGCGAGGAAGACCATGAACGCGCCGTTGTTGTAGACCCGCGCCGCCACGCCATTCACCGTCAAGCTCGCTAGCCCGCTGCCTACAGTGCCGAACATGAAGTTCGAGTCGCGCGACGTGATCTGCTGGTTCGGCGCGGGATACTGGACGCGGACGGCGAGTGGTCCGTCGACCATCGGGATCGCGGGGAGCGGCGGCGCTGGCGTTGGTCGGCTGCCCGTGAGACTCGGCGCGGGTGTCGGCGCGGGCGTTGGTACGGTCGAGGGAGCAGGAGCGCCGGCGCTGCACGCGAGAGCGGCGACTAGCGGAAGCGTGAGGGCGACGCGAAGGAGCGGCATAGGGGGAATGCTAATCTGGGGTCCAGCTTGGGCTCGGGCCTGGGCCTCAAGAACGGAGCGAAGGCTTGAGTTCGGCGTACGGCACTGCAACCGAAGAGCCGTCAGTTAACAGCTTTCAGCGTCAGTGTTTAGTCAAGCGGAACAGCCACGGCGCTCGCTCCACTGGTCACTGATGCTGATGGCTGACCACCGACGGCTCTGCGGTTGCAGTGCACAATGCTCGGCGGAATCCTGTCGTCGGTCAACGGCCGTCGGCGTCAGTTCACAGAGTACCGATTGCGCCCTCATGGATGACACCCGCCACGCCGCGCGCTACTATGGGTGACCGGAACGGGCTCGCGTACGTTGACGCCCCTGTTTCGCCATCCGTATATTCGCGACTCATGCCCGCCCCCGTGAAATCGTGACGCCTCTCGTCTCCTGCGCCTTCTGTGGCCGCGACAACGAGCCGATGTCCCGCTTCTGCATCGATTGTGGAAAGCCGATCTCGCCGTCGGCCGCTCGTGTCGTGCCCGCGGTATCCTCTGCCGATATAGCCGCGCGCATGAGCGTACCTGCCGTCACAACAGCGCCCGCACTGGCTCCCGCCTCGAGCACCGCGGCAGTGCACGCGGCCGGACCAATGCGCACGTCGTCGATGGGCGGAGCCACGACCTGCCCCAAGTGCGCCAAGAGCGTTGCGGCGGGACTGCCCTTCTGCGGGCACTGCGGCACCAAGGTCACGAACGAGGTCAGCAACGGCACGTGCTGGACCTGCGGCAATGCCTATACGAAGGGCATCGACCTTTTCTGCGCACGTTGCGGCACGCGCGTGGGCGAACGGGTCAGCATCGAGGTCAACCAGGCGTTCGGCACGCTCGTGTTGGGCGCCAAGAGCCGCGAGACCGGACCTCGGCTGTCCCTCTTGAATGAGGCCGGCGAGGTGACGTCGACCTTCGTGCTCGATCGCGGCGAGGCCGTTGTCGGCCGTGGCGACGCGGACATCAAGTTCGACGACGTCTTCCTCTCCCCGCTGCACGCACGCTTCGAGCTGCGCGACGGCGAGCTCTGGGTGCGCGACCTCGGCTCCCGCAACGGGACGTGGACCTTCATCGACGGACCGACGAAGCTCAATGACTGCGACCTGCTCCTCGTGGGATCGCAGCTGCTGCGTTTCCGTCGACTCGGCTATCCGGGACCTCACCCACCGGAGGCCGATGCGACGCGACGCATGGGATCACTCATCCCTTCGGCGGACGTCGCCGTACTCGAACAGCTTCGCGCGGACAGCAGCGTGCGCGACACATTTCATCTGTCCCCGGCGCGCGTCGTACTGCTCGGCCGCGAATCCGGTGATTGGGTTTTCCCGTACGATCAAACAATGAGCGGCAGACACGCCGAAGTGAGAAGCCAGGACTCCGAGTTCTTCGTCCACGACGCCGGCAGCCGCAACGGCGTCGCGCTCGGCGTGCGCGGTGAGCGGCAGGTGAAGAAGGACCAGCGCATCCTCGTCGGCGACCAGATTCTCCGCGTTGAGAGCCTCGGCTTGTGAGTCAGGAGAAGATCTGCCCTACGTGCGGCACGGAGTATCCGGCGAACGAGCGCTTTTGTCCTCGCGATGGAACGGCACTTCGCAGCCAGGGCGGCGGCACTGACCTCGTCGGCTCGATCATCGGGGAGCGATACCACGTGCTCAAGAAGCTCGGCGAAGGCGGGATGGGCCAGGTTTATCTAGCCGAGCATGTGAAAATGGGGCGGAAGAGCGCGGTGAAGGTGATGAATCCCGGCATGGTGCACGACGCCGACGCGATCAGCCGGTTCAACCGCGAAGCCGCCAATGCGAGCCGCATCAATCACCCGAACGTCGCCGGTATCTATGACTTCGGGGAGACCTCGGACGGGCTGATCTACCTCGCGATGGAGTTCATCGAGGGCGAGTCGCTGACGTCGCTCGTGGAGAAGAACGGTGCGCTGCCCCCTGCCCGCGCGGCGGACATCGCGAAGCAGGCGGCGGATGGCCTCTCGGTGGCGCACGACATGGGCATCGTGCATCGCGACCTGAAGCCCGACAACATCATGATCGCGAAGAATCGTGATGGAACGGACTGCGTAAAGGTCGTGGACTTCGGCATCGCGAAGGCCGCGGGGGCCGAGAACCAGAAGGTGACGAAGACCGGGCTTGTCGTTGGTACGCCAGAGTACATGAGTCCCGAGCAGCTCGCGGGCGACAAACTCGATGGGCGGAGCGACGTGTACTCGCTCGCGCTGGTCGCGTTCAACATGCTGACGGGCAAGCTTCCGTTCGAGGGTGAGACGGCGCAGGAGTCGATGATCATGCGTCTCACGGACGAGCCGAAGTCGCTCGCGATGATGAAGCCGGACACGTCGTGGACACCCGAAGTGCAGGCGGTGATGGGCAAGGCACTCCAGCGCAGGGTGGCGGACCGGTATCAGAAGGCAGCGGATTTCGGCGTGGCGCTCTGGCAGGCGGTGGAGCGCATGCCGAAGAAGGCGCCCGCAGGCGCAACGCAGATGTTGGGCGCGGCGGATGGTGCCACGGCGCTGATGGCGGCGCCGCCCAAGACACTGCTCGATTCGAGCCCGAACATGCCGCGTCCGGAATTCGTGTCGGCGCTGCCTTCGGCGCCCGCGCCAGTGTATGCGGGTTCAGCGACGGTGAAGTCGAAGGCGCCGATCTACGCGGGCGGTGGTGTGGCGTTCGCGCTCGCGGCGTTGGCGATGATCTATTTCTCGAAGTCGGCGGGGAAAACCGGCTCCACGCCGATTGCGGCAGATTCCGCGGGACGAAATGCGACGGTCGTCACTGCGCCCGCCGTGACACCGATACAGACTGCACCTGGCGTAGTTGCACCTCCGCCGGTTGTTGCCGGCAACGCGGGCGGGCGGACGGCGGAGCCGGCGGGGAGGTCAGCGACGCCTTCAACGTCGGGCGCATCCGCTGCGGTTCCGCCGAGCAAGGTGGACATCGCGGCGCGCCTGCCGAAACTGATCGACGAAAGTGCAGACTCGGCGACGGCATCGAAAGCACTGAAGGAGGCGGAGCAACTCGATCCCTACGCGGCCAGTCCGAGCGAGAAGATCGGCCTGAGCCTCGCGCGGGCGAATGCGCAGGCCATTTTGGGGCACGACAAGCAGAGCTGTGATATTATTGACACCATCAAGGACCGTGGAGCGTCCACTCCATGGGCGGAGAAGATCGCGATCATGGTACGAATGTGCGCGCAGTGATCGCCCGCAGTTCCCTCCCTTCTTCCTCACACTCCTCCCTCCTCGCGTGACGTCCTCCGGACCCAACGGCGCTGTCGTTGTCCACGTTTTCGGTCGTACCGACGTGGGTCGAACGCGCGAGCACAATGAGGATGCCTTCGTCGTCGCGGACCTCACGACGGGCAACGCCACGCTGCAACCGGAAGTGCGAACGCACGCGGTCGGCGATCGCGGCTCGCTGTTCATGGTGGCGGATGGAATGGGCGGCGCCGCGGCAGGAGAGATTGCGAGCGCCATGGCAATCGACGTCGTGCTCGGCGAGTTGCGGAACGTGATGACGGAAGCCGAGGCAGCCCCGAGTCGCGAGACCTTCGCCGCGTCCCTCAAGCGTGCCACAGCGACGGCCAATGCCGCGATCCACAACTACGCACTGGAACACCCGGAGTATCGGGGAATGGGCACCACCGCGACGATCGCGGGAGTGCTCGGCGACACCCTGTACCTCGCGCAGGTGGGAGACAGCCGAGCGTACCTGGTGCGCAACGGCGTGGCGAAGCAGATCACGAAGGATCAGTCGCTGATGCAGAAGCTCATCGAGGCTGGCGAGATCACGGAGGAAGAAGCCGAGCAGAGCGAGCGGCGCAACATCATCCTCCAGGCGCTTGGCCCCGAGTCCGCGATCAAGGTGGACCTCACCCATCAACAGGTGCGCCGCCTCGATACGCTGGTGCTGTGCAGCGACGGACTGAGCGGGCAGGTCAAGATCGCCGACATCGCCCGCGTCGCGACCGAAGAGCCGGACCTGATGCAGGTGTGCAAGCAGCTGATCGACCGCGCCAACGAGAACGGCGGACCGGACAACATCACGGTGATCGCGGTGCGCTTCGATGGCGACGGCGTGACCGCGCCAGAGTCGGGCGACAACGTGGGCCACAAGCGCTTTGCGTTGTCGGCGGATTCGGAGCAGACGCCGGCAGCGGCGCGTCGCACGACGCCCGTCGTGCTCAAGACGACGGCCGAGACGCCGACGCAGCGGATGACTCCGGCGCAGCGGGAGACTCCCACCCTGAAGATCGCGCAGATCGAGGCACCATTCGAAATTCCCGAGCGCCCGATCGTGTCGCCAGCGCGCAAGGTTCGCGGATCGCTCATCGCGCTCGGACTGGTGGTCGTGTTTCTCGTCCTCGCCACGTGGTATGTGTATCGCACGGCCGCGTCGGTCGTTGCACCGCAGCGTGGAACAACAGCCGCTCCTCCCACGACGCCATGACGCTCGAGCTGCGCGTGCTCAGCGGTTCTCGCGCGGGCGAACGCGCAACGTTCGATGATTCGCTCGTGTCGGTCGGTCGACATGCGATGAGCGACCTGCGCTTCGATCCGCAGGCGGAGCTCGACGTCTCGACGAAGCACGCGGAGTTCCGCGAATCGGCTGGTGCGTGGAGTGTCACCGATCAGGGCAGCACGAACGGCACGTTCGTCAATGGCGAGCGCATCTCGAATGAGCGCCGTCTCGCGAACGGCGACATCGTGAGCTTCGGCGCGAATGGCCCGCGCGTGGAGGTGCACGGCATCGTCAAGAGCGCGATCTCGGCGCCCCCGCCGACCGCGTTTCGGCCGAGCGTAACGCCCGTTGGACGCGCGTCACCGCCGCGCCTCGACACCACGGTTCGCGTGGCGCACCAAGTGGCACTCGAGACGAAGTCAATGCGACGGACGTTCGCGCTTTCAGTCGGCGCGCTCGTCCTCGTGGCTGCTGGAGTGCTTTACTGGCAGCAGCGACACTCCGCGGCGCAGCTGGCGGAGCTGACCGGGCTCGCGGCTCGCAGCGACAGCGCGACGGCCGCACTCAAGAACACGATTGCCGCGATGCGTCCCGCCGACTCGACGCTCAAGGCACGGTTGCAGGAGGAGCTCGATCGCCGAGAGGCGGATATGGTGCAGGCGCGCGCGGCGATTGCGAGCGGCAAGGCGACGAAGGGATCGCTGGAGCTGCTGAAGCCCATGTCCGCCGAGGCGCGGATCGACTATCGCAAGATCACGGCGACCAATGATGCGGCTGTGGCCATGCTCGTCAGTGAGCTGGATGGAACGCCGATCGCGGGAACGGCGTTCTCGGTGAACGCCAGCGGTGCGCTGGTGACGAATCGCCACGTGGTGCGAACGGAGGCGGGTCATCCGCCGTCCCGTATCGTGGTGCTCTTCGCGAACACGACGAGGTGGATGCCGGCGCACGTGGTGCGTGTGTCGACGACGGACGATCTCGCTTTGATCCAGCTCGACGAACCAGGCGCGCGGCCGGTGGTGAACGGCGTGAGTCGCCTGGGTGCGGCGGCGCAGGTGGGAGCGGCGGTGGCGTCGATCGGTTATCCGCTCGCGATCGATACGCCGATGGAAGGCGAGGGGTTGCAGATCACGGCGCGCACGACGTTGACGCCTGGCACGGTGAGCAAGCGGCTGGATGATGTGATCCAGATCGACTCGTACGCGGGACATGGGTCGAGTGGGAGTCCGCTGTTCGATGCGTCGGGGAATGTGGTCGGGGTGATCTACGGCGGGGCGCGCGAGAGCAATGGACGTATCGTGTATGCGGTCCCGGCGCAGAGGCTGGCGGCGTTTCTTGGTGCCGATGGTTCGGGAGTGCTTCGCTAGGAATCTCCCCGCAACAGAAGCTCGGGCAGGCTCCTCTCCCACGCAAACAGACGCACGGGCAGGCTCCTCAGACATTGCCTTACGCGGATGACGCGAATTTAGCGGATCACTGCGGATCGCTCCGATCGCCTCTCAGTTGGCGACTCGCCGCTGACGTTTCAATCCCCACTCTTTTTTTAGGCGCGCGGGCGTGGAAGCGGTCCACCTTCCTAGCACAGTGAGCCCTACAGCTTCGCAAGCCAGCCTAGCGAGATGGCGTGTCCGCCGAATCGAGTGTGTCCCTGCAGCCAAAAACAATCGCGCCGGTACTCGACCGTGCTCCGCTGCGTACATCACTCCGCGATCTAAACCTGCGCAGTAATCCGCGTTGACCCGCTAAATCCGCGTCATCCGCGTAAGCCAATGTCTGAGGAGCCTGCTACCGGCGACGAAACCGCGCTAACACGGAGCCGTCGTCACCAGGTGATGTGGCGCCGCACGACTCCACGTTGCGCCATCCCAGCTCCCGAGCCCGCAAAAACCTCAGCGCGCCGACCAGTCTCTTCAGCATAGCGCGCCGCCAATGCACGAACCGCTGGCTCCGCATCGGAAGCGCCGAGGATGGCCACAGTGCCACCACTTCCACCGCCAGTGATCTTCGCGCCGAAGAGACCGCGCTCCGCTCCCACCGCGGCGACCAGCGCAACGAGACGATCAGTACCGTCGCTCCCAAGGCCACACTCGCTGTAGCTCAGATGGGATTCCATCATGAGCCGCCCCATCTCGCGTACATTCTCCGGCGAGACGACGAGAGACTCGAGCAACGCCGCAAAGCGCTCCACACGCGCGTTCTCGTGCACCGGATGCGCCGTCGCGACACGAACCGGGTAGACGCGCGCTGGATCGACCGTCGTCACGCTGTCCGTGATTCCGCCGTAACGCGCGAGGAAGTCGGCGCCGAGCATCTGTTCGGGAAGCGAGGGTTCGAAGCGTGAGGTGAAGTCGGCGGGGGAGATTGCCGCGAGATAGCCGCCCCACGCATAGTCAGCAACGAGCGCACGCGAGCCGCGCATCTGCACTGGAAGCCGCTCGAGATCGGCAATGATGCGATAGCCCATGAACGCGGCCGTCCGCACCGTGCCGTAGTCGGCGCCCGTCACCGCGTGGCGGATTCCCGAGTCGATGCCGAAGAAGCGATAGCCCGTCGGGATCGCAACGTGGCCTTCAATCGTTGACGGACGACAACGCAGGCGCAGCAGATGATCGGCCCGTCCGCAGGCGCTCGTCATCTGGTCCATGATGCCGCACGGCGCGCCGGCGATGGTGTTCTCCGCCCACTGCGCGGCAATCGCCACCTGCTCCGCGGAGAGCTCGACGTCGAACGCCGCGGCGACGACGGCAATCGTCGATACCTCGAGCGCCGCCGAGGAGCTCACACCCTTGCCTTCGGGGACGTCCGAGTCGACGAGGATGCGGAAGCCGCGCGGCGTGTTGCCGAGTGCGTTTCGATTGCGGGAGAGGCACGCATACGCAGCGCCGAACACGTACGTCGCCCAGTGTGATTCTCCGGTTGCAGGGAAACGGGCTCCGAGCCTGCCGGGTGCACCGTCGCTCATGTCGCGGAGCACATCGAGCGGCAGCGACGCGCGAACGGCCGAGTCTTCGCGCAGTGACATCACGTCGACCGACGGCGCATCGTGCCGCTGGAGCATCGCGACCGTAGTGCGGTCGAGGGGAAGCTGGAGTACCAGCGATCCACTGTAGTCGGCGATACCACCCATGACGTCGAGGCGGCCCGGGGCGCTGGCGATGAACACCGGCTCGCCTGGTGCGAAGTATCCTCGAATCGTTGGGTCGCTGTCATGCGCCAGGGCGAGGAAGCGCTCGGCGGGATCCATGCTCAACGAGGCAGCATTCCGTGGCGCGCGAGCGCGGCGCGAAACGCCGGCTCGACGCGCTCGCGCAGACGGTCGCTCGCGTAGCCCGCCCACGCGACATCCGCCTCCAGATCGAGCGGCGTGTCCAGCGGCGCTCCGCTTGGATCGGTGATGTGCACCCCGAGCTCCTCGGCGACGAGCACGGTGCAGAGGTCGTAGGGATGGCAGCAGAGCGCGCGGGGCATTCCGCGTTCGGTGAGGATGTCGCTCAAGAGCGGCCGAACATCCGCGATGAAGCGATCGTGTCCCGCCATGAGCTCATAGAGCTGGCCGCCGGTGGAGATGTACTGGTCCTCGAAGCAGAGCGCCTTGCCGGAGACCTGTGGTCCACCGACGGCGATCGCAATCTCGTCGTCGATCGCGGCGAGCACGTCGCGCGCGCCGGGAAAGAAGCGGCTGATCGAGGCGAAGCCGTGCGCGATGGTGTCGGCGCGCGAGGGGTGCAGCGTCAGCGACGACGTGCGGCCGGTGAAGCGATTGAAGCGACGCGCCTCGCATCCCTTGCCTCGCTCCGCCCACAGCTGGTCCGAGAGGTGCTGCTTGACGAGTGGAATCTCGGTCTGGACCGCGAGCACGATGTCGCGCAGTCGAGTGGTGGCGCCGCGATTCGGTGCGACGCCGGTGAGAATCCATGCGGGTCGCTTCTGGTACATGAGGCCGCGGGTGCCGTCGATCGGGTCGACGAGCAGCCTCCACTTGCAGTCCTGCTCGCGCGCGCCGGCAGGGAGCACCATGCCTTCAGGTGGCAGTCCCTCGGCGATGAGGACGAGTGGCTCCGTGCGCGCGAGCTCTGTGAGGCCCTCGATGAGCGTTGCCTCACTGACTTTGTCGACGGCGTAGATGGTGTCGCCCGCGTCGTCGTGCGCGACCTCCGCCATGGCGTCGTGGCTCTGCTGTTCGCATGCCGCCACGACCGATGTGCGAATGCGGTCGTGAAGGTCGATGATGGCGGGGAGAAGTTGTGTGGCCTGATCTGGCATCGTAGCGAATGTGATTAGCGGCGGAACAGCGATTTACCACAGAGGTCACAGAGGTCGCAGAGGAAAGACTTAGAGGGATGTGTGCTGACGCAGTCCTCTGCCCTCTCGGTGACCTCTGTGGTTAATGCTCTTGCCACAGCTACTCTAGTCCCACGCGCCAGTGAACGTTGCTCACCGCCTGCAGTTCCGCCGCCTTCTCTTCGGGTGCAGTGTCATTGAGGAAGTTGCCGCCACCGATCTCCGGGCCTGCCAGGTACTTGAGCAAGCCCGGCTTCCGCAGTGGCGGATGGATCTGGATGTGGAAGTGAAAACCCGGATGCGCCAGTCCATCGGTTGGTGCCTGATGGAGCACCATCACATACGGGAACGACATCCGCCACAGGTTGTCGAGCCGCGCGAGCGTGGCGCTGAGCACCTGGGCAAACTCCGCGATCTCGCCCGACGACAGATCGGCGATGCTGGCATGCATCTCGCGCGGCGCGACGTAGGTCTCATACGGATATCGCGCGAAGTACGGCATGAACGACACCGCACCATCGCGCCGCTCCAGCACACGACGACCATCCTGCTCCTCGGCCGCGATGATATCGCCGAACAGCGATCGGCCGTTTGCGCCGAAGTGCTCAGCCGCCGCCTCGGCCTCCACCTCGATCGTCCGAAACACGAAGTTCGTCGCGTAGATCTGGCAATGCGGGTGCGGATTGCTCACGCCGACGACCTCACCCTTGTTCTCGAACATGAGGACGTGCTTCACCTCCGGCCGAGCGCCGAGCTCGCGATACTGCTGCTGTAATTCGGTCAGCAGCTCGATCACGCTCGCGACCGGAAGCTCGGCGAGTGTGAGATCGTGGCGCGGCGTGTAGCACACGACGCGAGCCACTCCGTCCGCGCGCCGATTCCGATAGAGGGGCGACGCGGGCGGCTCGACTTCCGGCGCACTGGGACTCACGCACGGATGGTCGTTGTCGAAGACGAACACCGATTCATACGGCGGGTTCGTTGCTCCGCTGACGCGCGTGTTGCCCGGACACAGGTAACAGTCGGCGACATGCGGAGGAACGGCGCGCGGCGCTTCACCAACCTGCTCCCCGAGCCACGGACGGTTGTCGCGCCCCGACGAGATCACGACCCACTCCTGACGCAGCGGGTGCCACCGTTCCTCGAAGGTCACGTCACGCCGGGGTGCATGCGCCGAGTAGGCGTGGGCCGCGCGCGCCGGTGGCGGTGATGACGTTGCCGGGAATGCGCTCGAGATGCAGGTGCGCGAGGAGCGCGAACGCGACGGCCTCCTTGGCCTCGCCGTCGAAGTAGCGTTCGTCGAACGTCACGACCGGCAGTGGAGCGACCGCGTCGCGGAGCATGCGGAGGAGCACCGGATTCTTCGCGCCGCCGCCGGACGCGAGCAGTTCCTCGATCGGCTCAGGGATGAAACGACGGTACGCATCCGCGATGCTCTGTGCCGTGAATGCCGTTGCCGTGGCGACGATGTCCGCGTCGCTCGCGCCTTTCGCGCGACACTGGGCAATGAAGCGCTCGACGTACGCTGGGTCGAACAGCTCGCGACCTGTGCTCTTCGGCGGCTCCGCGGCGAAATACGGGTGCCGCAGCAGTTCGTCGATCACCGGCTGCACCACCTTTCCGCTCGCCGCGATTTCGCCGTCGCGATCGAAGCGGAGATCGGGATAGAGCGTGCGCACGACCGTATCGAGCACGCCGCATCCCGGGCCCGTGTCGAAGGCGCGCACGCTGGCGAGGTCGCCATTCGGAGGGACGACCGTGACGTTGCCAATTCCGCCGATGTTCTGGAGCGCACGCCACTGCCCGCCGCCGAAGAGGAGCGCGTCGGCAATCGAGACGAGTGGCGCGCCCTGCCCTCCGGCGGCGACGTCCCGCACCCGGAAATCGCTCACCACGCTGATGCCCGTTCGCTCGGCGATCACGGCGGGCGCGTCGATCTGCCAGGTGGAGTGACCTGGCTCGTGCCACAGGGTCTGGCCGTGACTGCCGATGGCGCGCACGACCTTTCGGGAAACACCGGCTTCGGCGAGCACGGCGACGGCGGCATCGGCGAGCCATCCGCCGAAGTCCACCGCGAGACGACAGTACTCTCGCGCCGAGCCTTCGCGCATGGCGGCGAGCATGCGTTCGCGCTGGGCGGGCGCGTACTCGTGGACGTAAAAGCCGAGCAGCTCGACATCGAACGCCTGCTTGCCATTGGGTGTGAAGCGGGCAACGGCCGCTGAGATACCATCGAGCGACGTACCCGACATCAAGCCAACGTAGACACCTCCAGCGCGTTGACTGTCGGTCATTCGACCGCTGGCGGCTCGCCGCCGATGACGCGACGCACGACACCATCCCCCCATTCGATGCGTCGCTCGGCCTCATCGCGATCGACGCCGAGTGCGTGCATGATGATCGCGAGCTTGACGGAGCCGCCGGCGTTCTGGATCAGCACGCGCGCCTCCTCTCGCGTGACGCCACTCACCTCGCTGACGATGCGTTCGCTGCGGTCGACGAGCTTCACGTTCGTGGCGCGAAGATCGATCATGAGGTTGCCGAAGGTCTTGCCCAGGCGGATCATCGCGCCCGTCGTGATCATGTTGAGGATCAGCTTCGTGGCGGTGCCGGCCTTGAGGCGCGTGCTGCCGGTGACCACCTCGGGTCCGGTGATCGCGACGATGGGGATGTCGACGACGGCGAGCGTGTTCTCCGGCGGTGGCGAGCAGGAGACGATCGCCGTTCGCGCACCAACCTCGCGCGCGTATTCGAGCGCGATGCGCACGTAGGTAGTCGTACCGGACGCCGCGATGCCGACGACCATGTCACCCGCTCGCACGCCCTTCTCCGCGAGATCGATGCGCGCTTGGTCGAGGCTGTCCTCGGCGCCTTCCTGCGCGCTGGTGAGCGCGGCGAGGCCGCCGGCAATGATGCCCTGCACCATTGCGGGCGGCGTGCCGAAGGTCGGCGGGCACTCGGACGCATCGAGGACGCCGAGTCGCCCGGAGGTTCCTGCGCCGACATAGAAGAGACGGCCGCCGGTGCGGAACGTGCCCTCGGCGGCGCTGATCGCCTCCGCGATGCGGTCGCGCTGCGTGGCGACGGCCTCGGGCACCGTACGATCTTCGGCGAGCATGAGATCGACGATCTCCGCCGGCGTGGCGAGGTCGATCTGCTGCGTGCGCGGATTGCGACGCTCGGTGATGCGGGGATCGTTGACGCGCAGGGCCGTTGCCGATGTCGGGAGAACGAGTGACGCGAAGCAGGGTACACTCAATGATCCCTGAACGCCGCCGAAAAGGTACCGGGCGCCGTTCGTCACTCGCAAGCTAGCTGGAGCTTCCGTGCGCCGACTGTCATTCGTTCTGCTCGCGATGGTGGTGTCCTCGACCGCCGACGCGCAGATCGTCCGATCGCGTTTCCCCATCCAGGACCCGCCCTTCTGGGTGTCGCTCGGCGGCACGTTCCAGCAAGCGTGGGTGGTGAAGGACGGCACGACGGGGAGTACGTGGCGCTTCGGCAATTCGGTGCCGTGGCAGGCGTCGCTCGAGCGGACGATCAACGGCGGCACCAGCTTCGGGATCCGTGGCTCGACGGGGATGATTCCGCTCACCTATGAGGGTCCGCTGGGGACATCGGAAGCGGACGCGAACGTGTCGCAACTCTTCGGGACGATTCACGTTGCCAGCGGCCGCGCGTTCCACACCGTTCTGGAGCTCAGCGCCGGCACGACGATCTACTCGAACTTCCGCGACCGGCTTACAAGCTCGAAGCTCGGCGCCGCGTCGCCGGATGCGGACTTCACCTTCGCCTTCGGTTACGGGTTCGGGTATGCGTTCAGTCCGCGCTTCTCGATCGACGTCGTGCAGGACATCACCACGGCGTGGCACCAGAAGGATGGTCTCTTGGCGGGGGATGATTCGTCGACGCGAATCCACGGGACCCGGCTGGTGGGGAGGCTTGGGTTGGGGGGGTGAGTTTTGGGTTTGAGGTTGTTCGTTGGTTATCGCGAATCCTGCGAATCTCTGCGAATCGCTCCATGCGCGAGTCACCAGGCCTCTGGCACGGTCGAAAACGAAAACGCATCCAACGCGGATCATCGCTGATTTCGGCGGATCGCCGCGGATCCTCACGCAACTTCCTTTGGGTCGAAGTTGCCATTATCGGTTCGCCTGATCGACAATTCGCCGTATCCACCGAGGAGCGCGGTAATTCCGTGAAACGACAGCTGATCCGGCAGCACAAAAAGCAAAGCTTGGTGTGTTGGCATTGATGCGCGGTGCGGAATCCAACACTCGCTCGTTCATGGAACAATCAGCGTTGATCCGCCTGATCCGCGGAGATCCGCGCTGCCCCCGAAGTTGTCCGGCGCGCCGACACTCGACGCCGTCGAGATCGATTCGCGTGGATTCGTGAAATTCGTTGGATTCGCGTTGCCCACGAACAACGTCGGTTCAACTCCAGACGCCCTCCCCAGATCCCCAGCCGACACTAACTTGAGCGAATGAAGATTCGCACTCCTGTCGCCGCCGCAGCGCTGCTCGTCGCCTGCCATTCCCAACCCGCGGTCACGCCAGCGCCAGTGCACGGCGCGACGGATGTCGGCACACCAACTGCCCTGGCAAGCGACGGACGCTACGTCCCCGCCGCCGATCGGGTAGCCGGAGTATTTCCCGCGGCGTGGCGACACAAGGCGGGGCGCGCACCGGTGCTCGGCGCGCATGCGATGGTCGCGAGTGATTCGCCATTCGGCAGCGCGGCGGGTGTCGAGATACTGAAGCGCGGCGGGAATGCGGTCGATGCCGCCGTCGCGGTCGGATTCGCAATCGCGGTGGCATACCCCGAAGCCGGCAACATTGGCGGCGGCGGATACATGGTCATCCACATGGCCGACGGACGCTCCGCGGCGCTCGACTACCGTGAGATCGCGCCACTCGCCGCCACGCGCAACATGTACGTCGACGCGAACGGCAAGCTGACCGACAAGAGTATCTATGGTCCGCTTGCGTCGGGCGTGCCTGGTGCGGTGGCGGGACTCACTGAGGCGCTCGCGAAGTACGGCACGATGTCGCTCGCCGAGGTGATGGTGCCGGCGATTCGGTATGCGGAAGACGGCATCGTGATCGACAGCGCGCTCTTCAACTCTTTCCGGACGAATCAGAAGGTCATCACGGAGTTCGGCGGTGAACCCGCGTTCTACCCGAATAGTGCGCCGCCGGCGCCCGGCACGACGCTGAAGCAGCCGGCACTCGCACGAACCCTTCGTGCGATTGCCGCGAAGGGTCGCAACGCCTTCTACGGCGGGTCAATCGGCGAGGCGTGGACGAGCGAGCTACGCAAGGCCGGCGGCATCATCACGATGGAAGATCTCGCGCGCTATCAGCCCGTCTGGCGCGATGCGGTCCGGTCGACGTATCGCGGCTATTCGCTCCTGACGATGCCGCCGTCGTCATCGGGTGGTGTCACGATCACGGAGACGCTGAACATCCTCGAGGGCTACGATGCGCTGCCACCGTATGGCAGCACGGGTTGGGCGCACACACTCGGCTCCGCGTACCAGCGTGCCTTCGTCGACCGCAACGAGAAGCTCGCCGATCCCGCATTCGTGAAAGTCCCGATCGCGCAGCTCACGGACAAGGCGTACGCGGCGCGTCTTCGCGCGACGATCGGCAAGGGGCGCGCGACGCCGACGTCGGCAATCAACACCGCGATCCGCGATGGCATGGAGACGACGCACTATTCGGTCGTCGACGAGAAGGGCAACGCGGTCGCCACGACGACAACATTGAACAACCTGTACGGTTCGGGCGTCTACATCACGTCGGCAGGGTTCTTCCTCAACGACGAGATGGATGATTTCGCCGCGCAGCCTGGTACGCCGAACATGTTTGGGCTCGTGCAGGGTGAGGCCAACGCGATCCAGCCGGGCAAGCGCATGTTGAGCGCAATGTCACCGACGATCGTGCTGGACCGCGACGGCTCGCTGCTGCTCGTGGTCGGCAGCCGAGGGGGCCCGCGCATCATCACGAGCACATCGCAGGTGGTGCTGAATGTGATCGACTATCGCATGACGCTCGCCGACGCGGTGAGCGCACCGCGACTGCATCACCAGGCGCTGCCAGACTCGCTGTACTTCGAGCGCGACGCCATCACTCAGTCGGTGGCGGATTCACTGCGCGCCATGGGCTACTCGGTTTCAGCCGGCCGGGGAATCGGACTGGTGAACGCCATCATGCGGGTTCGTGGCGGCTACGAAGGCGTATCAGATCCAAGGTCCGCCGGCCGACCGATCGGATACTGAAAACTGCCAACTGCGTGTACTGGGTACATCGTACCTTGTACCTGGACCGGCCGTCGGCTCCGGGGGAGCAGTAGAGCCATCCAGACGGACCGCAGTGTCCACTGTTCCCCGTGGCCGTTATGCCATTCCCGGTACACGAGTACGGTGTACCCGGTACACGAGTACGGTGTACCCGGTACGCTCTTCAGTCTATTGAGGCGGTCGCCGTTCCCCGCGTGGCGGTTGAATGGCCTTGAACTTGATGCGCTGCGCCGAGTCGAGGCGTGCCTCGATCTCCGCACGCGACCCCTGAAAAACCTGCTGAAGCCTCGGCTGCATCTCCGAGCGGATCGAGCGGAGCGATGAATCCGTCCGCTGCATGACCGAGTCGATGCCCTGCCGCTGCGGGGTGCTCAGCGTCAGCTGCTGCGTCATGCGGTCCAGCATGTCGTTGCGGCGCTTGGTGTCTGCCTCTGGCGAGCCGCGACCTGGTCCACCCGCGCTCGGCGGACGACGGCGCACCACGCGCTGGAAGACCACGCGATCGATCGCCACGCCAGCGAGCGCGCTGCACATGACAATGACCGCGATGATGATCGCGGCGCGCACGCTGCCGCCCTTCACTCCGGCACTCCGGCCGTGAGGTCGACCGCACTAGTGATGGACCGCGCGAAGAGAGCCGCTGCATCCTCGACCGGTGTCCCGCTTGCGACTTCCGTCGCCAGTGCGGATGCCGACGTGCGCTGCACCTCACTTGCGGATGCTGTCGTCGTGAAGAGCACAGCCGCTGCGGCGATGCCGGCGGCGATGGCGATCGGGATCACCCGTCGCTCCCAGCGGGCCGCATAAGCCCACCACGGAGCCGTCGCCTGCACGCCGACCCGCTCGCCGATGCGCGCCGCGAGGCGCGTCCAGTTCACGCGGTCCATCGGAGCATCGCCGACTGCAACCCGCAGCAGTGCGCCGAGCTCGGGATCATGTGCCGGCTCGGGCCCGAAGGTCCCTGTGCCGAGTGTCCTGTTCGTCATACGCCACCCTTGAAGAAACCGGAGAGCGCGCTTCGCAATGTCTTGCGCGCTTCATGGAGATGCCATCGTACCGTTCCCGCCGAGAGATCGAGCATTTCGCCGATCTCCGTGCTGGTCATGCCGTCCACATCGAACAGCGTGACGATCATTCGCTGTCGCTCCGACAAGTTCGCCAGTGCCTTCGTCAGCACGACGCCCGTCTCGGCCCGTTCACTTTCCTCGAGCGCGGAGGGAGCGGTGCTGACTGCGTCCACTTCCGGCTCTGTCTCACGGCGCGTTCTCGAGCGCCGCAGGTTCGATCCCCGATTGAGCACGATCCGCATGAGCCATGGTCCGAATGGTCGCTCGCTGTCGTACGAATCGAGGTACTGATATGCCGCGAGAAATGATTCCTGCACGAGGTCCTCCGCGTCTTCGCGATGCCCCACCACCCGGTACGCCAGCTGAAACGCCTGCCGCATGTACGCGTGCACAAGCGCATCGAACGCACGCGTGTCCCCCGCGCGCACCCGCGCCACGAGCGTGGCATCACGCTCGCGTGCGGCGGCTCGCTCATCCGCCACTGTGTCGGGCGGAGGGAATCCGGTCAAGAGTTGAAGTCGTGCGGAGGCGGTCGTCGCTCAGTCCTCGGGAGGACGTCCGCGACCACCGCGACCACCGCGACCACCGCCACCACCACCTGATGCGCCACTGCGATCACGGCGCTTGGAGTCTTCGTCGAGCTTCTTCTTCGCCTCATTCTCGAGTACCGCGGCCCGTTCCTGCTGATCGGGGCTGAGGACATCCATCACCTTCTTGCGCGCCTCGGCGTTGGTCTCGCGCATGCCCTCGATCACGTTGGCGACGGCCACCTTGCGCGCTTCGATCTCGTCGCGCTGCTCCTGACTCAGGTCGTCCATGCCGTTGGCGGGCGTGCCCTTGGGGCGGAGCGAATCCAGCTTGAGCATCCACGGGCGATTCGCGGAATCCTGCTTGGTGCGAACCGACTCGAGCGCACTGCGCTGCACATCCGTCAGCTTGAATTCGTCAGCGTGCTCGAGGACAAGGGCAACGATCGGGGGGGCAACACGAGTCACGACGGGTGCTTCGCCGCCCTGCGGAGACGCTCCGCGCGACCCACCGCGCGACCCACCGCGCGACCCACCGCGCATTCCACGCTGTGCCCCTGCCGGCACGGACGCGCAAACGAGCGTGATGACGGCCATGACGGCGGCCTGCTGATGAAAACGACTACGCATGCGTGATCCTCAACAAAATGGACTGTCCAGCGGGAGCATTGGACCGGCGGGGGCTACCGAGTATGCACCCGCGCGACGAAAAGCGTTGGGCACGCAGCCAACGGGCCGGCCCCCATGGGAAGCCGGCCCTTTTGCAATCTTTCAGGAGTGGCGGTGAGACACGCCCATTTGAAACGGCCGGAAGATCGTACCGGGTACACCGTACCCGTGTACCCGGAATGGCATAACGGCCACGGGGAACAGTGGACACTGCGGTCCGTCTGGATGGCTCTACTGTTCCCCCGGAGCCGACGGCCGGTCCAGGTACAAGGTACGAAGTACCGAGTACACGCGGTTGTCAGTTTTCATCAACGATCAGGGGTTGAGCTTGACCTGCAAAGGGCTGTTGAGCGTGATGTTGATGTTGCCGCCGTCCGGAACGCAGCCTTCGTAGTTGGCCGTGCCCGCCGCCACGCCAGCACCAGCCGCCGCGCCGGCGCCCGCACCGATCACCGTGCCCTTGGTGCTACCACCGAGGATGCGGCCGGCGATGGCGCCGATGATCGCTCCGCCAACGACCTTCTGTACGTCCTTGCTCTTCGGCTCATTGCGAACCTTGTCGATCTGCGCGTCACCGACGGTAGCGCTGACCGGATAAGTGCGGCCGCCGAAGTTCACCGACTTGACCGCGAACTCCATCACGATGTGATCGGTGGCGTTCTCGCTGCGCTTGAGGTTCGTGACCTCGAGCGACACCGTGGCGCCAGCGGGAATGGTGGCACCGTTCGTCCCGGACGTCGCCTCGGCGACGGTGGCGGTGAAGGTCTGGCCAACCGTATAGGTGTTCGTGCAGACGCGCGCGTTGGAACGAAGGCTCAAGGCTGTTCCCGAGGCGATCGTACCAACCGATCCGCCGCCGCTGGATCCCGCGGTTCCCGGGTTCCGTGTGACGGTGTTGCCGGACGCCGTCGTCGTGGGCGCGGCGGGCTTCGGTGTCGTCTTCGCGGGCGCGGGCTTGGGGCGCGTAGTCGACGTCGTCGGCCGTGCTACCGGTGCCTTCGTGGGAGCGGGCGTTGGCGCGGCGGCCGGAGGCGTGACCGGAACATCCTTCAACGCTGGCTGGGCCGACGTATCGCGATTGGCCATCGCGAGATCCTTGTTCAGCGCCGTGTCGCGGGCCAGCGCGCTGTCCGGCTTCTTGTCAGCGGAGCTGCATGCGGCAATCGCGAGCACCGTGGTGAATGCGAGCGGGGCGCCAAACCTGCGAATATAATTGGTCATGTTCGTCTCCAGATTGCGTGGTAGCTGCTTTGCGGTGGAATGCGGAGAAACTCCGACACTGCAACAACTTAGCGCGCGAAACAGGTTTCGGTAAGTGGCGCAGAGACTCCCCGCCATCGCCGCGCTGCGCCGCCTCGTTCCGTTCTACCGCCCCTACAGGAAAATGCTCCTCTCGGGGCTCATCCTGGTGATCATCTCGTCGGGCATCGGGGCGGTCGTGCCGTGGCTGCTGCGCGCCGGAATCGACTCGCTTCAGGCAGGAGCGGAGAGGCGACGGATGCTACTGATCGCCGGTGGAATCATCGGCGTGGCCCTCGTCGGTGGCGCACTGCGGTACTGGATGCGCGAAATACTTAACGGACTCAGCCGTTACATCGAGTACGACCTCCGGCAGGCGCTCTTCGCCCATCTCACCACGCTCGACGCGAGCTACTTCGCGCGCATGCGCACCGGCGACCTGATGGCGCGGTTGACGAACGACCTCAGCGCCGTCCGCATGGCTGCCGGCCCGGCGATCATGTACCTCACCAACACGATCTTCGGCGCCGCCTTCGCGTTGATCTTCATGCTCCGCATCGACGCGCGGCTCACGGGATTGTCGCTCATTCCCATGGTGATGCTGCCGGTCATCATGATCAAGATGGGCGGCGCCATTCACCGGCGCTTCGAAGCGGTGCAGGAGCACTTCAGCACGTTGACGACGCACGCGCAGGAGAACTTCGCCGGCGTTCGCGTCGTCCGCGCGTATCGGCAGGAGGAGTCGGAGATGGCGCGGTTCGCGACGCTCAACGACACGTACGTCGAGCGGAATCTCGCGCTCGCTCGACTTTACGGCGCGATGAATCCGATGTTCGGCCTTCTCGCGGGACTCAGCGTCGCCGTGGTGCTCGGCGTTGGCGGATCACTCGTGGTGAGCGGCCGCATTACCGTCGGCGCATTCGTCGCCTTCGGCTTCTACCTCACGAGCCTCACCTGGCCGATGATCGCGCTCGGCTGGGTGATCAACCTGTTCCAGCGGGGTGCCGCGTCGATGTCGCGGCTTCTCGACGTCCTCGACACAACCGCCGAGATCACCTCACCAGCCTCGCCGAGCGTTCTTCCTCCGGCGGCGGCGGGACGGAAGCTCGAGTTCCGCAACGTCGGCTTCCACTATCCGACCGCCGAGGGCAGCGAGCCGCGTTGGGTACTGCGCGGCGTGTCATTCGTGGTTCCTGCGGGAGGAACGTTGGCCGTCGTCGGAGCGACCGGCAGTGGCAAGAGTGCGCTCATCGATCTCATTCCCCGGCTGCATGATCCGCAGGAAGGAGAGATCCTCATCGACGACATCCCCGTGCGCGCGCTCTCCCTCGAGGCGCTGCGCGCGGAGATCGGATACGTGCCGCAGGAGAGCTTCCTCTTCAGCGATACAATCGCCTCCAACCTCGCGTATGGTGATCCGGCGCATGCGCTCGTCGAGCGCGGATCGGTCGACGAGATCGACGCGGACCAATCGCGCGACGTCGGCAGCGAGGAAGCATCGCGCCATGCGTGGGCCGCGCAGGTTGCACAGCTCGACGAAACGGTGCTCGCCTTTCCGCACGGTTACGGCACGACGCTCGGAGAGCGCGGCATCAACCTGAGCGGGGGACAGAAACAGCGTCTCGCCCTGGCGCGCGCGCTCGCACGACGACCGCGCATCGTCCTGCTCGACGACGCCCTCTCGGCCGTCGACACACATACGGAAGCCGAGATCCTGCGCGGGTTACGTGGCACGCTGGCCGGTCGCACGGCGCTGATCGCGTCGCATCGCGTGAGCGCCGTGCGCGATGCATCGTGGATCGTCGTGCTCGATCGCGGGCGCGTAGTCGAGGAGGGCATGCACGACGTGCTGATGGCCGCAGGCGGTCAATACACCGCGCTGTTGAGTCGCCAACAACTCGAGGAGTCGATCGAGGGTGAGGAGATGGCGACGGGCGTTGGAATGCGATAATTTCCGGGATGCCTCACGTCGATGCCTCCAGTCCCGTTCCGTTCAGCAATCGGACGTCACCCGGTGGCAGGCTGCCCTCGCTCGAGGCCCAGCTGGACGACGCGCGCGCGCGCATTGCCGACCTGGAATCGCGCGACGAGGCGAAGACGCAGTTTCTCGCCAACATCTCGCATGATCTCCGGACGCCGCTCACCGCGGTCATCACGCATGCGGAGATCCTGCGCGACGGAATTCTCGGCCAACTGTCGGACCGTCAGCTCGAAAGCATTGCCGGCATCATCAATGGTGGACGTCAACTGCTCGACCAGGTCGGCGAGATCCTCACCTACGCGCGCGGTGCGGCGAACCAGCTCACCATCACGCCGACCACGTTCCACCTCGGCGAAGTCGTCTCGCAGCTGAACGCGCTGAACGAGTCGCTCGCGAGCAAAAAGGGACTCGACCTCGTCACGGTGGTTCCGCCCGACCTCGATCCGATCACCGCGGATCGCGAGAAGATCGCCCACATCATGGGCAACCTGCTCGGCAATGCGATCGACTTCACGTCGCGCGGCGGCCACGTGTGGGTGCACGCCACACGCATCGACGGGCCGAACGGATCGGAATGCGTGGTCGAAGTTGGCGACACGGGCATCGGCATCGACAGCGCGCATCACGATCTCGTGTTCCGCGAGTTTGCGCAGGTGGATTCGAGCGCGTCGCGACAACATCACGGTACGGGGCTCGGCCTGACGATCGCGCGCAAGCTCGTGGAGCTGCACGGCGGTCGTATCTGGCTCGAGAGTGAGCTGGGGACGGGCAGCAAGTTCTTCTTCACGATTCCCTACCCCGCCGGCTGAGCGATTGTCGACACCGCTCCCGCACGTGCTGGTGGCCGAGGATAACCAGCTGGTCTGCGATGCCATGCGCGTGCTCTTCTCGGAGACGGGGCACCGCGTGAACACGGCGGGTCACGTCGCGGAGATCCTGGACATCGTCGAGTCGGACCCGGTGGATCTCCTGCTGCTGGACCTCGGCCTCGCTGACGGCGATGGCTTCGATGTGCTCGCACAGATGAAGTCGCGGGGTGTGTGGCCGCGCGTGGTTGTGGCGCTCACGGGGCGAGACGAGCCGGAGATCATTGCGCGGTGCATGGAGGCAGGGTGTACCGCCGTGTTGTTGAAGCCTGTGCCGGCGAGGGATCTGTTGCGCCAGGCGAAGGAGTGGTTGGCGTCTTCGTAGAGGCGGAACTGCGATTTACCACGGAGGACACGGAGGGGCACAGAGGACTGCAGTTGGCGCAACGACAAGGGATCGCCAAACAAATTGGAAAGTCATTCTCTTTTTTGCTTTCCTCCGTGTCCTCTGTGTCCTCTGTGGTGAATGCCCTTCCGCAGTTACGCTCTAACAGGTTGCTGAAATACAGCGATTTAAGAGCAAATGAGGCATTGGAACTGCCGCAT
>DAIUFP010000026.1:51734-70725 GCA_036844565.1 Gemmatimonadaceae bacterium | reverse complement strand
CGCGAGGAATTAACCCACGCGAAGTCCGGAGGCCAGCCCAGTCATAACTTCTAGCTCGTCCACACGTACTTGCGCAATTCGAGACATGGCCACAACGTCGCAAATGACTGAAGAGCACTCGCCCGAGAACCAACCGGCCCGACTTTCCGATGAGGCCGCCCATCGCCTGCTCGCGCGAGCAATCGAACTCGATCAAACGCGCGATTCTGAGACGACCGTTCGCGAGTTGCGCGACGCGGCGCGAGAGGCTGGCATCTCCGTGCAGGCGTTTGATGCTGCACTTCGCGAGTTGACCGCGTCGCCGCCCGCGGTTGGCACTACGCGACACGTTCTGCCTCGTGGCAACTTCCTCCGCCGACTGTGGGCGCGCATGCGCGGTGACCGGCTTGAACAGCAGACAGTCGGCGATGCCGTAGTGTCGAACGCGATTGCCGCGGCGGTGAGTTGGGTGTCGGTCTTCCTGCTCACCCGAATCACCATGGGACTCGGGTGGCAGGGCATGGAGTGCGCAATTCTTCTGGGCTGTGTGCTGGGCGTCGGCATTGCACGAAAGCTGCACGCGCGCGTTGTCGAATTGGGCCTTATGGGCATGGTCGCGTTTCAAGCCGCAGAGCTAGCAATGCACCTCCTCTTTGGTATCCGCGCAGTGCAGAGTGGGCCGACGCATTTCGCTGTGATGATCGCGGGGATCCTTGGCGTCGTCCTCGCGCGGAGTGCGAGCGGCACCTATGGACGCCTCGATGGGAGCGTGCGCGACGTCGCTGCGTCCACATCGCCAGACGAAGAATCGCCCCACAGGGAACATGCGCGAGATGAACCCAATGCATTCGTTCGCTGGGTACGTTGGAACGCACCGTCTCTGGGTGCGTGGCTTCGGCATCACGCGCCGGCGAGCTAACGAACGCTGCACCAGTCAGGCGATTTAGAGATTGCTCGCTGACGCTCGCTTTTATGTGTTCGCCTGCAGGTGAGCTCAAAGCGTTAGGCGCCCGATACACTTCCGCGAGAATGACAGAGCCAGACATCGAGCCTGATTGGACAGACATTCGCCGTCGTCAATTCATCGGCGATCTGTTGAGTGGTCGCAAGTGGTTCGAGTCGGCGGCTGAGTTACAAGCCGCTGCCGACGTCCTTGGTCCTCGTGTCAAAGAATGGTGGGTAAGCCTCGCGGCATGGCAGAGCAAGGAGAGACCCATCTTCCTTGAGCATGGAGGCCATCGTGTTTACATGATGCTCTCTGGATTCGTCGTCGAAAACTTGTGCAAGGGAGCACTTCTTCCCCGATTGTCCTTCGAGGACCGCCAAGGCGTCGAAAGCACAGCACGACTACCGAAGTGGCTTCACACACATAACCTGCGCTCCTTGGTCCGGCGTATCGATCTTCCAGTTTCCGATATGGAGCAAGATCTCTTACATCGGATGTCAAGAATGGTGAAATGGGACGGCCGTTACCCGGTAGCCGCCGGATTCGACTCAGAAGAGCACACCCTCACCCTCGACGATGGAAGCAAATACTCCGCGACCTGGATTGGAGAGAAGGATATCGATCACATAGGGGAGTTCTGTGAGCGGCTCCGAGAGTACGTTAGCGCCCGCCGCTCGTACCGCGTGGTTCACCCCAATGACTATCCGAGCGCTCCACCGCCCGGCGCCTAACGTGTCGCTGCAGCTGACGGGCGGGTGGCGAGCATCCGGTATCGCCCTCGCCACGATCTCTGCATATTCACCCTCAACACGCGCGCCCGGCGCCCGCAGCTGAGCTTAGGCGTTAACGCGCCGGAATCCCTGCCACATCACGATGACCGGTCGGACCTGGCCGCACGGGTTCACCGGGACGGTGGTACCGCTCGGGACAGTGTTCTCGCATTGAATCGCCGATGAACTCCCGCCAGTGGCCGACGTCTAACGCCATTAGAGCGCTCCGGCGCAAGGCGCGTGCTCCGCACGTCGCTCTTATTGTGTGCCCGGCATGACCGTTGACTTGGAGGGTGAAGCCCTTCTGGGAAGCTGATCGCAGCGTGAGACCCTTCATGACCACTTCAGGTCAACGTCCGTGATCGGCAGCGTGCGAATTCGCTTGCCCGTCGCCGCGAAGATCGCATTGCACAACGCCGGAGCCGCCGCGGGAAGCCCAGGCTCACCCAATCCAGTCGGTGGCGCAGTCGACTTGACGAAATGAACGTCGACGACAGGCGGCGACTGATGCATGCGCAGCATCGGGTATTGATCAAAGTTCGTTTGCCTGGCCGCGCCGCGCTCGATGAGAATCTTCTGAAACCACGCCGCGCTGATGCCGTCGAGCATGGCACCCTGCACCTGCGATTCTGCCGCGCTGAGGTTGATGATCGTGCCACAGTCGATGGCCGCGACGAGCCGCGTGATCGCCAGGTCGCCAGCGCGACTCACCGTCACGTCGGCGACGATCGCGACGTAGGCGTTGTTGGTATGCGTGATCGCAAGCCCCTGCCCTTCACCACGCGGCCGCGACCGACCCCAGCCAGCTTTCCCCGTCGCAAGGTCGAGCACGGCCTTCATCTTCGCGCGATCGAATCCGCGGCCAGTGGCGGGAACCGCGTCGAGCAAGTCGAGCGTGAACGCTTTGGGGTCGCGGCCCGCCGCATGGGCGAGCTCGTCGATGAACGATTGCGTGGCCCACGTGTTCCCGTTGTCGCCAGGAGCGCGCCAGTATCCTGTGGGAATCCCTAAGGGCAATTTGCTCGACGCGACCCTCGATCCCGGGATCGCGGTGAACGGAAAGCCGCTCGCGCTCATGTCTCCCGGCCCACCCTGCATCTTCACGAACGCGTCGTGCAGCGCCACGACCTTGCCGCCACGATCGAGCCCGGCCGTAAAGAAATGCCAGCCATTCGAGCGGTAGTTGTCGTGTGCGAAGTCGTGCTCGCGCGTCCACATCACCTTCACGGGAACGCCCTCGAGCCGCTTGGCGATCGCCGCCGCCTCGATCGAAAACTCATTGCTGCCGCGCCGGCCGAATCCGCCGCCGAGTCTCGTGATGTGCACCACGACGTCCTTGGGAGCGAGGCCGAGTCCACGCGTCACGAGGCCCTGACCGGCGGACGGAATCTGCGTCGGTGTCCACATTTCCATCACGCCGTTCTTGAAGAGCGCCGTGCAGTTCTGCGGTTCGAGCGTCGCATGAGCGAGAAACGGATAGTGATAGGCCGCTTCCACGCGCGTCGAGTCCGCGGGCAGCGCGTCGGGCGGCGTCGCCTTCGCGAGCTGCTCCGCCTGTTTCGCCATCTCCGCGCTGTTCTGGCTCACCACGGCGCCTTCGTTCCATTTTACTTTCAGTGCCTTGGTGGCACTGAATGCGTTCCACGTCGAGTCGGCAACGATCGCAACGCCGGACGGAAGTCCAGCGATGTTGTCGAGGACGAACGCGTCACGAACTCCGGGGCGTGACTTCACCTCGTCGATATTGGCGCTCAAGACAGCGCCGCCGAAGACCGGGCACTTCGTGTACGTCGCGTACACCATCCCAGGCAGCCTGACATCGATGCCGAAGAGGGGCGCGCCCTTCACAATCTTCTCGTTGTCGACGCCGGGGACGCGCGTCCCGAGCAGCTTGAAGTCGTTCGGGTCCTTGAGCGGCGCGTCGGCCGGTGCCGGCATCGTCGCGGCCTTCGTGGCCAACTCGCCGTAGCTCGCGCGACGCTTTGACGCGGCGTGCACCACGAAACTCTTTTCGGTTGTGCACTCGGTTGCTGGCACGCCCCACGTCTGCGCTGCGGCCGCGATGAGCATCGCTCGCGCAGTGGCGCCAGCGCGGCGCAACGGGGCGAAGTTCGCGACGGTGGACCCGCTGCCGACCGAAAACTGGCGCCCGTACGCGGGATTCAAGTCGCCCTGCACGATCGTGACCTGGTTCCACGCAACATCCAGCTCCTCCGCGACAATCATGGGAAGCGACGTCTTGATTCCCTGCCCCATTTCCGAGTTGGGCGCGATGATCGTGACCGCCCCACTCGGCGCGATGCTGATGAACGCGTTCGGAGCAAAGTCGGCCGCGGCCACCGGTGCTTCCTCGGCAAACGCGGAGTCGGGTCCGAAGCGCAGGTACGTGCCGACGAGCAAGCCGCCGCCGAGCAGCGCACCGACCTTGATGAATTCGCGGCGATCGACAACGGGCGACGACGTAGCGGATGAGCGAGTCATTGCTTGCCTCCCTTTGCTGCAGTGGAGACGGCGCCGATTTCCGCCGCGCGCTTGATGCCGGCCCGGATACGGACGTACGACGCGCACCGGCACAGGTTCTCTGTCATCTCGTTGTCGATGTCCGCGTCCGTCGGGTGCGGTGTTCGTTTAAGCAACGCGGCGGCCGTCATGATCTGACCCGCCTGGCAATACCCGCACTGCGGAACATCGAGCTCACACCACGCTTGCTGCAACGGATGCTTCGCGCCGGCATCGAGGCCTTCGATGGTCGTGATGGCCGCCGCTCCAACGTTCGATACCGGCACCTGACAGGCGCGCGCCGCCAGGCCGTCTATATGAATGGTGCAGGCACCGCACTCGCCGATGCCGCAGCCATACTTGGTACCGACCAATCCCAGCGTGTCGCGGAGCACCCACAGCATCGGCGTATCGGATGCAACGTCCACGGAGCGCGGCTGGCCGTTCACGCGCAATGTGTATTTGCTCATGTTCCCGGAGGCGGTTGGCGTGGAAGCCCGGATGTCAGTGCACGCGTTCAGGCCGGACCCATGCTGCTATTCTACGAGGATTCCTGTGGCGCCGCCATGCGCCGATTACCGACCGTTGTCGCGGGGCGGAACGGGATTGGTGAAACCGCGAAGTCCGGCTTCCTCCCGCGCTTTCTCGGTGTACTGTCGACCGTCACCGGACTCGGCTGGCTCACCTTCCTCTGGCCGCCGCTCGGCTCCCGGGCATTCATTGGGGTCGCGCTATTCGCCATCGTCGGAACCTTCGCAACCTGCGGATGGCTCTTCATCCGTGGGGTGGACGACGTGAAGTGGAGAGAGCGCGCCGCGCCGGCAGCAACCTCGATCTGGCGGTAGCCAGGCTCGGCTGCGTTTCTCGAATTCGCGCGCCCAGCATCGGCCGCTCTGGCGTTTCTAACACCAGCGCGCCAAGCTGTGCTTGCCGACCCACTCGACATCGAACCGAAACGATGGCACCCGCCGATTCTCATGTCACGATCCACATGGTCGCGAGCCTCGACGGCTTCATCGCTCGAAAGGACGGGAGCGTCGAATGGCTCGAGACCTCAGACGAATTCGTGGACGGTGACACCATGGGCCCAGGTTTCGTCGAGGCGTTCCTCAAGACGATCGACTGTTACGTCATGGGCTCTCGAACATATGAGACCGCGCTGAGTTTTGAAGCCAAGGGATTGGGGTGGGCGTACGGCGACAAACCCACCTTCGTGCTCACGCATCGCGAGTTGCCCCGCACTCGGGATACCGTCGAGTTCTACTCAGGCGACCTCGCGCCGTTCGTGAATGGGCGCCTGCGGCACATGTTCCGCAGCATCTGGTTCGTTGGCGGGGGTGCACTCTCTGCCGAATGCCTGCGTCTCGAACTAGCCGACGAAGTTCGGTATGCAGTCCTGCCCATCTTGATCGGTGATCACATCCGGTTCTTCGAGAAGCTCGATCGAGACATCGCGCTGCATCTGGCGGAGGTCAAAGCCTACAGGAGCGGCATGGTGGAGCTTCGTTACGAGGTGCGACGATAGTGGCGGGTCGAGCAACCCTGAAGCATCATCTCATGATCGCGCTGGGCGCGTCGTTGCGGTCGTCAGCGCGCGGCTCGCACCTTCCGCCGTTCGCGCAATGAAGCCCCTCGAGCGACTCGGTGAAGCGCGGACGCCGAATGGAACGCTGATCGCGCTCTATCGACACGACGGCGCATATCTCATCCGCGCCGACGGCGTGGAGCTCATGTCCACCCGACGACACCTCTCCGAGGATCGGCTCGCCGAAGTCGCCTGTGCGCCCATACGAGAGCGCGCGCAGGTACGCGTGCTCATCGGCGGACTCGGCCTCGGATTCACGCTGCGAGCGGCGCTCCACCATCTGAGCGATGACGCCGAGGTCGTCGTAGCGGAGCTCGTGCCCGAGGTGGTCGCGTGGAATGCCGACCCGCGATATGGGCTGTCGGTGGAGGCGATGAGCGATCCGCGCGTGCGCGTGCTGCATGACGACGTGATCAACGTGCTCCGGGCGAATCCCGGCGCGTTCGATGCGATCATGCTCGACACCGACAATGGCCCGGAGGGAATGCTCATGTCCGAAAATGCGCGACTCTATGCGATGCAAGGCATCAGCGTCACGGTCGCCGCTCTCCGCGCTGGAGGTTCGATCGCGTATTGGTCGGTGGGTGACGACCCGAAATTCGCGCGCGCGCTACGTGGCGCGGGGCTCGACGTCGACACACTCCGCGCAAGGGCACACGACACGACGGGGCCCATGCACACTCTTTACGTGGCCACACGGCGCTCGGTGACTCGCCAGTCATCGGTTTGATCCCTCGCAAGTCGCCGGCTTTCTCGCCACTACTTCCGAGAACGATATGACATGGGAATACACTACCGTGATGCTCGCAGCCACTGGCTTCCTCGGCGGGAACGGCGACGCTCACCGCCGATTGCCTAGATTGCGTTCATGTCCGGCATGCTGATACAGCTCCGAACCAGGCTTCGCGATTGGCTGGCGACTCGGCTGCGCGAGCAGCACCACGTGCGCGGGTTCCGCGTGGTGGTCGACAATTCACGCCCTGATATCGAAACGGCAGCGGTGCTGGCCCGTCTCGACGACGCATTGGCGCTTCTCGAGCAATACGAGCCGCGGCGTGCGCGGCATCTCGAGCGGGACCTGCAGCAGTTCTTGATCGCGAGGTACCCATGTCGGGGTGCGTTCTTTGCCGACTCACGGACATGCTTGACGGAGCTGACCTTTCTTGCTCGACGAGATATCTCTCCCGCCGTCGTTGCATCCTCCATTCTTCACGAAGGCGTGCACGCGCGCGTGGCGCAATTCCGAAAGCGCGTTGGCGGATCCAGTCGCGAGGAGGATCGTGCCCGAGAGGAGCGACTCTGCCGACGAGCGGAGATCGCCTTCGGCAGAGCGCTCCCGGACGAACTTGGCGGGCCAGTGATCGAGCGCGCGGAGGCGAGCCTGGCGATGGATGATACAGACGTCGCTCCCATCATCGATTGGACCGTCGCGCAGGCGCGCATCGAGGTCGCGGACATCGAAGGGACTGGACTGAAATCTTGATAGAAATCGCATGACTCCTGCTGACGCGGCGAGAACCGGTATCGCATGAGTCCACGCGATCGTGAAGACGCTGCCCGACGTCGAGCCGGGCACCACCTATGGTTTCCCCGCCTTCAAGGTGCGCGGCAAGACCTTCGCGTGGTTCCCCAAGAAGAAAGAAGTCGAGGAGGCTACCGCAGCGTGACGTTCATCGTCGTCGTGTAGCTCTGGACGATGCTCGTGGTGCCGAGCGTTCCCGATCCTGACACGCTGAATCCGAGCGCTCCTGTAACGACTCCGCTGGCCAGCGCGCCGCTGAAGGTCGTCTTGCTCGTTACGACGTAGCCGCTGTTCGTCGAGACGTTCGTATCGTCGAAGTGCAGGTCTACGCTAGTTCCGGTCAGCTTAGGCGACCAGGCAGTACTGAGGTCGGCCTTCGCTTGGCAACTCGCGCCACTCGAGAACGCGGTCTCCACTTGGGTGCCGACAATCTGGGCAGAACCAACCATTGCTCCCGTCGCGTCGTCGATGGTCAGCGTCACGGTGCCGCTCATCGTGTACGTGTTCGTACAGGGAAATGTCCCGCCACCGGAGAGGCTCGTGCTCACGGTGGACTCCACGACCTGTGCGGAGTAAGGGCCCGTATACGTCTTGGCCGTCGACGTCGTGCCGGTGGACGCGTCCCCGGCGCAGGCTCCGCATGCGAGAATCGCGACGACGAGCGGAACTGCTCTCATGGGAGCCTTTGGGCGAGGGATGACCGCCGAACGCGCCCGATCTGACGCGTCTGATGAATGTATCGTTTCATCACCGTGGCGTCATGTCGTTCGCGGCGCGCGATGCGCTACGACTTGCGAAGCGCCCCCCTGCCCTGCCTATTGCCTGCACGGCCAATCGCCCGTGCCTACCCGACCTCCCTTCCTGCCGCCATGAGCGCAGACCCAGCCGTTGCGCAACTGGCCAATGTTCTTGCCGACCGCTATCGCGTGGAGCGCGAACTGGGCGCGGGCGGCATGGCGACCGTCTACCTCGCGCACGACCTGAAGCACGATCGCGACGTCGCGATCAAGGTGCTCAAGCCCGTGTTCGCGCGCTCGATCGCCAGCGAACGATTCCTGCGCGAGATCGGCATCACGGCGCGGCTGAGCCACCCGCACGTGATGCCCCTGCTCGATTCCGGCGCGAGCGCGGATGGGGAGGTGCTCTATTACGTGATGCCGCTGGTGCCCGGCGAATCGCTGCGCGACCGGCTGCTGCGCGGCGACAGGCCATCGATCGCGGAGTCCCTGCGGCTGGCGTCGGAAATCACGGACGCGCTCGCGTACGCGCACGCGAGCGGCGTGGTACATCGCGACGTGAAGCCGGAGAACGTCATGCTGTCCGGCGGCCATGCGATCGTGGTGGACTTCGGCATCGCCAAGGCGGTGGGTGACGCGCGCGGTGCGGAGGCGATCACGACCGAAGGCATGTCGCTCGGGACGCCGCTGTACATGGCGCCCGAGCAGGCGGCCGGCGAATTGGTCGATGCGCACGGCGACGTGTATGCGGTGGGGGTGATGCTCTTCGAGATGATCGCCGGCGCGCCGCCCTTCACGGGCGGCTGGCAACAGGTGTTGATGGACAAGGTGACGAAGGAGGCGCCGTCCCTCGCCACCCGGTCGACGTCCGTCTCCCCGGCGCTCATCGCCCTGGTGGCACGTTGCCTTGCGCGTGAGCCGCTTGAGCGACCGGACGCGGCCAGCCTGCTGGAGCAGCTGCGCGCTCTCGCGTCACCTCCGGCGACGTCACGCAATCGTATTGCCGTCGCCGCCGGTGGCGTCGCACTGGCGGCGGTCGCTGTCGCCGCGTTGCTGTACGTTCGCGAGCGACGCAGCGCATGGGTGCACGAGACGGCGATTCCCATCATTCAGCGGCAGGTCGAGGCCGACCAGCTCGACTCGGCATTCGCGCTCGCGTCGCTGGTTGCTGAGCGCGCACCAGACGACTCGGTGCTCGCGACGCTGTGGCCGAGGTTTTCGCAGACGCAGGCGTTTCTGAGCGAGCCGGCCGGTGCGACTGTGTCGCGCGCACCGATCGACGACACCACGCACTGGACACCAGTGGGCACGACCCCGACGGCGTCCGTGAGGATCCCGAAGAACGCGTGGTTTTACCGATACGCCAAGGCCGGCTACCGGCCCGTCACGATCATGGGCGCGCGCCTCGGCGGCAGCTACGTGCCGATCCCGAGCCCGATTCCTCTGCGGCCCGTGGGGTCCGCTGACACGGACATGGTGCTGTTGCGTGGTGCGGACATCCAAGGCACGCTCTTCGGGCTCCCGCTCGCGCAGCCATTCGCGCTGTCGGACTTCCTCATGGATGCGCTCGAGGTGAGCAACAAGCGGTACAAGGCGTTCGTGGATGCGGGTGGATACACGAACCGCGCGTGGTGGGACTCGACCATGGTTCGCGATGGCAAGCCGCTGTCGTGGGACAGTGCGATGGCGCTGTTCGTGGACAAGACGGGTCGTCCCGGACCTGCAACGTGGGAGGGTGGAGCACCGCCCGCGGAGTCCGAGAACGTGCCCGTGGGTGGCGTGAGCTGGTACGAGGCGCGCGCGTTCGCGCGCTTTACGGGGAAGGACTTGCCGACCCTGTATGAATGGAACGCCGCCGCGATTCCGGAGGCCGCGCGCTGGGTCGTGCCACATGGACGCTTCGACGCCACCAGCCCCGTGCGCGGCGGCAATCCGCTCGGCGTCAGTCCGCGCGGCGTGTACGACATGGCCGGCAACGTGCGCGAGTGGATCGTGAACGAGCGGGAGCACGGCAGCCGGTATATCCAGGGAGGAGGCTGGAGCGATCCACAGTACGTGTTCTCCGACCTTTATGCGCAGCCGGAGCTGAATCGGTCACCGATCAACGGCATCCGGCTCGTGCGCCGGCTCAAGGCCTCGCCGGACCTGGCTCGCGCGAGTGCGCCGATTCCCAGGCTCGCGCGGGACTTCTCGACGGCGCACCCAGTGGATGACGCGACGTTCCGAGGGTTGGTGACGGCGTACGACTACGACCACACGCCGCTGAACGCGAAAGTGATCTCGCGCGACTCGGGCAACGCGGACTGGGTGCGCGAGGACGTGGAATTCGACGTGCCGGGCGACGGCACGCGCATGCACACCGTCCTGTTCCTGCCTCGGCGCGCGCGGCCGCCGTTCCAGACCGTGGTGCTGTGGCCTGCGTCGGATGCCCAGTTCTTGCAGGATCCCGGCGCGCTCTCGATGTCGTACGCGGACTATCTCGTGCGCAGCGGCCGAGCGTTGGTCTATCCGATCTACGAGCACACGTATGGCCGTGCGGGCGCGCTCGAGGACATGCCCGATGGAACGATCGCGCACCGTGATCAGATGCTGCGCTGGTCGCGCGAGCTGCGCCGCTCGATGGACTATGCATCGACGAGGCCGGACATCGACACGACGCGATTCGCGTTCGCGGGCATCAGCTGGGGGGGCCGCGCGGCTGGCGTGATGCTCGCCGTCGAGCCGCGCTTTCGCGTCGCCGTGCTGAACGTGCCTGGGCTGTCGGAATCGCCGTTCCGTCCCGAGGAGGACGCCGTCAACTTCCTGCCGAGGATCCACATCCCCGTGTTGATGCTCAGCGGCAAGTACGACAGCATATTTCCCTATGAAAGCTCCCAGCTTCCGTTCCTGCGACTGCTCGGCACGCCGGCCGCGCTCAAGCGCCACGTGGTCTTCGAGGGTGGCCACTTTCTTCCGCGGCCGGAGATGGTGAAGGAGGGATTGAACTGGCTGGATCGGTACCTCGGACCAGTGGCCCGGTAAACGCGCCGCACGCCGCGAGCTGTTGCCCTACGGCACCTCGCGGACGACGCGGAATCCGACGTCGAACCCACTCCCAGGCCCGCCGGCGTGTGTGAACCAAGTGGTGTTCTTGACGTCTGACACGAAGCTTCCGCCGCGAAGGACGTGAGTGGTGCCTGCGCGCGCGGGCACGGAGTCGGCGAACAGTTTCTCGTTGTAGAAGTCGTCGACCCACTCCCACACATTGCCCAGCATGTCGTACACGCCCCATGCGTTCGGCTTCTTTCCGCCCACTGCGTGCGTCGTTCCCTTGTCGACGTCCTGCTCCCACGCGGTCTCGCGGATCTGCGCCCACGTCGGCTCGTCATTCGCCCCTGCCCTTGCCGCGTATTCCCACTCGAACTCCGTCGGCAGACGGTAGTGAGCGGTGCGATCCGTCGCGTTCAGTCGCTCGACGAAACGCTGTGCATCCGCCCAAGTGACGTTGTCGACCGGGTGTTGATCCGCGTCGTCCTTCACCATGCTGCCCTGAAACACCGACGGATTCGCGCCGACGACTTTCTTCCACTGCGCCTGCGTGACCTCGTACTTCCCGATGTAGTACGGCCGCGCAATCGTGACGATGAAGCCGGGCTGCGCATCGCGCTTCGCCATCTCCGCGCAACGTGCATAGTCGTCGGCGTTCCACTGCGTCCGCGGATCCTCGGCCGGTCGCGCGCGTGAGTCCAGTCGACGCGCATTCGAATCAGGGCACGCGGGTTGGAATTTGCCGACCAGCATGCTTCCTGGTGTTACGAGCACGAACTCCATCCCGATCGAGTTGGTCGACGTCGGCTGCTGCGCGTTCACCGACACGCCGGACAGCGCGAGGACGAGCGTTAGAATATTGCGCCTGCGATTCACGGGAGCGCCTTGATCGCCACGTTGCGGAAGCGATGAACGGCCCCGGGCTTCCACGCGCTACTCATGTCGAAGGAGCTGCCGGGAATCGGCGTGTAGCTCGCCGTCCAGTGTGATTGAAAGGCAATGAAACCATCGGTCCGATCGGCGATGAGATCGTTGCGCTGGAGTTGGACGTCGTACATCTGCACGCCGTTGACCCACAGCGTGACATGCGGCACGTCGCCCTCGACGCGAAGGCGGAACGCATTCCAGTCGCCCTGCTTCCACACTTTCTCGATGCCCGTTGCACGCGCGTCGGTCGTAACGCGTTGCACTTCGCCGAGCAGGTTTCCTGTTCCCCCGCTGCCTCCGCCGACGAGCTCGATCTGGTAGGCGGAGCCGCCCTCGGACGAGCGGAAGAGGATTCCGCCGTTCGTCCCCCAATCCGGCTTGGTCTCGAGATACAGCTCGAAGTTCTTGTACTTTGTGTCGGTGAGCAGCAGGCCACCCTGACCATAGGGACGCTGACGGAGGGCGATGACACCGTCCTCGACCCTGAAGTCACCGGTCGTTCCGTGATGCGTCGTCCGACTGGTGTGCCAGCCCGTGAGATCTCGCCCATTGAAGATCGGCGTGAAGCCGTCGGGAATCGCGCTGTTAACTGATGCGGACATGCCTGACGCGCCGCCGCCCGACGTTGCTCCCGATGTCGCAGCGGGCTTGAACTCGATGCCCGTAATCAGCATGAGCGCATCAGCTGGTCCCGTCTGCGGATTGCGGAAGACGATGTAGACGTCGTGCACACCCGTCGCACCCGACACCGTCACCGACACCGGCTTCTCGAGGTTTGCGCCGAGTACGACGGCTCCCGACGGAGCGTCGGAGCGTGCTCCTTGGCCACTTGGAGCTGCGGGTGGAACAGGCGGCGTGATGGTCGCGGGAATACCAACAAGCTGACCCGTCGGCAAGTCGAGCCGTACCTCGGCGGTTCCGCCCTTGAAATGCGACCACGTGTAAAACCGCGTCAGTGCGCCGATCTCGATGCTCGCGATTCCCGTAAGATCGATTCCACGGAATCCGATGTACGAGCCATTGCTGTTCACGACGAATCCAGGATCGCGATTCGACGTGTTGTAAACAATGCCGGGCGACATGATCTCAGCAGTTTCCGGCGCAAGAAGCGGGTAGCGCAGCAGAACGGCGTCGGTCGAGGTGATCGGAGCGATGCCGTTCGCGCCCGCGTCGGTGTAACTCGCCCGCAAAACATAGGCGCCCTTCTCGGGTCGACCGCGCGCGCCCGGGACCATCCTCGGTGCGGTGGTGACACTGCCGTCGCGCGCGATGCGCCGCGGCACGGCGGCCGTATCTGTAAGGCTCAGCACGTACTGCGCGAGGGCTGTGGCCTGGGCTGGGGTGAGCGACGGATGCGCCGGCATCGCGACGGCGCCGTACACGCCGCTGCCCCCCGTGACGATCTTCTGGGCGATGCGCTCCAGCGCGCCGGCCTGACCTGCGTTACGCGTCGCGACGTCATTGAAAGCGGGGCCGACTATTTTCCGGTCGACGGCGTGACACAACTTGCAATCACTCTTCGCGATGATGCCGAGAGCCCGTGTATGCCGGAGCGACGCATCCGGCGGGAGATCGTGCGCGTCCGCCAACTCTGTGGGAGTCATGCCCGAGGGCACGTAGTCGAGCGTGACGCGCGCGGCGTCACCCGCAACACGTTGTCCGTCCTCGCGGTCGCTCACGTTCAGCCGATAGTCGACGGAGCTGCCCGGGAAGTAGAACGAGCGATTGCCGCGCGTGATTTCGAGCGCTACATGCGGCGGCTCGTTGCCAGCAACAATCTTCACCTGACCAGTGCCCGTCGCGCCCTTCGGGTCCGTCGCCGTAAGCGTCGCGATGTACACGCCAGGCTTGTCGAGAGTCAGGACCGGGTTCGCGCTCGTGAAGCGCTGCGGCGCGCCGGCATTGGCGCCCTCGCGCTGAACGGTCCACGCGTAGCGGAGCGGATCATGGTCGTCGTCGATGGTGCCCCGCGCCGATAGGGCGACGTGCAACGGCGTGGCGCCGGCGGGGTGGTCAACGGAGGCGACCACGCGCGGCGCGCGATTGCCGCCGTTGTACTCGATCTTCGACAGACGCCCCCCAGGCCCGCGCGGATCGTACTCGATGACGTACAGATCGCCGCTCGGTCCGAAGTCCAGGTCGAGCGGCTGGTTTGACTTCTCGTTCGCGAGCAGCAAGTCGACCGACGTGATGCTGGTGTGGTCGGCGTTCGGCGTCAGCACCATGATCCACGCGCGCACGCAGTCCGTCACGATCCACTTCCCCTCGAACCAGCTCGGATACACACGCTTTGCACTCGCCGCGAAGTTCGCGTGTCGAAAGACCGGCCCCCCCACGGCGCAGCGACCACCGGTGCCGAGGATGGGATATTCGGCGGAGACGCCATACGGATAGGCGAGCAGCGACGGTCGTGCGGGAGGCAGGTCGCGGATGCCCGTGTTGTTCGGGGAGGTGTTCGTCAGGTGCGCGGGGTCTGGCGCCGGACCGTACGTATTCGTGCTCTGGTCGTAGCTGTTGTAAACGCGATTGTATCCGATGACGTAGGGCCAGCCGTAGAAGCCCGCACGCTTCGCGACGTTGTACTCGTCGTAGCCCATCGGGCCAACGCCGGTCGAGTCGTGTCCTGCGTCGGGCCCGACCTCGCCCCAGAACAGCTCGCCGGTGCGCGAGTCGATCGACATACGCCACGGATTGCGATTGCCCATGGTGTAGATCTCGGCACGCGTGTTCGGCGTGCCGCGCGGGAACAGATTGCCGTCTGGAATGGAGTACGTGCCGTCGGGCTTGGGATGTATGCGCAAGATCTTGCCGCGATAGTCGTTCGAGTTCGCCGCGGATCGCTGCGAGTCCTGGCCTTTACCACCCTCGTTCGAAAAGTGGACTGGGTTGTACTGCGTCGCGTCGGAGTTGTCGCCTACCGTGAGGTACAGATTTCCGGCGGCGTCCCAGGTCATGCCGCCGCCCATGTGCGAGGCGACCTCGTGCGGCCAGCGCATCATTACGATCTCGGACGCAGGATCGAGGCGGTCCTTTGCGTTCATGGTGAAGCGCGACAGGCGCATCTCGCGGACGTCTCCGGGCGCGGAGTAGTAGGCGTAGAGCTGGCGCGTCACCTCGAAGTTGCGGTCGAGCAAGAGCCCGATGAGGCCCGCTTCACCGACGAGCGCAACCGGCACTGTGCCGATGAGGTCGACCTTGCCGGTGGCTTCATCGAGCCTGCGCAGCGTTCCGCCGCGTTCGATCCAATAGATGCGACCCTTGCGGTCGAACTCGAGCTGCATCGGCTCGTTCAGTCCGTCGACGAGCACCTTCCGCGTGAAGCGCGTTGGATCGATGGTGGCAGGAGGTGCGGCCGATTGTGCGGTTGCGTTGCGCCCGCTGATGCCGAGCGCAAATGCGCAGAGTGCCAGCGATTGTCTGATGACTCTTTGCAGGGACAGTCGTTCTATCATTGGATGAGGACTGTGCGCGGTCGTGTTCGAACGTCGCGGAGATTCCGCGCGATGATTGTGCGCCGAGTTTACGAATGTCAAGCACGGACCGCCGCGCGTCCGGAGCGACCGAAGGCGTCCCGGAGTGAATTCCCGACGTTTTCTCTACGCGGTGCGCGACGAGTCCGGAATTGAATAGATTGGCTGTCGAGGACGAATCCAAACAGAGTCAAAGCCCCGCGACACCGTTGACCGAGGAGCTCATCATGGCTGAAGGCACCACGTACGTCGTTCCGTCCACCACTGCGCCCACGCTGCCGGACGGTGTCATCGCCTACGAGAGCCTCAAGGGAGAAGGCGATGCGCCTGGCGCTACGGCGTACGTCCACTACAACGGGCCAACGGCGCAACTGACGACGATGTGCACCGGCATGGCGGTGCTCGAACCGGGCGCCTCGCCGCACCCGCCGCACCAGCATCCGGAAGAGGAATTCATGATCGTGGCGGCTGGTACCGGCGTTATCGAGGTCGATGGCAAGCCAACCGCAGTTGGTCCCGGCGCCATCATGTATTGCGGCGCGAATGTCTTCCACGGCATCACCAACACCGGCGCGACGCCCATGACGTTCTATTGGTCGAAGTGGATGGCGAAGGGGTTCGAATAACATTTCGCAGAGCATGTTCGCTCACCTGACGCTTCCGACCCAACACGTCGAAGAAACGACGCGCTTTATCGAGAAGGTGCTTGGCTACGCACGTAAACCCGTGCCCGCCAATTCACCCGTGGACGCGCGCTGGCTCGACATCGGTCACGGGCAGGAGCTTCACGTCTTCTTCGTGGAAGGCTTCGTGGTGTCGCCCTATGAGGCCGAGTTCGGCCGCCATGTGGCGCTGTTCCATTCGCTCGATGACTTTCCGGCGCTGCGCCGGCGAATCATCGAGGCCGGTGGCGAGCTGGTAGAGCCGCTGCGTGGGACCCCGTTCGAGCGGTTGTTCTTCCGCGAGCCGGTTAACGGATATCTCTTCGAGTTGATCGACAGCGAGCGACATCGGCAGCTCCTGGCCGAGCAGGTCTCTTAGACGGGCTTCGCTACGGTGACGGGACGTAGTCCGGACCGGGCTCCGGTCTCTCGGGGAGTCGGCGCACCCACACGTTGCGGTATCGCACTGGGTGATGGTGCTCCTGTAGCTGCAGCGGACCCTGCGCAGGCAGTGCGGCAGCGGCCGTCGATACGCGTCCCCGCTCGCGAATCACCTCGTTGTTCTGGACGACGATCCCATTCAGGATCACCGTCACGCGTGGCGCCTCCGTCAGCGTTCCGTCAGGGCCATAGCGCGGGGCCCGGAACAGGATGTCGTATGCCTGCCACTCGCCGGGAGGGAGCGTGGGATTTGCGAGCGGCGGATACTGGCCGTAAATGGCGCCTGCCTGTCCGTCGGCGTACGTGTCGGTACGCTGGTAGGAATCGAGAACCTGCACCTCGTAGCGACCCATGAGGTAAACGCCACTGTTCCCGCGGTCCTGCGCCACTCCCCTTGGTGGGCTGGGGGACGCCCATTCGAGATGAAGCTGGATGTCGCCGAAGGATTCCCTGGAACGAATGGAGCCAGTGCCCGGCCACTTCGGGTCGATGACACCTGGTCCGTTCACCACCTCCATGTATCCGTTCTCCACCTTCCAATCCGCAGCGCCACCGCGGACGAGCTCCCATTTCGAGAGATCTCGGCCATCAAAGAGGACGATCGCGTCGGACGGAGCGGTGACGGGAAGCGCCTGCGCCGGAGGCGTGATCTCGGGTGGACGCGGGCGGTTGATCTCGTTCGACTTCCAGCGCGAGGGGGGAGGCACGACCTGGCCTGCGAGCTGCCGCGGTCCGATCAGCGCGCTGGTGAGCGTCGCAAGGACCAGGAAGCGTCCTGTCTTCATGGATTGCATGGTTCGATTCCCCCGTTGATGTCGTGGCTGTTGTTTCGCGGAAGGCGGACTTTCAATGCCGCAACACACGCCCCGCCATCGCACCCGTGAACACGCCGGCATTCACCGCCACGGTGCCGTTCACGACGACGTAGCGCATCCCGGTCGCGAGGAGCGTCGGCGCCTCGTACGTCGACCGATCCGTCAACGTCGCGGGATCGAAGACAATCACATCGGCCATGCGTCCAGGAGCAATCTCACCCCGATCGGCAAATCCGAGAATACGCGCCGACGCCAGCGTGCTGCGATGAATCGCCTGCGGAAGCGTGAGGATGTGCTTCTCGTTCACGTATTCGCGAATGAGCTTCGGAAAGGTGCCGTACTTCCGCGGATGTCCATCGCTCCCGTCGGAGTCGGTCGTGATGAAGTCCTGTCGCATGAACGTCGCGATGTCCTTCTCGTCCATGTTGAACGAAGCGACCGAGGCATCGCCCGCGAGGATAATGCGCAGCGCTGATTCGATCGGCGTGCTGTTCCACAGTCGAGCGACCTCGTCGAGACGCTTCCCGCGGATACTCGCGTCGCGACCGCCGGTGATGAGGATGCTGTTCGCCCCGCCGCGCCGCCGCATGTTCTCGGTCATCTCCTTCGCGAGACGCTCATGGATCACGACGTCATGGATCCGCGCGGCAAGTGAGTCCCTGCCGCCCACCTCCGCCCAGCGCGGAAGAAGCGCCGCGCCCACGGCCGTGCCGGACGCCGAATAGGGATACTGGCTCGCCGTGATGTCCACACCGGATGCACGCGCGGACTTCATCAGCGCCACAATGCTGTCCGACATTCCCCATACGTCGGCGCCGAGTGCCTTGATGTGCGAGATGTGCACCGGCATCTGTGCCTCGCGGCCAATCCGGATGACTTCATTCACGGCGGCCACGAGCCCGATCGTGAACGAACTCTCGTCGCGGATGTGAGAGTCATAGAGACCGCCGTGCTGTGCGGCGACCTTTGCCAGTGCGATCACCTCGGCGGTGGTGGAGTAGCTCCCCGGGGCATAGTAGAGACCCGTGGACAGCCCAATGGCGCCGGCCTCCATACCACGCGCCACCAACCGCTTCATCGAGTCCATCTGCGCCGCGCTCGGCGCCGCGTCGGTCATGCCCATCACGGCGCCGCGCACGGAACCCTGCGGCACGTAGACGGCCGCATTGGTGCCGATCCCGTTGGTCGTCCATCCGCCCGTGAGTTTCGCGATGTCGATCGACCCGCTGCCGTCGTTGTTTGTGACGACCGTGGTGACGCCCTGCATCAGGTACGGCAGGTTGGCCTTGCGCTGCGCGTTGGAGAGGTCGCCTGCGGTGTGCGTGTGCGGATCGATGAAGCCTGGCGCGACGACCATTCCCTTCGCATCGATCGTACGTGACGCGGAGACGTGAGCCGCCGTCGCATCGCCGATGAACGTGATGCGGTTGCCGGTGATACCGACGTCCGCGCGTCGCGCCGGGCTGCCGGTTCCGTCGATGACTGAGCCGTTCTGGATGAGGAGATCCACACGTGTCTGCGCGCACGCGTGCACGGGGGCCAGGACGATAGCAGCGGTGAGAATGACTCTGGTGGAGGTGAGCATGCGCCCAATATATGAATCGGAACCGC
>DAIUFP010000026.1:0-51634 GCA_036844565.1 Gemmatimonadaceae bacterium | reverse complement strand
TCGGTATGGCTTTCGACCGACGCCAGTCCAGCAGAGCGTGGGATACATCGCGCAACATCTCGAGGACGCGAACTATGGACTCTGCTCGCTGTTCGGGGCGACAAAGCGCGTCATGACCGCAAAGGATTCACTGGCCGATACGGTCAAGGCACTCTGGCCGAAAGACACTCTGGTTGCACGCGTGCGGGCATCACTGGAGTTTTGTGGAGTGGCGATCCGGGGGCTCTCGGATGCGAGCCTCGCCGACACCCTGAGGGTCGACACGCCGAGCGGTCCGATAGCGGTGCTTCGAACGCGCTATCTCCTGCTGTTGGTGACAGACCTGGCCGAGCACTACAGTCAACTCTCCAACTACATGCGTCTGCTCGGTCTCGTCCCACCCTCCGCCCTACCGCCGCCGAAGCGATGAGCGTTGCTGTGCTGATCGTACGTCCCTTTGAACCGCACGAATGGCCTCTATACCGCGAGCTTCGGCTCGCGGGCCTGCGTGAAGCGCCGGATGCATTCGGCAGCACGCTCGAGCGCGAGCAGGCTTTTCCCGAGGAGCAATGGATGACTCGCCTCGCGGGGGGCGCCGCGTCCTCGATCGACCGGCCCCTCGTTGCCGAATATGCCGAGCGTGCGGTGGGACTGTGCTGGGTCCGGATCGATCCGAACGACGAGAGCACGGCGGCGCTGTATCAGGTGTGGGTTCATCCCGACGCGCGGCGGCGGGGAATCGGTCAACGCCTCCTCGAGTCGGCGATGCTCTGGGCACGCGATGCTGGAGCCCGCGTGATGGTGTTGAGTGTCTCCATCGGATTCGCCTCCGCAATGGATCTCTACCGCCGCGCCGGATTTGTCGCGGTCGGCGTGCCGACCCAACTTCGGCCAGATTCCGCCCTGTTGCAGCAGCACATGCAGTGCAGTCTCGTGGAGAGCAACGCCCGCGAGCATTCCGGCAAAGACGCCAAACCACTAAATCTCCGTCGCATGCACATCACCGACCCAAGGCAGGTCCCAGCGGGCGTCTTCCTGTACACGTTGCGTCCAACCCGCGTGGCGATGTTGACCGAAGGTGCGACTCCGGAGGAGCAAGCACTCGCCGCGCGGCACTGGGCGTACTCGCAGGAATTGCTTGCGCGGGGCGTTCTGGTCTTCGGCGGCCGCACGCTCAATCGCGACGCGGATGGCGTCGCGTACGTCGTCCTCCGCGCGCCTTCCCTCGCTGAGGCGCGAGCGATCGTGGACGCTGACCCCTCCGTGACGGGCGGGGTGTTCACGGCGCAGATATTTCCATTCCAGCCAATGCTGATGGGGAGTTGGCCGCCCGAATCCGCGAGCGTTGCGTCGAAGGAATCCGTCTAACGTGCTCTCGCGGCGTTCACGGACGGGCTGCGAAACCACAGGCAACTTCCAATGCCGCGCCCCTTTTTGACCGCAGAGTGGCGCAATCTCGTGATGCTCAACTTCGCGGTTGAGCCCGCGATGCTGTTGCCGCTGGTTCCACACGGTACCACTCTCGATGCCTGGCAGGGCACGACGTACGTGAGCCTCGTCGGCCTCCTGTTCGACGACACCCGCGTCCTCGGCATTCCAATTCCGTGGCATCGCCGATTCGAGGAGGTCAATCTCCGATTCTACGTCCGACGGACACTTCCTCACGAAGTCCGGCGGGGAGTGACGTTCATTCGCGAGCTCGTGCCGCGTGTCGCTATCGCCACGACGGCGCGCGCAATCTACAACGAGCCCTATCGTTCCCTCCCCATGCGCCACTCGTTCGGCGCACCTGGTCCCGAAGGAATGCCGCTCTCCGTGGAGTATGCGTGGCGAGTGCGCGGCGAATGGACCTCACTCCGCGCCGAGACTCGCGGCGTTGGTCAGCATGCCGAGCCTGGTAGTCAGGAGGAGTTCATCACGGAGCACTACTGGGGCTACACCCGTCAACGCGACGGTAGCACGGTCGAGTATGAGGTCGGCCACCCGCGCTGGAAGGTGTGGGCTGTCGAGGCAGCGACGATCAGCGGCGATGTCGAAAGCGTGTACGGAAGTGAGCTCGCCGCAGTGTTGCGTGGTCGACCCGCTTCTGCCTTCATTGCGGACGGCTCCGCTGTAACTGTGTATGCTCCGTCTCAGCTTACGGCTGTTCAATCTGTCCATCTGGCGCCGCTTGGCGTCGCACAGCGACAGGGCGACGAAGAGGTCAGCGATAATGCCACCTGACGTGACGTACGGCGTTCTTTTCCTCGGCTTACCCGTCATCGGAATCGCCGTGTATGTGCACCTCTGCCGTCGCATGCGTGCGGATGATTTTGTCGACCCGCCCTTCATTTCCCTGTTCACGATTTTCGCGGCATACGGCCGATCCTTCTCATTGGCGTTTCCGAATTTTCCATAAGTGGTCGGGCTTACATTCGATCACCTTTGCTGTGCTGCTTTTCGTTGGCATACCGTGGATGCTCGTCCAGGGGTGGAAACTGACGCGACCCCCGGTAAGAACCCCCTATCACCGGTCCCTTGCTGTGTTGAGCTTTGGCTTTCCGCTGGTTCTTGGCGGTCTCATTGCACTCACGCGGTGAGGGCCGTCCACAACGCTTCATTCGTCAGACAGCGGGGTAAACGCGCGGACGACTGGCTGCCTCATTGATGCGATGACTGGCCCCGCCATTCCGTTTGACGCTCGCCGTGAGCTCCCAGCGTACGCGCGCGAGGGGGACGACGGCGCGTTCGCCACGCTCGTCGAGACCTACCAGCCACTGGTCTTCCGATGAGCGGTTGCCCTCTCGGGTGACCAGGATTCGGCCGAAGACATCACGCAGGAAACGTTCGTACGGGTTCATCGCAAACTCTCGAGCTTTCGGAGAGACGGACCGTTCGAAGCGCGGTGCGCGTGAGGGTGCCGAAGGGCCCGTAACGCGATTCGAGGACCCTGCCCATCGGCAGGTAGTGGGTCAGTTTGAGCAACTGACCCACTACCCCATCGGCAGCCGGGCTTGATAGTCCATGCTCCGGCGACAGATTGCTCGGGGCTGGACACTGGTTTGCGTCCCGTGGCCCTCGAACATCCGGAATGACTCCTTCACCCTTCGACTGCACCGGTAGAGTCGCGGTCGTCACCGGCGGCTACGGCGTTTTGGGCGGGAGCATCGCCGCCGGTCTCGCTGCGGCAGGAGCACGCGTCGCGCTACTCGGCAGACGTCGCGAGGCCGCCGACGCGAAGGCTGCCGTACTCCGTGCATCTGGCGCCGAGTGTATCGCGCTTCAGGCGGACGTGCTCGACGTCGAGCAGCTTCGCGCCGCGCGCGATGAGCTGCTGTCACAGTGGGGCTCGGTCGACATCCTCGTCAACGCCGCCGGCGGCAACGTCCAGCGCGCGCGCACCGACACGACGAGTGTATTCGACGTGCCGATGGACGCGTACCGCGAAGTGATCGATCTCAACCTCCATGGCAGCGTCATCCCCACGATGGTGTTCGGCGAAGTCATGGCGCGGCAGCAGAAGGGCGCGATCGTGAACATCTCGTCGATGGCGGCGCTCCAGGCACTCAGCGGAGTGCCGGGCTATTCAATCGCCAAGGCGGGCATCGACAACTTCACGCGATGGATGGCCGTCGAGATGGCGCGCAAGCACGGCGGAGGAGTTCGCGTGAATGCCGTCGCGCCCGGATTTTTCGTCTCGGAACAGAACCGCGCGGTGCTCATCGCGCCTGACGGCAGCTACACCGAGCGTGCGCAGAAGGTCATCGCCAAGACGCCGATGGGTCGCTTCGGTTCGGCCGATGAGCTGAACGGCGCCGTGCAATGGCTGTGCAGCGATGCCGCGTCGTTCGTGACTGGCGTGGTGATCCCCGTCGACGGCGGCTTCAGCGTCTTCAGCGGCGTTTAGTTCCTATCATCCTATCCTTCTATCATCCTATCGTCCCGCAGTCATGAAGCTCGGCTTGGGCCTTTACCGCAGCCTTCTCACCGAAGACAACTTCAAGTTCGCGAAGCAGGCGGGCGTGTCGCATCTCGTCGTGCATCTCGTCGACTACTTCAAGGGGCAGAACCCCGTGCTCGACAGCGGCGCGCCGAACATGGGCTGGGGCACGACGACGAATCAGGACAAGCCGTGGACGGAAGACGACCTCCGCTCGATCAAGCGTGAGATCGAAAGCAACGGACTGAAGTGGGAGGCGATCGAGAACTTCGATCCGTCACACTGGAGCGACATCCTCCTCGACGGTCCGAACAAGCACGCACAGATGGAGAACATCAAGCGCACGATCCAGACGATCGGTCGCGTCGGTATCCCGATCATGGGTTACAACTTCTCGCTCGCCGGCGTGTGGGGGTGGACGAAAGGCCCGTGGGGGCGCGGCGGCGCGAAGGCGCTGGTATACGACGAGTCCGCGCTCGATATGCAAACGCCGATGCCGAATGGCATGGTGTGGAACATGGTCTACGATCCTGACGCGCCACCGGGGAACGTCCGTCGCGTGGAGAGTGACGAGCTCTGGCAGCGCTACGAGTGGTTCCTCGCGGAGATTCTTCCTGTAGCCGAAGAGTCCGGCGTGAAGATGGCGCTCCATCCGGACGACCCGCCCGCTGACATGCTCCGGAACACCGCACGTCTCGTGAACCAACCGTCGAAGTACCAGCGCGTGCTGGATCTTGTGCCGAGCAGCGCGAACAACCTCGAGTTCTGCCTTGGGTCGTTGCAGGAGATGCGCGAAGGCGACGTCTACGAGAGCATCGCGCACTATGGAAAGCTCGGGAAGATCGCCTACGTCCACTTCCGCAACGTACGCGGCAAGGTGCCGTACTATCAGGAGGTCTTCGTCGACGAAGGCGATCTGGACATGCTTCGCGCGATCAAGGTGCTGCGCGACGTTGGGTACGACGGTGTCATCATTCCAGACCACACACCGGAGATGAGTTGCGCCGCACCGTGGCATGCGGGGATGGCGTATGCACTTGGCTACATCCGTGCGGCGATTCAGATGGCCGAGCGATTGTAAAGGCCTTTCCCTTCAGTAAGAGCATTTACCACAGAGGTCACAGAGGACACAGAGGACACAGAGGAGAACCAGCAACCAAATCAGTCTGTCATTTGGCGCGGCGATCTCGGTTTGCGTCGTCCTCCGCGTCCTCCGTGACCTCTGTGGTAAATATGCGGTTGCACTTGCCAGCCCTTCACCAGAGCCAACGTGCGAGGACATGGCTGCGTTGAGAGTTTGAGAACTGCCCCCTCCCACAAGGAAGCACAGCATGGATAACATCAATCGGCGCGACATGATGAAGGCCTCGGCAGGCGTATTCGCGGGCCTCGCCTCGGCGTCGACCTTCCCGAAGAGCCTCAGCGCAGCGGTTCACACTCTGCGTCGCGGTCGCATCGCACCGCGCATCAAGTTCGGCGTCATTGGACTGAACCACGGCCACATCAACGGGCAGGTCGACACCACCACCAAGGGCGGCGGCGAGCTCGTGTCGTTCTACGCCAAGGAGCCCGACCTCCGCGACGCCTTCGCCAAGCGCCATCCGAACGCGAAGGTCGCGAAGGACGAGCGCGAGGTGCTCGAGGATCCGACGATCCAGCTCATCCTCTCTGCTTCCATTCCAGCCGAGCGCGCGCCGCTCGGGATTCGTGTCATGAAGGCCGGGAAAGACTTCATGTCGGACAAGCCCGGCATCACGTCGCTGGAGCAGCTTGCCGAAGCGCGCAAGGTTCAGGCGGCGACGAAGCGGATTTATTCGATCCTGTACAGCGAGCACTTCGAGGTCGGCGCGGCGGTGAAGGCAGGCGACCTCGTGAAGGCGGGTGCCATCGGACAGGTGATCCAGACCATCGGCCTTGGCCCGCATCGCGTGAGTCCGCAGACGCGTCCGGAATGGTTCTGGGATGCGAAGAACTACGGCGGCATCATCTGCGACCTCGCGTCGCACCAGTTCGAGCAGTTCCTGTTCTTTACGGGCTCGACCAGCGCGGAGATCGTGGCGTCGCAGGTGCGGAACATCCGCCACAAGGATCACCCGAAGTTCGAGGACTTCGGCGACGTGATGATCCGCGGCAACGGGGGCACAGGCTACATCCGTGTGGACTGGTTCACACCCGCGGGCCTGCCCACCTGGGGCGACGGCCGCATGACCATCCTCGGCACCGATGGCTACATCGAGCTGCGGAAGTACGTCGACATCGGCGGGCCGACGCCCGGCGGCGATCATCTCTTCCTGGTCGACCAGAAGGGCGTGCAGAAGATCGAGTGCAAGGACGTCGAGAAGCCGTATGGTCGTCAGCTCGTGGATGATGTCGTGAACCGCACCGAGACGGCGATGCCGCAGGCGCATTGCTTCCTCGCGGCGGAGATGTCGATCAAGGCGCAGCTGGCGGCAAAGCATCTGGCTATCTGAGGCTTTGAATCCAGGAGCGTTTGGAGTTGGTCGTTGGCAACGCGAATCTAGCGAATCTCCACTGAATCTCCACGAATCACTCCACGCCGCGACAACTTGGCGGCGTGCCCCCCTCCGCCAACCGCTCCTGCCTCTGGCGTCGTGAGTTCTACCGCCGTCCGCGCACGTTCCGCCGGACAAGTACACAACTCACGACGCCAGAGGCGGAATCCAGACGGCCGATGACAGAACCGACAGCGGCTCGCTCATTCCGCCCTCTGCCAACCGCTTCTGCCTCTGGCGTCCCGGCAGCGTCATTGCCGACCCCCCCCCCAGCGCCCATATTCGCACGCGAGCGGGACAAACCAAGGGTGATTCGTCACCGAGGAGGAAGCGGTGCAATCTGTTGATTACGACGCAATTGTGGTGGGCTCCGGCATCTCCGGCGGCTGGGCCGCCAAGGAGCTCACCGAGAAGGGTCTTCGCGTGCTGCTGCTCGAGCGCGGCCGCAACGTCGAGCACGTGAAGGACTACGTCAACGCGACTAAGGGCCCGTGGGAGTATGCCCATCGCGGCGGACGGACCCGCGCCATGGAAGAGGCGTACCCCGTCCTCAAGCGCGACTACCCGCTCAACGAGAAGAACCTCGCGTTCTGGGTGAACGAGAAGGAGTCGCCCTACACCGAGAAACGCCGCTTCGACTGGTTCCGCGGCTATCAGGTCGGCGGCAAGTCGCTCATGTGGGGGCGCCAGAGCTATCGCTGGAGCGACATCGACTTCAACGCGAATGCGAAGGAAGGCATCGCCGTCGATTGGCCGCTGCGCTACGCGGACCTCGCGCCCTGGTACGACCACGTCGAGAAGCACGCGGGCATCTCCGGCTCGCATGAAGGCATCGACATCCTGCCCGACGGACAGTTCCAGCCCGCCATGCCGCTCAACTGCGGCGAAGCGATGGTCTCGAACAAGTTGAAGACCCTCTTCGGCGGAAAGCGGAAGATGATTCCCGGTCGCGTGGCCAACGCGACCAAGCAGCTCGAAGGTCGCAACGCGTGTCAGTATCGCAACGCGTGTTGGCTCGGCTGCCCATACGGCGCGTACTTCAGCACGCAGTCCTCGACGCTGCCGGCCGCCGCGAAGACAGGCAAGCTCACGCTCAAACCATTCGCGATCGTGAGCGAAGTCATCTACGACAAGGACAAAAAGCGCGCGACTGGCGTTCGCGTCATGGATGCCGTCACCGATGCGGTCACCGTCTACAACGCGAAAGTCATCTTCCTCTGCGCGTCCACGCTCAACTCCACGTGGCTGCTCATGCGCTCCGCCACGGACATCTGGCCCGGCGGGCTCGGCAGCAGCTCCAATGAGCTTGGCCACAACCTGATGGACCATCACTTCCGCGCCGGCGCCGAAGGCACGCTCGATGGTCTCGACGACAAGACCACGTTCGGCCGCAAGCCGAATGGCTTCTACATCCCGCGATATCGCAACCTCGGTGGCGACAAGCGCGACTACCTGCGCGGCTTCGGCTACCAGGGCAGCGCGGGTCGTCAGGGCTGGTCTCGTGCGGTCGCGGAGCTCGGCGTCGGCGGTGCATTCAAGGACGAGATGGCGCTGCCGGGACAATGGACCATCGGCGGCACGGGGTTCGGCGAGATGCTGCCGAGCCATTCGAACATGGTCTCGCTCGACACATCGAAGAAGGACAAGTGGGGAATGCCCGTCCTCAAGATCGATTGCGCCTTTGGCGAGAACGAGCGCCTGATGCGTCGAGACATGATTGCGGACATGGCAGAGACGCTCGAGGCGAGCGGCGCGAAGAACGTGAAGACGAACGACGACGTTTGCTTCCCCGGCATGGGCATCCACGAGATGGGGACGGCACGCATGGGTCGTGATCCGAAGACGTCGGTGCTCAACTCACACAACCAGGTGTGGGATGCGCCAAACGTGTTCGTCACGGATGGATCGGGGATGGTGTCATCGAACTGCGTGAATCCGTCGCTCACGTACATGGCGATGACGGCGCGCGCGGCGGACTTCGCCGTGGCCGAGTTGAAGCGTCAGAACCTGTGACCGGAGAGATCATGTCGACGGACATCAAGGACGAAGAGCAGAACCTGATCACTCGGCGCGAGGCCATCTGGCGCGTGAGTGCACTCATGGGCGGCATCGCGCTCATCGGCGGCACCGCGATGATGGCCGGCTGCAGGGAGGGCGGCAGCACGCTCGGAACGGCCGAGGCATTCACGCCGGATGACATCGCGTTCCTCGACGAGGTGGCCGACACCATCCTCCCCACGACGAAGACGCCGGGAGCCAAAGCCGCCAAGACGGGCGCGTTCATGGCATTGATGGTGACCGACAGTTACAGCGCTGACGACGCGAAAATCTTCCGCGACGGAATGCGTGCCCTCGACGACGCGAGCAAGAAGATGAACAACGCGTCGTTCATGGCGTCCACGCCCGCACAGCGGCTTGCGCTGCTCAACGTGCTCGACAAGGAGCAGAAGACGCAGGCGGACGCCATCGCAGCGACGCATCGCGCGGAGGCCGTGCGGCGCCGCGAGTCCGCCGCGCCGGCTGTTCCCGATTCAGTGAAGCCCGCACCGCCTGGCAAGAGCGACGCGTTCCTGTCGGACCAGCGGAAAGAGAACGCGCCGGAGACGAATACCGACACGTACAACGCCGCCGGCATCACGAAGGATCCACCGCATCACTACTTCCGCATGATGAAGGAGCTTTCGCTGCTCGGCTACTTCAGCTCGGAGATCGGCTGCAAGCAGGCGCAGCACTACGCCGAGACGCCGGGCCGCTACGACCCGTGCATTCCGTACACGAAGGGTGATCCGGCGTGGGCGGGGCACGCCTAGCGATGGCGCCGACATACGCGAACGGAAAGATCTGCTATCTCGAGATGCCGGCGTCGGCACCACCTCCTTCACCGACGCGGTGGGTCAGGTGAGCGGATCGTTCTGCGTGGGCGTCCCGACCATGCAAGACCTGCCGGAGATCACGGCGCGCTTTCGCGATCCGGCGGGAAACGTGATGGGTCTGTACCAGGAGCGCAGTCTTTCGAGCTGAGCAAGTTCAGAGTCGGGAGTTTGGAGCAACGGCAACTGCCCAACTGCTCCAACATCCAGCGAATCACTCCTCGCGCGAGTCACCTTCCCAGTGGCCCGCCAAGCTGCATACCGCATCCGAACATCCATCCTTTGCTGGTTGAGATCATCGTAAGGATGGTTCCTCCTTTTGAACTGCCGACCTTCGAGATCTCACTGCACGTTCGTCCGCGATTCTCGAGCAAGCGTATTCCCCGCACTGCGACAGACTGTGGTCGCGTGGAGCAATCCGCGAAGATCCGCCTGCCCGTAGATCCGCGTTGCCCCCGATCACCTTCATGCTTCCAACTCAGCCTCGACGACGACGCCACTCTCAATGCCGAGGAGCAATTCGCGAAGATTCGGTTGAGATTCGCCAGATTCGCGCTGCCAACGATCAACTTCAGACTTCGAACGCCAAGCGCGTGATGACCGCCAGGTGGGCTGCTCGCGTTTGATGCCAGCCGTGCCTCATTTCGTCCAGACCAGTACCGCGCCGCATTGGCTGGCGTGGCATTCAACTGGCAATGTCGCGACGCTGTGCACCTCGATGCCATGAATCAGGCTCGGCGCGATCATCTGGATGTCACTGACATCGCTCCTTCGGCCATCGATGAAGACGTCCAGCGTGCACACTGGTTTTTCGTTCGCTCCCGTTTCGAGGCTCACACGCCCGCGGCGTGAGGCGACCATGACGGAGTCCCCGCTTCGCGTGTGCTTCACCAGCACCTGCACGCTGGGCACGTGCCGCATGATCTCATCGGTGGACAGCACGTGCATGTCCGCGATTTGCTGCGCCGTGACGAAGTAGCCGAATCCATTCTGTCGACGGTTCTCGAAAGAGCGATGCCGCAGAAGATCAGGGGTTTCCCCTACCGCCAGCGTTTTCACGGAATCCAGCAGCACCGCTTTGTGCGACATATTCACTTCGATGGGTTCCACACTGTGTCCGACATTCACTCGCACACGATGCGGCTCGTAGCCCAGCGACAGGACCTCGATCATGTGAGTCCCGGTAGGCACGTCTGGAATGCGGAAGGCGCCGCTCGCGTCCGTCGGTCACGTGCGCGCGAGACCCGTCAGGCCAACCCGCGCGCCGCTGATCGCGTTATGGTTGGCATCCACGACACGTCCGCTGAGGACGCGTGTCGAGCCGTCTCCGATGACGAAGTCGATGAACCGAACGTTCCCGGTGTCGATCGCGCCCTCAATCACATCCTCGCGACTGCTGTCCGCGCTGGCCGCTACGATCAGCAGCGTCGTCGTCAGGGGAATGTTGCAAGCCCGATAAACGCCGTCCGCGCCGACGGGCGTGGTGAGCCGCATCGTCTGCTGAACGAGACGAGGGCCATCGGGCGCGATGCTGACGTCATTCCAGAACACAGACACCCGCGCGCCAATCGCCGGCGCACCGTCCAGTTGCCTGACGTCTCCCGTCAGTATGCCGAGGGCGAGAGTGTCACATGTGCTTCTGCTGGCACTATCAGGCGGCGACGAAGAGCGCTGGGCTCCCGCCACGTGAGAGGGCCACGCACCAACAAGCAGCGACAGGGCGAGCGCGACCGCCGGGCCATGACACTGTGTGTTGTGCGTGTTGTTTGTCCTCATGTGCATGCACCCGCCGGGTGCTTCACCAGGTTGCCACCGCGCGGAGCAATTCGCGGAGATTGTTGAAGATTCGCCTGATTCGCGTTGCCAACGAACAACTCCAGACTCACAACTAGTTTCGCGTCACCCGCCACTTCACCTTGCCCCCAAGCGGATCGCCAACGAGTCGCGTCCCGTCGACCCGCAACGACTGCACAGAGCCACCCGGTAACGCAAAGCTCCCCGTCGACGTCCCGCCATCGGTGCTGAACACGCGAAGCTGAACGTCGTTCCAGTTCATCGCCGACGTGCTCTGCGCGACCGCAATGTGCGGCAACACGGTGTGATTCTTCACCATCAGCACGATGGGGATTGGGCCGGCAGTGATGTCGTGCCACTTGGCGCCCTCGTATGACTTTCCCGTCTGATAGTCGATCCACGTGCCGGGCGGCAGGTAGACGCGTCTACCGGTCGCGGCATCCTCGAACAGCGGAGCGACCAGCAGGCTCGATCCGAACATGTACTCATCCTCGACCAGCCACGACGTCGGATCGTGCGGATATTCGAAGAACAACGTCCGCAACATCGGCCATCCCTTCGCGGATGACGTCTGCGCCTCGGCGTAGATGTACGGCATGAGTGTGTACTTGAGCTCCGCCGCACGGCGGAAGTCCACCACTAGCTCGGGATCGTACTCCCACGGCTCGCGTGGCGGCGCTCCGTGGTTGCGCGTGTGGGACGTCAGCACGCCGAATGCCATCCAGCGGCGATAGAGGTCGCGCGGCGCCTTCGTGACGAATCCGCCGACGTCGTGGCTCCAGTACGTGAACCCCGATAGACCGAACGAGAGCCCGCCGCGCAATTCGGCGGCCATTGACGAGTTGGTATTCTCCGCGTCGCCACCCCAGTGGAGTGGATAGCGCTGGCTGCCCGCCCAGGCACTGCGCGCCCAGATGATGCCCTCGCCGCTCTTCTCCTTGGTGAGATCGAAGACGGCCTTGTTGTAGCGTAAAGGGTAGAGATTGTGCTCGTACCACCCTGTGCGGCCGGATGCGTAAAGTCCGTCGACGGGTGCATTCTCGCCGAAATCGACCTTGATCGCGCCGACGCCCATGTCGAGCAGCGGGCCGAGCTTCGCACGATACCACGCGACGGCCGCAGGATTGCTGAAGTCGAGCACCGCATCATCTGGGCTGGGACGTCCACCCGCGTCCTTCACGGTGAGCCCCTGATCGATGAGCTCCTTCGACAGCGCGTTCTTCGGCGTGAAATACGTGTACTGCCACAGGCTGACGTGAAAGCCATCCTTCTTCAGGTCCGCGATCATCTTCGCGGGATCCGTGAAGCGGGACTTCGAGAACTGGTAGTCGCTCCGCCAATCGGTCTCGAACCATCCGGTGTCGAGATGGAGGACGTCGGCCGGAATGCGATACTGCCGCAACTTCGCCGCGACGTCACGCACCTCGGCTTCGGACTTGTACGTGATGCGGCTCATCCACAAACCGAACGACCAGAGCGGCGGAACGGGACTGCGACCGGTGATCGCCGTGTACTCCGTGAGCAGGTCCTTCGGCTCGCCGATGAATACGAAGAGGTCGAGCAGCTCGTCGCCCGAGTAGATCGTGTTATGCGCGTCGAACTCCGCGCCAACGTCGAACGTCACCGGCGCACTCGTGTGGACGAACATCGCGTAGCCGCGGCTGCTCGTGAAGAACGGCACCGACTTGTACTGCACCGGGCTCTGCGCGCCCATCGCATCGCGGATAAACGCGATGACGCGCTGACCGCGCTTGTTCAGTCGCGTGAACGACTCGCCGAATCCGTAGATCCTCTCGTCGGGCGCGAGCTCGAACGTTGCCGCCGTGCTGCGACCGAAGTCGCGCGCGCGCCGCACGAACGAGAATGGCACATAGGGAGTGAACGACCTCGGCTCATTGAACCGCTGGGTGCGCGTGAGGAGCTTGCCGGCGCTGTCGAACAGCTCGACCGACCACGGGTTGCGCGTGATCTTCACGCGTCCGAATGCGCTCGTGTACGTCACGGCGCTGTCCGTCGACGTCATGCGCCACGACGAGTCACTCGGCACTGGCCCCGCCAGCATTAGCGACGGCGCCCCCGCCATGATCGCGGGTGGCAGGTTCCTCGTGCTCATGCGCAGCCGGAGCGTTCGCGGGCTGACGAACGAGATCTCGAACGGGAGCGCGGGATCGCGGTCGTACTCGGTGGCGGGAAACTCGGTGGCCGTCGCGCGTGAGAAGCCGAGATCCAGTTTGTTGAAGTTGTACGACGCCGACGTCGTGTAGCGGTCCCACTGGAGTGTGCCGACGCCGGTTCGCGCATCGAAGGCGGTCAACCGACTGGCGGCGAACAGCGTCTGGTTTGGCGTTCGGAATTCTTTCGCCACATCGATGATGTCGCCGAGCACCTGCGCCGATGCGACCGGTGCGCCGGCGGTGGTGATGCAGAGCGCCGCCAATGTGAATCGGCGGAGCAGCGCGGAGTGCCGATACTCGGGCATGGGTGTTGTGGGCATGAAGGCTCGAAGGGATGCGGGCGGTCTGCGTCGTGCACTACAATAGGTCCGTGCCCAATCCAGCAGAAGGTCGGCGGTTGTTGGTTGCGCTCGCGTTCAGCGTGCTCGCCGTTCGGGCGGGTGCGCAGGATCGCACGATCGAGCTCGCGGGGCGTTCGACTGCCGTATGGGAGCCAACGATTGCGGCGGGTCGACGCGGTCCTGCGCCCGTGCTCATCTTCTCGCATGGCTTCGGCGGCTGCGCGACCGGCGTGAGTTACCTCATGAAGGCCCTCGCCGAGCGTGGGTATTGGGTGTTCGCGCCGCAGCACAAGGACGGCAGCTGCAACCGTCGCCCTGCCGGCCGGCCTGAGGAGCCATTTCGCGATGCATCGCAGTGGAACGAGAATACCTACTCCGAGCGACGTGATGACGTCCTCGCGCTCGAGGGGGCGTTGAAGCTGGATCGTCGGTACGCCTCACGGCTCGACTTCAGCCGCATGGGATACCTCGGCCATTCACTCGGCGGATACACCGTGCTGGGGCTCGCGGGCGCTTGGCCAACGTGGTTGTCTGCGCCGAGGCCGCGCGCCGTGCTGGCGATGTCGCCGTACGTCGAGCCATTCCTTTCACACAGCACTTTGGGCGCTGTTGACGTGCCGGTGATGCTTCAGGGCGGCACGCAGGACTTCGGGATCACGCCGTCGCTGACGCGTTCCGGTGGCGCCTACGATCGGTTGAAGGCGCCGAAGTATCTCGTCGTGTTCACCGGTGCACGGCATCTCTCCTGGGGAAACGGCGGGAGTGCGGACATCCACGTCGCGATCGTGGAGAGTGCGATCGCCTTCTTCGATCACTATGTGCGGAGTCAGCCCGCCGCGATCGAGCTGACCACGATGGGGGCGGGCGTATCGTCACTGCGGTTTGATTCGGAGCTCGGCAAGTCGACGGATGTGCCGGTGCCGGCGCGCAGGGCTCGTTCTCGCGCATCGCGCGGCGGCTGATCTCACGGCTGGACCCTATCCCAGCTTCATCCCTTCGCGGGCTTTTCGATAGGCCTTGCCGAGCACCAAGGGTAAAGCTTGACTAAGTAAAATCTGATTATATGATTATCGTATGACATCCCGCGAACGACGACTCACCGTGACCGAAGGCGCCCGGAACTTCGCGGACATCGTGAACCGGGCGTTCTACCGCAATGAGACGACGGTACTCCTTCGCAACGGTACGCCGGTGGCGCACATCGCTCCGGTGGCGCCCGCAGGCATACCGGCAAGCGAGGCGCTTGCGCGATGGCGGCTGATGCCACGCCTCGGCAAGGGGGCGGCAACGGCACTGAAACGCGACCTTGTGGAGGCTCGCCGAGGGCTTCGCCCGCTTCGTTCACCGTGGGATTGATCATCGATGCCTCGGTTTTCATCGAGGCGGAGCGCGGACGGTTCGATCTTGAGGGATTGCTCGAAGGCGCCGGCGACGAGTTGGTCGCCGTGGCGGCCGTCACGGCATCGGAGTTGTTACACGGCGTCGAGCGGGCGACAGACCAGGCCATTCGCCTTCGCCGACATCAATTTGTCGAACGCGTGCTGAGCGATTTTCCCGTCATTCTGTTCGGCCTCGAGGAGGCGCGTGTGCATGCGCGCATCTGGGCGGCTTTGGCATCGAATGGGACATTGATCGGTCCGCACGATATGCTGATTGCCGCGACGGCCATTGCCAACGCCGGCGTGGTCGCGACGCTGAATGAGAAGGAGTTCACACGCGTTCCGGGCCTCTCGGTGATGCCTATCGCGCCGTATGTACGTTCCCGATAGGGATGCGAGGCGCGCTGCGAAGGCAGCCATTTACGCGTCGGTAGCGCTTTTTGCCTTCTGAGCTCTCATGGTTTGGCGCGCGGCAAGACGATGCGGGGTTCGCCACGCTGCACCTTGACCTGCGAGATGGAAAGTTGCGTCGAGCCCCATTCGCCGAGCAGATTGTGTCCATGCCTGCCATGCTGGACCGTCGTTGGACGGAGCGCGAAGTCCGTCAGCTCATCGAGGACGCGCCGATGTATGGCGATCGCCTCGAGCTTGTTGATGGCGTCCTGCACGTGACGCCCGCGCCGTCGCGCATGCACCAGCGCATCATACTCGAGTTGGTCAAGCCCCTCGACGCTTTCGTCCGAACGCGCGGCATTGGGGAGGTTTTGCTGAGTCCGGGTGACGTGCGCCTCGCGCCCGAGCTGGTCGTTCAGCCGGATGTGTACGTCGTCCCGGGCAGGAATGGACGTCGCGCGCCGGCTGTCGCTCCCGTCACACAACTGCTGCTTGCCGTCGAAGTGCTCTCTCCTTCGACCGAGCGTTTCGATCGCCGCGAGAAGCGAATGGCCTATCAGTCGGCGGGCGTGCCCGAGCTATGGATCGTGGATGCGACGGCGCGCACGTTCGAGCGGTGGCGGCCGCACGACGAGTTCGCAGAAACTCTCGACGCGTCCATCACCTGGACGCCGAGTGGTTACGACGAATCTCTCGTGCTGGATATCCGCGATTTCTTTGCCGAAGTGAGCGACGACGCGCCGTAAGCGCCGCCTCGGGAATCACGAACACGTCGGGTTGTGTGATCGCGTCCGCCTTCAAGTAGGCCGCAACTTCGACTTCCGTTCCACCCTGAGGAACCAGGCCGGAAGGTCAATCGCGAGCGGCTCACGCTCGCGGGGCGTCCACACGATGCGGTCGCGCAGCACCTCCGGCGTCTCAGCCGACGGACGCCACCGCTCGAACACACGCGCCTCCAGGTCGACGATCCAGTATTCCTCGACCCCATTCGCGAGATAGAAGTCGCGCTTCTTGATGCGGTCCGTTCGCAAGGAACTTGGCGAGAGTACTTCTACTGCGAGAAGCAATGACTTCACATCGCTCCACTGCACGATATCGCCCGCCAGCTTGGTATCGAACGGTATGACGAACACGTCCGGCTGAGTAATCGTGTCGGGCGCGAGCTCCAGATCCGATGGTGACGTCAGGGCGCTACCCACGGGCACGGCCTCCAGATATCGGTCCAGCACTGACCAGAGTTCCGTGACAGCATATTGGTGCGTGGTCCGCGGCGCGGGCGTCACGAAGAGCTCGCCGTCGATGAGCTCGTAGCGCGGCCACGCGCGCTCCTCGCTGGTGAGAGAGCGAACGTCGGCAGTCGTCCAACGACGATGAATCGCAGGCATGGCCATAGTCTGCTCGGCACGGGTGGCAATCGGCAAGTGGTCACCCTCCATGATGCGCGCGTTGGCCTCGCACACGCTCATCCCTTCGCCGCAAGACGGAACATTCCGTCCCCGCGATCGGCTTCGTCGGCCCCTCTGTGCGGAATCGGCCCGCTTCGCCCGCTCTGACAGTCGCTCTCGCGAGCGGCCTGATGCTTCACCGAAATCGGGCGGGCAGCATGTTGAACTTGCGCTCGACTGTCGCGAACCACTCGGGCAGGTCAATCGAGAGCGGCTCCCGCTCCCGTGGCGACCAGACGATGCGGTCACGCAAGATCTCCGGCGTTTCGGACGACGGACGCCACCGCTCGAACACTCGCGCGTCGAGGTCGACTATCCAGTATTCCTCGACACCGTTCACCAAGTAGAAATCGCGCTTCGTGATTCGATCGTTACGGATTGAGCTGGGCGAGAGGATTTCGACTGCAAGCAACAGCGACTTGATGTCAGGCCATTGAAGTCCTTCACCGGACAGTTTGGTGTCACTCGGTACGACAAAGACGTCTGGCTGCGTGATCGTGCCGGCCTTGAGCTCCAGATCCGATGGCGACATCACGGCTCGGCCGAGATTCAAGCGGTCGACATGAGGCTCGAGGATGGCCCAGAGCTCCTGCGCGGCAATCTGGTGTGACCAGCGGGGCGCGGGCGTCACGAGCAGCTCGTCGTCGATGAGCTCGTAACGCGGCCACGCCCGCTCTTCGCTTGTGAGGGCGCGGACATCGGCAGCCGTCCAACGGCGGCGAATCGCAGGCATGGCCATAGTCTGCTCGGCACAGGAAGTGATTGGCAAGGGCGCCACCAATCACGGCGTGAGTCGCGCCCCCGCCAGTCCCTTCACCATGTCGTACCAGAACGCCACCGCGTCATAAACGCTCTTCTCGCGTACCTTCTCGTTCAGCCCATGCGCGTTCGCCTCGCCATCCACTTCGGCAAGCGCGCTCGGATCATACACCGGAATGCCGGCGTTGCGGAGATACAACCCGTCCGTTGCGCCGAGCGCCATGACGGGAATGACCGGCGCACCCGGGAAATACCGCACCGCGAGCTGGTCGAGCAGCGACATCAGCTCCGGACGCAGCGGAGACGGGTCGCTCGGCACCGGCTTGTATGGAACGGTCACCAATACAGAATCGCCGGCGATTGACCGGAGGATCCGCTCCACCTCCGCCGGTGAATCGTTGGGAAGCATGCGACAATTCACCAAGGCGCCCGCCCGCTGCGGCAACGCGTTCTCGGCGTGGCCACCATCGAGCATCGTTGCAACACACGTCGTGCGGAACAGTGCGTTGAACGATGGATCACCCGAGAGCCGCGCCATCGCGGCCCTCGCATCGGCATCGGGCGCTGCTGTGGAATAGCCCTTCGCGATGAGCCTCATATCTGCCGCCGTATCCGCCGAGTAGAGCGCGGCCGATCGCTCGAGCTGCGCGTGCGTTACCTCGTTCAGCTTCGGCGCGAACTTGTACGCCTCGAGACGCGACAACGCATGCGCCAGCGCGTAGATCGCATTATCGGGACGCGGCCGCGAGCTGTGGCCGCCGGGATTCGTCGCCTCCAGTCGGAAGGTGGCGAAGACCTTCTCCCTGGCATCCAACGAAAACGCGCGCGGCTTGCCGCCGGCCAGCTCCACTCCACCACCATCGGTGTTGAGCGCATACTCGGCATCGATGAGCGCGCGTTGATTGGCGAGCAGCCACTGCACGCCTTTGGTCGCGTCGGTTTCCTCATCGGCGGTGAACATCGCGATGATGTCGCGGTCGGGCACCCATCGCTCCCGCTTCCAACGAATCAGATTGGTGATGAGCACGGTGACGCCGGACTTGTCGTCCTCCGCGCCGCGGCCGAGGAAGTAGCCGTTTTCGCGGCGCAGCACGAAGGGATCGTAGGTCCAGTCCGCGCGCTTGGCTTCCACGACGTCCAGATGTGCGGCAAGGAGGATCGGCTTCCGTCCCGAGGGCGCGTCCCGGAGACGAACGACGAGATTCTGATTCTTGTGGTCCGCCCCCACGATGTGGATGTCGCGCGCGGGATAGCCCGCCGCGATCAAGCGCGCCTGAAGCTTGCGCGCGAGCGCCGTGGTGCTGCCGGTGGACGCGGTGGTGTTCGTGTTGACCGCCTCGGTGATCACGTCAGCCGCGAGACGCTGATACTCGGGTGGGAGCACGCTCGTGCTCGCGGACGTACCCTGCGCTCGTGCGGAAGACAGCGCGACGAGACTTGCGATGAGCGCCAGGCAGGCGGACGTTCGCACGGTGGCCGACTTGATCGGCGTCACTGAGCCGCCTTGGTGTGCCGACGAATCCATGCCTCGCACAACGTGGTCCATGCACCGAGCGTCGGGTCGGCGGGCGCAAGTCCGAAACCATGGCCGCCATACTCGAAGATGTGCATCTCCGCAGGGACACCTTTCGCCTTGAGCGCCTGATAGAACACAATCGAGTTCTCGACGGGCACCGTCCGATCGTCGGTGCTCTGCACGAGGAACGTCGGCGGCGTATCGCGCGTGACTTGAAGCTCGTTCGACAACAGGCGCACGAGTGCCGCATCCGGATTGTTGCCGAGCAGGTTTACCCGCGAGCCACGATGCGTGAACGACGAGTCCATCGTGATGACCGGATAGAGCAGCAGCATGAAGTCGGGACGCGAGCTGACGCGCTCGATGGGGTCGCTGCTCGAGGCGTTGCCCGCGTCGTAGTGTGTTCCCGCAGTGGACGCGAGGTGGCCACCCGCAGAAAAGCCCATGATGCCAAGCCGGCGGGGGTCGATGCCCCATTCGCTGGCGCGGGACCGCACGATGCGGATGGCGCGTTGTGCGTCGCCGAGCTCCACAGGGTGGTGGTACGTGGGTCCGAGTCGATAGCGAACGACGAATGCGGTGACGCCGGTACCCGCGAGCCAGTTCGCAACGTCGCTGCCTTCCTTCTCCATCGAAAGATGCTGGTAGCCGCCGCCGGGAAAGATGACGACTGCCGTGCCGTTGGCCTTTCCTTCTGGCGGGAGGTACGGCGTGATGATCGGACGATCGACGTCGGCGGTGCCCAGTGCGCCCGGTGCGCCGTTGATCCACAGGGGAATGGCCGGCTGTGCGCGGGCGACGAGTGGGCGTGCCTGCGCTGGGGCCGGCAACATCGTGCCGTTGGGCGCGGGTTGCGAACCGGCGCAACCGAGGATTACGAGGGACGCTCCAAGAGCGATTACTCGAATTTGCATCTGACGAAGAGTCATTGGAGAAGTTCTCGCAAGTGTAAGGTCAAAAGCGATTTTACCGCAGAGGGCGCAGAGATGAAGCTTTCGCAGAGGTCGCTGAGGACTGCAAGGAGCAGTATTTCTCCCCACTCGTAGTCGCTTCTCGCGTGCGTTTGTTTCTCTGCGTCCTCTGCGCCGAGCAGTTCTCTGCGCCCTCTGCGGTAAAATTGATGTTCAGCTGTTCAGAAGCTTACCCGAGCCACTCTCTTCAAATACCGATCCGCCGCCTGTAGCGAATGAGTCAAACGAAACTCCTCCACGCCCCGCAATACGAACGTGGGCACATCACCGGCCTTCTGCGCACGAATGCCATGCAGCTCGATGTCCCGCACATCGTCGAGCACGAACGCGGGACGCGTGTCCTCCGACATGAACCCCACCGTCACGCCATCCATCTGGATGCCTGCCGCGTGCCGGATGTAAAAGCCATACGCCGGCAGCACCCCGAACAAGCTCGGCTCCGGATACATCGCTTCGCGCTCCGGCACCGCATACGCTTCGCGCGGCCCGGTTCCGCCGGGAGGACGGAAGAACGCGTTCACCAGCTCGACCGGTTGCGACGCCGCTTGGGCGAGCGACAGGCCGCCGCGATACATGATGCGAATGTTGCTGAACCGTACATCCTCCACGGGATGGCCGGGCACGCCAGCGATGATCGACGCATAGCGCGGATCGGCATCATACACATTCACGTTGCTGATCGTCACGCGACGCAGCTTGCCGACCGGCGTGTCCGCCGGGCCGCGCATGCGACTGGCGAGACGCAGGAAGAACGGCGCGTTCGACACCTCGCGCATGGTGATGTTCGAGACGGTGATGTCCTCGAGCAGTGCGCCGTCCACGGTCTCGAGCGCGAGTCCGCGCGACCGCTGAAACACGATGTTCGAGATGGTGATGTTGCGGAACGCACCATTCGATTCGGTGCCGAGCTTTATTCGTCCCGTCGGTCCGTCGCGATCGGGCGCCGCCGTTTGCGTGCGGCCATACGTGCCGGCGAGCAGCGTGCCCACGTCGAAGCCGCTCACGCTGCAGTTCACGATCGTCACGTTCTCGGTCGGTAGCGCGGCGCCGAGTGCGAAGGAGCTCTTCAGGACGATGGCGTCGTCGTTCGGGGCGTTCACCGTGGTGTTCGAGATGCGCACGTTGCGACTGACGTCGACGTCGATGCCATCGCGATTGGTATCGATGGTCAGGTTGTCGATGGTGATGTCGTCGACCCCCGTCGCGAGGATGGCCATGTGCCCGCCACGGAGAATCGAGAAATCGCGCAGCAGTACATGCCGCGCACGCTTGAGCGCGATCGACTTGTTCGCCTGTCCGGGCCGCGTATCGAGGTCCGCGGCCGCTGCACCCAACCCTCGGCTCAGCGCCGTTCCGTCGATCCGTCCACGGCCTGTGATGGACACGTCCTCGACGTTCTCGCCCCAGATCAGGCTGTTGTGAAAGCGACTGTGGCCGAAGTCCTGGTAGTTGTTTCCAGGACCGGCTTCGGCCGGATCGTATCCGCGACCGCCGCCAGTATCGGCAGCAAGTAGAACTGCGCCTTGATCGAGATAGAGGCCAACATGGCTCTTCAGCCGGATTGAATGGCTCGCATACGTTCCCCCACCGAGGTAGACGGTGCCGCCGCCAGCCGCTGCTGCGGCCTCGATCGCGCGGTTGATGGCGTCGCTATCGATTGTGTGGCCATCGCCCTTCGCGCCGAATGCGCGAACATCGAACTGTCGACCGACAGCTACTCCCGCGGCCGGCACACCCTGCGCGTTCGCCGACGCATGCAGGATTGCCACAGCCAACAGGACCGGCGTGTGCCGAGTGACGCGTATTGCGATCATCGGATCTCAGTCGAGGTGAAAGACCTCGCGCAGCTCCACGCTGCGCGGGCTGTCGTCAGCATTCACAGGCATGATGTCGGACATGTACGTCCACCACCGGCGACACGCTGGCGTATCGGCGATCGCATTCCAGCGCGCCTCATCCTCGATCTCGACGTATCCGAAGAGACTTCCGTCGCCCTCGTCCAGGTAGATGGAGTAGCGATGGGCTCCGTGCGACGTGAGCACCTCGGCGAGCTCCTGCCAGATCGGTGAATGTCGCCGCGTGTACTCCGCGTCCTGTCCATCGAGCACGCGCATGCGGAACGCCTTGCGAATCACGCGGCGCTCACGGGCGCACGCGCTCGAGCAGTCGCGTCGCGTCGGCCGACGGAATCTCGACCGCCGTGCCGTGCCTGATGCCATATGGACTCGCGGGCAATGTGAACTTCTCGAGCGGATCAGGATGTGCCGGATCAAATGCTGGAATTCCATCGATGAGCTTGTTCGCGAGCGGCAGCCCAGACGTCTTGATCCCCTGCACGATCATCCGCGCCATCTCGTACGCCCCATAGTTGTTGAAGTGGGTGTCGTCCTTGAGCTCGGCCTTCTGGTCGGGATACGTGCCCGCCGGGTAGTGCACGAACGCCTTGACGGACTTCTCTGGCCCCATTGCCTCATAGAACTGCCGGCTCATCGCATTCAGGTCGATCAGCGCGATGTGCTCCTCGGCGGCAAGCTGTCGCATCGCGGCGGGATAGTCGCCGAGCGTATTGACGATGCGGCCGGTGGAGTCGAAGCTGCGGCGGAGCATCGACGTGACGAACACCGGCGTCGCGCCGCGCGACCGCGCCTCGTCCGCGAACTTCTTGAGGTACTCCTTGTACGTCGTGAACGGCTCGACGTACGACGGACCCGCCTTCTGGTCGTTGTGCGCGAACTCAATGAAGAAGTAGTCGCCCTTCTTCATGGTGCTGAGCAGCTTCGGCAGACGACGCTCGCCGACGAACGCCTTCAACGTCTCGCCCGACTCGGCGTGGTTCGCGACGACCACCGATCCCGGCTTGAAGAACCGCGGGATCATCTGACCCCACGCGGCCCACGGCTCTACCGTCTGGTCGACCACCGTCGAGTTGCCGGCCAGGTACACCGTGATCGGATTCCGCGCCGGCACCACCTCGATGTCACGCACCGACGGATGCACGCCGTTGAACTCGAGCGTGAGGCGATCGTCCCACGTGGCGGTGCCGTATTCACGCGCCTTCCGTCGCACGGAATCGCCGTTGGCGAAGTACGGCGTCCGAACATTGACCGTGAATTGCCGAGTGACGAACTCGCCCGCCATCGTCGCTACCTGCTCGAGCATCAGCCGACGTGACTCGGCCTTCACCGTCGTCACGCTCGCCTGTCTCGCGTTGCCGAGCGTGACGGAGACGTCGTAGTTGCCCTCGGGGAGCGCGACGTCGAACAGGAAAGGCTGGTCGCTCGAGCACGTACTCCCGTTCGCCCCCGCGAGCGGCGCCTGAAAACCGTAGCCTTTGTCGGGCGAATATTGCGTGCCGGGCGCAATCTGAAGCGCCGAGCCGCTGCTACCCCCGCAGGTGAAGCGGGCCGAGGTCCGCGGGTTTGCCGTGACCTGCGCCATGCTGGCGACCGGCGTCAACGCACTCACGGTACCTGCAATGGCGAGCGCAACCAGTCGACCGAGCATGTCCTCCTCCCACGGGTAGCCCCAGGAGGCCGAAAGTAACTCGCGTCCACACCTGACGCCAAGCAAACCAGCGCTCATTATTGAAGCGTTCGGAGAATCATCTGGAATCGAGAAACTGCCATGGAGGCACCATGAATATTCCGCGACACGCGCGAGCCCTGAACGCGCTGATTGCCGTCACCGTTTTGGCACCCCTGTTCGCATGCGCCGGCCAGCAGCGCAGCAGTGCAACGGAGCCCATTCGCGTTCTCGTGATCACCGCGACGCAGGGCTTTCGGCACACCGAGGCGATCGTCGCCTCGACCGAACGTCTGAAGGCGGTGGAACCAACGTCGGGAATGCAGTTCGACTTCACCGAGGATCCCGGCACCCTCAACGCCGCGAACCTCGCGAAGTACGATGTCCTCTTCGTGAACAACGCCACCCTTCGCATCGCGCTTCCTGCGGGAGCAGACTCGGCCGCGCGACAGGCGGCGAGATGGCCGAAAACCGGGGACATCCCCGCCGCACTGACCCGCGACCAGCTCAACGCGATCACCTCGTTCGTCCGGAACGGCAAGGGACTCGTCGCCGTGCATTCCGCGACCGACGCCCTCTACGGCTCGGCGGACTATCGCGAGATGGTCGGTGGAGGCCTGTTCCGCGCGCATCCGTTCACGCGCGAGGCACGCGTCATCATCGAGGATCCGCGCAATGCCTCCGTCTCGCACTTCGGGCCAAGTGTGATGTTTCGCGAGGAGTACTACTATCTCGACGTGAATCCGCGCGCGACCAGTCACGTGCTCGCTCATCTCGACCTTACCAGCGTGAACGACACCACCCGCACGGACCATCCGACGATGTTCATCCGCCGTTATGGACAGGGTCGGGTGTACGTGAACCTGCTGGGCCACTTCGGCGAAACGTGGCGCAGGCAGGACTATCTCGAGGGCGTGCTCCAGGGGATCCGCATCGCGGCGGGACGGGTGCCCGCGGATTTCACTCCGATGCAGCAGTAGCGGTCGATCATCTCACGTTGTCCAGATCGGCGCGCGCTCAAAATCCGCGTTCCGCTGTCTGTATTCCGCCTCTGGTGTCGTGAGTTGCAGACTCTCCAAGCGGAGGATGGTCGGTGGGCGGTAGAACTCACGACGCCAGAGTCGGAAGCGGACGGCAGAGTTCTGAACGAGCGGCGCTGCTCACTTCGTCGGATGTGGGATCATGCGGCCGCCCACTCCCCGGCGACTTGAGCACGCCGTGTATTGACGATAACCTTCACGCCCGTTTCAGTGCTCACGAGCGCCGCCGTCCCCGCGGCGCGACGGCTCCTTTCCCGCCCCATGACCCATTCACGTACGCTCCGCTTCGGCATGGTCGGCGGAGGACCCGGCGCCTTCATCGGTGCGGTGCACAACCGCGCCGCAACGCTCGACGGCATGGCGACGCTCGTCGCCGGCGCGTTTTCATCAGACCCGAAGAAATCGAAGCAGCAGGGCGAGGTGTACGGCCTCGACCCCAAGCGCGTCTACGGCAGCTTCGAGGAGATGGCGAAGGCGGAGGCCGAGCTGCCCGAAGACGTGCGCATCGATTTCGTGATCATCGTGACGCCGAACCACGTGCACTTCCCGTCGGCGAAGGCGTTCATCGAGCGCGGCTTTCATGTGGTGTGCGACAAGCCGCTCACGACCACGCTCGAGGACGCCGAGGAGCTCTGTCGCCTCGTGAAGAAGCACGACGTCGTGTTCGCGCTCACGCATCCGTACACGGCGTACCCGATGGTCAAGCAGGCACGGGAGCTCGTGCACAACGGATCACTGGGTACGGTTCGCAAGATTGTCGTGGAATATTCGCAAGGATGGTTGTCGACGCCGCTGGAGCAGAGCGGGAACAAGCAGGCGGACTGGCGCACCGATCCCGCGCGCGCTGGTGCTGGCGCGATCGGCGACATCGGCACGCATGCGGAGCATCTCGCCCGGTACATCACGGGGCTGGAGATGGAGGAGCTGCTGGCCGACGTCACCAGCTTCGTGCCGGGCCGAAAGATCGACGACGACGCGAACATGCTCGTGCGCTACCAAGGCGGCGCGAAGGGCATCCTCTTCTGCTCCCAGATCTCGCTCGGCGAGGAGAACCGGCTTGCCATTCGTGTTTATGGCACCGACGCTTCGCTCGAGTGGCTCCAGGAGGATCCGAATTTCCTCTACGTGCGCCGCTCGGATGGTCCGATGGAGACGTATAAGCCGGGCCACGGGTTCCTCACGCCGGCAGCGCAGCGGGCATCGCGCATTCCGGCCGGTCATCCCGAGGGGCTGAACGAGGCGTTCGCGAACATCTACTCGAACGCCATGCGGGTGATGACTGCCAAGCGAGAAGGCAATAAGCCCGATCCCATGGACCTCGACTTCCCGACCGTATTCGACGGCGCCGTTGGCGTGCACTTTATCCAGGCGGCCTTGAAGAGTGGCCGCGAAGGCGATTGGGTCGACGCACGCTACACGGCGCCGTGAGGCGCCGTGCAGCGGGAGGATAGGATGATAGGATGATAGAAACTGCAGCTCCCGCTCTCCTATCATCCTATCCTCCTATCATCCTATCCTCCCGCCATTCCTATCCTCCTATCCTCCCCAGAGCCAATGTCTCGTCCAGTTACCCTCTTCACCGGCCAATGGGCCGATCTCCCTCTCGAGACTGTCGCTCAAAAGGCCAAGGAATTCGGCTTCGACGGACTCGAGCTCGCCTGCTGGGGTGACCACTTCGACGTCGCGCGCGCGCTCGCCGAGGACGACTACTGTAAGGGTCGTCTCGCCCTGCTGAAGAAGTACGGGCTCTCTGTCTACGCCATCAGCAATCACCTCGTCGGGCAGGCCGTCTGCGACAACATCGACGACCGCCACAAGTCGATCATCCCGCCGCACGTGTGGGGTGACGGGGTGCCCGCCGGCGTCCAGGAGCGCGCCGCGAAGGAGATGCAGGACACCGCCCGCGCCGCCGCGAAGCTCGGCGTCAAGACGGTCGCTGGCTTCACCGGCTCGTCCATCTGGCCCCTGCTCTACAGCTTCCCGCCCGTGGCGGACTCGTCGATCGACGCCGGCTACGACGACTTCGCGAAGCGGTGGAACCCCATCCTGGACGTGTTCGACGAGGTGGGCGTCCGCTTTGCGCTGGAAGTGCATCCCACCGAGATCGCGTTCGACGTCTCGTCCGCACAGCGGGCGCTGGATGCCGTCGGAGGGCGGAAGACGTTCGGCTTCAACTATGATCCCAGCCATTTCGGCTATCAGGGCGTAGACTATGTGGCGTTCATCGAGCGCTTCGCGGACCGCATCTACCACGTCCACATGAAGGACGTCTGGTGGTCGGACAAGCCGAAGCCGTCTGGTGTATTCGGTGGACACCTCGCATTTGGACATCCAGACCGTTTCTGGGAGTTCCGCTCACTCGGCCGAGGCCGCATCGACTTCGAGGAAGTCATCCGGCAGCTGAATGCGGCACACTACGACGGTCCTCTTTCGGTCGAGTGGGAAGACATCGGGATGGATCGCGAACACGGTGCGCGCGAGGCGTGTGCCTTCGTTCGCTCAGTCGACTTCCCGCCCGCTCGCGCCGCCTTTGACTCCGCTTTTGCCAGGGAATGAATTCATGAAGGTCGTAACCGTCTCCACCGTTCTCCGGAGACACGTCGTCGCGGCTGGACTGCTCGCGACGGGGGTCTGTCTTTCGCTCGACGTACGCAACGTGCTCGACTCGCGCGTGCTGTCCGTCGGGCTACAGTCGGGTTGGTAGCGATGGATACGAATGGGCCTGGGTCCGAGGCGCTCGACGTCATGCGACTTGGGGGGAAATCGGCGCTGATTTCCGGCGTCGTCTTCCTCACCACGATCGCGTACACGTTCGTCTATCTGTTCGGCATGGGGCTTACCACCGACATGCTGAACGAGCCGAACCATCTCATGCCGTGGGTGCACGATCACACCATCGCCTTTGTCGGGCTGTGGTGGATCTTCGTGCTCCACCTTCTGTTCCTGCTGCCGGTGCCCGCTGGCATTGCTGTCGTGACGGGTCAGCGTCGCGCCATCATTCGCACGGCGACGGCTGCGGGGATCGCCGGTGCGGTCGTCGGCATGATCGGCGCGATGGTCAATGCGTCGACGGCACCAGCGCTGAGCGCGGCATCCGTCGCCATTGCGGAGGCGTTGCGGCCCAACGTGTGGCTCACGAGCGAGCTTGCGGGCTCACTGGGCCTTCACCTTCGGCTGCTGTCAGACCTGTTGGTCGTGGTGTGGCTCGGCATCACCGGACTCACGCTCGTGCGAATGCAGGGTTGGAAGGCACTCGGCGTCGCGCAACTTGCCGCCACGGCATTGACGCTGGTCGTGGTCGTCGCGAAGCCCTTCGACTGGCTCGACCTGGAGCCGTCGCTTGGCTTCGTGCTGGCGCTCGTCTACCTGTGGATCGGGGTCGCGCTGCTCAAAGCCTGTGGGAAGATAGGAAGATAGGAAGATAGGAAAGCTCAGCAGTCCTATCATCCTATCATCCCCAAGGCAGTTCTACTTGACCGTCGCCGGGACCTGCGCGATCTCGGGCGCGGTCCACGGTGTCTTGCGAGTGCTGGTCGCGGTCCGAATGGTGCTGACCTTTGCGGCGGTGATCGGCGCCGCCTTGTTTCCCCAGGCATTGCGAACGTAGCTGGTAACGGCGGCGATCTCGGGATCCTTCAGCACTCCGCCCCAAGCGGGCATGGCGCCGTCGAAAGTCTGTCCGGCGACGTCAATGGGGCCAGTGATACCGTGCATGACGATGCGAATGAGCTTCGCCTCGTCACCGGTGACCCATTCGCTGCCGTTCAGGGGTGGATACTTGTCTTCCAGCCCGTCGCCGCTCACCTGGTGACACGCGGCGCACGTGGTGGCGAACAGCTTCGCCCCGTCGATCGGCAACGTGGCGGCAGGCGCTGCGGCGGCCTTTGTCGGCTTGGCGGTCTTGGCGGGTGCCTTCTGCGCTTCCGCCGTTGAAACTGTGCTGAGGCCCAGGAGGCAAAGCGCGACGGCTGTTGTGTATGACTTCATGAGTTCGGTGGGAACGTGGATAGAGAGTTGGTCTCTCTACCCCGGGTTCACGATGTAGTTCGCAAAAGGAAGAACTCATCGCACGTTGTCGGGACCATTGCGGCAATGCGAGCCCCACAGACCCACGTTTTACGCGGATGACGCGGATTGAGCGGATGAACGCGGATTAAAAAACAAAAAAGATTCTCTTGGTTTTCAAATCCGCGTCAATCCGGCAAATCCGCGTCATTCGCGTTCCCCCTTTCGCTGTGGGGCCTTTCGGGTGTGCACTCGCTTCACGCGCTCGTTTTTACTTGACCGTCGGCTCGTCGGCAACCTTGTCGTTGAACATCACCGCAAAGAAGATCATCACCACCAACGCGAACCCTGCTGGCAGCCACCAGAATTGATTCCACTGCGGCAGCGACAGCGCGGTCCCACCGGCCAGGAACCGGTTGTAGACATTGCCCGCCGCCTGCGCACCGATCAGCATGCCCACGCCATACGTGACGAGCACGAAGAATCCCTGCGCCTGCCCTCGAATGGCCGCCGTCGACTTCTTGTCCACGTAGATCTGACCCGTGACGAAGAAGAAGTCGTAGCAGATGCCGTGCAGCAGGATGCCCAGCGCGATCATCCAGAACACCGCATTCGGCGCCGCGGCGGCGAAGAGTCCGTAGCGGACCACCCACGCGCCCATGCCAACCACCAGCATCCACTTCACGCCAAGCCGCCTGAAGAGCAACGGCATCGCGAGCATGAACAGCATCTCGGACATCTGGCCGAGCGTCTGCGTCGCCGCAATGTTCTTGACCTTCGCTGCTTCGAGAAACAGCTGCGTGTAGTTGTAGTACGCCGCAAGCGGAATGCAGATCAGGAACGCGCTGATGACGAACACCCAGAAAGGCCGGCTGCCCAACTGCTTCATGGCGTCCAGCCCCATCACGCTGCGGAACGACACCGGCTGTCCCGCCGCGGAAGGCGGCGTGTGCGGCAGTGTGAAGGCGTACAAGCCGAGCAGGATGCTCGCGACCCCCGAAACGTAGAGCGGCGCTGCGGTCGCTTCCGCCTGACCACCCAACATCGGACTCAGCCCGAAGCTGATGAACCAGCCCGCGATGATCCAGCCGATCGTGCCCCACACGCGAATCTTCGGAAACTGCTTTTCCTGATCTGCGATGTGATGGAAGGCCAGAGAGCTCGAGAGGCCCAGCGTCGGCATGTAGCAGAGGTTGTACAGCAGCAGCATCACGATGAAGATGGTCGGCGTGCCGGCGGTCTGCGGCGTGCAGAGCAGGATCACGCCGCCGAGCAGGTGCAGGAATCCGAGCGCCTTCTGCGTGGAGAAGTAGCGGTCCGCCACCAATCCAACGAAGAACGGCGCAGCAATCGCCGCGATCGGATTCACCGTATAGGGCCAGAACGTCAGCGTCCCCATGCCGTGATTGGTCATGTACACGGCGATCGTCGTGTACCACGCTCCCCAGATGAAGAACTGCAGGAACATCATCGCGCCGAGGCGTGTGCCGATTGATCGCATGGCCAGTGGGTTGGATGTGTTGTCGCTTACGCGAAAGCGTCAGTGACAGGCTGCGGGATCATGCTTGATGAAGTACGGCCGGTAGTTCTTGCTGTTCGTGTCCATGCAGCCCTCGAGGTTGAGCACCTCGACCTTGCGGAAGTCCGTCGGGGCCGACTCCGCCTGGAGCGAGATCCAATACTGCGTGAGTGGCTTGCCCGGGACCAACATACCCGGCTTCGTGTTGTTCGCCGAGCCCCCGCCCATTTCCGGCTTGCGGTACTGGAACACCGTGTCGCCGTTCGCGATGTGCTTGATGATGGAATCGCCGAGGACCAGCGCTTCGACGCGTACCCACTGGTCGCCATCGTACGTCTTCGACGTCGAGTTGGTGCAGTGCGCCGTGATGAGCTTCTCGCCAAAATGCACATTCGTCCCCGGCGTGCAGAGGTTGGCCGTCGACCGGTTGCCCTTGCCGAGCCCGCCGAGCAGCTGGACCTCCAGCGAGATCGGGTAGTCCTGATTGAGACCCATGCTCTCCGCGGACTGGCCGAGCATGATACCGTTGTTACGAATGGCCCAGGCGATTCCTGGCGGAGCGCCGACGACCTGATTGTCGACGAACCGGTATTCGGCGGCCACGAGATAATACGAGAAGGGCTGCTTGTAGAAGATGTGCCCCCACTCGCCGCCCCAACTCTTGTACTTGTCGTACCGCACCCGCAGCATGCCGTCCTCGACGCGGAAGGTGTCGTTGTAATTGTCGTTGAGCTCGTGCTTCGCGAACTTCACGTCCCAGCCGGTGAGGTCGCGGCCATTGAACATCTGGATCCAGTCCGACTTGGACGCCGTCGCGAAGCTTGCGGTCGGGGCGGACGCCACCGCCGGACCACTCCCCATGCTGCCGGCGTGCGCGCATCCCGCCACCAGGGCGAGCGACATCCACGACTTCGCCGACCAGCGGCTCCTTCCGCGAGGCGCGCTCATCCGACGATCAGCTTGAGGTTGTCGTAGCTCGCCTGGATGCTCGCCAGCGATCCGCCGGGGTACGCCGCCGCGGTGTCGTGCTCGACGAAGAAGTGCTTCATGCCCGCCTGGCTCGCGTGCGCGAAGTAGTCCTTGAAGTGGAGTGTGCCTCTACCCACCGGCGCCATTCCCTTTGCGCCGTTGGTCAGCAGCAGGTCCTTCACGTGCCACATCGCGAAGCGACCGGGATACTGCGCAAACAATGCGAGCGGATCACGATCCGCGAACGCGGTCCAGTAGAGATCCATCTCGAAGTCGACGAGCGACGGATCGGTCTCGCGCATGAGGACGTCGTAGCCGGTCGGTCCACCGGGAACGGCTCCGAATTCCATGTTGTGATTGTGATAGGCGAGCTTGAGCCCCGCCGCCTTGCACTGCGCGCCCCACTGGTTGAACTCGGCCGCACCCTTCTTCCATGCATCGATGCCGCCGTCGCGCGCGAAGTTGTACGAAGGGATCGTGATGTAGTCCTGGCCGATGGTCTTCGCAGTGCGAATCTGGAGCGCGGCATCCTGGCGCATGAGCTGCGCGCCAATGTGCGAGCTCGTGGACACGATGTTCAGCCGGTCGAGCAGCGCGCGCACCTGCTCCGGCGTCCGGTTGTAGTAGCCTGCGAACTCCATGTTCTTGTAGCCGATCGCCGCCACCTTCTCGATCGTACCCTCGAAGTCCTTCTCGAGCAGGTCACGAACGGTGTAGAGCTGAAGACCAATCATGTTCGAGCTCGACGCGGCTGCTCCGCCTCGGCCGAACATGCCGGCGCAGCTGGAGAGCAGACCGGTGCCCGCACCCACGGCCGCGAGCTGGAACAGGAATGTTCGACGGTTCACTTCTCTGGTTTCTATCTTGTCGCCCACGGAACCTCCTGGGGAATTGGTATGGCGTGATCGCTTGTCATGCGCGCGTCATCTGGAAAAGCGGAACAGCATTTTTACCGCAGAGGGCGCGGAGGAACTGCCTTGTCGCAGAGAGCGCAGAGGACTGCGTTTGCACACGTGAATAAGAAAATCTTGCCGTTCCTCTGCGCCCTCCGCGGCTGTTGTTTTTCTCTGCGCCCTCTGCGGTCAATTGATGTTGATGTTGATGTTGATGTTGATGTTCAGTTGCTCTAGCGGGGCTTGCTCTGGTTGTAGGCGGCAAGCTTTTCAGAATACTGACTTTCCATCCGCATCAGCATGATCGCCTGCACGAGGCTCGGAGCCGATGCCGGATCGGCCCAGGCAGCATCGATGACGGGAGTCACCTTCTCGCGTATCGCAGGTGGAACGCGCTGGGCACGAATGCTCTGCACGAGTACCGCATATGCAAGCGTGCGCTGCGATGGCTGCGCCGTCTTGCTCATGGTGATGAAGTAGTCCAGCTCGTTCATGCGACGGCGATCACCGACGAAACGGCGCCATGCCGCTTCGACCGGATTGGTCGACGCGCCAGCGCCGCCAGCCCCACGGCCTGTCGCACCGGCCGGCGGAGTTGGTGAAGCAGAGGCCGCCGCTGTCGCGGTCGCCGCCGCGGGCATACCCGGCACCGGATTGAGACGCGAGAACACCTCGGCGGCCGCGTCGAGCGCGGACTGCCCGGGCACTTGGCTGATCGTCGTCAACAGCGCACCGCGGATTTTCGGATCGAGGCTGACGTCGAGCACCGCCGTGCGTGCGAGCGGCATGGCGCCCGAGCCAAGCGTGCTCTCGCCCGCCAAGAGCTGGGCGACCGCTCCATGCACCGCGCCCCCCTTCGCGTCGAGCTGTGCCGCGAGGGCGAGCGTGTGTGCGTCGACCTGCGTGCGGCCCACCATCGCCTGGATGAGCTGCGCGCGCAGCGGATCGCGAGACGCGGTGACCGCGGAGAGCAATGGCTCCGAGCCGCGCGGCAGCACTTCATTGAGGACGAGATCGTTGACGAGCGCGCTGAACTCGCTGCCATTGGCGGCGAGGAGTGCGCCGGTCAGCGCGCTGCGAATGCGGGGACTTTCCTCCCACGGCGAGGGGTCGAAGAACGGACCCAGGTGCGCGGGGCGGGTCGTCCACCAGTCACCCTTCCAGAACCCTTCGCGGTTGTGCAGGCGCGTCAGCGCGTGCAGGACGTCCATCCGGGCGGACGCGTCCGACGTGCGACCGAGGCGATCGATGAGCGCCGTCACGGTCGGGCCGTCGTGCATCTGCGCCAGCGCGCGCAACACACCAACGCGCACCGCCGGCGTTCCGTCGATGCCCTTCAGCGCGGCATCCGTTGCGCCGAGCGAAACGAGCGCGTTCACGGCGAGATGTGCGAGGCCCTGGTCCGTGCTGCCGGTGAGCGGCACGAGGTCCGGCGCCGCGTTTCGCGCGCCGAGGCGCACGAGGCCGCGAATGCCCTGGACCTGCACCTGTCCGTCGGCGTCCGAGAGTGCCTTCACGTAGAGTGCGGACGACACCCCCTGCAGCTCGTCGGTGCGATCCACAAGCACGCGGAGCGCCGTTTCACGGATGCGCGCGTCCGGCGAGTTCGCCGCCTGCACGAGCGCATCGTTCGCCTTCGCGCCCTGGATCTGCTTCAACGTGAAGATCGCGGCAGCGCGGGAGTCGGCGGTCTTGCTGCCGTCGGCGATCAGCTGCCGGAGTGCGCGCACCGTCGCGTCCGTCGCCGGACGGCGAGCCAGCTCTTCGGTGGCGTGGAGCCGATGAATTGACCTCGGCGAGGCGAGCGCCGCGACGAGTGCCGCATCGGACGCCTTGCTGACGGATGGTTCGCGCACCGGCACGAGACCCGGCGGCCGCACCTGCACGAGATAGCCGACCGTGTCGCTGTTGTACGTGAACTGACCGCCCGCCAGGCTCGACACGTACATGTTGGAGCTGCCATCGAGCGCGAGGTCCGACGGGCGCAGCATGCCGATGAACTCGTCCTGCTGTATGTCGAAGTACGTGCCCTTCGGCGTCAGCGTATGCCGATAGATCTTCTGCATCGTCCAGTCGCCCGTGAACAGCGTGTTGTTGTATCCCGCCGGCCACGCTGGATCCTGGAGCCACAATCCACCCACGCCCGAGCCCGGACCGTAGTCTGCGAGCGACGGGAAGTGCTCCGTCTTGAAATTCTGATAGAGCATCGGGTAGCCCATGTTGGCGCCCGGCGCGAGATAGTGGAGGCGCGTATCCCAGCCGTCCCCGTCGTTGGTGTTGTCGCGCGAGTACACGCGGGCGAACGGGTCGATGGCGACGTCGTACATGTTGCGCGTGCCAACCGTCACGATCTCGAGGTTGGTGCCGTCCGGCCGGACGCGCACCACGGCGCCGCCGCGATGCTGGATCTGCTTGCCATCGGTGCCAACGGCCTTGATGAAGCCGTAGTCGCCGACCGCGATGTACAGCCATCCATCGGGGCCGATCTCGACGTTGTTCGTCGTATGGTCGGCGCCGCGAAAGTCGAGATCGAAGCCGAGCCCCGTGACGATGTCGGTGGACTCGTCGGCGATGCCGTCGCCGTTCGTGTCGCGGTAGGCGGTGAGCGTCGGCGGGTGCATGACGTACACGGTCTTGCCGTCCGACACGACGCCGCGCGGACTGTCCATCGTCGCGAAGGTCGTGTACTTGTCGGCGTGTCCGTCGCCGTCCGTGTCAACGAGGCGCATCACACGTCCCACACCTTTCAGCGTGGAGAGTGACAAATTCGGGTCGACGCAGACGAACACCGCCCCATCGGGCGACTCGTTCACGCAGGTGGGATACATCGCCACCGGTGGCCCGGCGAACAGCGTGACCTTGAAGCCGGCTGGCACCTTGAAGTCCGCCTGCAGCCGCTGCTCCACGTTGGGCTCGGCCGGCACCGCGCCGGATGCCGGGATGGCTTGCGGCCGCGCCGTGCTCGCCGGCGGGCCCTGCGCAAGCGCGGCGGCCGATGCGCCGACGACGAGCGCGAGCATGACCGCCGCGGTCTGACAGTCTGACAGTCTGACCCGCCGGGCGCTTCGCGCCGGCTCGTCTGACAGCGGGTCAACCGAAGTCTGACAGCTATTTGCTACACAACCGGGTCTCGCGCCCGAGAACTGCTCAACTGTCTTCATAATTGGGTTGCTGCTCCAATGCTGAGTGTGAGTTCGCTGATGGCGTACTTGGTACGATCTATTTGCTGTCCCGTTTACTGTCAGACAGTCAGACTGTCCGACGGTAATTCAGCTGTCCCGTCTACTGTCCGACAGTCCGACTGTCTGACTCTTTACCGCGCACAGGCGCTCGGATTGGACTTGATGTAGTACCGCTTGTAATTGCTCGCCTTGGAGTCCATGCACCCTTCGAGATTCAGCAGGCGCACGTTCTTGAAGTCCACGTTGTGCCCTTCCGACTGGAGTGCGACGTAACCGGACTTGATCGGCTGACCTTCGTGCATCTGCGCCGGATCGAACCCCGCGACGACGCCGAGCGCATAGACCGGCTTCGTGTACGTGAGGACCGTGTCGCCGTTCACGAGCTGCTTGATGATGGAGTCGCCCATCACGATGGTCTCCGAATGCACCCACTGATCGCCGTCGTACGTCTTCGATGTGGAATTGATGCAGTGACGGTTGTCGAACTTGCCGTTGTACGTCACGGCCGTACCGGGCGTACAGATGTTGCTCGTCGTCCTGGTCTTCCCGTCGCTCAGACCGCCGAGCAACTGGTTCTCGATGGAGATCGGGAAGTTCTGGTCGCGGGGCATCGTACGTGGGTCCTGCGAGTGGATCATGATTCCGCTGTTCCGCAGCGTGTAGCTGGGCGCACCGGGGTACAGCTCCCCCGAGAAGCGGTAGTCGGCAGTGACGATATAGTACGAATACGGGCGCTCAAAGTACAAATGGCCGAACTGCGCGTTGTAGTTGGGGCCGTAGCCGTCATACCGGGCCTGGATCACCCCATCCACAACGCGGAACGTGTTCGCGTAGTTGTCGCCGACTTCGTGCTTCGCGATCTTCGCGATCCAGCCGTCGAGATTCTTCCCGTTGAACAGGTCGATCCAGTCCTTTGTATCCGGATCGCCGGAGCTCCCAGCCGAGCGCGCGCCGGTGGCGCATGCGCCGGCCAGCGCCAGGCTCAGGACCGCCATGAGCATTCGAGTCTTCTCACGCATACTGCCTCCTATAACGAAACGGCTCCGCACAGAGGAAGGCGAACCCTCCCTCTCGTGCCGAGCCCGATGTGAGACGTCGCGAACTGCTCCCGACCGCGCCCTTCGTGGGCTACTACGCCCATGGGAGTCCAATCCGTTGAGATTGCGGTCATCGTGCAGTCGCCGCGGCATCACGCGGCCCCGAGCCGCAGGGCCGTCCTGACGCCGGCGGGCAGCGCGAGTGACGTAGTGGCAGCGCCGTGGCGCACAGCAACGACCTGGGCGGTCCGGCTCGCCAGCCAAGCCTGCGTGCCGACGCCGTCCTTCCATTCGATGTCCACCTCGATGCCGCCGCGTGCGCGCAAGCCGCTCACGCGACCCGTCCGCCATGCTGACGGAAGCGCCGGAAGCACGTGCACCACCCCTCCGTGACTCTGTAGGAGCATCTCGGCGATTCCGGCCGTCGCGCCAAAGTTGCCGTCGATCTGGAAGGGCGGATGCGCGTCGAAGAGGTTCGGATACACCCCGCCCCCACCCGTGTAGTTGGTCTGCGTGCTCCACACCGGCTTCAGGAGGTTGCCGAGCAGCAGGAAGGCATGGTCGCCGTCCTGCATGCGCGCCCAGAAGTTGATCTTCCACGCCATGGACCATCCAGTCGCCAGGTCGCCGCGTAGTTCCATCGAGCGGCGTGCGGCCGCATGGATCGCGGGCGTGCCTTCCGCCGTGATCTCGCGGCCAGGATACACGCCGAAGAGATGCGAGAAATGGCGGTGCTGCGGGTCCTGCTCCGCAAAATCCTTCGCCCACTCCTGCAACTGCCCTCGGCTGCCGATCTGATAGGGGATCAGCTTCGCGCGGGTCTGCCGTACGCGCTCGCGAAAGTCCGCGTCGACGTTCAGTGCCGTCGAGGCCTCGATGGTGTTCGTGAAGAGATCCCAGACGAGGGCGCGGTCCATCGTCGCTCCCGCGCTGAGTGCAGCCACCTTGCCGTCCGCCGTCTTGAACTTCAACTCGGGCGACGCCGACGGCGACGTCACGAGGTATCCGCGTTCGTTCGGGACGAGAAAATCGAGATAGAACTCGCACGCGCCCTTCATCACCGGGTACGCGCGGTCGCGAAGGAATGCGGTGTCGCCGCTGAACGCGTAGTGCTCCCACATGTGTCGCGACAGCCATGCTCCCGCGCCATGCCAGCTCGCCCACACGGGATCGCCACCGCCGTAGTCGCCCACCGGTGCGGTCTGCGTCCAGACGTCGCTGTTGTGGTGCGCCACCCAGCCGCGCGCGCCGTAGTTCACCCGCGCCGTCTCGTGGCCGTTCACCGACAACCGCTCGACGAAATCCATGAGCGGCTCGTGCAGCTCCGCGAGATTCGTCGTCTCCGCGGGCCAGTAGTTCATCTCGGTGTTGATGTTGATCGTGAAGTTCGAGCTCCACGGCGGACGCACCTGATCGTTCCAGATCCCCTGAAGGTTTGCCGGCTGGCCGCCGGGACGTGAGCTCGCGATGAGCAAGTAGCGTCCATACTGGAAGAAAAGGCTGACCAGCGCGGCATCCTTCGCGCCCTGCGCAACGATGCGTTCGTCGGTGGGCAGGTCCTTCGCGGCGGGCGGCTGCTCGATCTCCAGGCCCACGCGGTCGAAGAGCGCACGGTGATCCGCGACGTGCGCGTCACGCAGTGCGACGAATGATTTCCCCGACGCCGACCGAAGCTGCGCAGCCGCGATCGCGCCCGGGGCCTTACCATCACGGACCGGCGACCGATTAGACCCGTTAAAGCTCGTGGCCGCCGTGAGTCTCAGAACTACCTCGTCGGCGCCGCGGACGTGCAGCTCGCCGCCCTCCACCCATGCGCGCCCGCCTGTCGCGGCTGCCGCCAGATGCGACTCGAACGTCATGCCCTCGTTGTCATCGTACTGCACCGGAACGTCCCGATCATGGTAGCTCGGATCCACGTTCGACGGCGCCTTCCCGTGCAGCTCCAGCACGTCGCCATTGGAGACGACGCTGTGCCGCAGCTGGCTGTCGAGCGACGCGGTGAAGCTGATCATGCCCGGCTTGTCGGCCGTCAGACGAATGACGATCGCCTGATCGGGACGCGATGCAAAGATCTCCCGCGTGTAGCTCGTGGTGCCAACGCGATAGCGCACGTTCATCCGCGCCTGCGAGATGTCGAGCTCACGACGGTACACGCCGCGCGCCGAATCGCCGTGCTCGAACGCGAGGTAGAGGTTGCCGAGCGGCAGGTATGATTGCGTGAATGGCCCCTGCATCCCCCTCGCCGCCTTGTCGGCCTCCACGTACTGCTCGGCCGCAATGAGACGGCGGACCTCGGCGAGCACCGCGGGTGCCTTCGGGTTGTTCCAGTCCTTCGGGCCGCCGGACCAGAGCGTGTCCTCGTTCAGCTGAAGCCTTTCGCGCTCGACGCCACCGAATACCATGGCGCCGAGCCGGCCATTGCCGATCGGCAGCGCCTCGACCCACTGCGACGCGGGCTTCGAGTACCAGAGCAACATCGGATTCGCGGTCGGCTGCTCCACCGTCTCGCCGAGGAGGGGGAGACTGCGGGCGGCGAGCATTCCTCCGGCGAGGGCCGCGGTTTGTGCGAGGAATTCGCGTCTGGTGGGCTTGGTCATTGTCCCGTGGAGATCGTGGAGCAACTGCCCGGCTTGAGCTCGGGCGAACAGAAGCCTGGGCTTGGGCCCGGGCTCGGGCTTGGGCTACGGACGTACCGTCAGATGCATGAACACTCAGGCTGTTTGGGCCCAGGCCCAGGCCCAAGCCCAGGCCCGAGCTGCTCCTACTGCACTTTGCCGACTCAGGGCAGCTCGCGAATCTTGATATTCCGGAAGTACGCTTCCTCCGTGTGATCCTGAAGCACAATCGGCGTCACGCGTCGCGTCGCGAAGCCCTCGATGACCTTGTACTTGCTCGCGGCGAGCGCGGCGTTCAGCGACGGCGACCCGAGCTCGTATTCGACGACCTTCAAGCCGTTGAGCCAATGCTCACCGTGGTTGCCGTTGAAGATGAGCATCGAGTGATTCCACTCGCCCACCGGATTGAGGTGCTTGTTCTCGTTCGGCATGATCAGGTCATACAGCGCACCGGACCGATGCGTTGGGAGCTTGCCGTCGGAGTGGCGATCGTCGTCGATCATCTGGTATTCGAAGCCCAGCGCGGCGCGATTCTGCGCGGTCGACGGCGAGAGAGCGGCAGCCGTCTTTCCGCCGGCGAGCGACAGCGCCTCCGACACGTTGTACTTCAAGCCGGTGTTGCCCACCGGCGTCATCTTCCAATCCCACGAGAGCTCGAAGTTGCGAAACGTTCGATCCGTGATGATGTCGCCACCCGGTTGGCGCTTTCCGTCCACGAGGGGAACGTTCTTGGTCGCGATCTTCTTGATCGATCCGTCCACGACCGTCCAATGTCCGGGCGGCGGACCCGACATGCCGAGCCCGCGCCAACCGGCGAGCGTGCGGCCGTCGAAGAGCAGGCGCCATCCGTCGGCTACTTCGGCGGCAGTCAGTTGGTTCGGCCCCGCGCTCGCGGACATCGGCGCCATTTCCGGCTGCGCCGACGAGTGACACGCCGACAACGTCACGGCCACGGCAAGCGTTCCAAGTAGGCGCGGCAGCGCGAACCGCGCGCGCGCCCGTTCCTTCTGTACTCCGTCTGTCATCATCATCTGTTGCTCCCGGTTTGCCGCATGATTAAGTCCGCGAAGGTGCATATCTTTCGCCGGACCATTCCCTTCCTCATCCACCCATCCCATGCATCGTCGCGATCTGATCAAGGCCGGTCTCGTCACCGGCGCCGCTGCCACCACCGGCTTCCGCGCGCCCGGCACCGCCGACACGCGTCACCACTACGAATTGCGCAACTACGAGCTCCGCAGCGACATCAGCTCCACGGCGCTCCGCAATTTCTACCGTGATGCACTCCTCCCGGCCTACGCTCGTGCAGGTGCCGGCACCATCGGGCTCTTCGCTCCCGAAACAGGCTTTCCCTCGCAGTCGCTGCTCGTGCTCATCGAGTATCCGTCGCTCGCGGCGGTCTCCAGCGTCACTGATGCCCTCGAGAACGACTCCGCCTACAAGAGCGCTCAGCGCGCCTTCGAAACTGCGGCCGACCTCCCCTACGTGCGATACGACTCTGCACTGATGCGCGCCTTCACGGGTCATTCCGCGATCGAGGTTCCGCCCGGACCCGCGACGCGTCCCGCACGCGTGTTCGAGCTGCGCACGTACGAGGCCCGCAGCGCCACGGCGCTGGAACGCAAGCTGGCAATGTTCAACGAGCAGGAGATGGCGCTCTTCCGCACGCTCGGCATGACGCCCGTGTTCTTCGGCGAAAACCTGTTCGGAACGCGCCTGCCCAGCCTGACGTACATGCTCACCTTCGAGGACATGACCGCGCGCTACAAGGCGTGGGCGGCATTCGGCGCCAGTCCCGACTGGAAGCGCATCAACTCCGATCCCAGGTACGCGATCAACGGCAACGTGACGGTGACGAATGTGGCCTATCTCCGTCCGCTGCCGTTTTCGCCGATTCGTTGAGCCTTATCGCGTGAAGCCCTTGTAGTAGCCCTCGAGCTCCGCGGTCGTGGCCTTCTTGTCCAGGATGATCACTTCGTGACGGAAGGTCACGGTCTTGCCCGCGTCCAGCTTGAAGTTGAGGGTTTCCTTGCCATTGCTCATCGCCTTCTGGCCGAGCGGGTTGGCAGCGAAGAGGCCGTAGCCGCGTGCATGCCAGTAGGTCGGGAAGCCAACATTCTTCGGATTGTCGAGCATCCCGAGCGTGACGGGCGCGCCGTTCACGTCGCCGGTGAGCATCACCCACCTGCCGCGCGTGCCCCATACCGCGTCGCCTTGCTTGCCCTCCGACGACGTGTACCAGCCGTGGATGCCGGCTGTGTCGAGCTTGGCGACGCTGGTGACCTTGCCGCTGGCGTCTGCGTACTTCTCCGCCACCAAGGACGGCTGCTCGAGCTGGCGCGCGACTCGCATGCCGATCACGCCCTCCTTGTTGTCGTTGAAGTGCACCGTGGAGTCGAGCGCGGTGAGCGACGTGATGCGATCGATGGTGCGGGCGCCTTTGCGGGCGCGGAAGATGTAATGCGTGTTTTCCCTGAGCAGCGGCGTGTTGTTGTGCGTGACCCACTCCTCCGTCACGTCCAGCGTCCCTTCGCCAGGGCCGCTATGTGTCGACTTGATGGCTCGATGGAGAATGGTGCCGTATCTCGGGGCGGCGCTCGCCTTGATCGAGTCCGAGTTGTTCCAGAAGTCGAGGCCGTCCACATTGCCGTAGGTGAACCAGAGGCCGGCATGGTGCGGGTGATCCGTGCGCTCGCCCGCACGTGGCTCGAGCGGAAAGCCGCGCGTCACCACCGTGCCCATGTCGGACGTGATGGGATAGAGAATCGGCTTCTTCTGGTTGGTGGGCCAGATGTACGACGTGAAGGGCTTGCCATCGACCGTGATGTCGACGCGGCGATCGCTCTCGTGGGGCGTGACCTGCACGAGGTACGGTCCTGCGGATTTGGTCGCCATTGTCTTCGGCGCCTTTGTGGCCTGTGCGGACGCCGACGCGGCGGTGAGCGCGAGCGCGGCGAGTGGGAGAACCCAGTGACGATGAGTCATGTTGAGTCGAAGCCTGTGACGCAGTGTGAATGAGGTGAGGGCAGGCGAACTGCCCGTCGGACGTGTCGTGCGGTAGCGAGGGGGCGTCTACGCCATGCCGGCGAGCACGCCGCGCATGTAGGCGAACGACACCTGCATGCCCGGCAGGGGATCCTTCGCGTTGATCTCGTACTCGAGGTTCACATAGCCCTGGAAGTTGATCTTCTGGAGGGCACGGAAGAGTGCCGGAATGGGAAGGATGCCTTCGCCCACGGCCACCTGGCTGTCCTTGGCCGTCGCGTTGCCGAGATCCTTGACGTGCATGTCGAGCAGGCGCGGACCGGCGTCGAGCACCGCCTGGACGATGTTCGCGCCCGCGCGCGTGGCATGACCGACGTCCATGCACAGGCCCATGCGCGGGTCCATGCCCTTCACGGCCTTGAGCACGTCGTACGGCGACGGATAGTTCTTGTCTTCAGGGCCGTGATTGTGAATGGCGACCTTGATGTCGTACTGCTTCGCGAACTTCTCGATGCGCGGCAGCACCGACTGGGGTCCGAGCATGGTCACGATGAGCGGCATGCCCGCGGCCTTGGCGTAGACGAAATACTTCTCGACGTCCGCGTCGGTGTCCTTGTCGAAAGTGATCGTGCCGCCGCCCACGATCGTGAAGCCCGCCGCCTGGACCTTCTGCCGCCACGCGGCGAGTTCCGCCGCCGAGAGCCCGTACGGCACGTGAACCGACTTGAAGTTCATGTACGGGGTCCGGAGCGTCTTCGCCATCTCGAGCGCCTTGTCGAGCGGGAACTCGCGAAGCGAGTAGCTGGCGATGCCGAGCTTGATGGCGGAGGCTGCGAGGGTCGTCGCACGCGAGTCGGCTTCTCCAGCGACGTCCGTCCGCGCCGGGGCGGAAGCGCACGCCCCGAGCGCGGCGCCGGCGAGGCCTACCGCCGAGGCCGTCAGGAACGCGCGGCGGGGAAGGGGTTGATCGGTCATCGGTGTACTCCTGTGTAGTGAACAACTGGACGAAATGATGTCGGCGCGCATGGCGTCGGATAGGGAAACCGTCGAGGGAGGACGCGAGTCCGCCTCGCCTGGCGTACCCGCGGCATGGTGCCGGCCAGCGAATACGTCATTGCACTTGCCTCTTGCATCGTACATTGTTCTGAGTGCGTTGCCGTATCCGGACGCATATCGTGCGAGCATACCACGGGAGGCATGACGTATGAATACGCACCGCATGGTTGCGCCGTTCGGGATGGTGCTTGTGCTTGCTGCGTTGTGGGCGTGCGCGTCGGGCAGGAGCAGTCCGCCGGCCTCGTTCGCCTTCGGGCAGGACTCGGTCGGCGTGGGGTATGGGCGTACTGCCCGTCGCGACAACACGGGTGCTGTCGAGTCAGTCGATGGCGATGCCGTTCGCCGCTATTCACCCGTCACCGTCGCCGATATGCTCGACGGAAGATTCGCGGGCGTTGAGGTGATGCGGCGACCCGATGGGACATTCTCGGTGCGCATTCGCGGCCAGCGTTCCATCCTCGCGAACCAGGAGCCCTTGTTCGTGCTCGACGGTGTACCGCTCAGTGTCAGCGATGGTCTCCTGCGCGACCTCAATCCGAAGGACGTGCAGCGCATCGAGGTGCTGAAGGGTGCGGCCGCCACCGTCTACGGTTCTCGTGGAGCGAACGGGGTGATCCTCATTTCCCTTCGTGGCGCCGGGCAGTAGCGCTGCGACATTACCGCTCCGTGCCCCGCGCGTGCCCAGGTCGTTGATCAACGGCCGGATGGGTCTGCTGTCATTTCTAGCACCACAACGGAAGCGATGGAGCTGGGCGGCACGGCGGGTACCCGGACCACCGTGCCGTCGGGGCCTTCCTCCACCGCGAGCGACGCATGGTCGGCGAGCAGGAACGCCCGCCGTACCTTGGCGCCGATGCCGGTGAGCAGCCGACCGTCTCTCGGCCAGTCGAAGACGTGCGCGTACACCCTTCCAGGCTTCGCGGTATAGCGGCCCCACGACGGTACACCATAGGGGCTCGGCGTGGTTGCGTAGATCGCCTCCCCATTCGTCCGCAACCACTTGCCCATTTCCCGCAGGCGCGCGAGGCTCTCGACGGGAATCTCCCCCTCGGCATTCGGTCCGACATTGAGGAGGAAATTGCCTCCCTTGGCCGCCACGTCGATGAGCGTCCGGAGCAGCGTGCGGGTGTCCTTCCAGCCGTCGTCGAACGCCTTGAACCCCCACGTATCGTTCATCGTCATGCACGTTTCCCAATCCACGCCGGGCAGTCCGCCAGCGGGAACGAGTTGCTCCGGCGTGCCGAAGTCGCCGATGCCCACCGCGCCTGATTTCGAGACTCCGCTGAGGCCCTGCCGCGTGTGTCCCACGCGGTTGTTGATGATCAGGTTCGGCCGAATCGTGCGAACCCAGTCGTAGAGCGCGCGCCCCTGCTGGTCACTCCAGTCCGCGATCCACTCGCCGTCGAACCAGAGGACGTCGATCTCGGGATACTGCGTGAGCAGCTCCCTGAGTTGCGGCTTCATGTACGTCTCGACATACCGCGCAAAATTCGGATTTCGGTATGTCCGCGAATTGTACTCCGGCACGTTCGGCGCCTGCGCGTCCGGGTGGTGCCAGTCCATGATGGAGTAGTACACCCCGAAGCGCATGTCCTGACGGTGCGCTGCGGCGGCCAGCGCCTTGATCACGTCCCGGTGATATGGGGAAGCGTCAAGGATGTCGTAGTCCGACACCTTCGAGTCGAACATCGCGAATCCATCGTGATGCTTGGACGTGATGATGATGTACTTCATGCCGGCGTCCCTGGCCGCCGACACCCACGCGTTCGCGTCGTACTTGACGGGATTGAAGGCGCGTGCGAACTGCTCGTAGGCGGGAATGGGAATTCGGGCGCGGCTCATGATCCACTCGCCGCCTCCGGACACGCGCTCGCCGCGATACGAACCGGCGGGCACGGCATAGGCGCCCCAGTGAATGAACATCCCGAACCGGGCGTCGCGCCACCACGCCATCCGGGCATCGCGCGCCGCGGATGGCTGATCCACCGGCGTCTGCGCGCGCGCCGGTGCGGTTTGCAGTGTCGCGGCGCAGGCGGCGAGCAGGAGAGGTCGGCTGATCAACGGACGACCTCTCCCATTGTCGAGACGGAGCTGGAGATCATGAGGAGAGCACACCGGGACGCCGCGCGGACGGCGGCGCCCCGATGCTCGAATCAGTATCCGGGATTCTGCACGAGCGCCGGCGAGGCGAGCAGCTCGGTATTGGGAAGCGGTCGCAGGGCAAAGTGCAATCCCTTGTCAGCGGACGCATCGAAGCCTGCCTTGGCGGCCGGGTTGTACTTCGACACCCGATCCACGAATGCCTGTGGGCCGAAGCGCACCAGGTCGAACCAGCGCATCTGTTCGCCAGCCAGTTCGCGGGCCCGCTCGTCGAGGAAGAAGTCGATGCTGAGATCTGCCGCCGTAACGTCCATCGCCGCTGTCTGACCTGGCTTCGCGGCCCGTTCGCGCAGCGTGTTCACATATGACAGTGCTTCCGTCGCCTTGCCGTCGCGGAAGAGCGCTTCGGCGGCGATCAGGTACGTCTCGCCGAGCCGCGCGACGTTGAAGTCACGTGATCCGCGGGTGTCGTTGACGCTGAGACGCGCCGGATCGATGAACTTGTTGAGGGGCGGGAATGCCGCGTCCGAATATTTGCTGGGGGGAACGATCGTGTAGCGAGTGCTGGCGATGGTGGCCGCCGGTACTTCGTAACCGGGCATCCAGATCGCCGTATCGCCAAGGGCGAACTTCGGATTGCCGGACGCATCCTTGGGAATGGTGCTCGCGTTGTTGGCGAGCCAGAAATTCTGGAAGCCATCGTCGTAACGTGAGTCGACGCTGCGGTCCCAGAGGCCCAGCAGGTAGCTGGTGGGGCGGAAGCGCTTGAAGGCGCGCCCGTACAGCGTGGTGCGGGTCATCCCCGGGAAGAGCTCATAGGCCTGGAGAAAATAGAGGTGGCCTTCGTTGCCACTACCGGTGGTGAGCGGATCAGTGGTGAACTGGACCGAGAACACCACTTCCTTGTTCACCTCGTTGCCGAAGGTGAAGTTGTCGCCCCAGCGGGGCAGGAGACCGAACTGGGGATCGGCGATCACGGCCTTCGCTTCCGTGGCGGCGAGCGCCATGTCCCCCGGCGCGGCGCGCGTGAGGTAGACCAGCGCCAGCATGTGCTGTGCGGCGGGCTTCGTCGCGCGGCCGTACTGCGACTGCTTGGAGGGCAGGTTTGCCTCGGCGAACTTCAGGTCCGCGATGATCGCATCGTACACTTTCGCGACCGGATCGCGCGTCGGCGGCGGAGTGGGGTCGATCGTCTCCTCCAGCTTCAGCGGAAGAGGCCCGTACATCCGCACGAGATCGAAATAGTAGATCGCCCGCAGGAAGCGCGCCTCCGCCACCCTGGCCGTCTTCACGGCGTCAGGGAGGTTGACGGTCGCGGAACGCGTGACGACCGAGTTCGTCACGTTGATCGCCTGCCAGAGCAGCGACCAGTTCTCCCGCACGTACTGATCGCTACCGTTGAGCTGCGGTGTGTAGTCGTTGATGTACTTGTAGCCGCCGTCGGCGCCCTTGGTGTATTCGTCCGTGCCGAATACAGTGACACCGAAGCCGCGCTGCTGGCCGTAGAAGTATCGCAGGCCTTCGTAACTGGCATTCACGGCCGCATCGAAGCCGGGAGGTGTGGTGTAGAACTGGCTGGTGATGCCGCTGACGGGCACTTCGGTGAGGTCCACGCATGCCTGCGCGAGCGGTCCCATTGCCAGCACCGCCACCGGGAGCAGCGCCTTTCGCATGATCATGCGAATTCCGTATGAAGTCACAGTGGTCACCGGTTAGAAGCCGAAGTTGGCGCCGAGGAGCAGCGTCTTGTTGGGTGGAGTACCGGCGCTCGTGCGACCCTCGGGGTCGAGGCCGGTGAAGTTCGTGAACGTGGCCAGGTTTGTGGCCGTGCCGTAGATCCGGAGCGATTCGGCGCCAATGCGGCTCACGAACCGGGAGGGGATCCGCATACCGACGGTGACGTTCCTGATCTTCACGAACGATCCGTCCTCGTAGGCGCGCGTTCCGCCGTAGATCGGGAACTCCTGGTTCTTGTTCGGCCGCGGGTCCGTGTTGCTCGGATTTGTCGGCGTCCAGTAGTTCACGAGAATGCCGTTGTAGCGGCCAGCGAGTGTGCTGGCATCGGTGCGAAACTGGTTCTGGACGAGGAAGCCCTGCCGTGAGTACAACTGCATCGACGCATCCAGCATCCCGTAGTCGATGCGCGTGTTGTAGCTGCCGGTCCACTTGGGGAAATTGTTGCCGAGTATCTGGTTGTCCTCGACGTTGATCTTGCCGTCGCCATTCACGTCCTCGACGCGGATCTGGCCGGGTACCTGACCGTATTTCTTTGCTTCCAGGGAATCGGCCGTCTGCCAGATGCCGAGGAAGCGGCTGTCGTAGTAGACACGGTTGCTACCGCCATTGTCGATCGGCTGGCCGATGAACCACCGGTTGTTCTTGTCGCAGTTGCAGGTGGTGTCCACGGTGGCCAGGCTCACGATCTCGTTCCGGTTTACGGAGAACGTGACGTCATTCGTCCAGTTGAAGCCGCGCCAGCCCTGAAGCGTGTTGTGCGAGAGCGCGAGCTCCACGCCGGTGTTCCGGGTGGCGCCGATGTTTTCGAGGATGCTTCCGTAACCGCTGCTCGGCGGAAGGATGCGGCTGCTCAACAGGTCCGTCGTGTTGGCCCGATAGCCGTCGAGCGTGCCCGAGAGCTTGCCGTCCCACATGCTGAAATCCATGCCGGCGTCATATTGGCTCGTGCGCTCCCAGCCGAGATTCGGGTTGGGCAGCGCACCGGGCCGGTAACCGAACGCAGCGACGTTGCCGAACGCATAGGCGGTGCGCGAAAGACCGCCCTGCGTCTGGTACGGATTCACCGAGGTGTTGCCGGTCATTCCGAAGCTCGTGCGCAGCTTGAGGCTGCTGAGGGGACCCATGCGTTGTCCGGCAACGTCGTCGATCACGCGCCAGCCGAGAGCGACGGAGGGGAATGTCGCATACCGCTTGCTTTCCGCGAGACGCGAAGAGCCGTCGATACGGGTGGTGAGCGTGAGGAGGTAGCGGTCGCGGAACGTGTAGTTGAGGCGTCCCATGTAGGACTGGAGCGCCCACTCGGAGAGGCCACTGCCGACCAGCTCGATGTTCGCGCCGGTGCCGAGGTTGTAATAGAGCTGGCTCTCGTACGGCAGCCCACTCGTGCGAATGTCGCTGCTCTCCGACCGGTTCTGCTCCACGCTGTAGAGCAGCGTGGCATCGATGCGGTGGTTGGTCGCCAGGTCCTTCTTGTAGGTGAGCAGGTTGTCGAGGGTGTACTCGAAGGTCTGGTCGTTGCCGACCTGACCGCTCACTGGACCGTCCACCGTTTCCTTCCCGATGAAGGTACCCTGACGCTGGTAGTTGATGTCGGGGCCGAAACTGATGCGGTAGTCCAGCCCCGGAGCCAGGTTCAGGTTCCCGAACAGCGTGCCGAAGGCGCGCGAACGCAGATACTCGTTGTTGTAGTTCGCGATCTGGTCGAGTGGATTGACGAGGAGCGGATCCGGCGTGGGCTTGAAGATCGGCACGCCGAGGCTATCGAAGGCAGCGCCCAGGGGCGACACGCGCAGGGCCAACCCGTAGACGCCGTCGCCAGGCCCCTGATTCGTGGTGCTGCGCAGGACGAGTGCCGAGCCACCGACCCGAAGACGCGGCGAGGCCTGCGTCTCGAAGTTCACGCGCATGGACTTGCGACGGAAATCCTCGCCGAGGATGACGCCGGTAGTGGCGTTGATGTTGGCGCTGACGGAAAACTGTGTGGTGGCGTTCCCGCCCGACACGTTGAGCTGATGGCTCACGTCGTTGCCGGTGCGCTGGATCAGGTCGCGATAGTCGACCGACGTTCCGTTCTTGATGCCGTCCAGCTCCTGCTGGTAGAACGCGATCTTGTCGCCAGCATCGCACACGGCGGTCGGGCCGCAGAGCTTCGTATAGTCACCCGAGGTGCGGTACGCCTCGCGTTTGTAGTCGGCGTACTGCTGGCCGTTGAAGGTCGCGATCGTCACGGCGGGCTTTGCCGTGCCGACGTAGGTGTCGTAGCTCACGCGGGTGTTGCCGGTGACGCCTTTCCGGGACGTCAGAAGCACCACGCCGTTCGAGCCGCGCGATCCGTAGATGGCCGTGGCGCTCGCGTCCTTGAGCACCTCGACGGACTGGATGTCCTGCGGGTTCAGGTCGCCGATGCCGCCGGACATGGGCACGCCGTCGAGAACGTACAGCGGGTCGTTCGAGGCGCGCATGGAGCGTTGACCGCGAATCTGGACCCGCAGTCCGTCGCCGGGCTTGTAGCCGGAGGACGTGATGTCCACGCCGGCGACGCGGCCCTTGATGGCGTCGACCACGTTCGTGGTGGGCTGAGCGTGGATGGCCTCGGCGGTCACCTGTCCGATGGCGCCGGTCACGTCCCGCTTGGACAGTGAGCCATATCCCGTGACCACCACCTGCTCGAGCTGCACCGTCTGGTGCTTGAGCGAGATGTCGGCATTCGCGGTCTGGCCCGCGCGCACCGGGATGCTGTCGATCACGACTGGCGTATAGCCGATGGCCGACGTGCGGATGCGCCACATGCCGGGCGTGATGTTCGTCAGCGTGTAGCGGCCCTGCGGGTTGGTGGTCACCGTCTGCTGCGTGCCGAGCAGGGTGACGCGGACTCCCTGGATGGGAAGGTTGCTCTCGGTCCCGGTGATGGTACCGGAAATCCTGCCCGTGGTCTCCTGCGCCGCGGCGCCTGAGGGGGACAGCAGAAGAGCGCAAGCGGCGAACAGACCGACGGTGATGAGCCGACGCTTCATGGTAGGCAATGCTCCGAAGCGGGTGAGACCGACCTGATGGAACCGGTAGGCGAAGAAAACTGCGACGAACGACATCGACCGAGCGGAGGAATACCGCGTCGGCGCCCTGCTATTTGTTCGGTGAACGAACAATTCACTGCCAATAGAACCGCCAAAAAGTCTACAGTCTGATGGTCAAGGCAACGGCGAGCGGAAATCGGGTTTCCTGTCATCCAGCGGGGAGCGCCAGATCAGCGTCCAAGGGGGCCGAGGGGGCCTGACTGGCTAGTCCACTCGATTCGGACGAACTGAGAACTATCTAGACCGTGCCTAATTCTGAAACGTCACTTTCACGCGACGCCGGGGAGTGACGCACATGACCACGGCCCCGGATCCTGACCCTATCCGCGGTCCATCGTACGGTGCATCGCGCGGTGACGCAAGGAGGAAAAAACGATAGGGGATGGGCCACGGAACTCCGCTATCGACTGCCTCTGGTGAATTTGAACGTCTCTCGATCAAATTGCTCGACCCTCGCGGAACGCGCGACGGACACGATCCCCGACCACCTTCTTTCCTCTCCATGGCACTGGATTCGCCGCCGCGCTCCGCACAGGTCAGGGTGGCCGCGACATCGTTCACGTCGCTCTTCGCCATCGTGGGACTCGCGCTCTACGGGCTGCCGTTCTTCTATGACTTCATGGTCAAGGACTTCGGCTGGTCCCGCGCACAGGTCACCTCCGGGAATGCGCTGAGCAAGTTGATCATCGGCCCGCTCTTCGGCTTTGCGGCCGGATGGGTCGTAGACCGCTTCGGCCCGCGCCGCCTGATGATCGCCGGCATCCTGATGGCCGGAACGGCGCTCATCGGGTTGGGCTCCATCTCGACGCTGACCGGCTTCTACTTCTTCTACCTGTTCAACGCGATCGGCTACGTCCTCGGCGGCCCGCTCCCCAACCAGGTGCTCTTGTCGCGCTGGTTCAATGCCGCGCGCGGACGGGCCATGGGGTTCGCCTACCTCGGCATCGGCCTGGGCGGCGCGCTTGTACCGCTGGTCGCCGTGCGCCTCGTCGCCGCGTTCGGCTGGCATGCCGCACTCGCGATTCTCGGCGCAGCCATCATCGTGATCGCCCTGCCCCTCGCGCTGTTCGTGCAGGAGGCGCCGCCCACATCCGCGATGGCGACGGGTGCCCCGAAGCCGCCGCCCGCGCCCATCGGCACCGTGCTGCACCAACCGGCCTTCTATCTATTGATGCTTGGCAGCATGTGCTCGATCGCCGCCGTGGGGGGCGCGAACCAGCACCTGAAACTGTACCTGAGCCTCGACCACGGATATACGCAAGGCGAGGCGGCAACCGTAGCCTCACTGACCCTTGCCGCGAGCCTCGTGGGCCGGCTCGGCATGGGTTGGCTCGCGGATCGCCTGCCGAAGAAGCACGTGATGCTGCTGATCTACCTGCTGGTCGCGGCGTCCATCCCCATCCTCCTCTTCGCGAATGCCCGCGGCGCGGTGATGCTGTTCGCGGTGGTGTTCGGGATTGGACTGGGCGGCGAATACATGGTGATCCCGCTGATGGCGGCGGAGCTGTTCGGCACACGCGTGCTCGGCCGGGCCATGGGCATCGTGCTCGCGGCCGATGGCGTCGCGGAGGCACTGGCCCCCGTGCTGGTTGGGCGTCTCCGCGACCAGTCGGGGACGTACGTCACGGGATTCGTGACGCTGATCGGATTCGCGCTCGTCGGTGCGGTCGCGATTTCGCTATTGCCGAGGCGGCGTGTGGTCGAGGACCTGTCGGGTGTGATGGTTCACTAGCTGGAAGTTGGGTGGTCGTAGGGAGTTGTTCGTTGGCAACGCGAATCTGCACGAATCCTCTGGTGGTCTCAACCGGTGAATGCAACAGCTTACAGCACATTCATCGGAGAAGACA
>DAIUFP010000025.1:0-74677 GCA_036844565.1 Gemmatimonadaceae bacterium | reverse complement strand
GAGCTACTCGCGCGTTCCAGTAGGCCCGCGAGGCGGCCGGATAGATCAAGCGAGGAGTCCGGTGGGAGCGGTGCTGGCAAGAATGCCGAGTACCCGTCGATGCCTGTCTGTTGTTAGACCACCAACTACGTCCTCTGACATTGAATGAAGGGCAAATTTGAAAAACTGGCCAGTTCTTTTAAAACCCCACTGTGAATTTTAAAGGAGATCGACAGAATCTTCAATTGAGTTTGGCATTTGTAAGAGAATTGTGAGTTCGGCACCGAGCGCGGTGGTTGAGTTGTAGAATTGCGCAAGACACGGTTCCTACGATTGTTGCAAGTGCTTGTGTTTGTTCGGTTTATGGGAGCGGCCCACTTTTCGCTCAGTCTGGCAGCTCGACCCCACCGGATCGAACTCATCACTGCACCAATGCGCGAATCGCTCCACCGCCTGCTCCTCGCGGCGTCTCTCACTGCGTTCATCAGCGGCCTCGCTCACGCGCAGGCCCCTGCACCACCACGCGGCCTGCACGACTCGATCACCGTCACCACGGTGACGTTTTCGGGCGCGAAAAACGTGTCGACCGATGACCTCAAGCGCGTCGTCTTCACGCGCCCATCGCCATGCCGGCTGCCCTTCCTCATTCCGGTCTGCAAGGTCACGATGTCGCAGGTCGTCGTCGACCGCCGACGCACGACATCCGCCGCGCTCGGCGAAGACATCACCGCGCTCCGCGTCTACTACTGGCAGCGCGGATATCGCGAAGCGCAGGTGGACACGGTCGTCACTCCGCAGAAGCGCGGTTCCGCCGTGGCGTTCCGCATCGTCGAGGGCGAGCCCACGCGCATCAGCACCCTCCAGATCACGCAACGATCCACGGTACTGAGCACCGCTGAATTGGACGAAGCAGTGACACTGGCGCAGGGCGAACCGCTGAGCCTCATCGCGCTCGACACCACACTGACGCGACTCCGCGCCGCCGTGTGGAACAAGGGCTACGGCGACGTTCGCATCGATACCTCCGTTCCTCGTCCGGATGCAACGCACCTGGTACCAGTGCGTATCGACATCGATCCGCGGTGGATCACCCGCGTCGGCTCAGTGACATTCGAGGGCAACAACTACCTCGCGGCGTCCGCACTTCGGCGCGGGGTTCTGCTTCAGCCGGGATCACTCTATACGCGAGACGCGGTGCTCGAGAGCCAGAGCAGGCTCTTCCAGTCGCCCGCCATCGCGCGCGCCGTCGTCATCACCCCCGCGGGTGGCGACAGTATCAAGACGCTCACGATGTCGATCGCCGAGACGCCGCCGCATCATGTGGCGTTGACGGCGGGCTTCAATACGATCGAGTACGGAGAAGCGGCGGCCGAGGTGCGGCTCAACGACCTCGGCGCCGGCCGATGGCTTTCTGTCCGGGCCACCGCAGGCAACCTCCTCGGCAACCAACTGAGCGGACACGGGATCTTCCGTGCAGCACTGCCGAGTGAGGTGTCGGACGATCCACAGGGGTTTCTCAGTCCGACATATCAGGCGTCCGCAACGCTCACGCAGCCCTGGATTGCGGGCGCGAGAACATCGGCTGCGTTGACGGCATTTGCCGGTCGCCGGTCAGTCGCGAATGTGGTGATCGATGACGATGCCGGCGTCTCCGTCGGCGTGGTGCACGAGCTCGCGATGCGCACTCCCGTCGGCCTGAACTACCGAATGGAAACGACACGCGTTCAGGGCACCGCCGTCTATTTCTGTGCCGGCTACGGGATCTGCGACGTGAACACCAGATCGGCGTTGATGAAGCGCCAGCGACTCGCTCCCGTCGGGGTGAGCGCGTGGATCGATCGCTCGGATGACCTCGAAAATCCGACGATCGGATATACCGCGGTGGTCGATGCCGAACATGCGTCGTCGATCACGGGTTCGACCTTCGCGCACAATCGCATCTCGGCGGATGGCTCGCTGTATCATGCATTCGGTGCGACCAGGGTGGTGGCAGACATCGAGCAGCCGCGAAAAGTGCTCGCGTTTCACGGCCATGCCGGTTTCGTGCGCCCACTCGCGAGCGATCGCGCGAATCTCGGTATCGCCGATGCGGGCGAGGGCATCCTCCACCCCCGCGCGCGCTTCTACGCAGGTGGAATGCAGTCGGTTCGCGGCTTTGCGGAGAATGAGCTCGGTCCAACAGTGCTTCAGGCGCGGCGCGCATCGTTGCTCGCGGTGGGTTGTAGCGAGGCGACCATCTCGACAGGCACCTGCGACGCCAGCGCCGTGCCGAACAGCGAGCTGTTCACGCGGCCGATCGGCGGAAGCAGCGTGATCGAGGGAAGCGCCGAGCTTCGGCTTCCGGTGCTGAAGATGCTGGGTGCGGTGGTGTTCCTCGATGGTGCATACGTCGGCACGAGCGGGATTGCCTCGATTGCGAGTGGCAAGGGCGCCATCACGCCAGGTGCCGGATTTCGGTATCGGTCGCCACTCGGCGTCCTGCGTCTCGACATCGGCCTGCGTCCCGTTGGGGCCGAAATGTTGCCGGTCGTCGTTGCCGTGACAGATCCGTCAGGCGCCGATCGCATTGTCCGGCTCGCGAACGAGAAGAGCTATTCGCCGATCGATCCGTCGACGGGAACGCTGCATTCGATTGCGCGTCGCCTCGTCGTTCACTTTGCGATGGGGCAGGCGTTTTAATGACGGAGCCTTCGTCGCGAATGCCTTCGCGGAGTTCCAGTCGTGGCCGAGCCGTAGTGAAAGCGGTGCTCGTGTTCATCATAGCGCCCATCGTGGTTGGTGCGATGATCGTGCTGGTGTTCGCGACCACACCGTGGGGAAATGAGCGTGTCCGGCGGCTGGCCGTCTCGCAGGCGAACCAACGCCTGACCGGCGAGCTCACGATCGACAAGTTGCGCGGCAACCTGTTTTCTGGCGCAACCCTCACGAACGTTCAAGTACTCGACAGCCTGAAGCATCCTGTGTTCGCCGCGCGCGGCGTGACGGTGCGCTATGGCTTGATGGCAGCGTTGCGACGCGAGGTGGTCATCGAATCGCTCGTGCTCGATACGCCGGTCGTCGTGCTCGACAAGCGACCCGGCATGCGGTGGAACTTCCAGTCGCTGCTGAAGCCGAGCACGACCGCGAAGGACACGTCGCAGCACGGCACGCCGCCGCAGCTCAGCGACATCACGATCCATCGTGGACGGTTCCTCTATCGCCGGCCGTGGCTCCCCGACTCGACACTCAGCGCTGCCGCGCGCGACTCGGCGATCACGAAGGCACTCGATCCAACGGCACGCAGGCGCACCGTTCGTGCACCGAATGGCTATCAGCGCGTACTCGATTATCGCGAGATCAACGCACACCTGCCGGTCGTCGCACTCGCGAACGGGACGAAGCCGTTGGCGGTGCAGATCGGCGCACTGTCGATGATCGCGGAGCCGTATCGGCCGCCGTCGATCGACGTACGGTCGCTCGTGGGGACGTTGTACGCGAGCAAGGACTCGCTGTGGTGGCGCGGCGCGCACATGCTGCTTCCGGGCTCGAAGGTCAGTGGCGACGGCACGATCGGGTTTCACCACTCCGGGTTTCGTCTGGACCTCACTGGTGCGCCGGTCGCCTTCGCAGACCTGCGCTGGCTCGACCCGAAGCTCACTGGAGAGGGCGGTGGAACGGTTCGGTATCGCATGCACTTCGTCGGCGACACGGCGGCGTTCGCGATCTCCGATGCGGACATCAAGTATGCCGATGCATCCCTGGTGGGAAATGCTTCAATCGCGCGCATTACCACCGGCGGGAAATCCGAGCTTGTGGTACGTGGTGCCGACCTGACCGTGTCGCACCTGCGCACGGCGACGATCCGTGAGCTCGCGCCATCCGTGAAGCTCACGCGTACCGGCACGCTCGACGGCCGGCTCGTCGTGAATGGTGTGCCGAGTGCGATGAATGTGGATGCCGATCTGCGGTTTGCGGATGCGGCGGCGGGGCTCAGTCACGTCATCGCGCGAGGTGAAGTGGGCATGAAGGGCGGCATGCAGGCCCGCGACCTGCAGGTGCAGTTGCTTCCACTCCAGGTAGCCACCCTGAGTGGCGCGGGGGTGAAGATTCCGCTCGGCGGAACGCTCAGTGGGAATGCGACCGTCAGTGGTGCGCAGCGCAGTGGATGGTCGGTTGCTGGCGACGTGACGCATGTCGAGCGCGATGCGCGGTCGCGTGTGGTGGGAAGTGGGCGGTATCAAGTCAGCGGCAAGCGCATCGTTGCCGATGCCACGCTCGAGCCTCTCTCGCTCGTCACCGTGGGCAAGTTCGCGCCGTCCGCGCAGCTGCGCGGGAGCGTGACGGGCAAGGTGCACGCGGATGGGACCACCAGGGATCTGCGTGTCTCTGGCGCGCTGCATTCGCAGAGTGGTGGTAGCCTCGATGGTCGCGGTACGGTGGCGATCGCCGGATCATGTACGCGCTATGACGTGTCCGTCGCGCTCGATGCCTTGAACACGAATGCCTTCTCGCGGAAGGCGCCGGTCACGGCACTCACGGGTACGGCGTCGGCACGCGGCGTGGGCACGAAGCCGGCGACGGCGAATGCGGTGTTCAACGTCAACCTCATGCACTCCCGGTACGACACGTTCACGGTGGAGCGCATGCTCACGCGTGGCGCAGCGGCGGGTGGTTTGCTCCGCGTGGATACGCTGAGCGCCATCGAGCGCGGCATCAGGGCGCAGGCGCGCGGTACGTTCGGGCTGACGAGTGAAAAGAGTGGGCGCCTCGCGTTCTCCGTGATGGTTGATTCGCTCCAATCGCTGCGGCCCTACCTCGGGGCCAGTGATTCAGCGCTCGTCGACGTCGCGTCGGGGCGGCAGTCGGCACGCATGGCGGCGGCGCGAGCGGACTCTGTGCGTCGTGCGGATGCGGTGCGGATCGAGCGTCTCGCGCTCGGGCTGCCCGAGGGTGTGGCACTTCAGATGGACAGCCTGCCGCGTATGCGGCGGGACTCGCTGGCGGGTTCGCTCGCGGCGGATGGACAGCTCACCGGCAACGTGAAGGAGCTCGGCGTCGAGGCGTCGGTCCGCGGATCCGATCTCGTCGTGCGCGGGAATTCCGTTCGGCGTCTCAGCGGTGACGTCAGCTCGCCAAATCTGCGCGACAGTTCGAAGCCACTGAAGTTCCGGCTCGACGCAGATTCGGTCGAAGCGAGTGGATTGGCATTCGAGCAGGTGCACGCGGATGGAGTGCGGCAGGACGGTCGTGTGGTGTCGGCGGTGCGCATTCGCCAGGACTCGCTCGTGTCGTACGCTGCGCTGGGGAGCTACGCGCAACCCACGAAGGGATCGGACGATGTGCGACTCGACTCGCTGCGCATGACATTCGATACGCTCGTGTGGCGGCTCGCGCATCCCGCGTCGGCGCGGTTTGCGAACGGTGACATCGCCGTCGACTCGGTCGACCTCCGCAGCTCCGCGGGTGGACGGCTGTTCGCGAATGGCGTGGTGCCGAAGACGGGCGGCATGCGCCTCGATATCGTCGCGGAGGCCGTGCGTGTATCGACGGTGCTGCGCGCGCTGCAACGCGACATGAATGCCGATGGGTTGGTGGGAGCCTCGGTACAGCTGACCGGAACGCGTGCCAATCCGATGATCGTTGGGCGGGCGACACTGCGCGATGCGAACTACAAGGGCACTCGCGCACCGGACGCTGACGTCGACATGCAGTACGCTGCGCGTCAGCTCGGGTTGAACGCGATTGCGCGAGACAGCACTGGCAAACGTGTGCTCGTCGGATCGGCATTGCTGCCGTACGATCTGGCGCTCACGTCGGTGACGGGATCGCGGAAGTTGCCGGGCGCACTGGTGGCTGACGTCATGTTCGACAGTCTAGCGCTAGCGGCGCTGCCGATCAGCTCGCGCTCCTACGAGAATGTGCGTGGCCTACTCGTCGCCGATGCACACGTGCGCGGGACATGGGATACGCCCGTGTACAACGGACGCGCGGCGCTGCGAGATGGAGGCGTGCTGGTGGTCGCGACTGGCACGCGAATCCAGGATGGTGTGGCCGACCTGCGACTCGCCGGTGATTCGCTGATACTCGATTCCCTGGTCGCGGTCGCGCGCGGGCCGTTGCGGGTCAGCGGCTTCGTGAACATCGCGGATCGATCGCATCCCTTCGTCAATCTGGTCGTCACGGGACACAACGTGCGCGTCCTCGACTCGACGCTCGGTCTCCTCGACGTTGACGCGGACGCTGTCGCATTGGGGCCACTCGATGCCCTGCGAGTGACGGGACGCGCCGAGATGCTGGGCGGATATCTTGCGCTGAAATCGTTCCGCAAGGATCTGTTGCGGGTGAAGGCTCCTGGCGACCTCGCGACCTTCGCCGTGTTCGACACGGCCGCCAAGTCGGGTGATGCGGAGCGAGTGCGCACGGCCCTCGTGCAGCCGCGGCGCGTGGCCGTGATCGCGGACCTGTCACTCGTGGTCGATCGCGGGAACTACTATCGCCAGCGTCCCGACGCGAACACCGAGTTCTTCACGGGTGATGGAGAGGTCATTCGGGCGCACCTCGACCAGCGGACGAGCGACCAGTGGTTGGCAGGGTTCGTTCGCATCGGGGATGGCGTCGCGTTCTTCCGGACCCTTGCATTCGTACCCGCACGCGGCGCGTTGACGTTCACGCCGCGCACCAACGCCCCGGGTATCGTGCAGCAGGTCGGCGAGCGCTACGTATGGGAGGCGGGTCGCGGGCTGTTCCCGGTGCAGTTCCTCACGGGCGGAACGTCGAAGGCGCCGTCGGTCGGGCTCGAGAGCGGGACGCTCTTTCCAATTCGCGGCCGAGAGCTGAATAGCTATCTCACGATGGGTCGACTCTCCACATCGCTGATGCAGCAGTCGGGCTCGACTCTCTCGGGCAGCGCGGCGTGGAGTGGCCAACTGTCTGGCGAGACTGGCGCTCTCGCACACCGCCAACAGGGTGCAACGGCACTCGGCGTCTTGTTGCACGACATCGGGACCGGTGCGACGAAGGAGTTCGGGCTCGACGCATTCAGCGTGTCGCCCGCCGATGTTCCGACGGAGCTCGTGTTCGGCAAGACAGGCGGTGTGCGCGGCGCGCTGATCGAAGCGGGCCGCTACGTCACGACCGACCGCTACATCGGTGGTGAGCTTCGCTTCACTACGGGCATTCCCGGCCTTCGCATGTCGCAGAAGTTCGGGACGATCTATCGGCTGGATCTGGGCGTCGAGCCGTGGTTCATGCTGCGAGCGCCGACCGAGCTTGGCATAACGCATCCGGCGGCGCGTACCGGTGCCTTCGGTGCGTTCCTGACTCGCATGTGGGACTTCTGACTACTTGCAGGTCGGCTCGCCCTCGCCTGCGCTGGTCACGATCGGATTCGGGGTGTTGATTCCGATGCCGCAACTGAAGCTCGCGATCATTGTATGCGTGTTGGTGGCAGACCAGAAACCGGGTCCCACGACGATGGTCGGCACGGTGACGCCGGTTGACGGGCGGAACTTGATCTTCGCCGTGTCGTAGGTCGAGTACCTCGTGGAATCCGCAAAGAACGCCTCCTTGGCGGTGACGAGGTTGCGCAGGTCCGACTTCATCGCGGCGATGTACGCCTTTTCCTTGGTCATGGCGAACTTCGGTATCGCGATCGCAGCAAGGATGCCGATGATTGCGATGACGACGAGCAGCTCGATGAGCGTAAAGCCACGCCTGCGCTGAGTGGACATGTTATCGAGACCCGATCGTGGTGACGCCGCTTGCGTGAGCTACTCTGGTGCCTCGTGTATTACCGGCCGCACAACCGTATTTGTTGATCCATACGTCGATTGACGCGGGGATGTGAGTTCCGCAATGGCTGGAGGGTGGACTGCGAAAGTGCGGAAATGCAACTGAATGGGATACGCTTCCTGGGTCTTCACCGCTCCTCAGAATCCTCGACTGCTGTCACAGCGCCACTACTAACCGAAGCAAACGCGAATCAGTTGAATCACTGCGTTGTTCGTTGCAGGTAAGAGCGTCCCTTTTTTGACGCAGGACGCAGTGATTCGACCGATTCGTGCAAATTCCGCGGACGGTGGCGAAGACTCGGCTTTCAAGGATTCTGACGATGGCTCGCAGGAGTGAGGAAGCGTAAAATGTCAGTTGTGGTCTTCCACCAAGGTCATCACTCGAGAACATAGGCACCCCCGGATTCGGCGAGCGGCAGCGCCACCTGCACCACCGTGCCGCGGCCGAGCGCACTCTCGATCGACAGGCGGCCGCCGTGCGCCGCGGCGGTACGCCAGGCAATCGCGAGACCGAGCCCTGCGCGCTCCGGCTTGGTCAAATAGAACGGCTCGAACACGCGGTCAAGCGCTCCCTCGGGAATGCCGCATCCAGTATCCGCGATGGTGACCGTCGCGTCGTCGCCTGCCGTCGTGACGCGCGCCTCCACCTTGCCGCCCGGCTCGGTCGCCTGCACGCCATTGATCAGCAGGTTGAGAAAGAGCTGCTCCAGCGCGTCCTGGTCGCCGAGTATCCAGATGGGACCCTGACCGTGGGGAGGATGCTCGAGTCGGATGCGCGCTTGCTGTGCTTCGCCCATCGCCGTCTTGAGCGCCGTGCGCAGCGGGATCCAGAGATCGACTCGCCGCGCCGCGAGGCGCCCGCTCCGAGCAAGTCGCAGCGTATCCTGAAGCGTGTTCGCGAGCCGGTGCAGCTCGCGTTGCGCACGCGCGAGCGACGGGTGAAATGGCGAGTCGATGTGCAGGTGGCCCTCGAGCTGGCGAATGGCCGCTCGCGCAGACGCGACCGACGGCGCGAGCTCGCGCGCCAGCTCCGCCGCGAAGTCGCCGACCGCCGCATACGCCTGTCGCTGAGACAGCTCTCGCGAGCTTCGCTCGGCACGTTCCACCAGCGCGCCGACCGCATTCGCCACGATGACGCTCTCGCTCGCTGCTGAAGCGCCGTGGTTCGCGAGTGTGTGGCCCTTGAGTGCGGTGGACGCCATCTGCACTGCGCCACGCAGTGTTCTCGACTGGCGGCCTGCCCACCATGCTGCACTCGCTACCGCCGCGAGGCCCGTGACCAGGAGGGCCGCGATCAACACGTAAAGACTGGAGATGTCAGGGCTCGTCGAGCGGTACCGCAGCAGCGCGAGTGAGACCGCCGCACCAGCCAGCGCACCGCAGGTGGTTGCCAATGCCGCGCGAACCGCGAGACGCTGGCGCCAGCGAATCAAGCGCTATTGATCGCGCGCTGCGGTCCGCTCAGGCGCTTGAGGGGCCACGTTCCGCGACGGACGATGTCCTCGAATATTCCGAAGAGGTCAGGATCGAACTCCGTGCCAACGTCGCCCCGCATGATCTCCATGGCCTCCTCGTGATTGAATGCCTGCTTGTAGCTGCGCTTCGAGGTGAGTGCGTCATAGACGTCGGCGATGCAGAGCACACGCGCCGTGAGCGGAATATTCTCGCCCGAGAGTCCGTGAGGATATCCCCGGCCATCCCACCGCTCGTGATGGCTCTCGACGATCGGGCGAACGTCCCACGGAAACTCAACGTCGGCCAGCAGTTCCACACCCGCCGTTGGGTGCTGCTTCATCAACAGCCACTCGGCGTCGTTGAGCTGTCCGGCCTTGTTGAGCACTTCGGCCGGGACCATGAGCTTGCCGACGTCGTGTAGCAAGGCGCCGATGCGAAACCAGAAGAGCGACATGGCGTCCCCGCCACCGACGCGCGACCAGATGGCGCCCGACAGGTCCGCGACGCGAACGCAATGGCCCTGCGTGTACATGTCCTTCGCCTCGATGGACTCGCCCCACTTTCGCGCGACGTCGAGGAAATCGGCCTCGAGCAGTGCGGTCCGGCGATCGACGTCAGCGAGCTCGCGCCGAGCGCGGAGTTGGAGGAAGAGTCGGTGCGCCTGGTTGAGTCGCTGTAGCGTGTCCTTGTTGCGGCCGTTCCAGCGATAAAGCTCGGCCAGCTCCTTCGCCGTTTCTGCCTGGAGGATGAGATCGCGGCGCTCGAGCCCGATCATCTCGGCGCGCAGAAAATGACCTTCTGATTTCTTCACCTCGCCGTCGGCGCGCGCGATCAGTCCCGCAATCTGCTGGGCATCTCCGTCCGCGGACGTGTCGCCGGTCTGCGCGAGGAGGTCATTGGCGCGCTCCCATGCCGCGCGGGCCGCGTGCTGCTCTCCCTGCTTGATCCGCAACCTGGCGACGTGAAGCTCGATGCGCATGAGCCGACTGAGGTCGCCGACCAAGTTGCACGCTTCCTTCGCTTCCGCAAATGCACGATCCGCGTCCGCAAGGCGGTTCATGTGCGTGTGCAGCAGGCCGAGGTTGACGAGTGTGTTCGCGGCTTCGTCGACGAGTCCCGCGCCGCGCGCATCATTCAGGGCGGACTCGTAGAAGCGCAGTGCCTCCGAGTCGTCGCCACGAACCGTGGCGATGATGCCGAGGTTGGAGGCGGTCATCAAGGCGACGCTGGCATCGCCGATTTCGAGCGCGATCTTTCGCGCGTCGAGGTACAGGCGCTGCGCCTCGTCGTGGAACCCCTGGGTCCACTGTATAGCGGCCAGCGTGTTGACGGCTCTCGCCTTTCCGGATGCGTCGCCGGCCTGCTCCGATACTTCGAGCGCTTTCGTCGCGCTTTCCTCGGCCCCGACGAAGTCGCCGTCGGACATCAGGGCGCGAGCGATCAGCCGGTGAAGGTGTGCAACATGGATCGGCGCACTCGCGAACGGCTCGAGGAGCGTGGCGCGATAGAGCTCGCGCGCCTCGTCGCGCTTACCCTGCCGTTCGAGCAGCTGGCCGCGGGCCAGGGTCGCGTCCATCTCGAACTCTACCGGCGCTCCGGGCGGCGGTATTACTCGAAGGAGCGGCAGAGTTGGCCGAACTTTCATCTGGGGATGAGGCTGGCAGCAGTCAAGATCGGTAACGTCGCTTTACGAGGAAACGCGGGGGTTCGTCAATAACGACGAACACCCCGCGCAACGTTACTCGTGCTTGACGCGCACGCCGTACCTCTGGTCACATCCTATTCGCGGCCGCAGCTGACCATGTAGCCGGAGAAGTGCTTGATGTTCGCCGTGAAGTTCCAGCTCAGGAGGTTGACGACGCCAGACGTCAACTCGGACAAAAGGCCGCCGACCGAGTTGAGCTGGCTCGGATCGGCATAGTAGCCGAGCTCGAGAAAGGTCTGGTTGACGAGGGTCGCGTTCGTCCCGGTGAGGGACTGCGTGAAGACGAGCGGCTTGGTGAAGGTGATTCCGTGCGGTGCGAAGTCGTAGGCAATGAGGGAACCCGCTCGCGCCGTCATGGTGAACTGTGTCGGACCGGCGACCGCTCCTGCGGGGACGGTAACCGTGACGCCCGCGGCCGGAATGCTCAGCGTTCCCCCGGCGCTACCGATTGATTGCGACACCGTGATGTCGGCCGTCAGGGGCGCATTCCGCTGAAGACCTGTTACCGGCACGAGAACCGACTTCAGGACGCCCGTGGCGGCGCCAACCACTCCACCCAGGAGGTCAATCGAGGCGGCAGCCCCCCCAGTGGGTGCAGTCGACTCTCCCGCACATCCGGCAAGAAGCAAAAGACTCGCGGCCATCATGGCACAACGTCGCGCGGTGATGAGCATTTATCGTGAGGTTGGTGTTTCCAGAGGAAGCGCTGCGGCATTCGTCGCCACGCTCGCGTCGCGGATCCTTTAGCATGCCCGATGCCGTTACCGGACTATGCCATTCTGTCCTCACCAAAGCGGAAACCCGGGCCTGTCCGGACATATTGCCGTAGCCGATCAGACATCCGTTCCGCATGGGAGCAAATGTTTTTTCGCACTTCGCGTCTGGATTGGCAGAACGCAACCACATGCACCCACATGGCAAAGCGGCTGGCGCATGAGCGCCAGCCGCTTTGTTGTGACCTGCCGAACAGGCGCAGAGCTACGGCTTCTTTATCGCTTCCTTGGTGCTCTTGCCGGCTTCGGTCGCCTCGGCGTGCGCGTCGCTCTTCACGCGATTCTTCTCCGCCTTGACGTTGCTTGCGGTGTGCTTGGAGGCGTTGCTGATGTCGTGCGCCACCTTGTTCAGGCCGCCCGGATGCGCATTGTGCGATCCGTGAATGCCGGTCGTCCGCTTCAACTCCGCCTTCGTGTTATTGCCGGCGTCCTTGAGATTGTTGTGCGTCTTGCTCGCGTCACGGTGCACCTCGGCCTTCGTGTCGCGGCCGGCCTTTTTCGCGGTGTTGCTCACGTCGTGGGCAACCTTGTTCAGGCCGCCCGGCTTGTGGGCGTCGGCATCCTGAGCACGCGCCGGCACAGCGGCGAGGAGAGCAAACGCCGCGACGGCGCTGAATCGAACCAGGTATTTCGTCATTGAGACACATCTCCTGCAAGGGTGAATACCCACTTCGAATGCAAAAGATGGACTCGCGCACAACGTCGAGCCTGCTGGCTTCGCCGCGCTAAGATCTGACCCTGCCCCTTGCACTTCTCCGGCGTTCGGCAAGACAATTCATCAGAAATCGATAGCATAATCAACGAGCGCGCATATGCTTGTGTCCCTTCAATAGCATGTCCAGCACGCATTTTCCGGCAGCACTTCATGCCGATCTGCAATCGGTGCTTCAGGCGTATGCGGCATCGCGCGGTGCACCCGCCGAGGACGCGCGGCTCGTCAGCGCCATGGACAGCGTGTGCCGGTCTGCGCGCACGTCCGGCATGACTCCAGAGGCGATGGTCATCGCGATCCGCCATGCGTATGACGCGGCAGCGGTCGGTGATGCGCGGGGAAGCACCTATCTTCGGGGTGCCTACGACCGCCTCATGTCGGGATGTATTCAAGCGTACTTCGAGGATCAGCAGCAGTCCGGTCCGACCGACGCGACGTCCTCGGACACGTAAAGATCTCGCTCGCGGCATGATGTAGTACCTGTGCATTTTTCCATGCGCAGATGTGCAAACATCCGTATGCTGCTACGCTGATTTGTGGCACATGGGGAGCGTCAGGGGGGAGTATCGTGTCCACTCCCGTCGCTTCCGCTTGGCTGCTTTTGCCCGTCAGAACGTCGTCTGGAGCCCGAGCAGAATTGACCTTCCCGGCACCACGGTGATGTTGTCGGGCTCACCCACCTGGCGGTTCAACAGGTTCGCACCGGTGAGTGAGATCGATGTCCGCTGTGTAATGCGCAGGGATGTTGCGGCGCCGATGCGGGTAGAGCCTTCGTAGGTGCGCCAGTAAGCGCGGAGCGCTTCTCCCACGGGGGCGAGCCTGCCCGATCGGTCAGCCACCATCGTCTGCGCAAGCGCGACCTGGTCATAGTTGATCCAGTCTGACGCGCGCGCCAAAGACGCGTTGAAGGTCCACTGCGCCCTCGTCCATCTCGCCATCAGACTGGCCGTGCGTGCCGGTACCTCGAGCAGGCGATCCCCTGGATGCAGGTCGCCCAGGTATCCATTCGCCAGATTCGCCACTCGGCTATCTACGAGCGACAACGACCCGGTGAGCGCGAGCTCGCCCAACGTCGATGACGCCTGAAGCTCCCACCCCGAATTGTCGATGGCGCCGACGTTCTGGAGTTGGTACAGCACGCGTGCGGACTCGGGTGACCCTGGACGATCTCCATCCGCAGAGGTGACGCCGAGGATGGCGACCGGCTGCACCAGTCCCGAGGCGCGTTGATCGAATCGCGTCACGTGCAATCCGAGCAGCGATCCCCAGAGCACGTCCACGCCGCCTTCCACACCGGACTGCTCCTCGGGCGCGAGGGACGTCAGCGTTCCTGGGCCGCGACCGCCGGTGAACGACGCTCCCCCCGCGAGGGTTCGCGCGGGACGGATGCCTCGTCCGTACGCCGCTCGCGCCTTCATCGTGACGGGACCACTCTCGCCGACCCATGCGGCGCCGAGCATGGGCAGCAGTGAGAAGCGTCCGAATTCCGATGGCCCGCTGACCCGCTCGACGCGTGCGCCGCCGGTGAGCGACACATTCGGCGAGAGCGCGACTCTCGCTTGCGAATAGAGCCCCGTGTTGTTCCACCACGATCTCGTGAGCGCGTCGCTCGGACTTCCCCGCACACCGCCTCGCCTCACCAGATCACTGCCGCTGTCTCCCTGCCCATTCGGTCTCGGCGCCAAGTCGCCTCCCAGTCCACTCGATTCTTCGCGGGCAGACGAGTGCTCGATCCCGAACGCCAGCGTGCCGCGATCCTGGTTCTCGCCGCCGAGCTTGCGCGTGCTGCTCAGGCGTACGGTCAGACGATCGGCGCCTCCGCGCGCGGCACGAAGTGCGGAATCGGAGACCGACGGAAGCGGCGTCGGATCACCGGCTACACCGGAGAGCCGGTATCCATCGACGCCGAGGGTGGCCGCATGCATCCAGTCCTCGTTCTGCTGCATCGTGGCGGTGCCGCCGAGCGTGTATTGCCGCACGCGTTGTTCGGTGGAGTCCGAGCGTGCGTTCGGTGATGCGAGGAACGCGCGGAGGATTGGACTGATGGGAGTTTGCGCATTCGTCGCCTCGAGTCGCCCGGTGCCCGTGACGATGACGCGCGATCCCACGTAGCGCGTGCCGATGCTCGCGAGCGCCTGGGTGGCGCTCGCGCCGGGAGTGAACTCACCGATTCTCGAAACAGACAGGCTCGTGGACGCGGCGCGCGCCTGCGAACCCATCCTCACGCTTGCGCCGTACTCCTGGGCCAGCACGCCCCCGCTCGCGTAGTTGCTGGTGGAATTTCCCGCGCTTGCACGCGCATCGGTGTCCGAGCCGCCGCTGTCGGAACCATCGTGGCGCATCTGGATGTTGACCACGCCGCTGATCGCATCGGCGCCGTACAGTGCTGCGCCCTGCGGTCCACGAATCACCTCGATGAACTCGATCTGCGCGGGGTCGAGCGTCGTGAGCAACAGTGGATTCGCCACCTCGATGCCGTCGATATAGATCTTCGGGGTGCTGACGCCGAAGGAGCTCGCGCCGCGAATGCTTCCGTAACGCGCCAGCGCGTTCACCGGCGACTGCGCCCACATCCACACGCCGGGCGCCGCGGCGTCCATGATGGCTGAGAGCGAGGTATTCGCTGACGTCTGGAGAGTTGCGCGATCGATGCGAGTGATGGAGAACGGCGAGTCGCGTTCGGGGGCTCCCGTTGCCGTGCCGGTGACGACGACGCGCTCCAGGACTCTCGTGCTGCGTGCAGCGACGGGCGTCGCATCGGCGCCCGCGGCGGATCGGTTCGGCGCGAGCACGATCTGGTCTGCACCGACGACCACTGGTGAGACGCTGGTTCCGGTCAGGAGCGCGAGGAGCAGTCCGCCGAGGGGCTTTTCGCCGACGGAGAGGCAAACGGCTCGTTGCACGGGTACGAGATCGGGACTGTACGAAAAGTGAATCCCGGTCTGGCTCGTGACGCGATCGAGTGCTTGACCGAGTGTCATGTCGCCGAAGTCGAATGCCACCATGCGGTCGAGCGGCTTGCGCCACGCGGCGGCGGCAGGCGCAGGCTGACTCCACATCAGCGAGGTGGCCGCAGCGCAGGGCGCGGGCGCCGAAGGAGTCGCGCTCGCCGGGACTGTCGCGCTGACGAGCGCACATGCCGCAACCAGGCACTGCCGGCCCGGCTGCATCACCGACCGATGGCGCCGGGTCGAAGCGTGACGACGGCTCCCGTCCGCTGCACGCTCATGCCGAGCGCGAGTCCGAGCGTGTGCAGCAGCTGATCGGCGTCCTGGCGCTCGAACGTTGCGGTGAGGCGTCGTGCGGCGACCGCCGAATCGTCGAGCTGAAGGTCCAGGCCGTACCAGCGTTGCAGGTCATCGCGGACGGTGCTGAGCGGAGTGCCGGCGTAGACGAGCACACCGCCGGTCCATGCATCTTCGTCGCGGCGGTAGGTGCCGCGACTGGCGACTACGCTGCCGTCGGTCTTCACTTCACCGCGATCACCCGCATGCAGCGGCGTCGGTGGTGCGCTATTCGAGGAGGAGGAGAGATTTACCTCGCCTTCGCTGACGGCGACGGTTGTGTGCAATCCTGAGCCAACCACCGAGGCGTGGACGGTGAACTGGGTGCCGACGTCGCGAACGAGCGCGGCGCCCGCGTGGACAGCGAAGGGGACTGCCGCATCGTGCTGCACGGAAAAGCGTGCGACTCCCTCGAGCGTGACTTCGCGCGTTCCGCGTCCGTAGGAAGACGACACGACGAGATGACTCGCCGGTCCGATCAGCACGCGCGTCCCGTCGGCGAGCCGCACGCTGTCGACGACGCCGACCGCGGTGCGGAACTCCCGTGCGGGTGTTGCATCAATCTTCGAGGCGGTGCGCGCAACACTCGGTGATGATGACGGCCGCTGCAGTCCGAACGCAATTGCGACGACGGCAGCTGCAGCAGCGAGTCCGCCAAGTGCCCAGCGACGTGGTGTGTTGACAGCAGTGCGCGCTGCAGAACCACGCGACACCATCAGACGTGGAGCGGCCGGAGCCGCATCATTCATCCGCTGATGGAGCCGGCCAAGCGCGCGCTCAACGTCTACTGGCTCGGCGCTCGACTCGTAGGGCTCGACATGCTGTCCCACGAGTGCATCGAGCGCCTCGATCAGCTCCGCATCACGCGGGTGGTCGGCCAGCCAGAGCGCGAGCCGCTGCGACTCTTCAGGCGTGCTCTCCCCCGCGCGGTAGCGCGCGAGCGTGTCCCAATCGGGAGAGTCGTCGAAGTCGTGAGATGGGGTCATGATTCAAGAAACACCGGAAGCCCTGGACACCACTACGCGCGGTTTCGCTCCCGGGCGCCACGGAGTATACATACGCCTCCTCGTCGTTGCTCGACAGACTCTCACCACGCCCTGGTGTCCCTGCTTCCGCACTCCGACGACGCTGCAGATGCGCCCGACAGGGATGATGCGCTGCTCCAGCGGTTGCGTGGTGGCGACCAGAGCGCTTTCGACGCGATTTTCAGACAGTGGTATGCCGGGCTCGTACGCGTGGCCGAGGCGATGCTGCGCGACAGGGCTGTGGCGGAAGAGATCGTGCAGGACGTGATGCTGGAGCTCTGGCGCCGGCGCGAGTCACTCGATCCGAATGGCTCGCCGAAAGCGTACCTCCATCAGTCCACGCGCAATCGGGCGCTGAACCATCTCCGCCATCTGCAGGTGCAGCGGAGGAGCGTGCTGCTGATGGACCGCGACGAGGGGCGGGAAGCGAGCGCGCCGTCGATGATCATGGCGAAGGAGATGGAGGTCGCACTACAGGAGGGACTTTCGTCGCTCTCTCCGCGCTGCCGCGAGGTGTTCGAGCTCAGTCGCGTGCGCGGCCTCAAGTATTCCGAGATTGCCGAGACGCTCGAGATCTCGGTGAAGACGGTGGAAGCGCAGATGGGCAAGGCGCTGCGGGTTCTCCGCGAGCACCTTGCCCCCTGGCTGCCTCAATCCGACAAGCTGTAGCGAATCATGAGCAGACGAGCGCGCCGCGCGGAAGCGCACGCGTGCAGCTCTTCGTCGTGCCGTTCTCGGTGATGGTGACCTTGGCTGTGGCGCTGCCGTCGTAGGTGACGACTTCGCGACGGACGAGGGAGACCGCGTCTTCGGTGGCGTACTTGAGCGTCGCCTGGATGGAGCGGATCACGGAGCCAGCCGTCGGATAGCTCGTGGAACCGGTGACGATCGGTACGATGATGCCCGAACTTGTGTCACCGACCGTGCGTGTCGCGGTGAAGCTTCCGCGGCTCGACGTTCCGGTGGTGGACTCCTGGCCGGACGACGTGCCATTCACGGTGCGCTGCGTGCTTCCCGATGCCAGACCGGTGGTGGTGCGGTTGCTCGAGCTGTTGATCGTCGTGGAGGCGGTAAGGATGGTGGAGGTGTCTCCCAGGAGACGGCCGAACGACCCGCGCCCGCGGCCCCAACAGTTCCTGCCCCTGTCGCCGGCGGTGGCGCTGTCAGCGGCCGCGTTGAACGCGATGGTCCCCGTGACCTTCGACTGGAGGTTCACGCTGTTGGTGGTCAGTGTGTCGAAAGCCTGCTGCACCGCGCCGCTCGTGGTGAGGTATTGCGCCGAGCGAGAGGCAGTCACGCCGTTGCGCGTTTCATCGGCGCAAAGCACGCGGCCGGTCGCTGCATCGAAAGACGAAGTGGTGCAGGCGATTCCTCCGCCAAAAGGACCGCGCTGGCCGCCGCGGCTGGCGAACCCGATGGCTCCCGCGAAGGCATCTTGAAGACCACCGCCCATGAAGTCGCCGCGATCGAACGATGCCTCGCGACCACCGCCCACCCAGAGACCGGCGCTGCTGGCCGCGGCCGTGGTGCTACCCACGTAGCTGGTCGAGAGGTCGCCATAGCCGACCGGGACTGAGGACAGGGCGGCCGTGAGGGCGGCCTGGGAGAGAGCAGATCCTGACGTGCCTGTCGTATCCTGGCACGCGGCAGACGCCAGGAGCGCTGCTCCGCAGAGCGTGATGCGAGTGAGATTGCGTGTCATTCTGGGACTCCGGTGTAGGGTCGTTGAAGATGTATGCCCCAACAACACGCGTGTGGCCGGAGCCCCTGATGCACAGCGTTTTAGCGGGCAGGAAGGCTCGGGCCGGTTGCCGAGGACGGGCTGTCATCGGGCTGTCAGACGCGTACCGTACGTTCCAATGAAGCTGCGGTCGCTGAAATCAATCATTTTGAGAGGACCGTGGCTCACTGATGCGATTGCTCCTGGCTGAAGACGACCCCTATCTCAGCGCCATGCTCTCGAAGGGACTACGAGAGCATGCGTATGCGGTCGACGTCGTCGCCGACGGCGACACGGCCGTCGTGCAATCCGCGGTTTACGACTACGACGTCGTCGTGCTCGACGTGATGATGCCGAATCGCGACGGCTTCTCCGTCTGCCGAGAGCTGCGTCGGCGCGGCTCCACGGCACCGGTGCTGATGCTCACGGCGCGCGACGCCGTGGAGGATACGATCGAGGGGCTCGATGCCGGCGCGGACGACTACCTCACGAAGCCATTCGAGTTCACGGAGCTCCTCGCGCGACTGCGCGCCCTGCTCCGTCGCGCGAGGGAGATCCGCGACCCGGAGATCGTCGTCGCGGACCTCGTGGTCGACACTCGCGGACAGACCGCTCGACGTGGCGGCGCACTCCTGCCGCTCACGACGAAGGAGTATGCGCTGCTCGAGTACCTCGCGCGCAATGCAGGTCGCGTCGTCGGACGCGCTGAGATCAGCGGACATGTGTGGGACGAAAATCACGATCCCGCGTCGAACACGATCGACGTCTGCATCAACCGGCTGCGTCGCAAGCTCGACGATGGGCGCGCCCCGCTCATCCACACGCGGCGCGGCGCGGGCTACCTGCTCTCGCCCGATCAGGGCGCGGAGTAATCACGCTTGCTCGACAGCGTCCGCAGCCGACTCGCCTTCTGGCACACTGGCGTGCTCGCCGTGTTGCTCATCGGCTTCGCCGGCGCCTCGGACCTCTGGCTCGAGCGTGTCGTCGGTCGTCGGGACGACCGCTCCCTCGAGGAGTCGACCAACGGCTTTCGCGCGAACCTCGCGGCCGAGCTCAGCGAAGTGCCGCTTGACTCGGCGCTTCAGCAATCGTTCAGTGAGTTCAGGCTTCGCGACGCGTCGTTTCTGGTCATGGACACCCTGGGCAATGTCATTGCCGCGAGCCAGCCGCAGCTTGACGCGGAGAAGAGCGGGAGGCATCGCGAGCGCGCTGCGCGGCCGGCGGACACGGCGCTCGTGCGCGGTGCGGTGAAGGCAGCATGGGCACGGGGCGGAGAGCGATTCGCGACCATCAGGAATGGGGATCACGGTCATCGCCTTTTCATTCTTCCAGTCGCCGCGCGTGGCGAACATGTCACCATCGTCGGCGTTCGTTCGCTCGAGGACCAGAATGAGCTGCTCGAGGACACACGCACTGGATTCCTCATCGCGATTCCCATCGGACTTCTGCTCGCATGGATCGGCGGCTATGCGCTCGCTCGGCGAAGTCTTGCTCCCATCACCACGATGACGGCACAGGCGGCGGCCATCGGTGCGACGAGCCTCCACGCACGGCTGCCCGCTGGCAACCCTCGCGATGAGCTCGGGCAGCTCGCGCGGGTGTTCAATGATCTCCTGGCGCGCCTCGATACCGCATTCGAGCAGCAGCGGCGTTTCATGGCCGATGCGTCGCACGAGCTTCGCACGCCGGTTTCCATCATGCGCGGCGAGGCGGACATCGCACTCTCGCGGAGCGTGCGGTCGCCCGAGGAGTATCGGGGTGCACTCGAGGTGGTGCGGGCGGAAGGACGACGGTTGTCGCGCATCGTGGGCGAATTGTTCCTGCTCGCTCGCGCGGATTCCGGTCAGCAGCGCTTGAAGGTTCGCGCGCTCTATCTCGACGATCTCGTGAGCGAATGCGTGCACGCGGTGCGGTCGCTCGCGCTCGGACGAAACATCACGCTTCACTGCTCCATCGACGTGGCTGTCGCGGCGGAAAGTGGTCGTGGCGACGTGCATGCCTACAACGGTGATGAGGAACTCCTGCGGCGGCTCGTCGTCAACCTTCTCGACAATGCCATCAAGCATGCGCCGTCGGGATCCACTGTCGATGTCACGCTCGAGCGGGATGGAGCGCAGCATACGTTGCAGGTCATCGACCGCGGCCCCGGCATTCCCGCAGCGGCAAGGGACCACATCTTCGAGCGTTTCTTTCGCGCGGACGAGTCTCACGCGCGCGAAGGCGCGTCGGAAACAGGCGGAGCGGGTCTGGGTCTCGCGATTGCACAGTGGGTCGCAGAGGCGCACGGAGGCACCCTCGCGCTGGTGTCGTCCACCGCTGGAGAGACGATCTTCGAGGTGCGTCTTCCCTCTGCTGTCGGGAGCGCCACCTCGTCCGTTACCGCAGGTGTGTAATGCTCTCGTAAGTAATGGTCCTGTAATGAATTACGCCATTGTGCGACGGCACATTGCGGGTCGAACCGTGTAGGAGGAAGTGCAAGTGTTGTTCAGAAGTCTCGCGGACCCACCGCGTGCAGAAGCGCCAAGAACAAATCACTCACGCTGACCGGAGCCACAAATGAAAACACTCAATCTCGCAACGCTCGCCCTCCTCGCTGTCGCGGCCACCTCCGCTGGTGCGCAGGCGACTCACAAGAAGGTCGAGACGCAGGCACAGCTGGAGAAGGAAGCGAAGATGACGATGGCCGACGCTCGTGCGATGGCGCTGAAGACAGTGCCCAACGCCACGATCCAGGCCGGCGAAATCGAGCGCGAAGGCGGGAAGCTGATCTACAGCTTCGACATGAAGGTGCCGGGCAAGTCAGGCATCGACGAAGTGAACATCGACGCCATGACGAGCAAGCTCGTGAGCCATCAGCACGAGACACCGAAGGACGAAAAGGCCGAGGCGAAAGCTGATGCCAAGGCTGCAAAGGCCGCGAAGGCCAAGCCGTAATCGCTAAGCAAGGTCCTGCATCATCGCGCCGGCTCGCCTGGCGCCGGTGATGCAAGGACGCGGCGGCGTTTTGCGAAGTGGTATGCCGTGATGCACACGAACAGCCACGCTCCACCCGCGAACCATCCCGCGACGACGTCGGTGAGATAGTGGACGCCGAGGTATACGCGACTGGTCCCGATCGCGACGATGAGCACCACCACTCCTGCAATCAGGAATCGTCGCTTGCCCCTCGTCCTGATCGCGTCGAGCAGCACGACGAGCAGGATTCCATAGCCGACCATGGAGTCCATCGCGTGTCCGCTGGGAAAGCTCCAGCTCGCGTGCGTGATGAACTCCGTCGCGTATTCCGGCCGCCCGCGATGAAAGAGATGCTTGAGCAGCGTGTTGAGCCCCGCGCCCGACGCAGTGCTGAGCGCGAGCGTCGCGGCTCGCAGCCAATCACGCCGGCGCGCATACACTGCGGCGGCAATGACGATGACCGCGACGAGCACGGAAGAACCGAGCAGGCTCACATAGGAGAAGATGGCCTCGCCCCACTCGGTGCCGTGACCCTGGATCCAACCCGTGAGCCCCGCATCGGCGGCGGCGACGCGTCCGTTGTCGCCAACCGCGTCGGCAATTGACGCGAATCCCCAGAGCAGGGCCGCGGTAAACAGCATACCCGCCACGACGTGCGCGACGAGATACAACTTCGGGTGCTGCGTGGCCAGTCGTGATCGGCCCGGATCGTTTGAGGTCATCTACTTCTCGATCACCATCACCTCGAACGTTCCCGGAAGCACCTGCGGACGCCTGCGCGGATTGTCCTTCGTTGCCTGCTCCGGAGCCGGCCCCATCTTCGCACCCACCACGTAGGCGCGATGCGTCACCGGATCGAATCCCATGTTCCGGGAACCCGGCAGCGTCTGCAACGTCTGTAGGACGTGGTAGGTGTCCGGCGTATCCTGATGAATGATCGTGAGCGTCCCGTCGGCGTTCGACGCGAACGCATTCCCGGTTGCCGGATCGAATGCCGCGCCGTCGGTTCCCTGTCCGATGGGGACGGTGGCGACGACGCGCCCCGCTCCGATGTCCGACACCGCCATCACGCCGCTTCGGCAACCGCTGAAAAGGCGGCGGTGCGCCTGATCAATCGCCATCGCCACGGGCTGCTTGCACGGCCCGGTCGGCCATCGACGAAGCACCGTCATCGCTCGGCCATCGACCTCGACGACCTCGCTGATGTCGGTGAGGTTCACGTAGATCATGCCGTCCCCCGCCGCAACTCCGTACTCGGGCTTGCCGCCGAGATCGATGTTCTTCACGAACTTTCCAGTTGCGGGGTCGACCACGGTCGCGGAATGCGCGTCGCCGTTGAAGGAGAACACGCGCTTCGACGCTGCATCGTGGATGATCGCATCGGCATCCTCCGCCGCGTGCGCGCGCGCGAGATGCTTGAACGTCTTGAGATCGAACATGACAATCGCGCTGTCGTCGCCGGAGGTCGCGAAGCCGTGGCCGGTCCGCTCGTCGATCGCGGTACCGTGCGCGCCGTGGATGCCCTTCACTTCGCCGAGCAGCTTGCCGGTGTTCTCGTCCACGACCATCACGCGATCCTGCCGCCCGATGAACAGCCGATGACGCGCGGTGTCGGGCACGACGTAGTCCCAACCCCCGCCTCCCCCCACCACGAAGTGATTGGCGATGCTGTACTGCGCGCTCAGCAAAGATGGTATGGCAAGCAAAGCAAGAACGACGGCGTTGCGATTCATTCAAACCTCCTCGACTTTGGGCGCATGGCGGACTGTTGGCGGCTACGCCGGAAATCTAGGAAGGCCACCTGACGTAATGATGACATCGAGCGAAATATTCCACCTGTCCGCCTTCGCCGCTCACTCGAAGCGTGAGCTGGTCGCTCGAAACGAGTGCACCACCCGACGTGACCTCGAGCGCTCCCCATTCGGAGTTGAAGGTGCCAGTCGGGTAGACCGTGTTCTCCGCATCGAATCCGACGAGCTCTCACGAAGCGCCGAGAGTGCCGCGCTGGTGTCGATCTGCTGTGCTTCGACAGCAGGCTTTGCCGATAGCAGAAGTAAGCCGATGGTACCAGCCACCTTCCAGTTTCTCAGGGACATGCGATGCTCCGTGTGAATCGATTCGTCGCCGCATTCGCGCTGCTCGCCTCGTGCGCGGGCAGCCTGGTCGCGCAGGGTGCACCGGGGCCGGACCATGTGGACATCACGTGGATGTCGATCACGAACATGTTCTATGAGCTCGGGTCGTTCGGTGTCGTCACGGACGGCTACATCAGCCGCGTTCCAAGGGACATCTTCTTCGGTGCTGCCACCGGGATGGCGCAGACCCGAGCGCCGCAGGCGCCCGATGTCGCCGCCGTGTCGCGTGTGCTCGCTGCAATCGGCGGACCCGCCAGGGTGAAGTTGCTGCTGACCGGCCACAGTCACTTCGATCATTCGTTCGACACCGCCGTGTGGTCACGCCTTGCCGGCGCGCCGATCATCGGCTCACGCACGACGTGCTTCCAGGCCATCGCACAGCAGATTCCCGCGGCACGCTGCACAGTCGTGAATGGAGGTGAACATTTCCAGATCGTGGACGGCGTGACCATGTGGGTCGTGCGATGGAATCACAGTGGCGACCCAGCCGTGAATCCGGACCAGCACAATGCCTTGGAGCTCGACTCGGTGCCGCACGCTGATCCGGTGACCGGTGGACTCCGCGTTGGGCTCCAGGAGGATTTCCCCAACGGAGGCGGCAATCGCGCCTATCTGTTCGTCGTCGACGCTCCGGGAGGCCGATACAGCTGGTTCTTCCAGAATTCGGCGAGTGCGGTCGACCTTCAAGTCCCGATCGTGATTGGTGGTGTCGACTACGGAGCGCCGCTCGAAAATCTGAAGGTCGCGATGCGTGCCGCGGGCCTGACGTCGGTGGATCTGTGGATCGGCGCGGGTGGCGCCGAGGTGTCGAAGCTCGTCGTCCCGGTGGCGAAGCCGAAGGCGTTCATTCCGGTCCATTGGGACGGCCTGTGGAACTCCTTCGACGGCGGCGTCACTGCGCCCTATTCGGATCCGGCGACGGAAGCACTCCTGCGCGACGCGGGTGTATCGGTCCTGGTTCCGCGTCAGTACATGGATAAGTGGCGGTTGAGTCGCAACGGAGTTGTCGAGGTTGAAAACACCGCAGTGAAGCACGCGTTGGGATTCAAGTGAAGAGTCGGGGTCACTCAGCACCGGATTCAAACACGCGCAGCATCTCGTCCTCCGACGCCGGCTCCAACACGCTTCGCTCAGCGAAGTCCTCGGCGTCCGGGTAGCCGGATGTGTGAACGCGCCGTGCCGCCGCTTCGAGATCGTACGACGTCTGCATGAACTGCGCGTCCGGCCCAAGGAGCAGCCAGTGTGCCCCAGTGCGTCCGTATGACATGCCGACGCTGACAGCATTGAGGATGCGTACGCCGTCCACGATGCGGTCGTATTGCATGTGCGTGTGGCCGGCCGGCCACCGATGAAGCGCGTTACTGCAAGGTCGCCCTACATCGCGGCGCACTCCTCATAGTCAGCGAGTGTATGCGGCCGAAGGGACATTCGGGCGGTCTCGATCGTCGGCAGGTTTTCTGGCATGCACGATAATCTACGAGCTGTTACGGGCGTATTACGAACCCTGTACACGGTATGGGAATGGCACATGACCCACTGGGAGCCCGAGACACGACGCGCGCAGTTTGCGATGTGTCCTCAACAGCGGCTTCGGTTGAAGACGGGTCGCGGCGTTCTTGCAGTGCGCAGTGAATGCACTGCCCTCGCCCGCCCAATCCGCAGAAACGCCTATGGAATGATCCGAGGCGGCGGAGGCGCGGCCTTGGAGTCCACCATCGGCCGCCGCGACTTGAGATGCTCCTCCATCTTCAATCGTGGTACGCCGTCCTTGAGCCAGTCGGGCGCGGGCTGGTCGCGGAGGAACGTGTCGAACCACTCGGTCATGCGCAGCGCGTAGTCCTTCTGGTTGGCCGGACGAGCAAGACCGTGGTTCTCGCCGACATACTCGAGCAGCACGACGTCCTTGCCGAGATTGCGCAGGTGATTGTAGTACGTGATGCCCTGGTTGAAATCGACGGCACCATCGCGATCGTTCGATAGCAGCATGAACGGAGTCGAGAGATTCTGCGCGAACTGCTGGGGTGAATTGCGGATGTACGCCTCCGGCACGTCGTTCGGCCCGCCCGTGAAGCGCCCCTGGCTCGCGATGAAGATCGAGTTGTCCGACGTACCGGTGTTCCAATAGACCGATCCCGCCATCGACACCATGTCGGTCAAAGGCGCGCCGGCGACGGCCGTCTTGAAGATCTTTGTCTGCGTCGAGATGAACGTCGACTGGTATCCGCCCCAGCTGTGCCCCTGAAGGCCGACGCGCTCCGCGTCGACATACCCTGCCGCGATCGCGGCCTTCACTGCCGGCACCACGCACCAGACCGCCGAGCGCCCCGGGTCATCGAGCTTGTAGGCGATGTCCGGCTGGAGGAACGCGTAGCCGCGTGACGTGAAGACCGCGGGATTCGAGTAGCGTGTCGTATTGGGCTCAGGGTAGACGTGCACTCCCTGCGACAGCTTCTCATAGATGTAGGTGAGCGTGGGGTAGCTCTTTCCCTTCTCGTAGCCGGCTGGAAGGAAGAGCGCCGCCTGATGCTTGCCGAGTCCGTTGTCGCAGGTGTAGTCGATCAGCACTGAGCCCGCCGACCATGCAACATCCTTCTGCTGCGGGTTGGCATCGCTGAGGCGACGCTCATTCCGGATGCCGTCGTCCGCGGCGTAGAGATCCGGATACTTCGCCACCGTCTGACGCTGGTACACCCACACGTTCGCATCGCGCGCTCGGCGATAGTCCACCTTCGCGTCTTCCCACGTGATGACCTTGGCGCCGCCCTTCGCGAGATCGACCTGGGACAGACCTTCATTCTTGGTCCATTCGCCATACGTCTCCATGTACATCGGCTTGCTGACATCGATGCCTTCGCGATCGCGCGGGTCGAAGACGATGCGCTGCTGGTAGCGGATCTGATCCTTCTGTCCGTTGCCCGTGACGTTGAGGGCAGTTCCGCCCTTGGCGGGCAGGCGCCAGAGATCCCAGTTGTCGCGCACGAAGACGCTCTGTCCATCCTTCGACCAGCCAACGAGGGCACCGTTGATCGCGGGCTTCACCTGATTGTGATCATCCTCGGCGTCCCAGAATTTGGTCGGCGCTCCGGTGGTGATCGTCTTGTCGGCTCCGCTCGCGAACTCATGAACCTTCCAGTCGCCGTCACTGAAGTACGCGTATTTCCCGTTGTCGGGAGAGAACGCCGAGGCGCCACCGCCGCGTCGGCCGCCGCCTGCGCCTCCGCCGGTCACCTTGCGCTGCACGAGCGTGCGCTCCCCAGTCGCGAGATTCACGGCGTACAGGTCGTGGTACGAGAATCCCTTGATGCCCTGGTCACGCTCATAGACCGACGCGTCGGTCCCGATGCCCCACGTGTCCTTCGGGCCCATGGTGATCGTCCGCATCTTGTCATCGGTGAGACGAGCGGCGTGCGTGGTGGCGAAGTCGTAGGATGCGACGAATGAGAAGGCGCGGTCCAGCGGCTCCTGCACCTGCTGCTGGCTCTGCATGCGCTCGTCCTTCCAGTGCCACAGGATGATCGAGGACACGTCGGCGCTGGTCTGCGGAGCGGCGGCCACCTGACCGGTGTTGCCCGCTCCTGGAGCCACACCACCGGGCGGCGGCGCGGTGAACGGTGCACCGGTCGCGGGCGTGCGCGGAGGACGCGGCTCGCGGAGACCGAAGTAGAGCAACCTGTCCTTGTCGCTCCACTCAGGGGCGCGATCGGAGCTCACCACGAGAGCGGCGGGAACTCCGCTCGTCTTCGCACTGATCTCGACGGCGGCCGCATTTGCGGATGACACGTGGCGCCACGCCAATACCGTTGCCTGCTCATCCGCGATGGAATCGGTGACGACGCGAACAGCCGCAAGCGCGTCACTGCTGTCGCCCCACACCATGCGACGATAACCTGACTTCGAGACATCGAGCGGACGCGAGACGCCGGTGGAGAGTTGCCGAATCTGGATACTGTTGCCGATCTGTCCCGCTACGCTTGTCGCGTACGCGATCCAGTCGCCCGAATCGTCGAACGCAAATTCGGACACGTCCCCGACGGGAATTGCGGTCCCGCCAGTCAGGGGAACGAGCTCCATCGTCGTGCCGACCGTGGGAGCAGGCGCCGCACCGGGTGTCGTGGCCGCGGGCATGGCAGCAGCACCTGGCGGCGCGTGATGAATGGCGATCCAGTCGGACTTGTCTCCGGCGAAGCGAAAGGCCCGCACACTCTCGAACTCGCGCTTCGTTCCATTCGTGAGATCCACGATGGCGAGCTTCGTGGCAGCGGGCGGAGCCACCGGCGCTGCGGCGCCCGCGCCTCGGCCACCGCGTCCGCCACGGCCGGCCGCAGCGGCGCTCGGGTTGACCATGAATGCGAGCCAACGATTGTTGCCGGAGATCGCAATCGACTGTGTCACCGCCGCGCCACCCGCGCCCGCCGCGCGCGCGCCACCAGCCGGAGGCGTCGCATCGCCGATCGGGAAACGCATCTCCCTGGCGTCCGCGGCCGTCCCTCGCGCGACCACTTCCGCGTCGCCTTCATTGGGAGCGAGGACGTAGGCGATCCACTTGCCATCATTGGATAGCTGCGGCGTTCGCACGCTCTTCCACGTGAGCAGGTCGTTGAGCGTGAGCTGGCGTCCTGCCGCGGCGGGTGGTGTCCACTTGGAAACGGGCGCGGTGCTTGGAGCGCCGTAGGGCAGCGAGATCTGCGGATTGACCGGTGCGGCGGTCGCGGGGGAAGTCGGGGCCGGTTCCTGGGCAACGAGCGGCATGACGGCGACAGCGGCAACGAGTGCCGCTCCAACAATGGCTGATCTGTGCATTTTGTTCGGGCTTTTCGGCAGGAGGGATGAGTGCGTCGAGAATACGGAGCAGGGCGCTTTTCGGCCAGTCAATCCGTAATCACACGCCGGTCTCCCGCGGTGCGTGCGCTCAACTCGCGGCAGCAACGAAGAATTCGGGGAGGTCAAGTGCGAACGGCGTCGGCATTCCTACCGGATGCCACGCCAACGTTCGGCTCAATACCTCGCCCGGGTCATCACGGCCCTGCCACCGCGACACATTCATGGCCTCCGGATTTACGACCCAGTATTCGCCGACACCCTCACGCAGGTACAGGTCACGCTTCACCTGATAGTCGAGACTCTGATTATTCGGCGACACCACCTCTACGGCGAGCAGGAGGTCTTGCAGCTCGTACGGATAGGGTGGCCGCTTTGCCTCCGCAAGACGAACGACGAAGATGTCTGGCTGGACCCGATTGCGACTACGGTCACCGCAACGAACGTCAGCCGGCGAGACCATACCCTTGCCGACACCGTGGCCGTTGAGATAGTCGCAAAGGCGACGGAACAACGCGCCAACAATGTCCTGATGAAACTCACCAGGCCCCGGCGTCACGAAGAGCTCGCCGTCGATGACCTCGTAGCGCTGCCCGTCTTCCGGCAGCGCATCGAGCATGTCGACCGTCCAGCTCCCAATCGTCGCGGGCATGCCCATACGTTAGACCCCTCGGCAATAGATAGGCAAGCGTCCATTCCACACGGTGCCACACGTGGCGGCACGGGACGTCATCACCTTCCCGCCATGTGAATCAAATCACCGCGCCGTCGCGCATACTGCCGCCGCCGACATCGGCGCCATTGTGTCTCAGTGCTGGTGCTTGAGATAGTGCGCCCGCAGCATGTCCCCGCCGAAGTCGTGCTCCAGGTCGCGCCACACCGTATGAGAATGGTTCGCGCCATTCTGTGAGTTGTCGTACTCCACGAGCACCGTCGGCCCATGGATGCGATAGTAGTGCGCGCGGCCAACCACCGAGCTGCCGGCCCATACGAAGTGCAGGTTTCCAAAGCCTGTTTCCCCGATGCGCTGCCACTGCGCACGCGCGCTCGCAGGTGCCATGCGATTCGAATACACGGAGAGGAGCTGACGCAGCGTCGCCTGCTGTGCCTCCGTCATGTCAGCCGCCGCTATGCCTTCCTTCGGAAGCGCGCGCGCCTTTGGATCATTGCGGGTGCGGATATCTCCGTACGTCGTGTCCGAAACGATTGCGCGCGCGCGCTGCGCAGGACTCAGCGATCCCAGAAGTTCGCGCGCCACATCTTCCTCAGCGGCCAGCAACCGCGTACCAGCGCCCGGTCCCGAGGGAATGCGATGCGGGTTGGCGCCCATGAACAACGGCGCGACGACGTATGGTCCTCCCGCACCAATGCCCGTGACATTCACGGAGAGATGATGTCCCTCGAAGCGCCATCCCCATGGATGGTCGCCAGAGGAAGTATCAAAAACCGTCACGAAGTAGCGCTCGGGATCGCGCACCAGGTGGGCACCGGGTGAGGTGGACTCGAGCGCGCGCAGTACGGGCTCATTCGCCATGATCGCGCGCGCCGTACGATACCCGCCCTCGCTCAGCGCCGTGCCGAGCAGGTTGAATGCGGCGTCGCGCTCGCGTGGTGCCATGCGACTGATCGTCAGGCCCACGCGACCGTTCGGAATCTGGTCCGTCGGGATGTACCACCATCGCGACCGATCTGCGTCGTCGAATGGGCGGAAGGCGACGGAGCGAGTGGAGTCCGGTAGCGTCGCGACAAAGGTTCGCGCCGCGGCGGCCGATGCGGCGCTCGCATCAATCGTCGTCGCGCTCGGGCCCGACGTTGACTCGGTTGCGCCTGACGCGAGCGGATTCGCACCACGACAGGCAGGGAGCGCCACTATCAGGGCGCATAAAAAGCGAACCAGGCGACTCATCGAACCCTCCCGGACTAGTACCTTCGCGAATCCTGAGCAGCAGTAAGAAGTGCCACTGCCATCGCATTGAGCGGCGTTGGAATTCCATGCTTCTTCCCGATGCGTACAATGGCGCCGTTCCGCGCATCGATCTCCATCGGTCGCCCCGCCATGCGATCGGCGATGAGCGAGTTGAGTCCGTCAGGCGGCGCTTTCCGCGCGCCCTCCACCACCGCCTCCACGATCCCGTCGTCCAGCACCGCACCCTCGGCGCGACCTACCTCGAGGCACTCGCGCACGATGCCGCGCGTCAGCTCGGGAATCGGCTCTATCTGTATGACGCCGGTCGGCTTCATCAGGATCGCCGATATCGCGCCGGGTGCATTGATGCAGAGCTTCGCCCATGCACGCGTGGTGAAGTCGTCGGTGCGCACGTCGAAGTTCGTCTTCGTAAACAGCGGAACGAACGCGCGTCCGTTCGCGGAATCGGGGACGATGATCCACGACGCGCCACGCTGACGCATTCGGCCCGGCGCCGTCCGCTCGGCGGGACAGTCGATGACGGCGGGCACCAGATGCTCGAGCGGGACATAAGGACTGAACCGCTCGACATGCTCAACACCGTTCTGGAGCACCACCACATGCGTATCATCGCGCCGAAGCGGCGGAAGCCACTCGGCCGTCGCCGCCGCGTCGTATGCCTTCGTCGTGATGAGCACCCAATCCACCGGCGTCGCACCAACGGCGGACGTGAGCACGCGCGGCCGAGCGGTGATGGTGCCGGTGGGTGTCTCGACCTCAAGGTGATCGAACGCGGTGCGCGCGCAGACGATCACGTCGTTGGCGGGATCCTGCGCGAGCCACGCGGCGAGGATTCCACCGATCGCCCCCGGTCCGATGATGGCTATTGTCGGCATGCCCGAAGGTAGCTCGTCTATTTGGGCGCCGATACCGCGTGTTGACACCCCGCGCACCCGGCGTAAGCTCGTTCAGCCAACCCACGGTTGCACCCTTCACCCACGGCATCATGCAGACCCGCCACCCTCGCGTGACACTCGGCGCAGCGCTCTTCGTCGCACTCGCGATCCCGAGCCTCGATGTGGCTGCACAGCGCCTCGTCTATCCGGTCACGCGCACTTCGGATCAGGTCGACACGTATTTCGGCACGAAGGTCGCCGATCCGTATCGGTGGCTCGAGAATGAGAGCGCGCCCGAGACCGCGGCGTGGGTCGAGGCGCAGAACAAGCTCACCTTCGGCTATCTCGAGAAGATTCCGTATCGGGCTGCGGTGCGAAGCCGTCTCGAGAAGCTCTACAATTACGCGAAGTACACGGCGCCGAGCCGAAAGGGCGAGAACTACGTGTTCTCCAGGAACGACGGCCTCCAGAACCAGTACGTCACCTACATCCAGAAGGGGCTCGACGGCACTCCGCAGGTGCTGCTCGACCCGAACACATTCTCCACCGATGGCACCTCGCGCCTCGCGAGTTTCTCGATGTCGAAGGACGGCAAGTACGCCGCGTACGGCATCTCCACCGGTGGCTCGGACTGGAACGAGCTCCACGTCATGGACGTCGCCACGCGGAAGACGCTGCCCGATGTGATCAAGTGGGCAAAGTTCACCGGCGCGGCATGGCAGGGCGACGGATTCTACTACGCCCGCTACCCGGCGCCCGATTCGGCAAAGGCGCTCGTCAATGCGAACGAGGGTCGCACGATCTACTTCCATCGTATCGGAACTTTGCAGGATCAGGATCAGCTCGCGTACTCCAGCCCTGATCACCCGAAGTATTTCCCAGGCGTGGGTACCACGGAGGACGAACGCTACGCGATCCTCGCGATCTCCGAGAACGGAGCAAGGAAGGGGAACAGCCTCTACTATCGCGCCGCAGGCACCACCGAGTGGAAGCCCATCGTCGCCGAGATCACCGACGACCGCTACGACGTCGTCGACAACGTAGGCGATTCGTTCCTCGTTCAGACCGACCACGGCGCGCCGAACAGCACCGTCACCCTCTGGAATCCCGCACGGCCCGGCGTCTGGACAACCGTGCTCGCCGAGAAGCCCGAGCCCATTCAGAGTGTCGGAACCGCTGGTGGAAAGTTGTTCGTCAGCTACACGAAGGACGTGACGACGCGTGCCTACGTCTACGACATGCACGGCAAGCTCGAGCGCGAGATCAAGTTGCCCGGGCTTGGCAGCGCCGGTGGATTCGGTGGCAACAACGATGATCGCGTCATCTTCTACAGCTACAGCTCGTTCAACACACCGCCGTCGATCTTCAAGTACGACATCGCGAGCGGCAAGTCGACTCTCTTCCGCACTCCCGAGATTCCCGGATTCAAGGCCGGTGTGTTCGAGACGAAGCAGGTCTTCTACAAGTCGAAGGACGGCACGCGCGTGCCGATGTTCCTCACCTTCAGGAAGGGACTGAAGCTCGACGGGCACAATCCGACGGTGCTCTATGGTTACGGCGGGTTCAACCTCGCGCAGAACCCGTCATTCAATCCCCTCCGTCTTGCATTGCTCGAGCAGGGATTCGTCTACGCGTCCGCGAACCTTCGCGGCGGCAGCGAGTACGGCGAGAAGTGGCACGAGGCCGGCACGAAGGTGCACAAGCAGAATGTGTTCGACGACTTCATCGCCGCAGCGGAGTGGCTCATCGCGAACAAGTACACGTCGCCGGAGAAACTCGCGATTCATGGCGGGTCCAACGGCGGCCTTCTCGTGGGGGCCGTCGCGAACCAGAGGCCCGAGCTCTTCTCCGCGGTGGTGCAGCAGGCAGGTGTCATGGACATGCTGCGCTTCCACAAGTTCACCATCGGATCGGCGTGGATTCCCGACTACGGCTCGAGCGAGTCCAACGAGGCGGAGTTCAAGGCACTGCGCGCGTACTCACCGGTGCACAACGTAAAGGTGGGCGCGAAGTATCCGGCCACGCTCATCACGACCGCCGATCACGACGACCGCGTGGTGCCGGCGCATTCATTCAAGTACGCAGCCGCCTTGCAAGCGGGTCAGGGCGGCGATGCGCCCATTCTCATTCGCATTGACACGAAGTCGGGTCACGGTCCCAGCAGTACGACGAAGGCCCTCGAGCAGACCGCGGATCTCTACTCGTTCCTCTTCTGGAACCTTGGCGTGACGCCGAAGTTCGACGGCGCGCTGGTGCCCTGATCTCTTTTGAAAATGTCAGTTGTGGGCTTCCGCCGATCCTTGAACTGCAACTGACTGTTGGACGCTTCCTCACGCGCGCGAGCCGGCGTCAGAATCCTTGACTACTGTCGCAACGCAACCACCAACTGATTTAGGCGGATCGGTTGGATAAGACGTGGTTCGTTTGTCGTCAAAAGCATTCTTTGAGACGTTTGTTCGGCGCAGTAATCCAACCGATCCGCGCTTTTATCCGGTTGCCGGTGGCGGTCGAACACCGGTCGAGGATTCTGAGGAGCTCGCGTCCGAGTACGACGGATGAAAATGTCAGTTGTGGGCTTCCGCCGATCCTTGAACTGCAACTGACTGTTAGGCGCCTCCTCACGCGCGCGAGCCGGCGTCAGAATCCTTGACTACTGTCGCAACGCGACCACCAACTGATTTAGGCGGATCGGTTCGGATAGGACGTTGTTCGCCTCTCGTCAAAAGCATTGGCGCGAGGTCAAAAGAGGTAGCGCATTCCGACGGTCGGATAGACGAGGAGTCGCCCGTCGGTCGCGTACACGTCGCGAGAGATTCTGACCTCGGTCCCCACCGACACCAGCCCGACCGCTCGCCACCACAGCTCATTCTCGATCAGGAATGACCGTCGCTTGCCAGTGAGGCTCGCGGTGTAGTCGTCGCCATGATTTCGATTCTGTGTCCAGAACACGCCCGTCGACGCGAATGCCCCACGCTCGCGAAAGGCGCGACCCCAATAGAGCGTCGCCTGCGCGTCGTGGCTCGGCCGACGAAAATTGGTGTGCTTGTACGCGAGTGAGACGTTGGCCCAGGAGCCCTGCCACTGGAATGGATACGCCGCGCCAGCGAGGTACACGTTCTCAATGTAATGGCCGTTACCCGAGGAAACACGCGCCTTGGGTCGCGGTCGTTAATTTGCGGGGAGTGCCCCGCAATGCATGATCCAAAGAACGGTATCGAATGCCAAGCCTGGAAGGACGTATCGGCGCAACGCCCGCGCTCATCGGGCGCATCAAGGAGCTGATCGAGGATCTCCGCAAGCGCGAAGATCGACTCGCGCTGCTGCTCAGCCTCGTCATCGGTGCGCTCGTGGGGCTGGTGACCGTCGCGTTCATCCTGGTCACGGGGCGACTGGCCGCCCAGATGTATCCCGCCGGAGGCGCGGGGTGGCGACGGATCCTCCTCCCGACGCTGGGCTCGCTCGTCACGGGCATTCTCCTGTTCCGCTACTTCCCGGACGCGCGCGGCAGCGGCATTCCGCAGACGCGTGCGGCGATCTTCATTCACGACGGACGTATCTCGCTCCGCACCGTGCTTGGAAAGTTTCTCTGCTGCGGCACCTCGCTCGCGAGCGGCATCGCCCTCGGGCGTGAAGGGCCATCGGTGCACATTGGCGCGGGGATCGCGTCGGTCATCGCTCGGCGCCTCGGGTTGAGCAACGCGCAGGTCAGGTGGCTTCTGCCCGTCGGCGCCTCCGCGGCGCTCGCCGCCGCATTCAACACGCCGATTGCCGCCGTGCTCTTCTCGCTCGAGGAGATCATGGGCGACCTGCACGCACCCATCCTCGGCTCAGTGGTCATCAGCTCGGTGACGTCGTGGATGGTGCTCCACCTGATTATGGGCGACGAGCCGCTGTTTCACGTCGCCGGCTATCACCTGGTGAGCGGGTGGGAGCTACTCGTGTACGCCGGGCTCGGCATCGTCGGTGGCGTGGGCTCCGCGGGGTTCGTGAAGCTCCTGCTCGGCCTCCGTGCGCGGTTCCACCGTCTCCCGAAGTCTACCGTGTGGATACAGCCGGTCGTCGGCGGACTGTCGGTCGGCCTACTCGGATTCGTCGTCCCGCAGGTGCTCGGCATCGGCTACGATCAAGTCGATCGGGTGCTGAGTGGCGAGGTCGTGCTCAAGATGGTCGTGATGTTCGCGCTGCTGAAGATCTTCGCGACGTCGCTCTGCTACGCGTCGGGAAATGCGGGCGGCATCTTCGGACCGAGCATGTTCATCGGCGCGATGATCGGTGCGGCGGTCGGACGGGTGGCTCACGTTGCATTTCCCACCGTGACCGCCGGTCCGGGCGCCTATGCGCTCGTGGGCATGGGTACGGCGTTCGCCGGGATCATCCGCACGCCGCTGACGTCGGTCATCATGATCTTCGAGGTCACGCGCGACTACACCATCATCGTGCCACTGATGATCTCCAACCTCATCGCGTTCTACATCTCGCAGAAGCTCCAGCACGAGCCGATCTACGAGGCGCTCGCGCGGCAGGATGGACTTCATCTCCCGACAGGCGCGTTTCGCGAGCACACGCGACAGCACTCGGTCTTCTCCGCGCTGCGCAAAGCGCCCGAGCCGTTGCGCGCCGACCTGACGCTGGTCTCCGCACACGAGCGGGTAATAGCCAGCTCGCTGGAGTCGTGGCCAGTGAGCAACGACGAGGGACTGATCGGCATGGTGCGGGTCCGCGACATTTCGACGGCGATTGCGGGCGGCAAGCTGGCGATGACGATCGAGGAGCTCATGGCAACGTCGGCCGACGAGCCGGCGCGCGGCGGAATGTTCGCGCACGTCCATGGTGATCAGCCACTCGGGCAGGCGTTGACGCGCATGGGCGAGACGCAACACTCCGTGTTGCCGGTCGTGAGTCGCGCGAATGTGCGTATTCTTCTCGGAGTGGTGACACTCTCGGACGTGTTGGGCGGATTCGGCGTCGAGCATGGCGCGCGGCCGCCGAGTGCGGAGGCCGATCATCATGAGTGATCTCGATACTCTCGACGTCGCTACCACACCGCACGCGAGTGCCGCGGTATTCGTCGCGACCTTCGCGGCAATACTGCTGACGATCGTCGGGCTGCTCTTCGTCGACCTCACGCTTGCTCGCGTGGATGCGCGCGCGTCTGAACATCGGGCCGCGGATCTATTCCGCGAGGGACAGTCCCTACTCGACAGCGGCCGCGCGGGCGATGCCACCGATCGCTTCGCGTCCGCCGTCGCGATGCAACGCAACAATGTCAGCTACGCCCTCGGGCTGGCCCAGGCGACACTGGCGGACGGACACGGTGACGAAGCCGAAGCAACCTTGAAGTCGATTCTGGCGCGCGCCGAGACTGATGGGGCGGTCAATCTCTCGATGGCGCGCGTGCTGCTCGTCGAGCGAAAGGTCAGCGACGCGAAGGCGTACTACCATCGCGCCATCTATGGGCAGTGGGGGGCCGACTCAGTCCAGCAACGGATGCGCAGTCGATTCGAGATCATCGATCTTCTCGCGCGCAGGCGGGAGACCAGCGAGATGCTGGCGGAGTTGCTGCCGCTCGAGGCCGAGGCGGCAGACAGCGCCCCGCTTCGAAAGCGCGTCGCGACGTTGCTGTTGCAGGCGGGATCGCCACGCCGGGCGATCGCGAATTTTCGCGAGGTCCTGCGCGCCGATCCGCGCGATGCAGACGCTCACGCGGGATTGGGCGAAGCCGCCCTCGCGCTGGGCAACTTCTCCACGGCTCGCGCCGACCTGCTCGAAGCGACGCGATATCGTCCGGGCGATGCGCACATCCAGCGGCGCCTGGCGCTCGCAGACACCGTCCTCGCACTGTCGCCGTCTGTTCGCGGCATCGACGCAGGTGCGCGGTTCACCAGAAGTCGCGCTCTCCTGGCGCGCACCGTGGCGGAGCGCGAACGATGTGGCGGGCTTACACCGTTCACTATGGCACTCGTGGATTCCGCGCGCGCTGTCGTCGCGTCCGGCGTACGGCCGGCTGATCTGTCTGCGGCGAGTGACGAGCTGATGGCTCGGACAACTGCCGTGTGGATGACGCGTCCAGTGCAGTGTCGAGCGGGATATGCGCCCGCCGAAGCCTTGGCCCTCATACTTGCGCGGATCGCGCAGTGATCACGAGTCGTCGAAAAGAAATCCTGCGGGTTCCTCTCCGAGGCCCATCGCGCCGCTGAGCGCCGTCAAGCCCTTGGCGAGTTGTGCCAGCTGCGCCGCCGTCAAGCGTTCGAGCCCCGAGACGAGAAGAGCCGTCGGCGGATCGGGGGCGCGCGCCAGCAGCGCGTGTCCTTTTCGTGTGAGCGTGACGGCCGCGCGCCGACGATCCACCGACGACGTCCCCCGCGTGACCAGTCCCGCGTCGAGCAGCCGATCCACGACCGCCGCGACAGACGTTCGATCCGTCATCGTGCGCTTCGCGAGATCGGAGAGCGAGTGCTCCTCGCCATCACCCAACGCGGCAAGCACGAACAGCTGTGCCGCGCTGATCCCCGCGCGCGCCTGCGTCGCGTGGGCTGCCACGCGCAACTCGCGCATGATTCGTCGGACTGCATCTACGGAGGCGACGATCGACGGTCGCGCGGAGCCCGTCCTCACGCCGTCATTTTTCGGCAGGCCTTGGCGCAGGCGCGGCAGGCTTCCGCACAGATGCGGCAGTGATCACTGTGCGACGCGTGCCGTTCGCACTCGGCGGCGCATGCGTCGCACGCGGTTGCGCACGCCCGGCAAAGCTCTGAGGCCATGGGCCCGCCGCGAGACATGGCACGAATCGCCGCAGTGCACGCGTCCGCGCAATCGCGGTCGAGCCGTATGCACGCGACCATCATCTTGACGTCGCTCTCCTCGAGGCACGCGGTCGAGCACATTTCGCACGCAACGAGGCACACCACGCACGCCTCAATGCATTCATGGAACTCCGCGGCCTTGCCGCGCAGGTATCCGTCAAGCTCGATCGTTGCCATCACTCCCTCCTGGTCTGGTCGACATCAATGCGTGGTTTGCTCCACCAGAGATCGGCGGCCGCGGATCGGCCCGCGATCCGACCGCTGAACAGGTAGCCGCCGAGGAACGTTCCTTCGAGCGAACGGTATCCGCGGACGCCACCACCGAACCCTGCGACTTCACCGGCTGCGTAGAGCCCCGGCATCAGCTGTCCATCACCTCATCACCCGCGTGCGTTCAGGTCGGTCTCGATACCGCCCAGTCGACAAAGAACAACCCGCCGAACGACCAGAAGGTCTGTCCGTCCAGGTTCTGTTCACCCTCTTGGTCGACCAGCAGTGCGGTGCGGCCGAGGTGCGCGACCTCCGCGACGGCGACTAGGCCAGCTAGTCCGGCTCCGACAATGATAAGATGCGCGTCATTCTCGACCGGCAATGCTGTCTCCGAGCGCACAGGTTGGTTCGCCAGCCAGTCGGTCGCGTCTTACGACAGAGGACGCGTTCGCCTATGCCCGACGTCCCTCGGTGGTGGAATACACCACTGCTTGCGACGCCCGAACGCGGTGGTGTCCATGATGATGCCGTGCGACGTCGGTGTACAGGGCCGACGAGGCACCCTGCACGAGACAGTCAGATTGAAGTTCGCCTGGGCAACCCGTCGTTACGCTAATTGAAGCACGGAGCCGTCGACCCCCGGCTGCATCAGCGCCCATCGGACATGGTGGCCGACTTGGATCTGTAGGGCGCGAAGCCCTTGCCCCAGTCCACGCCCACGACGTCGAGGCTGATTCGCTCGCCGTCGATATGCACGATGACGTAGTGGAAGGGATTCGCGCCGGGCTCGCTGGACGGCCGCGCGAGATGCTCCACGGCAACCTTGTCCTTGCTGCCCGCGGCCAGGTACTCCCGCAGATCCGGCTCGCCCGTGTACGTGGTGAGTGGAGCACCACCTCCGCCGCTCACGATCTCGTCGATGCGGTGTGCCCCGCTCGCATCCGCGTACCGCTCCACCCAGTGCTCGTACAGGTGCTCGTGCCGGGTGAGCAGCAGGCGCACGTGATCCGCGCGTAGCAACGGCATCCACCGGGTGCGGATCGATGCCGCCTGCCGCTCGAGCTTCGCACCTCCATGCGGCCCCGACGAGAAGGGCGGATGATGGAAGAACAGTGCGACGTTCACGTAGCGCGCGCGGTCGAGGCCGGCCAACTGCGCCTTCACCCATTCGAACTGCACGGAATCGTCCGGGATGTCTGAATCGAACGCGATGAAGAAGGTGTTGCCGTAGCCGAAGGCGTACGTGGGATATCCCTTCAGACGCCGAGGTGATGCGTCGGACGGAATGAGGTTGGCGTTGGCCGCGATGAAGTTGGCGACGCCCATCACGCGGTGGGGATCGGCGAGATCCACCGCGTTGCCGACGTCGTGATTTCCGACCGAAAGGAAATACGGCACCCTCGCGTCCTGCGTGAGCTTGTTGATGATGGGGACGTAGCTCACCGTCAACTGCCGCCCAATGCTGCCGTCCTGCACCGCGTCGCCGCTCTGGAGCACGAAGCGAATCGGATCGGGCCCCGCTGCGCTCTTCCTGATGGCCGCCACCATGGACTCCACCACCAGCGTATGTTCGGCCTGGAGATCGAAGCCATCATGCCGCCCGCGTGTATCGCCGTACGTGATGAAGGAGAACTTCGTCACGGCAGCCGTCGCTGGCTCCGGAGGCAATGGATGAGCGGGAGCAAGCGATGCGACCACCACGTCATGGGACGGTGGCGCCTGCGCGCCCGCGAACAACGGCACGACCGCGGCGATGCAGGCACCACGACCCAACGCCCACGACAGCGAAGGCACTCGCATCATCGCGTACCTGGCTCGGCGCCGAAGCCGTACTTCACGGCGAGGATGAGGCTCCGGCCATAGTACTCGCGCTGGCCACTGAACTGGGCGTCGCTGTTGCCGTTGTAGAAGCCGAACACCGCGTTGTTCAGGTTCAGCCCGAGCAGCTGCAGCGAGATATCACGCGAAACATTCATCATCAGCGACGCATCGAGCTGCGCGTGCGGCAGGAACCAGTTGTCGCCGCTCGGCGTGGCCGATCCGTCGCCGTATGACGTGATGCTCGCGCCCTGGTATTGCCACGCGGCGCGGCCGGACCACAGCGGCGAATCATACGTGACGGCAAAGTTGCCGAGGCTCTTCGCCTGGCGCGGAAGCGGCGCGTTGCGCACCACCGGGCTGCCGAGGGTAGCCGCCGACTTCGCGGTGTCGCGCGGGACGGCCGCGCGCGAGTCCACCTGCGTCCAGTTCACATCGAACCCGAGCCCGGACCAGCTGCCGGGCAGGAAATCCAGGCGGCGCGAGAAGTCGAACGGTCAGAATAGTTGGCGCGCGCGATGCCCTTCGTCACCGCGAGGCGGATGTTGGAGTTGGCGGTTGCTGCATAGCGCAGCTGCACGCTGGGGAAGAGATCGGTGTAGTTCTGTGTACCCAGCACCCGGTGCACCGTCTGCGCACCCGTCGCCGTTCCGCTCGCATCCGCGGGCGTCTCGGCCACGTTGCCGTCGAAGTGCAGCGCGGTGTTCTCCATGCGGACGCCGACGTTGACGCGCAGCGGACCGTGGTCGATGGTCTGCATCGCATACAGCGACGCGACCTTTTCGCCGCCGCTGAAGTTGCTGAGTGAGTCGCTGATCGGCTTCGTCGTTTCCTTGAACATCGCCGGGTTCGCGGCCTCGAAGGCGCGCAGCACGTCGTGGTTCGCCTGCGGGCCGATCTCGTAGCCGCTCGCGAGTGCCTGGTAGAAGTTCGGGTCGGCGAAGCCGCCGAGGACCTGCGTGAGGCCCAGGGTTCCTGCCCTCGTAAAGCTTCGGTTGAGGTTCACGTTGTCGCGGCTCTCATCCCGATACTTCGCGCCGAGCTTCAGCTCCGTTGCATCGCCGCCGATGGCGTAGTGCAGCAGCGCGTCGAGCTGTCCGCCGAACTCGTCACCGCGGGTAGTCCCGGCGCCGATCGACGACGACGCATAGCTGTAGTTCGCCGGCGTTTGCGCCGTGGCGCGGTCCGCCGCCGAGAGATAGCTGTAGGTCGGGTAGTCGTGGTTGGTGCCGTCGCCGTAGTTCACTTCGAAGTTTCCGAACTGCTTCTTTCCGCCGCCGTTGACGCTGTACAGGCCTTCCGTCGGCGTGCGGTTGGAGGTGTTGCGCGTCAGGACGCCACCTGTGCCGATGCCGGTCGAGCCAGATGACGCCAACGTGGAGTCGCCCCCCGCTGAGACGTCGTACCGGTAGACGACCCCGAAGTTCTGGAACTTCGTCCACGCGCCGCGCAGGAACATCGTGGACCCGTCGTCGAAGCGGTAGTCGAGTGCGCCATTGGCGCCCCACCGCGTGCGGTCGTAGAGGTAGTCGCGCTGGTCCCATTCCACGGGAATGGGCTGGCCTGCGTCGTTAACGTCCCACGCGAGCTCGACGTCGTTGATGCCGCGATTGTTGTGATCGTAGGTGCCGCCAAGCAGGAGCCCGAGCTTGCGCTGCTCGCCGAAGCGGCCGCCCCACATGGCGCTGCCCTGCCCCTGGTTCCGGCCCTCGAGGGTGGACTGCCCGAACTGGCCGGCGAGGTAGCCGCGCGGCGCACCTTCCGGCGTCTTCGTCACGAGGTTCACCGATCCGCCGATCGCGTCGGCATCCTGGTCAGCCGTCAGCGTCTTCGAGACTTCGATTGCAGCGAGGATATCCGTGGGAACGTCGTCCAGCTTGGCGACTCGGGTGCCGGCTTGCGTTCCTGGAATGTGGACGCCGTTCACCGTCACGTTGGAGAGGCGTGGCTCCGTGCCGCGAATCTGCACGAACTTGCCTTCGCCCTCATCGCGCTCCGTCGACACCCCGGGAATGCGCGCGGCCGCCTCGGCCGCATTTGCATTGGGAAGGGAGCGGATCACGTCGCCCGAGAGCACCGTAACGATGTTGTCCGCGTTGCGCTGCTTGTCGAGCGCCTGTTCCTTCGTCTCGTTGAGCCGCGGCGATGCGCTGATGATGACGGCGTCCAAGCTCTGTGCCGCGAGGCGGAGTACGATGTCGCGCGTGGTGACCTCACCCGCACGAATCGCGACGGTGAACGAATCCGCCGCGTACCCGCGTCGACGCACCGAGATGGTGTACGTCCCGGAGGGCACGTGCCCGACGTCGAACTCACCCGTCGTGCTGGAGTATGCGCCGAGTGTCGTCCCGCTCAGGTGAATCAGCGCGGCGGCAATGCCTGCGCGCGTCGAGTCGGTGATTCGTCCATGGAGAGCGCCGTCTCCTTGCTGCGCGACGAGTGATCGTGGAGTACCGCCGATTGCCGCGACAGTGCAGGCGGCCGCGAGCGCCGCTCGGCGCAGCGCGCGTGCGATGTGGTGCTCGCGACGCGAGCCATTGGACGTTGACGACATGATGATCCCGGACGAGAGGTGGCCTGAATGCTCGTCCGGGATAGTGCCTGCCGATTGTCACGCCATTCCCCGCCCATCAGCAACGGCGGTGCAACGGACTCACGACGGTCAGGTGTCGTGGACGGTCACCGTTGGTCAGGAAAGGGAGTCCTCTAGGTCGTCGGCGGATCAACCGGAGTCTGCCCCGTATCGGAGGATTGCTGGTAGTCCCTCGGTCCTCCCGGTCCCGGCGGAACCGCCTGAGCCCCCGTTTCCGGCGCCTGCTGCGGATTCTCGCCCACTCTCGGCGATCGACGTGGCGCGCCAACTTCGTGAATGCCGGAGTCGAGAAACACACCCGTGACCTGTATCGGCAGGTTCGGGTGCCCGCGCCGCGCTTCCGCATCCCACGGGTGCGGGATCGGCCATGCGTCGATGGAAAGCACGCACTCCTGCAGATACGTCCTGTAGAACGCGACGAACCCCGCTGTCAGGGTCTCTTCAATTTCGCTGAAGCGCGCATTGAACGTCGGCGACCGCCCCCATCGCCGAAAGAGATTCATCCAGCCCCGGTTGTCCGGCGCGTTGCCATACTGGCCGAGCTTCAGGATGTAGAACGCATCCTGCATGAGCCGGGCTTGCATGTCGATCACCGTGTCGATCACTGGCAGGTCGTTCATGGACTCATCACCCCAACGCGTGGGGCCAGAAACCCAAGCTCATGGCGATAGCTGTCCAGGTCGGCCGCGTGTTCGACGAACAGCATGTCGATGTCCTGAAGCTTGGTGAGTAGCGACTGATACTCCGCCTGCTCTGCGGCGCGAAACGACGAGTGCAACAACTGAAGTCGCTGCCATGTGTTCGCGTACGCCTCATCTTCCCACGCGCCGATGACTTCATTGGGCGCAGTCGCGTTGCGGTCGAACACCGAATGGCGATCGCGCTCGTGTCCTCGTAGTCTCACGCTCATGCGACGGGCTCCGGCCGATGATGTTGGAACAGTGACGCAAAGTCTCGATCGTGAATCCACGCGCCAAAGGTGGTTTCCGCGAGGTGATAACCGAGGGCGCGGTAGGACTCGAATTGCGCGTCGTTGAAGAACTGGTCGATGGTGCTCTCGTGCGGAAAGGTGGGACACGAGGTCTTGTAGTTCAGCACTGGCTCCTGCTCGTCCCCTGTCAGGGAGTTCTTCATGTAGATGAGATAGCTCTCCTGCGTGGGGCGATCGGGGTAGCGGATGCGCCCGACTGCGCAGTGGCTCCTGCTCATGCCCGTCGTGCTGTTCTGTCGAATCATCGTGAGGTCGATGTCGACGTCAATGCCCATATCGACGGAGGCGTGACGCAGTGCCTCCGTGAAGGAATCGAAGGAGAGCGCGGGATCTTCGCCGCAGTCACACGCGATGATCACTTTGCACTTCCGTTGCAGCAACGGATAGATGCCGCAGTTGTCACCGGTCTGTGCTCCGTCCGAGAGGTTGACGAGACGAGTGGTCTCCGTCGTCGCCATCACGACTTCGCGCAACAGGTACCCTGGCCAGAAGACACGCTTCTCCTGGCGCTTGGCGCTTTCGGCGTACATGGGGTTCTCCAACCAGACGCCGAGCCGCACGTTGAAGAGCGCGGTGGCGAAGGCCTGGGCGAAGAAGGTGTCCTTGCCCATCGCCGTCGATGCGGCAGCACCGGAGATGGCGATGGCACGCGCCAGACGAGTCTCGCCGTCGCGATATTTGTTCGTCGCGCGGAACCCGGTGTGGATCGATCCGCAGAACAGTTTCGAGAAGATCCAGTAGCCGGACTTGCGATCCTTCCGCGTGAGGTCGCGGCTTCCAGCAAGGTTGATGGCGGCGCTCATCAGGTGGTACGGCGCGGTGTTTCTCCAGCGAGGCTCCGCAGTGCCATGAAGGTCGCAGAGCGACATCTCCATCGCGTCGTGATAGAGGGTCAATCCCCTGTCGCCCGTCTTCACCTCGCTCATCAGGTACGTCTCGGCAAGCCGGTCCCGATAGAAGTAGTGCAACGACAGCTTGTTCAGGTCGACGACGACGGAGAACAGCAGGAAAACGATAGCGAGCCCGATGACCGGCGCTGCCTTCCACTGATGGACGGGATCGGCAAGTACGGCACAGAAGAACACGAGGCCGAGCATGACTAGCAGCAAGACGGCAATAGCGAGCAGCGGGCGAAGCAATCCGCCCGGGATAGCGAGCTTCGACCCACCCCCCTCGGCACGCTTCGAGAGAAACCAGGTGACGAGCAGCGATCCGATGCCTCCCAGGGCGACAGGCACCTTGACGGCGTGGAGGGCATAGATGGGGATGGGGAGCAGCGCGAACGCGAGCGTGATCCACCAGCCGTAGATGGTGATCGCCTGGAATTCACCCCAGAGCGACCGAAGACGACGGCCCCAGCTCGTGGTGAAGAGTGTGGGTGAGATCACCGCGAGGAGGAAGGCGGCGAGGCGCGCACCCACAAGACTCGCGAACGGCACGTACAGCCAGACGAGATTCTCGTAGCCTGTGAGCATGGCGTGCCATGGATACCACTTAACCAGCGTTGACCCGATGGCGACTATCGAGGTCGCCACAATCATGAGCCATACGACTCGCTGCTCGAACGCGTCCTCGTCCGAGTCTCCACTCTCCGCCGGCGGCAGCGACTTCGCTCCACTGAGGTAGCTTCGCAGAGCGAACCACAACAAGCCGAGAACCGCGACGGGGAATATCGCGCCGACGATGAGCGCGAAAAGCAGGGGGTGCCACACCGTGCGAATGCCACAGGGCTCGCCGAGCGGACATCCATTCTTCGTGGACATGACCACGCTGCCGATGAGGCTCGCGCCGAAGGCCGCTTCGTGCCAGTAGGTGGGAGAGCCGCGGGTGGTCTTTACCTGTACGTCACAGCCCGTGACGCGGCATTCTCGTACGATGGTCGAGTCGACGTCGACGAGGTTGTCGCGAAGGCGCATCGAGTCGGCAGGCGTCGAGAACCGCAGCGCGGCCGCGCGCGCCGAGTCGGCGGCAACGGATCGCGTGTGCAACTCGCTCGACAGCGACATGACGATCCACATGTAGATCGCCGAGACGGTTGCCAGCGTAAGGAGGAAGAAGAAGATGTTGTAGGTGATGCCGGTGAGGATCACACCGATCGAGCGCATCGTCTCTCGGCGGAAGAGACCCCACCGCGCGACGAGGAAGTTGCCGTGGGTGCGAAGATGGGCGAGCAACGACTCTCCGATGCGCCGCTGACCGGGAATCTGCTCAGCCCTGAACGGAAAGGTCTCCCAGCCCGTGGTGAAGGCGGGACGTTCCGCCGCGTCGAACGTGAAGCTCTTGTCCGACAGGGGCCTTCCCCTCGCCTTGCTCTCGTTCCAGGACAGCAGCGCGGAGAAACATCCACCGATGTATCCGCCGCCGGAGACGGTGCAGAGGTAGTCCACCATTGGAAGTATGTCCATGCGCGACAGCGCCTGGAGCAAGCCGAGACAGGTGGTGGCGGAGCGAATGCCGCCGCCGGACAGGGCGAGCCCGATCAATCCAATTCCGGCATCCGCCTCGTCCCGGTTCGGGTGGCGATGCTGCCGGATGTATTCGAATTCCCTCGCCAGCACGGTGTCGAGAAGCACCGGGCCTTCCGACTGGTCGGTGGGAATGGCGGGCATGGCGGGAGGGCCGTCGGGAGTGGCGCGTTTCATGGCACTCTTCAAGGTGTGCGTCAGGTGCCCGCCAACACTAGCCCGACCCGAATGCCTGTCAAGCCGACGCCTGGAAGATTCTTAGCGACTACCTCCGTTCCGTTTGCGCTGCCTCCCGGGAAGGCATACAATTGCTCGCTCTTCTCGCTGAGCCCGCGACGCACGAGGCCGTGCTTCACGGTTGGAATCACCAATGCCACCACGAATTCTCATTTGCGCGGGTAATTGCCGCGGGAGGATTGGATGCGCATAGCATCAACGCTCGTACTGTGCCTGCCCCTTGTCGCGGCGTCGTGCCGGAACCTCGACAACTTCACGCCGGACCTGGTGAGCTGCGGCAAGCTGTGGTGGGACGGACCGCGCAAGCTCGCCAACGAGCGCACTGGACGATTCCTCGGCAAGGTGCAAGAGGAAACGGCGAAGTGCCGCGGTGGCGAGAACGCGGTGGCATACCGCAATACGCCGTGGACGGATTGGCCGAACTACTGGGCGACACGCGATTCGAGCTCGAAGAATTTCTGGGGGACGAAGAACCTCCGCGGCATCAACGGCTCCCTCATCGATCTCGAGTACGCCCGCGTCGAGCTCATTCGGTTCAACCTCTTCGACAACAGCGGAAGCTTCGAGCAATACATCAACGGCGGTAACGGCAAGGGCGGCGCGGCACTGAAGCGGTGGAACGAAATGCGGCTGCCACCCACCCATCCGAGCTACGCCGCGGTCGGCGGGGCGGCGGCTTCGCAGCAGTGTCGCGGCGAGCTCGTTCGCTACCGCACACTCACGGGCATCTGCAACGACACGGACAACCCACTGATGGGCGCGAGTGGCACGCTGTTCGCCCGCAACGTCCAGTTCGAGACGACCTTTCCCGATCAGGGCTTCGACCCGACCGCGAAAGACAGGCATGGCGGCCGCATCTCACTGCTCTCGCCAGACCCGCAAGTGATCAGCCGCCGGCTGTTCACGCGTGCACAGTCCGACAGTGCAGCGTGCAACGCGGGCTATGGAAAGCCCGGATACGCCAAGGACGCGAAGTGCGACTACAAGCCCGCGCCATTCTTCAACGTGCTCGCGGCCTTCTGGATCCAGTTCATGACGCACGACTGGTTCTCGCATCTCGAGGAGGGCCACAACACGGCGCAGTACATGCCCGTTGGCTGCGCGAGCCATCGCGTGAACGGCGTGGATACGCCGCTCACGCCGGACGAGGCGGCGCGCCTGGGCTGCCGGCCGGCCGACCAGATGGAGCGTGCTTACGTCGCGGATTCGACGATGGCCTACGCCAAGGATGCCGGAGGAAAGGACTTCCTCATCCGCGCCCCCAAGACGTTTCGCAACACCAACACCGCGTGGTGGGACGCCTCGCAGCTCTACGGATACGACGAACGCTCGCGCCAGCGTGTGAAGCGGGATTCCTCGTTGCTCAGGATGGTGGCTCCGGCGGGCGCCAAGGGTGGAGACGCGCAAGGCTATCTGCCCGTGCTGCTGCCGACCGACCCACAGAATCCCGACTGGAAGGGACAGGAAGCAACGGGCTTCCCCGACAACTGGAGCGTCGGGATGAGCTTCTATCACAACGTCTTCGCACGCGAGCACAACCAGTTCGTTCGCGCCTTTGAAGCGCAGGCAAGGCAGCACCCGAACGACGATTCCGGATTGCGCGATCCCGCAAATCCCACTCGCGCCATCCCGTATAAGGATGTGACGGCGGACCAACGCTTCGAGCTCGCACGCCTGGTCGTCGCCGCAGAGATCGCGAAGATCCATACCATCGAGTGGACGACGCAGCTGCTGTACGACGAATCGCTCTACCGCGGCATGAACAGCAACTGGAGCGGATTGTTGAAGCAAGGTGACCCCATCCGTGACCTCCTCACGGACGTGGTGAACAAGCTCCGCAAGTCGGACGACGCGAGCGCGGCAAACGCGTGGTACACCATCCTCGCGTCCGGGCCTGGAATCGTCGGCCAAGGCAACAAGATGTCGGGCAAGCTCGCGTCCCCGTGGAACATCGGGAATGACGACGACGTGAATGGCGGCACCAACCATTTTGGTTCGCCCTTCAACTTCCCCGAGGAGTTCGTCACCGTGTACCGGCTGCACGCGCTTCTGCCGGACCTGCTCGAGTTCCGCAACGTGAGCAGTGCCGACACGATCCGTTACAAGATTCCGGTGGTCGAGACCTTCCGCGGCCGGGCAACGGATTTCGTGCACGATCGCGGGCTCTCGAACTGGGCGCTCACGATGGGACGCCAGCGGCTAGCTCAGCTCGCGCTTCAGAACCATCCGCAGTTCCTCCAGAACCTCAGGATGGATCGCCTTCAGACGCCCACGAAGCAAATCGACGTGGCCGCGCTCGACATCATTCGTGATCGCGAACGCGGGGTGCCGCGCTTCAACGAGTTCCGCCGCCAGTATGGACTCCGCCAGCTCACCTCGTTCGACGACTTCATCGACGTGCATCCCAACGTCAGCGCCACGGATCACGCGGAGCAGGTGAAGCTGGTTGGCATACTGCGCGACGTCTACGGACAGCACGTGTGCGACGCAAGCAAGATCATCACGCGTTCGCAGCTCACGATCGACAACCTGCCGATCAATGATTGCCTCGGCCACCCGAACGGAACGAAGGTCGACAACGTGGAGGACCTCGACACCGTGGTGGGCTGGCTCGCCGAGACGACGCACCCGCATGGCTTCGCGATCTCGGAAACGCAGTTTGTCGTCTTCATCCTGAACGCCTCGCGCCGCCTGTACAGCGACCGTTTCTTCACCTCGAGCTTCCGCCCGGAGATCTACTCGACGCTCGGGTTCAACTGGGTGAACAACAACGGCCCGGTCGCGATGACGGAGTCGCTCGCGTCCAACGGCCACGAGAACGATCCTGTCTCGCCGATGAAACGTGTGCTGCTTCGGACGATGCCCGAACTGAAGCCTGAGCTCGACCACGTCGTGAACGCCTTCGATCCCTGGGCGCGCGATCGCGGCACGTACTACACGCTCGAGTGGAAGCCGAGAAAGGACGCGAAGAACGACGAAGCGTTTTCGAAGCCCTGACCTGTGACGACGCCCGCGAGTGCCGCAACGATGCACGGGCAAACACCGCCCGTCACCGGGCTCGCCGACCTGGCGCGCCTGGTTGGGTCGCTACTGGGCGAGATGGTGCGGCATCGCGGGCGCGCGAGCATGCGTCACGCCATTCGCGGCTGGTCGGAGCGCACATCCGCACGACTCGGCAGCCGCAACTTCATCCTGAAGGTGGGATCGAAACGCATCCTGCTGGTGGGCGGCACCGAACTGTCGCGGTGTATCCTTCATGCGCGTCCGGGCATGGGATTGACCGTCGGCGAAACGAAGCGCAAGGCGATGGCTGTGCTCGCCCCGGATGCACTGACCGTCAGCGTGGACGAGGACTGGGTGCGCCGTCGAGCGTTCAACGAATTCGTGCTCGAGCCCGGCCGCACGCACAGCCTTGCACCCGTACTGGCTCCGCGCATCCGTGAGGCGTTCCGCAGCCAGATCACGGACATCGAGTCGATTCGCGGTGCGATGCGTCGCGCGATGCTTGCGATCGACTTCGGGCCGGATGTGGCGCCCGAGCAGGTCGCCACGGATCTGGAGTACCTGTCCGACCTCGTGCAGAAGCCGCTGCGACGGCTCGTGCTCGGTCCGTTCTCGGGTCGCCGGCGACGACGCCTGAAATCGACGCTTGGTGCGCTCTGGGCCAGCGCACCCGGCGGACCACCGAGCCTGCTGCAACGCGCGCGCGCCGCCCGGCCGGAGCCGATTGGGGAGGAAGGACTCGATCAGATCCCGCACTGGATGTTTACGTTCACGGGGTCTGCCACGGACTTGCTGGCAAGAGCGCTCTGGCTCACGCTGTCGGACGAGAACACGCGGCGCCGCGTCGTGGAGGAGATCCGCTCCGCGAACGATGATCCAATCGCGCTCGACCAGCTTCCCTTGCTCACTGCGTGCCTGCTCGAGAGCGCGCAGCTTTACCCTCCGGTCACGCGCACCTTTCATCAGACGACGACCGCAACGCGACAGGGCGATACGGAGTTGTCCGCCGGCATCGAGATCCTTCATTGGTTCCCGCTGCTCCAGCCTGCCGAGTTGCCTGCTCCGCACTTTCGTCCCGATCGCTGGACCACCGATCACTCGGCGGACGATGAGGTGTACGATCCGTTCCTCGGTGGTGCGCGCCACTGCCCGGGAAGGAGTCTTATCCTCCTCGTCTGCAAGGTGGCGATGGCGGAGCTGCTGGTCACGCGTCCCTTGGCGCTGGCGAGTCCGCCACTGAACATCACTGCACTTCCGATCGAGCTCCCCGAGGGTGAGCTCCGCTTCCGCTCCATCGCCTCAGCATAGGATGCCGACATGACCGTTGTGACGCAGGGTACCAGACTCTCACCATCCGTTTTCGTCCGCATGAAACAGAAGGAGCTCGACGATCTCTTCATGCAGAGTCCGGTGGGCCCCATCCCGCACGGGCTCACGCAGGGCACGGCCATCGTCATGCCGGGAACGATCGTCGCGCCGTTCGTGCGATGGCTTGCACGATGGTTCATCTGGAAGGGAAAGATCTTCGGCACGGGGGAACTGAAGAATCGCCTGTCTCCCTTCGGCATCCCCGGCATTCGCGCGACGGTGTCGTTCGACGCGAGCTGGATGGACGGCAAGAACGCGATCCTCATCGACTATTCGAAGACCTCGTTCGTCGCGCAGAAGATCCGCGACGAAATCCGCGAAGTGGCGCCGGGCCTGTATCTCGGCAAGGTGTGGTGGGGAAAGACACGCATCTGCGATTTCTCGCTCGAGGTCTGATCGAGGCACCATGGCGCACCAGGAGGCGGTGACGATCCGCGCGTGGATCCGCGAGGGCGCGATGGATGCGCTCGAGACGGCCCTGGCACAGATCAATGCCGACATCGAGCGCAACGCGCTGCTTCCGTTCGGGCTCATGCCGACGGTGCACTTTGCGCGTTTCGTGGTACTCGAGAACGCGGACGTGAACGGGCGCATCGTGCCCGCGAGCCTGGTGTACGCAAGCAACGTCGATGGCGCGTCGGCAACGCATCTCGAGGTGCTCGCCGCGCTCGGGAACGGCATCGACGAGGTATGGCAGCACTGCGATGGCTATCCCGCTGCGACGGCACGAACACGGGAGAGTCGCATCGACTTTCTTCGCAGCCACATGATCGCGAGCCAGACCTTCTATACAAACACCATCGGACGCACGGTGCGGCAAGCGCGCGATGAGGGGATGCTCCGCGAGGCACTGCAGCGCGTGCTGGACGACGACCAGCTTCAGCGCGGTGCGCGTGCGCGAACCCCGGACGACCTCGCCGGCGTGATGCGCACGGCGATAAGGAACGATCCGGCATTGCGCGACATGCTCGGGGGTGCAGAAGGGCTGGGGCTCGACTGGCACGTCAAGGAAGTGCTGAGTTGGGCAGGAGCGGTTGTGGCCGGAATCGTCCTGCTGCCTGTCGCCGTCGTCGTCGTGCCCGTGTGGCTGATCGCCCTGCGGATGCTCGAGATTCGCGACGCAAGTGAGCCGCCGCTCAAGCTCGCGGCGTTCCGCCGCGGCGATCTGGCGATCGCCGAGGATCACGTGGTGCAGAACCAGTTCAGTGCCGTGGGGTGCGTGAAGCCGAACGCATTGCGTCGCGTCACATTGCGCGCGCTGCTCGCCGCGGCCGACTTCGCGACCCGGCATTACTTCAACAAGGGCGATCTCGGCACCTTCAGGCCACTCGGCCTCAACGGCGTCGACACCATTCACTTCGCCCAGTGGATCGTGCTCGACGACGGGTATCGAGTGCTCTTCTTCAGCAACTATGATGGAAGCCTGACGAGTTACATGGACGACTTCATCAACAAGGTGGCATGGGGGCTGAACGCCGTGTTCAGCCATGGCGAGTCGTATCCGAAGACGCGCTGGCTGGTGCTCGATGGCGCCACGGACGAACAGAACTTCAAGGCGTTTCTCCAGAAGCACCAGATTCCGTCGCAGGCGTGGTATTCCGGCTACAAGGGTTCCACGGCACTGAACCTCGCGAACAATGCCGCGATCAGGGCGGGCTTGTCCGGCGATGCCTACAGCACCAACTGGCTCGAGCGCCTATGACGTCGACCACGATGCCCGAACTCACGAGCGAACTTCCCGACCTGCAAGGCATCATCACGCGCGGATATGCCGAGCTTCCTGGCGCGTGCTTCGTGCTCCTCGCCATTCGCGATGCCGCGTCCGCGCGAAAGTGGATCGGATCGCTCACGATCATGACGGCCGCCCAGAAGCCCACGGTCGAAGCGGTGAACATCGCGTTCACATACACTGGGCTCAGTGAACTCGGGCTGGCCAAGGACGTACGCGGCGGGTTTTCGGAGGAGTTCATCGACGGCATGAGTGCGCCGTCACGCCAACTCGCGCTCGGCGACACGGGAACGAGCGAGCCATCCAGATGGGAATGGGGTGGTCCCGGCACGCCCGCTGTGCATGTGCTGTTGATGCTGTATGCGGCCGGCCAGACTGGTCTCGATGGCCTGTACACGCGAATGTCCGGCGGATTTGCCTCGGGCGGCGTTGAACAGATCGGACGCGCGCTCCCGGCAATGGCGCATGTCGACGCCAAGACTGGCAGCGTGAAGGAGCATTTCGGGTTCGCCGACGCCTTGTCGCAACCCTTCATCGAAGGACTCGGCAAGGATGCACCGGATTTCCTCACCGTGAAGACCGGCGAGATCATCCTTGGCTACCCGAACGAGTACGGCAAACTGACGGAGCGTCCCCTCGTGCCCGCTGCGAGTGCGGGCGCGCAGATGCTCCCCGAGGAGCCGGATGCATCCGGTGCCCGCGATCTCGGACGCAACGGCACGTATCTGGTCTTTCGTCACCTCGACCAGGATACCTGTGGCTTCTGGAAGTATCTCGAGGTGGTGACACGGGACCGCGATGGCCTCAGCACCAAGGACGACCGCATCCGGTTGGCGTCGAAGATGGTCGGCCGGTGGCCCAGCGGCGCGCCGCTGATGCTCACGCCTGACGTCGACGAACCGGAGAAACGGCTCATCAACGACTTCTGCTACCAGCAGGAAGATCCGCGCGGCCTGCGCTGCCCGATCGGGTCGCACATCCGGCGGACCAATCCGCGCGACTCGCTCGGACCGGATCCGGGATCGGCGAAGTCGATCGCCGTGAACAAGCGCCACCAGCTCCTGCGGCGCGGACGCATCTTCGGCAAGCCGGTCGCACAGTCCATGGATCCCGACGAGATCATGAACGGCGATCCGGCCGGCGAGCGCGGCCTCTATTTCATCTGCCTGAACGCGAACATCAGCCGGCAGTTCGAGTTCGTGCAGCACTCGTGGGCGAACAATCCGAAGTTCGGCGGACTGTACTCGGATCCAGATCCACTCACCGGCGCCCGCAACACCACGGCGGAGCCGGACGCATTCACGATCCCGGCCGATCCGGTACGCCGACGCGTGACCGGCCTTCCGGAATTCGTGACCGTGCGCGGCGGCGGCTATTTCTTCCTTCCGGGCATCCGCGCCATTCGTTATCTCGCCGCGCTCTAACGCGCCGACGTTCTCCTCGCGACGGCAGGCTCATGGCGTTCAGACATCTGCTCAACGATTCGATCGAGTGGACACTGCGGTTCTCACGCCGGTTTGACCGCTACTATCGTGACGCGTTCGACTTCCTGTTTCGCGATGCGATCCTCGGTGCGGCGCAGTTTCTCGTCAACCTCCTGCGCGCGAAGGACACCCTGGGCATCGCCGAGGAGCGCATGCTCGACGGCGAGGAGGAGCTCGGCAAGGAGATCACGCGTCTCATGTGCGAGTTCATGCAGCGCAAGTATGCTGGCGGCGTGGCATTACGGGCGGGAAACACGAAGACGCACGGACTGCTGCGTGCCCGGCTCGAGGTGCTGCCGAATCTCTCTCCCGCGCTCGCGCAGGGAATCTTCCGCACGGCGCGCAGCTATCCGGCATGGGTACGCGTGGCCGGGCCAGGGCCGCTGGCGCCGCCGGACCTGGACGACAACGGAATTCTCAGCCTGTCAATCAAGGTGATGGGCGTCGACGGACCGAAGCTGCTTGACGACGAACGCGCGACGCAGGACTTCACCGCGATCAGCGCGCCCACGTTCACCACGCCGAACGTGAAGGAGAACATCGCGCTTCAGCGCCGGATCGGTGATGATACGCCCGCACTCTATTTTGTCGATCCAACCAACTCGCACCTGCTCGATGCCATCATGCAGGGCGTCTTCTCACGCGCATGCGGCAACCCGCTCGACCTCGTGTATCACAGTTGCGTGCCGTATCTCCACGGCACCGGCCAGGCGGTCAAGTACGCGTTTCGGCCAGTCGAGAAGCAGGGCACGAAGATCCCGCGTCGGCCAGGTCCGACCTATCTCCGCGAAGCGATGGCCGCAACACTCGCTGAGCGCGACGTCGTTTTCGAAATGCTGGTACAGTTTCAGACCGATCCACGCCGCATGCCAATCGAGAACGCGTCGGTGATCTGGCCAGAGCGCCTCTCACCGTTGCAACCGGTTGCACGTCTCCACATCGCGCGACAGACCTTCGATTCACCGGCGCAGATGAGCTTCGACCGCCGCCTTTCATTCAATCCCTGGCACGCCATCGCCGAGCATCGCCCGCTCGGCAACCAGAATCGAGCGCGCCGACGCATCTATCACGAGACATCGCTCTTCAGGCAGGCGATGAATCACGATCCGCGCATCGAGCCGACGGGCAACGAAGTATTCTCATAGCGGTCAGGGGAGCGCGTACGCGATGATCAGATCGCCTTGCTTCTTCGAGAAGACATGCCCACCCGCTGCCACCACGACGTACTGCTTCCCCGTCGGCGACAGCCGATACGTGAGCGGCGTCGCGTGAGCACCAAAGGGAAGGTGATCGTGCCACAGCTCTCGTCCCGTGCGCAGATCGTACGCGCGCAAGTATTGGTCGGTCGCGGCGCCGATGAAGATGAGCCCACTCGCGGTGATGATCGGACCGCCGAGATTCGGCACGCCAGTGTGCAGCCAGAATGGCCACGGCGCCTGATCGCGCGTCGTGCCGAGTGGCACGTCCCACAACTTGGTGCCCGTGACGAGATCGATGGCCGTCAGCGTTCCCCACGGCGGTGGGACGCACGGCACGCCCCACGGCGACAGCAGCAGTTGACGCTTGATGGCGTATGGCGTTCCGACCTGTGGCCCATACAACGCGGTCGTACCCGGAAGGCTTCGTGTCACGACCGGGATCGTGCTCTTGATCGAGTCATAGAACTGCCGGGTCACGAGCTGCACGACAGACGGAACGCGCGATTGATTCACGACAACGATGTGCTGCTTCGGATCGATCGCCACGCCGCCCCAGTTCACTCCGCCCGCGGCGCTCGGATAGTGGATGGAGCCCTGGAGCGTAGGCGGCGTGAACAACCCGTCGGACCGCAGGCTCTTGATGAGATCTCGGCACTTGCCGCGGTCCCAAAAGGTGAAGCCATATGCGTTGTCGGCGGTGACACGCTCCGGCGTCAACTGCGCGGGCCATGTCGGGAAAGGCTGTGTCGGAGACACCGTGTCTCCCGGTGCGACGCCATCGCGCGGCACAGGGCGTTCCTCCACCGGAAAGAGCGGTTGGCCACTCTCGCGATTCAGCGCGAAAATATGTCCGATCTTGGTGGCCTGGAGCAGCGCCGGTGTGCTCGCACCATTTTGCGAGTAGTCGAAGAGCGACGGCTGCGATGCCACGTCGTAATCCCAGAGATCGTGATGGACGGTCTGGAAGCGCCAAAGTGGCTCGCCAGTTGACGCACGGAGTGCGACCACCGACGACGAGTAGTAGTCGAGGCCCTGGCGAAGGGCTCCGTAGTAGTCCGGTGGCGCGTTGCCGGTGGGAAGAAAAATGAGGTCGCGCTGCGGATCGGCCGACATGATGGACCACACGTTCGCCGTGGAGCGGCGAAACTTGGCGCTATCGGTGCTCGTCGCGGACGCAGCCGGTGCGCCGGGCGGCACGGGATCCCACGCCCACCGGAGCGCACCTGTGCGCGCGTCGAACGCCCGCACCACGCCCGGCGGCGCATTCACACGCTGGTTGTCGGCAACGAGCGCGCCAATCGCGACCAGATCGTGAACCACCAGTGGCGGCGAGGTAGTGTAGTACTCCCAGATCGGCGCGTCTCCCAGCCCTTCACGCAGCGCCACGATGCCGTGTTTGCCGAAGTCCTCGCAGGGGGTTCCACTCTTTGCGTCGAGCGCAATGAGCTCGGCATCCTGCGTGCCGGTGTAGATGCGCCGGTGACACGGCGCACCAACTGCGCGACTCGTGTCGAGCCAGGTCGCCACGCCGCGACATGTGAGCGGATATCCACCGTGCAGCTGGCGATTGCGCAGCTTGGGATCGAAGCTCCACCGCTGCTTCCCCGTTTCCGGATCGAGTGCGATGACGCGGTTGAAGGGAGTGCACAGATACATCGTGCCGTCCACGACGATCGGTGTGACCTGATACGAGCTGGTCGTCACGTCGCCTTTGCCGTCGGATACGTCCCCGGTGTGGAATTCCCACGCCGGCTTGAGATGTTCGACGTTCTCCTTCGTGATCTGCGTCAGCGCGGAGTAGCGTTGACCACCCAGGTCGCCCCCATACTCCGACCACTCCGCCGTGGGGCCGGAGTAGTCGATGGGCTGGTCAGCGTGGCCGCAACTGCACGCAAGCAGGAGGAGCAATCCGGTGCTACGGATGGACAATTGCACGCCGCCCCCGTCGTACCTGGGTGAATGTCACACTGCAATCCAACTGCGAACAAATACCGATGCCGCTGTTGCGACCTGTCGTCCTGCTGAAACTCGAGAGCTTCGCTGTCATCGTTGCCTCCGCGATGCTCTACAATCACCATCACGGAAGCTGGCGACAATTTGCCATCCTGTTCTTCGCACCGGACGTCTCTATTCCGTTCTATCTCGTGAGCTCGGCCGTCGGTTGGCGAGCGTACAATGCGACGCATACGTATCTCGCACCGTTTGTCGTGCTGGGCGCCACGATCCTGGGTGGACGTCCGGATCTCGCGCTCCTCGCGCTCATTTGGTTTGCCCACATCGGGTGGGATCGGATGCTCGGGTTCGGAATGAAGCTCGGTCCCGATTTCTGGGAAACCCATCTTGGCAGCATCGTTCTTCCACGTTGGCTCTGGACACGCCTCGTCGCCATGTCGCGCGGCGCGTCCAACGCATGAACATCGCGCGCATCATGCGAGAAACTCCCTGATTTCATCACGCACCCTGGCGAACTGCTCGTGGTGGATCCAATGCGTCGCGTCGAGATACAGGAGTCGTCCGCGCTCGCAGAGCGCGAGGCTCTGCGTCGACACCTGCTTGTCGAGAAACCGATCGCGCTCTCCCCAGAGTATCAGCGTTGGAACGGAAATGCTCGGCAGCGTCCACCTTGGCCACGTGCGTGCCATGCCTCGATACCAGGCGATCATCGTGGAGAGTGCGTGGTCACGCGACCACGCCGCGACGTACGCCTGCGTGTCGGCTTCGCTAATGGGGCCGAGGTCGCCATTCCAGGCCATCGCGTTCCGGACGCGCATGAAGTTGTCGCGGGCGAGCAACCATTCCGGAATCCATGGAATCTGGAGCGCGAACGCGTACCAGCTCTTGAAGGTCTGCCGCGGATTGAGCAGCACGTTCCGGAACATCACGACCGGATGCCCCACGTTCAGGATGACGAGCCGCCGGATGCGTTCAGGATGATGTTCGGCGACGGACCAGGCAACGTGTCCGCCCCAGTCGTGCGCCACGAGGTTGACGCGATCGATGTCGAGGGCATCGAGCACACCGAGAATGTCCTTGCGGAGCGCGGGGAGCTGGTAGGCCCAGTTGCTGCGCGGACGGTCGCTGAGGTTGTAGCCGCGCTGGTCGAGTGCAATGACCCGATGTCCCGCGTCGACGAGCGGTTGGATGTGGTGCTTCCAGGCATACCAGAATTCCGGAAAGCCATGCAGGAGCAGAACCGGCGGTGCCGTGGACGTACCCGCCTCCACCGCGTGGAACGATAAGCCGTTCGCGCTGATCGTTCGATGCCTCCAACCACGCTCCAATGCGAAGTCCTCGGCTGGCCCGCGCACATTCTCTTTCATGGAGTGATCGCCCTGTCATCCCACGTGAATGCGCTTGCCCACCCATCCATACAGTCCGCGCTCGCTTTTAGGATGCTTGGGGAACGAGAGGTTGACGAAAAGATGCTGGGACCGACGTAGGTTGTCGAGCGCTCAATCGATGCCGGGATGCGAACATACTGGACCTGACTCGGTTCGACGGACACCAACATAACCCCGGTTGGTTTCCGGGGGTGGAGGTGGGCCATGGCATCACGAAAGACAACCCGGAGCCGGACGCGACGCGCGTTCAGTGCGGAATACAAGCGAAGGGAGCGCATCGCCAATGGCGATGCGCTCCCTCAGAGGCGCCGGTCGGAATCGAACCGACGAATAGGAGATTTGCAGTCTCCCGCCTTACCACTTGGCCACGGCGCCGAACTCTCAAGGTAACCACCCGCCGCTCCCTCGCTCAAGCGGCAGAGGTCGCCCGCGGCGCGGGTCTTGTATACCTTCGCCCGTCAATGACCCCCGACTCCGCACCCATCAACCCGCACATTCCACCGGACGCGACCGACCGCCGCGACAGGCCGCGCGGTCGATTCCCACGCTTCTGGAACCTGATCTTCGACGGCATGCGCCGCGCGGGGCTCGACGCGAAGTCGTTCTACACGACCGTCGGCATCTTCCTCACCGTCGGCGCCGTCCTCGCCATCATCGCGACGGCCGCCTTCGCCGAGCTGGCCGAGCATGTCCTTGCCGGCGGCACCCAGACGTTCGACGTCGCCATCCTCCAGTGGCTGCACGCCCACCAGTCCAAGCCGCTCACCGCCCTCATGGTCGAGATGACCTACTTGGGCACCGGCACGGTCGTGATGGTGGTCGTCGGCGTCGCCGCGCTCTTCCTCTGGCACACGGAGCACAAGCACTCCGCACGCCTCCTCCTCGCCGCGACGATCGGCAACATCCTCCTCAACGGCGTCCTCAAGCTGGTCTACCACCGCGCTCGGCCCAGCGTCTTCGAGTGGCAGACGACGGCCGTCAGCTCCTCATTTCCTTCTGGCCACGCCATGAGCGCGACGGTCGTCTACGGCACCGTCGCCTACCTGTTGCTCCGCCTCCAGAAGCACCACTGGGCCAAGATGCTCACGCTGATCGGCGCCGTCCTGCTCATCCTCCTCATCTGCCTCACCCGCCTCTACCTCGGCGTCCACTATCCGTCCGACGTGATCGGAGGAATCATCGTCGGCCTGGGATGGGCGAGCTTCTGCATGGCGACACTCGAGGCATCGCTCGTGCTCGCACGCCGCCGCGCGTCGCGAGCAGTGATCGAGGAACGCCCCGCACCGAGCGAAGCACCGACGACGTAAGCATCACTGGAACGAACGTTGCCCCAAGTGTCGCAACCCTTCACTCCGAGGTCGCGACCATGGCAGCGAAGAAAAAGTCCGGTGCGCGCAAGTACGGCAAGGCAGCAGGCAAGAGCGTCGAAGGCGCGATGAAGGAACGTGCGAAAGGCACGCTCCACAGCGGCAGCAAGACTGGCCCGAAGGTAAAGAGCCGAGAGCAGGCGATCGCGATCGGACTCTCCGAGGCCCGCGCCAAGGGCGCGAAGGTGCCTCGCAAGAAGACGGCGAAGAACTCCACCGCGGAGAAATCTTCCGGCCGCAAGTCGGCGGCGAAGCGAACCCGCGCCCGGAAGTAGTCAACGCGTTGAGCCCTGGCCGGCGCCGACCGCGCCGGCCAGCCAGTGCATCACCGCAGTTGAGTCCCGAAGCCGCCAGTGGGCGCGCGTTGGGCCTTCGCCCACCTTCACGGAGTGGCCGCCGGCCGCATTCACGACGTCGAATCCCGCTTCATCCGTAACGTCGTCGCCGATGAATGCCGGAATTCGGCCACGAAACGGGGGCTCGTTCAGGAACGCGCGGATGGTGTCCCCCTTGTCCGCTCCCTTAGGCCGGAGCTCGGCGACGTGCTTGCCGGGCTGGATGACATAGTCGTCGCAAAGCTCGGCCTGGACTTCGCGCAGGATCCGCTCCACGAGCGGTTCCAGTCGAGGCGCGGCACGGAAGTGCACGGCGAACGACAATCCCTTGTCCTCGAGGATCAGCGGACGGTGTTGTTCGACGAGGGAAGTCAGTCGCGCGCGAACAGTTGCATGCGTGCGGTCGCGTTTCGCCAACCGCCATATTCGGCCACGCCCATCGCGCCGCTCCAGGCCATGCTGTCCGGCGGCGGGGATCATCAACCCGGGAAGCAGCCGGTCCATGTCCTCAAGGGCCCGTCCGCTAATGAGGGCGACGGCACCTCCCGTTGCCGCGAACAGCCACCGCACTTGCCGCTGCGTTTCTCGGCTCACCCGCACCGCCGCGGGCCGCGACGCGATCTCGACGAGCGTACCATCGATGTCGAGGAAGTACGCCCAGTCCCGCTGGGGTAGTGGCAATCCTTCGTTGGCGGGGCGCCTCAGAGACCGGCCTCCAGCATCACGCCTCGCCTATGCGTGGCGACTGAAGGCACATCCGAGATGCGCGTGAACTTCACGCCATCACCAGGATGACGGACGAGTGAGCTGCGCCGCTGAATGGCCGCAGCATCCAGCAGCATGCGACCCGCCCAGCGATAGACGTTGAACTCGTGCACCAGGCCGCGCATCAGGCGCATCCTTGCTCGCTGCATCCGCACCGGCATCGTGAGCGCCACACGCAGGGCATCCGCACATTGGTCCGCGTCGTAGGGATTGACGATCAGCGCCTCCGGAAGCTCCCGCGCCGCGCCCGTGAACTGGCTCAACAGCAACACGCCCGCGTCGTCGTCCCGTGAAGCGACGAATTCCTTGGCGACGAGATTCATGCCGTCGTGCAGGCTACTCACGAAGCACAGGTCGGCCGCCCGGTAGTACTCATGAATCTCTTCTGCGGTGTGGTGAGCGACGAGCAGGATGATGGCCGGCACTCCCCGCCTCGTATAGCGCGCGTTGATGCCGGCGACCAACGCCCGCACGCGCAGCCCGTACGCCTTGTATTGCTCGATGCTCTGGCGCGTGGGAGCGGCGATCTGCACGAACGTAAAGCGCCCGATCCATTCGGGACGGAGCTCAAGCAGTCTCTCGACGGCGCGAAATCGCTCCTCGAGCCCCTTGGTGTAGTCCATTCGCTCGACACCGATACCCACGGCATGCTCCCGCGGAAGGGCGAGACGATGACGGATGGTCGCACGGCACGTGGCGACGGAACTCACCGTGCGGAGTGCAGATGGCGGCCATTCGACAGAGATGGGATATCGCTTGACCAGGGTCCGCGCGCCGCGGTAGGACACTCCGAACGTCTCGCGATCCACCCTCGCCTCGAGCTGCCGATCCACGGTGTCCGCAAAATTGTTGCAGTGAAACTGCGTGTGAAACCCGAGGATGCTGCTGCCGAGCAGCCCGTCGAGAAGTTCGTCGCGCCAGGGACAGATCGCGAACGCCTCGGGATTCGGCCACGGGATGTGCCAGAACGTGATGATCGTGGCATTGGGCAAGCGCTCGCGAATCATGCGCGGCACCAGTGCCAGGTGATAGTCCTGGACGAGCACGACCGGATCGTCGGAACGCGCCTCCGCAAGCACCGCGTCCGCGAACTTCCGGTTCACACGCTCGTACTGCACCCAGTCCGCGCTTCGAAAGGTCGGGCGCACGTGCGCGATGTGACAGAGCGGCCAGAGTCCCTCGTTCGCGAAACCATAGTAGTAGCCGCGCTCCTCCTCGGCAGTGAGCCACAGACGTCGCAACTGGTAGCCGGGCTCCTCCACGGGAGCGGCAACTCGATCGTGCGCGTCCACCACGTCACGATCCGCCGATCCGCTCCCGTGCGCGATCCATGTCCCCGAGCATGCACGCATGATCGGCTCGACCGCGGTCACCAGTCCGCTCGCCGGCCGCTGGATCGAGATGGCGCCCTCCGGGTCTCGGATATGGATGAAGGGTTCGCGGTTCGATACCACGATCACGTGACTACCGCGGAGCTCTCGTTCGAGAATCCCGCGCAGCGTGTCGGGCGTCCATGCGAGTTGCTCGTCATCCCGCAGCCGATGCTCGGCTTCGAGGTCACGAATGAGCATCCTGAGGTCGTCCGCGATGGGCTGCAGCTCGCCGCCGGACGACCGACCGGTAAGTGGCAGCAGGCCTTCGCCGCGCACGAGCGCGCGAATCCCCTGCACCCAGCCCCGCCAGCTCAATTGCGCCACGACCACGGTGATCAACGACACCACGGCGCCGAGCCCGACAAAGAAGTAGAACAGGTACCGCTTCGTCTCCGCGCTTCGGCGCTCGGCGAAGCTCATGTCCTGGACGATCACGATGCTCCCTGCCGAGCCATCCATCCACTGGAAGGACCGCGCCGAAATCAGCAGGGGCCCGTGTGGATCGGCGGTCACGTGGCCCGCCGCCTGCCTGTATGCACCGAGCGAGTCACAGGAGATGGAAGGTGGCATCGACACCGTCCCCTGGGGGCTCGCGATGCCAGTGCCGCAATATCCCACCGCATACAGGCGCTCGTCACGCGTGATCCGCGCGAACAACACCCGAATTCCCGCGGAGTCGCCTTCCGACACCAGCCGCTGGAGTGGATCCTCGATGGTGTTCGCGACGAGGCTCGCTCGCAGGTCGAGATCCTTCATGAACCACCGCAGCGTGAGCTGGTCGACCAACGGCATCGCCGCGTACGCCACGGCGGCTAGCATGAGGACCAGCGGAATCACGAACCGAAGTGAGAGCTTCACGTCACACCCCCGCGCATCCGGTCGCGTTCGACGTCAGCGATGCGACTCACCAAGCGCGTCCTCCCTGCCAGTCCCTGTGGGCACTTCCGGCTGCGGAGATCGCATCCGACCATTGCGCCAGCGCTCGCGACAGCGCGACAACCTCGTCGGTCATGCCAGCAGTGCAATGGACGCCCTGGTAGTGCCTGGTTGCGGATTTGGAAAATCCCTCGAGCGCCTGCACCAGCGCGCGCGACGAACACAGCACTTCCCGGAGCGACAGCAGTCGATTCGCTTCCGCATTGGGCTCGCCGCAGCGCCCGCAGAACGCGGCGGCGGTGCTTGCCAGCTCCGATGGATCGAACAACGCCGGAATGGATTGCGTAGAATCGGACATGGAATTGCTCCCTGGCATGGCAAGGCGAGGAATTGCGTGGTCACGCGGTCATGAACTCGCCGGACTTTAGCCCGTAGGCGTCAAATGAATCTCACACTGTCCTCAACTCGGTCTCAATTCTCTGTAAGTGCTTAGGCTTCATTCGTTTGGCGAGGTGTATATCTCGCGCGACGGGGGAGAACCCCTAACCGGAGCGGCCACCCAGAGACGCTCGCTGGCGTTGCTCGCGTTGCTCGCGACCGCGGGTGACGGCGGCCTCAGCCGAGACAAGCTCATCGGCCTGCTCTGGCCCGATTCCGATCCCGAACGCGCCCGCCATTCACTGACGCAGGCGCTGTATACCACGAGACGTGCGCTGCACGACGACGAGCTCTTCATCGTCACACCTGCCGGCGTACGCGTGAATCCGGATCGTTTCGGCAGTGACGCCCGCGACCTCGATGCCGCGCTCGACCGCGGGCAGATGGAGCAGGCGAGCTCACTCTACACCGGCCCCTTTCTCGACGGATTCTTCGTCTCCGGCGCGCCCGACTTCGAGCGTTGGAGCTCCGCGCAGCGAGACCGCTACGAGCAACGAATCGGACAGGCCCTGGAGCATCTGGCATCCGCGGCCGAGCACGCTCGAAACACCACGGTCGCGCTCCTGTGGAGACAGCGGCTCGCCGCAATCGCTCCCCTCGATTCCTCGAACACGATCAAGCTCATGACGGCGATGGCGGACGGCGGCGACCGAGCAGGTGCCATCCGCTATGCCCGGATCCATGCGAGTCTCCTGCGCGAGGAGATGGACCTCGATCCGGACCCGGTCGTCGAGGCCCTGGCGCTCAGGCTTCGCGCGAGCAGCGCCGGGCCTGAGAACGCGACTGCCGACGTGGACGCGGCAGCTCCGGCCGCCACCGGCTCCATCACGGAAGCGACGGACGTCGACGATGACGACACCGTTCCATCGTACCATGAGATCCGTCCCGCGCTCTCGTCCGACGTGCACATGCCACTGGCGGTGTCGGTTACCCCCTTCCAATGGCGTGTCACTCGCCGAGGGCGCTGGACCGTGCTCGCACTGCTCGTGTTCACCCTGATCGGCGTCGGCGTTCTCCTGGGCCGCGCGCGCTCGTCGCCGGACACGAGCGTTCACGAGCTGGCGGTCCGACAGAATGTCGTGGTCGCCCCATTCCGAGTGGCCGGCGCGGATCCATCGCTGGCCTATCTTCGCGACGGCGTGGTCGAGCTCCTCTCCACCCGCCTGGCCGACGATTCGGCGGCGCGGTCGGTGGACGCTGGTGCCGTGCTGGGCGCGTGGCGCGCGGCGGGGCTTTCGCCGGCCATGGACCTGCCTCGCGCCACGGTCGTGACGCTCGCGACGCGCCTCGGCGCCAAGCGTGTCGTCGTCGGCAGCGTGGTCGGAACGGCAGCCCGCATGGTGTTGACGGCCACCGTACTCGCGCTGCCGTCTGGTGCGGTCAGTGGGCAGGCGGCGGTCGCCGGACCTGCCGACAGTATCTCGCCGCTGCTCGACCGACTCGCAGCGAAGCTCCTGGTCTCCGAGGCGGGGCAGGACGAAGACCTGGCACATCACGTCTCACGATCACTGCCGGCGCTTCGCGCATTTCTCGCCGGGCAGGCGGCCTTCCGGCAAGGCCATTACCCCGCTGCGCTGCGCTCGTATGCGTTCGCGTTGCGGCGAGATTCGAGCTTCGCACTCGCTGCGCTCTATCAGGCGCTCGGCGCAGACCGGTTGAGCCTCGACACCGAATTGCGCGCGGGAACCGGGACCGCCTGGGTATCGCGTTCGGAGTTGAGTGAGCGCGACCAGTCACGCCTGCTCGCGTTGTCAGGACCCCGATTCCCGGCGCTTGCTACGCGCGACGAGTTGGCAACGGCATGGCAGCACATGGTCGACATCGCGCCGAGCAATGCCGATACCTGGTATGAGCTGGCCCTTCGCCTGCTTCACGACGGAAGGGCTGCCGGCATCGTGAACGCCCGGCAAAGGGCTACGGCTGCACTGCAGCGGGCGATTGCGATCGACTCCACCTACGGCGCAGCGCGGCGACTGCTCACCGGGCTCGTGCCTCGCGACAGTGCCGGGACCATGCCACTCCAAAGTGGCACTGCGGGGTTCCTGGCCGATTCCGCCACGCTTGCCGAGATTCGTTCCTCCCTGCCAGGCAGGGACAGTGGGCAGTTGCGGGCCGTTGCGATGGCGAGTCAGGTCGATGCTGCCTCGCTCGACGACGGCGGCCGTGCGCTCGAACTCCTTGGCAGGCGCGGACTGTCGCGTGCCGATCGTCTCGACCTCACACTGGCGGAGCACAGCCTCGCCCTCAATCGCGGGCAGTGGGCGAGAGCCATCGACATCGCCACCCGAATGCGCAGACTACAGCCCGGATCCCGGCAGTGGCTTCGCCTCCGCGTGCTGGACGGACTCTATGGAGATGCGCGACCGGTCAGTGCCGCCGCGGACGCACGATCCCTCGACGAGGCGGTCAACCGGGCGACGCGGGACATCGCCAGCACCACCGAAGGCATGCTCTCGGATGCCTGCGTGCTGGCGCAGTGGCACGTGAGTCATGGGGACACCTCACAAGTCGCGTTGACGATCGCTCGACTGCGTGCATGGCAGCAGCCGTGGGCTGGTGCCATGGTGAGTGCGAGCCCGCTGGCATGCGCCGACCTGCTCGATGCCGCGCTGGCGATCGCGCTCCACCACCGCGACGCGGAAGTGCGCCTGGCGCACCTGGATTCGCTCGTCTTCACGCCACAGTCGGCGGGCGACGCGCATGCGTATGCCCCGATCATCGTGGCGCGCCTTCACGAACAGCTTGGTGATGTGCAAGGCGCTATTCGCGCGCTTGAGCGGGGTCGTCCCACGTCGGGATGGCCGCGCTACCTGGCCGCCATGTCGCGCTATGAAGGGCAGCTTGCTGAACGCGTTGGCGACACGACGCTGGCCCAGACGGCATATCGTCGGTTTCTGGCATTTCGACCCGCTGATGGCACCTCACCCGAACCCATGGAAGCGGAGGTGAGGAATCGATTGCGGCTGCTCAGCGGAACGGCTGCGACGCGTTGAGTCGCGTGGCAGCCGGCTCACCGCGCCGACGCGAGACCCAGGATCACCGGCGTAGTCGTGGGCTGCGGACTTCCGGCCTCCGGCTCGTCGGTGACCGCCACCGCGGCCAGCGCATTCTTCGGCAACGCATACGTCGCCTGCATCATGGCATCGCCGTTCTCGCCGGGCATGAAGGTGCCGGCGCTGATCTTCTCCTTCGCCGTCACGAGCCAGAGCTGGTACGTGCGCCCCTCCGCCGGCTTCGGAAGGTTGTGCGCGACGAACGTCCACGCATTCACCGACTGGTTCCAGAACATCCGCGCACTCGGCGCAGTCCCTCCCGCCGACGCGAGCGTCATCACCGCCACATCGGGACCAGTGAGGTTCGCGATCACGCGCTCGCCGCTCGCGACGCTGTTGCGCAACGAATCGAGCACCTGACGGTTCCCGGAACGGTCGCCCGCCACGAGCTGGTACGCGGTGGTCACCGCATCGCGCTCCTTCGTCACCTGGTACAGCGACGCCAGGCTCACGATGGCAACGAGGCTCGCCGCCGCCGCCAGCCACCACGCACGCGACGCCGTCAAGCGCACGATGTCATGGTGCACAGGCTCATTGGAGGCGTTCGGAATGAGGATGTGAAATGGCTTCTCTCCATGCGCCGCGAGCTCGGCCTCGAGCTCCGCCGTCGGGCGATGCCCGGGAGAACGACCACCCACGGCCGCGACATCGCGCGGCGTCACGCCCCCACCGCCGGACACACGACTCAACAGCCGGCCGCGCACGCGGTCGCGCTGCTCGTCGGACATGCGCACCGGACGCACGGCATACGTGAGCTGCGCCGCCGCGTTCTCGAGCGCCGTGAGCTCGTAACGGCACACCGCACAGCCATCCACGTGCGTCATCACGGCCGCCCGCTCGGATGCATCCAGCGCATCCAGAGCAAGCGCCTCGAGCGCATTGCGTGCTTCCTCGTGTGATAGGCCGTTGCTCATGTTCGCGCTTCCTCGCGCAGTACCTGGAGACTGCCCCGCAGCTTCTGCATTGCCAACCGCATCCGCGTCTTGATCGTGCCCAGCGGATGTCCTGTCCGTTCCGCGATCTCGGTCTGGCTCAAGCCGGCGAAATACCCCAACTCGAGCGTCTCCCGCTGCTCCACGGGAAGTTCCGCCAGCGCCGCCACCACCAATTTCCGGCGCTCGGCCGACTCCGCATCCATCGACGGATCAGTCTCCGTTGCCAGCCGCAGCACCTGCTCGCCACTCTCGCCCTCGATGGGCTCCTCCCGACGCCGATTCATCAGTCGCACGCGATCCAGCGCACGACTCCGGGCGATGGTCAGAATCCACGTCTGCACCGCACCGCGCGCGGCTTCGTACCGTCCCGCCTGTCGCCATGCCTGCCAGAACGTCTCTTCCACGACATCTTCGACGTCGCCTCCCGAACGCACCACCCGCAGGACGACCGCGTGAACCAACGGATGCCACTTGTCGTAGAAAGCGCCGAGTGCCTGCTCGTTGCCCGCGGCCATCTGGCGGAGCAGCTGTGCATCGTCCGGCGCACGCGGGGCCGCGTCGGCACGGACGGGTGCCCGCGTCACCTGCAATGAGTACGGCGGCTCGGACGGGGACGGATTCATGTGCGGACAAATGTACAGTCCGGCTTTCCCATGCGGCAAACCGGCGGGCACCGCTGGCCTGAACTCTGGACGCGCGCCACGCGGCTGGATAACGTCACTCACCGATGCGCTCTTCCTCAGTCAGGAGCTCGATGCGCCCCACCATTCGCTCACTCGTCCACCTCTCGACACTGTCCCTCGTCGCGGTGGTCTCATGTCGCCGGCCTCAGGCGTCCTCACGCACGCCCTCACCGGCAGCGGCCACGTCGACCACCACCCCCTCGGCGACACCTGTTACCATGAGGGTTTCCCAGGGGAATGTCGTCGCCATAGTCCTCGCGGCCAACAACACGGACCTCAGCTATGCCCGGCTGGTGCCGGCGCGCGCGAGCAGCCCCGAGGTGAAGGCATTCGCGCAGCGCATGCTCACCGACCACACGCTGCTGAATGCCCGAATCAACGACATCGCGACGCGCGACCGCATCACCGCCGAAGACAACGCGGTCAGCCTCGGCTTCCGTGACCACAGCGCGTCGCGTCGCGACATCCTTCGTGAGCTCGATGGCGCGAAGTTCGATTCCACGTACATCGCGAACGAGGTGCAGTACCATCAGGAGCTCCTCGATGCCATCAGCGGCATTCTCATTCCCAGCACGAACGGCGGAGAGCTCCGTGACTTCGTGACGAGCCTGCGGCCCGCCGTCAGCGCCCATCTCGCGCATGCCGAGCAGATCCGAGCCACGCTTGCCTCGCGAAAGTGACAGGTAGCGCGCCGGCAAAGTATCCCCCGGCGCCGCACGACCCGTACGTCTCGCTCCGGCATCGCGAGTTCCGCTGGTACATCGTGAGCCTCTTCGCGATGACACTCGGCTCACAGCTTCAGGCCGTGGTGGTCGGGTGGCAGGTCTACACGATCACGCACGATCCGCTCTCCCTCGGCCTCATTGGATTGGCCGAGGCGCTGCCGTTCATTGCGGTCGCGTTGCCTGCTGGCTATGTGGCCGATCGATTGAACCGGCGCACCATCGCCGTCGTCGCGCTGGCGGTGCTCGCGCTCTGCGCCGTGGCGCTGCTCGCGCTGAGCTCCGCGGGCGTGTTGGCCCGCGTGGGTGTGATTCCCATCTATGTAATCATCTTCGCTAGCGGCATCGCGAGGAGCCTGCTGCAGCCTGCCCGTCAGGCGTTGAGCTCGGAGCTGGTGCCGCGCGAGCATCTCCAGAACGCGATCGCGTGGCGCAGCAGCAGTTGGCAGATCGCGGCCGTCGTGGGGCCGGCGGTGGGTGGCCTGCTGTACGGATTCTCAGGCGCGGTCGCCTCCTATTCCGTCGACGTCGCGCTGATGATCTGCGCGCTCCTCGGGATGCTCACCATGCGGTACGAGGCTGGAGCGCGAGCCCCCAGCGAGGCGTCGATCGGGACGAACCTGTTGGTCGGGCTGCGCTTCGTCTTCGGACAACCGGTGATCCTCGGCGCGCTCTCGCTGGATCTCTTCTCGGTCTTCCTCGGTGGGGCCGAGGCGTTGTTGCCCGTATTCGCGAGTGAGGTGCTGCACGTGGGGCCGCAGGGACTCGGCGTTTTGCGCGCCGCGCCGGCGGCTGGGGCAGTGACGATGGGGCTCTTTCTCGCGCATCGCCGGCCGTTCGAGCGGGCGGGTCGCAGCATGCTGCTCGCGGTTACTGTATTCGCCCTGTGCATCATTGGCTTCGGGTTGTCGACGAGCTTCTGGCTGTCGCTCGTGCTGCTGTGCGTGAGCGGCATGGCGGACAGCGTCAGCGTCGTGATTCGCTCCACGCTGGTGCAGATGCTGACGCCGCCCGACATGCTCGGGCGCGCATCGGCGGTGAACTCCGTGTTCGTGGGATCGTCGAACGAGCTCGGAGCGTTCGAGAGTGGCGTCGCGGCGCGGCTGTTCGGCGCGGTGCCGGCGGTGGTGCTTGGCGGAACGGCTGCGCTTATCGTCGTTGGGCTCACGGCGCGCCTTGTACCGGCACTCAGAAAGCTCGAGCGGATTTCGTAGAACCGTCGCGTTGACTCAACGCGCCGCGCCCATCACCGTTCCGCCGAGAGCTACTGATGACGCCCGCTGCATACCGGCGCTTGCCGTGATTGGGAACGTGTCAGCGTTAGCGCAGCCGTTGACTGCACTAGCGGAGCTAGGCTAGCGTACCGTTCCCGTGAGCCGAAACGTCTCCTTCGCGGCGGACGGTAGCTCTCCTTCACGGTAGCGATGACACACCAGCTCGAACGCGCCGGCGCTGGTAGCGCGAAAGTGCAGATGGCGTTCGCCCGACGCACCTGGTGTTTTGGCCGACGACGCGAAGTCCGTCCCCTCCTCGGCAACGATGGCGGGTGGCGAGAGCGTCACATGCCAGCGATAGCCGGTCGTCGGGTTCTCGGCGAGCACGAGCGTGAATCGTTCCTCGGCGTCGAGGGCGATCGTCGATCCGTTGTCGGCCGAGGAGAAAGTTTTGGTCATGTGGAAACGTGGTTGCGCGTTGTCACGCTTCCAGTGCAAGAACCGTGGACTGTCCGCGCGCAACGATCGCCGTCGCGGCGAGGTCGCCTGTCACGTTGAGCGTCGTGGCGAACAGATCCGGCAGCGCGTCGACGGCGATGAGAATGCCGATGCCCTCGGCCGGCAACCCGATCGCTGCAAACAGCGGCGTCAGCATGATGAAGGCGCCGCGTGGAATACCGGGCACGCCGAACGCCAGGAAGATCGTCGCGAACGCGATGGTCGCCAGCTCGCGCGCATGCAGCGGAACGCCGTAGAACCATCCGATGAACAACGCACCCGACGTCCACGAGACCGGGCCCGCGATCTTGAAGGTCGACACGGCGAGGGGCAGCACGAAGCCCGTGATGGTCTTTGGCAACGCGAGTCCGAGCTCCGCGCTCTCCACCAGCGCCGGCAACGAGGCGATGGACGAGCTGGAGCTGAACGCGATCAACTGCGCCGGAAGTGCCGCTTGCGCAAAGCGCCGGATGGGAATGCCACCGAACACCCCGACCACCGGATACAACAGCGCGATGACGAATACGCAGCCGAGGGAATACGCTGCGATGTAGAACCCGATCGCGCCCGCCAACTCTCCGCCGACATGCGCAGCCAGCGGAAGCATGAGAGAAAAGATCCCGATCGGCGCGAGACGGACGATCCAGCGGACAAGGATGAGCATCGCCGCACCCACCGCCTCGAAGAACCCGAGCAGCGCCGCGCGCGCCGGCGCCGGACTGTGCGCGATGGCCAGCGCGAAGAGCAGCGTGAAGATGATCAACGGAACCATCGCGCCGTTGGCCGCCGCCGCGATCGGATTGCTGGGGATGAGCGACGTGAGCCATCCCGCGACAGTCTGCTGCTGCCCGCCCGCCGAGACCTGACTTGCCGCCTCGGCCGCACCGGCGGGAATTGCCGGACGCGCCGTGATGATGCGCGGCAGAAGTGAAAACACCGCGGCGGCGAGAGGAATGTAGACCGTCGCGACACCCACGAGCAGCAACCCGAAGACGACCAGCGTGCGCCGGCCGATCCTTCCAATGGCACTCACATCTGTGGCAGACGCAACGCCCGTGATCAACAGGGAGACCACCAGCGGAATGACCGTCATGCGAATGGCGCTCACCCACATCGTGCCGATGGGCGCGAGCGCATCGGCGCCGCGAATGAGCGTCTGGTTGCCCGACGCGCCGATGAGTGCGCCACCGGCCATCGCCGTACCAAGTGCCACGAGAACCCGCGTGCTCTCCTTCATTTCATCCTGGAAAAGGACCTCTACATCATCAGGTCGCCGCCGTTGATGTCGAGCGCGGTGCCCGTGAGATAGCCCGCGGACTCCGATGCCGCAAAGCAGATCAGGTCGGCGACCTCCAGCGACGTACCGAGGCGCGGCACGGGATAGCCAGTGGCGAGCGCCTTCAATGTCTCGTCTGACGCGTATTCATGCGTGAGCTCTGTGTCGATCATGCCCGGGCAGATCGCATTGACCGTGATGCCGAATTTCCCCAGCTCCTTCGCCGAAGCGCGGGTGAGGCCGAGCAGCCCCGCCTTCGACGCGGTGTAGTGCGCTCCGCCGAGCGTGCTCACCATGCGCCCGGCCGAGGACGAGATGTTGATGATGCGGCCGTAGTGCTGCGCTTTCATGGCTGGGAGGACGGCCTGCGAGAGTAGAAATGGTGCGGTGAGGTTCACCTCGAGCGCTTCACGCCATTCTGCCGCGGACAGATCGCCGAAGCGCGTCGAACGCGCGAGTGCGGCATTGTTGACGAGGATATCCACTCGGCCGAACCGCTCCAGTGTGCGGCGGACGATGGCGTCGGGCACACCCTCTGTCGTGATATCGCCAGGCACGGCGAGCGCCCGCTCGCCGAGTGCGTCGGCGACCTCCCGCGCCCGTGCGAGGTCGCGGATGTTGACCGCGACGGAGGCTCCGCGCTCGTACAGTCGTTCGGCCGCAGCGCGGCCGAGTCCACGCGCCGCGCCAGTGATGATGGCGACTCGGCCGGTGAAATCGGCGGGCGGGTGCTCAGGGGCGATGAGTCAGGTCCGCGAAGGGGAGCGTCGCTTGATGCGCGAGCGGCCGAATATGCGCGGACGTTCCGCGCGCGGCAAATTCAGAGAGATACCGAACGTGTCAGCGTTAGCGCAGCCTTTGACTGCACTAACTGGAGCGCTGGATGGAGTGGGGCAGATGTCGCATGCAATCAACATCTACCCCCCCAGTTCCCTCCATCCAGCGGCCCCAATCGCCATAGTCAAAAAGCAGGAGAGCGAGCCCGAGACCGAGCCGGAATTGATGCATATGGAGTTGATCGGTGGAATGAGGGACGTGCGAGCGGCCGAGCCGCCCCAGATCACACTGGTGGAGCGGGGGCCAGGTAGCCGTGCTCGGCCCGAAAGGCGCCGGAGCGGTCGTAGATGGCCACGTCGTCGGGCGCCCACGTGGCGAGTCCGTCGACGTACCGGTTGGCCATGCAGAACACCGCGGCGATCAGGACGGTGTCGTGGATCTCGAGGTCGGTGGCGCCTTCGCTCTTCGCCGCGGCGACGTCGGCATCCGAGACGCTGCGTCCGTCCCGCTGCACCCTGGCCGCGATGCGAAGGAGGGCCTTGAGCTTCGCGCTCACCGGCGCAGACTCCGGGTCGTGCGCGACCTGCGCCACGAGCGACGCATCAGGACCGAGGTGCGCGCGCGCGACGGCGCCGTGAATGGACGAGCAGAACTTGCACTCGTTCAGCGTGGAGACGCGCGTGGCGATCATCTCGCGCTCGCCCTTCGTGAGCGTGGATGGGCCCTGGAGCAGCACGTTCACGAGCTGGTTGATGGGGAGCGCCGTCTCCGGGCGGTACATCATGAGGCCGCGGATTCCTGGCATGCCTTCAGGGAGATCGATGTGTGCCATGGTCACTTCGCTCCGGCTGGCTCGGCGGGCGCCGGAAAGCCACCCGGCGGCCGCACGTAACCGCGATTCACGATGCGATCGGCGAGCGTGCGATAGAACGACGGGTCGTCGGGCGTCTCGGACGCGAGTCCGTCGACGTAGCGGTTGTAGAGACTGAACAGCGCGGCAATCAGTACGGTGTCGTGAAGCTCGAGGTCCGTGGCTCCCTCCGCGCGGGCGGTGGCCACGTCCTCGTCCGACACCAGCCTGCCGTTGTCCTGCACCTTCGCGGCAATGCGCAGCAGTGCCTTCATCTTCGCGCTCACTGGCGCCTCGTCGAGGTTGTGCTTCACGGCATCCGCCGTGGAGGACTCGCCGAGGAGGAGATCGGCGGCCGCGGTGTGCGCGGCCGTGCAGAATCGGCACGCATTGCGGTGCGACACGACGGTGGCGATCAGCTCCCGCTCGCCCTCGCTGAGGGTCGACGGACCGCGCAGCAGCGTCTGCGTCAGCTCGCGAATCGGCTTGGCGGTGTCGAGACGGTACTCGAGGAGGCTCGTGATGCCGACGAGCCCTTCCTGCACGGGGATGTGGGCGCTCATCGGGACGCCACGATCCCGTCCAGGCGCGCCGCATAGCCGCCCTCGGCCATCCGCTTTCCCATTTCGACGTACGCCGCCGGATCCGGAGGCACGAGCGTGGCCAGCCCGTCGACGTAGCGGTTGAACATCGAGAACGACGCAGCGATCAGCACCATGTCGTGGATGTCGCGATCCGTGGCGCCTTCCGCGCGCGCGGCGGCGACGTCGTCTTCCGAGACGATGCGCCCGCCATGCTGGACCTTCGCGGCGATTGCGAGCAATGCCTTGAGCTTTGCGCTCACCGGGGCGGTGGTGGGATCCGTGAGCACCGCGTCGACCATGGCGTGCGCGTCACCGAGCAGTACCTAAGCGACCGCCCGCCTCGCGCACTGTGGGACAACCCGCACGATCACGGTCCCCGAGGCTTCATCATCGTCGGCTCATGACGACGCGCACGGTCATCTCGCCGCGCAAGCGCACGCACGCCGCCCGACTGCTGCGACAGGGCAAGAGCTACCCCGCCGTTGAGCGCGAGACCGGCATCTCCAAGCGGACGCTCTTCCGGTGGATGAAGTACGACGACGACTTTCTCATGCTCGT